>DATLXF010000019.1:0-66862 GCA_035575945.1 Bradyrhizobium sp. | reverse complement strand
CCGCGCCGGTTGACGCGATTGCCGCCTCCGCAAGAGCTTGACCGTAGCAACGACGGCCAGGACCACACGGTTTTGCCGTACGCGCGGTTCGCTTGACCCCACCGGCTCCGACGACGTTGTGCACGTTGCCATCGAAGACCTGATGGGACGAACCTGTCAGCGCCGTTCGTCCGCGCGCGGCCGCGGGCTCACCGGGGACTACCCTCCCTGCCCGCACCCTTTCGCGCCCGACGCTGCCGCGTCCACCGCAAGCCCGGCTCGCGAACATGACGACCTCACGATCGCCCCTCGAGAACGAGCCGGGATGCGCGACACATACGTCATTTCCGAATTTCGGTAAAGCGGAATATTTTCGCGCGATCCGATTGACAGAGGGCGACACAGGGCCGTCGCAGTCGCGCGCCTAGAGGGATCGAGCCGGGCGAACAATCGAGAGGCCCGTCCACCCACACGGCGCGGCCATTCAGCCCCGCCCTCGCGAACGCTGGGCCTCGGCCCAGGCGACCGCGACGTCGCGTGGCGGGACATCGACCCGCCTGACGGGAGTCAACTCGCCGGAGGCCGAGACGATGGCGGTCTCCTCGCGCCGGCAGCGCGTGCAGACGAATCGGACCTCGTGCGGCGACGCCGACCAGTTCGACCGCTTCACATTGGCCGCCATCGGCCAGGCATCGCAATGCGAGCACGACACCAGGAATCGACCGGGATCGAGCATACCCATTCCATCGAACTCCGCATCCTACCCGCCTTCTTCAATAATCAACCCATGTAAATCGTTCCGGTGCCAAGCACCACCGGCCGTCAGCCGCGAACCTCGCGCCGTGGTTTCCTCATCCGCGCGTCATGCCTCCTCCGCGATGGCGGCATGCAGGCAGCCGAGCTCGTCGACCTCGGCCTCGGAATGACGGGGATGGCTGGCATGTCGCGGGTTGCGGTCCTACAAGGCGGAAGGGGGTCCCGCTCAGCGGGCTCCCCTCAACGTACAGGAGGTCGTGCACGTGATCGTCGTGCCACGATCGCAGGATTTGCAGGCGGCGACGCACTGGTTCATGTCGCGTGGATTGTAGCTGTAGCCGCGCAACGGGCAGGCCGGCATCGTCGAGCCGGTGATGTCCTGCTCCTGGTCGCAGGCCGCCGTCATGAGCGCGAACACGATCACGGCAACGAGGCGCATGAGATTGCCCCTGTCAGGCATGGCAAACCGACTCGCGCGAGACACGCTGCATTGCAGCGTATCCCGGCCTTCCCAGCTGGCGTCGCCGATCACGACGCCCGCTTGCGCCGAGAATGCGCGACAAACGTTAAGAACGGATCGTAGTGCTTCAGGCCGCAGCCTTGGCCGCGATTACCTGCCGCATATCCACGGCCAGCTGACGGTACTCTTCCCCGAGCTTCAAATAAAACTCACGCTTGCCGCTGTCGGTGGCGAGCTTGGCGATCAGCTCGCATTCGGCGGTGAGCGTCTCGAACCGTTCCAGCCTGTCCTCGAGATGTGTCATCGGCGTGTCCCCATCAGACGCCTTAAGGACGTCAAGCGTAAGCCCGAGAAATAGGTCACCGCTAACATCGTTATGGAGCAGAATCATTTTTTCCGGTGCCGGCCGGAGAGGCGCGGCTATTTCTGCTCCAGCCGCCAAGCGCCGTCCCAATTGGCATCCGGCGGATTGGCCTCGAACCGGGCGATGCGGCCGAGCATCGTAAGCGAGGGGCCGTCGCCGGGGACCGCTTCCAGCGCCGCGTTGAAGGCGGCACGGGCTTCGTCGAAGCGGCGCCCGCGGTAGGCGGCGAGAGCTTCGGCATAGTGCGCGCGCAACGTCACTTGCGCATCGCCGAGTGCGCCCGGCCTCGCCATCACCTCGAAGATCGCCTGCGGTGCGCTTTGGCCCGCGACCGCCAGACGATCGATCTCGCGCAACTCGAGGCCGGATCCAATGGCCTCCGCAGTCGCCTGCGAGACCAGAATGCGGGTACCGTAGACCTTGTTGACGGCCTCCAGCCGCGAAGCGAGGTTCACGGCATCGCCCATCACGGTGAAGCTCATCATCAGTTCGGAGCCGATGCTGCCGGTCAGGACCTCACCCGTGGCGATGCCGATGCGCAGGTCGCAAGGCGCCGGCATGGCGCGAATGCCGAGCAGATCCGGCAGCTGCCTCTGCAGCGCGGGCACCTGGTCCGCCATTTCGACCGCGGCAAGTCCGGCGAGCAACGCCTGCTCGCCCTCCTCGATGAAAGGCGGGCCCCAATAGGACATGATGGCGTCGCCGATATACTTGTCGATGACGCCGCGATTGCGCCTGATCGGCGCGGACATCACGGTGAAATAGTGGTTCATCACCTTGACGAGGCCGCGCGGGGTCATGCCTTCGCTCATCGAGGTGAAACCGCTCATGTCGCAGAACATGATGGTCATCACCCGGCGCTCACCATCGACGGCGACCTCCGGCCGGTCGATCAGGCCTTGCACCACCTTCGGGTCGATGTAGCGGCCGAACGTCTCGCGAATGCGCTCGTTGTTCCGGAGCTGCTCGATCATGCGGTTGAAGGCCGCGGCCAGCTCGCCGATCTCGTCCTGCGTGGAAACGGAGATGGGCTTGTCGAACCGGCCCGCCTCGACCTCGCGGGTGCCGGCGAGCAGCAGCCGCACCGGGCGCGTGATGCCGCTACTCACCATCAGCGCGAAGACGAACCCGACGACCGCCGCGAGCAGCGTCACGACCCCCGAGACGATGATCGCCTGATGCTGACGGCTGATCACCTGCGCGGTCGAGAAATAGACCTGCGTCAGCATGTCGGCGCGGATCGCATCGACCTTCTGGTTGAACTGGCTGCGCAAGACGTCGATATGCTCCAGCGTTCCGCGGGCCTCGGACATCTGCTTCGCCTCGACCTGCTTGAGGAGCTTCACATGCCCCTCGCTCAGGTCGCGGCGCAGCTCGGTGACGGCGGTGTCGATGCGGCTATCGATCCGCCCCAGCGCGGCGTTGTCGGAATACGTCCTGGGGTCGTCGATGATCGCGTTGATCAGCTTGCGCGCGGCCTCCGCCTCCTCCTCGATCCTGCGGTCCGATGCCTCGAAGTCGCGAAGCCGTGCGGCGTAGGCCTCCTCGTCCGACGGCGACTCCATCCTGGTCATGACCATCCGCCGCAGCGCCAGCCCCCGCTCCAGCGAACGAATGTTGGTACGCGCCAGATGGCTATAGGCCGGAATGTAACGGTTGGTGAGCTCGTCCAGGAGGACACCGACCTGGCTCGACATCACCATCGACAGGATCGAGGTGACCAGCATCAGGACGATCAGTCCGAGCGCGATCCCTACGATCTTGCGCCGGATCGACTGGTTGAAAATGGGCATAAGGTGCGGGCATACGCTGAAAGACGGAACGGTGGAACTCATACACGGAATCCATCCTCGGAACACGCGCAATATGCCTGATCCGACGTCCTGAACCGTGTGGGATCGTCGCGCGAGCCCGGAGCGTTAACAAAGGTTGAAGCCGCAGCCTGTTCGTCGTTTCGGAAGTTCCAGTTCCCAATCCGCATTTTGCCGCATTGTTGCGACAGCTTGAGGATGCGACACGATGCTTGGCATCGGCCGGTATTTCGATTCGCAAACCGCATGTCGTCGCGGACCTTGGTTTGAAGTGGTTTTCGCAGGGGGGACCATCGAATGAACCAGTGCATACGCTCGCTCGCGTGTCTCGTTGCCATCGCCGCCATGGCCCTCGTGCCCGCCGAGCTGGCCGCGAAAAGCAGCCACAAATCGCCTGCATTGAAGAAGACGCATGCAGCGAGCGCCGGCAAGCACCGCCATCTCTCAGCCGCCAAGACGCGGCACGGCAAGCACGCCGAAGCCAGGCGCAAGTCGAAGAAGACGGTCGCTGCGCCCGCTGACAAGCCGGCACCGCCGCCGCTGACCGGCGATCTCGCCGCGCTGAAGGACGCAATCGATCTCACGCGCAAGGGTAAGCGGGAAGATGCGGCCGCCGCACGCGATCGCATTGCCGATCCCGCCGGACAGAAGCTCGCCGACTGGTTCATGCTTCGCCACCCCGACAGCACCGCGAACTTCAAGCGATACGCCGCTTTCCTCGCCGCCAATCCCGATTGGCCGGGCAGCGCCCTCTTCCGTCGCCGCGCCGAGGCGCGGCTGTGGCAGGAGAAGAGCGAGGCGACCACCGTGCACACGTTCACCATGGATCGCCCGACCAGCGCCAAGGGCAAGTTCGCGCTGGCCCGCGTGCTCCTCACCGAGGGCGATGCCGACCGCGCCGCCCGGTTGGTGCGCGAAGCCTGGCGCACGGAAGAACTGTCCGAACGCAGCGAACAGGACGCCTACGAAGCATTCCGTGATCTCCTTGCGGCGGACGATCATCGGGCCCGCATGGACAAGCGCCTCGGCGCCAAGGACTATGCCGGCGCCAGACGCGCGGCCAAGCGGCTCGGCGAAGACGCGCTCGCTATCGTCAAGGCCTGCGCCGCCGTCACCGCCAAGGCGAGCAAGGCCCAGGACTATCTCGACGATGTCCCGACGGAGACGCGGCGCGATCTCGGCTATGTGCTGTGCCGCGCGCAGTGGCATCTTCAGAACGACCGCATCGACGACGCCGCCGAGGTGATCCTCGCCGCCGCGCCCGAGACCATGGCATCGCAGGACACCGACGCCTGGTGGCGCGAGCGTCGCATGCTGGCGCGCAAGCTCCTCGACCAGGGCAAGTCGAGAACCGCCTATGACGTGGTCCGTACGGCCGCCGTGCCGGACAAGGAGGTCTACCGCGTCGACTATCACTTCATGTGCGGCTGGATCGCGCTGCGCTATCTCGACGATCCCAGGACGGCGATGGTGCACTTCGCATCGATCGACGCCGGCTCGGCCAACCCGATCGCGTTGTCGCGGGCGCATTACTGGCGCGGCCGCGCCGCCGAAGCCATGGGCGCGACGGCCGACGCGCGCATGAGCTACCGGGCCGCGGCGCGCTATCAGACCGCCTATTATGGCCAGCTGGCCCGCGCCAGGCTCGGCCTCGAAGGCATCGAGCTGCGTCCGCCCTCGCCGGTGCTGGCCTCAGCCGATACGCAGGCCACGGACGAGCGCGTGCGCGCCGCCGACATGCTCTACGGCATCGGCGAGCGCGACGCGGTGTTCTACTACGCGCAGGACTTCGCCAAGGAGAGCACCGACGTCGCGGCACTCGAAGCGCTCGGTGAGCTTGCCGGCCGGCGCAACGATGCGCGCGTGATGCTGGAGGTCGGCAAGACGGCCTTGGCGCGTGGGCTCGCGCTCGACCATTACGCCTTCCCGACCATCGGCATCCCCGAGCACAAGCAGGTCGCACCCGCGATCGAGACCAGCGTGATCTATTCGGTGGCGCGCACCGAAAGCTCGTTCGAGCAGCGCGACAAGTCGCACGCCAACGCGGTCGGGCTGATGCAGGTGACGCCCGAAGCAGGTCGCGACACCGCGAAGCGCTTCGGCCTGAAATACGACTGGGACAGGATGGTGTCTGATCCCGTCTACAACACGCAGATGGGTGCGGCCGAGCTCAGCGCGCTGTTCTCGGAATATCGCGGCAACCAGATCATGACCTTCGCCGGCTACAATGCCGGTCGCGGCCGCGTGCGCGAATGGGTGCAGAAACGAGGCGATCCCCGGCATCCCAATGTCGACCCCGTCGACTGGGTCGAGCGCATTCCGCTGTCGGAGACGCGCAACTACGTCCAGCGCGTGATGGAGAACCTCCTGGTCTACCGCGCAAGGTTCGAAGGCGGCGGCATGATCGCCGGCAAGAGCGACGAGCGCGTGGTGACGAAGGACGCGAGTGCAACGGCGACGCCGGCGGATTAGCCGCCGGTTGTCGCCGCAGCCGTAGGGTGGATTAGCGGAGCGCAATCCACCCTACCTCACCTCAATCCACCTTGATGTTCGCCGCCTTGATCATCGGCCACCACTTTGCGATCTCGGCCTTTTGCCGCGTGCCGAGCGCTTCCGGCGTGAGCTGATCCTTCGGCGTCATCTCCAGGCCCTGACTCTCGAGTTGCTTCCGGACCGCCGGATCGTTCAGCGCCTCCACGGCCGCGACGTTGAGCTTGGTCACGATCTCCTTGGGCGTGCCCTTCGGCACCCACATGCCCGACCACAGCGTCATGTTGAAGCCTTTCAGGCCGGCCTCCTCCGCGGTCGGGATATCCGGCGCGGAGGCCAGGCGCTTGTCGTCGGTGATGGCGTAGGCGCGGATGGTGCCGGCGCGGACCTGACCAATCGAATTGGAGGTCTGGTCGACCATCAGGTCGATCTGGCCGGCGATCAGATCGTTCAGCGCCGGCGCGGTGCCGCGATACGGCACGTATTGCAGCTTGATGCCAGAAACGTTTTCGAGATAGACGCCGGCGATGTGACTGCCGGAGCCGGCGCCGGCGGTGCCTGCCGTCGGCGGCGACGGCCGCGACTTCAGCCATTCGATCAGCTCCTTCAGCGAGGTCGCGGGCACCGCGTTCTTGCTGACGACGATCATCGGATTGCTCGGCAGCAGCACCACCGGCTCGAGGTCGGCGACGAGATCGAACTTGAGCTTGTAGACGGCGCCGTTGGCGACGTGGGTGCCGAGATGGCCGAACGAGATGGTGTAGCCGTCCGGCGGCGATTGCACGGCGCGGCCGACGCCGATCGAGCCGCCGGCGCCGGTGACGTTCTCGATCACCACGGGCTGGCCGAGCGGCACGCGCATGCGCTCGGCCAGCACGCGTGCCATGGCATCGGACGGTCCGCCGGCGGCGAAGGGCACGATGATGGTGATCGGACGGGTGGGATAGTCATCGGCGCGCGCGGCGCCGACGGCAGCGAAAATGGCAAACAGCGCGGCGCAAACGGCCTTCGTCATTGTTCTCTCCCCAGCGATGACTTTTTTTCTTCACCTCGCCCCGCTTGCGGGGAGAGGTCGAATTGCCAGCAATTCGGATGAAGGGGGCCCCACGAACTCAACTGTCGCTGTGTTTGCGGAAGCAGCCCCTCAACCCACCCTCTACCCGTAAGAACGGAGGAGAGGGAGAAGCAAGCTAAAACTGCGAATAGTCGATCGGCTTGTGGCGGTCGAGCGTGCGGGAGACCGGCGGCAGCGGGTACTTCAGGCCGGTGGCGCAGTTGAACAGCATGACGCGGTCGGCCTTCGAGACGCGGCCGTCGGCAAGGCTCTCCTTGTAGGCGGCGTAGGTGGCGGCGCCCTCGGGGCAGAGCAAGAGCCCCTCCTCGCGCGCGACCTCGTTCAGTGCCGATGAAATCTTGTCGTCATCGACCGCGATGGCAAAGCCCTTGCTCTCGCGCACCGCGCGCAGGATCAGGAAATCGCCGATCGCCTGCGGCACGCGGATGCCCGAGGCGATGGTGTGGGCATCCTCCCAGCGTGTTGCGTGCTCGGTGCCGGCGTCAAACGCGCGCACCATCGGCGCGCAGCCGGAGGCCTGCACCGCGACCATGCGCGGGCGCTTGCCTCCGATGAAGCCGATCTTCTCGAGCTCGTCGAACGCCTTCCACATGCCAATCAGACCGGTGCCGCCGCCGGTCGGATAGAAGATCACGTCGGGCACGTCCCATCCGAGCTGCTCGGCGAGCTCGAGGCCCATCGTCTTCTTGCCCTCGATGCGGTATGGCTCCTTCAGCGTGGACGTATCGAACCAGCCGACCTTGGCCTTGCCTTCGCCGACGATCTTGCCGCAATCGTCGATATAGCCGTTGACGCGGTAGACGGTCGCGCCCTGCAGCTCGATCTCGCTGACGTTCACCTCGGGCGTGTCGGCCGGGCAGAAGATCGTGGTCTTGATGCCGCAGCTCGTCGCATAGGCCGCGAGCGCCGCGCCGGCATTGCCGTTGGTCGGCATCGCCATGTGCTTGATGCCGAGCGCCTTGCCCATCGACACCGCCATCACGAGGCCGCGCGCCTTGAACGAGCCGGTCGGCAGCCGTCCCTCGTCCTTGACGATGATCTCGCCGCCACCGAGCTTTTTACCGAGCTTGGGCAGCCGGATCAGCGGCGTCGTCACTTCGCCGAGCGAGACGATGTCCTGGCATTTGCGCACCGGCAGCAGCTCCCGGTACCGCCACATGTCGCCGGGCCGCTCTGCCAGCGCGTCCTTGGTCAGCGCCTTCTTCACGCCCGCGAGGTCGTAGCGGACCAAGAGCGGCTTGCCGGCCTTGGAGAGGTTGTGGACCTGGTCGGCGGCGTAATGATCGCCCTCCATCGCGCATTCGAGATGGGTGACGAAGGTCGGACGTTCGATGGTGAGGTTGTCGTTGTCGTGCATGGGGCGGTTTCCTTCTTGTTTTGCAACCGGCTCTCTCTCTTCTCGTCATTGCGAGCGCAGCGAAGCAATCCAGAGTCATTCCGCAGAGGCAGTCTGGATTGCTTCGCTGCGCTCGCATTGACGCGGCGGGCGACGCGCTCGTCCGTCAGATATTCAACACCCGTCCATACGCATCCAGCACGGCTTCCTTCATCATCTCCGACAGGGTCGGATGCGGGAACACCGTGTGCATCAGCTCTTCTTCCGTGGTCTCCAGGTTCATGGCGACGACATAGCCCTGGATCAGCTCGGTGACCTCCGCGCCGACCATATGGGCCCCGAGCAGCTGGCCCGTCTTCTTGTCGAAGATGACCTTGACCAGGCCCTGGTCTTCGCCGAGCGCGATGGCCTTGCCGTTGCCGACAAAGGGGAAGCGGCCGACGCGGATCTCGCGGCCGTTCTCTTTCGCCTTGGCTTCCGTCAAACCGACCGAGGCGACCTGCGGATGGCAATAGGTGCAGCCCGGGATCAGGTTCTTGTGGAGGGGGTGCGGTTGCAGGCCCTTGATCGCCTCGACGCAGATCACGCCCTCATGCTCGGCCTTGTGCGCCAGCATCGGGGGACCGGCGACATCGCCGATGGCATAGATGCCGGGGACGTTGGTCTTGCCGTAGCCGTCGACGACGATGATGCCGCGGTCGGTCTTCACGCCGAGCTTTTCGAGTCCGAGATTCTCGATGTTGCCGACGACGCCGACCGCCGAGATCACGCGCTCGAACTCTGATGTCACCGGCTTGCCCTTGCCGTCGTCGATGGTGGCGACGACGCTGTCGGCCTTCTTCTCCAGCTTGGTCACCTTGGTCGAGGACATGATCTTGATGCCCTGCTTCTCCAGGCGCTTGCGGGCAAGGCCGGCGATCTCGGCATCCTCAACGGGCAGGATCTGCGGCAGCACCTCTACCACCGTGACCTCGCTGCCCATGGTGTGGAAGAACGAGGCGAACTCGATGCCGATCGCGCCGGAGCCGACCACCAGCAGCGATTTCGGCATCCGCTCCGGCACCATCGCCTCGAAATAGGTCCAGACCAGCTTCTTGTCGGGCTCGAGGCCGGGCAGCACGCGCGGCCGCGCGCCGGTGGCGACGATGATGTGCTTGGCCTGGTAAGTCCCCTCGCCCAGCGCGCCCTTCGGGCCCTCGACCTCGGACTTCTTCACCGCGACCTTGCCGGGCGCATTGATGGAGGCCGCGCCCCAGATCACGCTGACCTTGTTCTTCTTCATCAGGAAGCCCACGCCGTCATTGAGGCGCTTGGAAACCCCGCGCGAGCGCTGCACCACGGCCTTCGGATCGAACGAGACCTTCTCCGCCGACAGGCCGTAATCCCCGGCGTGCTGCATGTAGTGGTAGATCTCGGCCGAGCGCAGCAGCGCCTTGGTCGGGATGCAGCCCCAGTTCAGGCAGATGCCGCCGAGATAGGACTTTTCCACGATCGCGGTCTTGAAGCCGAGCTGGGCGGCGCGGATGGCGGTGACATAGCCGCCCGGACCGGAGCCGATGATGATGACGTCGAAGGATGTGTCGGCCATAGCGGCTCCCGTTCAACTCAAGAAGCGCCGCGGGCGCGGCGCTTGAAGACAACAAACCTGACCAGCCATTCGATGATCCCGACCAGGACCAGGATGGCCAGCGCGCTCAACACGATCGGCTGAGCGATGTTCCGCGACAGCTGCTCTCCCGAGAGGAAGGCGGACCGTAAAAATTCGAGCCCGACCGGATTGAGCGCGACGCCCGCGGCGAGCAGCAGCGAGATCCACGGCCAGCGGGTCCGGACATGCAAGGTTGCCCCCTCTGCCGTTGCGTCAGACCATCATCATGACGGGGTTTTCGATCAGCTGCTTGAACGCGCCGATCAGCTCGGCGCCGAGCGCGCCGTCGATGGCACGGTGATCGCAGGACAGGGTCACGCTCATCATGTTTGCGATCTCGATCTTGCCGCCGCGCACGACGGGGCGCTCCTCGCTGGTGCCGACCGCGAGGATGGTCGCATGCGGCGGGTTGATCACCGCGGTGAAGTGGCTGATGCCGTACATGCCGAGGTTGGAGACAGCGGTGGTGCCGCCCTGGTATTCCTCGGGCTTCAATTTGCGGGAGCGGGCGCGCGCGGCAAAATCCTTCATCTCGTTGGAGATGGTCGAGAGCGTCTTGGTCTCGGCCTTGCGGATGATCGGCGTGATCAGGCCGCCGGGCATCGCGACGGCGACGCCGACGTCGGAATGATGGTGCTTGACCATGCCGCTTTCGGTCCAGCTGACGTTGCAGTTCGGGATCTTCTGCAGCGCCACCGCCATCGCCTTGATGACGAAGTCGTTGACCGAGATCTTGTAGAGCGGCTTCTTCTCCTTGTCCTTCGGCGCGGCGGCGTTGATCTCCTCGCGCGCGGCGAGCAGCTTGCCGATGTCGCAGTCGATGGTGAGGTAGAAGTGCGGAACGTTCTGGATCGACGCGGTCAGGCGCTGCGCAATGGTGCGGCGCATGCCGTCATGCGGGACGATGTCGTAGGAGCCGGGCTCGAACAGCGACAGGATCTGCTTGTCCGACATGGTCGGCGCGATCGAAGGCGCGGACGATGGGGCCGCAGCCGGCGCCTTGAGGCCCTTGCCGGACTTGGCCTGCTCGACGTCGCGCGCGACCACGCGGCCGTGCGGGCCGGTGCCGGTGACCATCGACACATCGATGCCGGCTTCCTTGGCCAGACGCCGCGCCAGCGGCGATGAGAACACGCGGCCACCATGGCCATTGGCCTGCGCGGCGGGAGCCGCAGCCTGCGGCGCGGGTGCAGCAGTGGGCGGCGGAGCAGCCTTCGGTGCAGCAGGCGCAGGCGTTGGAGCCGGCGCCGCGGCGGACGCCTCGGCGGGTTTCTCCGCTATCTTCGGCGGCGCGGCCGAAGCGCTGGGCTTGGCGCTCCCCGCCGCCTTCACGTCCTCGCCTTCGCCGGCGAGCACGGCGATCACGTCGTTCACCGGAACGTCCTGCGTGCCCTCGGGCACCAGGATCTTGGCGATGGTGCCCTCGTCGATCGCCTCGACCTCCATGGTCGCCTTGTCGGTTTCGATCTCGGCGATGACGTCGCCGGACTTGACCTTGTCGCCTTCCTTCTTCAGCCATTTGGCGAGGTTGCCCTTCTCCATCGTCGGCGAGAGAGCGGGCATCAGGATGTTGATGGGCATGCTGACCTCAAGACAAACTTTGCAAAACGTCGTCTTGCGACAGCGAAGACGAACAGACCAGGTTTAGTTGCCGATGTCGCCCTGCCACAGGCGCTCATTGGCAGGGATGGAACGCCAATTCTTCATCATGGTGATGGAGCGGTCGTCGGCAAGGTCGATCCAGGGGATGCCGAACTTGTCGAGGATGTCCTTGGAGCCCTCGAAGGTGACGGACTCCCCGATGACCACAAGCTTGACCTTGAACAGTCCGAGTGCGCCCGCGCACATCGAGCATGGCGACAGCGTGGTGTACATCACGGTGTCGTGGAACGAGATCGCGCCGGCTTCACGCAGGCAGCTCATCTCGCCGTGCAGGATCGGGTTGTTCTCCTGCACGCGGTTGTTGTGGCCGCGGGCGATGACCTTGTTGTCGCGCGTCAGCACCGCGCCGATCGGCAAGCCGCCCTGCGCGATCGAGGTTTCCGCCTCGCGGATCGCTTCCAGCATGAAATCGTAGTGATAGGGCTCGATCGCCATGGTCAGTGTCCCTTGCCGCGCGGCGTCGTGGTGCCGGTGTCGGTGGGACGCTCGATCTCGGCCTGGAACATCTCGAGGATCCGGTTCAACGCGTCCTCCTCGGTGTATTCACTTTCGCGCGCATAGGCGCGCGCGGCATGGCGGGCGAGATCGACGAGGAGCAGGCCCCACATGTCGGGCTCCTCGAAGGCGCGCTGGAACGCCATCGACAGCCCGCCGTCCAGCACGAACACGCGCAGGATCTCGACCGCGTCGTCGCGGGCCATGACGTCCGGCGGCAGGGGCTGCTCCTTCGGGCCTGCCATGGTCTACCTGTAGCAGACGGCTTTGGCGGCTTCGACGACCTCGGCCACGGACGGCAGCGCGAGCTTCTCCAGGTTCGCCGCATACGGCATCGGCACATCCTTGCCGGAGACGCGCGTCACCGGCGCGTCCAGATAATCGAAGGCGTTCTCCATGATGCGCGCGGCGATCTCGGCGCCGACGCCGCTCTGGGCCCAGCCCTCTTCCACCGTCACCGCACGCCCGGTCTTCTTCACCGAGTTGATGATGGTTTCGGTGTCCATCGGGCGCAGCGTGCGCAGGTCGATCACCTCGGCTTCGATACCCTCCTTGGCAAGCTCGTCCGCGGCCTTCAGCGCATAGGTCATGCCGTTCGACCAGGAGATGATCGAGACGTGGCTGCCGGCGCGCGCGATGCGGGCCTTGCCGATCGGGATGATGAAATCATCCAGCTTGGGGACTTCGCCGGTGTGTCCGTAGAGCACCTCGTTCTCGAGGAAGATCACCGGGTTGGGATCGCGGATCGCAGCCTTGAGCAGGCCCTTGGCGTCCGCTGCCGAATACGGCGCAACCACCTTGAGGCCCGGGACGTGCGAGTACCAGGCCGAGTAGTCCTGGCTGTGCTGCGCGGCGACGCGCGCGGCTGCGCCATTCGGTCCGCGGAACACGATCGAGCAGCCCATCTGGCCGCCGGACATGTAGAGGGTCTTGGCGGCGGAGTTGATGATCTGGTCGATCGCCTGCATGGCGAAGTTGAAGGTCATGAACTCGACGATGGGCTTCAGGCCGGCCATCGCGGCACCGACGCCGACGCCGGCGAAGCCGTGCTCGGTAATCGGGGTGTCGATCACGCGCTTGGCGCCGAATTCCTGAAGCAGGCCCTGGGTGACCTTGTAGGCGCCTTGATATTCGGCAACCTCTTCGCCCATCACGAACACGTCGGCGTCGCGGCGCATCTCTTCGGCCATCGCGTCGCGCAAAGCTTCACGGATGGTCTGCGTCACCATCTCGGTGCCGGCGGGGACTTCCGGATCGGGCTCGGCGACAGGCTGCGGCGCCGACGGCGCGGCCTTGGGCTGAGGTGCCTCGGATTTGGCGGCGGCGGGCGGCGCGGACTCCGCCGCCTTCTCCTGCTTGGCGGGCGCGGTGGCCTTGGCGAGATCGGCCGCGCTCTCACCGTCGGCGAGAATCGTGGCGATCGGCGTGTTCACCGCGACGTCGGCGGTACCCTCTGGGATCAGGATCTTGCCGAGCGTGCCCTCGTCGGTCGCCTCGACCTCCATGGTCGCCTTGTCGGTCTCGATCTCGGCGATCACGTCACCGGACTTGATCGTCTCGCCCTCTTTCTTCAGCCATTTGGCGAGGTTGCCCTTCTCCATCGTCGGCGACAGCGCGGGCATCAGCACTTGAATTGGCATATCTTCTCCAAGGAAAGCTTGCGCGCGTTCAGCGGTAAACATCGGTCCAGAGCTCGGCGGCATCCGGCTCGGGATCATGCTGGGCGAAGTCGGCGGAGGCGTTGACGATGTCGCGCACCTCGGCGTCGATCGCCTTGAGATCGGCCTCGCTGACCTTGGCGGCCAGCAGGCGGTTGCGCACCTGCTCGATCGGATCCTGGTCGTGGCGGACCTTCTCGACCTCCTCGCGCGTGCGATATTTTGCAGGATCGGACATCGAGTGCCCGCGGTAGCGGTAGGTCTGCATCTCCAGGATGAAGGGTCCCTTGCCGGCGCGGCACCAGGCCGCCGCCTCCTCGCCCGCAGCCTTGACGGCGCGGACGTCCATACCGTCGACCTGCTTGCCGGGGATGTTGAAGGACGCGCCGCGCTTGGAGAAATCCTGTTGCGCCGAGGCGCGCGAAACCGAGGTGCCCATGGCGTAGCGGTTGTTCTCGATGACGTAGATCACCGGCAGCTTCCAGAGCTCCGCCATGTTGAAGCTCTCGTAGACCTGACCCTGATTGGCCGCGCCGTCGCCGAAATAGGTGACGCTGATATTGTCGTTGCCGCGATAGTGATTGGCAAAGGCGAGACCGGTGCCGAGCGAAACCTGGGCGCCGACGATGCCGTGCCCGCCGTAGAAGTGCTTCTCCTTGCTGAACATGTGCATGGAGCCGCCCTTGCCCTTGGAATAGCCGCCGCGGCGGCCCGTGAGCTCGGCCATGACGCCGTTGGCATCCATGCCGGTGGCGAGCATGTGGCCGTGATCGCGATAGCCGGTGATGACCTGATCGCCCTGTTTCAGGGCCATCTGCATGCCGACAACTACGGCCTCCTGGCCGATATAGAGGTGGCAGAAGCCGCCGATTGCGCCCATGCCGTAGAGCTGGCCGGCCTTTTCCTCGAACCTGCGGATCAGGAGCATGTCGCGAAACGCCTTGAGCTCCTGTTCCCTGGTGAATTCCGGTGGCGAGCCGCTTTCGGTCTTGTCCTGTGGAGGGCTTGCGGCGGCTTTCTTGGGTGCGGCCATGGGAATTCCGGGTCAGAGAAAACTTTCGCCCTCTCTAACCCAACTCAACTCCATGCGAAAGCACCGCGGCGGCATGCCACGCTTTTCATTATGCCGCACCGCAGCGCGATCGAAACATTGCAAAATCTCAGGTGCAGATCGGGCAACAAAGCGCTCGGTTCTGTGAGCGACCAATCGACTGCGGATGACCGGCCGCTTCGATTTGCCGAGATGGGCTACTTCACCGGGATCATCCGAACGAGGTCGCGCGGATGGACATAGTCGAGCTGGAAGCGCGCCCTCTCGTCCAGCATGTCCGGGTCGATCTTCTCGGATCGCAACAGCGACACCCGCTGCTCGCTCCTGGCGCGCTCACGCTTGAGCTGGGCCAGTTCGCTGGTCAGCGCGATGATCTCCTGGTCGAGCTCCTGGCGGGCGTTGAGGCCGTATTTGCCGGTATAGGCGTTGACGCCGAAATAGCCGACGATGGCGGCCGCCATCGCGTAGAGAGCAAGGCCGGTCAGGATCGATTTTAGGCGCGCGCGGGAGACCATCTTGGGAAGATGGGACAGGTTGGTTAAGGGAGCGCTAATTGGAGCCTGCTTCCCGCCACCGATCCCTCATGCTGAGGAGGCGCGGAGCGTCTCGAAACAGGCAGGCCCGACTGCCCCCCGCTGCGAGACGACCGCTTCGCGGTCTGCTCTCCATGAACCACCCGTCCAACGACGTCTGGCAGTTGGTTCTGGTGTGCAGCGTCCGCTTCCGGCGCCGGGATCAGGATGGGGACCCGCGGTGTGGCCGCGGGGATATCCGGCCTTACCCCTGGTTCTTCGCCACGTGTGCGGCGAACGCGTCGATGTACTGCTGCAGCACCGTCTTGAGCGAATCCTTGGTCAAATTGCCGGCCGCGTCGAAGGCATCGCCGACACCGTTGAGGTAGATCTCCGGCTGCTGGAGGATTGGACCAGAAATGCCGGGCAGGATGGTCTGCAGATGCTTGGCCGCGCTGACGCCACCGAGCGGGCCGGGCGAGTTGGAGACAATGCCGACCGGCTTGCCGAGGAACGAGCTCTTGCCGTAGGGGCGCGAAGCGACGTCGATGGCGTTCTTGAGGACGCCGGGGATCGAGCGGTTGTATTCGGGCGTGACGAACAGCACCCCGTTCGACTTCTGCAGCTTCTCGCGGAAGGCGAGCCAGTCCGCGGGCGGCGCGCCCTCGAGGTCCTGGTTGAAGAACGAGATGCCCGCCGGCGTGATCACCTCGATCTGGAGCGAGCCGGGCGCGAGCTTGGCCAGCGCGTTGGCGATCTTCAGCGAAAAGCTGTCCTGGCGCAGGCTGCCGGCGATCGTGACGATGTTATAGGCCATGGGGTGTCCTTGGAACCGTTGAGAGGAGTGCCAGACGGCACTTAAGCGACCCGGACCATTCGATGCAAGTGCATGAACCAGCTCGATATGGAAACGCAGCGTTTCGCGAGAACAGATGGTCGTCCAAAACGGTCGGGCCGCCAAGCGGCGGCCCAACTCTTCTTGCAAGGTGCCAGCCCCAGATCAGATCGTCGGATTCCAGGCCGACGGGATCAGGCGATATTTGGCGCCGTCCTTCGCGACATGGCCGACTGCAGGGAAGGTGAAGTGGAAGCCGACCACAGTCGCCTTCTCCGTCGCCGCCATGTCATAGAACTTATGTCGGGTCGCCTGGGCGGTCGCGGCGTCCATGTCGAACATCACGTGCCAGTCCGGATTGCGCAGGAAGAATTCCGGGATGTTGGTGACGTCGGCCTGGATCAGCACCTTGGCATCGCCGGATGATACCGCGAACGAGGTGTGCCCGGGCGTATGGCCCGGCGTGGCGATCGAGGTGATGCCCGGCGCGACCTCCTTGCCCCATTCGTACTTCGTCAGCTTGGACTCCAGGCCGGCGAAAACTTTCTTCACGTTGGCGAAATTGGCCTTCAGTCCCTGGTTGGACTCGGCCTTCGCGGCGTTGTCCTCGCTGGTCCAGAACTCCCACTCTTTGCCGGGCACCATGATCTCCGCATTCGGGAACGCCAGCGCGCCGTCGGCGAGGCGAAGCCCGTTGATGTGGTCAGCGTGCAAATGCGACAGCAGCACGACGTCGACGTTCTTGGGGTCGACGCCGGCCGCCTGGAGATTCTGCAAGGTGCGGCCGACCGCGCCCTTGCTCGGCTCGAGATTCGCAATACCATTGCCGGTGTCGATCAGCACCAGCTTGGAACCGGTGTTAATGAGCTGCGGATTGAAGGGCACCGTGACCATGCCCTTCGGCATGTAAGCCGCCTCACCCGCCGCCAGAGCCTCCTCCTTCGGAATGTTGGCGACGAACTTGTCCGGCATCGGGAAGGTGCGCGCGCCGTCGTTGATCGAGGTGCACTCGATGCTGCCGACCTTGTATCGATAGAAGCCTGGCGCCTGCGTCCCCACTTGCGGCACCGAGGCATTGGCGGTGGTGGGCCCGAGCCCGGTGACGGCAGCCGCGCCCATTGCGGCGGCGCCTGCAAGCAGGTGGCGGCGATTGAAATCAGTCATGGACATGTCCTTCTGAGCGCCCAGCGGTTTTTCCGCTTGGATTGCAGCGGAATAATCCTCCGCTTCGCTCAGTTGGCAAGACCTTCCTGCGGTGACCTGCGGTCGCAGATCATTGCTTATTCGGGTTGATCAGGAATTTTTCGCCGGTGGCGCGCTTGGCGTACACAGCGATGTTGGCGGGATCGAGCACCTCGGCGAGCGACACCACCTTGGTGTAATGGCTGGCGAAGGTGGTCTTCAGCTCCGACGCCACACGCTGGCGCAGGCGGCCGATCTCGGCCGGGCCGATCTTCTGGAGGAACGGCGTCAGCAGCCATCCGCCGACGCCCCAGCTGAGGCCAAACGAGCGGTTCAGTTCCGTCGGCCGATTGTCCAGGCTGCCGTAGATATAGACCTGCTTGTACACGTTGGAACCGTAGCGGCTGTATTCCTTCGCGGTCTTGTTGGCCGCGATCTCCATCGCCGTCAGGATCTGGCTCGCCAGCTTGCCGCCGCCGATCGCGTCGAAGGCGATGGTGGCGCCGGTCTCGACCAGTGCATTGGTGAGGTCGTCCATGAAGCTTGGCGCGCTGGAATCAACGACATATTTGGCGCCGATCTTGTGCAGGATGTCGGCCTGCTCCTTGCTCCTGACGATGTTGACGAGGCCGATCCCATCCTTGATGCAGATCTTGTTCAGCATCTGGCCGAGATTGGATGCGGCCGCGGTATGCACGAGCGCCTTGTGGTTCTCGCGGCGCATCGTCTCGGTCATGCCGAGCGCGGTCAGCGGATTGACGAACCAGGAGGCGCCGTCGGCGGCGGTGGTGCCCGCCGGCAGCTCCATGACGTCGCGGACCTTGAGCACGCGGTATTGCGAATACATGGCGCCACCGATCATCGACACCGTCTTGCCCATCAGCGCCTTCGCCGCGTCCGACGAGCCGGTCGCGATCACCGTGCCGGCGCCCTCATTGCCGACCGGCAGCGACTGATCGAGCCGTGCGCCCATCATCCGCATCGCAGCCTCCGGCATCGTCGCGGTGATGACCGGCATCTCCTTGGTGCCGGAAGCCTTGGCGGCCGACATGTCGGCCGGCCCGATCAGGAGCCCGAGGTCGGAGGGGTTGATCGGCGTCGCCTCGACGCGGACCACGACCTCGTCGTCGGCGGGCTCGGGAGTCGGGATATCGACGAGAGACAGTTCCAGCTCGCCGCTCTTCTTCAGCAGCGAACGCAGTTGCAGTCCGGTCTTGCCGTCGCTCATGTCGATCTCCCCTGTCCGTCTTTTTCGCGGGTCGGCGCCGGCTTATGCCAGCGCCTTCAATGCCGCCTTGCCGCCGTAGAGCGCCTGCTTGCCGAGCTGCTGCTCGATGCGCAGGAGCTGGTTGTATTTGGCGGTGCGATCGGAACGCGCAAGGGAGCCGGTCTTGATCTGACCGCAATTGGTGGCGACCGCGAGGTCGGCGATGGTGGAATCCTCGGTCTCGCCGGAACGGTGCGACATCACGGAGGTGTAGCCGGCCTTGTGCGCCATCTCGACGGCGGCCAGCGTCTCGGTCAGCGTGCCGATCTGGTTGACCTTGATCAGGATGGAGTTGGCGCGGCCGGTCTTGATGCCGTCGGCGAGGCGCTTGACGTTGGTGACGAAGAGGTCGTCGCCGACCAGCTGGCACTTCTTGCCGATCAGGTCCGTGAGCTCCTTCCAGCCGTCCATGTCGTCTTCCGACATGCCGTCCTCGATGGTCACGATGGGATAGCGCGAGACGAGGTCCGCAAGGTATGTGGCCTGCTCGGAGATCGAGCGGGTCTTGCCCTCGCCTTCATAAACGTATTTGCCGTCCTTGAAGAACTCGGTCGAGGCGCAGTCGAGGCCGAGCATGATGTCGGTCCCCGCCTTGAAGCCGGCCTTGCCGATCGCGTTCATGACGAAGTCGAGCGCGGCGTCCGCCGACGGCAGGTTCGGGGCGAAGCCGCCCTCGTCGCCGACATTGGTGTTGTGGCCGGCCTTCTTCAGCTCCGACTTCAGCGTGTGGAACACTTCCGCCCCGTAGCGCAGGCCTTCGGCGAAGGAGGACGCGCCAATCGGCAGGATCATGAACTCCTGGAAGTCGATCGGGTTGTCGGCGTGCACGCCGCCATTGATGATGTTCATCATTGGCACCGGCAACAGGCGCGCGGAGGTGCCGCCGACATAACGATAGAGCGGCATTTCGAGCGAGTTCGCGGCGGCCTTGGCGCAGGCGAGCGAGACGCCGAGGATGGCGTTAGCCCCCAGCCGGCTCTTGTTCGGCGTGCCGTCGAGGTCGATCATGATCTGGTCGATCTGCGCCTGCTGCTCGGCGTCGAGGCCGCTGAGCGCCTCGAAGATCTCGCCGTTGACGGCGCCGACCGCCTTGGTGACGCCCTTGCCGAGATAGCGGGCCTTGTCGCCGTCGCGCAGTTCCACGGCCTCGTGGGCGCCGGTGGAGGCACCCGACGGCACCGCGGCGCGGCCCATCGCACCATCCTCCAGCACGACATCGACCTCGACGGTGGGATTGCCCCGGCTGTCGAGGATTTCGCGTCCGATGATGTCGATGATGGCGGTCATGAGGGCCTCTTTTCCGGGAACGAAGGGGGCAGTTGGCGGTGCTTCTACCGCAATGCGTCGAAGCGGAAAAGGCCGGGTGACGGCCGGGCGATGATTGGCTAAGAGGGCCGCCACGGAGGCGGCCTCATGTCGAAAAAACCCGGAAAATCGAACAACTCCCCTGCCAGCACGGCATCCTTGCAGCTCGGCCGCGCCGTGGAATGGCCGGATGCGCCAGAGAAGGCCAGGCTCGACCGCGTGCCCAATCCGCAAAAGGGGACCGATTACCTGGTGCGTTTCACCGTGCCGGAATTCACATCGCTCTGCCCGGTCACGGGCCAGCCGGATTTCGCCCATCTGATGATCGACTACGCTCCGGATGCGTGGCTGCTGGAATCGAAATCGCTCAAGCTCTACATCGCCAGCTTCCGCAATCACGGCGCCTTCCACGAGGACTGCACCGTGATGATCGGCAAGCGCATCGCTTCCGAGATCAAGCCGAAATGGCTGCGCATCGGCGGGTATTGGTATCCGCGCGGCGGCATCCCGATCGACGTGTTCTGGCAGGCCGGCCGCGTGCCGAAGGGCCTATGGGTGCCGGAGCAAGGCGTCGCGCCCTATCGCGGCCGGGGCTAATACGCGCTCAGCAGATCCACCTTGGCATTCGCCGCGACCAGTCGCCGCGTCAGGATGGCGGCCAGGTTGCGCATGATCTTCAGCGCGGTCTGCGGGTGCAGGCGGCGGTAATCCGCAAAGCTGTCCAGCGGCAGTTCGAGGCAGGTGACGGGCGTGTCGGCAACGACGTCGGCGCTGCGGCTCCGCTCCAGGATCGCCATCTCGCCGAACTCCATGCCGGGGCCGAGAGACGCGAGCCGAACGCCGCTCGGCAGCTTCACGCTGACCATCCCGCTCTGGAGAAAGAACAGCGAATTGGCGGGCTCGCCGGTCGAGATGATGCGCTGGCCGGCCGCGTAATGCCGGGTGCTCGATAGCTCGACGATCGCAGCGATCTCCTCCGCGTCGAGCTCGGCAAGCAGCGCCTGCTCGCTGAGACGCGCGCTCTCCTTCACGTCGGTGAAGCCGCCGAAGCGGTAGATCACCTGATCTTCGGCCCATTCGATGGCATCGTCGAGCAGCGCGAAGCGGCGCAGCCGGCGTGGCTCGGCGGTGCGCGCGGAGATCGCGCCCCACACCGGGGAGGTGCCCTCGAAGCCGGAAAGAATGGTGGTGACGCCGGCATTGCCGAGCGCGGTCAGAGTATCGGCGAGCAGCTCGGCGCCGGCCGCGGTGATGTCGGGGACACGGCGGAAGTCGATGATCAGAAGCGGCGCGCTCGGCGGCTCGCTGCTCAGCCGTCTGGTGACGTAGTCGATGGTGCCGAAATTCATCGCGCCGACCAACTCGAGCACACGGATGTCGCTGTGGCGCTCGTCGAGGATCTGCCGCTCGTGCGGCTGACGGCTGCGGCGGGAGGAAATGCCGTAGATGTCGTAATCCGCCATGATGCTGGTGCGGACATCGGCATTGCGGTTGAGCATGTGCAGGTCGAACCGCGCCGAGAGCGCCTCGCAGACCTTCAGGCCGCGCACGCTGTTGAAATGGTTGTCGAGCAGCGGCGAGAAGGTGCCGAGCCCGAGCTGCGAGGGCAGCGCCGCGACGATGCCGCCGCCGACGCCGCTCTTGGCGGGAATGCCGACGCGATAGGTCCACTCGCCGGCATAGTCGTACATGCCCGAGCTCGTCATCACCGACAGCGTGCGCGCGACGATGTTGGGCGTGATCACCTGCACGCCCGTCACCGGATTGATGCCGCGATTGGCGAGCGTTGCCGCCATCACCGCGAGGTCGCGCGCGGTGACCAGGATCGCGCATTGACGGAAATAGACGTCGAGCACGGCATCGACGTCGTCCGGCAGCACCGCGTAATTCCGCAGCAGCCAGGCGATGGCCCGGTTGCGATTGCCGGTCGCCGTCTCCGAGGCATGAACGGCCTCGTCCACCCCGAGTTCGCGGCCGGCGAACTGGCTGAGCTTGGCGCGGACGCACTCGAAGGCGCCCTTCCCGTCCACCTCGTAGATCAGGCCCGAGCAGGCGATCGCGCCGGCATTGACCATCGGGTTGAACGGACGGTTGTCATTGGTGAGCCGGATCGAGTTGAAGGCTTCCCCGCTGGGCTCGACGCCGATGGTGGCCGCAACGCGCGCCTCGCCCACCATCTCCAGCGCCAATGCGAAGACGAACGCCTTCGACACCGACTGGATCGTGAACGGCACGTTGCTGTCCCCGACCTCGTAGACATGCCCGTCGATGGTCACGAGCGCGATGCCGAAATGGTCGGGGTTGGCGCGCTTCAGCTCGGGAATATAGTCGGCGAGCTCGCCGGAATGATCGGCCCTGAACTCGTCGTGGCAATCGGTGAGAAAGCGCCGCAGCGGCGGCCGGGTAGGATACCCGGTCGATCGGGCCGCCCCTGTTTCAGGCAAACGGTCGGGCTGGGCGTCCACGGTTCTCGCACCTCGATTTGCTCAGAATCGAAGCAATTCGTATGCCATGTATACGGGGCGGAAGGTGTCGTGGTGGGGAGCGATCCGCGCACAGGTGACTTTATGGACGTCCTCGTCTGGCCTCGCCTCGCGAATGTCAGCGCGCGTCCGCCGGTGCCCGCTGCTTGAGCAGCCGGGCGCAAACGAAGCCCAGCACCACCATGATGACTGCGCTCGCGAACAGGGTCGGCATCTTGCCGGCATGCTGAAGCCCGAAGCCGTAGGCGAGCGGTCCCACGGTCTGGCCCATGAAGAAGAAGAACGAATGCAGCGACAGCGCGGTGGCGCGCGCCTCGACCGAGAGCTCGCTGGCGAAGACCTGCAGGCAGCCATGGGCGATGTAGAAGCCCCATCCCATCACGACGAGATTGAGCGCCTGCACCTCCCAGCGCGGGCCGAAGGCGACGGCAATGAGCTGCGAGGCGACAAGGGTCATGCCTGCGATCATCATGCCCTTGACGCCGAGCCACGGCAGCAGCCGCGACACCGTCAGCGTATAGAACAGACCGCCGACCGCAAACCCGGCGATGACGAGGCCCGCGATCGACAGCGAGGTCTGGCCGAGTTCGAACAGGAACGAGGCGATGTAGGGAAACAGGCCGAGCACGCAGCAGCCTTCGATGAACACCGCCGCGTAGCAGATATAGGCATTCGGATTGGTGAAGATGGTGCGATAGCCGGCCTTCAGCGCCGACAGGCTCGTCTTCGGCGGATGCTGGACCCTGGCGCCGCGAAAGCCGGCCGCGACCGCGACCGACGCCACGATCACGAGCGCCCCGAGCACCGCGAGCACACCGCGCCAGCCGAGGAAATCGCCGATCAGGCCGGAGGCCGAGGCACCGAGCAGATTGCCGGTCATCGCGCCTGCAAGCGTGCGGCTGATCGCGACCTGGCGCTTCTCCGGCCCGACGAGGTCGCTGGTGAGGCTCAGCGCCACCGGAAACACGCCGCCCGAGCCGATGCCGGCGAGGATGCGGGTCGCGAACAGCATCGAGAACGAGGTCGAGAATGCGCCGAGGATGTTGGCAAGACCAAGCAGCGCGAGGCAGCCGATCATCAGTCGCGTCTTGCCGAACAGGTCGGCGGCGGCACCGATGATCGGCTGGATGATCGAGAAGGTGAAGGCGAACACCGCGGCGAAGCCCGCCGCGGTGGCGATGCTGACCCCGAAATCCTCGGCGACGTGCGGCAGCACCGGATCGAGTGCACGTGCCGAGAGTGCAGCGGCGAAGCTCGCGCCTGATATGACGTAGAGTGCTGTCGGCAAGCCGTGATCGTGCGGCCGCGCCTCGCCTTCCTGCATCAGCGCGGATTCTTTGCGAGCGCGTCGAATGCCATCAGCCTGGCGATTAGCGCCTCGAACTCGCGCAAGGGCACCATGTTGGGTCCGTCCGAGGGCGCGCGATCCGGATCAGGATGGGTCTCGATGAAGACGCCGGCGACGCCGACCGCCACGGCCGCGCGTGCGAGCACCGGCACGAATTCGCGCTCGCCGCCAGAGGAGGTCCCCTTCCCGCCCGGCTGCTGCACCGAATGGGTGGCGTCGAAGATCACGGGGGCGCCGGTGGTACGCGCCAGTATCGGTAGCGCGCGCATGTCGGAGACCAGCGTGTTGTAGCCGAACGACGCGCCGCGCTCGGTGACGAGCACGTTGGGATTATCGGCGCTCGTGATCTTGGTCACGACGTTGGCCATGTCCCAGGGCGCGAGGAACTGGCCCTTCTTGACGTTGACGACCTTGCCGGTCGCGGCGGCCGCGAGCAGGAGATCGGTCTGCCGGCACAGGAAGGCCGGGATCTGGAGGACGTCCACGGCCTGTGCCACCTCGGCGCATTGGCTGGCTTCGTGCACGTCGGTCAAGACAGGCAGGCCGAGCGAGGAGCGGATTTCGGCGAAGATCGGCAGCGATTGCGCAAGGCCGAGCCCGCGCGCCGCCGCCGCGCTGGTGCGGTTGGCCTTGTCGAACGAGGTCTTGTAGACGAGGCCGATGTTCAGCCGCGCAGCGATCTCCTTCAGCGCGGAGGCGACCTCCAGCGCATGCTGGCGGCTCTCGAGCTGGCAGGGCCCGGCAATGATCGAAATCGGCAGATCATTGCCGAACCTGACCCTGCCGATGCTGACCACCGGCGCCGCTGACGTCGAAGAGCTCAAGGCAAATCCCTCGTTTCGGCGCGAACCATAGCCCTGATGAGGGTCGGATCAACCCTGTTCCGGCCGAGACGTTCGAATATCAGGGTTGCGCCGAAGTTCCTCGCCGCGACAGGGAGCGCTACTTCACCGCCGAGAAGGCGGTCGGCGTCAGGATCTGGCTGACGATGTTGGCGACGATCTGGCCGTCGGCTTCACTCTCGGCGCGGGCTTTCATCCAGTCCGGATCGGTCATGAACGCGCCCCACTTCGTCTCGCGGTCGGCAAGCGAGTCCCAGGCCAGAAAGTAGGTCAGCTCCTGGTTGGATTCGCCGATCAGAGTGGTGAAAAAGCCGGCCTGCTTGATGCCGTGCTTTTCCCACAGCTTCAGGGTCACGGTCTCGAACCGCTTGAGCAGTGCCGGCAGCCGGCCCGGCAGACAGCGATAGACGCGCATCTCGTAGATCACTAGATCGTCCTCCCTGTAGTTACCGGCGAGTTATAGCTGCGGTCGCCCTGACTGTCTTGAGGTCGGTCGCACATGGCACCTCTGCCAATTGCCGCGCGCAATTGACGGAGCACCACTAAATTGTATATACAGAAAAATGGCTGATTTTGATCGCGCGAAAGACCTGGCGAATATTGCTAAGCACGGCATCTCGCTTGCGCGATGGTCCGATATGGAGATCCGGGCAATCGTTGCGGCTGAGCCGTTCGACTATGGTGATCCGCGCTACCGTGCTTACGGTTCATTGATGGCGCCGCATACTGCTTGGTGTTCACCATTCGAGACGAGCGATATCGACCGATCAGCCTGCGACGTGCCCATGCCAAAGAGGTGAAGCGCTATGTCCCGGAAGATTAAGCAAGCCACTACGGATGACAATCCCGAGTGGACCCGAGCCGACTTCGCGAAGGGGGCCAAATTCCCTGCAGGCGTCACGCTGAAGGCTATCAAGCCTAATCAGCTCGCTTCCATGGTCGGCAAACGCGGACCACAGAAGAGTCCGACCAAGATTCCGGTTTCGATCCGGCTCAGCCCGGAAGTCGTGAAGCACTTCAAGTCTCAGGGGCCGGGGTGGCAATCGCGGATCGACACCGCGCTCCGCAAAATGATCAAGAAAGCGAGTTGAACCGCCTACACCAGCCGCGACTGTGCCATCGCCGCCTCGATGAACGAGGCGAACAGCGGATGGGGTTCGAACGGCCGCGACTTCAGTTCGGGGTGGAACTGGACGCCGATAAACCAGGGGTGATCCTCGTACTCGACGATTTCAGGCAGCACGCCGTCGGGCGACAGGCCTGAGAACTTCAGGCCATGCTGCTCGAGCCGGTCCTTGTAGGCGGTGTTGACCTCATAGCGGTGCCGGTGGCGCTCGGAAATCTCGGTCGCGCCGCCATAGACCTTCGAGACGCGGCTGCCGCGGTTGAGCGCGGCCGGATAGGCGCCGAGCCGCATCGTGCCGCCGAGGTCGCCGGCCTGGGTGCGCTTCTCCAGCTCGTTGCCGCGCAGCCATTCCGTCATCAGGCCGACCAGCGGCTCCTTGGTCGGACCGAATTCGGTGGAATTGGCGTCCTCGATGCCGACCAGGTTTCGCGCAGCCTCGATCACCGCCATCTGCATTCCGAAGCAAATGCCGAAATACGGCACGTCGCGCTCGCGCGCGAACTGCGCCGCCTTGATCTTGCCCTCCGCCCCGCGCTGGCCGAAGCCGCCGGGCACCAGGATGCCGTTGACGTGTTCGAGGAACGGCGCCGGATCTTCCTTCTCGAAGATCTCGCTCTCGATCCAGTCGAGATTGACCCTCACCTTGTTGGCGATGCCGCCATGCGATAGCGCCTCGATCAGCGATTTGTACGCATCCTTCATCCCGGTATACTTGCCGACGATGGCGATGGTGACGTTGCCCTCGGGGTTGCGGATGCGCTCGTTGATCTGTTGCCAGCTGCGCAGCTCCGGCGGAATCCGCGAGCCGATGCCGAAGGCGGCGAGCACCTCGTCATCGAGGCCCGCGTTGTGATAGGCCTCGGGCACCGCGTAGATGTTGTCGACGTCGCGCGCCTCGATCACGGCGCTTTCGCGCACGTTGCAGAACAGCCCGAGCTTGCGCCGCTCCTCCTTCGGGATCTCGCGGTCGGTGCGGCAGAGCAGGATGTCCGGCTGGATGCCGATCGAGCGCAGCTCCTTCACCGAGTGCTGCGTCGGCTTGGTCTTCAATTCGCCGGCGCTCGGAATGTAGGGCAACAGCGTCAGATGGATGTAGACGGCGTGATCGCGCGGCAGCTCGTTCTTGAGCTGGCGAATTGCCTCGAAGAACGGCAGGCCCTCGATGTCGCCGACGGTGCCGCCGATCTCGACCAGCACGAAATCGTAATCGTCATTGCCGTCGAGGACGAATTCCTTGATGGCGTTGGTGACGTGCGGAACGACCTGGATGGTCGCGCCGAGATAATCGCCGCGGCGCTCCTTCGAGATGATGTCCTGGTAGATGCGGCCCGTGGTGATGTTGTCGGCCTTGGTCGCGGGCCGGCCGGTGAAGCGCTCGTAGTGACCGAGATCGAGATCGGTCTCCGCGCCGTCATCGGTCACGAACACTTCGCCGTGCTGATAAGGCGACATCGTTCCGGGATCGAGGTTGAGATAGGGATCGAGCTTGCGGAGGCGGACCTTGTAGCCCCGGGCTTGCAACAGCGCACCCAATGCCGCCGAAGCCAGACCCTTGCCGAGCGAAGAAACCACGCCGCCGGTGATGAATATATACCGCGCCATGGGACTTAACCTCTAATCCCCAAAATTCGATTCGCCAAAGCGATTCGTATTCCGCCCCGAAGATTTTGCGGGCCTGTGGGTGAGCCAAAACGAAGAGTGGTGACAGTGCCTTGATGGGGATTGTTGATGCAGGACAGTAGCAGCCGTCCTGCATAGCCCCCTTGCTTTATTGCGAGCGCGGCACCTGCGGGCCCGACGGCGCCTGGTTCTGCTGCTCGTCCGCCTTCTTCAGCGAATCCAGGATGCCACCCGAGGTCGGCGGCGCGATCGGTGACCCGCCGGCTGGCTGGGTCTGCGAGGGCTGGCCGATGATCGACGACGGCTTGCGGTCGTAGCCCGCGTACCAGGATAGGAACAGGCTGGTCAGGAAGAAGCCGACCGCCAGGATCGCGGTGGTCCGCGTCAGAAGGTTCGCAGTGCCGCGGCTCGACATGAAGCCGGCGCCTCCGCCCATCCCGAGGCCGCCGCCTTCCGACTTCTGGAGCAGGACGGCCCCGATCATGACGGTAACGATCATGAGGTGGATGACGATGACAACGGTCTGCATGATTTCCTTCCGTCACAAGCGGGCGGCGCCTGACGGCGGCCGATCGCGCTTCGCGGGTTTTCCTGAAGTTGCGCGGTGTTACACGATCGGAAGGGTTATTGCCACCCCCGATCGGGTAAGGATCAGAGCTTTGGATTAGCTAGGGGCAGCCTTTGGCGATCGCAAGGAAATCGGCCGCTTTCAGGCTGGCACCGCCAACGAGCGCGCCGTCGACGTGCTTCACGGCCATCAGTTCGGCCGCGTTCGAGGGTTTGACCGACCCGCCATAGAGGATGCGCATCCTGGCACCCTCGGTTTTGAACCGGGAGATCAGCAATTCCCGGATAAAGCCATGAATTTGCTCGACATCCCCCGCCGTGGGGGTCAGCCCGGTGCCAATCGCCCAGACCGGCTCATAGGCCACGACCAGATTGGCCGCGGTCGCGCCATCCGGCAGCGAGCCGTCGAGCTGACCGCGCAGGATGTCCAGGGTCTGGCCGGCGTCACGCTGAGCCTGGGTCTCACCGATGCAGACGATCGCGGTCGCCCCGGCGCGCCAGGCGGCTTCGGCCTTCTGCCTGACAAGCGCGTCGCTCTCGCCATGATCGGCGCGGCGCTCGGAATGGCCGACGATGATGGCGGTCGCACCCGCATCCACCAGCATCTCGGCAGCAAGATCGCCAGTATGGGCGCCCGAGGCCTTCGGATGGCAGTCCTGGGCGCCGACCGCGACCTGCTTGCCACGGGCCTTTTCAGCGAAGGCAGCGACCAGGGTGGCCGGCGGGCAGACCAGCAGGTCCGCTTTTGCGGTCAGGTCTGCCGCCCCGTTGAGCATGGCGTCGAATTCGGCAGCCTGGGCCTTCAGGCCGTTCATCTTCCAGTTGCCGGCAATCAGCGGTCGGATGGCATCGGTCATGTCATGTCCAGAAAAGTGAGGTTTGGGCATGCGCTAGCAGAGCCATTGCGGCAGTTCCAGACACCAGAGGCGTTTAACCGCAGCTTCGAAGCGCCGCCCTGAGGCGAGGTTGCGGGGGGAAAGCCGCCACTTTATGATGAACAATCAATTTGGTGACGCGCTTTTGCGGAATCTGGATTAAGACGCGCACCGTTCCCCTCCTGACCAAACAAGTTGGACCAAATGCTCCGAGGAATACGCAAGGCCTCATCAAACTGGCTCGGCAAGACCATTATGGCCGTGGTGATGGGCGTGTTGATCGTCAGTTTCGGCATTTGGGGCATCGCCGACATCTTCAAGGGTTTTGGGCAGTCAACGG
This sequence comes from Bradyrhizobium sp., assembly GCA_035575945.1. Classification (GTDB taxonomy): domain Bacteria; phylum Pseudomonadota; class Alphaproteobacteria; order Rhizobiales; family Xanthobacteraceae; genus Bradyrhizobium. Next base: position 37,775 of record DATLXF010000019.1, on the reverse strand, counting down.
TGGCCAAGATCGGCAGCACGGAGATCTCGCTGAACGAGTTCCGCCAGATCTACACCGACCGCCTGCAGCAGATCAGCCGTCAGTTCGGCCGGCCGCTGACGCCGGACCAGGCGCGCGCATTCGGCCTCGACCGCCAGGTGCTGCAGCAGACCATCGCGGAAGCTGCCCTCGACGAAGAGGCGCGCCGGCTCAGGCTCGGCCAGTCCGACGAGCAAATCCGCCAATTCATCATGAGCGACCCCAACTTCAGGGGCGTCGACGGCAAGTTCGATGCGAACCGCTTCCAGGCCGTGATCCGCAATTTCGGCTACACCGAGCAGCGCTACGTCGCCGAGCAGCGCAAGGTGTCGCTGCGCCGGCAGATCACCGGCACGATCGGCGCCGGCGTCGAGCCGCCGAAAACCATGATCGACGTGCTGACGCGCTACCAGAACGAACAACGCTCCATCGAATTCGCCAGGCTCGACGCCGCGCAGGCCGGCAACATCGATGCGCCCTCGCCTGAAGCCCTCGCCGCTTATTTCGAGGACAACAAGATCCAGTTCCGCGCGCCCGAATACCGCAAGATTTCCTTCGTCGTGGTCTCGCCGGAGGACATCGGCAGATGGACCGAGGTCTCGGACGAAGACGCGAGGAAGGCGTTCGAGCAGCGCAAGGACCGGCTCGGTACGCCGGAGAAGCGACAGATCCAGCAGATCGTGTTTCCGAACGTCGCCGAAGCGCAAGCCGCACGCGAGCGCCTCGTCGGCGGGATGTCGTTCGAGGACCTCGGCAAGGAGCGCGGGCTGAGTGCCTCCGACATCGACCTCGGGCTCGTGACCAAGTCTTCGCTCACCCCCGCCGTCGGCGATGCCGCCTTCGCGCTTCCTGCCGGCGAGATCAGCCAACCGATCCAGAGCGGGCTCGGCGTCGCGATCGTCAGGGTCGACAAGATCGAGCCGGGCGTCGAAGCCGACTACGGCAAGCTGGCCGGCGACATCAAGCGCGAGATCGCGACCGAGCGTGCGCGCGTCAAGGTCGCCGAGCTCCGCGACAAAATGGAGGACGAACGCGGAGGCGGCTCGAGCGTGATCGACGCCGCGCAGAAGCTTGGCCTCACCGCCGTGACCATCGAGGCCGTCGACCGCTCCGGCCGCGCCCCGAACGGCCAGCCGGTCGCCAACGTCCCGCAGGGCCTCGACGTGGTGTCGCAGGCCTTTAACACCGATGTCGGCGTCGACAACGACTCGATCTCGTTCAAGGGCGGCTATGTCTGGTACGACGTGCTCGCCATCACGCCCTCGCGCGACCGCAATCTCGACGAGGTCCGCGACCAGGTCGAGGCGCGCTGGCGCCAGGATCAGATCGCGGCCAAGTTGAAGGTCAAGGCGACGGAGATGGTGCAGAAGCTGGAAGCGGGCGGCAAGCTCGCGGACGAGGCCGCCGCTGTCGGCACCAAGGTCGAGACCGCCACTGGCTTCAATCGCGACGATTCGCCCGCCGGCGTGCCCGGTACCGTCGTCGCGGCCGCGTTCCGCACCGCCAAGGACGGCGTCGGACAGAGCGCCATGAGCGGCGGCAGCGAGGTGATCGTTTTCCGAGTCACCGACATCGTCGAACCCCCGGTCGACGCTGCCTCCGACGCGGTCAAGAAGCTGAAAGAGAGCCTCGACCGGGCCCAGACCGAGGAGCAGGTCGCCTCCTACGTCAACAAGCTCGAAGCCGACATCGGGACCACCATCAATCAGGCCGCCTTCGCGCAGGTGACCGGCGCGAACCAGCAGTAAGTCGAAAGCACGCGATGGACGACCTGAAATCGATCATTGGAAAAGTGGCGACCGGCGCCAGCCTGTCGCGTGACGAGGCCTCCTCCGCCTTCGACGCCATGATGAGCGGCGAGGCCACGCCATCGCAGATGGGCGGCCTGCTGATGGCGCTCAGGGTGCGCGGCGAGACCGTGGACGAGATCACCGGCGCCGTTGCGGCGATGCGCTCAAAGATGCTGACGGTAGCGGCGCCCGGCGACGCCGTCGACATCGTCGGCACCGGCGGCGACGGCTCCGGCTCGGTCAACGTCTCGACCTGCGCGTCCTTCATCGTCGCGGGCGCCGGCGTGCCTGTTGCCAAGCACGGCAACCGCGCGCTGTCGTCGCGTTCGGGCGCCGCCGACGTTCTCGCCTCGCTCGGGGTGAAGATCGATCTGAAGCCGGAGCAGGTCGGCCGCTGCGTGCGCGAATGCGGCATCGGCTTCATGTTCGCCCCCGCCCACCATCCCGCCATGAAGAACGTCGGTCCGACCCGGGTCGAGCTCGCCACGCGCACGATCTTCAACCTGCTCGGCCCGCTTTCCAACCCGGCCGGCGTGAAGCGGCAGATGGTCGGCGTGTTCTCCAGGCAATGGGTGCAGCCGCTGGCGCAGGTGCTCAAGAACCTCGGCTCGGAATCCGCTTGGGTCGTGCACGGCTCCGATGGTCTCGACGAGATCACCCTCACCGGCCCGACCTTCGTCTCGGCGCTCCACAACGGCGAGATCCGGAATTTCGAGGTGACGCCCGAGGAGGCCGGGCTGTCGCGCTGCGAGGCCGGTGCGCTGAAGGGCGGCGATGCCGACGCCAACGCCATGGCGCTGCAAAGCGTGCTCGACGGCAAGCCGAGTCCCTATCGTGACGTTGCGCTGATGAACGCGGCCGCCGCGCTGATCGTGGCCGGGCGCGCCAAGGACCTTAGGGAAGGCGTTGCGATCGGCACCAGGTCGATCGACAGCGGCGCGGCCAATGCGAAGCTGAAGCACCTGGTCGCGGTTTCCAACAGCTGAGCCTGACATGTCGGACATCCTGACCAAGATCGAGACCTACAAGCGCGAGGAGATCGCCGCCGCCAAGCGCGCACGGCCGCTGTCGGCGGTCGAGGCAATGGCCAACGCGCAAGCCGCACCGCGCGGCTTCGCGCGCGCGATCGAGGCAAAGCACGCCCGAGGCGATTTCGCGCTGATTGCCGAGATCAAGAAGGCCTCACCGTCCAAGGGCCTCATTCGCGCCGATTTCGATCCGCCGGCGCTCGCCAAAGCCTACGAGGCCGGCGGTGCCGCCTGCCTCTCGGTGCTGACCGACACGCCGTCTTTCCGGGGCCATCTCGACTTCATGGTGGCGGCGCGGGCGGCAACTTCGCTGCCGGTGCTGCGCAAGGATTTCATGTTCGACACCTATCAGGTGGCCGAGGCCCGCGCACACGGCGCCGACTGCATCCTGATCATCATGGCGGCGCTCGACGATGCCGCCGCCAGGGACATCGAAGACGCCGCCATTGCCTACGGCATGGACGTGCTGATCGAAATCCACGACCGCGCCGAGCTCGACCGCGCGCTGAAGCTCCGCTCACCCATGATCGGGGTCAACAATCGCAATCTGCGGACCTTCGAGACCACGCTCGCGACAAGCGAGGCGCTGGCGCCGCTGATCCCTTCGGATCGGCTGATGGTCGGCGAGAGCGGCATCTTCACACCCGAAGATCTCGCCCGGCTCGAGCGCGTCGGCATGTCGACCTTCCTGGTGGGTGAAAGCCTGATGCGGCAGGCCGACGTCGCTGCGGCGACGCGGACGCTGCTCGCGCGCACGGGTGCGAGCCGCGCGACGGGCACGCGCTGACATGGCGCGCAAGGCTTCCATGACCAAGCCGTCGAAGACCAGGCTCTTGAAAACCAAGACCGGTCCCGCCCTCACCCATATCGCCGCCTCCGGCGAGGCGCGGATGGTCGACGTCTCGGACAAGCCCGCGACGGAGCGGCTTGCGGTCGCAGAAGGCCGCGTCGTCATGACCAAGGCAACGCTCGACCTGATCGTCTCCGGCAACGCCAAGAAGGGCGACGTCCTCGGCACGGCGCGCATCGCCGGAATCATGGCCGCCAAGCGTACCTCCGAGCTGATCCCGCTGTGCCATCCGCTCGCGCTATCGAAGGTGACGGTGGACATCGAGCCGGACGCAAGATTGCCGGGCTGCGTCGTCCGCGCCAGCGTGAAGGTCACGGGCCCGACCGGCGTTGAGATGGAGGCGCTCACGGCCGTCTCGGTCGCCTGTCTCACCGTCTACGACATGATCAAGGCGGTCGAGCGCGGCGTTCGTATCGAGGGCATCCGTCTGGTCGAGAAACTCGGCGGCAAGTCCGGCCATTATCGCGCCTGAAGCGCGCCTGTCTTCCGACCCACTTGCGCACGGCAGGCATAGGTTTCTTTTTCGCGCAACCATTCATGCATCGTTAACCGCGCTTCCTAACTTTACCTCCACACCGTCACCGTAAACCAACGGATGTTCTCGGGCTCATGAATTGATCCTGACGTGTGCGCGGCAATGATCCAGCATGAAGATGAATTTCGGCAGTCGTCTGTTTGACCAGACCTTCGTGCGCAGCGGACCGATCCGCTGGCTGGTGGTGGGCGGCGCCCTCCTGATCGCGGCCATTGCCATCGGCTCGGTCCTGATGGCGCAGAACTTCCGGGAGCGGGCGCTGCGCAATTCCGGCCGGGAACTCGAAAACGCCGTGCTGCTGCTCGCCCACCACTTCGATCAGCAATTGCAGGATTTTGCGGTCATCCAGAAGGACTTCGTCGATCATGTCCGCACCGCGGGAATCACGAGCGGCGGGGACTACCGCAAGCACCTCTCGGGCGAGGATGTCCACCGGATGCTGCGATCGAAGATCGACGCGCTGCCCTATATGGGCGGCGTCAACATCATCGATGCCGACGGCAATCTGATCAATTCGTCGACGGCATGGCCGGCCCCCAAGGTGAACGTTGCCGATCGCGCCTACTTCCGCACCTTCAAATACGACCCCTATGCGCCCGACGTGCTGATCGAGCCGCTGCACAGCCGCGTCTCCGGCACATGGACCATCCTGGTGGCTCGGAGGATCGTCGCACCAAGCGGCGAGTTCCTCGGCGTCGTCGGACGCGGGATCGAGCCCGCCAACTTCGAGAAATTCTTCGCCTCAGTCGTACTCGGCGCAGGCGCGACGATCTCGATGCTGCATCGCGACGGCACGTTGCTCGCCCGCTATCCGCGCTCCAGCGAATTGATGGGACAAAACTTCAAGACCGGCCCGTTCGAGCGTCAGAGGGTGTTCGGGCTCGATCATTTCGCGGGCCGCTTCACCAGCCCCGTCGATGGCGACGACCGGCTGATTTCCTCGCGAGCCCTGCCCCACTTCCCGATCCTGATGATGGCCTCCACGACCCGCGCGGCGGCCCTGACCGACTGGCGGGAGCAGATCGGCATGCTGATCTCGATTGCCGTCTCGTCCGCGCTCGCCATCGCCGGCCTGCTCATCGCGGTGGTGCGCAAGCTGCTGGAGCAACACCGACTTTCGCGCGAACGGCTGACGCTCGAAAAACAGCGGCTCGACCGCGCCGTCAACAACATGACTCAGGGCCTGCTGCTGTTCGACGCCGAGCGGCGACTGGTGGTCTGCAACCAGCGCTACATCGAGATGTATGGATTGTCGGCCGAGATCGTGAAGCCCGGCTGCAGCTTCCACGACATCATCAGCCATCGCAAGGCAAGCGGCTCTTTCACGGGCGACGCCGACGCTTACGTCGAACTCGTGCTGAAGAACATCCATGTCCGCAATTCCATGGTGGTTGATACCGCGGACGGCCGTTCGATCCACATCCTCAACGAGCCGCTCGCCGACGGCGGCTGGGTCGCGACCCATGAGGACATCACGGAACGCCGCCGCATCGAGGAGCGCATCACCCACCTCGCCCATTACGACGCGCTGACGGACCTGCCCAACCGCGCCATGTTCCATGAGCACCTGCGGCGAGAACTTGCCGCGGTCGGCGACGGCGAACAGATTGCGGTGCACTACATCGACATCGACGAGTTCAAGGGCGTCAACGACGCGCTCGGCCATCTCGTCGGCGACGAGCTGCTGAAATCGGTCGCCGCGAACCTGCGCCGCTGTGCGGGTCCGGCGAACTTCGTGGCGCGGCTCGGCGGCGACGAGTTCGCCATCGTGCAGAGCTCGGTGAGATCGTCAGACCAGGTCGACGAACTCGTCGCGCGGGTCTTCGCGACGATCCGCACACCGTTCGACTGCATGGGCCATCATCTCACCACCGACGCCAGCATCGGCATCGCGCTCGCGCCGGAGCACGGCACGGCATTGGACCAGATCCTGAAGAACGCCGACATGGCGATGTACGCGGCCAAGTCCGCCGGGCGCCGCACCTACCGCTTCTTCGAACCCGAGATGGACGCCAAGGTCCGCGAGCGGCGGCAGCTCGAGATCGACCTGCGCCAGGCCATCGCCCAAGGAGGCCGCGAAGGCGGGCTCGAAGTCTATTACCAGCCCTGCATCGGGCTGAAGGACGACCGCATCACCGGCTGCGAGGCGCTGGTGCGCTGGCGCCATCCCGAGCGCGGCTGGGTCTCGCCTGCCGAATTCATCCCGATCGCCGAAGACACCGGCCTGATCAACGAGATCGGCGAATGGGTGCTGGCGACCGCGTGCCGGGACGCAGCAGGCTGGCCCGACGACATCCGCCTCGCCGTCAACGTCTCGCCGGTGCAGTTCAAGAGCGGCACGCTGGCGCTGAAGATCATGGCGGTGCTGGCCGCCTCGAATTTTCCGGCGAGCCGGCTCGAGCTCGAGATCACCGAGGCGGTCCTGATCCGCGACGACGATGCCGCGCTCGCGATCCTGCACCAGCTCCGCGCCATCGGCGTGCGGATCGCGCTGGACGATTTCGGCACCGGCTACTCGTCGTTGAGCTATCTGCACCGCTTCCCGTTCGACAAGATCAAGATCGACCGCTGCTTCGTCGACGACATCGCCCGCCCCGACGGCTCCGCCAGCATCGTTCAGGCCGTCGTCAATCTGGCGACCGCCCGCCGCATGACCACCACGGCCGAGGGCGTCGAGACCGAAGAGCAGCAGCGCCTGCTTCGCACGCTCGGCTGCTCCGAGATGCAGGGCTATCTGTTCAGCGCCGCCAAGCCCGCCGAGAAGGTGCTGGAGCTGTTCGCGCTGCATCGCAGCCGGCTTGCCCGGCGCGAAGGCAGCGAGGGCCGCCGCCGCGAGGCCGGCTAGGGGCTTCGAGGCAGAGGCTCAAACGAAATCGCCCGGGAGCGTCGTCGCGCTCCCGGGCGTTCCATGTCTGGAGCCTCGTAAGGCCTAGTTCGGCACTGCTGCCTTCGTCGCAGACTTGGCGGCAACCTCGTTCGCAGGCGCGCCCCGGAGAAAGTCGAACGCCGCGTGCAGGGCCTTGTCGTCTTCCTCCTTGGGGGGAACATACGACTGCGATCCGGTCTGCTCGCCGCCTTCGCCGGCCGACAGGTGTCCCCGCATCTGGGATTCCGCCATGGTGTCCATCCGGCCTTTCAGCTCCGGCGGCACGTCCTGGAGGACCTCGATGTCGGGCGCGATGCCTTGGGCCTGGATCGAGCGGCCCGACGGCGTGTAGTAGCGTGCCGTCGTCAGCGCCAGCGCGCCGTTGCCGGCGCCGAGCGGAATGATGGTCTGCACCGAGCCCTTGCCGAACGAGCGCGTGCCGATAATCGTCGCGCGCTTGTGGTCATGCAGCGCGCCGGCCACGATCTCCGAGGCCGAGGCCGAGCCGCCGTTGATCAGCACCACGATCGGCTTGCCCCTGGTGAGGTCGCCGCCACGCGCCGTGAAGCGCTGTGTCTCCTCCGGACTGCGGCCACGGGTCGAGACGACTTCGCCGCGCTGCAGGAATGCACTCGACACCGACACGGCCTGGTCGAGCAGGCCGCCTGGATTGTTGCGCAGATCGACCACATAGCCCGCAAGCTTCTCCGACGGGACCTGCTTGGTAACCGACGCGATCGCCTTTTTCAGGGCGTCGGTGGTCTGCTCGTTGAACGAGGTGATGCGGATATAGCCGATATCGCCGTTTTCGACGCGAAAGCGCACGGGCCGCACATGGATGATCTCGCGCGTGATCGCGACTTCGAGCGGCGCGTCCGCGCCCTTGCGGACGATGGTCAGCTTGGTCTTGGTGTCGACCGGTCCCTTCATCTTGTTGACCGCCTGCTCGAGCGTCATGCCCTGCACGGCCTCGCCGTCGATCTTGCTGATGAGGTCGCCCGACATGATGCCGGCCTTCGAAGCCGGCGTGTCGTCGATCGGCGAGACCACCTTGACGAGGCCATCCTCCATCGTGACCTCGATCCCGAGCCCGCCGAACTCGCCGGAGGTGGTCTCCTGCATTTCCGTCCAGGACTTGGAGTTCATGTAACGCGAATGCGGATCGAGCGAGGTCACCATGCCGGTGATGGCGCCCTCAATCAGCTTGGCATTGTCCGGCTTCTCGACGTAGCTCGCCTTGACTCGCTCGAAAACGGCTCCGAATAGATTGAGCTGGGCATAGGCGTCATCCGCGCGCGCTGCCGCCCGCGCCGCCCATACTCCGCCGTTCGGGCTTGCCACCAGGAGGGTCAAACATGCTCCGGTGAGCGCGCCGAGGGGGAACAGCAGGGATTTCCGCATGGATGAGCCTTTTGCTTGGCGGTTCTCTTGAGACTGGCTTGCGCCATGCAAATGGCGATCCGGCTCACGTCTCACAATACCATTCCGGTTTCTTCAAGGCCGGGATGCCACGTCGGCGGGCATACCGAAAAATCCCTTCGCCTGGGGCTAAACTTTTGGCAACGTTCCGAAACCGTTTCGCGCGAGGCGGAGACGGGCGCCCCGCTGCCGCCTCGCAGCCATGCGATTTTAGGATGGTTTTGGCGAGCCGGACGCGATAGGCGATGGCAACAAGAGTTCAAATTCTCGGGAGGACGACAATGAACGAAGCGCCCCGCATCCGGCCGGAGCGGAACGTCGAGCTCGGCGCCAGCGACGAGCCGTTCCAGAACCTGCACGAGTTCATCCGCAAGGCGCGCGCCAACCTCAACCAGAACGCCTGGGACTACATCACCGGCGCCGCCGAGACCGAGACGACGATGCGCCGCAACCGAATGGCGCTGGACGAGATCGCCTTCCGTCCGCGCGTGCTGCGCGACGTGCGCAAGGTCGATGGCAGCGTCGAGCAATTCGGCCGCAAGATGCGCCTGCCGGTGGTTCTGGCCCCGGTCGGTGCGCTCGAGATCTTCGATCCGGACGGCGCGGCGAGTGTCGCGCGCGCTGCCGGCAGCTTTGGTGCGGCGCACATGCTGAGCTCGGTATCCGAGCCCGGCCTCGAGCAGACCGCCGAGGCCGCCCCCGAGGCGCTGCGGCTGTATCAACTCTATGTCCGCGGCGACGATGCCTTCGTCGCCGATGTCGTAAGCCGGGCCGAGAAGCATGCCTATGCCGCGTTCTGCCTGACCGTCGACACCGCCCATTACAGCCGTCGTGAACGCGACATCGCCAAGCGCTATGTTCGCGAAAGTCGCCTGCGCGCCACCGGCGGCGATTTCCAGAAGGGCCTGGACTGGCGGACCGTGAAGATGATCAAGGACAGGTTCAGGATTCCCCTGATTCTCAAGGGCATTGCCACCGCCGAGGACGCGCAGATCGCGCTCGATCACGGCGTCGAATGGATCTACGTCTCCAACCATGGCGGCCGCCAGCTCGATCATGGCCGCGGTGCCATGCATGTGCTCCCCGAGATCGTCGATGCCGTGAAGGGCCGCGCCAAGATCATGGTCGACGGCGGCTTCTGCCGCGGCACCGACATCGTCAAGGCGATCGCGGCGGGCGCGGACCTCGTCGGCATCGGCCGGCTGCAATGCTGGGCGCTGGCGGCGGCCGGCGAAACCGGCGTCGCACGGATGCTCGATCTGCTCGAGGACGAGGTGCTGCGCTGCCTGGGCCTTTTGGGCGCCACCACGTTTGCAGAGGTCGACAAATCCTGCCTGCATCCGGCGACAGCCACCAACGCGCCCAGCGTGTTCAGCGCGTTCCCGCTGTTCGACCACGAGCCCTACCGTTACTGACGTGCCGAAATGATGTGAAAAGGACGCAATGACATCACTCTCTCCCGGCAGCGCGGATGCGCTCTTGTTCGACCTCGGGCGCGTCGTGCTCGATATCGACTTTTCCAAGGCGATCGCCTGCTGGGCGGGTCACGCGGGCTGCCGGCCCGAGGCCATCGTCGCACGCTATGTGAGGGACGAGGCCTATCGGCTGCACGAGATGGGCAAGATCAGCGACGAGGACTATTTCGCCTCGCTGCGAACATCGCTCGGGATTGGCATCTCGGACGCCCAGTTCCTGGAAGGCTGGAACGCGATATTCGCCGGTGAAATGCCTGACATCGCCGAGCTGTTGCCGCGCGCGGCCAGGCAGCTGCCGCTCTACGCCTTCTCCAACACCAATCAACCGCACATCACCTATTTCTCGAAGGAGTACGCCGATCTGCTCGGTCACTTCCGCGAGCTGTATTTGTCGTCGAGCATCGGCCTGCGCAAACCCGACGCGGAGGCTTTCGACCATGTCGTCGCGGCGATCGGCGTGCCGGCGGAGCGCATCGTCTTCTTCGACGACCTTGCCGAGAACATCGAGGGAGCGCGGGCGCGCGGCTTGAAGGCGGTGCATGTCACGTCGCCGCGCGATGTCGCGAACGCACTCGAGGCCCTCGGCATCTGAGGCCCGCACAGCCCTCGATTCCGGACCCAAAATTGGTTACGGCGCGGTATTCAAATGGCGAGGCGCTCAGCGGCTTCGTGCATTTTTAGACAGAGTTCCCGGAACGGACTACCACCCCTGGGACTCATGAGTCCGTTGGGACCTCTACATCGGACTGATCGCGTGCTGGGCAAGACCTATCTCACAAAGCAAGCCTCTCTCCTGCTTGAATTCGCCAGAACCACCTCGGACTCGGATCTTTCTGCCAAGCTCATCAGCAAGGCCGCCGACCTGAAATCCCAGGCCGATCCGCTGCCCGACAAGGATCAAGGACCCAGGGCACCTGACGTCGCGCTGGATGATGGCTCGGGCCGGCCGAGCCGTTGACCGACGCTGGCCCTGACGCTCGTCGTTGTCGTAATCGCCAAGGCGATTCTCGTGCCGGTCGGTCTCGCCTTCCGGGTCATGCCGCGACGGACGTGAGCTGCGTTCTCCCACTAGCCAGATCTCGCACGACATTCCCCGGGCGGCTTTGCCTCACGCGCCTCCTCGGCTAGAACACTGCGGCCTATTGCCGATGTGCTCAGCAGGAGTTCGCCCGTGGCCTTGATGCCGGTTTCTGACGCACTCGCGGCGGTGCTGGCCGATGCCGAGCCGCTGGCCGAAGAGATCGTTGCCCTCGACCAAGCCTACCATCGCGTGCTCGCGCGCGACCTCGCGGCGCGGCGCACGCAGCCGCCCGAGGCGATGTCGGCGATGGACGGATATGCGGTGCGCGCAGCCGATGCGGCCACGATCGAGTCCAGGCTGACTGTGACCGGCGAGGTCGCGGCCGGCCGGCCGTTCGCCGGAACGATTGGCCCCGGTGAAGCCGTGCGAATCTTCACCGGAGGCGTCATTCCAGCCGGCGCCGATGCGGTGGTGATCCAGGAGGACACCGTCGCGGACGGCAACGTCGTGACCATCAAAGAGCCCGCGATTCCCGGCCGGCACATCCGCCGTGCCGGCGTCGACTTTCGCGAGGGCGACGTGCTCCTACGCAAGGGAACTCGTCTTACCGAGCGCGATCTCGCGCTCGCCGCCGCAATGAATTACCCCCAGCTTGCCGTCTGCCGTCGTCCAAAGGTCGCGATCCTCGCCACCGGAGACGAACTCGTGATGCCGGGCACCACGCCCGGTCCCGGCCAGATCGTCTATTCCAACGGCTACGCCCTGCACGCGCTCGCGCGCAGCGAGGGCGCCGAGACCATCGACCTCGGTATTGCTTCCGATACGCTGGAAGCCACGTCTGCCGGCATCCGCCGGGCGCGCGAACGCGGCGCCGACATCCTGATCACGACCGGTGGTGCGTCGGTCGGCGACCACGACCTGGTCCAGCAGGCTCTCAGAGACGAAGGCATCGCGTTGGCATTCTGGAAGATCGCGATCCGGCCCGGCAAACCGATGATGCACGGACGGCTCGACGCAATGCGCGTGATCGGCCTGCCCGGCAATCCCGTATCATCCTACGTGTGCGCCTTCCTCTTCATGGTGCCGTTGATTCGCGCGCTCTCGGGCCGCTCCGTGATTCATCACAAGCGCGAGCACGCCGTGCTGGGGCGCGACCTCGGTGCCAACGACCAGCGCGAGGATTATCTGCGCGCACGCCTGGAGTTGCGCGAGGACGGCACGCCCGTTGCCATCCCGGTCAGCCATCAGGACTCCTCACTGCTTGCGAATCTGGCTGCGGCACAGGTACTTCTGGTGCGAGCGCCATTCGCGCCGAAGGCCGAGGCCGGCGCACCTTGCGAGGTGCTGCACCTTACGGTCTGAGCCGAGGACCACACGCATTCCGCGAGCCTCGCGCCGTTCACCGTAAATTAAGCAGTTGCGGAACACATATCGAACATATAGTGTCCGTTCATGATTTGTTTCGAGATGCAGCGGCTTATCGCCGTATTCATCGTCTCGGAAACGAACGACATCAACCGGGGGACTTTGGTCGAGATGTTGACGCGCAAACAATACGAGCTTCTGCGGTTCATCAGCGAACGTCTGAAGGAAAGCGGCGTACCGCCGTCCTTCGACGAGATGAAGGATGCGCTCGACCTGCGCTCGAAGTCGGGCATCCATCGCCTGATCACGGCGCTCGAGGAGCGCGGCTTCATCCGCCGCCTGCCGAACCGCGCCCGTGCCATCGAGGTGATCAAGCTGCCCGAGCTCCAGGCCGCCGCCGGCAATCGCCGCGGCTTTACCCCGAGCGTCATCGAGGGCAATCTCGGCAAGGTGCGTGCGAGCTCCAGCACGCCCGCGGACGACGGCGAACGGCCCGTGGCGGTGCCCGTGATGGGCCGCATCGCGGCCGGCACCCCCATCGAGGCGTTGCAGACCCGCAGCCACACCATCAGCGTGCCGCCCGACATGCTCGGCTCGGGCGAGCATTACGCGCTCGAGGTGCGCGGCGATTCGATGGTCGAGGCCGGTATCCTCGACGGCGACGTGGCGCTGATCCAGCGCAACGAGAGCGCCGATACCGGCGACATCGTGGTGGCGCTGATCGACGACGAGGAGGCGACGCTCAAGCGCTTCCGCCGCCGCGGCGCCTCGATCGCGCTCGAGCCTGCCAACGCAGCTTACGAGGTGCGCATCCTGCCGCCGAACCGCGTGAAGATCCAGGGCAAGCTGATCGGGCTGTACCGGAAGTACTGATCCTATCAAGCCTGCCGCGCGCGCTCGATCGGCACCCTCGATCCGAGATTGGAGCGGACGCTTTGCCCGCTCCGGCTGGATGGTCCTTCTGGTTCTGCGCTGGCCGTCCGGCCCCTCTTTCCGGATGACTTCCTGGTTCGCAAGCACAGGCGCAGTCATTTCGCACCAGCTGTCCGAACTGCTCCGCGCCCGCCGAATGCATCGCTGCGAGGTTTGTTCCTGATCGCGCCGGGAAAGATAATGTGATCGCGTGCTGCAACGCGAGCCGCAGATTTGCCCATAACCTAGCAGAGCGTCGCGGCTTCCACTCTGATTGAGGCCTGCGCCTCGAAGAGACGCGGGTCTCCATCTTCGCATGAGGAGCACCCGATGTGTGACTACAGCCTGCATGCCGTCGCGACACGCCCCGCTGAAGTCGGCGAGACGATCGTCACGACAACCTTCCGCGGCACCTCGACGCGCGGCTTCGCCTCGGCAGCCGACCTCTCGGTCGCCGTCTGCCTGCTGCCGGGAACGGAGCTCGCCTTCGCCGACAATGTCCGCTACGACAATCGCTGGATCTGGACGCGCACCGTCAACTCCCGCGTCGGCAAGTTCGGCAAGATCGATCCGCACATTCCCGATCGCCACCACGATGCGATCGAATTTGCCGACGGCAAGTATGTGCTGGTAACGCAGCTCGTCGAAGGCCAGCGCGCGACCGTGCTACAATTGCCGGTGAGCCGACCGGTTGGCGAACGCGAGCACAAGCCGCAGAACGTCGCCGACACGCGGTCCACGATCGCCCAGCTGCCGATCGGCTGATCGTCGTCGCCCCGGCCAATCGGTCGACGGCCAGGAATGAAATGCCATCGCCGGCCGAGGCCGGCGAGATGGTATGATTTGCGTCCCGCCCGACCTCCCCGCATCGCTCCTCATTCGTCCGCCTGCAAGTCCGTCTCCGATGGCGTTGCGTCCCGGTTCCGCGGCACGGCCGTTTTCGGCGCCAGGCTGGCGTCGAACGTGCCCTCGCCGGCACCGGCCGGTAGCCAGGGGCGGCTCGCGCCCCTCGCCCTCACCGCCTGAACGGCAAAGCCGTCACCACGCTGCGTCAAGGCCAGCGCGCCCTGGCTCGCAAGACGCGCACGGTCGACGACCATCGCCGCACAATCGGGCGGCGTGGGCCGCGCCGTCACCACCAGTGCCGCGCGGCTGCAATCGTCGGCCAGCGCGTCGGCGCGCAGGGACAGCGCGACCAGCCGCCCATCGGCAAGAGGGGCCACGCAGCCGGACTCGTCGCACGACACGCCGCTCGCCAACGAAGCGCTGCCGGCATCGCGCGGATCGGCGTCGGCAGCCAGCCACTGCTTGAGCAGGAAGGCGTCCTTGCTGGCGCGGATCACATGCAATTGCCCGTCTCTTCCCCGCACGGCGACGCTCGCACCGTCCCCGGCAATCAGCACATCAGGCTGCCGCACCGACAAGCCCCAGGCGATGGACACCAGCAGCACGAGGGCTCCGGACCAGCGCAGAGGCGTGCGCAGCAGCCCCATGACGATGATGCCGAGGCTGGCCACGATCAGCGGTGCGATCCCGAATGCGGGGATGCGGCCGACCGCGCCCGGCAACGCCGCCACCCAGCGCGAAACCGCAACCATCCACTCGATGCCGGTCCCCATCAGCCACCAGAACACGCCGTCGAGCCCGAAGGGCGCGGCGAGCAGTCCCAAAAGCCCGGCCGGCATCACCAGCGCCGAGACCACCGGCATGGCACCGAGATTGGCGAGCACGCCGTACGGCGTCACGCGATGGAAGTGGAAGGCGGCATAGGGCGTGGTCGCAAGCCCCGCGATCAGCGAGGCCAGGAACAGCATCGCGATCTCGCGGCCGCCCCATAGCGCGATCCGCGCCGTGGCGGAATGATCAGGCGATGCGAGCAGATTCGGCATGCCGATCTGCACCAAGGCAACGAGACCGAGCGTTGCAGCAAAGGACATCTGGAAACTCGGATGCACCAGCGCTTCGGGCGCGACGGCGAGCACGACCAGCGCGGCCACTGCCAGGGTGCGGAACGTGATGGCGCGGCGATCGACCATCACCGCGATCAGCACCACCGCCGTCATGAAGAACGATCTTTGCGTCGCGACTTCCGCGCCCGACAGCAGCAGATAGAACGCAGCCGCCACCAGCGCCGCGGCGGCCGACCATTTCTTGATGGCAAAGCCGGCGGCCAGCCCGGGGATCAAGGCCAGCAGCGCGCGCACCGCGAAGAACACGACGCCGGCGACGACCGCCATGTGATAGCCGGAGATCGACAGCACATGGCCGAGCCCCGAGACGAACATGGCATCGTTCACGGGCGCGGTGATCGCATCGCGCCGCCCCGTGAGCAGCGCCGTCGCGATCGCGCGATTGTCGCCTTCAAGCGTTGCGCGGATGCGCGCATCGATCCCATCGCGCAGGCCTTGCATGAAAGCGGCGTAGCGCAGCCGCAGGCCGCCGGCATCCGGCGGTGTGGATGCCGTGATCGCGCCCATCACGAAGCCGGAGGCGCCGATGCCCTGGAAGAACATGTCGCGGGAGAAATCGTAGCTGCCGGGGCGCACCGGCGAGATCGGCGGCAGCAGCCGCGCCTTCAATTGCACGAAGCTGCCGACCTCGGGCGCCGTGCCCTTGCGCACCGAAAGGCGCACGCGCTCGAGCTTGACGTCGCTGCGCTGCGCCTCCATCGCGCTGACGCGCAGCACGAAACGATCGGTGCGCTCGCGGATATCGCGCGCCTCCACGAAGCCGGACAGCGAAACGGAATAGAGCGGTTTTGCAAGCACGGGATGAGCGATGCGCGCCGTTTTCCAGGTCGCGACGGCAAAGCCGGCGGCGACCGCCGCGATCATGATCGCGGGCGCGAACAGCCGGCTCCGCCGCAACAAGGCTGCGCCGAGCAGAAGTGTGAGGGCCGTCGCTGCGACAACCCAGAGTACCGGCTCATGATCGGCGGCGAAATAGAGCGCGATGCCGCCGCCGAAGGCGATGGGCACCCAGGGCAACAGCCGGCCGGGGCCGGCCTCGGCGCGCGCCCAATTGCGGAGCGTTTCGACGATGGCCCGCCAAACGCCGAGGCCGCTGGGCGCGAAGCCGCCCGCCGT
This sequence comes from Bradyrhizobium sp., assembly GCA_035575945.1. GTDB lineage: Bacteria > Pseudomonadota > Alphaproteobacteria > Rhizobiales > Xanthobacteraceae > Bradyrhizobium. The sequence continues at coordinate 21,410 of DATLXF010000019.1, read as the reverse complement.
TGCGGCGCGGCCCACCGGCCACGTCCCGGCAACTCCCTGGGAGCGCATTGGCCGCCCCGGCTCCGCCATTTCCCTGCACCTTACGCGACGCGACGGGTGGCGAGGCTACCGGAAGGTGCGGGAGAGCGAATAGCGGTACAGATCAGGAACAGGCGGCGTAGCGACCTACTTTTCCTCTTCCATCGTCACCGCCACCGATGCGTTGGCCGACAGCCGGACCTTATTGCCTTCGATATCGGCAACGAGGCTCTTGTCGATGAAATGATGGTGCCCCTTGTGGCTGCCCTCGCCGCTGTCCTTCTTGGTCAGCTTGATGCGGTTGCCCTCGACCTTGTCGACGGTACCGACATGGACGCCGTCGGCGCCGATGACTTCCATATGCTCTGCGATGTTCTGCATGGTGGGCTCCTTGGTTGGAGCCACCTCAACGCTCGGAGAGAGTTTCGGTTCGCATTCTCCTGTCATTCCGGGGCGCGCACTTGGCGCGAGCCCGGAATGACGACACCAATAGGAGCGCGCGATCGCTAGATCAGCGGCGCCTGTGACGAGGCATGGTGATTGACGATTCTCCAGTCGCCGTCCTCGCGGATGATGACCCAGCTCATCTTGACGACGAGATCGTCGCGCTCGCCGGCGAGATCGAAAGTTATGGTCGCGGCCATGTTGATCAGGTCAGGGCCGGCCTGTGCGGCGTGGACCTCGGAAAACACCGCGCTCGGTTTGCGAAAACGCGGCAGGCCATTGAAATAATCAGCGACGCCGTCCCGGCCGCGATAGAGCTTCGGGTTGGAGCCGAAGAAGAACGCGTTCCTTGCATAGAGCGACGACAAAGCAGCCGCATCGAGCGTGGCGAAGCCGGCGCACCATTTGGCGATGATGGAGGAAACGATGGCGTCGGCCTCGTTGCTCATTCCGTTCAGCCCTTTGCGACTTCCTTCGCGAACGTGTCGCGCAGGCCGATTGTGCGGGAAAACACCGGCTTGCCCGGCGTCGAGTCCTTGTCGCGCACGAAATAGCCCTGGCGCTCGAACTGCATCGGCTCGGTCGAATTGCTCTCGGCCACCGAAGCCTCGACCCGCGCATCGGAGAGAATCTCCAGCGAGTTCGGATTGAGATCGGCCGCGAAGTTCGAAGCGTCCGGGCTGGGACTAGCGAACAGCTGGTTGTAGATGCGGATCTCCGCGGGCTTCGAGGTCGCCGCCGGCAGCCAGTGCATGGTGGCCTTGACCTTGCGGCCGTCGGGCGCGTTGCCGCCCTTGGTCGCGGGATCATAGGTGCAGCGCAGTTCCACGACCTCGCCCTTGTCGTTCTTGATCACCCCGGTGCATTTGACGAAATAGGCGTAGCGCAGCCGTACCTCGTTGCCCGGCGACAGGCGGAAGAACTTCTTCGGCGGGTTCTCCATGAAGTCGTCCTGCTCGATATAGAGCTCACGACCGAACGTGATCTTCCGCGTGCCCGCGGAGGGATCATCCGGGTGGTTGATCGCTTCGAGCTCCTCGGTCTGCCCTTCCGGATAGTTCTCGATCACGACCTTGAGCGGCCTCAAGACCGCCATGCGGCGCTGCGCGGTGCGGTTCAGCTCCTCGCGAATGCAGAATTCCAGCATCCCGACGTCGACGACGCTGTTGGCTTTGGCAACGCCGATGCGCTTGACGAATTCGCGCAAGGCCGCCGGCGGCACGCCGCGGCGACGCATGCCCGCCATGGTCGGCATGCGCGGATCGTCCCAGCCTGCGACATGGCCGTCGCGGACGAGCTGGGTCAGCACGCGCTTGGACAACAGCGTGTAGGTCAGGTTCAGCCGCGCGAATTCGTACTGGTGCGGCTGTGACGGCACCGGCAGCTTCTCGATGAACCAGTCGTAGAGCGGGCGGTGGTCCTCGAACTCCAGCGTGCAGATCGAATGCGTGATGCCTTCGATCGCATCCGACTGGCCATGCGCGTAGTCGTAGCTCGGATAGATGCTCCATTTGGTGCCGGTGCGCGGATGGTGCACGTGCAGGATTCGATAGAGCACGGGGTCGCGCAGGTTGATGTTGCCCGCGGCCATGTCGATCTTGGCCCGCAGCACGCGCGCTCCGTTGGGGAATTCGCCCGATTTCATGCGGCGGAACAGATCGAGATTCTCCTCCACGCTGCGGTCGCGGAACGGCGAGTTCTTGCCGGGTTCGGTCAGCGTGCCGCGAGAGAGGCGGATCTCCTCCTGGCTCTGGTCGTCGACATAGGCGAGCCCGTCGCGGATCAGCTGCTCCGCCCATTCGTAGAGGCGATCGAAATAGTCCGAGGCGAAGAACAGATTCTTGCCCCAGTCGAAGCCGAGCCAGCGCACGTCGGCCTGGATGGAATCGATGTATTCCTGCTCTTCCTTGACCGGGTTGGTGTCGTCGAAGCGCAAATGGCAGCGACCCGGAAACTCCTGGGCGATGCCGAAATTGAGGGCGATCGACTTGGCGTGGCCGATATGCAGATAGCCGTTCGGCTCCGGCGGGAACCGGGTCACGATCTCCTTGTACTTACCCTGGTCGAGGTCGGCCTGGATGATGTCACGAATGAAATCGCGCCCAACCTCAGCTGCCACCGGTTCTGTCATCACCAAAATCCTGTCGGGAGATCAGCGGTCCTTCTGCCAAATTCGCGTGGCCGCGCCAAGAGCTTAAGCTGGGCCCGCCAGGTCCGCCGTCGCCCTTTAGTTATGTCCCGATCTGCTATACACCACCGCCTCCAACGCATAGGCCCTGCCAAGAATGACCTCCCCCGTCGTCACCCGCTTTGCCCCCTCGCCGACCGGCTTCCTCCATATCGGGGGCGCGCGCACGGCGCTGTTCAACTGGCTCTTTGCAAAGAAGCACGGCGGCAAGATGCTGCTGCGGATCGAGGACACCGACCGGGAGCGCTCCACGGAGGCGGCCATCAGCGCCATCCTGGACGGTTTGAGATGGCTCGAGCTCGGCTGGGACGGCGAGGTCATCTATCAGTTCGCGCGCGCCGCACGCCACCGCGAAGTCGCCGAGCAGCTGCTCGCGGACGGCAAGGCCTACCGCTGTTACGCCACCGCCGAGGAGCTCGCCGCCATGCGCGAGAAGGCGCGCAGCGAGGGCCGCACCCGTCTCTACGACGGCATGTGGCGCGACCGCGATCCCGCGACGGCTCCGAGCGACGTCAAGCCCACCATCCGCCTGCGCGCGCCGCAGACCGGTGAGACCGTGATCGAGGACCAGGTCCAGGGCCGCGTGGTCTGGCAGAACGAGAACCTCGACGACCTCGTGCTTCTGCGCGGCGACGGCAACCCGACCTACATGCTCGCCGTGGTGGTCGACGACCACGACATGGGCGTCACCCATGTTATCCGCGGCGACGACCACCTGATCAACGCCGCGCGCCAGAAGCAGATCTACGATGCGATGGGCTGGGCGCTGCCGAGCATGTCACACATCCCGCTGATCCATGGCCCGGACGGCTCGAAGCTCTCCAAGCGGCATGGCGCGCTCGGCGTCGATGCCTACCGCGCCATGGGATACCTGCCGGCTGCACTGCGCAACTATCTCATCCGGCTCGGCTGGAGCCACGGCGACCAGGAGATCTTCTCGACCGAGGAGATGATCGAAGCGTTCGATCTCGCCAGCGTCGGGCGCGCCGCGGCCCGCTTCGATTTCGCCAAGCTGGAAAACCTCAACGGCCACTACATCCGCCACGCCGACGATCAATCCCTCGTGAGAATGTTCGAGGACGTGCTCGACCACATTTTGCCGAGCCGCGACGAGATCAAGGCCAAGCTGAGCGACACCACACGCGCGCAGCTGCTCAAGGCCATGCCGGCCCTGAAAGAGCGCGCCAAGACGCTGATCGAGCTGATCGACGGCGCCCATTTCATCTTCGCCGACCGGCCGCTGGCGCTCGATCCCAAGGCGCAGGCGCTGCTAACGCCCGAGAACCGCAAGCTGATCGGCCAGCTGCATTCCGCGCTGGAGAAAGTCGAGACGTGGAGCGGCGCCAGCACGGAAGCGGCGCTGCGCGCCTTTGCCGAGGAAAACAGTCTCAAGCTCGGCGCCGTGGCCCAGCCGCTCAGGGCGACGCTCACGGGACGGACGACATCGCCTGGTATATTTGAGGTTTTGGACGTGCTGGGACGCCAGGAGAGCCTGGGCCGGCTTAAGGATCAGTCTACGACGTAAGTCGATATGCGTGCGGCGATCTTGCAGCGCACACAGCAATAATATACCCATCTCCCCGTACATTCTGGAACTTCCGGCCTGCCCCCATGATCTTCCCAGGGGCCTCCGGCTCCCGCCCGTTTCACCACACATCGGGGACCTACGATGGACGCAAAATCAAATAACAAGACCGCCACGCTGACGGTTGGAAACAAGAGCTATGATCTTCCGGTCCTCAGTGGCAGCGTCGGACCTGATGTCATCGATATCGGCAAGCTCTACGGCCAGTCCGGCCTGTTCACCTACGATCCGGGCTTCACCTCCACCGCGAGCTGCCAGTCCAAGATCACCTATATCGACGGCGACGCCGGCGTGCTGGAATACCGCGGCTACCCCATCGAGCAGCTCGCTGAGCACGGCGACTTCCTGGAGACCTGCTATCTCCTGCTCTACGGGGATCTGCCGACTACCGCGCAGAAGAAGGATTTCGACCACCGCGTGACCCATCACACGATGGTGCACGAGCAGATGGCCCGGTTCTTCCAGGGCTTCCGCCGCGACGCCCACCCGATGGCGATCATGGTTGCGGCCGTCGGTGCGCTCGCCGCATTCTATCACGACTCCACGGACATCAACGATCCGAAGCAGCGCATGATCGCCTCCATGCGCATGATCGCGAAGATCCCGACGCTGGCGGCGATGGCCTACAAGTACACCGTCGGCCAGCCCTTCATCTATCCGAAGAACTCGCTCGGCTTTGCCGAGAACTTCCTGAACATGTGCTTCGCGGTGCCTTGCGAGGATTACAAGGTCAGCCCGGTGCTCGCCGATGCACTGGAGAAGATCTTCATCCTGCACGCCGACCACGAGCAGAACGCCTCGACCTCGACCGTGCGCATCGCCGGCTCCTCCGGCGCCAACCCGTTCGCCTGCATCGCGGCGGGCATCGCCTGCCTGTGGGGCCCGGCGCATGGCGGCGCCAACGAAGCCGCGCTGAACATGCTCTATCAGATCGGCACGGTCGACAAGATTCCCGAGTTCATCGCCAAGGTGAAGGACAAGAATTCCGAAGTCCGCCTGATGGGCTTTGGCCACCGCGTCTACAAGAACTACGATCCGCGCGCCAAGATCATGCAAAAGATGTGTCACGCCGTGCTCAAGGAGACCGGGCATGGTGACGATCCGATGCTGAAGGTGGCGCTGGAGCTCGAGAAGATCGCGCTCAGCGACCAGTACTTCATCGACCGCAAGCTCTACCCGAACGTGGACTTCTATTCGGGCATCACGCTGAAGGCGATGGGCTTCCCGGTCTCGATGTTCACCGTGCTGTTCGCTGTCGCCCGCACCGTCGGCTGGATCAGCCAGTGGAGCGAGATGATCGAGGATCCCCAGCAGAAGATCGGCCGCCCGCGCCAGCTCTACACCGGCGTCGCCAAGCGCGACTACGTGCCGATCGACAAGCGCTGACGTCAATCACCACGGTTTTGCAACGGCGTCATCGCAAGATGGCGCCGTTTTCGTTTGCGTCAACGTGTTATCGTCGGCAAAGCGCAGCGAGCGCACGACCTCGTCCCTGTCGCGGAGAGATGGTTTGCACGCTGCGCTCTGCCCATCCCGCACGAACGTCGCTTACCGCCTGCCCCTGCGCATCTGGGCCAGCACGATGTCGGAGGCGAGGACGCTCGGCGATTTGTTGCCCGTCGACATGATCTGATCGAGCCGGGCGAACGCCTCTACCTGCCGCTGTCGCAGCGGCGAATCCGTCAGCAGCTCCGATAGCGCCGGTGCCAGCTTATCCGGCGTGCAGTCTTCCTGCAAATACTCGGGAATGACATCCTCGCCGATCACGAGATTGGCGAGGATCACCGAGGAGACCCGGATCGCGCGGCGCAGGATGAAGGCCTCGATCGCGCCGACGCGATAGGCCGTCACCATCGGAATGCCTGACAGCGCGAGCTCGAGCGTCACCGTGCCGGATTTCGCCAGCGCGGCGTGGGCGATGCGGAAGGCGGCACGCCGCTCGTTCTCGCCGATCACGATCTCCGGCTTGACCGGCCAGCTCGCGATGCCCTCGCGGATGGTGGCTTCGAGATGCGGCATGGTCGGCAGCATCAATTCGAACGCGCGGCCTTCACCCCTTAAGCGGCCCAGCGTTGCGCCGAACACATCGAGATGATGCCTGACCTCGCTGCGGCGGCTGCCGGGCAGCACCAGCAGCACCGGCGGCCCGCCGTCGCGACGCTTCTGTTCCTCCGCACTCGGCCGCAGCGCGCCCAATTGCTCGATCAGGGGATGACCGACATAGCTGCAGGGCGGGCCCCCGAGCTTGCGATATTCCTCCGGCTCGAACGGCAGCAGGCCGAGCACATGGTCGACATAGCCGAGCATGGTCCGCGCCCGTCCCGGCCGCCAGGCCCAGAGCTGCGGCGAGACGTAGTCGACGATCGGGATCGCGGGACTGCGCGCGCGCACGCGGCGCGCGACGCGGTGGGTGAAGTCGGGGCTGTCGATGATGACGAGGACGTCGGGCGCGGCCTCGGTCGCGGCGTCAGCCGTTTGTCGGATCAGCCGCAGGATCTTCGGCAATTGCTGCACCACCGCGGCAAACCCGACGATCGACAGCTCCTCGATCGGAAACAGCGATTCCAGGCCCTCGCGCGCCATGGTGCGGCCGCCGACGCCTGCGAATTCGACGCCGTCGCCGAGCCGCTGGCGTAGCACCTTCATCAAGGCGCTGCCGAGCCGGTCGCCGGATTCCTCCGTCGCGATCAGGAAGATCTTGCGCTTGGGATGACGCGGCTGCATCACGCAGGCAAGCCGATGATGAAGAGATATCTGCCGTCGGCGAGCGCGATCATGGCCTGCGGTTCCGCTGCAATCGTGTTGCCGGCAGTGACGGCGATGCCGGCAAGGCCCGCGGCCGCGACCCCCTCGATCGTGCGCGGGCCGATCGTCGGCAGGTCGAAGCGCAGATCCTGGCCGCTCTTCGGCGCCTTGACCAGCACGCCGCGTCCGGTGGCGGCGCGGATGCGGCCCTCCTCGCGCAGCCGCGCGACGCGGGCGAGCAGCGCATCGGTGCCCTCGATATCCTCGACCGCCACCACATGGCCGTCGATCACGACGACAGCCTGGCCGATGTCGAACGGACCGAGAGCGGCCAGCACCGCCCGGCCGCGCTCGATATCGGTCTTGCTGTTGTCGCCCGGCCAGGCGCGGCTGATGCAGCCCTCGGGCATCAGGAGGTCGGGCGCGACGTCCTTGATGCCGACCATGCGGAAGCCGTCCTGCTCGAGGATGCGGCCGACGCCGGACAAGAGATGATCGTCGCCACCGCGGAAGGCGCGAACGACATGGCCGAGCAGACGCAACGTCGTGACGTCGAAACGGATCTCCGCCAGCGAGGGCCGGACCAATGTGCCGATGAAGATCAGGTCGCGGCAGCCTTCCTGGCGAAACAGCCGCATCGCGCGGCCGAGCTGGCCGACCGAAATCCAGCGGTGGCGGAAGGGCTCCACCCGCTGCGGATCGCAGGCGCCGCGCAGCGCAAACAACACCGGCGTGACGCCGCGCGCGGCGAGCGACTCGGCCACCGCGAACGGCATGGCGCCGCCGCCGGCCACGATGCCGACCGGCGATGAGATATCCGAAGCCGCCGATGTCGTGCCTGCGGCCATCACAGCTTCACTTCGCGATGGCGGGAAGACAGAGCGGGCGCTTGCCCTTGCCGATGAAGTCGAGGATTTCGGCGATCGCAGGATCTTCCCCCGCGAGCGGCCGCACCGCCTCCAGCCGCTCGGCGAAGGTGCCGGGACCGTGGAAGAGCTTCTGGTAGAACGCGCGTACGGCCGTGAGCCGCTGCCTGGTGAACTTGCGACGCTTCATGCCGATGAGGTTGAGACCTTCCAGCACCGCGTACTGGCCGTTGACCAAACCGTACGGAATAATGTCGTCGCGGACGCCACACACGCCCCCGACCATGACCTGCGGTCCGATGCGGGTAAATTGGTGCACCGCGGACAGGCCGCCGATGAAGACGAAGTCGCCGATCTCGCAGTGGCCACCGAGCGTTGCCGAAGTCGCGAAGATCACGTCGTTACCGACATGGCAGTCGTGGCCGACATGGCTGCAGTTCATGAAATAGCCGCGGTCGCCAACGGCGGTAATCCCACCGCCGCCGACTGTACCGGCATTCATGGTTACGCCTTCGCGGATGGTGCAGCCCGAGCCGATCTTGAGCTGCGTCAGCTCACCACGATGGCTGAGCGATTGCGGCGGGGTGCCGAGCGACGCGAACGGGTAGATGGTGCAATCGTCGCCGATCGTGGTCTGCGCGCTGACATGGACGTGCCCGATCAGTTTGCAGTTCGCGCCGATCACGACGTTCGGGCCGATGATGCAATAGGGTCCGACCTCGGTGCCCTCGCCGATCACGGCGCCGTCCGCGACCCGGGCGGTGGGATCAATCTTGCTCATCAAGCCAATCTTACTCGTCAAGAAGGTCTGGTTATGTATTGAAGTCGCTCGGTTTTCGGCTGGTTAGCGCGACTATGCCCGATCTGTCCAGTGACGTATCATCTCGTCGTGTTTCAAGGATCGGATGAGGCGGCCCTTCCGGCTCATCCGCATCTTCATGTGGAGCTTCAACGATCGTGGTCAGGGCCCTCGTTCTTCTGCTGGCACAGCTGACGGCTACGCCGATCGTCCCCGAGACGGTCGAGACCGGCAAGCACGACATCGTCGACCTCGGCTCGTTCGAATGCCGGGACATCACCTGCAGCACCGTGCTGCGCCGGGTCTGCTACGATCACGCGCGGCAGGATCTGATTGTCGCGAGCAACGGTGCCTACGACCGCTATTGCGGCGTGACGGCGGAGACGGTCGCGCATCTGTTGGGCGCACCCTCGATGGGACGCTTCTTCAACCAGAACATCAGGCCGGAGGCGACCGGCGGGCGCTACGCGTGCAGGTCGGGTGAGCCGAGCCGGAGCGGATGAGGCCGCTCAGTCCGTCAGCATGGCGCCGACATCGGCTTCCGCGACGACCACGCCGTTGACCTTGGCGTCGCCGTGAAACCACCACATGGCCTTGCGGCGCCCGAGCGAGCGCATGTGATACTCGATCGTGTCGCCCGGCAGCACAGGCTTGCGGAACTTGCATTTGTCGATGGTGAGGAAATAGACCGCCCGCGGCTTCTCGGTACCCTCGACCGACTTGATGCCGATGACGCCTGCGGTCTGCGCCATCGCCTCGATCATCATGACGCCGGGATAGACCGGGCGCTCGGGGAAATGCCCCTGGAAGGCCGGCTCGTTGAAGGTGACGTTCTTGATGCCGATGCCGCTGTAATCGGCGCGGATGTTGATCACGCGGTCGATGAGCAGCATCGGAAAACGGTGCGGCAGGGTCTGCAGGATCGCGTTGATATCCACCAGCTCGAACTTAACAGGTGAGTCCGCCGTCATTCCCGTCCCTCGTCCTTCGGATCGGCCTTGCTGTCGCGTACCAGACGCTCCACCGCGATGATCTCCTTGAACCACTGCTTGGTCGGCTTGGCGAAATGCCCGCCCCAGCGGCCGCCCGGCGGGATGTCGTCCTTGACCGCGCTCATCGCGGTGACCTGAGCTCCGTCGCCGATCTTGAGGTGATTGTTGATGCCAACCTTCGCTCCGAGCGCCACGTTGTCGCCGATGGTCAGGCTGCCCGCGAGGCCGATCTGGGCCGCCAGCAGGCAGTGCCGGCCGATGGTGACATTGTGGCCGATCTGGACCTGATTGTCGATTTTCGTCCCCTCGCCGATCACGGTGTCCCGCAGCGATCCGCGATCGATCGTGGTATTGGCGCCGACCTCGACATCATTCTGGATCAGCACCCGTCCGGTCTGCGGCACCTTCAGATGGCCCTCGGGCCCGAAGAAGATGAAGCCATAGCCGTCCTGGCCGATCGAGCAGCCGGGATGGATCAGCACATTGTTGCCGATCAGTGCGCACTGGATCGCCGTGCGGGCGCCGACGTTGCAGTCCCGGCCGATCTTGACGCCGGGGCCGATCACCGCTCCGACGCCGATCACCGTACCGCTGCCGATCTCGGCCTCTGGCCCGATCACGGCCAGCGGGTCGACGATCACGCCGTCCTCGAGCCGCGCCGATGGATCGATGACGGCGGACGGCGCGATGCCGTCATTCCCGACCCAGGATTGCGGCCGCAGCGCGTCCGCGTGCCATTCCCGCGCGATCCCGACGAAGGCGCGGAACGGCTGCGCCACCCGCAGCACGGCCACATGTGCGGGCACCTGCGCCTCGAAGCGCGGACTGACCAGACAGGCCCCCGCCCGGGTCGCCCTGAGCTGATCCGCATATTTGAGGTTGTCGAAGAACGCCAGATGCATCGGGCCTGCTTCGTCGAGAGACGCAAGGCCCGTGATGACGTGGCCGCCCCTTTCGGGGTCGACCAGCTGCGCCTTGGTCAGCGCGGCAATCTCGGCCAAGGCTGTGGCAGGCGGCTTTGTGAAGAAGATCGGCTGCGCCATTCCACCTCGTCGCGGTCCGGCTTCGGCATGAAGCGGTCGGGCCGCATCATGCCTCATGTCTTGGATAGGCACGATCCCTTCGGAAACCGGTTCCAGTGATCCGGATCGTGCCGTGCTGATCGAACTAGAACGTGGTGCCGCCGCCGAACCGGAATTCCTGCGTGCGGTCGTATTTGCCCTTGGTGAGCGGCACGGCGTAGTCGAAGCGCAGCGGACCGAACGGCGACTGCCAGATTAGGCCGACGCCGACCGAGGTGCGAACCACCTTGCTGTCGTCGAAGACGAGGCCCGTACAGGTTCCGGCGCTCGACGGATTGATGGTCGACGGAATACAGCCGGGCGCATTGACCTCGTTGGTCGTGGTCCAGCTCGTCGGTCCCTTGTAATCGTAGAGGCCGCCGGCGTCGGCATAGACCGCGCCCTTCAGGCCGACTTCCTTGGGCAGGAACCAGAACGGCATCTGCAGTTCGAGCGATGCGCCCCAGTACTTGGTGCCGCCGAGCGCGTCCTGCGAACCGAAGGGATTCAGGTCGCGCGGGCCGATGCCGTTCGGGGCAAAGCCGCGGACCAGGTTCGGGCCCATCTGGAAGTGGTCGAGCATGCGCAGATCGCTGCCGATCTTGTTCAGCATGCCGCTCTGCAGGCGCACGAGGCCGACGATGTCGGACACCAGCGGCGTGTAGTACTTCGCGTCGATGACCGACTTCAGATAGGAGACGTCGCCGCCGACGCCGGCGAAATCCTGCCGGAAGTCGACCAGCAGACCGTCGGTCGGGTTCTTGTTGTTGTCCAGCGTGTTATAGGTCAGCGTATAGCCGAGCGCCGAGGTCAGGGTCTTGCCGTTGGCGAGCTCCTTGCGCACCGGCAGCGAGGCTTCGCCGTCGCTGTAGCAACCGAGGCCGTTCGTCGAGCTCAGGTCGATCGGCGGCGTCTGCGCCGCGGCGAAGGCCGGGCTCGGATTGAAGTTCGGTCCGGGAACGTTGTTACAGTTCGCCAGGTAGTACGGCAGCGTGATTTCCTGCCGATAGATCGAATAGCGCACCTGCAACGCCAGATCTTCGCGCAAGGAGAAGCCGAGGCGCGGCGAGAAGCCGAGCGTTTTGGTGCCGTAGGAGATGTAGCTGTTGGACAGCTGCTCGCGCTGATAGAGGTCGAGACCGAGCGCAACGCGGTAGTCGAGCAGATACGGCTCCACGAACGACAGCGAGTAGCCGCGGGCGTACTGGCCATAGGTCACCGACGCCTTGGCGAACAGGCCGCGGCCGAGCAGGTTGCGCTCGGAGACCGAGACTTCGGCCAGCGCGCCGTCGGTGGTGGAGTAACCACCCGAAATCGAGAAGTCGCCGGTCGATTTCTCTTCCATGTCGACGACCAGGATGACGCGGTCGCTGGAGGAGCCCGGCTCGGTCGTGATCTTCACGCTTTTGAAATAATCGAGGTTCTTCAGGCGCCGCTCGGCGCGGTCGACCAGCGCACGGTTGTAGGCGTCGCCTTCCGAGATGTCGAACTCGCGGCGGATCACGTAGTCGCGTGTGCGGGTGTTGCCGCGCAGGTTGATGCGCTCGATATAGGTGCGCGGGCCCTCGTCGATATTGAACACGACGGACACCGTGTGCGCTTCGAAGTTGCGGTCGCCGCCGGGCCGGACCACCGCGAAGGCATAACCGCGGCGCGAGGCCTCGATCTGCATCTCCTCGACCGACTTCTCGACCGATTCGACGTTGTAGAGCGAGCCAACATTGACGCGCGAATAGGCGCGCATCGAGGTCGGATCGAAGTTCGGAATGCTGGAGCGGAAGTCGACCGCGCCGACGCGGTATTGTGAGCCTTCCTCGATCTTGAAGGTGACGTTGAAGCCCTTCTTGTCGGGATCGTATTCGGTGAGCGCAGCCACCACCTGGACGTCGGCGAAGCCGTTCTTCAGGTAGAAGCGGCGAATCAGGTCGCGGTCGGCTTCGACACGGTCCGGATCGTAGATGTCGCCGCTGGCGAGGAAGCTCAAGAGGTTCGATTCGCGCGTCTTGATGACGTCGCGCAGGCGGTAGGACGAGAACGCATTGTTGCCGACGAACTCGATCGACTTAACGCCGGTCTTGGAACCCTCCTCGATCGTGAAGATGAGATCGACGCGGTTGTTCGGCTGCTCGATGACTTCAGGGGTGACGCGCACGTCGTAGCGGCCGGAGCGGCGATAAATCTCGGCGATTCGCAGCGTGTCCGACTGCACCATGGCGCGGGAGAAGGTGCCGCGTGCCTTGGACTGGACTTCAGCGGAGAGCTGCTCGTCCTTGATCTTCTTGTTGCCCTCGAAGGCGAGACGCCCGATCACGGGGTTTTCGACCACGGACACGATGATCTGGCCACCGGCACCGCGGTTGATCCTGACGTCCTGGAAAAGGCCGGTCTCGATCAGCGCTTTGAGGCCGTCGTCGATGGCAGCTTGATCCAGGCGGCCACCCGGACCCGGCCTGAAGTAGGAGCGAATCGTCTCGACCTCGACGCGGCGGTTTCCTTCGACGGCAATCGACTGGACGCTCTGGGCGACCGCAGGCGATGACACCAAAACAGCCCCAACCGGGGCAACCACCGGCGCGCCGAACAAGATCAGGGTTGCGAGCAAGCCCCCCCGGAGTCGCAGTCCAAACTTCATCGCGCAACGCGCCCTTATCATTCCGTGCCAGACCCACCCCAACGCCGGTCCGGAGATTCCCCAAGTTCAAGCCGCTTGTAGCCAATTTCGCCGACGCCGCAAACGGCCGAAAGCGCCGTAATTTCAATTTCATTCCAAGACGTTGCCCAACAGCAACGCCACGAAAAAGCCCCGATCAGGACGCCGCCATGCGCAGGATGTCGTTGTAGGTGGCAAACACCATCAGCATCAGAACGAGGCCAAGTCCGATCCGGAACCCCATCTCCTGCACCCGCTCTGACAGGGGTTTGCCTCGCAACACCTCAGCCGCATAGAACATAAGGTGACCGCCGTCGAGCAGCGGGATCGGGAACAGGTTGAGCAGGCCGATCGAGACCGACAGCACCGCACAGAGATTGATCACGAACTGGAACCCGGCACTCGCCGCCTGCCCCGACATCTTCGCGATTCCCAGGAGGCCGCTGACGTCTTTCGGATTGCCGTGACCGACGAACAGGGAGCCCAGGAACTTGAAGGTGCTGGTGATGATGAACCAGACCTGCTCGACGCCGATCTTGAGTGCTTCACCGACGCCGACCGGCGCGGTCGAAGCCTCTCCGGCCTGCGATTTGTGCTCGATGCCGAGCACACCGAGGCGGTGGCTGTTCCCGAACGGGTCCTTGCGCTCGAGCAGCGCCGGCGTCGCGGTCAGGGAGACGATGGCGCCGTCCCGCTTCACCTGGAAGGTGAGCGCGGAACCGGCGTTCATTGCAACGATTCGCTGCATGTCCGCGAAGCTCTCGATCGGCTTGCCGTCGATCTGGAGAACCACGTCCCCGATCTTGAAGCCGGCCGCAGCGGCGGCGCCATCGGCGACGACACCATCGACGCGCGCGATCGTGCTCGGCTTGCCGTAGTAGAGGGCCATGCCGGCGAAGATCAACGCGCCCAGAATGAAATTGGCGATCGGTCCGGCCGCGACGATGGCTGCACGCGGCCCAACCTTCTTGTGGTGGAAGCTGCCGGAGCGCTCCTCGGCGGTCATGGCCGCAAGTGTCTGGGCCGATGGCGTCGAAGCTTCGCTCTCATCGCCGAAGAACTTGACGTAGCCGCCGAGCGGGATTGCCGAGATCTTCCAGCGCGTGCCATGGCGGTCGTTGAAGCCGGCCAGCTCGGGTCCGAACCCGAGCGAAAAGGTCAACACGCGCACGCCTGCCCAACGCGCGACCAGGAAATGACCGAGCTCGTGGAAGAACACGACGATGGTCAGCACGAACAGGAAGGGAACCGCGTAACCGAGAAGCCCATGGCTCAAGGTATTGAAACTATGGACGAAAAAGTCGATCATCGATTTCCCTTACCCGGCGCGCAAGGCGCCAGCCCCGAACCAACTAGGATGCCTTTAAGGCAATTTGAGGCAATAGGGCGGCGGCCCTTTTTCTCGCAACATGGTCAACAAAGATTGCATCATCCGCGGACGTCAGGGGGGCCTGGTTCCCGCCCTTGATCCAGTCGTCGAGCGTCGCCTCGACCAGCCGGGCGATGGCGCCGAACCGGATCTTACCGGCGATGAAGGCGGCGACCGCAACCTCGTTGGCGGCGTTGTACACGGTGGTCGCGCCTTTGCCGGTCCGGAGCGAATCGTAGGCCAGCCGCAATCCGGGGAAGCGCTCGAGGTCGGGCGCTTCGAAAGTCAGCTGGCCGATCTTGGCAAGATCGAGCTTCGCCGCCGGGCCCTTGATGCGATCGGGCCAGCCGAGGCAATGCGCGATCGGGGTGCGCATGTCGGGCGCGCCGAGCTGGGCCACCACCGAGCAATCTGAAAACTCGACCATGCCATGGATGATCGACTGCGGATGAACCAGCACGTCGATCTCGTCGGGCGCGAGCGCGAACAGATAGGACGCCTCGATCACCTCGAGCCCCTTGTTCATCATCGAGGCGGAATCGATCGTGATCTTCTGGCCCATGCTCCAGTTCGGGTGCTTCAGGGCCTGCTCGAGCGTCGCCTGCTCGATGTCGACGGGCTTCCAGGTCCGGAACGGGCCGCCGGAGGCCGTGATGATGACGCGGACGAGCTCGTCGCGATTGCCCGAGCTGAGCGCCTGGAACAGCGCATTGTGCTCGGAATCGGCCGGCAGGATGCAGGCGCCCGCTTTCGCCGCGCGCTGCATGAAGAAATCGCCGGCGCAGACCAGGCACTCCTTGTTGGCAAGCGCGACATGGGCGCCGCGATCGACCGCCGCCAGCGCCGGCTTCAGTCCGGCCGCGCCGCTCACCGCCGCCATGACCCAATCGGCCGGACGCGCGCCGGCCTCGATCACTGCAGCTTCGCCGGCGCCGCATTCGGTGCTGGTGCCGGCCAGCGCATCCTTGAGCTCTGCGAGCTTGGACGTATCGGCAATCGCGACGTAACGCGCCGAGAATTCCCGCGCCAGCTTGGCCAACGCCGCGACATTGCCGTTCGCCGTCAGCGCTTCGACGCGATAGCGTTCGGGCGAGGCGCGCAAGAGATCCATCGTGCTGTCGCCGATCGAGCCGGTGGCGCCGAGAACCGTGACGCTGCGGACGTTGGACGCCGCAAGCCTGTTGTTACGCAATGGGACCGCGCTCATGACCTCACCAAACCATAAGACCGCTTCCGGCGCTATGCACACCATGGCGGAGAAAGCCGATTATCCATGCCGCCAGGATGGCGGCGACAAAACCGTCCAGGCGGTCCATAAGCCCGCCATGCCCGGGAATTAAGTGACTGGAATCCTTGACGCCGAAGCGCCGCTTCACGGCGGATTCGAACAGATCGCCCAAGGCGGACACCACGGACAGGACGGCGGCGACGAGCAGCAGTGGAACCGCCTTTCCGATGCCGCAAGCCGCGAAGCCGGCCGCAACCGCAAGGCTCGCCGCAAAGCCGCCGAGCGCTCCGGCCCAGGTCTTCTTCGGGCTCACCTGCGGCCACAGCTTCGGCCCTCCGATGCTGCGACCGGCGAAATAGCCGCCGATATCGGTCGCCCACACCACCAGAAGCACGAACATCAGCGCGGAGAAGCCGTTGACGAGATCCTTCCGCACCAGGATCGAGGCCAGCAGCGCCGCCGCGGCATAGGCGAAGCCCGTAGCCGCCCACAGAAACTTGCCCCGCGCCATCAGCGTCACGATCGCACCGCCGATCAGACCGGTGACAATCGAGGTCTTGAGCGCGCCAAACGCGACCGAGGCCCCCATCATGGCGATGACGATCGTCCCAGTCCCGGTCAACGCGGCCGATCCCGCGCCCACCACCAACAGCCATTCTGCAAACAGCCCGATCGAGGCCAGGGTGACGAGAAGCGCCCACAGCCACCCGCCGGCAAAGGCGATCGCAATGGTCAGCGGCGCCAGCACCAGCGCTGCGAGGATTCGCACCACCAGGTTGCTCTGGGCAGGCTTGGCGGGCGCCGGTGCGGCGTCGTGCTCGCTCACGAGGCGGTTTTCGCGACCAGGCCGCCGAAGCGGCGCTCGCGCCTGGCGAATTCGGCGATCGCGTCCTCCAGCGCCGCCTTGTCGAAATCGGGCCAGTGAATCGGCACGAAGACGAGCTCGCTATAGGCCGCCTGCCACATCAGGAAGTTGGACAGGCGCTGCTCGCCGCTGGTGCGGATGATGAGATCGGGATCGGGGATGTCGGGTGCATCGAGATGCGCGCCGAGCGTCTCGGCGTCGATCGTGGCAGGATCCCGCCTGCCCTCCGCGACGTCGCGGGCCAGCTTCTGCGCGGCTTTCGCGATCTCCTGCCGCGAGCCGTAGTTGAAGGCGACGACGAGCGTCAGGCGCGTGTTGTCACGCGTCAGCTCCTCGGCCTCGTTGAGGAGCGCGCAGATGTCGCTATCGAGCCCTTCACGCTCGCCGATGATGCGGACCTTGACGCCGTCGCGATGCAGGCTCGCCAGATCGTTGCGGATGAAGCGCCGCAGCAGGCCGAACAGGTCGCCGATCTCGCTCGCCGGGCGCGACCAGTTCTCCGACGAGAACGAGAAGATGGTGAGATAGCGGATGCCGAGTTCGTGCGAGGCGCGCACGACGCGGCGCAGCGCGTCCACGCCGCGGCGATGGCCTTCGGCACGCGGCAAGCCGCGCGCGGCCGCCCAACGCCCGTTGCCGTCCATGATGATGGCGACATGCGCAGGCGCCTCGGACCGGTCGGATCCTTCCGTTGCTGGCGCGGCGGCGTTGGACATGAAGGCGGTGCCTCAAAGTATGATCCGGAAAAGTGCGATGCGATCTTCCGACCAGATCATGCGCGAACAATACTCTAAAGCGCGATGATGATCCTCGTTGCGCGTTAGACGGTGAGGATTTCTTTTTCCTTGGCGGCCAGCAAATGGTCGATCTCGCCGATTGTCGCGTCGGTCGCCTTCTGCACCTCGTCGGCGTGACGCTTCTGATCGTCCTCAGACATCTCGTGATTCTTCTCGAGCTTCTTGAGCACGTCGAGGCCGTCGCGGCGGACATGGCGTGCGGCGACCTTGGCGGCTTCGGCGTATTTATGCGCGACCTTCACCAGCTCCTTGCGGCGCTCCTCGTTGAGCTCGGGGATGCGCAGGCGCAGCACCTGGCCCTCGGTCGCAGGGGACAGGCCGAGATTGGAATCGACGATCGCCTTTTCCACGGCCTTGACCATCGACTTGTCCCAGACCTGCACCGAGATCAGCCGCGGCTCCGGAACGCTGACCGTGGCGAGCTGATTGAGCGGCATGTGACTGCCATAGGCCTCGACCTGGACCGGATCGAGCATCGAGGCGGAAGCGCGCCCCGTGCGCAGGCCGCCGAGCTCGTGCTTGAGCGACTGGACCGCACCCTGCATGCGGCGCTTCACTTCGTTGAGGTCGAAATTACCCGTGGCCATCACGTTTCTCCTTCAAAATCCCGACGACCGCGCGGCGCCCTTCCCTGGCAGGCGCCAGACGAGCCGTCAGCCGGCGACGATGGTTCCGTCACCGGCACCACGCAGAATCGCGCCGATCGATCCCGGCTCCGCGATCGAGAAGACGATGATAGGCAGCGATGTCTCGCGGGCAAGCGCGAAGGCGGTCGCATCCATCACCCTGTAGCCGCCCTCGATCGCCTGCGAATGTGTCAGGCGGTCGAAGCGCGTGGCGGTCGGATCCTTCTTCGGATCGGCCGAGTAGACCCCATCGACATTCGTGGCCTTCAGGACCGCCTGCGCGCCGATCTCGGCGGCCCGCAGCACAGCAGTCGTATCGGTGGTAAAGAACGGATTGCCGGTTCCGCCGCCCAGCAGCACGATCCGCCCCTCGGCCAGGTATCTGTGTGCCGTGGTGCGGGTGAACAGCTCGGATATCTCGGGCATGACGAAGGCCGACAGCGTCCGTGCCGGCGTGCCCTTGCGCTCGATCGCCGCTTCGAGCGCGAGGCAGTTCATCATGGTGGCGAGCATGCCCATGGTGTCGCCTGTGGTGCGCGACACCCCACGGGAGGAAACCTCGACGCCACGGACCATGTTGCCGCCGCCGATCACGACCGCGACCTCGGTGCCGAGCTTGCGGGCGGCGATCAGATCGTCCGCAACGCGGTCGACGGTCGGCTGATCGATGCCAAAGCCCTGCTGTCCCGCGAGATACTCGCCGGACAGCTTGATCACGACGCGACGATAGACCGGATCAGTCATGAGCACTTTCCTTGTCCGGGCGCCGCTTCCGGCGGCACGCCGGAAGGATTCCGGCGCTTATTTCTTGCCGCTGGCCGCCGCGACCTCGGCCGCGAAGTCGCTTTCCTGCTTCTCGATTCCCTCGCCGAGAGCATAGCGGACGAAGCCCGCCAACTTCACGGAACCACCGACCTTGCCTTCGGCTTCCTTCACCGCCTGGGCCACCGACTTGCCGGTGTCGTGGATGAAGGCCTGCTCGAGCAGGCAGACTTCCTTGTAGTAGGTCTTGAGGCCGGACTCGACGATCTTCTCGATCACGTTCTCCGGCTTGCCCTGCTGGCGGTACTTGTCCGCGAGCACGTCCTTCTCGCGCTTGACCACGGCCGGATCGAGGCCGGACGGATCGAGCGCCAGCGGGTTGGCGGCCGCGACGTGCATCGCGATCTGACGGGCGAGCGCAGCGAGCTCGTCGGCCTTGCCCGGCGATTCCAGCGCCACGATCACGCCCATCTTGCCGGCGCCTTCGATGACGGCGCCGTGGACATAGTGCGAGACCACGCCCTGGCTCACCTCGAGCTGGGCGGCGCGGCGCAGCGTCATGTTCTCGCCGATGGTGGCGATCGCGTCATTGATCGCGGTCTCGATCGTGACGTCGCCGACCTTGGCGGCCTTGATCTTCTCGACGTCGGCGCCGACGTCGAACGCGACCTGGGCGATCATCTTGACGAGGCCCTGGAACTGGCCGTTGCGCGCGACGAAGTCGGTCTCGGAGTTGACCTCGACCACGACGCCCTTGTTGCCCCTGGTGAGCGCGCCGATCAGGCCCTCGGCCGCGACGCGGCCCGACTTCTTGGCCGCCTTGGACAGACCCTTCTTGCGCAGCCAGTCCTGCGCCGCTTCCATGTTGCCGTCGTTTTCGGTCAGCGCGGCCTTGCAGTCCATCATGCCCGCGCCGGTCGACTCGCGCAGGTCCTTGACCATCGCTGCTGTGATCGTTGCCATCGTTGCAAATCCTTTGTGCCTGCCGGTTTGCCGCAGCGCGGCTTCGAAGCGCCCCGCCGCGGTCCATCTCAGGAATTCGAGTCAACTGAAATGGTGGCCGGATCATATCCGGCCAACCCATCGCTCTTTTTGACTATTCCGCTTCCGCGGTCAGCGCCTTGGCCTTGGCCACCCAGGCATCGGCGCGGCTCGGCAGACCGACTTCCTCGCCAATCGTGTGCGCGGTGTCGTGGTCGAGCTCGGCGAGCTGCCAGTAGTGGAAGATGCCGAGATCGTTGAACTTCTTCTCGATCGCACCCGACACGCCCGGGAGCTTCTTGAGGTCGTCGGCGGTGCCGCGAGGACCCGCAAGCCCCTGGAAACCGCTCGACGACGCAGCCGGCAGTTCCTCGGCGACCGGCCGGGCGGAGGCACCGATATCGATGCCCGAATCGCCCTGCGCGCGCGAGATGCCGTCGATCGCCGCGCGCGCGACGAGATCGCAATACAGCGAGATCGCGCGGCCGGCGTCGTCATTGCCCGGCACCACATAGGTGATGCCCTTCGGATCCGAATTGGTGTCGACGATCGCGGCGACCGGGATGTTGAGCCGCTGGGCCTCCTGGATCGCGATGTCTTCCTTGTTGGTGTCGATCACGAAGATCAGGTCGGGCAGACCGCCCATGTCCTTGATGCCGCCGAGCGAGCGGTCGAGCTTGTCGCGCTCGCGCTGAAGCGTCAGGCGCTCCTTCTTGGTGTAGGAATTGGCCTCGCCGCCCGAAAGCACGTCGTCGAGGTGGCGCAGGCGCTTGATCGAGGCCGAGATCGTCTTCCAGTTGGTCAGCGTGCCACCGAGCCAGCGCGAATTGACGAAATACTGCGCGCAGCGCTTGGCCGCGTCCGCAACACCGTCCTGAGCCTGGCGCTTGGTGCCGACGAACAGGATGCGGCCGCCCTTGGCGACCGTGTCGCTGACGGCCTGCAGGGCCTGGTGCAGCATCGGAACGGTCTGGGCGAGGTCGACGATGTGGATGTTGTTGCGGGTGCCGAAAATGAAGGGAGCCATTTTCGGATTCCAGCGGTGAGACTGGTGACCAAAATGCACGCCAGCTTCGAGCAGCTGACGCATGGTGAAATCGGGTAGCGCCATCGTTCTAATTCTCCGGTTGGTTCCTCCGGAAACGTGTGAGCAAAACGGAGCGTTCTCGCCCCGGTTGCCACCGGACGGCCTTGCGAGCCATGTTTCCGTGTGAGATGGCGCGCTATATAGCGCCATTTCGGCCAGAAGCAAGGAAATAAGGGCTCCCTTCGGGGCGCCCTGAGGCTTTCGTCGCCTCCCGGCGCCGTCGGCAGCCTAGCACCTGGGCTGGCCGGGCGGGCAAGACTTCGGTGGCGGCCCGGCCGGCCGCGGCGGCGGGTGTGCCGCTGGCGCGGGACGCGGCGGCGCGGCGGCCATGGGAGGCGGCGCGGCTC
>DATLXF010000018.1:0-5245 GCA_035575945.1 Bradyrhizobium sp. | reverse complement strand
ACCCTGCCGCTGCCGTAAAAGTGTTTGCGCCAGGCGTCAGCGTGGTGAACGTCGCTGCGGTGATTACTGCAGTAGCGACCCACGTTCCCCGGAGCGCTGCCTCGATCAGATCATCGAATGTTCCGACCGAGAGATCCCCGGCGAAGCTGCCGCTCACCGAGCGGGAGCCGTAGCGACCCATCGAGGTTTTTAGATCCGAGCGGATCTCGTTCGGAGCGATCGTCGCCCTTGCGAGGGAAAGCCCTCCCCCGTTCAGGCGGAACCGCTTCGCACCAGCGCCGCCCGCTGCTGCGATGCCGAATGTGGTCTCAGCCTTGTAGGCGACCGTGACGTTCTTGCCGGATTGATACGTGGGCATTGGCGGTTTCTCTTAGATGTGGTTGGGGGTGTGCATGAAAAAAGGAATCGTCACTGGCACGACTGAGTAGCCAGCATCGCCGGCCTGGAGCTGGCCGCGGAACGGGCCGACGTCGGTGCGAACGCGGAGGGTGTCTGTGCCCACTGCGATCGCGGTCCGCGGCGTGAAGTGCCGGAGAATCGCGTCGGCGTATCTGCTCGGAGCGCCGATGCCGTTCCCCGCGGGGACATGCACATAAAGCGCGTACATCGGCGTCAGCTCGAGCTCGCCCAACGGCCCGAGCGTCACCTGCGCCGAAGGGCCGGGGATGTACTGCTCTTCGGCATACGGTTTTCCCGCGGTGGGCGAGAGCGAGATGTTCTCCCATGCACGGTCAGAAGGAAGACCGACTGCGAGCGACCTTCCCGCGGCGGCCGCTTCGACGGCTCGACCGTTCTTCGTGATGATCTCAAGCGCGGTGACGGACCTGATGACGTCGACCGGGTTTGACGCGAAGCCTGCCGGGGCGATCTCCATCCCCGGAGACAACCGGTCGGTCAGGAACGAGCCCGCCGAGCGCGTGTAGCCCGTCGCGGTAGCGGCCAGCGTCACCAAGCCGGTAGTTGCGACAGAGAGCGAGAGCACGCGAGCGCGGATGGCGAGCTGAATGGCGTTATGGTCTATCATTGCCCTTGGACCTCGCGCGTCACCTGGTCGACTATGCGTTGGAAGCCTGCAACGGTTGTTTTTACTGAATGAAATCCGCCGACCGCGCTTCGCAGCTGGAGCGGGCCGTGCTTCCCGATTCCGTCTTCGATCGGCTGCGCGTATTCCAGATTGGTCGAGATCAGCGCTTCATCAGCCGCTGGATACTGGACCTGCCACGACGCCCTGAGCGCGCCCGTGTCTACCGGCTGGCCGGGAGCGCCAGTAATCGCCGAGCCCGTCTGGATCGACTCGTGCGCTTTCTCTACCACGCCCACGAACACGTCTCGGCTCCGGGTCTCCAGTGTCGCGGAGAAACGATTCAAGTCGTCCGAGAACGTCACGCTTCCCCCGTCACTTTGTAGAGAATCGCAACCTTACCGTCAGGGACCGTTTCTTCGATGTCCCGGATGACGTAGTTCTTCTCCGCCCAGGTGAAGGTCATTCCAGGTGCCGGAGTAACTGCGAGACCCGGCGCCGCGATCAGGAGCGTGACCGGATTGTTGAGCACCAAGCCCAACGCCTTGAACCGATCGACATCGCTCTGGACCTGGACCGCGCGTCCCGTCGGATCGGCCGATGTGCCGCCCGTCCAGGTATCCGTCGCGGGGTCGTAGATCGAGGCACCGGTCGCGGCGCCTGGGAACGTCACCGCCGCGCCCTTTTTCGTGATCGCCACGAGCGCGCGCTTCGATACCGCATCGTAGATGCTCGCCATTTACACGCGCTCCACGAGGGTCGCACCGGCTGTGCGCAGAAGCGGCGCGATCAGGCCCGCGACGGTAGGGAAGAGCGCCAGTCCGCGCGCACGGTCGCCCGGATCGAAATAAGTCGTGGAGATGACGTCGACCGTTTCCTGCTGGATGTTCCGGGTGTCGTCTTTGGAGAACGGGTCGGTCGTGCCGGCGCGGAGGATCTCAAGCGCCAGCTCGCACGTCGCCTGGACGATCGGTGTCGGGACGGTGAGCTCGGAGTAGTAGCCGAGCGTGGTGTCGACGAAGTATTCAGAGATGAAGTCGGGTTGGGCGTCGGCCTCGATCGTCATCGCCCATCGCCTCGGCCACGCCAGCGCCTGCGTCAGCCCGCCGGTCGTCGAGACGCCCTTGGCTCCGGTCCACCGCTGGCTGTTCAGGACCGTCGTCGCGTAGACGAGCGCCTGCTCCCTCGCAGACGTTGTCGCGCCGTCCCATGCGGCAGCAAATGGCCGCCCTTCGAAGTAGCTACTAGCCGCTGCCAGGGTGACGAACGAATTGCTCGCCGCACCGCCCACGGTCGCATCGAGTACGAGCGGCACGGGCTACTCTTTCTCCGCGGCGTTCGGAAACTGTGGGTTGGGAAGCGTGAAGGGAGTCCATCCCTCCACGCTCACCGTTCCCGCTTCGACATGCGGAAGCAAGGCGTCGACGAGCGCATATTTGCCCGCCACCTTCACCTCGATCCGCGCACGCTTTGCGAGCGACTCCAGGTCCACGAGCGACATGGACCGGAGCCGCTCAACTGGAGCTATTGTGGCAGCACTCGCTGCAGCCCCAATGGAATCCACCGAATCACGCCCCGACCTTCGGAGACGTGTTCGGTGCCGCACCCGAAAGTGTCTTCGGTCCGCCGAGCATCACGGTGCCGGCGGTGACGTGTGACTGGAGCTGCTCCACCAGCTGCGCCTTCGGCTGGTCGGGGTTGACGCCGGACCTCTTCGCGAGATCCTGCAGGTCAGACTTCGACTTGTCCTCGAGCTGCGCCTTGGTGGACGCTGCATCGGGCGCCCAGGCTCTCGGCGCGGGCTCGGCCGGAACCGGATCCACGCCAACAGGCGCGGTCGAATCCTTGGGAGCGACGGCCGGCGTGCCGACGCCCATCAGCGTCTGCCCGGCACGGTTGGTCATCTCGTCTTCCGCCTTCGCGTAGACGTGCTCCTGATTCGGGTGCGTGACGAGCTCGCGCGCATCGACCGGCCATGCCGCGAACACCCGCCCCGTCTTCAGCTCTTTCACCTTCACCATCTGTGACGGAGGTGCCGCCTGCGGTCCGACGAGCTGGACCGTGGAGAACGGTGCCTCAGGGTTCCGCTTGTGGAGACCCTGGATGCCGCCGATCACGGGCGCGGCATCCATCGCCTCCTTCGCTTCCTTGTTCGCCTGATCGGTCGAGTCAGCGCTCTTTCTCGCCGCGGCACCTGATGCCTCTTTTCTGGTTGCCATTGTCGGTTACCTGGTGACGAGGTAGGCGGTGTAGTTGATCGAGGGCGTTGTGCCCGAAACGTTGGTGTAGACGCGGCAGTAGCTGTAGAGCGTGCCGTTGATCTCGTTCGTGAAGGCCGCTTCGTACCGGCCGATGACCGACGTAGCCGACTCGCCGGGCAGCACGGCCGCGTTGCCGAGCGAGAGTGAGGCGCCGCCGATCACGCCGGAGGCGAAGGTGGGAGAGTTGGAGAACTGGAGCTGGATGTCGTAGCGGTTGTCCGCGCCGACAACTATCGCCGACACATCCACGATCATGCGGGCATCGGCCCGCCCTGCGCCCAGGGTGACGACCTTGACGGCGGCAAGCACGGTGCCTGCGGCGTCCGCCGCGACAGCGCCCGCATCCTTCAGGAGCGTGGCGTTGTCGTATGTAAAGTCCCGCGAATTTCTAGCCATGTTGGGTTACCGAGTAAGGGGTTCGAGGTTACGCGACGACAGCGGCGTTCTTCACGCCCCAGATGCGGGTCGCGGCCCTGCCGTGCTCGACCGCCATACCGATCAGCCACTCCACGCGGGTGCGCTTGACGGGCTGCGTCTGCAGCTCGCCCAGGTCCCGCACTTCCATGATTCCGTTCTGAATGCCGGCCACGAGTCCGGGGCCGAAGCCGACCACGTAGATCGAGGTGCCGACCGCTGCACCGCCGCCGGGGTTAGCTTCGTTGTAGCCCATCGGCTCGGTGCCGCCGTTGTCCTCGTAGGGCACGAGGATCGGGAGGCCGTTGTACTGGTAGAGCGGCCGCCCGAAGTCGTCCTTGTTCATCACGATGAATCCGCCGACGGCGGTTGTCCGGCTCGCGGTGTTGATGAGGCGACGGATCGCCTTGGTCGCGATGATGTGGGTGGGGTTCGTGGTCTGATCGATCGCCTGATCGAGTACGGAGAGCGAGAGCGCGTCGCCACCGGCGGTCGCGCCGGCCGGGATCAGCTGCGTGCCCGTGATGCGGGTCTGAAGACCGTCGAATTCGCGCGGGTTGGAGGTCGAGTCACCCTTGATGATGACGCGGGTGATTTCGGCGGCGAGCGCCTTCACCTTCATCTGCTCGTGGACACCGCGCACCTGCTCTCCCTGCGTCTTCGTGATAGCGACATCGACATCCAAGTCGCCACCGCCGATCTTGAGCGCTTCGACGAGCGGGTTGATGACGCCGGCGGATTCGAGGTACGCTTCGTTTATTCCGCGGAAGGCGACACCGGGGAGGGAGCCCTCGCGGTTGTATCCGTAGGCGTTGCCCTGGATGTCCTGCATCGGCAGAGCCGCCAGGATCGAGCTCTCGCGTGCGAACATCGTAATGACGGCCGCTCTCTTGGTCTCGCCATTATTGGCGGAGAGCTTCGCCGCCTCGATGAGTGTAAGTGGCATGGACTCTTCTCTGGAGTTGTGGTTGATCCACCGTCAGAGAAGTGCGCCGACGGGGACTCTAACGCGGTTCAATCACACGCCGAATCCTCGGCACCCCGGCCCCGCGCGTGGCGCGGCAGCCCAGTCAGCGGAGCGTGGCTCCGCGGCGCGTCGTAATGCGCCCGTCCGTCATCGGTGGCCGTGGGCCACCACTTCATTTGTCCGGAGCGTGGCCCCGGGACTGCCTGCTACACTACGCCGGAACGCGCTCGACGGGAATGTCGTCGATCGTGGTCGTTGTCGTGACTCTCGAGCCCGAGCCCGGAGCTTCGTTACCCGGCACTCGCTTGACGGGAATCGTTGGCTGTGCCGCCGGTCCGCGCGCGGGCTGAGCGGGTGCTGCTGGTGACTTCGGTGCCGGTGTTGATTTTCCTGCCATTGTCGAATCTCCTTTTTACGCTGCGGCTTCTTCGTTCGCGGCCTGAAGAGCGCCGAGCGGGTTGGCGATCACTGCTTCCGCGTCCCATTTCCGCGAAGTGCCGGATCCGGCAGACTTGAGACCTGCTCCGCCTCCAGCTCCCCCGCCTGTTGCTTTCGTCCCCTGGAAGAATTCGGGCATCTCGC
>DATLXF010000017.1:0-705891 GCA_035575945.1 Bradyrhizobium sp. | reverse complement strand
AGGAGCTGCAGGAGGCGCCTGGGGCGGTGCGGCCGCAGGCGGCGGAGCCGCCGGGCGCGCGGGTGCTGCGGACGGCGCGGCCGCCGGCGGAGCCTTCGGCGGCTGCTTCGGTCTTCCGTCAGGGCCCGAGTCTTGCGGCTGGGCCTGAGCGACGACGAACGGCGAAGCGTCTTGCGCATGCGATGCGGTGATGGCCAATTGCATCGCGGTCAGAGCCGTCGTCGCAAGCAGCACGAAACGAAGGTTGGTCATGTGGTGAACTTCCCCGGAAGGTTCTTTGACGAAGTGTCGCGATGAACGGTTACGCGTTAGGCCGCATTGTGGCGGGCGATGTGATCGTGGCCCGATTTATTTGTTCACGGAAATCGGCTCGCTATGACGACGTTCATTGCGCATTCAGCCGCAGCTTGCAATCGCCTGACACGCCACAAGTCAGCCTCGAGCATAGCCCGCGTCGGACTCACGTCCGTTGCAGGGTTCGGTGTGAGCGGCCGATTCGGTCCACGCGAGGGGACCTCCTCAGGCATGCGCCCCGGCAATTCCTCGGGACGCGGCGATTCGCCTGGCTCGCGAACCGGCGGCATGATCTCTGGCTGCGGATTGCCGGGCGGAACGCCCGGCGGAGGCTCGGTCGGGGTCCCCGGCGTTGATGGTGGAATCTCGGGAGGTTCGATCGGCATTACATAGAGACCTTACGGTTTTCGCCGAGATCGGGCCGCGTGTTCGTGACCGCCGCGGCAGCCATCTTAACGTAGGAGATCACAGTCCCCGGCGAATCCCAGAACTCGGCGTCGTCGGGCGTAATCTTGAGCAAGCGAATGTTGGGATCTTCTGGAGAGTCCCACCATGCCTTGGCCGGCGTCGAGAACAGCTCCTTGATCTTGGTACGATCGTTGGAGATGACGGCGGTGCCCGTCAATGAGACGTATTTCTGGCTGCCGGCGTCCGCGAACGACAGGTTGATCGACGGATCGCGCGCGATCTCCTCGTCCTTGTGATTGCGTGCATCGGTCAGAAAGAAAATCGAGTTCGCGTCGCGATCGAGATAGGCGCTCATCGGCCGCGCGCGCAGCTTGTCGCCGTCGCGCGTCACCAGCATCGCGAAAACGATCTTCTTCATCAGATCCCAGACGCGGTCGACATCCGCGGCATTGTCGTTGGCCATGTCGTGCTCCTGTTGCAAGCGACGATAACGGCCTGCCTGGAACGATGTTCCCGCCCGCAATCCCTCATTCCGGCGCGTGGCAGACGGCCTCGATATTGTGGCCGTCAGGGTCGAGCACGAAGGCGCCGTAATAATTCGCGTGATAATGCGGGCGAATGCCGGGCGGACCGTTGTCGCGGCCGCCGGCCGCCATCGCCGCCTGGTAGAAGGCATCCACCGTGGCTCGGTCCCTGGCTGCGATCGCGATGTGCACCGGCTTGTTCATGGCGCCCTCCGCGCCGAACCAGAAGTCCGGCTTGCCGTCGGCGCCGAAACCTGCGGCCGCGGCGTGACCCGTCTGCTCGGCCGTCACTTCCATGATCAGGCCGTAGCCGAGCGGCGCCAGCGCCTTGGTGTAGAACGCTTTCGCGCGCTCGTAGTCCGAGACCGAGATACCCAGATGGTCGATCATCAAAACCTCCGTATTTCGTTCGCGTCAGCGCGACAGGAACGTGTTGCTCCGCGTCTTGCGCGCAACCGCATAGCCACGCGCGACCAGGTCGGCGATGCAATCCTGCTGCCATTCGCTTCGTGACAGGTGCTCGATCACCACCGCGCGCGGCCACATCGATGGCGGCGCGTCGCGGAAGAAGCCGATCAGGACGCGATCTTCGAAGCCTTCGACGTCGATCTTGAGCGAATCAACCTGCGTGACGTCGGACTCGTCGAGGATACGCGTCAGTCGCAGCGATGGGACTCTGATCGCGTCAGTGCCGGCGCTGCCGGTGACGACGTGGGTTGCGCCGAGATTGCCGCCGCCGCTCTCGATCATCAGCTCGCCGTCGCGGTCGCCGGCCGCGGCCTGCACTAGGCGCACATGCGCAGATCTCGATGCAGCATGGTTGAAGGAGAGCCGCGCGAACGTCAGCGGGTGCGGCTCGATCGCGACCACCTTGCCTGATGGCCCGACCCGCCCAGCCATCACCAACGCAAAGGTGCCGACATTGGCGCCGACGTCGACGAAAACGCCGCCTTCGGGCGTATGCCGGCGCAGGAAATCGAGCTCGTTGAGATTGTAGTCGGGATTGAACAGCGCGCCGCGCTCTGTCGCGCTGCCTTGGTGATAGAGGCGGAACGAGGCGCCCTGATATTGCACGTCGACAGGACCGCCGCGCAGCAGGTTTACGAGCCGCGACATCCACGGCCGGAATGCGCCGCGCTTCAGCCCCGACCGTTGAGCGAGGCGAATGATCGCAGCCTGCGCCGCATTCGGCACAAACGCGCCGAACGGCGCGGACGATAGGGTCTTGTCGGACGTCAAACAGCAGGTCCTCGTTGCAGGCGCATGCATAGCCGGTTTTGAGGAGCGCCACAATTTCAGTGTCGGACGCGAAGCAACACGCGATCAAGGTGTCGTCCCTGCAGGCACAGGGAGGAGCTGACGCACGAGCCGCTGACGAGCCTTTGGCGCTGCGCTGGCGGGGCTCCAGCATGACATCGGGGAAGGCGTCTATTCGGCGGCGCCGTCGCGCACGCGCCGCAGCCGCGCAGTCCGGTGCAGGACACGTGACAGCTCCTCGATCGAATAAGGCTTCTGCACGAGATCGAAGCCGCCCGCGCCCTCCTGTGACAGGGCCTGGCTGTAGCCGGTGGTCAGCACGACGGGCACATCGATGCCGCGGTCGCGGATCGCGCGGGCCAGTTCCAGCCCGGTCATGCCGGGCATCACCACGTCGGTGAACACGACGTCGAAGCGGTCGACGTCCAAGACGAGCTCGGCGAGCGCGTCGGCCGCATTGTCGACCAGCGTGATGCTGTAGCCGAGTTCAGTGAGGCCGTCGGCAGCGAAATTGGCAAGTTCGATATTGTCCTCGACCACCAGCACCGACATGCCGCTACCGGCCGCCGCCGGCGCCGTGTTCGGCGCCTGGCGCTGTGGCAGCAGGTCCGGCGGCACGCGCGGCAGATACAGCGAGAAGGTGCTACCCTGCCCCACCTCGCTCGTCACTGTCACCTCGCCGCCAGACTGCCGGGCGAAGCCGAACACCTGGGACAGGCCGAGACCGGTGCCCTGGCCGACCTGCTTGGTGGTGAAGAACGGCTCGAAGATGCGCCCGAGTCGCGCGGCGGGAATGCCGATGCCGGTGTCACTGACGGTCACGCGGACGAAGCCGTCGCTTGCCGCGGTCACGCCGGCCGGGCGTGCTGCCGGCGCGTCCGCAACGATCGCGGTCGCCTCGACCTTGAGAACGATCCGGCCTTTGCCCTGCATCGCGTCGCGCGCATTGGTTGCCATGTTGATCAGCGCCGTCTCGAACTGGCTGACATCGGCGTTGACGCGGCACGGCACGGACGGCAGCTGCATGACGATCTCGATCGCGGGGCCCAGCAGCGTGGCGAGCATGTCGTGCAGCGACTGCACCCGCGCGCCGACGTCGAACACCTCGGGTTTCAGCGTCTGGCGGCGCGCAAAGGCCAGTAGCTGCGAGGTCAGCCTGGCCGCACGTGCCACCGAGTCCGCAATGGCAGTGATGTAGCGCTGCCGCCGCTCCTCCGTCAGCTGCGGACGGTTCAAGAGGTCGACCGAAGCGCGGATCACCGTCAGGAGGTTGTTGAAGTCGTGCGCGACGCCGCCGGTGAGTTGCCCGAGCGCTTCCAGACGCTGACTGTGCTTGAGCGCCTCCTCGACCTCGCGCCGCTTTGCAGCTTCGGCCTGAAGGTGCCGGGTGCGCCGCAAGGCGAATGCCAGCAGCAGGAACAACAGCGCGGTCGCGGGAACGCCGAACACCAGATGCTGGCCGATGGTGGCGAGCCAGCGCTCGCGGATCGCCGAGGTCTCGAGCCCGGCGCTGACATAGATCGGATATTCGGCGACGCGCCGGTAACCGATGCGACGCTCGATCCCGTCCGAGGGCCAGACGACGGAGATGAGGCCGTGCTGGGGTTGAGCCGCGATTTTTTGACCCACCGGTCCGGCCGGATCGATCCGGAAATCGCGGTCGAGCCGGGGAAAATGCGCGAGCATCGCGCCATCGGTACGTGCCATCGCAAAGAAGGTGCCGGGATCGGATCCGATCCTGGCGTAAAAGCTCTCGAAATATTCCGGCAGCACCGAGGCCTGGATCACGCCGATGAAACCGCCGTCGTCGGACTCGCGGCGGCGGCTGACGCCGAAGAAGCGGGCTCCCTGGTAGGGCGGACGCGGCGTCAGGGCGGTGCCGATGAAAGTGCCGATGCGTTGGTCGATATGGGCATAGAAGTAATCGCGATCGGCAAAGCCGAGGTCCGGCGGCGGCGAGGCGAGGCTATTGACCAGCGCCTTTCCCTCCGGGTCAAAGATCCAAGCCGATTTGAGCTGCGGTAGCGTGTCGCTCAACCGCTTCAGGCGGCGATGCAACTCCGGTTCCCGGGCGCGGATGATGTCGTTGGAGAGCCCGCGCACGACCTCGTTGAGCTCGGCAAGACTGCGGTCGATGGTCTCGAACACCTTGAGCGCATGCTCATGCGCGACATCGACCGTGCGCTCGATCTCGCGGTCGGCGATAGCGTTGGTTGACGTGTAGGAGATCGCGGCGGCAATGACGAACAGCGCAACCGGCAGCGCCAGGGATGCCGCCATCATCCACTGCAAAAGCCTTAGCGAATTGCGTTGCGCCCTCTGCACGGTCGCTCCCTGATCGCAGCTTAACTGAATTCCGCGCAAGGAAGGAAGCCGATTATCACGGTAACCGCTGATTGTATCATTACAGGATCACGCGCGGGGCATAATCTGCAGCCCCGCGTCGTGTCGCCCGGTGTCCCGCCCTCCGAGGGCAGGTGACATGGGTCATTACTCGGGCTGCTGCTCGAGAGCGGCGGTCAGAGACCGTGCTCGTCCCGTATCGCACGGGCTGCCTTCTCTCCGATGATCACGCAGGGAGCCATCGTGTTCCCCGTGGTGATCCGCGGCATCACAGAACCGTCGGCGATGCGAAGCCGGTCGATGCCGTAGACCTTGAGCTTGCCGTCGACCACGGACATCGCGTCGCGTCCCATCTTGGCCGAGCATGTCTGGTGCCAATAGGTCACCGCAGACTCGCGCACGAAGCGTTCCATCTCGGTGCGGCCGAGAGGTCCGGGCATCGACTCGCGCGCCACCAGCGGCGCGAAGGCGCGGGTATTGCCGAGCGCACGGCAGACATCGACGCAGGCGATCGCCGTGTTCACGTCGTCGGGATGCGACAGCATGTTGGCTTCGATCCGCGGCGTCGCGAGCGGTTCGGCGTTTCGGAGCCTCACCCTGCCCCGGCTCTTCGGCAAGGCGAGGCCGGCGAACATCGTCCAGCCATGGGCTGGAGCCCGGCCCGCCGTCTCGGGGCTCGGCACCGGAAACTCGACCTGGCAGAACAGCAGATCGGGAGTCCTGAGTGCTGAATCAGATTTCCAGTAGAGCGTCGCCCCGTTGCCGGTGTTACGCGGCGCGATTGGTTCGCGGTACTCCCAAATGCATCCGAACGAGACGTGATCCTGCAGATTCTGGCCGACGCCGGGCAGGTACTGCACCACAGGAATATCAAGCGTCCGAAGCTCGTTTTCTTCGCCGATGCCCGAGCGCATCAGCACGGACGGCGTCTGGATCGCCCCGAGCGCAAGCACGACCTCTCGGGATGCGTTGATCCGCAATGTCCGGCCGTCACGGACGGCCTCGACGCCGACGGCTTTCCCGTGCTCGAGCAGGATGCGGGAGACCTGCGTTCCGGTCAGCAGCGTGAGATTGGGCCGATCGAGGAAAGGATGGGTATAGGCGCGGAAGATGGAGTTCCGCCTGCCATTCCGGACGAGGATGTCCGTGATGGCGCAGCCTCCTTCGCCCTCCATCATCTCGCCATTGGGGCTGTCAAAGGTTGGGATTCCGATCTCCTTCGCTGCAGCCAGCATCGCCAATGCAGCCGGCCCGGGATCCGGTGACGGCTGCACGAAGACGGGGCCCCCTGTACCGCGATGGCGCGGATCGGGCGTGCCCTGCCAATTCTCGATCTCCCTGAAGATCTTCGAGACCGCATCGTAGCCCCAGGATTGATCGCCTGCTTCCTCCGCGAAGAAGTCCCAGTCGGTGCGGTGACCGCGCGCCCACAGCATGACGTTGATGCTCGACCCGCCGCCGACGACCTTGCCCATCGACATCGGAAGCGCGCGACCGTTCAGATGCGGGTTGGGCTCGGCGACAAAGCCCCAGTCGGTCGGACTGCCGAGATTACCTGGCCACGCCGCCGGGTCCATGACGGTCGGCACCTCGTCGCTCCCTCCCGCTTCGATCAAGAGGACTGTAACAGAGGGGTTTTCGGCGAGGCGGCGGGCAACCACAGAGCCCGAGCTGCCGGCGCCACAGACGATGAAGTCGTAGGTGCCGCGCAAGGTCTCGTTGAGCTGGCGCTGGTTGGCAAAAGCGCGATCGGTAAACTCCGGAAGATCGGAGGGCAGGACGTCGTTCATGAGATGGCTCCAGGCAGTTGCGCGCGGCCGGAATGATCTCCGGCGGACGCGGGGGGAGGGAGAGAGGGTCGACGGCCGCACGCTGGCCGGAACGGGCGGGTCACGGGTTGCGTCGCTCCCGCAGCTGACGTGCCGGGGGCTGCTTGACCGACACGCAGGTTCGCTTTTGCTTGGACGGCGGCTTGGTTTCGTGGTGGGGAGTGGGATCTGGGCAGTCAGGCGGGCGCTTGCTCCTTCCGAAGGGATTGGCGGCGCGCATCTGCGAAACAGCGCGCAGCCAACCTATCAGATTTATCAAATCTATCACTATCATCAAATCTATCAAAATAGGCCGCCGCGCCCCTTGTCAACGGGCGCGGAAGCACGACATTGTGAGGCGGGGACAGGCACGGCCGGCGGGCCGGGGGCAAAGAATGGGCTCGATGGACAAGGACATCCTGACGACGGCGGAGGCTGCCAAGATTTTGGGGGTCTCGATCCGCACGGCGCAGCTTCTGATCGAAGGCGGGACAATCCCCTCCTGGAAAACTCCGGGGGGGCACCGACGCGTCTACCGGCGTGACGTGCTCGCGCAGATCACCGGCCCGGCACAGCGGATGACGGCTTCTGCACGGGTGATCGTGCTTGCGAGTGCCGAACGCGTCGAGGACTACGCAGCGGCGCTCGCGAACGTCGAATACTGCGTCGTCGAGCGCTACACAGACGTCTATGCGGCGCTGCTTGCGATCGGCTCCCGGCTACCGGCGGCAATTGTCATCGAAGCCGAACCATCGAATGCCGGCAGGTTGGCCCTGCTGGAGAGCTTGCGCTCTGATCCAGCTCTCGGAAGCACCCAGATCCTGGTTGTCGGCCGCTCGGCGGTCGACAGCGGGACAACCCGGTTCATCGAGGGATTGTCCGCACTCCCCGAGGCGGTCGAGGCCGCGATCCGGGGCGCCGTCGAGCCTCCCCTTCCGTTCGAGACGCCGCCATCTTTTCCGTTTCCGGCCAATGAGGGCCAGCGCCTCGTGGCGCTCGAACGTTCCGGCCTCGTCGATACGCCGCCGGAGGATGCCTTCGATCGTCTGACCTGGCTGGCGGCACGCAGCCTCGACGCTCCCGTCGCACTGCTGACGCTGCTCACCCCGACCCGCCAATGGTTCAAGTCGCGCTACGGTCTCGACCTGGTCGATACGCCGCGCGGCTGGGCGTTCTGCAATTACACCATTCTGCAGCACGATATCATGGTGGCCGAGAACCTCGCGACCGACCCGCGCTTCGCCGAGAATCCGGCCGTGTCCGGGGAACTGGGATTTCGGTTCTACGCTGGATGCCCGGTGATGGATCCCGACGGCTTCACGCTCGGGTCACTCTGCGTGATCGACACCCGTCCCCGCACGCTCGACGACACCCAGAAGCAGATCCTCGCCAGTCTCGCCGCGCTTGCTTCGGACGAGATCAAGCTGCGCGTAACCGACCGCCAACTGCGCCGGGCAGCCGAGCCCGGGGCTTCGATGGCAAGCGCGCAAGTCAGATTGGACAACAAGCGCAATAGTCGGCAAGGCATTGCGTGACACCTCGCAAGGTG
Source organism: Bradyrhizobium sp. (assembly GCA_035575945.1). GTDB lineage: Bacteria > Pseudomonadota > Alphaproteobacteria > Rhizobiales > Xanthobacteraceae > Bradyrhizobium. The sequence continues at coordinate 697,708 of DATLXF010000017.1, read as the reverse complement.
TCACGCAATGCGACTCCTCAGATCTGGCGCTCGACCATCTTGAGCTTGAGCTCGGCGATGGCTTCCGCCGGGTTCAGGCCCTTCGGGCACGCCTTGGCGCAGTTCATGATAGTGTGGCAGCGATAGAGCCGGAACGGATCCTCGAGATTGTCGAGGCGTTCGCCGGTGGCCTCGTCGCGCGAGTCCGATACCCAGCGGTTGGCCTGGAGCAGCGCGGCGGGGCCGAGATAGCGCTCGCTGTTCCACCAATAGCTCGGGCAGGAGGTCGAGCAGCAGGCGCAGAGGATGCACTCGTAGAGGCCGTCGAGCTTCTCGCGGTCCTCGTGGCTCTGGCGCCATTCCTTCTGCGGCGTCGGCGAGGTCGTCTTCAGCCACGGCTCGACGGAAGCGTATTGCGCGTAGAAATTGGTGAGGTCGGGGACGAGGTCCTTCACCACCGGCTGGTGCGGCAGCGGGTTGACCTTGACCGCGCCGTCCTTCACCTCGTGCATCGACTTGGTGCAGGCCAGCGTGTTCTGGCCGTCGATGTTCATGGCGCAGGAGCCGCAGACGCCTTCACGACAGGAGCGGCGGAAGGTCAGCGACGGGTCGATGTGGTTCTTGATCCAGATCAGGCCGTCCAGCACCATCGGACCGCAATCATTGGTGTCGACGTAATAGGTGTCGACGCTCGGATTCTTGCCGTCGTCCGGATTCCAGCGATAGACCTTGAACTCGCGAACCTCTGTCGCGCCCGCGGGCTTCGGCCAGGTTTTGCCGCCTGATATCTTGGAGTTCTTGGGAAGTGCGAATTCAACCATTGCTCTAACCTTTCGTCATTCCGGGGCGATGCGCAGCATCGAACTGGAATCTCGAGATTCCGGCTCTGGTCCTCAGAGTCGCTTCGCGATCCCTTCGGACCATCCCGGAATGACGGCTAATGTTCGCTCAATACACGCGCGCCTTCGGCGGGATGTACTGCACGTCGTTGGTCATGGTGTAGTTGTGAACCGGACGATACTCGATCCTGACCTTGCCGGCATCGTCCAGCCAGGCCAGCGTGTGCTTCATCCAGTTCTTGTCGTCGCGCTCGGAAAAGTCCTCGCGCGCATGGGCGCCGCGGCTCTCGGTGCGGTTGGCGGCCGAGTTCATCGTCACCACCGCCTGCGAGATCAGATTGTCGAATTCGAGCGTCTCGACGAGATCGGAATTCCAGACCAGCGAGCGATCGGACACGCCGATGTCGCTGATGCCGCTGTGAACCTTCGCGATCAGGTTCTGGCCTTCGCTCAGGACCTCGCCGGTGCGGAAGACCGCGCAATTGGTCTGCATCACGTTCTGCATGCCTTCGCGCAGCTTCGCGGTCGGCGTGCCGCCGGAGGCGTAGCGGTAATGGTCGAGGCGGCCGAGCGCCATCTCGGCCGAGTTCGCCGGCAGTTCCGGCTGCTTGCCGTTCGGCGTCAGCTTCTCGGCGAGGCGCAGCGCAGCAGCGCGGCCGAACACGACGAGGTCGATCAGCGAGTTGGAACCGAGGCGATTGGCGCCGTGCACGGAGACGCAGGCGGCTTCGCCGATCGCCATCAGGCCGGGGATCACCGCGTTGTCGTCGCCGTCCTTCTTGGTCAGCACCTCGCCGTGGTAGTTCGTGGGGATGCCGCCCATGTTGTAGTGCACCGTCGGAACGATCGGGATCGGTTCGCGGGTCACGTCGACATTGGCGAAGATCCTCGCCGATTCGGAGATGCCCGGCAGCCGCTCGGCCAGCACGGCCGGATCGAGATGGTCGAGGTGCAGGAAGATGTGGTCCTTCCTCTTGCCGACGCCGCGTCCTTCGCGGATCTCGATGGTCATCGCGCGCGAGACGACGTCGCGCGAGGCGAGGTCCTTGGCCGACGGCGCATAGCGCTCCATGAAGCGCTCGCCCTCGGCATTGACGAGATAGCCGCCCTCGCCGCGCGCGCCCTCGGTGACGAGACAGCCCGAGCCGTAGATGCCGGTCGGGTGGAACTGCACGAACTCCATGTCCTGCATCGGCAGGCCGGCGCGCAGCACCATGCCGCCGCCGTCGCCGGTGCAGGTGTGCGCCGAGGTGCAGGAAGCGTAGGCGCGGCCGTAGCCGCCGGTCGCCAGGATCGTGGTCTGGGCGCGGAAGCGGTGCAGCGTGCCGTCGTCGAGCTTGAGCGCGATGACGCCGCGGCAGGTGCCCTGGTCGTCCATGATCAGGTCGATTGCGAAGAACTCGATGAAGAACTCGGCCGCGTGGCGCAGCGACTGGCCGTACATCGTGTGCAGCATGGCGTGACCGGTACGGTCGGCGGCGGCGCAGGTGCGCTGCGCCTGGGCCTTGCCGAACTCGGTGGTCATGCCGCCGAACGGACGCTGGTAAATCTTGCCGTCCTCGGTGCGCGAGAACGGCACGCCCCAATGCTCGAGCTCGTAGACCGCATCCGGCGCATTGCGCACCATGTATTCGATCGCGTCCTGGTCCCCGAGCCAGTCCGACCCCTTCACGGTGTCGTACATGTGCCAGCGCCAGTCGTCCTTGTGCATGTTGCCGAGCGAGGCCGAGATGCCGCCCTGCGCCGCCACCGTGTGCGAGCGTGTAGGGAATACCTTGGTGATGCAAGCCGTGCGCAGGCCCGCTTCGCTGCAGCCGACCACGGCGCGAAGGCCCGCGCCGCCGGCGCCGACCACGACGACGTCATAGGTGTGGTCTTCGATCGGGTAGGCTTTTCCGTTGGTGGCGGGAGCGCCGTTGCCCGAGCCATTCGTTGTGTTGGCCATGGGTTACACTCCGGAGGACAGTTTCAGGATCGCGTAGGTCGAGGCGAGTGCGACGGCGACCGAGAAGAAATTGTTGAGCATGATCGCGGTGAGCTTGAGCTTCTCGTTATGGACGTAGTCCTCGATCACCACCTGCATGCCAATCTTCATGTGCCAGGCGCTGGCGAAGATGAAGAGAAGCAGGATCACGGCAACCGGAATGGAGCTCAGGGTCTGCGCGGCATAGACCTGGTTGCGGCCGAGCAGCATGATGATGATCACCAGGGCCGGGATTATCAGCAGCGTCATCGCAACGCCGGTGATGCGTTGGCGCCAAAAATCGGACGTGCCGGAGTGCGCGGCGCCGAGATTGCGGACGCGGCCGAGAGGGGTGCGCATCGAGGGGCGCGCCGGAGAACCGTGGGACTCGTCGAAGCTCATCGGCCGCCTCCGTTCGCATAGGCGATGATCCAGATCAGCACCGTCAGCGCTATTCCGCCGATCAGGGCGCCCCAGGTCAGCGCTTCGCGTTCGTTGGCCTTGAAGCCATAGCCGAGATCCCAGACGAAATGCCTGATGCCACTGAGCATGTGGTGCATCAGGGCCCAGGTGTAGCCGAACACGATCAGCCGGCCGATGATGCTGCTGGAGAAGGCCTGGACATGCGCATAGGCGGTCGGGCCGGAGGCCGCAGCGACCAGCCACCAGACCAGCAGCAGGGTTCCGACATAAAGGGCGATACCGGTGGCACGATGGACGATGGAGAGGGCCATCGTCAGAGTCCAGCGATAGGTTTGAATGTGTGGCGAAAGCGGTCGTTCGATCCGTGCGGTCATGGGCGGCTTTTGATGTTTGTTGCGGCCCAGCAGGGGGGCGCGCGGGGGATCGCGAAAGGTTGGCTCTATTTACGAAGTCGATCTGGCCTGCGCAATCACCAAATCGCCATAAATCGAACGGCGGTTCAGCTCTATGGCCTTGATGAACCAAGGCCAATCGGCCCCTTGGTATACCAGCGCTGCGGTCCGCCAAGAAAGAAACGAATATTTGTTCATTACTTCGAGGATGGCGTCCGGCGCGTTGAAATCATTATTGGAACGCCTCTAAGTGAACTCCAGGCTCTCGGCGTCCCGACCAGCGGGTGCACGATGCCGACGGCTAAACCGGCCGGCCGAGCCATCCCGCAGCTTCGTCATGAGCAAGGATTTCCGCTTCGCAGACGGATATGCGCGTCCTGCATTCCACCCCGGCCAGGCACGTTGAGGTGTCGACCGGCCCGATTGGATCGCCTACAGCTGCCCGGCGCGACCAGCACCTAACGCGTATCGCGCGGTGCGGCCGCGTGCCGGGGCAGGTCAGGGGTGGTCGCAGGTCTCGATATCAAGGAGATCGTCGAGCTCGCGTTGTTGCTGATCGCAACGGGCGCGCTCTCCGGATTTCTGGCCGGCGTGTTCGGCATCGGGGGCGGCGCCATCCTCGTGCCGGTGTTCTACGAATGCTTCCGCCTTGCGGGCGTACCGCTGGAGTTACGGATGCCGCTCTGCGTCGGCACCTCGCTCGCGGTCATCGTCCCGACCTCGATCCGTTCGTTTCACGCGCATTACAAGCGCGGCGCCGTCGACACGGCGATCCTCCGCGTCTGGTGGCTGCCGATCCTGATCGGCGTCGTCGCGGGCAGCGTCGTTGCGCGCTACGCGCCGGAGCGGCTGTTCAAGATCGTGTTCGTCGCCGTCGCCTGGTCCGCCGCCGTCCGGCTGCTCTTCGCCCGCGACACCTGGAAGCTCGGCGACGATCTGCCGAAGGGCCCGTTGATGCGCCTCTACGGCGTCTGCGTCGGCCTCCTCTCCACACTGATGGGCATCGGCGGCGGGCTGTTCTCGAACCTGCTGATGACCTTCTACGGCCGTCCGATCCATCAGGCGGTCGCGACCTCCTCGGCGCTCGCCGTGCTGATCTCGATCCCCGGCGCTCTCGGCTACATCTACGCCGGCTGGCCGGCGGCGGCGACCTATCCCGGAGTCGCGGCGCTGCAAGCCCCGTTCGCGCTCGGCTACGTCTCGCTGATCGGCACCGTGCTGGTGATGCCGATGAGCCTCGTCACCGCGCCGCTCGGTGTGAAAGCCGCGCATGCGATGTCGAAGCGCACGCTGGAGATGGCGTTCGGGTGTTATCTGCTGATCGTCGGCAGCAGGTTCGTGATGAGCCTGGTGGGCGGGCTGTGAGGGGGGCAGCGAGCGCCGGCGTTGTCTGGGGGTTAGCGGAGCGTAACCCATCCTCTACGAACTAGTCCTTCAATCGCACTTCGCTGTGGAGCCACGATTGGATATTGCCAATGCCTTCGATGCGATCGGAATCGGAAAGCACCTTCAATCGCGCAGCAATCACTTCGCCTTCAATCTGCAATCCAAGCTCTTTGCAGCGATCCAACACATAGGTAACCATCATCGCCGTTTTCCGCCAGGTCGGCTTCATGACCGAGAAAATAATCTCGTCGAGTTGCGCTTCGGTCATCGACGCCGGGAGTTGCACCTCATCCCACGTGAGTTCGCAGACATATCTTAGCGGCTCTCGATCGGATTTTGGCGGCTCCAGATCCGGGTACTGATCGTAGATTGGCTGGAGCAGTTCGTCCTCCAAGGCGGCGACGACTTCCTCAAGCCAATCTTCGAGCTCGATCCGCTCGGCTTTGGCAAGCCCAGCGATGGCCATTCCGGCGCGATCCAGTGCCGCGCAGGCGTCAAGAAGGTGATCGTTGATCCGGACAGCCTGCTCCCGCTTCATGCATCTCCCCCAGCCCTGGAGCATTTGCCCCTATTTCTTCGCGTAGATATCCTTGTACGTCTCGCGCAAAATATTCTTCTGCACCTTGCCCATCGTATTCCGCGGCAGCTCGTCCACGACGAAGACCCGCTTGGGCATCTTGAATTTCGCGAGGCGTCCGTCCAGTCCCTTCAGGACAGCCGCTTCGTCGATGCTCGCGCCAGGCTGGCGTACCAGCACCGCCGTGACGCCTTCGCCGAAATCGGCGTGCGGCACGCCGATCACGGCGGATTCGACCACGCCGGGCATGGCATCGATCTCGCTTTCGATCTCCTTGGGGTAGACGTTGAAGCCGCCGGATATGACGAGATCCTTGCCGCGGCCGAGGATGTGGACGTAGCCTTTGGCGTCGATCTTGCCGAGATCGCCAGTGATGAAGAAGCCGTCGGGGCGGAATTCGGACTTGGTCTTCTCCGGCATGCGCCAATAGCCCTTGAAGACGTTCGGCCCCTTCACCTCGATCATGCCGATCTCCTCGCGCGGCAGCTCTTTCCCCGTTTCGGGATCGGTGACGCGCACGGAGACGCCGGGCAGGGGAAAGCCGACCGCACCAGGCACGCGCTCGCCGTCATACGGGTTCGACGTGTTCATGTTGGTTTCGGTCATGCCGTAGCGCTCGAGCACGGCGTGCCCCGTACGCGCCGACCATTCGCGATGGGTCTCGGCCAGGAGGGGCGCCGAGCCCGAAATGAACAGCCGCATGCGCTTCGTGGTCTCGTGCGACAATGCGGGATTCTGCAGCAGCCGCGTGTAGAAGGTCGGCACGCCCATCAGCACGGTGGCGCGGGCCATCAGCTTGATGATCAGGTCCGGATCGAGCTTCGGCAGGAAGATCATCGAAGCGCGCGCGAACAGCGTCACGTTGGTCGCCACGAACAGGCCGTGGGTGTGATAGATCGGCAGCGCGTGGATCAGGACATCCTTGTCGGTGAAGCGCCAGTAGTCGACCAGCGAGAGCGAGTTCGAGGCGAGATTGTCGTGCGTCAGCATCGCCCCTTTGGAGCGGCCGGTGGTGCCCGAAGTGTAGAGGATCGCGGCGAGATCGTCGTTCGCCCGCGGCACCGTGGTGAAGTCGCTGCTCGCCTTGCCGGCGGCCTCCGTCAGCGAGCCCTTACCGTCAGCCCCGAGCGTCTCGATCCTGGCCTTCACCTTGGCGGCGATCGGCGCGAGGCCTTCGGCCTTGGTGGGATCGCACACCACCAGCGACGGCTCGGCATCGCCGATGAAATAGTCGAGTTCGTTCAGCGTATAGGCGGTGTTGAGCGGCAGATAGACCGCGCCGGCGCGGACCGTGCCGAGATACAGCACGATGTTGGCGACGGATTTTTCCACCTGCACCGCGACGCGGTCGCCCGGCTTCACGCCGCGGGCAACCAGCACGTTCGCCATCTGCCCGGCGCGCGCGATTAGATCGCCATAGCTGATAAGAGCGCCGTCCTGCGTCTCGATCGCGAGCCGTTCCGGATCGTCCAGGCCTTCGAACAGGCGGGAAAACAGGTTGGCGTTGGCAGCTGGGTTCATGCAACATTCCTCGCCGGCATAGGCCGGTCAAAACTGAGGGCTGGATTAGCAAAAACAGCCCCGATGAAGCAACGGAGACAGTTTGCATGTCAAAAAGCGGGAAACGCGTGGCCTGGGTCACGGGCGGTGGCAGCGGGATCGGGGAGGCCGGCGCGGAGGCGTTGGCTGCCGACGGCTGGACAGTGGTGGTGTCGGGCCGCCGCAAGGACGCCCTGGATGCCGTGGTCGCGAAGATCACGAAAGCGGGCGGCGCGGCCGAGGCGATCGCACTGGACGTGTCTGACGCCGCCGAAGCGCAGAAGGCGGCGGATGAGATCGTTGCCCGGCACGGCCGCGTCGACCTGCTGGTCAACAACGCCGGTATCAACATTCCCAAGCGCAGCTGGAAGGACATGGAGCTGACGGGCTGGGACGAGCTCGTCCAGGTCAATCTCAACGGCGTGCTCTATTGCATGCACGCGGTGCTGCCGACGATGCGCAAGCAGCAGGACGGCGTGATCATCAACGTCTCGTCCTGGGCCGGCCGCCATGTCTCGAAGATGCCGGGCCCGGCCTACACCACGACCAAGCATGCGGTGCTGGCGCTGACCCATTCCTTCAACATGGACGAATGCGTCAACGGCCTGCGCGCCTGCTGCCTGATGCCGGGCGAGGTGGCGACGCCGATCCTCAAGCTGCGGCCGGTGGTGCCGAGCGAGGAGGAGCAGGCGAAGATGCTGCAGCCGGAAGATCTCGGCCGCACCATCGCGTTCATCGCCAGCATGCCCGCGCGCGTCTGCATCAACGAGCTGCTGATCAGCCCGACGCACAATCGCGGCTTCATCCAGACGCCGAACAACAGGGATTGATTGGTCCGTATCCGTGGGCTCGTCATTGCGAACGAAGCGAAGCAATCCAGAAAGGCGTCCTCAGAGACAGTCAGAATTGCTTCGTCGCAAGGTCTCCTCGCAATGACGGCGGACGGCTCACGAACACCCCCTCCCAGAGTTTCACGCATCACAAAGAATTTTTCTCCGAAACCACTCCGCAAACCCTCCCGTAGTTCGGTCCAACGACGGCACTGCTGCATCACCCTCACCTGCCGCAGGCGCCGTTGTTGCCCCAGCTCAACGCCCGGCCATCGCCGGTCAACATTCAATCGGGAGAATCTCCATGTCGAAGCGCATTGCCTATCTCGCTGCCGCCGCCTTCAGCGCCCTTGCCGTCACCGCGACCGTCGTCGCGCCCGTGCGCGCCGAGGAGAAGACCGTCATGGTCGGCGGCGCCGCGATGTACCCGTCCAAGAACATCGTCCAGAACGCGGTCAATTCGAAGGATCACACCACGCTCGTGGCAGCGGTGAAGGCGGCCGGCCTGGTGCCGACGCTGGAAGGCAAGGGTCCGTTCACGGTGTTCGCGCCGACCAACGCCGCCTTCGGCAAGCTGCCGGCCGGCACTGTCGACAATCTCGTCAAGCCCGAGAACAAGGCGACGCTGACCAAGATCCTCACCTATCATGTCGTGCCGGGCAAGCTCGAAGCCTCCGACCTCAAGGACGGCCAGAAGCTGAAGACTGCCGAGGGGGAGGAGCTGACCGTCAAGAAGCAGGACGGCAAGGTCTGGATCGTCGACGCCAAGGGCGGCACCTCCATGGTGACGATCTCCAACGTCAACCAGTCGAACGGCGTCATCCATGTGGTCGACACCGTGCTGATGCCGGCGACGTAACACCGCCCGACCCTGTTTCATCCCCGAACAGGATGGTTTCAGACCGCGAGCCGGGGATGCCCGGCTCGCTTTTTTGTGACCACAATAGCCCGGCGGCATCGATTCGATGGCCCGCAGCGGCGTAACGAAACCGGATGGTCTGGCGTATAATTCCCGACGCACGATCTCCAGGATAGATCAGGACGGAACCATCATGGCGAGCCTCACAGTCGCGGACGAGCAGGTCAGGGCCACGCCGGCCAAAGTGATCCAGCCGGCCTGGGTGCGGGTCATGCACTGGGTCAACGCCCTTGCCATGATCCTGATGATCCTGTCGGGCTGGCAGATCTACAACGCCTCGCCGCTGTTCGACTTCCGCTTTCCGCGCGAATACACGCTCGGCGGCTGGCTCGGCGGCGGCCTGCTTTGGCATTTTGCGGCGATGTGGCTGCTGATGATCAACGGCCTCGCCTACCTCATCACCGGCATCGCCACCGGTCGCTTCCGCAAGAAGCTGCTGCCGATCACGGCATCTGGCGTGCTCCAAGACGTCAGGGCTGCGCTGACCTTCAAGCTCGGGCATGACGATCTCACCGTCTACAATTACGTCCAGCGGCTCCTGTATGCCGGCATCATCGTGGTCGGCGTGCTGATCGTGCTGTCCGGCCTCGCGATATGGAAGCCCGTGCAGCTCTATTACCTCGTGATGCTGTTCGGCGATTACCCGGCCGCGCGCTATGTTCACTTCTTCTGCATGGCCGCGATCTGCGCGTTTCTGGTCGTTCACGTCTTGCTTGCGCTGCTCGTGCCGAAGAGTCTGCGCGCGATGATCATCGGTCGCTAGAGCATGATCCGGAAAAGTGTGAAGCGGTTTTCCGACAAGATCATGCTCAAAATGGATATGTGAGGAGAACATGGCCAAACGTCCGTTCCTGATCCCCGGCGTCGACAAGCGGCTGCTGATCAAGGATTCCATCAAGACCATGCCCGACCTCGCCCGGCGCCGCTTCATCGCGGGCGGCGCCAGCCTGGGCGCGCTGACGCTGCTCACGGGTTGCGACGTGATCGATTCGTCCTCGGCCGAGACGATGCTGGCGAAGGTCTCGAAGTTCAATGACGCGGTGCAGGCCTGGATGTTCAATCCCGACGCGCTGGCGCCGACCTTCCCCGAAAGCGCGATCACCAAGCCGTTTCCGTTCAACGCCTATTACGATCTCGACGACGCTCCCGACATCTCGGCCGCGGACTGGAAGCTCGAAGTGCGCGGCCTCGTCGACAACAAGAAGTCCTGGACGCTGCAAGAGCTCTACACGCTGCCGCAGGTCACGCAGATCACGCGTCACATCTGCGTCGAGGGCTGGAGCGCGATCGGCAGCTGGACCGGCACGCCCTTGCGCGATTTCCTGAAGCTGATCGGCGCGGACACGCGGGCTCAATATGTCTGGTTCAAGTGCGCCGACAAGGACGGCTACAATTCGCCTTTGGACATGCGCAGCGCGCTGCATCCGCAGACCCAGATGACGTTCAAATACGCCAACGAGATTCTGCCGCGCGCCTACGGCTTCCCGATGAAGATCCGCGTGCCGACCAAGCTCGGCTTCAAGAACCCGAAATACGTGGTCTCGATGGAAGTCACCAACGACTACAAGGGCGGCTATTGGGAAGACCAGGGGTATAATTCGTTCAGTGGGAGTTAAAAGGGCGAATGGCGAATAGTGAGTGGCGAATAGAGAAGCACTGAAGCCAGTCCGTTCCCGTTCGCCACTCACTATTCGCCATTCGCCTTCTAGGCCACCTTCCGCTGGCACAGCGCCGCTACCGCCCCCAGCGCCAGCAGCGCCGCCGACACGTTCAGCGCATAGCTCAAGCTTCCCAGCGCGTCGGTTATCGCGCCGACCGCGATAGGCCCGAGGGTCTGGCCGAGGCCGAACGAGATCGTCATCGCCGCAATCGCGGTCGGCCATGCCTCGGGCGGATAGTTGAAGCGCACGAAGGCGGTGGTCGAGCCGACCACCGCGAAGAAGGCGACGCCGAACACGACGGCCGAGACCGCGAGCCAGGCCGGCGAATGTCCCAGCATCGGCAAGGCTGCGCCCAGCGCATTGGTGCCGAGGATGATGGCGGTGGCGAGCCCGCCGCGATCGAGCGCCAGCACGCCGCGCCAGGCCCAGGGCGTGACGAAGGCGGACAGACCGATCAGGCCCCAGAACGCTGCCTGCGCCGCGGCTCCGCCGCCGCTGTCGCGCACATAGGCGATCATGAAGGTCATGTAGGCGATGTAGCCGGCGCCGAACAGGAAGTAGCCGGCGAGATAGATCAGCACCGGCAGGATCGCGAACGAGCCATGACCGCCTTCCGAGAAGCGGACGCTGCTCTCGATCCGGATCAGGAACAGCGGGATCGTCATTGCGGCCGACAGCAGCGTCAGCGCCCACCAGACGATCCACCAGGAGCCGGGTCCGAAATATTGCAGCGTGAACGGGGCGATCAGCCCTGAGGACAGAATACCGATGCCGGGCCCGGCATAGAACAGGCTGAGCAGGAAATTAGCCCGCGCGGGCTGCGACTGCGCGATGGTGGCGGCCAGCGCGCCACCGGCGACAAATCCGGCCGCGGCGCCTACACCCAGCACGAGACGCGCCAGGCTCAAGGCGATAAAATTACCTGATAGCGCGCAGGTGGCGAGCGCAGCGACGCAGGCGAGGGTTCCGCCGCGGATGGCGGCCGCCCAACCGATGCGCTGAATCAGGCGGGATGCCAGAAGCGCGCCGACGAGATAGCCGACGGCATTGATGGTGTTCATGAATCCCGCCGCCGAGTAGGACCAGCCGAGATCCTCCCGCATGTCGGGCAGCACCAGCGCATAGGCAAAGCGGCCGATGCCGAGCCCGACGGTCGCCGCCAGCGACAGCGTCAGGATCAGCCGCGCGGGGTGCGTGTAGAGAGGGGCTTGGGCGTGCAATGGGGTACTCCGGCCCGCACATTTTGGCAGGCCCCGTCCGGCTTGCACAGCCGCACCCCGGCAATGGTGTCTTGCCAAGCGCGCAACGCCGCTCTAGCACTCCGGCCGAAATTCACGAGACACCGTCATGCTCGGCCTTGTGCCGGGCATCCACGTTCTTCGCACCCCAAGCAAGGCCGTTGATGGCCGGGACAAGCCCGGCAATGACGAAAGCGAGGAAGACCGACCATGGCGACCCACAAATTGCTGCTGCTTCCCGGCGATGGCATCGGCCCCGAGGTGATGGGCGAGGTGAAGCGGCTGATCGACTGGCTCAATTCGGCCGGGATCGCCAAGTTCGAGACGGACACCGGCCTCGTCGGCGGCTCGGCCTATGACGCCCACAAGGTGTCGATCTCCGAGGGCGACATGGCCAAGGCGAAGGACGCCGATGCCGTGATCTTCGGGGCGGTCGGCGGCCCGAAATGGGATGCCGTGCCGTACGAGGTGCGTCCGGAAGCCGGCCTGCTCCGCCTGCGCAAGGATCTCGCCCTGTTCGCCAATCTCCGTCCTGCCGTATGCTACCCGGCGCTGGCGGAGGCTTCGAGCCTGAAGCGGGAGGCGATCGAGGGGCTCGACATCATGATCGTGCGCGAGCTCACCGGCGGCGTCTATTTCGGCGAGCCGAAGACCATCACCGATCTGGGCAACGGCCAGAAGCGCGCCATCGATACCCAGGTCTACGACACATACGAGATCGAACGCATCGGCCGTGTCGCCTTCGAGCTTGCCAGGAAGCGCAAGAACAAGGTGACGTCGATGGAGAAGCGCAACGTCATGAAATCCGGCGTGCTCTGGAACGAGGTCATGACGCAGGTCCACAAGCGCGAGTATCCCGACGTCACGCTCGAGCATCAGCTCGCCGATTCCGGCGGCATGATGCTGGTGAAATGGCCGAAGCAGTTTGACGTCATCGTCACCGACAATCTGTTCGGCGACATGCTGTCCGACATCGCGGCGATGCTTACCGGCTCGCTCGGCATGCTGCCCTCGGCCTCGCTCGGCGAGGTCGACGTCAAGAGCAAGAAGCGCAAGGCGCTGTACGAGCCCGTGCACGGCTCGGCGCCCGATATCGCTGGCCAAGGCCTCGCCAATCCCATCGCGATGATCTCGTCCTTCGGAATGGCGCTGCGCTATTCCTTCGACATGGGCGATCTCGCCGACAAGGTCGACCAGGCCATCGCCGCAGTGCTCGCCAGCGGCCTGCGCACCGCCGACATCAAGTCGGAGGGCATCACGGCGGCCTCCACCACGCAGATGGGCGAAGCGATCCTGAAGGAATTGCAGAAGCTGCACGCGTAAAGAGAGTTTGCCGTCATTCCGGGGCGATGCGCAGCATCGAACCCGGAATCTCGAGATTCCGGGTTCGGCTCTTCGAGCCGCCCCGGAATGACGCCCAGCATCTCGATCGGGATTGCCGAGAGATGTGGACACGGCGCAAGCGCGCCTTTGCCCACCCTGCAGCGCGTGCCCCGGAGGACCCCATGGACACACCCCGCCCCAAGATCGCGGAAACCATCATCCATGAAACGGTGCGCCGGCGCGAGGCGCAGATCGGGCGACGCTGCGAGATCCTCGCGGGCACGCGCATCGAGTATGCCTCGCTCGGCGACTATTCCTATCTCGGTGAGAATTGCGACGTCGCCGACGCCGCCATCGGCAAGTTCACGGCCATCGCCAATTCGGTGCGGATCGGCGCGCCGAACCATCCGATGGGCCGGCCGTCCCAGCACCGCTTCACCTATGTCCCCGAATATTACGAGGCGAGCGCGACGCGCGACCGCGATTTCTTCGCAGACCGCCGCGGCGACCGCGTCGTCGTCGGCAACGACGTCTGGATCGGCCACGCCGCCATCCTGCTGCCGGGAGTCACCGTGGGCGACGGCGCGGTGATTGCCGCCGGCGCCGTCGTCAGCCGCGACGTCACTCCCTACACCATCTTCGGCGGCGTTCCCGCCCGTCCCATCCGCAAGCGCTTTTCTAAATCTGTCGCCGAGAGCCTGCGCCGCATCGCCTGGTGGGATTGGCCGGATGCGCCGATCTTCGAGCGCCTCGGTGATTTCCGCTCCGAGGCGATCGAGGAGTTTTGCCGCCGCTACGACCCGGCTTTCACAGCTGACGCGTAATTTCTGCCGTCGTTGCTGGAGAGGCAGCAGGGCCCACGGCAAACGGCACCGAAAACAAAATGGCCGGGCGTGAGCACCGGCCATTTTGGATCGGATCGCTGCCCGCCTTAGTACAGCGGGAAGTTCTGCGGATAGCCGCCGACATCCTGCGGCGGCGAGAGCGGCTGGCGGTCGATCGGACGGTTGAGGTTCTCGCGGGCGAAGGACGGATAGCCCACGGCCGGCGGGAAGGCGTAGTCGGTGAACTTGCGGTCGCCCGGATTGACCTCGGTGCCGCCGTCGAGCCAGGAGCGCTTGCTCACATAGAGGCGGGTGCGGCCCTGCTGATAGACCGCGTTCGGGCCGCTCGGGCCGTAATAGGGCCGGCCGCGCTCGTCATAATTGCGCTTGGTCCTGGTGTCGGCCGCAGCCGGGGTCGCGAACGCGATGGCCATTGCGGCGCCCGCCGCAAGCAATGTCGCCAGTTTGTTCGCGGCAGAGAATTTCGAGCTCATCACGTCCCCTTCAGGCGGCACGCCGCCAGTCGATTTCACCCCATACTAGCCCGGTGGGGGTGACCGCAACTAGGTCAATTGGGTCACACCAGGGCGGAATAATCGTGCGCGCCGGCAAAAGTTGCATGCAAACCAGCCACTTGAGCTTGATGCCGATCAAAGCGCACCGCGCAACTGCGCGTTGGCGTGACCGAGCAGCCAGTCCGCCGCGCCCGAGGGCTCGCAACCACGGCGCTTCAGCTCGGCGTGGGCGAACATTTCCGCCAGCTTGGGTTCGTTGCCGGAGGCGAGCAGGGTCAGCCGGTTCAGCATGCAGGCGATGGCCGCGCGGCGGGCGGGGATCGTGTTGCCCTGGCAGGAGAAGCCGGAGATTTGCAGCGCCGGCTCCTCGCTGCGCTTGAGATAGCCGAGACAAGCCTGAGCTCCCGCGTCCGTGCCAACCGGCCGGAACAGGGCGATAGGGCCGAATTTGGTGTCGATCAGGCCGGCCTGCTCGAGCGGGGCTGCGGCGCCCAGCCCCATCTGGGCGGCCAGATGCGCGGCCGCTGGCCGTGTCACGTCGAATTCGGCGCCCTGACGATAGATTTCGAGCGCGGCGACAGGCCTGCCCGCCTCGCTCGCCCAGTGCAGCACGTCCCTGCGGCCGCCTGCGGGATGCCGGAGAATGGTGTAGGCGGCTGTTTTCTCTGACGAATCGAGCCGGCTGAGGGCGAACGCCGGATGCGAGTGGCTTGCCACGCCCCAGCCCGGCTTGTCCGCCGGCGCATCGTCGCGCCAATCGGGCAGTCTTTCCAGCGCCGCGAGCGCCATGATGGCAAACAGAGCGAGCGCCCCCACATAGGCGATCAGGCGCGCCAGCGTACCGACCACCTCGTCGGCGAAGGTCAGGAGCGTCAGATGGATCCGGGTAGGGCTAACGGCCGTGCTGGCCTCAGGCGACTGCATCCACGGCCTTCAGGCGGGGTCCAACGTTGTCTTGAGGCCGGTTCTCGCATAGAAGCGCTGCTCTTCCTGTTTAAGCGTCAGCTTCGGGAACGGGCTTTTTCGTCGGAGAGTGAACGATGGGTTACAAAGTCGCAGTCGTCGGCGCGACCGGCAATGTCGGTCGGGAAATGCTCAACATCCTGGATGAGCGCAAATTCCCCGCGGACGAGGTCGTGGCCCTGGCGTCGCGCCGCAGCGTCGGCGTGGAGGTCTCCTATGGCGACCGCACCCTGAAGGTCAAGGCGCTCGAGCATTACGACTTCTCCGACGTCGACATCTGCCTGATGTCGGCGGGCGGCTCGGTGTCGAAGGAATGGTCGCCGAAGATCGGCGCCGCCGGCGCGGTGGTGATCGACAACTCGTCGGCCTGGCGCATGGATCCGGACGTACCGCTGATCGTGCCCGAGGTGAACGCAGGCGCGACCGAAGGCTTCAGGAAGAAGAACATCATCGCCAACCCGAACTGCTCGACCGCGCAGCTGGTGGTCGCGCTCAAGCCGCTGCACGACAAGGCGAAGATCAACCGCGTCGTGGTCTCGACCTATCAATCGGTGTCGGGCGCCGGCAAGGACGCGATGGACGAGTTGTTCTCGCAGACCAAGGCCGTCTACACCAATGACGAGCTCGTCGCGAAGAAGTTTCCCAAGCGCATCGCCTTCAACGTCATCCCCCACATCGACGTCTTCATGGAGGACGGCTACACCAAGGAAGAGTGGAAGATGATGGCGGAGACCAAGAAGATCCTCGATCCCAAGATCAAGCTCTCCGCCACCTGCGTGCGCGTGCCCGTGTTCGTCGGCCACTCGGAGGCCGTCAACATCGAGTTCGAGAACCCGATCAGCGCGGACGAAGCGCGTGAGATCCTGCGCAAGGCGCCCGGCTGCCTCGTCATCGACAAGCAGGAACCCGGCGGCTACGCGACGCCGTATGAGGCGGCCGGCGAGGACGCCACCTACATCAGCCGCATCCGCGAGGACGCGACCGTGGAAAACGGCCTCGTGCTGTGGTGCGTGTCGGATAACCTGCGCAAGGGCGCCGCGCTGAACGCGATCCAGATCGCGGAAGTGCTGATCAACCGCAAGCTGATCAGCGCGAAGAAGCAGGCGGCGTGAGATAGGCGAGTGGTGAGCGGCGAATAGCGAATGTGCTATTTGCCACTCGCTATTCGCTATTCGCTATTCGCTATTCGCTATTCGCTATCTTGAATTCCTTCGTCGCCTTGTCCAGCACGAACAGCGATCCCTCCGCGACGCCGAAATAGGCGCCGTGGGTCTGCATCTGGCCGCTCTCGACCGCCTTGCGCACGAACGGGAAGGTCATCAGGTTTTCCAGGCTGCGGAACACCGCGGCCTTCTCGATGCGCTCGACGAACTGCGCCATGCTCTCGTGGTCGCGCTGCTCGACCACTTCGCCGGGCTTGACGAACATCTGCATCCATTTGCCGATGAAATCGCCGGGCGTCAGCGGCTCGATCTTGTCGACGAAGGCGCGGATGCCACCGCATTGCGCGTGGCCGAGCACCACGATGTGCTTCACCTTCAGCACCGTCACGGCATATTCCAGCGCCGCGGAGACGCCATGGGCGGCGCCATCGGGCTGATACACCGGCACCAGGTTGGCGATGTTGCGGACCACGAACAATTCGCCGGGGCCGACGTCGAAGATCACCTCGGGCGAGACGCGGCTGTCGCAGCAGCCGATCACCATCACTTCCGGCGACTGTCCCTTCACCGACAGTTCGCGGAAGCGGGTCTGCTCGGTCGGCAGCCGCTGGGTCGCGAAGGCCTTGTAGCCTTCCAGCAAATGCTTCGGGAATGTCATCATACCTATGCCTAATCATAGACCGCAGGGGCGGACAAGCCTTTCGAACGGGCAGGCCAAATGGTATCGGCTGAGCCAGACGACAGACCAGGAAGGAACACCCGCATGACCCGCCCGCGCCGCAGCCATCTGTTCATGCCCGGCTCCAACCCGCGCGCGCTTGAGAAGGCACGCAATCTCGCTGCCGACGGCCTGATCCTCGACCTGGAAGACTCGGTCGCGCCCGAGGCCAAGGCGGCGGCGCGCGACGGCATCGCGGCGGCGATCGCCGCCAAGGGTTTTGGCAAGCGCGAGATCTTGATCAGGACCAACGGCCTCGACACGCCCTGGTGGGCCGACGACGCCGCCATGGCGGCGAAAGCTTCGCCCGATGGCATCCTGGTTCCAAAAGTTTCAAGCCTCGAAGATCTCGACACCATTGGCCGCAAGCTGGCAGAGCTGGGCGCCGCGCCGACGGTGAAGGTCTGGGCTATGATCGAGACCGCGCGCGCCGTGCTGCATGCCGAGGAGCTGGCCGAGGCCGGACGCGATCCATCCCGGCGGCTCTGCGGTTTCGTGTTCGGCCCGAACGACATCTCGCGCGAGACGCGGATCAGGATGCTTCCCGGCCGCGCCGCGATGATCCCGATGATCACCCACTGCATCCTGGCGACGCGCGCCCATGGCCTCGAGATCCTCGACGGCCCCTACAGCGACATCGCCAATCCCGACGGATTCGCCACCGAATGCGCGCAAGGCCGCGATCTCGGCTTCGACGGCAAGACCCTGATCCACCCATCGCAGATCGACGCCTGCAACGCGATATTCACCCCGCCGGAAGAAGAGGTCGCGCGCGCCCGGAAGATCATTGCGGCGTTCGAGCTGCCGGAGAACGCCTCGCGCGGCGCGATCCGCCTCGACGGCGCCATGGTGGAACGCCTGCACGCCGACATGGCCCGCCGCACGATCGCGATCGCGGATGCGATCGCGGCGATAGGGAAGGGCTGAGATAACGGCGACTCGCTCCTGGCGGCATGGCCGCACAGGTGCAACGGCGTTGCCGTGCGTCCTCTACTGCCTTCGTCTCGCATTCTTCAGGGTATCGGACGGGAGCTCGCCGATGGCCCGCCGATACTCGGACGCGAAGCGGCCGAGATTTCGGAAGCCGCATTTGAAGGCCACCGCCAGCACGCTGGTCTGCTCGTCAGGGCGTCGCAACAGCTCCGCCGCCCGCTGCAGCCGGACGCGCCGTGCGAACTGGCCGGGCGATCCCCGCCCTGCGTCGGCGAATTCGCGGAAGACCGTACGCGCGCTCACATTGGCGATCTGCGCGATCCTCTCCAGATCGAGCGGCTCGTCCCAATGGGCCTCGATGTAGGACTCCACGAGGTCGATCACGGTCCGGCTGGCACTCGGGGCAGAGCGCTGAAGCCGATCGGAGAAAGTGTGCCGGTGCGCCAGCAAAATCCGGACCATCAGCGTCCGCTCGAGCTCGGCGATGGCAATGGGTGAGTAGTTCTGTCCAAATCTCTCCAGCTCCTCCGCGAGCCTGAAGACCTCCTGGCGCACGTGCGTCATCGCCGCAGGATCGACCTCGCCCGCATCGAAACGCAGCTTGGTGTCGCTGTCGTCGCCGACCAAGCTCTTCAGCAAGCGCTCCAGCGCGCTGGCGTCTATCCTCACCACGAGCTGGCGATAGCCCGGCGCGAAGTCGAGATCGAGCCTGGCATCTCCGGAGATCATTGGGCTCCAGGCCTCGATCGGCTCGCTGTTGCCCTTGGTGGTCAACTGCGCCGCTCCCTGGATTGAAAAGAGTTGGCGGAGAATCTCCGATTCAGGAAAAGAGAGCGATGCTCCTCCGTCGTAGGCGCAGAAGGCGATGCCGATCGAGTTCAAGCGAGCAAGATTGGCCTGGATGCCGAACGCGTTGTCATGCGTGTCGAAGCGATCGGCGCCATATTCCGCAAACAGGCGGTCGCGCGCGAACTCGCTGTCGCGCGAACGAAACAAAGGATAGCGGTCAAGATAGGAGACGGCGCCCAAGTCAGATTCCCAAACTATTCAAACTAGTGAATCCGAATCGCAGCGCTACCAATTGCCGATCGCATGTAACGTCGGGCGGGCGCAGTTGGATTTCCGCGCAACGCATCTTCCCTTGAATTCGGGCTGCGGCGAAATGTCCTTCCGCGGGACGTCCGCGGTCGCCGGCCGGCCCGTTCGCGACAGCGGTACATCGATCCCGACACCGCAATCGCCTTGCCGGATTGCGATAGGGATTTTAGGGTCGCTTTCGTGGATCCTGGCCGCTGGTATCCGCGATGGGCGCGCGCGTCGATGTCAGGTTAATCGCCCTGGCAGAATCCGGCCATTGTGTCTTCGATCGGACAAACACTCTGATAATTCGATTCAGATACCCCCTCGGTTCACGAGGATGGTGTCGGACGACAAATCGTGCCGCACCAAGTCCAGGCAAGGACCATGAAAGCCGCCTCGCGCGAATGCGCCTGTGAGCGGATCATCAATTTCGGAGCAGGTATAATGTTCGGTCGCAAGTCCCACGGTGATGCACAAGCACGGCTCGACGCCATAGGCCGTTCGCAGGCCATGATCGAATTCAATCTCGATGGCTCGATCATCACGGCCAACAAGAATTTCCTCGACGCCCTCGGCTATCGGCTCGACGAGATTCAGGGCAAGCATCACTCCATGTTCGTGCCGGCCGACCAGCGCGACAGCGCCGAGTACAAGGCGTTCTGGGCTGCGTTGAACCGTGGCGAGTATCAGGCGCGGGAGTTCAAGCGGATCGCGAAGGACGGCCACGAAGTCTGGATCGAAGCCTCCTACAATCCGGTGCTCGACGGCAACGGCAAGACGGTGATGATCGCCAAGATTGCGACCGAAATCACCGCGAAGAAGATCCAGAGCATGACGGATGCGTCCAAGATCGCCGCCATCGGGCGCGCCCAAGCCGTCATCGAATTCAAGCTCGACGGCACCATCGTCACGGCCAACGAAAACTTCTGTAAGGCCCTCGGCTACTCGCTCGACGAGATCAAGGGCAAGCATCACAGCATGTTCGTCACCGACGCCGATCGCAACAGCCCGGCCTATCGTGAATTCTGGGCCGCGCTCAACCGGGGTGACTACCAGGCCGGCGAGTACAAGCGCGTCGGCAAGGGCGGCCGCGAGGTATGGATCCTTGCCTCCTACAGTCCGCTGCTCGACGAGACCGGCAAGCCGTACGGCGTCGTCAAGTTCGCGACCGACGTCTCGGCGGAGAAGCTGAAGAACGCCGATCTCGCCGGCCAGCTCGCCGCCATCGACAAGGCGCAGGCCGTGATCGAGTTCAACATGGACGGCACGATCATCACTGCCAATGCCAACTTCCTCGGCGCGCTGGGCTATTCGCTGGCCGAGATCAAGGGCAAGCATCACAGCATGTTCGTGGAGCCCGGCGAGCGCGACGGCGCCGGCTACCGCGAGTTCTGGGCCGCGCTCAATCGCGGCGAGTACCAGGCGGCCGAGTACAAGCGCATCGGCAAGGGCGGCAAGGAGGTCTACATCCAGGCCTCCTACAACCCGATCCTCGATCTCAACGGCAAGCCGTTCAAGGTGGTGAAATACGCCACCGACGTCACCCGGCAGGTCCTGGTCCGGATGGGCAACGAGCGCGTCCGCGGCATGATGGAATCCGTCGCCGCCGGCTCGGAGGAACTCAACGCCTCGGTGCGGGAAATCTCCGAGGCGATGACCAAGTCGCGCGAGACCGCAATGGGTGCTGTTGAGCAGGTGTCCTCTGCCGACGCGCAGGCCCAGCGTCTCACCGACGCCGCGCAGGCAATGAGCGGCATCGTCGAGATGATCAACAACATCACCGGGCAGATCAACCTGCTCGCGCTCAACGCCACGATCGAGTCCGCGCGCGCCGGCGAAGCCGGACGTGGCTTCGCGGTGGTCGCATCCGAAGTGAAGGGCCTTGCCAACCAGGCCAAGCAGGCGACCGACAAGATCGCTCAGGAAATCAGCAGTCTCAACCAGATCTCGGGGGACGTGGTCGGCTCGCTGAACGCGATCAAGCAGGCGATCAACAACGTCAGCGAGTACGTGACCTCGACCGCCGCGGCGATCGAAGAGCAGAGCACGGTGACGAACGAGATGTCGACCAGCATGCAGCGGGCGGCGGCAGAAGCTGCTGCGATGGCGAGCCGGGCATAACCTGGCCGATTGCGTCCTCGGAACATCCCACCCATCCGGCGCCAGGCCTCGAAGCCCGCGGGGCCGTTCGATTTCGCTCGCGAGGAGGTCATGGACGCGAACGGCCGCAAGCCGAACCGGCCAGCTGCGGCGCGATCGGGAGGTGGAACTCAGCGCGGCGCAAGATCGGCGCGGTCGAGCGACTCCAGGGTCGAGGCGTTGGCACAATAGCCGTGGTAGTTCTCCGCCGCGGTACCGTCGGCAAGATCACGGTTGCACTGCCCCTTGTGACCGCAGAGCGAGCAGGTCCGCTCCATGTCGCGCAGCAGCAGCGGCTGCGCACGGCCGAGCGCTTCGGCGTTGATGCCGAGTTGCTCCAGCATCTTCGGCAGCTCGTCGGCGGCATGCCTTCCGTGACGGACGAGCTCTTCGAGATCGTCGGGCGCGATCCGGAGGTCATTTGCGATCCGGTCGAAATCGGCGCGATCGAGCTGCCGCATCTCGTTCATCTCGCGGCGGTGCTTCAGCCAATTCGCGAAGGACTCGATGAGATCCTGGACGATGGGATAAGGCCTGGTTGCGGTGCTCATGGAAAGCTCCATTGGGACGGCGGAATTGGGAGCAAATTAAGCACAATGATTCAGAGCCGCGTTGCGCTGGATCAAACCATGTTGTGAAGCCCGTCTCGTGTCCCGGACGCGCCGCACCGCGTCCGGGACACGAGCGGAGAGTTACGAAAATCGCTCCGCCGCCCAGGCATAGAGGCTGCCCGCAATCGGCTTCTCGCCGCCGCGGCCCTTGGGCGAGATGTGCAGGCCGATGATCGCGGGGTCGGTGACGAGGCCGAGATAGCTGGAGGGATCGAAGAACAATTTCGGCTCGGCGTGCACGGCGTAGAATGATTGTTTGGGCAGCGCGTTTTGCAGCTCGCCGGTGCGGCGCGCCAGCGCGGTGAGCGCGGCCGGGCCGTAGATCGCAACGCGAATATCCGAAAGGCGATTCGAGCCGCCGCGTAGACGGCGCATCATGAAGGTGATGCGATGGCGCAGCGACAGCCAGTCCGGCGTCAGCTCCTCCTGCTCCATGAGCTGCTCGAAGGCGGCAACGATGCCGTGCCGGGGCGGCAGATAGAGCACGGAATTGCCGAGCTGGCGCGGCCGCTCCCAGGCGAAATACGGTTTTGCCGGATCGATCTCGACCGGCCTCAACAGCAGCACGTCGGCGTCGAGCCAGAGGCCGAGGCCCTTCTCCATCAGCTTCATGCGGAAGAAGTCGCTGAACTGAAGCGTGGTCCAGTCGCGCCAGCTGCCGTCCGGCTGCGGCGGCCGCAGCCGTTCCGAGAACGCGTGCGGCAGGATCGCCTCGGCCTCCGCGTTCCCAACTCCTGCCGGCAGGCCGGGAAGCGGGTCGAAGCTGTAGACCGTGACCTTGTGGCCGGCAGCCAGCTGCGAGCGCAGGCAGGTCTGGCGCAGCGCATCCATCGGGCCATGCCAGAAGGTGACGATCTCGGGCAGCATCAGCGAGCTATAAGGACAAGCAGGGCAAGGAAAAAGCCCCGGCGCTGACGGCACCGGGGCTCGAAGCAGGGAGCGATCTCAGGCCCAGGCGCGTTCGCGCTTGAGCTTCTCCTCGTAGGAATCGATCGACGCCTTCTTCTCCATGGTGAGACCGATGTCGTCGAGACCGTTGATCAGGCAGTGCTTGCGGAACGGATCGATCTCGAACTTGACCTTGCCGCCATCAGGGCCGCGGATTTCCTGGTTCGGCAGGTCGATCGTCAGCGTCGCATTGGCGCCGCGCTCGGCGTCGTCGAACAGCTTGTCGAGATCCTCCTGCGCAACGCGGATCGGCAGAATGCCGTTCTTGAAGCAATTGTTGTAGAAGATGTCGCCGAACGAGGTCGAGATCACGCAGCGGATGCCGAAGTCGAGCAGCGCCCAGGGTGCGTGCTCGCGGCTGGAGCCGCAACCGAAATTGTCGCCGGCGACCAGAATCTTGGCGTTGCGATATGCGGGCTGGTTGAGCACGAAATCCGGGTTTTCGCTGCCGTCGTCCTTGTAGCGCTGCTCGGAGAAGAGCCCCTTGCCAAGGCCGGTGCGCTTGATGGTCTTGAGGTACTGCTTCGGAATGATCATGTCGGTGTCGACATTGATGATCTTCAGCGGCGCCGCAACGCCTTCCAGCGTGGTGAACTTGTCCATGGTTGCGCTTTCTGGTTCAGGGAACCTGGTATTTATCGCGATCGGACCTGAAATCCTAGGCCGAATTCGGCAGATCCGGTCTGCCCGGCCGGTCTGGTCCGGCGTTGAGATTCCCGCTTACTTGCGCGAGAGATGGGGAGAGCCTCAGAAGTCGGACGCGATGCCCTTGCGCTCCCAATCGCCGTAGCGGGTGGGCTCGGGCCCCTTCGGTCCCTGCAATTCCTTGACCTTGTCCTTGACCTCGGCAGCCGCGGCCTGCCGGCGCGCTTCGGCCTCGGCCAACGCGCGCTGGGCCGCCGGCGACAGCGGCTTGCGATCGGGAACAGGAGACTGGTCACTCATCGCCGGTCTTTCTAGCGCAGGACCGGGTCCAACGCGATGGCCAATAACGCATTCCTGAAATCGGGCCTGACAGGCTGAAAAAGCCGGAAGCGATTCTTACATTTGGCATATTCGCGTGCCAGAGATCGCGCTCTCAAGGCATGCGCCCCTCGCGGCGGAACTGCCGCTCGCTCAGAACCTTGCTTCCGCATGCCATCTCAACGTTTCGCCCCTCCGTCCGAAGTGCCCGGCCTTGCGGCACGACGGATTGCCGCCGATATCGTCGACGGCGTGCTGCACAAGCACCGCACGCTCGACGACCAACTCGACGGCAGCGGCGCTCATCCGGGACTGAAGACGCTGGCCGATCGAGACCGCGCGCTGATGCGGCGGCTCGTCGCCACCGTGTTGCGCCGGCTCGGCACGCTCGGCCACGTGCTGTCGCGTCTGCTCGACAAGGGCATTCCCTCCGATGCGCCGCGCGCCCAGAGCGCGCTCCTGATTGGCGCCGCGCAGATTCTATGGATGGACGTGCCCGATCACGCCGCGGTCGATCTTTCCGTTCGCCTCGTGCAGTCCGACCGCCGCGCCGCGCGCTATGCCGGCCTCGTCAACGCCGTGCTGCGACGCTGCGCGCGCGAGGGCAAGTCCCTGACCGAGGAAGTCGCGACGCAATCGCTGGATCTGCCGCCGTGGCTGTTCGCGCGCTGGAGCGCGCATTATGGCGAGGCGACCGCACGAGACATGGCGGCGGCGCTCAGCCACGAGCCCTCGCTCGATCTCACGGTGAAATCGGATCCCGCGCAATGGGCGAGCCGCCTGCATGGCGAGACACTGCCGACGGGAACGGTGCGGATGCTGCTGCACGGCGCGGTGACGATGCTGCCCGGCTTCGCCGAGGGACAATGGTGGGTGCAGGATGCCGCCGCCGCACTGCCGGCCCGGCTGTTCGGGGACGTGAAAGGAAAGTCCATTGCCGACCTCTGCGCGGCTCCCGGCGGCAAGACTGCCCAGCTGGCGCTATCAGGCGCGCATGTCACGGCCATCGACCGCTCGCCTGCCCGGGTCGCTCGCTTGCGCGAGAACCTCGCGCGACTCTCGCTCCAGGCCGAGACCGTCGTTGCTGACGCCATGGAATGGGCCGGCCCAGCCGAGGCCTTCGACGGCGTCTTGGTCGATGCGCCCTGCACCTCGACCGGCACGATCCGCCGTCATCCCGACGTGGCTTGGCTGCGGCAGGAGTCGGACATCGCCGCACTATCCGCGCTCCAGCTGCGGCTGCTGCGAAAATCGGTGTCGCTGCTGAAGCCGGGCGGAACTCTGGTCTATTGCACCTGTTCGCTGGAACCCGAGGAGGGCGAGCAGGCCGTGGCAGCGCTGCTCGCCGCCGAGCCCGCGCTCCGCCGCGTCCCGATCGCGCCGTCGGAGGTCGCGGGCCTCGACGAAATCCTCAACCAGGAGGGCGATTTGCGCACTTTGCCCTGCCACCTGCCGAACGCCGATCCCCGGCTCGGCGGGCTCGACGGATTTTTCGCGGCAAGGCTCGTTAAATCCTGATTTTGCACTGGATTTTGGGACCACGACGCTGATTCCACCCGTTCAAGGTGGTGTCAGAGGTTCGATTTTGGGATTAATAAGGATTCGTCGCTGATCCTCTCCCCCATCAAGGCAAAGCGTGTCGGTCGCTCAACGCAGACATATCTCGACGCTGGTCATGAACCGCTTCGCGCGGAACATGCTCGCGCGCGCGAGCGGCGGCCCCATGGCATTGTCGCGGGTCTGGCCGGGCCGCACCGACCGACTGATCATAGCACCGCATGACTTGCGTACCGCGGACGCGACCCGCGCCGCCGAGATCTATGCCGGTCGCTTCGTCTTCGCCGGCAAGATCGTCAATTGCCACGGCCGCTCGATCTTCGATCTCGAGCCGCCGTCGGAGGATTGGGAGGTCGCGCTGCTCGGCTTCGGCTGGCTGCGGCACTTGCGCGCCGCCGACACGGCGTTGACGCGGGCCAATGCGCGCGCGCTGATCGAGGAATGGATATCGAATCCCGCCAACAAGCGCCGTCCCGTCGCACGACGCGCCGACGTGCTGGCAAGACGCGTGATCTCGCTGCTCTCGCAGGCGCCGCTGGTGCTCGGCGAGACCGACAACAAGTTCTACCGCCGCTACCTGCGCGCGCTGGCTCGCGAGATCCGCTTCCTGCGCTACACCATGGTCGACATTCCGGACGGAGTGCCGAAGCTCCAGGTGCTGATCGCGCTGTGCTATGCGTCCCTGTGTCTCGCCAATCAGACGCGTCACATCCGCAGCGCCTCGAAGAAGCTGTCCGAGGAATTGCAGCGGCAGATCCTGCCCGACGGCGGACACATCTCCCGCAATCCGGGCGCGCTGATCGAACTCTTGATCGATCTCTTGCCGCTGCGGCAAACCTTCGCCGCGCGCAACATCGCACCACCGCCGGCGCTGCTCAACGCGATCGACCGCATGATGCCGATGCTGCGCTTCTTCCGGCACGGCGACGGCAATTTCGCCCTGTTCAACGGCATGAGCGCGACGTCTTCCGACCTGCTCGCGACGCTGCTCGCCTATGACGACACCCACGGCGCGCCGATGGCGAACATGCCGCATACCGGCTTCCAGCGCCTCGATGCCGGCCAGACCACCGTGATCATCGACACCGGCCCGCCGCCGCCGGCCGGCGTCAGCCACGACGCCCATGCCGGCTGCCTGTCGTTCGAACTGTCTTCCGGCACCAGCCGCATCGTCACCAATTGCGGCATGCCGACCACGGGGCGCGACAACTGGCGGCCGTTCGCACGCAGCACGGCGGCGCATTCGACGCTGATCTACCACGACACCTCCTCATGCCAGTTCGTCGAGATGTCGGCGATGAAGCGGCTGCTGCACGGTGCGCCCATCACCAGCGGCCCGGTCGAGGTCGAGAGCTATCGCGAAATCGTGCAGAACGGCACGCTGCTGACGGCTTCGCATGACGGCTATCTCCCGAAATTCGGTGCGATCCACCGCCGCGCGCTGATGATCGCCAATGACGGGGCGCGCATCGACGGCGAGGACACTCTGTCGCCGCCGCAGGGCGGGCGCTTCAAGGGCGCCGATGCCGATTTCGCGTTGCGCTTCCATCTGCATCCGGCGGTGAAGGCGAGCCGGCTGTCGGATGCGCGCGGCGTGATGCTGGTGCTGCCGAACCGCGACGTCTGGACCTTCGAGGCGCTCGACGACAAGGTCGACCTCGAGGACAGCGTGTTCCTGGCCGGCAATGACGGCCCGCGCCGCACCGCCCAGATCGTGATCCGCCAAAATGCCCGCCAGGCCCCCTCGATCCGCTGGACTTTTGTCCGCTCCACGGCTTCACCCGCGGTCACCAATGCCCGCCGCAACGCCCGGCGCGAGCCGGAACTTCCGCTGTAAAGAGCCGTGATCCGGCCCCATCTCGTCGTTGTGAAAACCGCCGAAAGCTGCTATCGAGCGCTCGCTCGCGCGACTGGCGACCTTGGATGGAGCACCATCGGGAAGCGCGGGACAAATCAGCCGCGCGCCTGGGCATAGACACTCCCTGAACAGAGGATCTTGCTCATGACTAACCATCCCCGCCGCGTCGCCCGCGCGCTGCTTTCCGTCTCCGACAAGACCGGCCTGATCGAGTTCGCCAAGGCACTTGCCGCGCACGGTGTCGAGCTGGTTTCGACCGGCGGCACCGCCAAGGCGATCGCCGCCGCCGGCCTGAAGGTGAAGGACGTCTCCGACCTCACCGGTTTTCCTGAAATGATGGATGGCCGCGTCAAGACGCTGCATCCGAAGGTGCACGGCGGCCTGCTCGCGATCCGCGACAACAAGGATCATGCCGAAGCGATGACGGCGCATGGCATCGCGCCGATCGATCTTCTCGTCGTGAATCTCTATCCGTTCGAAGCCACCGTCGACAAAGGCGCCGGCTTCGAGGACTGCATCGAGAACATCGACATCGGCGGCCCCGCGATGATCCGCGCCGCCGCCAAAAACCATGGCGACGTCGCCGTCGTGGTCGAGGCGCAGGATTATCAGGCCGTGCTCGACGAGCTCACCGCCCACGAGGGCGCGACCACGCTGGGCTTGCGCCGGCGGCTCGCCGCGAAGGCCTATGCCCGCACCGCGGCGTATGATGCCACGATCTCGAACTGGTTCAACCGTCAGCTCGAGATCGACGCGCCCGACTTCCGCGCCTTCGGCGGCCGGCTGATCCAGTCGCTGCGCTATGGCGAGAACCCGCACCAGACCGCGGCGTTCTACGCGACCCCGGACAAGCGCCCGGGCGTCTCCACCGCGCGGCAGCTCCAGGGCAAGGAGCTGTCCTACAACAACATCAACGACACCGATGCGGCTTATGAATGCATCGGCGAGTTCGACGCCGAGCGCACCGCGGCCTGCGTCATCGTCAAGCACGCCAACCCCTGCGGCGTCGCCGAAGGATCGAACCTCGTCGAGGCCTATCGCAGGGCGCTGGCCTGCGATTCCACGTCCGCGTTCGGCGGCATCATCGCGATGAACCGTCCGCTCGACGCCGACACCGCGCGCGAGATCACCAAGATCTTCACCGAGGTCATCATCGCGCCGGATGCGACGGAGGAAGCGATCGCCATCATCGGCGGGAAGAAGAACCTGCGCCTGCTGCTCGCCGGCAGCCTGCCCGACCCGCGCGCACCGGGCCTCACCGCCAAGACGGTGGCGGGCGGCCTCCTGGTGCAGAGCCGCGACAATGCCGTGGTCGACGACATGCCCTTCAAGGTCGTGACCAAGCGTGCGCCGACCGACGCCGAGATGCGCGACCTGAAGTTCGCGTTCCGCGTGGCCAAGCACGTCAAGTCGAACACCATCATCTACGCCAGGGACCTCGCCACCGTCGGCATCGGCGCAGGCCAGATGAGCCGGGTGGATTCGGCGCGGATCGCCGCGCGCAAGGCGTTGGATGCCGCCGCCGAACTGAAGCTCGCCGAACCGCTCACCAAGGGCTCGGTGGTGGCGTCGGATGCGTTCTTCCCGTTCGCCGACGGCATGCTCGCCTGCATCGAAGCCGGCGCCACCGCGGTGGTGCAGCCTGGCGGCTCGATGCGCGACGACGAGGTGATCAAGGCCGCCGACGAGCACGGCATCGCCATGGTGTTCACGGGCACCCGGCACTTCAGGCACTGAAATCGCAGTCATTCCGGGGCGCGCGTAGCGCGAACTCTGGTGCGCAAGTGCGCACCTGAGTATCTCCTGCGACAATCTCGGGATTCCGGGTTCATCGCTCCGCGATGCCCCGGAATGACGATGGGGATGCTACTCCCGCACCCGCATCAACAGCGCCAACCCCGCGACGAAGAATACCACCAGCACGGCCATGCCGGCCTTCTGGCTCGCGGTCACTGCGGTGATCATGCCGATCAGGAGCGGCCCGATGAAGGACGTCACCTTCCCGGTCAGCGCGAACAGGCCGAAATACTGCGCGATGCGATCCTTTGGGGCAAGATGGATCAGCAGCGTGCGCGAGGCGGCCTGCAACGGACCGCCGGCTGCGCCGATCAAGCAGCCCAACACGAGATAGGCACGCTCGGCCGCGCTCGCGAACAGGCCTGCGCCCGGCTGCGGCGGCGCGACCTTGACGAACAACACGCTATCCTTGTCGACCAGCAGGATCGCCGCCACGGACAGCAGGAGGACCAGGAGGCTGCCGGCAACGACGCGCTTCGGCCCGAGACGATCATCCAGCTTGCCGCCGAACCATGCGCCGAATGCACCGGCGATCGCGAGCATGATGCCGAACGTGCCGATCTGGATCGTGTGCCAGCCGAAAGTGCCCGCGGCATAGATGCCGCCGAAGGCGAACAGGGACACCAGACCGTCGGTGTAGATCATGTTGGCGAGCAGGAATGCCGCAAGCGATTTCTGCTTCGGGAGATTCCTGATCGACTGTTTGAGTTCCGACAGACCCTCGTGCAGCGCCTCACGCAGTGGGCGCTTGGCGGGATAGTCCGGCGTGAACAGGAACATGGGCGTCACGAAGATGATGAACCAAAGTCCGGTCAACGGCCCGGCGGCACGGTCGCCTTGACGCGCCACGGGATCGAGCCCGAACAGGGGCGTGAGGCCGAGCAGCGTGCGGCCGGTCTCGGGATTGGCCGCGAGAAGCCCGAGTACGATGATCAGGCTGACGATCCCGCCAATGTAGCCCGTGGCCCAGCCGGTGCCGGAGAGCCGGCCGATCCGCTCCCGCGGCACCAGGGTCGGCATCATTGCATTGTTGAAGACGGTGGCGAACTCGGCACCGACGCTGGCGAGCGCGACCGCGGCGAGCAGCAACGGGATGACGGCGACATCGCCGGGCTTGCCGATCCACAGCATGCAGGAGGCCAGCACCAGCACCGCGCCGAAACCTGCAATCCATGGTTTCCTGCGGCCCGATGCATCCGCGATGGCGCCCAGCACCGGCGACAGCAGCGCGATCGCAAGGCCGGCCGCCGCCGTCGCAAAAGCCCACAGCGACTGGCCGGTGGCGGGATTTGGAGCCACGCTGGTCGCGAAATAGGGCGCGAACACGAAGGTCGTGATCAGCGTGAAATAAGGCTGCGCGGCCCAATCGAAGAAGATCCAGCTGACGACGGCGGCACGCGGCGGATAGGACCGCTCCGCGCCATCCAGGCGCACATCCGGGGCGATCGTCGTCATCACGCAGTCCTCATCACGAACAGTTTTGGCTCACTTGGCGCGAACCGTATAGCATTGCAGCAATGCCTGTGAACCGGCCCGAGGCTGCGGCGGAAAGTTTTGATGATGTCGTCACATTCGACACGGCGGACGTTCTTCGGCTTCGTCGCCACTCTGGCGTTAGGAATTGCTCCGGCGACCGCGCAGGATGCACGGCAGGGTTATGTTCCGCCCGCACGCGACATGGTTCGCGCCGTCGCCGCCGAGCACGGCATGGTGGTGGCGCAGGAGAGGCTCTCCGCGCGGATCGGTGCCGACATCCTGCGGCGCGGCGGCAATGCCGTCGATGCGGCGGTTGCGACCGGTTTTGCGATGGCGGTGACCTACCCGCGCGCCGGCAATATCGGCGGCGGCGGCTTCATGGTGATCCATTCCGCCGACCGCAACGAAGACATCACGATCGACTATCGAGAGACCGCGCCGGCGGCGACCACGCCGCAGATCTTCCTCGGCGCCGACGGCAAGCCCGACACGGCAAAGTCACGCGATTCCGCGCTCGGCATCGGCGTACCCGGCACCGTCGCGGGCCTTGCCCTTGCATTGGACAAATACGGCTCGGGCCGGTTCACCCTGAGACAACTGCTCGCCCCTGCCATCGCGCTCGCGCGCGATGGCTTTGTCGTCAGCGACGACATCGCCGACACGCTGCCGAGCTGGCACCGGCGGCTGGCGCGCTGGCCTTCCTCGGCCAGGATCTTCTCGCGGCCCGACGGCACGCCGCTGGGCGAAGGCGATCGGCTGGTGCAGGCCGATCTTGCCGAAACGCTGACCGCGATCGCGGAGCAAGGCCGGCGCGGCTTCTACGAGGGGCCGGTCGCGGAGAAACTTGCGAGGGCCGTGACCGACGCCGGCGGGATCATGACGCCGGACGACCTGAAATCCTACCAGGCGACGATCAGGGCGCCGGTGCGCGGCACCTATCGCGGCTATGACATCGTCTCGATGCCGTTGCCGTCGTCCGGCGGCGTGGTGCTCGTCGAGACGCTCAACATCCTCGAAGGATTTCAGCTCGCCGATTTGAAGCAGGGATCGGCGGCAACGCTGCATCTCTTGGTCGAATCGATGAAGCGCGCCTACGCCGACCGCGCGCGTTTTCTCGGCGATCCCGCCTTCGTCGACGCACCGATCGATATGCTGACCGCAAAGGATTACGCCGCCAAGCTGCGCGCGACCATTTCCACCGAACGCGCCATGCCGTCGAAGGAGCTCCTGCCTGCGGCCACTGCGGCGCGCGAGGGCAGCAACACCACGCATTTCTCCGTGGTCGATGCTCGCGGCAACGCGGTCAGCAACACCTATACGCTGAACTTCAGCTACGGCGTCGGCCTCGTCGCCGACGGCACCGGCGTGCTGCTCAACAACGAGCTCGACGATTTCACCGCGGCCGTCGGCGCTTCCAATGCCTATGGCCTGGTCGGCTTCGAGGCGAACCTGCCCGGGCCCGGCAAGCGGCCGTTGTCGTCGATGTCGCCGACCATCGTGCTCAAGGACGGCAAACCTGTGCTGGTGACGGGCTCGCCCGGCGGCAGCCGCATCATCTCGACGGTGCTTCAGGTGATCGTCAACGTCCTCGACCACAGGATGGACGTCGCAGCCGCGGTCGCTGCGCCCCGGCTGCACCACCAATGGATGCCGGACGAAGTCCGCGTCGAGCGCGGCTTTCCCGACGACGTGCTGCGCGAATTGAAGGCGATGGGGCACGTCATCGTCGAGCCGATGGGACAGACATCGGCGAACTCGGTCCTGGTGACGCCGAACGGGGTCCTCGGCGCGTCCGACCCACGCACACGCGGCGCGGAGGCGGCCGGGCAATAGCTGCGTCGTTGCCGGACAACAGGTGGTCTACCGTCCGACCTGGTACGGCCCGCCCTTTTCCAGCGCGCGATTGTATGCCGGCCGCGCATGGATGCGCTCCAGGAACGCCATCGCCTTGGGGTGGCCCAGCTCGAGCCCGCCCCGCGCTTGTGCCGCTTCGAGCGGAAAACTCATCTGGATGTCGGCCGCGGTGAACTCGCCGCCGGCGAACCATTCGCTCTTGCCCAGCTCGCCTTCCCAATAATCCATGTGCTGCTTGAGCTGCGGATTGACCAGCGCGGTCAGCGCCTGGTTGCAGACCTTGCGCACCAGCGGCCGGAGCAGTGCGGGCGCGCGCTTCGGCATCAGCGTGAACAGGAGCTTGAGCAGCAGCGGCTGCATCGCGGATCCCTCCGCATAGTGCAGCCAATAGGTGTAACGGAGCCGCTCCGGCGTGTTAGGCGGCGGGATCAGCCGGCCGTCGCCATAGGTGGCGACGAGATATTCGATGATGGCACCGGACTCGGCGATGGTGTTGCCGTTGTCGGTGATGACGGGCGACTTGCCGAGCGGGTGGATCGTACGCAGCTCCTTCGGCGCCCGCATGTCCGGCTGGCGCTGATAGCGCACGATCTCGTAGGGAACGCCCAGCTCCTCGAGCAGCCACAGCACGCGCTGCGAGCGGGAATTGTTGAGGTGGTGAACGGTCAGCATCGTCGTGTCCCTGGCGCTTGGCGTGGTCGATTGGCCGAGGCGTTCGTGCCAGCCCGGGACCACATTGTCGAGCCGTCACTGCGGATATTTTCACCCGGGTATATTGACGCGCGGAATTTACCCGGGTATTAAACTGCAACACGATCAATATGGCAACGATTCCAATGCATGGGACTTACACAGCTTTCGCCGGCCAGCGCCGGCTGGCCTCCGGGACGGCGGGCGAAGTCGCGCTCGCGGTGAAACGGGCGACGCAGCCGCTGGCAGAGCCGATCATCATCTTCGACGACGGCACCGGGCGGTCGATCGATTTCGACCTGCGCGGCGACGATCGCGAGGTGCTGGCGCGGCTGGCGAAGCTCACGCCACCGGCCGAGACGCCCGAAGCGCCCGCCGAGCCGCGCGGACGCGGCCGACCGAAACTCGGCGTGGTCGCGCGCGAGGTGACCTTGCTGCCGCGGCACTGGGAGTGGCTGAACGCGCAGGCGGGCGGCGCTTCGGTCGCGCTGCGCAAGCTGGTCGACGAGGCCCGGCGCGCCAGCGGCGACAAGGACCGCGCGCGTCAGGCGCGCGATGCGGCCTATCACTTCATGTCGACCATGGCCGGCGATCTGCCGCAGTTCGAGGAAGCTTCGCGCGCGCTGTTCGCAGACGACCGGCGGCGCTTCACAGCCTTGATTGCGGACTGGCCGACCGACATCCGCGATCACGTCGTCAAGCTCGCCTACAGCGACCGCGTCTAAACCGCTCGCTTCTCACAACTCCATCGACGGCCGAGCCGCGCGCCTTGCGCGGCAACGGCTTCGCACGCCCTGATGAAAGGCCAATCCATGCCCGCTTCAAAGCCGCTCTGGACCACGTTCCTCCGTTTCCTCGCACCCCTGATGCTGAGCAACGCGCTGCAATCGCTGTTCGGCACCGTCAGCAACGTCTATCTCGGCCAGATGATCGGCGTCGATGCGCTCGCGGCGGTATCGGCCTTCTTCCCGGTGATGTTCTTCCTGTTCGCCTTCGTCATGGGCCTGAGCACCGGCGCCACCGTGCTGATCGGCCAGGCCTTCGGCGCGGGCGAGCACGATCGGATCAAGGGGGTCGCGGGAACGGCACTCGCCGTCAGCTTGCTGCTGTCGATCTCGATTGCGCTGATCGGCGGGCTCTTCAGCCGTCAATTGATGACGACGCTGGCCACGCCCGCGGACATTCTCGATCAGGCCAGCGCCTATGCGAGGATCATGCTGCTGACCATGCCGCTCGGGTTCGTCTTCCTGCTGGTGACCTCGATGATCCGTGGCGTCGGCGATGTGCTGACACCGCTGCTGGCGCTGGCGTCGTCGACGGCGATCGGCCTGGTCCTGACGCCCGTGCTGATCCGCGGCACGTTCGGATGGCCGCCCCTCGGCATCACCAGTCCCGCCTGGGCGGCCGCCGCCGCCAACGCGCTGACACTGATCGCGCTGGCCGTCTATCTGCGACGGAGGAAACATGCCCTGGCGCCGGACATGGCGCTGCTGCGTCATCTGCGGCTCGATCGCACCATGCTGGGCGGAATTCTCGGCATCGGACTGCCGAGCGCCGTCGGCATGATGGCCATGGCAATCGCCGAGCTGGTGCTGCTCGGCCTCGTCAACGGCTTCGGCTCGAACGCCACGGCGGCGTACGGCGCCGTCAACCAGGTGATGGGCTACACGCAGTTCACGGCGATGTCGATTTCGATTGCGGTCTCGATCCTCGGCGCCCAGGCGGTCGGCGGCGGCGACCGGGCCCGGCTCGACGGCATCGTGCGCACCGGCATCGCACTCAACCTCGTCCTCACCGGCGGGCTGGTGGCGCTGATCTATCTCGCGCCGCGCGCCGTGCTCGGCATCTTCATCACCGACGGCGCCGTGCTCGATCTGGCGAAGGATCTGCTTTACATCGCCTTGTGGAGCTCGGTGCCGTTCGGACTCGCCACGGTGTTGTCAGGCGCGATGCGCGCCGCGGGCGTCGCCTTGACGCCGATGCTGCTGTCGATCTTCGCGATCGTCGCCATCGAGCTGCCGGCCGCGGTGATCCTGAGCCGCACGATCGGCCTTCAAGGCGTATGGGCTGCCTACCCGATCGTGTTCTGCGCCATGTTCGTTTTGCAGATGGGCTATTACTTCCTGGTGTGGCGCAAGCGCGCGATCGAACGCCTGATCTGAACGTCAGAATATTACGACCGTCATTAAACGGTGGACCTGTGGCGTGCGCTGCGCCACAATGCGCGAAAATCGCCTCGAGGGAGAAGAAAATTGACCCGCACCGCCCCGCAATTCCTGTTCGATTTCGGCAGTCCCAACGCCTATCTCAGTCATCTGGCGATTCCGGCGATCGAGCAGCGGATCGGCGTCAAGTTCGACTATGTGCCGATCCTGCTCGGCGGCATCTTCAAGTCGACCAACAACAGGTCGCCGGCCGAGACGCTCGCCGGAATCAAGAACAAGCGCGAGTTCCAGCAGATCGAGACCGAACGCTTCATCAAGCGCTTCAAGGTCCAGCCTTACGTCTGGAATCCGCATTTCCCCGTCAACACGCTGAACCTGATGCGCGCGGCAGTCGCGGCGCAGCTCGAGGGCGTGTTCGAACAATATGTCGAGGCCGCCTTCCACCACATGTGGCGCGAGCCGAAGAAGATGGACGACCCTGAAATCGCGGCGAAGGCGCTGGCGTCGTCCGGTCTCGACGCCCAGAAGCTGCTTGCCCGCAGCCAGGAGCCCGAGGTCAAGGGCAAGCTGATCAAGAACACCGAGGAGGCGGTCGCCCGGGGCGCGTTCGGCTCGCCGACCTTCTTCGTCGGCAACGAGATGTTCTTCGGCAAGGAGCAGCTGCGCGAGGTCGAGGAGATGGTGCTCGAGAAGGGCGAGTAGGGAATGGCGAATGGCGAGTAGTGGAAACGTGACTCGCGTTTCGTCAATTGCCATTCTATTCGCTACTCCCAATTCGCCATTCGCCTCGTTCTGAAGAACAACAATAACGGAGCCTCTCATGCGTATCCTCGTGGTCGGCGCCGGCGCCATCGGCGGCTATTTCGGCGGCAGGCTGTTGCAGGCTGGCCGGGACGTCACCTTCCTGGTCCGGCCGCGCCGCGCCGGCGAGCTCGCCAGCGCAGGCCTCGTCATCAAGAGCCCGAATGGCGATGTGACCCTGAAGAACCCGCCGACCGTGCAGGCCGACGCGATCAGGGACAAGTTCAACGTCGTCCTGCTCAGCTGCAAGGCCTTCGACCTCGACGACGCCATCAAGTCGTTCGCCCCGGCGGTGGGGCCGAACACGGCGATCATCCCGATGCTCAACGGAATGAAGCATCTCGACACGCTCGATGCGAGCTTCGGCAAGGACCGCGTGATCGGGGGCCTCTGCGCCATCGCCGCGACATTGAACGAGAAGCGCGAGGTGGTGCAGCTCCAGCCGATGCAGTCGATCAATTACGGCGAGCGCGACGGCGGGATGTCGGACCGGGTGAAGGCGATCGACGAGGCCTTCAAGAGCGGGATCAACGGCGCCACCGCGAGCCAGAACATCATGCAGGACATGTGGGAGAAATGGGTGTTCCTCTCATCTCTGGCTGCAAGCACCAGCCTGATGCGCGCCTCGGTCGGCGATATCCTTGCGGCTCCCGGCGGCCGGGATTTCCTACTCGGCACGCTGGACGAGACCAGTGCGGTCGCCGCAGCGTCCGGCTATCCGCCGGGCGGTCCGTTCTTCGAGCGGGTGAAGGGCAACCTCACCGCCGAGGGCTCGCCGATGACGGCCTCGATGTATCGCGACATCAAGGCGGGCCTGCCGGTGGAAGCCGATCACGTCATCGGCGATCTCATCGCGCGCGCCGATGCCGCCAAGGTGCCGGTGCCGAAGCTGCGCATCGCCTATACGCATCTGAAGGCGTATGAGAGGCAGCGCGGCTGACGGAATTTTAGACCGACGCCAGCGAAAGGCGCGACCGGATCTCTCGCTCGATTTCCTCGGCGCGCGCCTTGCTGCCGACCTGCGGCGTTTCGACCGTGCGACCCGAGCGCAGGCGCATGCTGACGCTGAACGTCTCGGAACGGCTGTCCCATTCGTGCGTCCTGATCTCCGTCGCCGCGATATCGCCGGGCCCGATCAGTTCGGTCCAATGATGCAGAAGCGACGAGCGGTCATATCGCATCTCGCGATCGGCGAGCGTCCAGCGCACGTCCTCGCCGGCGATTCCGGCCATCAGACACTTCCAGCCGACCCAGCATGAGCCGAAGATGATGACGGCGAAGAAGAAGGACCACCATCCGATGGGCCAAAGCCCCCGTCCGAGCTCGTAGAGGACGATGCCGATGATGCCTGCGCCCATCGCGGCAAAGAAGGCCCGCGCGAGGGGGCCATGGGCGGCCTGCAAATGGATGTCCCGCCGGGACGCATCACCGGTCTCCATGCCGCATCTTTAACCCTGAAGCATGAAGACCGCGTTTCAGCGCTATTTCAAATGCGCGAGATAGTGCGAGACGGCGATGATTTCCTCGTCGCTCATGTGATAGGCGACACTGGCCATCGCAGCGACGCCGCTGCCGACGCGCTGACCCGCCTTGTAATCCCGAAGCGACTTGACCAGATATTCCTCGCGCTGCCCCGCAAGCCGCGCAACGGCCTTGGTCCCGGCATAATTGTCCAGATGGCATGAGCCGCAGCGGCGGCCGGCAGCCACCTGCGCCCCCTTCTTCGACATATCCGGCTCGTTGTCCTCCGGACTCTTGGGGGGCGTCAACGAGGCGAAATAGGCGCCGAAATTGCGGATGTCCTCGTTGGTGATTCCTTCGACGATCGGTTGCATCTGGTCATTCTTGCGCGAGCCGGCGCGAAAGAATACGAGCTGCCACTGCAGGAATTGATCGGGCTGGCCCGCGAGCGAAGGGATATTCTCGGTCTGCGAGATGCCGTTCTCGCCGTGGCAGCCGGAGCAGGCAGCCGCCTTCTCCTTGATCGCGGCGTTGTCGGCGGCTGTCGCAGCCGGCACAAGCAGGAGCGCCGCAGACAGAATTCCAAACTTGACGACCCGCATGGCGCAATCTCTCCGACCGTCATGGCCGGGCTGGGCCCGGCAATCCATCCCTTTTGCAGAAAGTTTCTCGTTGATGGACGCCCGGATCAAGTCCGGGCATGACGAACGCGTTCCATCGCAAGCCTGTCGCAAGCAAAGAGGCTGCGGCCGTCGCGCGGTCGCAGCCTCTCCGTCGGATCGCGCTACTTCTTGCTGTAGCTGATGCGATAGATCGCGCCGGCCCAGTCGTCGGCCACGAGGATCGACCCGTCCTTGGCGAGGACGATGTCGTTGGGACGGCCGAGATAGCCCTGGTCGCCTTCGAGCCAGCCCGAGGCGAAGATCTCACGCTTCGGGTTCTTGCCGTCGGGCCCGACGATCACGCGCACGATGCGCGCGCCCTGGTACTTGTGCCTGTTCCAGGAGCCGTGCTCGGCGATCAGGATGTTGTTCTTGTACTCGGCGGGGAATTGATCGCCGGTGTAGAATTTCATGCCGAGCGGGGCGACATGGGCACCGAGATTCAGCACGGGCGGCGTGAACTCCGAGCATTTGTGGCCCATCGCGAACTTATCGTCGGGCAGATTGCCCTGATGGCAATAGGGATAGCCGAAATGCTCGCCGATCCGGTTGATCATGTTCAGCTTGTCCGAGGGCAGATCATCGCTGATCCAGTCGCGGGCGTTCTCGGTGAACCAGTATTTGCCGGTGCGCGGATCGACGTCGCCGCCGACCGAGTTGCGGACGCCGAGCGCCCAGATTTCGGCGTTGCCGGTCTTGGGATCGACGCGCCGGATCTGCGAGACACTGGTCGGAGGAATGCCGATGTTGAAGGGCGGTCCGAATGGCAGGAAGAACCAGCCTTCCTTGTCGACCGCGATGTACTTCCAGCCATGCGCAGCATAGGACGGCATGTCGTCATAGACGACCTTGCCCTGGCCGGGATTGTCGAGCTTGTTCTCGATGTCGTCATAGCGAATCAACTTGTCGACCGCGATGACGTAGAGGGCCCCGTCCTTGACGGCGAGACCAGTGGGCATGTTCAGGCCCTTGAGGATGGTCTTGACCTCCTTCTTTCCGTTGTTGTCCTTGATGGCATAGACGTTGCCGAGCCCGAACGAGCCGACGAACAGCGTGCCCTTGTCACCCCAGGCCATTTGCCGCGCCGCCAGCACGCCCGAGGCATAGACCTCGATCTTGAAGCCCGCCGGCAGCTTGATCTTCTTGACGATGTTGGCGAGCTCGGCATCGGACGCGCCGGTCGGCGGGCCCGACGGCGGCGCGAGGCCCTTCTGCGCCTCGGTCTCGTCGCCGAGGAACCAGTCCTCCGGCGGATGGGTCCAGAACTCCTTGGTGCCGGATTCGTATTTCTTCAGCGCCCGGTTCTTGTCCTGCTGTTGCGCGTTGCCGGCGCTGGTCCCCGCGAGAAGGGCCACGGCCGCAAGCGCCAACACGGATCGATGGAACATCGATGTCATCGCGTCACTCCCCAAAGGCAGCCGTCAGGGCTGCGATTATTTTGTTTTGCTAGTCGAGAGGCGAAGTTCGGAGTCTGCCCGAGGCAGACCGAAAAAAGCTAGCACATCTGCCGGCGCTGAGAAGGGCATCGCGTCTGCTGCGGATGCGCTCGGTAAAAATTGAGACGGCGGGTGAATGAGCGCGACCGCAACGCAAGCGTTTGCGCTGCAACGCAGAAACAGCCCGACGCGTGCTCGTTTCCCGAGACCGGAAGAGACCAGCCAAAACAAAACCGCGAAAACAACCCCATGCACAGTAGAGCGGCTCCGGCCCGACTGCGCGCGGTGACATCCGACAGGTCTTTGATGCACCGAGCAAAAAGACGGGCGAGCGCTCACGAGCCGACGGGATAGGGTCCATCTTCAAATCGCGTGTCGTGATAGCCTTTCGATCCGACCTCGCGCGCCAGCGCACTGCGGAAGTCGCGGCCGCCTTGCAGGCTGCGCAGCACATGCGCGAAGTCGAATTCGGGCCGCCAGCCGAGCTCCCGCCGCGCGCGCGCGTTGACATAGACGCGGTCGATCGCGGGAAAAAGCCGCCAGCCGCGCGCGGCATAGAGCTGCGCGCACTCCGGATAGAGCTCGCGCACGACACCGGCCGCATCGCGCGCCAGCGCTGCGAGGTGGCGCGGCTCGAACGGGCTGGTGGCCGAGACGATGTAGCGAGCGAACCCGATTGCGGGCGCGCACTCTGCCGCCAGCAGATGGGCGCTCACGGCGTCGGCGATATCGAGCCGGCGATAGAGCAGCTCGTTGGCCTGAGCATTGTCGAGCGTGTATGCCGAGCGCACCAAGGGATCGTCGTCATCCTCGGGGAAGAAGCGCGAGGTGCGCAGGACCACGACGGGCAAGCCGCGCTCGCGAAAGAACAGCTCGCAGAGGTTTTCGGCCATCCGCTTGGTGGTGCCGTAGATGTTCTTCGGGATGGACGGCAGCTCCTCGGTGACCCACACGGCCGCGTCTTCCGCCTCGGGGCGGAGCTGCGAGCCGAACGCGCTTGTGGTGCTGGTGAAGACGAAGCTCTTCACGCCGGCCGAAGCGGCCGCCTCGAGCAGGTTGAGCGTGCCCGACACGTTGGTATCGACGAAGTCCTGCTTGGAATGGGTCGCCACATGCGGCTTGTGCAGCGTCGCAGTGTGGATCACGGCGGTTGCGCCGGTCAGCTCGCGCCGCACGAAATCGGGATCGACGATGGAGCCGACCGCGTCGGTGAAGGGGGAGGGTATCAGATCGACGCCGCGGGCGGACGTCCCGCGGGCACGAAGCGTCCGGAGAATGGCCTCGCCGAGGTGGCCCGCGCTGCCGGTGACCAGGATTGTCATTGCGAACTCAAGACAGCCGCCATCGGAGTGGCGGCCAACGCTTTCGCGCGGTCAGGCTGGATGCTCTGGGAGAAACTGGAGCGGGCGAAGGGGCTCGAACCCTCGACCCCGACCTTGGCAAGGTCGTGCTCTACCACTGAGCTACACCCGCATCCTGTGTCGGTCGCGTGACGCGCCGGCAACGGCTGTCGTATGCCAAAAGCGGGAGGGGAATGCAACAGCTACCGGCGGCCTCAATTCGCAATTGAGGCGCCCATATCGACCCGGAAGCTCGCCAAGTCGACCGAAAAGGCCCCGGAACCGGCGAATCGGTGGGCCCGGATTGAAATTCGGCCCATTCGGCCCAATTTAGGAGCCGACACCAAGCATATGATGTGGCGGCGTGCTAAACAGCCGCCATTCCAGACATGACGAGGGAATCCCGTGACGATCATCGACCAGGGTAACGGAGCGGCAGGCCCGGCTGCGGCCGACCTGATCAAGGACACCAGCACCCAGACCTTCGTGAAGGACGTCATCGAGGAATCGAAGCGCCAGCCGGTGCTGATCGATTTCTGGGCGGAATGGTGCGGCCCCTGCAAGCAGCTCACCCCCGTGCTGGAAAAAGCGGTGAAGGCGGCCAAGGGCAAGGTCAAGCTGGTCAAGATGAACATCGACCACCATCCGGCGATCCCCGGCCAGATGGGTATCCAGTCGATCCCGGCCGTGATCGCCTTCGTCAACGGCCAGCCGGCCGACGGCTTCATGGGCGCGGTCCCGGAGAGCCAGGTCAAAGCCTTCATCGAGCGGCTGACCAAGGGCGTGACCGCCCCGGGCGAGGTCAATGTCGCCGAGATCGTGCAGGAGGCCGACGCGGTGCTCGCCGAGGGCGACACGGCGGCGGCGGCGCAGATCTACGCCG
Source organism: Bradyrhizobium sp. (assembly GCA_035575945.1). Classification (GTDB taxonomy): domain Bacteria; phylum Pseudomonadota; class Alphaproteobacteria; order Rhizobiales; family Xanthobacteraceae; genus Bradyrhizobium. Next base: position 655,802 of record DATLXF010000017.1, on the reverse strand, counting down.
AGGCGCTCCAGCACGATTCGACCAATATCGCGGCGCTGGCCGGCCTCGCCAAATGCTACGCCGTCTCCGGCGCGATGGAGCAGGCCAAGCAGACGCTCGCCATGGTGCCGGAATCCAAGCGCAACGACCCCGCCGTGAAGGCCGTGCAGACCGCGATCGACCTCGCGGAGCAGGCGCAATCGCTCGGCCCGGTCGCCGAGCTGGAACAGAAGGTCGCGGCAAACCCGCTCGATCATCAGGCCCGCTTCGACCTCGCCACCGCGCTCAACGCGCAAGGCAACCGCGCTGCTGCCACCGAGCAGCTGCTCGAGATCATCAAGCGCGACCGCAAATGGAACGACGACGGCGCCCGCAAGCAGCTGGTGCAGTTCTTCGAGGCCTGGGGCGGCACGGATGATGCAACCGTCGAGGGACGCAAGCGTTTGTCGACGATCCTGTTTTCGTAAGGCCCTGTTCTGGACGTGATCTGCGCGGGACCGTTCGACGTTCCTGCAGCTCATGCGCCAGCCAGCAACGCCGGGGGGACCGGGCAGATGCCGATCAACATCGAATATCGCGGGCCCGCCGACCTTCCGGAGATCATTCCGGTCTTCCCGCTGCCGGGCGCACTGCTGCTGCCCCGCGGCCAGATGCCGCTCAACATCTTCGAGCCGCGCTACCTCGCGATGGTCGACGATTCCTTCCGCGACGGCCATCGTCTGATCGGCATGATCCAGCCGGACGCGGCGCACTCGCCCAAGAATTCCGACAAGCCGGCACTGTTCCGCGTCGGCTGCGTCGGCCGCATCACCCAGCTCGCCGAATCCGGCGACGGCCGCTACATCCTCGAGCTCACCGGCGTGTCGCGCTTCAGGGTGGTCGAGGAGCTCGAGGTGCTCACCGCCTACCGGCAGTGCAAGGTCGACTTCTTTGCTTTCCTCGACGACTTTACCGCGCGCATGGGCGAGGAGGCGGTGGATCGCGACGCATTGCTGTCGGTGCTTGCGGACTTCCTGAAGGCGAACAATCTCAAGGTCGATTGGGAAGGCGTCGAGAGCGCGCCCAACGAGGCGCTGGTCAACGCGCTTGCGATGATGTCGCCCTATGGCCCCGCGGAGAAGCAGGCCATGCTGGAGGCGCCCGACCTGAAGACTCGCGCCGAGATCCTGATCGCGGTCACCGAGATGGACCTTGCCAAGAAGCGCACCAGCGGCGACCCGCCGCTGCAGTGAGGGGCGACCAAGCTTCCGCGAAGGCGGTGCGCTCCCTCGTTTGCGGGAGGGCTGGAGAGGGTGTCTCCGCGACGGGACAATCCCTCAAATGGAAGTGTCCGTCTCACAGCTCGTATGAGCGGCATTAATAGCCCGCCACGGCGAGCGCGACGACCGCGCTCATGCCGACCCAACCAAAATGGCGGCCACGCGTGGCGAGGGCATTGGCGAACGCTGCAAAGCCGAACACGACGGCAAGCGTGACCACGATCCAGTGCCGGGCGAGGCTCGAGTCCAGCCGGGGCGCAATCAGGAGCAGCACGCCGCCGCCGATCCACGCCACGGTGCTGGCCTGCCACACCAGTCGGATCAACGTGCGAAGGCGCGGCGGCTCGATGCTGGCGTGGGCGAACACCTTGGTCTCGCCGAGCAGGCCGTGGATCAGCGCGATGAGGATCGCGGCGATACCGGAACATTGCAGGAGAACGTCGCGCATCGAACTGCTCCATCCGTACAGTACTGTATGGCACAATATCCGCTTGCGGCAAGCTGTCAATACAGTAGTGTATGGCGCTTTCAGAGATCCGACATGGCCGAACAACTCTCCGCCGGCGATTGGATCGGCCAGGGCCTCAAGGCCCTGGCCGAGAGCGGCTTCACGGCATTGAAGGCCGACCCGCTCGCCAAGGCCATGGGTGTATCGCGCGGCAGCTTCTATTGGCATTTTGCCGATCTGGCCGCTTTTCAAGCCGCAGTGCTGAAGCGCTGGCGCGAGATCGCCGCCGAGCAGATCATCGCCGATGTGGAGGCGGCCAGCGACGAACCGCTGAAGATGCTGCTTCGGAGATCCTTTGGCGCGCGGCTCGACCTCGAGCGCGCCGTGCGCAACTGGGCGGCATTCGATGCGAGCGCGCAGGGCGCGGTGCGCGCAATCGACCGCCGCCGGCTCGACTACATCGAGGAACTGCTGCGAAAGGGCGGGCTGGCCCCGGCAACCGCCCAGGCTCGCGCGCAGATTCTGTACTGGACCTTTCTCGGGTTCGCCCTGTCCGGCCCGTCGATCACCGCCGCGCGGCTGCAGCCCGTGCTCGACGAGCTCGTGGCGATGATCTCCCGGCAATGATCCCCGCTTGAGGCGGTGATGGCGGTCGCGAATTTCTATGCTAAAGGCAAGCGAGTGCCGGAGACACCCATGAACGCCGCCATCGAACGTCCCGAAGCCAGCGTCGATCCGAAATTGCTGGAGATCCTGGTCTGCCCGCTCACCAAGGGTCCGCTGGAGTTCGATGCGGCGAGGCAGGAGCTGATCTCGCGCAGCGCCAAGCTGGCCTATCCGATCCGCGACGGCATCCCGATCATGCTGCCGGAAGAGGCGCGCAAGATCGATTGAGGATGGCGAGTAGGGAGTGGCGAATAGCGAATGGGCATCACTCGCTATTCGCCACTCACCATTCGCCCCTACAACGCCTCGCCCTTCAACAGCCGCGGCACCTCGCCGGTCAGCCCTGCGGCCTGGCGGATGAAGAGGTTCTTCAGCGGCGGGGTTCGATCGACGAGGCCGAGGCCGATGTCGCGCACCGTGCGCAGCAGCGTCGACTGGTTGGAGAACAGGAAGTTCAGCGAGTTGGTGGCAACGCCCATCGCCATGGTGTCGAAGCGGCGCCAGCGCTGGTAGCGTTCGAGCACGTCGCCGCCGCCGATATCCATGCCGAGCCGCGCGGCGTCGACGACGACCTCTGCCAGCGCTGCGACGTCCTTCAGGCCCATGTTGAGGCCCTGGCCCGCGATCGGGTGGATGACATGGGCGGCGTCGCCGACCAGCGCCAGGCGCTCGGCGATGAAGGAGCGCGCGACGAAGTAGGACAACGGGAAGGCGCGCGGCTTGTCGAGCGCCTTGACCTCGCCGAGATGCAGACCGAAGCGCCGCTCGAGCTCGCTGTGAAATTCCTCGTCACTGAGCGCAACGATGCGCGCGGCCTCGGCGCGGCGCTCGGTCCACACCAGCGACGAGCGCTTGCCCGACAGCGGCAGGATCGCGAACGGACCGGCAGGCAGGAAATGCTCTTCGGCACGGCCCTGGTGGTCGCGCTCATGGCCGACGGTGACGACGATGCCCGACTGGTCGTACTCCCAGCCGTTGGTGGCGATGCCGGCGCGCTCGCGCAGCTTCGACCTGGCGCCGTCGGCGGCAACCAGCAGGCTCGCGGCGACGACGCTGCCGTCCCCGAGCGTCACGTCGATGCCTTCGGGACGCGCGTCGTAGGACGTTACGGTGGTGGCCCGCAAATCGATGCCCTCGGCCTCGGCACGCGCCACCAGCGCATCGATCAGCCGGCGGTTCTCGACCATGTGCGCGAAGGGCTCGCCCGGGGCGACGTCGCCGGCGAAGTTGAGGAACACCGGGCGGGTGGCGTCCTCCAGCCTTGAATCGGTGACGACCATGTCGAGGATCGGCTGAACGTCGTCCCGGACGGCGTCCCAGGCGCCGATCGTCTCGAACAGGCGGCGACAGGCGGCCACGATCGCGGTCGCGCGCGGATCGCGGCTCGGCCGTGTGCCGAGCGCGGGATCGGCGACGATGACGGGGATCTCGGGGCCGAGCCCTTGGCGTAACGCCAAGGCCAGCGCAAGGCCGGCAAACGCCCCGCCACCGATGACAATGCTACCCTGTGCCGACATACCAAGCTTCCCGGTCCATTCTCGGTCTTGCTAGCATGCTTGAGGTGGGCGAAACAGTGCGGTGAAACAAGGGCGGAACGGCCCCCTCATTCCGTCATTCCGGGTTCATCGCTGACGCGATGCCCCGGAATGACGGGATCCTTCGAAAGCATCCATCATGTCCAAGAGCCTGATCGACCTCATTGCGATCCTCGACCTCGAGCAGCTCGAGGTGAACCTGTTCCGCGGCAACAGCCCGAAGACGAGCTGGCAGCGGGTGTTCGGCGGCCAGGTGATCGGGCAGGCGATGGTCGCGGCCTGCCGCACCGTCGAGGGCCGGCTGCCGCATTCACTGCATTGCTATTTCATCCTGCCGGGCGATCCGCAGATCCCGATCATCTACCAGGTCGAACGCCTGCGCGACGGCAAGAGCTACGCGACCCGCCGCGTCACCGCGATCCAGCACGGCAATGCGATCTTCTCGATCATGGTCTCGTTCCACGCCGAGGAGGAGAGTGCGTTCGACCATCAGGACGAGATGCCCGACGTGCCGCCGCCGGAGAAGCTCACGGCGGAGGAGGTGGCGAAGCAGCCGATGTTCAAGGAGATGCCGGAGTTCATCCGCCGCTACTACGAATCCGATCGTCCGATCGAGCTGCGACCTGTCGAGCTCGGGCGCTACTTCGGCCAGAAGATCGACGACGGCCGCATCCATGTCTGGATCAAGACCGCTGCGACGCTGCCGGAGGATCCGGCGCTGCACATGTGCGCGCTCGCCTACGCCTCGGACTTCTCGCTGCTGGATGCGATCATGGCGCGCTATGGCCGCACACTGTTCGACAAGCGCATGATGCCGGCGAGCCTCGACCACGCGATGTGGTTTCACCGCCCGTTCCGCGCCGACGAATGGCTGCTCTACGCCCAGGATTCACCGAGCGCACGCGGCGGCCGCGGCCTGACGCGCGGCTCGATCTTCAAACCCGACGGCACGCTGGTCGCCTCGGTCGCACAGGAAGGTTCGGTGCGCGAACGCAGGAGCTGATTGCTCCAGCTTACGAATTGCGCTGGAGCGTTTCAGGTCACGCCGCGACGGAGCCGCGGGGAACGAGCTCGGTTTGCGAGGCGAACCAATTCATGATCCAGCGATACACCCAAGGGATCGGAATGATGAGGGCGCACAGGATCGCGGCGACGATGCCGCGCCAGAGAATGTCGAGACCGCTGCCCTTGAACACGATCTCGCGCCGCGTGCCCTCGATGCTGCGGCAGAACCAGCGCATCTGGGCTGCAGCGACCCAGGCCCAGCCGATGATGGTGATGATCGAGATCGCAAACAGCAGGTTCCAGCCGATATAGGCCCAGACCGAGCCGGTGAAGCCGAGGCCGAGCGGCTGGCCGTTGGAGGCGAGGTTCGCGATCATCCATTTGATCAGGAGCCAGTACAGAACGACCTGCACGATAAACAGCAGATTGTTCAGGATTTCGCTGCCGATATAGCCGAGCGCAATGGCGAGAATGATGAAGCCGAAATACCACGGCACCAGGGTCATCGCATCGCCGGTGAAGCTGAGGTTCGGCCGCCCCGGCACCTTCACGCACGACACGATCCACTTGGTGTACCAGACGAACAGCCACGGCACCGGGATGATGAAGCACGAGCCGATCACGAGCGCGAGCGTCCGCCAGGTGAATTCGAGGATGTCGAAATCGATCGAGAGCGATCCGCCGCTGGCTGCCGCAGCGTAGCCGCCAGAGCCACTTCCCCCCGTCATCGGCGGTCCGCCCGCGGGGACCACCGGCGGCGCGCCGCCGCCGATCAGGCCGGGAATTTCGGCGGCCTTCTGCCAGCCGGCCATGCCCTCTGTCCACACCAGCGTATCCGGGCGCACGACGCCCTGGGCGACCAGATCGCGAAATTGTCCTTCGGGAAAGGGCCCCTGTTGCTTGCCCTCGGATGCGTAGAACCAACTCGCCATGTGCAGCCCCCCCCCAAACATATTTATGTACCAGCCGGGACGCCCTGGTTCACCGCATCCATGCCAAAAATGCATTGTGAAGGATGAACGGTTGCCCTGTACAGAGGCGGCGGTTCACACGAACAAACGTTTTTCCGCTTCAACCTGCAACTTTTTTGTGCCATTTGCCCCGAAAGATGCCAGATTGACGCTGCGCCGGGGACATACGGCGCGACGCATCCCGGGGAATAGGCCTGACCATGAAGCTCGTCGTCGCGATCATCAAACCCTTCAAGCTCGACGAGGTCCGCCAGGCCCTGACGGCGATCGGCGTCCACGGCATGACCGTGACCGAGGTGAAAGGTTATGGTCGGCAGAAGGGCTACACCGAGATCTATCGCGGCGCCGAATATGTCGTGAACTTCCTGCCGAAGCTGCGCATCGAGATCGCGGTCGCCTCCGACGTCGCCGACAAGGCGGTCGCCGTCATCACCGCCACGGCGCGCACCGGGCAGATCGGCGACGGCAAGATCTTCGTCACACCGATCGACAACGCAGTGCGCATCCGCACCGGCGAAACCGACAGCGACGCTCTTTAAGAAAGTACTCTTCGATCGCACCGGGCAACCACGCCACAGCGTGCGGCGTAACGACCGTGCTGGGGGAAACGACATGGCGGGATATTTGCGCCGCGCAGCTGCCAAGGCTGCGGGAATCGGAGTTGCGGCGCTCGTTGCCGCGCCGGCGCAAGCGGCGGCTAACGAGATCAACACCGCCGACACCGCCTGGATGATCGTCGCCACCGCGCTGGTGCTGATGATGACGATCCCGGGGCTGGCGCTGTTCTATTCCGGCATGGTGCGCAAGAAGAACGTGCTTGCCACCATGGCGCAGAGCCTCGCCGCGGTGATGCTGATTTCCATTCTCTGGGTCGCGTTCGGCTATTCGCTTTGCTTCGTCGGCGACGGACCGTGGATCGGCACGCTCGACCGCTGGTTTCTCGCCGGCATGACCATGGACAGCGTCAACCCGGCGGCGAGGTCCATCCCGGAATCGTTGTTCATGCTGTACCAGATGACGTTTGCAATCATCACGGTGGCGTTGGTCGCGGGCTCGGTCGCCGACCGGATGCGGTTCTCGGCCTATCTCCTGTTCTCGGTCGCCTGGTTCATCTTCGTCTACATTCCGCTGGCGCATTGGGTGTGGGGCGGCGGCTTCCTCGCCAGCATGGGTGTGCTCGATTTCGCCGGCGGACTCGTGGTGCATCTGTCGGCGGGCACCGGCGGTCTCGTTGCGGCCAAGGTGATGGGGCGGCGTCACGGCTACGGCACCGATAACCTCTCGCCGTTCGATCTGTCGCTCGCGGTGATGGGCACGGGCCTGTTGTGGGTCGGCTGGTTCGGCTTCAACGGCGGCTCGGCGCTGGCGGCCAATTCGCGCGCGGTCATGGCGATCACCGCGACCCATCTGGCAGCCTGCGCCGGCGCGCTGACCTGGGGCGCGATCGAATGGTCGACACGGCGCAGGCCTTCCGTGCTCGGCATGATCTCAGGCGCGGTCGCAGGCCTCGGCACCATCACACCGGCCTCGGGCTTCGTCGCCCCCTGGCACGGCATCATCATCGGCGTCGTCGCCGGTGCGCTGTGCTACTGGGCCTGTACTTGGCTGAAGCACCGCTTCGACTATGACGACTCCCTCGACGTCTTCGGCGTCCACGGCATCGGCGGCCTGACCGGCACCCTGCTGGCCGGCGTGTTCGCGACCAGCGCCATCGGCGGCACCTCCGGTCTGCTGGAGGGCAATCCTCAGCAGCTCCTGATCCAGTTCTACGGGATCGCGGTCACCTTCGCCTGGTCGGCGGGCGTCAGCTTCCTCCTGCTCAAGCTGGTGAGCCTGTTCGTGCCATTGCGCGTATCCCGTGAGCAGGAACTGGAGGGCCTCGACATCACCCAGCACGGCGAAGCCTTGCAATGAAGCTCCTGCGCTACTTTCTTACCGTCTTGCTGCCCGACACGTGAGCAACATTGTGTCGACAGGCTGTCCTGCCCGCATTTTGAACAAGCCTGCCCAGGGTTTGGGCGCGACGTAATAGCGCACTGCACCGCAGCACCCGCCAAACGTGAAAACACCCGGATTCATAGCCCGTTAGGCAACACGGCTGATCTGGCACGGCATTTGATTCTATGGGTCCCGGCTGTGCCCGCGTAGTGAAACTTCTCCCTCGTGGCGAACCAGTCGAGAACGCCCGGCCATGTCCGGACCGGGCCCAAGCGGGGATAGGACCCATGAAAATTGTTATGGCGATCATCAAGCCATTCAAGCTTGAAGAAGTCCGTGACGCCCTGACCGCCATCGGCGTTCACGGTCTCACGGTGACGGAAGTCAAGGGATATGGCCGGCAGAAGGGCCATACGGAAATCTATCGCGGCGCCGAATATGCCGTGAGCTTCCTGCCCAAGATCAAGATCGAGGTCGCTGTCGCCTCCGACCAGGTGGACAAGACCATCGACGCCATCACGTCCGCTGCGAAAACCGGACAGATCGGCGACGGCAAGATCTTCGTCATCAACCTCGACCATGCGGTGCGCATCCGCACCGGCGAGGCCGATGCCGCGGCCCTTTGATTTCGCGCTCAACCTTATCCAATCAGGAGTGAATAATATGACGTTCAAGCGTCCCTATGGCGCGGGATTGGCGGCTCTCGCAGTCGGCCTGTTCGCTGCGACGGCTGCCTATGCCGAGCCGACGGTCAACAAGGGAGACAACGCCTGGATGATGACGTCGACAGTGCTGGTGCTGTTGATGACGATCCCCGGCCTCGCACTGTTCTATGGCGGTCTCGTCCGTTCCAAGAACATGCTCTCCGTCCTGATGCAGGTGTTCTACACCGTCTGCGTCGTCACCGTGATCTGGGCCGTGTACGGCTATAGCCTCACCTTCACCGGCGGCTCCGACTTCATCGGCGGCTTCTCCAAGGCCTTCATGATGGGCGTCACCACCGAGACGAAGGCCGCGACCTTCTCGGTCGACGCCAACATCACCGAGCTCATCTACGTCTGCTTCCAGATGACCTTTGCGGCGATCACGCCGGCCCTCATCGTCGGCGCCTTCGCCGAACGCATGAAGTTCGCGGCGATCGCGCTGTTTGTCCCGCTCTGGGTGACCCTTGTCTATTTCCCGATTGCGCACATGGTCTGGTACTGGCAGGGTCCGGACCTGATCCAGGATGCGGCCAAGGCGCTGGCTGCCGCCACTGACGCGGCTGCGAAGACCGCCGCCCAGGCCAAGCTCGACGAGCTCAACGCCGACGCCGGCTGGATCTTCAAGATGGGCGCGATCGACTTCGCGGGCGGCACCGTTGTGCACATCAACGCCGGCATCGCAGGCCTCGTCGGCGCTCTCCTGATCGGCAAGCGCGTCGGTTACGGCAAGGAGCTGATGGCCCCGCACTCCCTGACCCTGTCGATGATCGGCGCCTCGCTGCTCTGGGTCGGCTGGTTCGGTTTCAACGCCGGTTCCAACCTGGAAGCCAGCGGCGGCGCTGCGCTCGCCATGACCAACTCCTTCGTCGCCACCGCTGCCGCCGCGCTGTCGTGGATGTTCGCCGAGTGGATCATCAAGGGTCATCCCTCCGTGCTCGGCGTGATCTCGGGCGCTGTCGCGGGCCTCGTGGCCGTCACGCCAGCTGCTGGCTTCTCCGGCATCATGGGTGCGATCGTCCTCGGCCTCGTCGCCGGCGTGGTCTGCCTGTTCTTCTGCACCGTGGTGAAGAACGCGCTCGGCTACGATGACTCCCTCGACGTGTTCGGCGTGCACTGCGTCGGCGGCATCGTCGGCGCCATCGGCACCGGCATCCTGGTCAACCCCGCGCTCGGCGGCGCCGGCATCATCGACTATTCGGCGATCCCGCCGAAGGTCGCCGATTACGACTTCGCCACCCAGATGCTTGCCCAGATCAAGGCCGTCTGCACCACGCTGGTGTGGTCGGGCATCGGTTCGGCGATCCTCTACAAGGTCGTCGACGTGATCGTCGGCCTCCGCGCCAATGTGGAGAGCGAGCGTGAAGGCCTCGACATCACCGAGCACACCGAGCGCGCCTACAACATGTAAGTCTCCTCCCGGACGGGATCTCCCCGGAGACACCGTCCACAACTCCGGTTCGGGCACATACCCGGCAATGCCCTGACCGTTGAGGGGCTCCAGCGCAAGCTGGAGCCCCTTTCTTCTGATTGGTTCCCTGGGAGCCCGCCCCGCATCCCCTAGGATCCGCGCCCAATTTTCCCGCTCTGGACGGGGGCGGCGGCCGATGGTTAATCGCGTCTTAACCTCGCCCTATCTATGGTGAACTGAACCGCTTCCCGCCGGCGCCTATGGTCGCGACCGGCCGTTCCAAGAGTGCTGGCGTCCAGAATGGCAATGACCGCTTCATCCCGTGCGCCGCAGGCCAGTGGAAGCTCCGATTCCGAACGCTCGCCCTTCGTCCGCCTGAACGAGCTCCTGGCCCCGCATCAGCCGGGAAAGCCATTGATTTCACTCGCAGTCGGCGAGCCCCAGCATCCCGTGCCCGATTTCGTCGGCCCGGTGCTGGCCAAGCACATCGCCGATTTCGGCCGCTACCCCGCGAACAAGGGCACCGATCCGTTTCGCCTCGCGGCCGGCGCCTGGCTGTCGTCGCGCTTCAGGCTGCCGCGGCCGCTCGACCCCGCGGACGAAATTCTCGTCCTCAATGGCAGCCGCGAAGGCCTGTTCCTCGCCGCGATCGCGGCCGCGCGCTACGTCGGCCCGCGCCCCGGCAAGCCCGCGATCCTGATGCCGAACCCGTTCTATCCGGTCTATGGCGCAGGGGCCCTGGCTGCCGCTTGCGAGCCGGTGCATCTGCCGACGACGGTCGAGAACGGCTTCCTGCCCGACCTCGACGCCATCGACGAAGCGACGCTGGCGCGCACGGTCGCGTTCTACCTGGCCTCGCCCGCCAATCCGCAGGGCTCGGTCGCGAGGCCCGACTATTTCAGGCGCTTGAAGCAGCTCGCCGACCGCCATGGCTTCGTGATCCTCAGCGACGAGTGCTATTCCGAGATCTACACCCGCGAAGCCCCTGGCAGCGCGCTGGAATGCGCCGGCCCCGACTTCACCCGCGTGGTCGCGTTTCAGTCCCTGTCGAAGCGCTCCAACCTGCCCGGCCTGCGCGTCGGCTTTGCCGCCGGCGACAGGAGGTTCATCGGCATGTTCCTCGAGCTGCGCAACATCGCAGCGCCCCAGGTGCCGGTGCCGCTGCAGCACGTCGCGACCGCCGCCTATGGCGACGAGGCGCATGTCGAGGAGAACCGTCGGCTGTACCGGATCAAGTTCGATCTCGCCGACCAGATCATCGGCAACCGCTACGGCTATCGCCGGCCCGATGGCGGCTTCTGCGTCTGGCTCGACACTTCGGCGATCGGCGACGACGTGTCGGTGACGCTCAGGTTGTTCAGGGACGCCGGCGTGCGCGTGGTGCCCGGCAGCTTCCTGGCGCGGCAGCAGCCCGACGGATTCAATCCCGGCGCAGGCTACATCCGGCTCGCGCTGGTACAGGACGGCGAGACCACGGCGCAGGCGCTGCATCGCCTGGTCGAGACTCTGGGTTAGGCGGGGCCCGTGAGCATGTCGGCAATCGAACGCGTCATCCCTCTGGTCGGCCACCTGCCGCCCTCGATCCGCGAGGGGCTGGCGCGGCGCATGCGCGAGCTCACCGGGCTCGGCCTGATCGCGCTGGCGGGCACAGCCTCGGCGGCGCTGATGACGTGGTCGGTGCAGGATCCCAGCCTCAGCCACGCGACCTCGCGGCCGATCCGCAACATCCTCGGCTATGCCGGCGCCATCGGCGCCGATCTCGCGATGCAGATCTTCGGGCTGGGTGCGATCATGCTGGTGCTGACCGTTGCGGTCTGGGGCTGGCGCATGATGACGCATCGCCCGTTCGACCGCGAGGCGCTGCGGTTCGGCTCCTGGATCCTCTGCACGGTGATCGCGGCGGGCTTCGTCAGCTGCTTTCAGCATGGCGGCGCCTGGCCGCTGCCGACCGGCCTCGGCGGTGTGGTCGGCGATGCGCTGGTGCGCGCCCCGGCAGTGATTTTCGGACCGGCCGGGACGATCTATCGCGTCGTGCTGGGAACGATCCTGTTTGCCGCGATGACGGTGACGTTCCTGATCGCCTGCGGCCTCGGCGCGCGCGAGCAGGACGACGACTTCGCCGCGGTCGAGGATGACGACAAGCCGGTCGACGAGGACGAGGAGGGCGATCGCGGCTCGGTTTCGCTGGGCTGGCTGTTCCACGCGCTGATGAGCACCAAGGCGCGGCTGATCTGGCTGTGCGGAGCCGCCTACCGCTCGCTGGTCTCGAGCGCACCGAAGACCAAGGCCGCCCAGTTCAGCCGCCAGGAGCCGAACCTCGGCGGCGGTCGCGCCGCGCCCCCGATCTCACCGCAGTCCGAAGACGAGGACTACGAGCATGAGGAGGAGGAGAGCGAAGAGGAGGAGGAAGAGGAAGAGCCCGTCGCGCGCGCCCCGCGCAAGAAGGCCGCACCGAAGACTCCGGCCAAGAAATCCGCCGACAAGTTCGACCTGCCCTCCGTATCCATGCTGGCGGCACCGAAGGCCGGCGATCGCCAGCCACTCAGCAAGGCCGAGCTGGAGGCCAATTCGCGCTCGCTCGAAGGCGTGCTGCAGGATTTCGGCGTGCGCGGCGAGATCGTGAAGGCCAATCCGGGTCCCGTCGTCACGCTCTACGAATTGGAGCCGGCGCCCGGCATCAAATCCTCGCGCGTGATCGGCCTCGCCGACGACATCGCCCGCTCGATGAGCGCGCTGTCGGCGCGCGTCGCCGTCGTGCCCGGGCGCAACGCGATCGGCATCGAATTGCCGAACGCGCATCGCGAGAAGGTCTACTTGCGCGAATTGCTGGTGGCGAAGGAGGCGACCGACACCGTGGCAAAGCTGCCGCTGTGCCTCGGCAAGACCATCGGCGGCGACCCCGTCATCATCGACCTCGCGCGCACGCCGCACATGCTGATCGCCGGCACCACCGGCTCGGGCAAGTCGGTCGCGATCAACACCATGATCCTCAGCCTGGTCTACCGGCTGCGCCCCGACCAGTGCCGGCTGATCATGGTCGATCCGAAGATGCTCGAACTCTCCGTCTATGACGGCATTCCCCATCTGCTGACGCCCGTCGTGACCGACCCGAAGAAGGCGGTGGTCGCGCTGAAATGGGCCGTGCGCGAGATGGAAGAGCGCTACAAGAACATGGCCAAGCTCGGTGTGCGCAACATCGACGGTTACAACACGCGCCTGCTCGAACTGAAGGCCAAGGGCGAGGAGCCGACGCGCACGGTGCACACCGGCTTCGACAAGGAAACCGGCAAGGCGATCTACGAGGAAGAGAAGCTCTCGCTCGACCCGCTGCCCTACATCGTCATCATCGTCGACGAAATGGCCGACCTGATGATGGTCGCCGGCAAGGACATCGAAGGCGCGGTGCAGCGCCTCGCGCAGATGGCGCGCGCCGCGGGCCTGCACGTGATCCTCGCGACGCAGCGCCCGTCGGTCGACGTCATCACCGGCACCATCAAGGCGAACTTCCCAACCCGCATCGCTTTCCAGGTCACCTCGAAGATCGACAGCCGCACCATCCTCGGCGAGATGGGCGCCGAGCAGCTGCTCGGCCAGGGCGACATGCTCTACATGGCGGGCGGCGGCCGGATCAGTCGCGTACACGGACCGTTCGCCTCCGACGAGGAAGTCGAGAAGGTCGTGCGTCACCTCAAGACGCAGGGACAACCGGAATATCTCGAAGCCGTCACGGCCGAAGAGCCTGCAGAGGACGAGGACGGCGCCGTGTTCGACGCCACCGGCATGGGCGGCGACGGCGGGGGCGACCTGTTCCAGCAGGCGGTCGCGATCGTCAAGCGCGACCGCAAGGCCTCGACCAGCTACATCCAGCGCCGCCTGCAGATCGGCTACAATCGCGCCGCATCGCTGATGGAACGCATGGAACTGGAGGGCATCGTCGGTCCCGCCAACCACGCCGGCAAGCGCGAGATCCTGGTCGAGGAAGAAGACAGCCATATGTGAGGCGAGGAGCCTCTGAACATAATTTCACGCAGAATCGATATCTGCTTTTGCCCGAAATCACGCTAAAAGGGCGGCCAGCCATACAGGACGACGCGTTGAACAGACATCCGGACATTCGATTCGCTGCCACCATCGCCGCGCGAGGCGTGCGCGTGGCCGGCGTGCTGCTCGTGACTGCCGCGATGGTGACCGCGTCCTCGTTCGCACAGACCGTGCCGGTGCCCAAGCCCGCGCCGAAGGGGCGCGAGGGCGGCACGTCTACGGCGGGGCCGGCTGTCACCGGCGCGACCCAGACCCCGCCGAACCCGGTCATTCCGGATCCGCGCCGCAACGTGCCGAGCAGCATCTTCCAGACCTTCGACGCCAATCAGAAGGCGCAGGCCGCAAGGGTGAGCGCCTATCTGTCGTCGCTCCAGACCCTGGTCGGGAACTTCGTCCAGGTCGGGCCGGACGGCAGCAAGACACAGGGCGAATTCTACATCCAGAAGCCGGGAAAGGTGCGGTTCGAATACGATGCGCCCAGCCCGATCGACATCGTCGCGGACGGATCCTCGCTGGTGGTTCGCGACCGCAAGCTCGCGACCCAGGATGTCTACCCGCTGTCGCAAACGCCGCTGCGCTTCCTGTTGTCCGACCGGATCGACCTGATGAAGGACACCAACGTCGTGGCCGTCTCGGCCGACGACGTCTTCATCAGCGTCACCATCGAGGAGAAGCAGGCCCTGGTCGGCACCAGCCGGCTGCTCCTGATGTTCGGCGCCAAGGACGGCCAATTGAAGCAGTGGACCGTCACAGACCCGCAGGGCTACGACACCACGATCGCCGTCTACAATCTGGACTCGAGCAAGAAGCTCGATCCCGGCATGTTCAAGATCGACTTCACCAATTACGGCCCGTCGCCGGGTTGATCGCTCCGCTGTCGCAGGGTGGGCAAAAGGCGCGTCTGCGCCATGCCCACCATCTATCCTCCTCACGACCGGCGCGTGGGCACGCTTGCCCCCTACAAGTCCGCGGCTGTGGACAAGCATTTTTCCTGCGTCAATTCATGCTAACACGCAGCTTCCATGCGGCTTTCCCTGACAACCTGGAACATCAATTCGGTGCGGCTGCGCATCGAGCTGGTCGCCAAATTCCTGAAGAGCGCGCGGCCGGAGGTGCTGTGCCTGCAGGAGACCAAGTGCATCGACGACGCCTTTCCGCTGAAGCGCTTCAAGCGGCTCGGCTACGAGCACGTCGCGCTGAACGGGCAGAAGGGCTATCACGGCGTCGCCATCGTCTCCAGGATCCCGTTCGATTCGAAGGGCATCCGCACCTTCTGCGACAAGGTGGATTCGCGCCATATCTCGGTGTCGTTCGGCGAAAAGGCGGGCATCGCAAAACCGCTGGTGCTGCATAATTTCTACGTGCCGGCCGGCGGCGACGTTCCTGATCCTGCGCTGAACGAAAAGTTCGATCACAAGCTTCGCTTCCTCGACGAGATGAAGGCGTGCGAGCCGCTGCATCCGCGCGGGGAAGACCGCCACATCCTGGTCGGCGACCTCAACGTCGCGCCGCACGAGAATGACGTCTGGTCGCACAAGCAGCTTCTGAAGGTCGTCTCGCACACGCCTGTCGAAACCGAGAAGCTGAAGGCAGCACTCGAGGCCGGCGAATGGGTCGACGTCGCGCGCGAGCGCATTCCGATGTCGGAGAAGGTCTATACGTGGTGGAGCTATCGCTCCGCGGACTGGACCGTCGGCGACCGCGGCCGCAGGCTCGACCACATCTGGGTCTCGCGCGCGCTGAAGGATGCGGTCAGCGATTTCAGGATTCTGCGCGAGGCGCGCAGCTGGGAGCGTCCCTCGGACCATGTGCCTGTGACGGTGACGCTGGAGGTGTAGCCCCGAAATGACGAGCAGAGGTAGCTCAGCTCGTCAGCTTCGCACCCGCCATCAGGATGTCGCTGGCGATCTGGCTGGAGCGGACCGCGAATTCGTCGCGCAGCCGCACGGCGGCGGCGGGGTCGCTTTCGAGCACGCGCTGGAACAGGCTGCGTGCGACGCGGATGACGGAGGAATGCTCCAGGGCGATCGCGCTAGAGGGCCGCTTCATCGGCACCACCAATGCGAGCTCGCCGATCAATGCGCCGGGGCCAGCTATCATTTCGGCGCCGGCGCCGTCTTCGACCCTGAAGGCGCCGCGCTGGACCACGAAGCCGGCATCGGCGTCGTCGCCGAGATTGAACAGCACGTCGCCGCGGACGAAGTCGCGCTGCTCGGAGCCAATCGCCAGCATGCGCAACGAGGCGTCTCCCAACAGGCGCAATGTCGGGACACGCTCGAGAAGCGCTACATCATCGTCGATCGACATTCAGGTCCGAGGCTCGAGGGCAGGCGATCGAAAACGATTCGCGCGCCCTTCAAGCGTATCACGGCACCAGCTTGTAGCCACCGGCTTCCGTCACCAGGATTTCCGGGTTGGCGGCGTCCTTCTCGATCTTCTGACGAAGGCGGTAGATGTGGGTCTCCAGCGTGTGGGTGGTAACGCCGGAATTGTATCCCCAGACCTCCTGGAGCAAGGTCTCGCGCGACACCGGCATCTGGCCGGCCCGGTAGAGGAAGCGGAGAATCGCCGTCTCCTTCTCGGTGAGGCGGACCTTGCGGGCGTTCGCCGCGGTCAGCATCTTCGAGCCGGGCCGGAAGGAGTAGGGGCCGACCGAGAACACCGCATCCTCGCTGGCCTCGTGCTGACGGAGCTGCGCGCGGATGCGGGCCAGCAGAACGGCGAAGCGGAAGGGCTTTGCCACATAGTCGTTGGCGCCGGATTCCAGCCCCAGGATCGTGTCGGAATCGGTGTCGTGCCCGGTCAGCATGATGATCGGAGCCTTGAAGCCGCCCTTGCGCAAGGAGCGGACTACCTCGCGGCCGTCGGTGTCGGGCAGGCCGACATCCATCAGAACGAGATCGGGGGAGTTGGCCTTGGCGGCGCTCGCGCCCTTGGCGCCGGTGTCGACCGCAGAGGCTTCGAATTCTTCGTGTAGCGATAATTGCTCCACCAACGTATCGCGCAGATCGGTGTCGTCATCCACGATCAGGATCTTGCGGGCATTGGGCATGGGAGGTCATCCTTTTGGGTCCGGCTCGGCGCGCATCCAAGCCGCACCCAGCCGCGAGGGAAAGTTTAGGGTCGCCGTTGTTATTGTTGTTCGTGTTGAAGTAGTGGGCTGTTACCGATTCACAAGCCAGAACCACTCTAACTCAGAATAGCAGGCCATTTTGATGAATGTCCTGTAATGAATTCGACGCTGCACCTTCAAATGAAAAACAGAGCTCCTTCAGAGAGTTACGTCAGGAATCGAACCGCCGGGCCGCTCGCCGCGATCCGCGTTAAGCCTGCCGCCGGCAATCCGCGCAGGGGTTGGCTGACGGCGGGAGCGCTGACCATCCCTGTTGCGCTGGGGCGGGGCGGTATTCTCGCCAACAAGCGCGAGGGCGATGGCGGCACCCCCAGGGGCAGCTTCCGTCCCAGGCGGTTGTGGTGGCGGAACGACCGGCACGGCCGCCCCCGGACGTTCTTGCCGGCCCGGATCATCACAGGCGTGGACGCCTGGTGCGAGGACCCGGGCGACCGCCGCTACAACCAGAGCATCCGGCTCCGCGAAGGGCAGGGCGGCGACCGGCTGAAACGGGCCGACCATCTCTACGACTTCATCATCGAGATCGACCACAACACCAGACCCCGCATTGCTGGCCGGGGCAGCGCGGTGTTCCTGCACCTCGCCCGCGACAAGTTCGGCCCGACCGCGGGCTGCGTCTCGATGACGAAATCTGCGATGCTGCAATTGCTGCGGCGCTTGGGTCCGCGAACGAGAATCATCATCGGGTGAGGGTGCATGCTCGACAAGGAAAAGATCACCGCCGCTTCAGAAGTCCTGGTCAGGCATTGGCGCGAGGGCACCAAGCTCGACGCCCTGGAAGCGCGCTTGCGGCCGCAGAACCGCGCAGACGGCTACGCCATCCAGGCCGAGCTCGAGCGACGATCGGGCGCGACCTTGTTCGGCTGGAAGATCGCAGCCACGAGCGAGGCCGGCCAGAAGCACATCAATGTCACGGGGCCGCTGGCCGGGCGCATCATGAACGACACCGTGATCGCCGACGGGGGCATCGCTGCGATGAAGGGCAACGAGATGCGCGTCGGCGAGCCGGAATTCGCCTTCCGCATGGGACGCGATCTGCTGCCGCGCGCGGAGCCGTACACCGCTCGCGAGGTGCTCGACGCCGTCCAGACCCTGCATCCCGCGATCGAGATTCCCGATTCGCGCTTTGCCGATTTCGTCAGCGCGGGCGAGGCGCAGCTCATCGCCGACAATGCCTGCGCCCATCTGTTCGTGCTGGGTGCTGCGACATCAGCGGATTGGCGGGCAATGGATCTGGTCGAGGAACGGCCGCAGATCACGCTGCGTGGCAAGCGCTATGTCGGCCATGGCAGGAACGTGCTGGGTGATCCGCGCGCCGCGCTCGCCTGGCTTGCGAACGAGCTGCGGGACCTCGGCATCACGCTGCGGGCAGGGCAGGTGGTGACGACCGGCACATGCCATCCACCGCTGCCGATCCAGGCGGGCGATGAATTCGCAGCGGACTTTGGTGCATTGGGGAAGGTGTCGGTGAGGTTCGCGTAGGCGTTCCACCTTCCTCCGTCATTGCGAGGAGCACTTGCGACGGATGACGAGACCGACAGTCGATCCCGGCAGCCCTTCGCTTCCGGCAATCACCGGTGCCCGAAGATCGCACTCCCGACCCGCACATGCGTGGCGCCGAGCATGATCGCGGTGGCAAAATCCGCGCTCATGCCCATCGAGAGATTCGTCAATCCGTTGCGCGCGGCGATCTTGGCGGTGAGAGCAAAATGCGCCGCGGGCGGTTCGTCGACCGGGGGGATGCACATCAGGCCCGAGATCGTCAGCCCATAGGTGTCGCGGCAGCTCGCGAGGAACGCGTCGGCCTCACCCGGCGCAACGCCGGCCTTCTGCGGTTCCTCGCCGGTATTGATCTGAACGAACAGCTGCGGGTGCTTGTCCTGGGATTCGATTTCCTTGGCTAACGCCTGGCAAATGCTCGGACGGTCGACCGAATGGATGGCGTCGAACAGCGCGACCGCCTCTTTCGCCTTGTTGGATTGCAGCGGCCCGATCAAATGCAGCGCGACATCAGGGTAAGCCGACGTTAATGCCGGCCACTTGGCTTTGGCCTCCTGTACCCGATTCTCGCCGAATACGCGCTGTCCGGCTGCGATAACCGGGACAATTGCATCCGCGGCGAAAGTCTTGGACACCGCGATCAACGTCACGGAGCCGCGATCCCGGCGCGCATCCCTGCAGGCGCGTGCAATCTCGGCTTCGACCGCGGCGAGCGCGTTTGGTGAACCGCCGGTTACCGGCGCGGTGCTGGCTTCTGTCATGACGTCTCTTGGCTGTGCGCGTCGTCCGAGTTAAGTCCAATTTTACCCAGTTCAAGAAACAGTTTTTGAACCCTTCGCTTTACCTTGGCTCGCGGGGTGGGCAGCGAGATGGCAAGCGTCAGTTTCAACCGCAAACGAGCGAAACTCAAGCAGGTTCTCGGAATCCGGGCGCGGCTTGCGTTGCTCGCGGTCATTCTCGTCACGCCGTTGATGATCGAGCGCATCCGTTCGCTCGAAGACACGCGCGCGCGGCAGATCGCGCAGGCTGCGGCCGAGTTCACGACGGTGGCAAGGCATAGCGCCGATGCGCAGCGCGAGGTGATCTCGTCGGTCGAGACCATCCTGAAATCGGAAGCCTTCATCCGCGCATCCGTCGGCGTCAGCAAGAGCTGCGACGTGCTGCGTGCAAGCCTGCCGTCGAGCCTGCCCTGGATCCGCACGCTTCTGATCGCGGGCCAGGACGGGCGCATCCAATGCGCAACCAACAACATGTATGTCGGCCTCGATCTCAGCGACCGGCCGTATTTTCAGCAGGCGCAGGACGCCGGCCGCTTCGTGCTGAGCGACTTCATCCTGTCGCGGCCGGTGCTGACGCCGACGGTGATGGCCGTGTATCCGGTCTCCGCCTTCAGCGGTGTGCCCGACGCCGTCGTGCTTGCCACCGTCAATCTGGACTGGATGTCGAAGGTCATGAGCAACCTCGGTGACCGCGCCGGCATCACCGCGGTTCTGGTCGACAGCGCGGGCACCGTGCTGGCGGCCCCGGCCGATCAGCACAGCGCGGTCGGCCGGCCCCTCGACAACATGCCGCTGATGTCCGCGATCGCCGACAAGGCGCTGCGCTCCGACCAGGATGAGGGTTCGCTGTCTTTCCTCGCCGCCGACGGCACCCGCCGCGCCGTCAGTTACATCCGCATCGCCGGCACCAATGCGCGCCTGATCGCCAGCATCGATGAAGACAAGGTGTCCGCCGCGGTCAGCCGCGACATCCGCACCGCCTATCTGCAACTCGCCTTCGTGCTCATGTTCGTCCTGCTCGGCGCCCTCATCGCCGCCGAAAAGCTCGTGATCAAGCCGATCGAGATGCTCGCCGACATGGCCAAGCGGCTGGGAGAAGGTGACCTGTCGGCGCGGGCCGCACGCAATCGCCTACCCGCCGAGTTCGTGCCGCTGGCACGCGCGTTCAACGCGATGGCCGCGCAGCTGAGCCAGCGCGAGCGCGAACTGATCTCAAGCAACGACCGCCTGACGGTGATGGCTTCGATCGACATGCTGTCCGGTCTCGCCAATCGCCGCGGTTTCCAGAGCCGGCTCGATTTCGAGTGGATGCGCGCGCAGCAATACGA
Organism: Bradyrhizobium sp.; assembly: GCA_035575945.1. Lineage (GTDB taxonomy): Bacteria > Pseudomonadota > Alphaproteobacteria > Rhizobiales > Xanthobacteraceae > Bradyrhizobium. The sequence continues at coordinate 635,108 of DATLXF010000017.1, read as the reverse complement.
CAGCGAGCTCGCGCTTCTGATGATCGACGTCGACCATTTCAAGCTGTTCAACGACACCTACGGTCATCTCGAAGGCGATTCCTGCCTGACCCGGCTCGGCGAATCCTTGTCCGGCATCGCCGCCGACACGATGGGCTTTGCGGCACGCTATGGCGGCGAAGAGTTCTGCCTACTGCTGCCGAACACCGACGTGAACCGTGCCGTCGAGATCGGCGAGCAGGTGCGCGCGGCCGTGCTGAGGCTTTGCCTGCCGCACATCACCTCGGACCACATGATCGTCACCGTGTCGATCGGCGTGGCCGCGACCAAGCCGAACGAGATCTTGCGCCCTGGCGATCTGATCGAAGCCGCCGACGCAGCGCTCTATGCCGCCAAGCACCGCGGCCGCAACAACGTCGTCGAACACGGCGTGCAGGCTGTCGAGACCGGCCCGGCGGACATGATCATGGCAGCCAGCGCCTAAAGCCACGAGATTTGGACGAATCGCCATCGCGCTTAAGGTTGCTGTTTCCGCATGATCGTTTCGGAAAGCCGCCTCGCACTCTCCCGGATCATGCGTCCGAGCGAGACGACGATCCATCCAAATCATGCCGCGCGCTAATCCGCAGATCCCGCGCGATCGAGCTCGATCTCCGTCACAACGCGGTTGCGGCCGCCGCCCTTGGCGAGATAGAGCGCGCGATCGCAACGCTCGACCAGATCGGTGATCGCTTCGCCCGTCCGGTACTGCGCCACCCCGATCGAGACGCTGATGCTGGGCAGGATCTCCCCGGTCGAACGGCGCGTGATCCTGGCTTCGGCAACTGCGCGCCTGATGCGTTCGGCGGTCTCGGCGCAGGCGGCGAGATCGGCATCCGGCAGCACCGCCATCAGCTCCTCGCCGCCATAGCGGGCCGGCAGATCCTGCGTGCGAACCTTGTCGCGCAGCACCTTGGCAATCAGGCGCAGCACCTGGTCCCCGACGCCGTGCCCGAAACTGTCGTTGAAGGACTTGAAGTGGTCGATGTCGAGCATGAGGACGCTGAGCGGCTCGCCCCAGTCCGCAGTCGCCTGCGCCTTGCGGAGGAATTCGTCGAGTGCCCGGCGGTTGGCGAGGCCGGTCAGCGTGTCAGTCCGGGCGCGCTCCTCGGACCTCGACAGCGAATCGCGGATCACGTCGAGCTCGCGGGTCTTCTCGGCAAAGCCCGCTTCCAGCTGCGTCGCCCTCGTGGCAGCGCGGGCCAGCTCGTTCATGAGCTGGGCGACCAGCACCTTTGGGTCGACGCCGGCCTGGCCTTGGTCCGCCACCTGGCTGATGACTTGCATCTGCGAATGGTTGTCGGCGATCGCGGTTGCCAGAAATTCCTTGGCCGCACCCATCAGGGCCTGCAGTCGCTCGGAGGTATCGACCATGACGGCGCTCACCTGCGGCGCGACATAGGTCTCGAACAGATCCTGATTGGTTCGGGCGTCGAACGGGCGATTGTGGTCGATCAGGAGATCGATCGCGTTGCGCAGGTCGTCGTGGGCGCCCGCGAAATATTGGTACCAGACCGCAAAATTGGCCGGGGTCGGCGCAATCCGCTGTTCGACCATGCTGCGCATCGCCCGTCCGGCAATGGAGGCGGCGTAGTCGTAATCGGGATCGTCGAAGCTGGAATGCATTTGCGGTAACACGGTCCTGTAAGGCCGCAAATTGGCACCGACCCCTTAATCACACCCCAACGCGAGCCCTCGTAGTTATGCGGAGACCGCGTCAAAGTTCCAGATCGCGGCAACCCATTGACCCCCCGAGGTCTTCTATGGCCTAGTCCGCCCTCTTGAGACGGCCGAACCCACGAAACCCCAACGATTCCATGACCTCCGAACGCTATAATGCCCGCGACGCCGAACCGCGCTGGCAACGCCTCTGGGACGAGCAGGCGATCTTCGTCTCCAGGAACGATGACCCGCGGCCGAAGTATTACGTGCTCGAGATGTTCCCCTACCCGTCCGGGCGCATCCATATCGGCCATGTCCGGAATTACACGCTCGGCGACGTGCTGGCCCGTTTCATGCGCGCCAAGGGGTTCAACGTGCTGCATCCGATGGGCTGGGACGCCTTCGGCCTGCCGGCCGAAAACGCCGCCATCGAGCGCAAGGTCGCGCCGAAGGCCTGGACCTACGACAATATCGCCGCGATGAAGAAACAGCTCCGCTCGATCGGTCTGTCGCTGGACTGGAGCCGCGAATTCGCGACTTGTGATCCCAGCTATTACAAGCACCAGCAGAAGATGTTTCTGGACATGCTCGCCGCCGGGCTCGCCGAGCGCGAGAAGCGCAAGCTCAACTGGGATCCGGTCGACATGACCGTGCTCGCCAACGAGCAGGTCATCGACGGCCGGGGCTGGCGCTCGGGTGCGATCGTCGAACAGCGCGAGATGAGCCAGTGGGTCTTCAAGATCACGAAGTACTCGCAGGAATTGCTGTCGGCGCTGGATCGGCTGGACCGCTGGCCCGACAAGGTCCGGCTGATGCAGCGCAACTGGATCGGCCGCTCCGAGGGTCTCTTGATCCGTTTCGCGTTGGACGCAGCGACGACGCCGGCCGGCGAAACCGAGCTGAAGATCTTCACCACGCGCCCCGACACGCTGTTCGGCGCCAAATTCATGGCGATCTCGGCGGATCATCCGCTGGCGCAGGCAGCGGCCGAGAAGAACCCTGAACTCGCGAAGTTCATCTCCGACATCAAGAAGATCGGCACGGCGCAATCGATCATCGATACTGCGGAGAAGCAAGGTTTCGACACCGGCATCCGCGCGCTGCACCCGTTCGATTCCACCTGGAAACTGCCGGTCTATGTCGCCAATTTCGTGCTGATGGAATACGGCACCGGCGCCATCTTCGGCTGCCCCGCGCACGACCAGCGCGACCTCGACTTCGTCAACAAGTACGGCCTCGGCAATACGCCGGTGGTCTGCCCCGAGGGACAGGATCCGAAAACATTCGTCATCACCGACACCGCCTATGACGGTGACGGGCGCATGATCAATTCGCGCTTCCTCGACGGCATGACGATCGATCAGGCCAAGGACGAGGTGGCAAAGCGCTTGGAGAGCGAGCTGCGCGGCAATGCGCCGGTCGCTGAGCGCCAGGTCAATTTCCGCCTGCGTGACTGGGGTATCTCGCGCCAGCGCTATTGGGGCTGCCCGATCCCTGTCATCCACTGTCCGACCTGCGACGTGGTGCCGGTGCCGGACGCCGATCTGCCGGTGGTGCTGCCGGAGGATGTGAGCTTCGACAAGCCCGGCAACGCGCTCGACCATCACCCGACCTGGAAGCACGTCACCTGCCCCAAATGCGGCGGGAAGGCCCAGCGCGAAACCGACACCATGGACACCTTCGTGGATTCGTCCTGGTACTTCGCCCGCTTCACCGATCCCTGGAACGAGAATGCGCCGACGACGCCCGCCTTGGCCAACCGGATGCTGCCGGTCGACCAGTATATCGGCGGCGTCGAGCACGCGATCCTGCACCTGCTCTACAGCCGCTTCTTCACCCGCGCGATGAAGGCGACCGGGCACATCGCCCTGGACGAGCCGTTCGCCGGCATGTTCACCCAAGGCATGGTGGTGCACGAGACCTATCAGAAGGCCGACGGCACCTATGTGCAGCCCGCCGAGGTCAAGGTCGAGGTCGGCGGCAACGGCCGCCGCGCGACGCTGCTCGGCACGGGCGAGGACATCACGATCGGCCCGATCGAGAAGATGTCGAAGTCGAAGAAGAACACCGTCGACCCAGACGACATCATCGAGACCTACGGTGCCGACGTCGCCCGCTGGTTCATGCTGTCGGATTCCCCGCCCGACCGCGACGTGATCTGGAGCGACGAGCGCGTCCAGGGCGCCTCGCGCTTCGTGCAGCGGCTATGGCGGCTGGTGAACGATGCCGCCACCGTCGGCAAGGCTGCACCGGCCGCCCGGCCGACGTCGTTCGGGGCGGACGCCACCGCTTTGCGCAAGGCCGCCCATGGCGCGCTGGACAAGGTCACCACCGGCATCGAGCGACTGCACTTCAACGTCTGCCTTGCCCATATCCGCGAATTCGCCAACGCCTTCTCGGAGATCCTGCAGCGTCCCGGACAGCCGTCCGCCGACCTCGCCTGGGCGATCCGGGAAGCCGGCCAGATCCTGGTGCAGCTGTTCTCGCCGATGATGCCGCATCTCGCCGAGGAATGCTGGCAGGTTCTGGGCCATGAGGGGCTGGTCTCGGAGGCCGATTGGCCCCAAATCGAACGCGATTTGCTGGTTGAAGACAGCGTGAACCTGGTGGTTCAGGTCAACGGCAAGAAGCGGGGCGAGGTCACAGTTGCAACACTGGCCCAGAATCCGGAAATCGAGGCTGCCGTTTTGGCGCTCGATGCGGTAAAGCTGGCGCTGGACGGCAAGCCCGTCCGCAAGGTGATCATCGTCCCCAAGAGGATCGTGAATGTTGTCGGCTAGGATCCGCATCGCAGCCCGCCTGCTGGCGGTCGCCGCCCTCGCGGCGCTGACGGCCGGCTGCTTCCAGCCGATGTATGCCGAGCGGGGCGACGGGACGCCCGGCCTGCGCGAGAAGCTGATGGGCGTCGAGCTGCCGCCGATCAACAAGCCCAACGCGTCGCGCGAGGCCCGCGTCGGCGTCGAAATCCGCAACGCGCTGGCATTCAAGCTTTACGGCACCGCGACGGGCATGCCGCCGACCCACCGGCTGGACATCCGCTTCACGACGACCCGCTCCTCGCTGATCGTCAGCGCGACGACGGGACTGCCGACCAACGAAAATCTCGGCATCGACGCCCAGTACAATCTGATCGACGTCGCAACCGGCAAGTCGGTCATGACCGGCTCGACCTTCTCGCGCGTGTCCTACGACATGCCGGGCTCCTACCAGCGCTTCTCACGCAACCGCGCCGTGCGCGATGCAGAGGATCGCGCCGCCAACGAGATCGCCGAGAACATCACGACCCGGCTCGCCTCGTTCTTCACCGCGGGCACCTGACTTAGCCTGTTATTCCGGGGCACGCGAAGCACGACCTGTGGTGCGCAATCGCGCACCTGAGAATTCGATCCCAAACCTCTGGATTCCGGGTTCGCGCTGCGCGCCCCGGAATGACAAACTGGCCCATGGTCGCACTGCGCGGAAAAGAGATCGATGCCTTCCTCGCCCGGCCAGATGCCGGCCGCCCGATCATCCTGCTCTACGGTCCCGATGCCGGCCTCGTCCGCGAACGCGCCGATGCGCTGATCGCGTCCAGCGTCGACGATCCCAACGACCCGTTCTCGCTGGTCAAGCTCGACGGAGACGAGCTCTCCGCCGAGCCCTCGCGTCTCGTCGACGAGGCCATGACGATGCCGCTGTTCGGTGGCCGTCGCGCCATCCGCATCCGCGCCGGCTCGCGCAGCTTTGCCGGCGGAATTGAAACGCTGGCCGATATGAACGTGCGGGATTGCCGCATCGTGATCGAGGCCGGCGAGCTGCGCCCGGAATCGCCGCTGCGCAAGGCCTGCGAGAAGGCCAAAACCGCCGTCGCGATCGGTTGCTATCCCGACACCGAGCGCGATCTCGCCAGGCTGATGGAGGAGGAACTCCGCATCGCCAATCTGCGCATCGCGCAGGACGCCCGCGCAGCGCTGATGTCGTTCCTTGGCGGCGACCGCCAGGCCTCGCGCAACGAGCTGCGCAAGCTGACGCTGTATGCCCACGGCAAGGGCGAGGTCACCCTGGACGACGTCATGGCCGTGGTCTCCGACGCCTCCGAGCTGAAGCTCGATCCGATCGTCGACGGCGCCTTCGCCGGGCGGCCCGACATTGTCGAGAGCGAATTCGCCAAGGCCATGATCGCCGGCACCTATCCCGGCGTGATCATCTCCGCCGCGCAGCGCCAGGCGGCGTGGCTGCACAAATCGGCGCTCGCGATCGCCGACGGCCAGCCTGCCTCCGCCGTGCTCGATGGCGGCTTTCCGCGGCTGCATTTTTCGCGAAAGCCTGCCGTCGAAACCGCGCTACGCAATTTCAGCCCGGCCCGGCTCGCCGCCATCATCGAGCAGCTCGCAACCGCTGCACTCGACACCCGCAAGCAATCGACGCTCGCCGCCGCCATCGCCCAGCGCACGCTGATGGCGATCGCGGCAAATGCGAAGCGGCGGGGGTGATTGAGACCTCTCCCACGTCATCGTGGCGCGATACACCGCCGGCAGAGGCTCCTCATCCTGAGGAGCGCGCTCTTGCGCGCGTCTCGAAGGATGCAGGCCCGTCTCTGGCCCTCGCCCTTCGAGACGCCGCTTCGCGGCTCCTCAGGGTGAGGGAGAGAGAGTGATACGCCGTACGAAATTCCGGGACTCGTATTACCGGCCGGACGACCATCCAGACTACAGCGCGCCCTTCGCCAGCCGCTTCATCACCTCGTCGAGCTGATCGAGGTTGCGGTAGTTGATCTGGACCGAGCCGCCGGGATCGCGGTGATTGACGGTGACCTTGAGGCCGAGCGCATCGCTGACGCGCTTCTCGAGATCGATCGTGTCAGGGTCTTTTTCCCTCCCCCCGGTGCTGCGCGCCTTCTGCGGCTTGCGCTCCGGCACACCTTCTTCATGGGCAAGCGCCTCGGCCTGGCGGACGTTGAGGCCCTCCTCGACGATGCGCTTGGCGGCGGCAAGCGGATCGGGAACGCCGATCAGCGCGCGGGCGTGGCCAGCCGTCAACGCACCGGTCGCGATGAAAGCCTGCACCTCCGCCGGCAGCTTCGTCAGCCGCATCATGTTGGCGACGTGGCTGCGGCTCTTGCCGACGACCTTCGCGATCTCCTCCTGGCTGCGTTTGAACTCGTTGGCGAGCGCGTGATAGCCCTGCGCTTCCTCCATCGGGTTGAGGTCCTCGCGCTGCACGTTCTCGACGATCGCGAATTCCAGCGCATCGCTGTCGCTGATGTCGACGGGCACGATCGGCACCTCGTGCAAGCCGGCCATCTGCGAGGCGCGCCAGCGCCGTTCGCCGGCGATGATCTCGTAGCGATCCTGCGCGCCCTTCACCGGACGCACCACGATCGGCTGGATCACGCCATGCTGCTTGATGGAATCGGAGAGCTCCCTCAGCTCTGCGTCTGAAAAGGTGCGGCGCGGATTGCGCGGATTGGCCTTGATGAATTCGATCGGCACCTTGCGCTGCGCGCGCGGCCGGTCGACATGCTGGGCCTCGCCGCCGACGTCACCGATCAGACTTGCAAGACCCCGGCCCAGTCGCGAACGCGCTTCGTCGGCCATCGCCAGCTCCCTTGGATTCACGGTGCAGCACTCCAGAACTGAATTTCGAACGTAGGGTGGGTTAGCGTAACCCACCTCTTCTGTTTCCGCGGAGATAGACAGTGGTGAGTTGCGCCTTCGGCTAACCCCCCTGCAACAGCGTCAATGCGTCGTCCGGAGCTCGCGCTCGCGCTGGATCACTTCGGTGGCGAGCCGCAAGTACGCTTCGCTGCCGACGCATTTGAGGTCGTAGACCAGCACCGGCTTGCCGTAGGACGGCGCTTCGGAAATGCGCACGTTGCGCGGGATCATGGTCTTGTAGACCTTCTCGCCCATGAACTGGCGGACGTCGGCGACGACCTGGTTGGAGAGGTTGTTGCGCGAGTCGAACATGGTCAGCACGATGCCGTGGATCGACAGGTTCGGATTGAGCGTCGAGCGCACCTGTTCGACCGTCTGCAGGAGTTGCGACAGACCTTCGAGCGCGAAGAACTCACACTGCAGCGGCACCAGGATCGCATCGGAGGCGGCCATCGCGTTGACGGTGAGCAGGTTGAGCGAGGGCGGACAGTCGATCAGCACATAGGTGTAGTCGGCGTCAGGCGAGACGTTGTTGTTGAGCGCGCCGATGGCATCGCGCAGCTTGAAGGCGCGGCCGGGCGTGGTGCCGAGCTCGAGCTCGAGGCCGGAGAGGTCCATGGTCGAGGGTGCGATGTGCAGCCGGGGCACCGCGGTCGAGACCACCGCCTCACGCAAGGCCGCTTCCCCGACCAGCACGTCATAGGTCGAGAGTGAGCGGTTGCGGCGGTCGATGCCAAGGCCCGTGGAGGCGTTGCCCTGCGGATCCAGATCGACGATCAGGACGCGCTCGCCGATCGCCGCGAGCGCGGTGCCGAGATTGATCGCTGTGGTTGTCTTGCCGACACCACCCTTCTGGTTGGCCAACGCGAGGATGCGCGGGTGGCCGTGCGGGACCTCGTCGATCTTTTGGGCCGTCTGTTCGTGCTGCGGTTCGTCAATCACGCTCATCGCAATTCCCCACTCACCCCTGAACGCTCAACTGCGCCGGTCGGCGGCATCCAGCTCTACGATCCAGCCGTCACCCGTGCGGCTGGGGTGGAGCTGTGGCTGAGTACTCCAATATTTAGCGGCTTCGGTCAATTCAGCCTCTACATCTTGACCCTTCAAGAACAACGCCTTTGCGCCCTGGCGCATCAGCGGCTCTGCAAAGCCGATGAGTTGATGTAGCGGAGCCAGTGCGCGTGCGGTGACGCAATCGACGGGGCCGGTGATTCTATCCACATTATCCCCGATCTCAGCGAGATGTACGACTCCCGAAGATGTAGTGACGCGGATCGCTTCGCGCAGGAACGCCGCCTTCTTGGCATTTCGCTCGACCAGATGGACGCTCGCGCCCGGCGTCTCCGCCATCACGCAGGCCAGCACCACACCGGGAAAGCCGCCGCCGCTGCCGAGGTCGGCCCATCGATTTGCGGATGGCGCGAGATCTAGCAGCTGAAGCGAGTCGGCGATGTGCCGGGTCCAGAGCTGCGGCAGTGTCGAGGGCGCAACCAGATTGGTCTTGGCCTGCCACTCCCGTAGCAGCGCGATGTAGCGATCGAGCCGCGCCTCCGTTTCATGTGAAACCGGAGCAAGCTTCAGCGCCGCGGCCTTGTCGGCAGCGATGATGGCGTTCAGCGCCTGATCGTTGGTGCTGGCCTTGGCGATCTTCGGTCCGGCCGGCGCCGTGCTTGCTCCAGAACCTGCGCCCTCGCCCGCTCTGGGTCGTCGCGATAGCGGTCTGTCCCCGCCGCGTCCGCGTTGTTTCACGTGAAACCTATGCGATGGCCTTGGAGGATTTCCGTGCCTCGCGGCGAAGGTAGGCCGCGAGAATGCCGAGAGCGGCCGGCGTCACACCGTCGATCCGGCCGGCCTGGCCGATCGTGAACGGCCGGGCTTTCGCCAGCTTGGCCCGCACCTCGTTGGAGAGACCAGGGACGAGACTGTATTCGACCTCCGACAACACCATCCCCTCGTCACGCCGGAAGGCCTCGACGTCTGCGCTCTGGCGCTCCAGATAGACATCGTATTTGGCGTCGATTTCGAGATGGGTCGCAATGACCGGGTCGATGGCCGAAAGCTCCGGCCAGATCGTGCGGACCTCGCTCCAGCAGATCTCGGGATAGGCCAACAGCTCGAAGGCCGACCGGCGCTGGCCATCCCGGTTAAGGGACAGCCCATGCTTCATGGCCTCGTTCGGCGTGATGGTCAGCGACTTCGAGAGCGTCCGGGCGGCATTCAGTGCTTCCATCTTGGCACGATGATGCTGCGTCCGGGCATGTCCAACACATCCCAAGGCGATGCCCTTCTCGGTCAGGCGCTGGTCCGCATTGTCGGCCCTCAGCGTCAGCCGGTACTCCGCCCGGGAGGTGAACATCCGATAGGGCTCGCTGATCCCCCGGGTGACGAGGTCGTCGATCATTACGCCGAGATAGCCGTCGGCACGGTCGAACACCGTCAACGCGGCACCGCCGGCACAGAGTGCGGCGTTCAGGCCGGACACAATGCCCTGCCCAGCCGCCTCTTCGTATCCGGTGGTGCCATTGATCTGGCCGGCCAGGAACAGACCCCGCAGGCGCTTGGTCTGCAGGGTCGGATCGAGCTCGCGGGGATCGATGTGGTCGTATTCGATGGCGTAGCCCGGGCGGACCATCCTCACCTGCTCCAGACCCGGAATGCTGGCGAGGATGGCCAGCTGGACCTCCTCAGGCAGCGAGGTTGAGATGCCGTTGGGATAGACTGTGCTGTCATCGAGACCTTCCGGTTCCAGGAAGATCTGATGCCCGTCGCGGTCTCCGAAGCGAACGATCTTGTCCTCGATCGACGGGCAATAGCGCGGGCCGGAGCTCTTGATCTGGCCGGAGTACATCGGGGAGCGATGGACATTGGCCCGGATCACCTCATGCGTCGCGGCCGTGGTCCTGGTGATGCCGCACTGAATCTGCGGCGTCGTGATCCGCTCGGTCATCACCGAGAACGGCTCGGGCGGATCGTCTCCAGGCTGCATCTCGACGGCAGACCAGTCGATCGTTGTGCCGTCGAGGCGAGGCGGCGTACCGGTCTTGAGCCGTCCCAGGGTGAATCCGGCGCGCTCCAAGGACGTCGAAAGCCCCATTGCGGGGGCTTCGCCGACCCGACCCGCCGGCCAAGTCTTCTCACCCAGATGGATCAGGCCGCGAAGAAAAGTGCCGGTGGTGACGACGACGGCCCCGGCCCGGAGCTCGCGGCCGTCGGCCAATCGCACCCCGGTCACCCGTCCCTCACGCACGATCAGCTCGTCCACCTCGCCTTCGATGACGGACAGACCCGTTGTTTCCCGGATCGCGGCCTGCATCGCCGCCGCATAGAGCTTCCGGTCGGCCTGGGCTCGGGGACCACGGACTGCGGGGCCCTTGCGCCGATTGAGGACGCGAAACTGGATCCCGCCGGCATCGGCGGCCCGGCCCATCAGACCATCGAGCGCATCAACCTCGCGAACGAGATGGCCCTTGCCGAGCCCGCCGATGGCGGGATTGCAGGACATGGCACCGACGGTGGAGAAGCGGTGCGTCAACAGGGCGGTTGAAGCGCCCATTCGGGCCGACGCAGCCGCGGCCTCACAGCCGGCATGACCGCCGCCAATCACGATGACGTCGAAGCTCTCTCGCTCTGTTCGCATAAGCGGACTTCTAGCGCAGAGGCAGAACGGCCGGAAGGGAAAACTGGGTCGTGGGTGGTTTCACGTGAAACAACAAGCGCTCAAACGCCGGTCGAGCGGTTTCGTGAAAACAACCCCATGCACAGTAGAAAAAGAGGGCGAGTTGGCTGGCGTTTCACGTGAAACAAAGCAGGCTCCGAGCAAAGTTCCTTGGCTCGTCCGCTCAAAGGGTGCGATCGCTTTGCGCATGTTTCATGTGAAACATGACCGATCATTTCGAACGCCCCGTGAAGCCTTCTAGGCCGGCCAGCCCACTTTGAAAGCCAGGTTTGCCCAGCGCAGGAGCAATGTTTCACGTGAAACAGCAGAAGAACGCCTGCAGGTCTACAATGAAGAGCTACCTACTTTCCGATGCAAAACTTTTGAAAGATGGCGCCAAGGACGTCCTCTACGTCTACCCGGCCCAGCAACCGACCAAGCGCAAAAGCTGCGGCACGCAGCTCCTCGGCAGCAAGCTCCTCGCTGTCTTCCACGAAATCCACACTCCGGCGCAAGCTGTCCGAAGCCTGAACCAGCAAATCGCGCTGCCGCGCGCGGGTTACCATGCCGCTTTCGGCATTGGTTCCAAAGAACTCCGATGCGAATGTCACCAGCGCATCGACCAGCTCGGACATTCCGTCACCCCGGCTCGCTGAGATCCTGAACTCCCCCCTCGGCCTAATGCCGCCGGAAGCGCCAAGGTCGATCTTGTTGCGCACGATCCAAACCGACCCCTCCGGTCGATCCTTGTTCTGGGATCTCCGAAGGACTGGCACAGCCTTTGGATCGACCGCCTGCGCGCCCTCCACCAGCCACAGCACCAGATCGGCCTCCTCGGCCCGCGCGCGTGCGCGGCGCACGCCCTCTTGTTCTACGGGATCGTCGGTCTCGCGAAGACCGGCGGTATCGATCACTGTGACCGGATAGCCGTCGAGATCGAGCTGTACCTCGATCACGTCGCGCGTGGTGCCGGCGTGGGGCGAGACGATCGCGACGTCACGTCGCGCGAGCTGGTTGATCAGCGTCGACTTCCCGACGTTCGGTTCGCCGGCGATGGCAACCACGAGACCGTCGCGCAGCCGTTCAGAATATCCCTGTGCGGCAAGGACTTTTTGAATCTCCTCATGCAGCGCCTTGATCGCCTTGACGGCCGGCGCCCTCAATTCGGCGGGCACGTCGCCTTCGTCCGAAAAATCGATGCCCGCTTCGATCAGCGCAGAGGCCTCGATGATGCGGTCGCGCCAGTCGCGCGCGCGATCGCCCAGCAAGCCCTGCAACTGCCGCAGCGCCTGGCGGCGCTGGCGGTCGGTGTCGGCGTGGATGAGATCGTCGAGACCCTCCGCTTCGGTGAGGTCGAGCTTGCCGTTCTCGAACGCCCGTCGCGTGAACTCGCCGGGCTCGGCTGCGCGCGTATTCGGAACAAGCGAAATGGAGGCCAGAAGCGCAGCCAGCACAGCACGGCCGCCATGGACATGAAATTCGACGGTGTCCTCGCCCGTTGCGCTGCCCGGGCCGGGAAACCAGAGCACGACGGCGTCGTCGATCGGTTGTCCCCGGGAATCATGGAGCAGCCGGCGGCTGGCCTGTCGCGGCGTAGGCAGCATTCCCGCGAGCGTCGTCAGCACCTCGCCTGCCTGCGAGCCCGAGACCCGCACCACGGCGATCGCGCTAGGCGCCCGTCCGGAGGACAGGGCAAAGATGGTCTGGTCACGCGGATGCATGGCTTATTTGTCCGGCTGCTGGCGAAAACGCAACCATCCCACTTCGTCGGCTGCATTGAAGAAGTTGCTGCCTGAGGCCCGCAACGCACTTATGCTGCACCGCAGCAATCGGCAGCATTATGCTGCACGAGCGCGTCCATTTCAGCGAGAAGTCCCTGTTTCATCAACATCATAGCCAGCCAACGTTGGAAACGGCAGAATCAATTCATGCTGCACTTTTGCTGCAGCAAAAGGCGCAAACAAAAGGGCGCCCGAAGGCGCCCCAATGTCTCTGCTGCACCGCACTCAGGTATTCATGGACTCGAAGAACTCCGAGTTGCTCTTGGTCGAACGCAGCTTGTCGAGCAGGAAGTCGATCGCGTCCATCGTACCCATCGGATTGAGGATGCGGCGGAGCACGTACATCTTCTTGAGCACCTGCGGATCGGTAATGAGCTCCTCCTTGCGGGTGCCGGAGCGGGAGATGTCGATCGCCGGAAAGGTGCGCTTGTCCGAGACCTTGCGGTCCAGGATCAGTTCCGAGTTACCGGTGCCCTTGAACTCTTCGAAAATGACCTCGTCCATGCGGCTGCCGGTATCGACCAGCGCGGTCGCGATGATGGTCAGCGAGCCGCCCTCCTCGATGTTGCGGGCGGCACCGAAGAAGCGCTTCGGGCGCTGCAGCGCGTTGGCATCGACGCCGCCGGTCAGCACCTTGCCGGATGACGGCACCACAGTGTTGTAGGCGCGGCCGAGGCGGGTGATCGAATCGAGCAAGATGACGACATCGCGGCCATGCTCGACCAGGCGCTTGGCCTTCTCGATCACCATCTCGGCGACCTGGACGTGACGCACCGCCGGTTCGTCGAAGGTCGAGGAGACCACCTCGCCCTTCACCGAACGCTGCATGTCCGTGACTTCTTCCGGACGTTCGTCGATCAGCAGCACGATCAGATAGCATTCGGGATGATTGTGCGTGATCGAATGAGCGATGTTCTGCATCAAGACGGTCTTGCCGGTGCGCGGCGGCGCAACGATCAGCGCGCGCTGGCCCTTGCCGATGGGAGCGACGATGTCGATCACGCGTGCAGACAGGTCTTTCCGCGTGGGATCGTCGATTTCCATGCGGAAGCGCTGATTCGGAAACAACGGCGTAAGGTTGTCGAAATTAACCTTGTGCTTGGCCTTTTCCGGGTCCTCGAAATTGAGCGTGTTGACCTTCAGCAGCGCGAAATAGCGCTCGCCCTCCTTCGGGCTGCGGATGTGGCCCTCGATGGTGTCGCCGGTGCGCAGGCCAAAGCGGCGGATCTGCGAGGGCGACACGTAGATGTCGTCGGGGCCCGGCAGGTAATTCGCGTCGGGCGAGCGGAGGAAACCGAAGCCGTCGGAGAGCACCTCGACCACGCCTTCGCCGACGATGTCGGTCTCGGCCAGCGCAAGCTGCTTGAGGATGGCGAACAACAGCTCCTGCTTGCGCATCGTGCTGGCATTCTCGACCCCATGCTCTTCCGCAAACGAGACGAGCTCGGCGGGGGTCTTCGACTTGAGGTCCTGGAGTTTAATTTCCCGCATTGGGGTGGTCCTGTGGGGTAACCTGAAAAGAGGGGGGTGCGAGGAGGCTCTGAAATGCGGACGCGAGCAGGTGAGGTAAGGTCCGCAGGTCTGGCAAGGTGAGTGCCGGTGAGGCTTCAAACCTGATGCGGTGTCCGGCCTCTGGAAAGCTCGGACACAACCACATCCGCCTGCGTTGGGTGGGATATCGATAATATAGAAAATCGCCCACCGCTCTGCAAGCCGAAGCGCTGAGCCAATCGTCGCGCGGGTTGCCTAGAACGGCTTCACAATCACCATGATGACGATGACAATCATCAGGACAGTTGGCACCTCATTGATTATTCGATAGAATTTCTGACTGCGCGGGCGCCGGTCGGCAGCGAAATCCTTCACCCAGCGGGAAAAAAAACCGTGGACCGCCGACAGCACCAGAACCAGTGCCAGTTTTACGTGCAGCCAGCCGAACGAGAACCAATGGCCGGACCAGGCAAGATAAAGCCCGGCGAGCCAGGTCACGGTCATCGCGGGGTTGATGATCGCCTTGAGCAGCCGGCGCTCCATGACCTTGAACGTCGCCGACTGCTTCGAACCGATCTCGGCCTCGCAATGATAGACGAACAGCCGCGGCAGATAGAGCATGCCGGCCATCCAGGCGATGACGGCGATGACATGCAGCGCCTTGATCCAGAGATAGACGTCTTCGAGCATTCTGCGGTCCGGATGGGGGCCAGCTTGGGAACGCTGGGGATAGTAAGAACCCGTTAAGGTCTTACCCTGCACACATATCCGTCTGAAGCGCCTTCCTCAAATCTAGAATCTTAGATTCTTAAGGTTTGAGTCTATGTGACCGTGAATTGGACTCACACAATTCCGTCCGCGAGTTCACGCGCGCTTGTTCACATCGATCCACATATCCCGGATCGCTCCGGCAACTTCCGATAAGTTGCCCGGCTTCAAAGGCTTGCGAATTTCCTTCGGCAGCTTATCAAGAGGCTTGTCCGCACAATCCCGCTTCCCTCGCGGCCAGGCGCCGGACTTGTTCTGACGGGCAGTGATGTGAAGAAAATCGGCACTTGTCCCGCCCCCGGTGTCGCACATCCCTTTCCGAGGGGTTAAGCTCCACAGAAATCCACAAACCACCCCAAGGAAATACAAAGGGTTTTGGTGCCGACCTCGAACAATTATTTCCATCTTCACCTGGTCTCGGACTCCACGGGTGAGACCCTGATCACCGTGGCGCGAGCGGTCGCGGCCCAATACGCCAATGTGACTCCCGTCGAGCACGTCTATCCGCTGGTGCGCAGTCAGAAGCAGCTCGACCGTGTCCTCGACGAGATCGAGGAAGCGCCGGGAATCGTGCTGTTCACGCTGCTCGAGAAGGATCTGGTCGCCCGCCTCGAGGACAAGTGCAAGGAGATCAACGTTCCGAGCCTGTCGATCATCGGGCCGGTGATGCAGCTGTTCGAAGCCTATCTGGGAGCTGCGACCACCGGCCGGGTCGGCGCCCAGCACGTGCTCAATGCGGAATATTTCAAACGCATCGACGCCTTGAACTACACGATGATCCATGACGACGGCCAGCACGTCGAAGGTCTCAACGAAGCCGACGTGGTGCTGGTCGGCGTGTCGCGTACCTCGAAGACGCCGACCTCGATCTATCTCGCCAATCGCGGCATCCGCACCGCCAACGTGCCGCTGGTTCCGGGCATTCCGGTTCCCTCGCAGCTGGAGACGCTGACGCGGCCGCTCGTCGTCAGCCTGCATGCGACGCCCGAACGCCTGATCCAGATCCGCCAGAATCGCTTGCTCTCCATGGGGGCCGAATCCGGCAGCGGCAGCGACACCTATATCGACAGGCAGTCGGTCACCGAGGAGGTCGCGTTCGCGCGCAAGCTCAGTGCCAAGCATGACTGGCCGCTGCTGGACGTCACGCGCCGTTCGATCGAGGAAACCGCGGCGGCGATCATGAAGCTCTACAGCGATCGCCAGCGCAACCGGCCGTCCGAATAGTTTCCCGATGGGTCTGTGGCTCGGCAAATCTCCCTTGATCCTGGCCTCGCAGAGCAGTGCGCGAAAGATGCTGCTCGCCAATGCCGGGCTGGAATTCAAGGCCATCACCGCCGATATCGACGAACGCGGCATTCAGGCGGCGTCGAAGCTGTCGAGCCCACGCGAGATCGCTCTGTTGCTTGCGCGTGAAAAGGCCAAGGCCGTCTCCGCGCATCAGCGGGGAAGCCACGTGATCGGCGCGGACCAGACGCTGGCCGTTGGGATGCGTCTCTTCAACAAGCCGGCCGGCCGCGACCAGGCGATGGCGCAATTGCGTGACCTCGCCGGCAACAGCCATGAGCTGCATTCGGCCGTCGCCGTGGCGCATGACGGCAAGATCGTGTTCGAGGATGTCTCGGTGGCCCACATGACCATGCGCGAGCTGACCGAAGCCGAGCTGTCAGCCTATCTCGACGCGGCCGGCGAGGCCGTCACCACCAGCGTCGGCGCCTACCAGCTCGAGGGCCTCGGCGTCCACCTGTTCGAGCACATCGAGGGCGACCATTTCACCATTCTCGGCCTGCCGCTGTTGCCGTTGCTTGCGTTCCTGCGCCGCGAGCGGCTAGTTGCGATGTGAATGATGGACATGGCTGGACCTTGATGCGGATCATAGGACTGACCGGCTCGATCGGGATGGGAAAATCCACCACGGCGAAACTGTTCGCGGAGGCCGGTGTGCCCGTCTACGACGCCGATGCTGCCGTGCATCAGCTCTATGAGGGTGAAGCCGCGCCCGCAATCGAGACCGCCTTCCCCGGCACCACCGCGAACGGCAAGGTCGACCGTCCAAAATTATCGGCGCGCGTGGTGCACGATCCCGCCGCCATCAAGCAGCTCGAGCAGATCGTCCATCCGATGCTCGGGGCCTCCCGGCAGAAATTTCTCGCCGCTGCCGAGGCGGCCAAAGCTCCGGTCGTGGTGCTGGACATCCCGCTGCTGTTCGAGACGGGCGGAGAGAAGCGCGTCGATGCCGTGGTCGTGGTGTCGACTTCGGCGGAACTGCAGCGCCAGCGGGTGCTGGCGCGCGGCACGATGGACGAAGCCAAGCTCGATGCCATCATCGCCAAGCAGATGCCGGATACAGAAAAGCGCAAGCGGGCGGATTTCGTGGTGGATACGTCGCACGGATTGGAGCCGGTGCGGGCGCAAATCGCGCACATCCTGGCCGAGGTCGTTAAGATGCCGCAGCGGCGAATCTGATTCGCCCCTCACGCGGCTCTCACGGCCCAGACCTGACGGCACCGACCTCAAGACATGCGCGAAATCGTCCTCGATACCGAAACCACCGGCCTCGATCCGCTTCGTGGCGACCGATTGGTCGAAATCGGCTGCGTCGAGATCTTCAACCGCATGCCGACCGGGCAGAGCTATCACGTCTATATCAATCCCGAGCGGGACATGCCGGCGGAAGCGTTCGCGGTACACGGATTGTCGTCCGAATTCCTTGCGACCAAGCCGCTGTTCCACGAAGTCGCCGACGAGTTTCTCGCCTTCATCGGCGACGCCCCGCTGGTGATTCACAACGCCTCGTTCGACATCGGCTTCATCAATGCCGAACTCGATCGCATCAAGCGGGCCGCAATCCCGCGCGAGCGGCTGGTCGATACGCTGCTGCTGGCGCGCCGCAAGCATCCCGGCGTGTCCAACCGGCTCGACGATCTCTGCTCGCGCTATGCGATCGACAATTCGCATCGCACCAAGCACGGCGCGCTGCTGGACGCCGAGCTGCTGGCCGAGGTCTATGTCGATTTGGTGGGGGCACGGCAGTCGCAGCTGCTGCTGGCCTCGGAAGCCGAGGAGATCAGGATCGGCAGTGCCGGCGATGCGCCGCGGCGGCAGCGGCTGGTGCCGCTCGCGCCGCGGATATCGGAGTCCGAGCGCGAAGCCCATCGGGCCTTCGTTGCGACGCTCGGCGACAAGGCGATCTGGAACGAGTACCTGCCCGCTCCAGCCGCGGTGGCAGCTGCTCAGGCCTGACCGGTTTGGCCCTGGGCGGCCATTTGCCGCTCCATGTTCTGGCGGTAGAGGCCGACGAAATCGACGGGGTCCAGCATCAGCGGCGGGAACCCGCCGTCGCGCACTGCGGTCGCAATGATCTCGCGGGCGAACGGGAACAAGAGGCGGGGGCACTCGATCATGACCACCGGATGCAGTTGCTCCTTCGGCACGTTGGTGATCCGGAACACGCCGGCATAGGCGAGCTCGAACGAGAACATCACCTTGCCCGCGGTCTCGGCCTTGCCCTCGACCGACAGCGTCACCTCGAACTCGGTTTCGCTGAGATTGTTGGCGCTGACGTTGATCTGGATGTTGATCTGGGGCGGCTGGCTCTGCTGTTGCAGCGAGCTGGGCGCGTTGGGATTTTCGAACGAGAGGTCCTTGGTATATTGCGCCAGCACGTTGAGCTGGGGAGCCTGGGCCGCCTCGGGAGGGGTGCCGTTACCGTTGGTCATGAAAGTCTCTCCTTACCCGATTGGGGCTGAAATCCGCGGCGGTTGGCTAACATAGGGCCGGCTCGTTCCACAAGGACGAACGGTCCCGAGGCAGGGATTCGCGCCGTGCCCATGGCTGTGACGTTCATTCCGCCTTTTCCGCGAAATTATGCCTTAAACGATTGAAGATGCGCGATTTCCGGCTGGATCGGGTTTCCCCTTAAGCATAAAACGCGCTACACTCGGTGCTGTGCCAAAAGGCGCCATTGGCCGGGCAAGATTTCGTGCCTACATCCCACGGACCTGACATGGACCTAAATTGGTGATGTAGACTTGCCGTTTCGGTAGGGAACGGTCTACTGGCCGGATTGATTTTCCCGGCAACGAGCCCTGAAAAGACCAGAAAGCGAATACGACGTGGACATCTACACCATCATATTCCTGGCGCTGGCCGTCTTCATCTTCCTGAGACTGCGCAGCGTGCTGGGGCAGCGCACGGGCAACGAGCGGCCGCCGTTCGATCGCACCGCGGCCCGCAATGCGCTGGGAGGTGCCCAGGACAACAACGTCGTGACCATGCCGGGCAAGGTGATCGACCAGGCCCCGCTGGCGCCGTCGGCCGATCCGGCCCCGCCCTCCGACCGTTGGAAAGGGCTCGCCGAGCCCGGGACTGCCCTGGCACAGGGCCTCGATGCCATCGCCGACAAGGATTCCAGCTTCGACCCGCGCCATTTCCTCTCGGGTGCCAAGGGCGCCTATGAGATGATCGTGCTGGCCTTCGCCAATGGCGACCGCCGCGCGCTGCGCGACCTGTTGTCGTCGGAGGTCTACGAGAGCTTCGACGCCGTGATCAGGGAGCGCGAGAAGAACGAGCAGAAGACCGAGACCCGGTTCGTCTCGATCGACAAGGCCGAACTCGTCGGCGCCGAAATGCGCGACCGCACCGCCCAGCTCACCGTGCGCTTCGTCTCGCAGATGATCTCGGCCACCCGCGACAAGGCCGGCAACATCGTCGACGGCAGCGCCGACACGGTCGCCGACATCACCGACATCTGGACATTCGCCCGCGACACCTCCTCTCGCGATCCGAACTGGAAGCTGGTTGGCACCGGAAGCGCGACTTAAGATCTTCCTGAAGACCAGCGCGACGGCGCTTTGCGCAGGCGCCGTCGCGCTGTCAGCGTTTTCGCTCGGGGCCGAGGCAGCGCGGCGCCACCACCGCAACCATCACCACCATCCGCCGCAAAAGCCCGCCGCGCCGGCGCGGGCGCTGCCCTACCCGCAACATCCCCTGCCGTTCGAAGTTCCCGGCGCGCAATATACGCCGCTGGCCTGGGCGGACCTGAAGGGGTGGAGCGAGGACAATCATCTCGCCGCCTACAAGACCTTCCGCGCCAGCTGCCGCCCGATCAATGCGCAGAACGGCGCGGCCGAGGCCAAGAGCGCCGCGGCCGAAGCCAAGAACGGCGCCGCGGAAGCCAAGGCCTTGGCCGGGTCTCTCAACGAGCCCTGCCGGGCCGCCAAAACGCTCGATCTCGCCGACGACGCCAAGGCAAAATCCTTCTTCGAGGAGAACTTCACGCCGCTGCGCATCTCGCGCCTCGGCGAGCCCGCGGGCTTCGTCACCGGCTATTACGAGCCGGTGCTGGAGGGATCGCGCACGCAGACCGACCTCTACAACGTGCCGGTCTATCGCCGTCCCTCGAACCTGTTCGTGCGCGGCTACAAGCAGGATTCGCTCAGCCTGCCGAACAAGGGGCCGGTCTATCGCAAGATCGGCCGCCGCAAGCTGGTGCCCTATTACGATCGCGGCGAGATCGAGGACGGCAAGATCGCCGGCCGCGGCCTGGAAATCGCCTGGCTGAGGGATCCGACCGATCTGCTGTTCGCCCAAATCCAGGGCTCGGCGCGGATCAAGTTCGACGACGGCAGCTCGGTCCGGCTCAATTACGACGCCTATAACGGCTATCCCTACACGGCCGTCGGGCGCATCCTGATCGAGCGTGGCATCATCCCGAGGGAAGAGATGTCGATGCAGAAGATCAGGGAATGGATGGCGCAGAACCCTGACGGCGCCAAGGAGTTGCGCCGCGCGAACCGCGCCTACATCTTCTTTCGCGAGGTCAATCTCTCCGACAAGGACGAGGCGGTGGGCGCGCAAGGGATTCCGCTGACCGCCGGACGCTCGATCGCTGTCGACAAGGCGCTGCATGTCTATGGCACGCCTTTCTTCATCGAGGGCGAGCTGCCGATCGAGTCCGAACGCGCCAGGACGCCGTTCAACCGCTTGATGATCGCTCAGGATACCGGCTCGGCCATCATCGGGCCCGCGCGCGCCGACCTGTTTTTCGGCGCCGGCGCGGAAGCGGGCCGCGTCTCGGGGCGGCTGCGCCATCCCATGCAATTCGTGATGCTGGTGCCGAAGAGCCTCGATCCGGCCCCGCGCGCCGCGAAGCTGCCGATCCCGGACCCCCGGCCCGCGGAGAAAATCGCAAAACTGTTTCCGCAAACCGTCCCGGCCAAGGCAGACACGCCTGCGGCCGCCGCGCCTCAAGACAAGACCGAGACGGTTGCGATTGCCGGTCCCATCCCGCTCCCGGTGCCGCGTCCCGCGATCGAGCCCGCCCCCGAATCGCGCCGCCCGGCGAAGAATCGTCCTCCTCGACCGCAATGAAGCGATCGTCCCGTCCGCCCGTGCTGGAGCCTCGCCCCTCGCCGCGCCGCCGCGCGCTGAGCGAGGACGAGCGCGAGCTGTGGGACCTCGTTGCAAGGCACGTCAAACCGCTGAGGAAACTCCGCGCGGCGAAAGCGCATGCCGCGCCGCGCCCCGAACCGTCTGCCGCCGTGCCTGCGTCACCGCCGCGGCCCGCCACTGCGGCGCCGGCAACGCGCGTGACGAAACCGGCTGTCCCGCCGCTTGCGCCGCTTGGCAAGCGCGAGCGGACCAAGCTCTCGCGCGGCCGCAGCGAGATCGAGGCGCGGCTCGATCTGCACGGCATGACCCAGATGCGCGCCCATCGCGCGCTGGCCGGCTTCCTGCACCGTGCCCATGAGGACGGTATGACCTTCGTGCTCGTCATCACCGGCAAGGGCCGCAGCGGCGGCGAAAGCGGCGTGCTCCGCCGCCAGGTGCCGGAATGGCTCAGCCTGCCGGAGTTCCGCGCCTTTGTCGTCGGCTTCGAGCAAGCCGCGATCGGCCATGGCGGCGAGGGCGCGTTGTATGTGCGGATCAGGCGGGCGCGAGGTTAGCGGTCGGCACCTTCTTCGAGGTCACGACTGAATCTAGAACGGCCGGATGATTCCGACGCGCGGGATCAGCGTGATGATGAGGCCGAAGATATTGGCCTTTCGATCCTCCGCCGGAATCAGCGCAGCTTCCTGCTTGGCCGGCAGCATCTTCACCGCGTGCAGGATCAGGAACATGCAGACTGCCCAGTTCGAAATCCAGCGCGAATAGTCGAACACCATCGCGAACATCACGACATAGGCGAGGCTGATGCCAATCAGCGCCGCGATGACGAGGCGGCGGTGCATCTCGCTTGCAAGTGCGCCGATCAGGCTCGCGAAGATGCGCCACAGCGGCGTGTGCAGCCAGATCAGAGCTGCGAACACCGGCACGCCGAGGATGTTGTGCGGCAGGCGGCTCCAGGTGTCGGCAATCTCCTTCGCCAGCGGCTGGTACCAGATGTAGGCGAATTGCAGGAGGTCGCTGCGCGCAGGATCGGCCATCCGCGTTTTCAGGTACGCGACGAAGTCCGCCTCGGGGATCGGCATCGTTCCCAAGAATTGCGCGGCGAAGA
This sequence comes from Bradyrhizobium sp., assembly GCA_035575945.1. GTDB lineage: Bacteria > Pseudomonadota > Alphaproteobacteria > Rhizobiales > Xanthobacteraceae > Bradyrhizobium. The sequence goes on along the minus strand of DATLXF010000017.1, from coordinate 612,602 downwards.
ACAGCGCGGAGACGGCGGCGAGGGCGGCCCCGCCGAAGACGACATTGCCGCGATGGCAGCCGCAAGCGAGGTAGTGCCGGATCACGACGATGGTGATGATCGTCGGCACATACATCAGGAGATGGATGTGGTGGATCAGCACGAGAATGATCGAGAACAGCGCGGCCGTCGCCACGAAGACGAGCGAGCCGGCCGGCATCAGCAGCAGGATGATCGCAAGCGCGCAGCCATAGATGTCGAAATGGCCGAGCGTGTGCATGAAGTTCTTGAGGAAGAACGGCGAGCCCGCGGTAAAGACGAGCAGCGGCAGCGTTCTTCCCGAAAGGCCGAACGTCTTCCGGAACAGCCTGGCATAGAGGCCCAGCGTCGCGAGCCACGTCGCCCCGCCGAGCGCGAACACCAGCCACACCGGCACCTTCTCGGTGAACAGCGCGACGACGGCCCCGATCAGCGCGCGCTTGATGAAGCCGAAATGGTAGTCGACCAGGAGATGGATGTAGGGGACGTAAGGCGGCAGCTGGATCTTGTGAATGAAGACGCCAACGATGACCGCCGCGTTGAGCGCGAGCAGGAGTCGCCAGGGATTTTGCAGGATGCGTCCGGTCACGCCGCATCAATAGCGTGACCGCTGGAAATCACAAAATGAACCGGCTCAGATCCGCATTCTTGGCGAGGTCGCCGATGTGCTTCTGCACGAAATCCGCGTCGAGCCGTACCGTCTCGCCGTTGCGGTCGGGGGCGGTGAAGGAGATCTCGTCCAGCACCCGCTCCATCACGGTCTGCAGCCTCCGGGCGCCGATGTTCTCGACCGTTGAATTGACGGCAACGGCAATGTCGGCCAGCGCGTCGATGGCGCTGTCGGTGATGTCGAGCGTCACGCCCTCGGTCTGCATCAAGGCGACATATTGCTTGATCAGCGAGGCCTCGGGCTCGGTGAGGATGCGGCGCATGTCGTCGCGGGTCAGCGCCTGCAATTCGACCCGGATCGGCAGGCGCCCCTGCAATTCCGGCAGCAGGTCGGACGGCTTGGCGACGTGGAAGGCGCCGGAGGCGATGAACAGGATGTGGTCGGTCTTGACCGCGCCATGCTTGGTCGAGACCGTGGTGCCCTCGATCAGCGGCAGGAGATCGCGCTGCACGCCCTCGCGCGAGACGTCGCCGCCGACGCGGCCGTCGCGGGCGCAGATCTTGTCGATCTCGTCCAGGAACACGATGCCGTTGTTCTCGACCGCGCTGATCGCCTCCAGCGTCAGCTGCTCGGTGTCCAGCAGCTTGTCGGATTCCTCGTTGATGAGAATCTCGTGCGAGCCTTCCACCGTCAGCCGCCGCGTCTTGCTGCGGCCGCCGAGCTTGCCGAAGATGTCGCCGAGCGAGATCGCGCCCATCTGCGCGCCCGGCATGCCCGGGATCTCGAACATCGGCATGCCGCCGCCCGACGATTGCGTCTCGATCTCGATCTCCTTGTCGTTGAGCTCGCCGGCCCGCAGCTTCTTGCGGAAGGATTCCCGCGTCGTCGAGCTCGCATTGGCGCCGACCAGCGCATCCAGCACGCGCTCCTCCGCGGCGAGCTGGGCGCGCGCCCGCACGTCCTTGCGCTTGCGTTCGCGCACCTGGGCGATCGCGACCTCGACGAGATCGCGGACGATCTGCTCGACGTCGCGGCCGACATAGCCGACCTCGGTGAACTTGGTCGCTTCCACCTTCAGGAACGGTGCATTCGCGAGCTTGGCGAGCCGCCGCGCGATTTCGGTCTTGCCGACGCCGGTGGGGCCGATCATCAGGATGTTCTTCGGCAGCACCTCTTCGCGCAGGGAGCCGGTGAGCTGCTGCCGGCGCCAGCGGTTGCGCAGCGCGATCGAGACGGCGCGCTTGGCGTCGCCCTGGCCGACGATGAAACGGTCGAGTTCGGACACAATTTCGCGGGGGGAGAAGTCTGTCATGTCTGTTTAGCTAGGGCGGCTGGCGGCCAAGGACAAGCCGCATTTTGGGTCAGATAATCGGCGGGCCGGATTGCCATTGCTTCACGGCCTCGATCGGATGGATCAGCATCAGGATGTTGAGCGTCAGATTGTCGCGAATGTGGAGCGCCAGCACGATCTCGAAGGCCAGCCCCAGCAGCACGGTCACGGTGACAGGCAGCGCGCGTGCGGCCAGGAACCCGAGGATCATGGCCAGATTGTCCGCGACCGAATTGAGGATGCTGTCGCCGTAATAATCCAGCGACATCGTGCCGGCCCGGTAGCGCTCGATGATGAAGGGCGAGTTCTCGACGATCTCCCAGGCGCCTTCGATCAGCATGGCGACGATCAGCCGCGCCGGCCAGGACAGACGCAGGAACGGCAGACGCGCAAACAGCAGCCAGGTCAGGCCGTAGAACAGAAAGCCGTGCAGCACGTGCGAGAACGTGTACCAGTCCGCGATGTGCTGGGAATTCTCCGAGCTGTTCACCACGCCGTGCCAGAGCTTGACGGTGCCGCAGGCGCAGATCGGCAACCGCCCCATCGCAAGCAGGATCGCGGCCTGAAATGCCAGCAGCAGCAGCGCGATGCCGATCCAGGCGAGCGGCGGGAATGCGGTGGTGGATTTGGCGGCGGGAGTTGCGGCGAGCGTCATGGCTCTCGGATCATCAGGAGTGCGGGACCATCCGGCGTGACGATCTCGTGCTGCGGCACGAATCCGGCTTTCTCATAGGCACGAATGGCGCGGGCATTGGCAGGATTCGGGTCTATCACAATGCGCGGCACACCGCGCGCGAAGAGTTCGTCGATGAAAGCGCGGATGAAAGCCGATCCGTGCCCGCGTCCGAGCATATCAGCCTCGCCGATGAACTGATCGAGGCCACGCGTCCCGACCGGCTGCGGACCGAAGCTGACATGCCATTCGCCGAGCCGGTAGCACTGGAGATAGGCCAGGGGCCGATCGTCGCGGCTGACGATGAACTGCGCCAAATCAGGGTGTTCGAGGTCGCCGCCGACGAATTCGAGCGTCTCCGGATCGTGCCACCATTCGGCGACATGCGGCGCTTCCAGCCAGCGCCGGATCAGCGGCATGTCGGCCATACTCATCGGGCGGAAGGTGTAGGCGATCATCGCGCGCCGACGGCGGTGCGCTCCCTCGCCCGCTCGCGGGAGAGGGTCGGGGAGAGGGTGTCTCCGCAGCGGGACAGCCCCCAAGAGGAGAAAGCCCCCACCCGGCGCTTCGCGCCGACCTCCCCCGCAAGCGGGAGAGGTTGCACCGAGCGTGTCGATAAGTGTTCGGACAAATGAAGCTCCGCCCTACCCCGTCGCCAGGCTCTCGATCGTCAGATTCCGGTTGGTGTAGACGCAGATGTCGGCGGCGATGTCGAGCGAGCGGCGGACGATGGTCTCGGCGTCCTTGTCGGTGTCGAGCAGGGCCCGCGCCGCCGCCAGCGCATAGTTGCCGCCGGAGCCGATCGCCATGACGCCGGCCTCGGGCTCGAGCACGTCGCCGGTGCCGGTCAGCACCAGGGAGACGTCCTTGTCCGCCACGATCATCATGGCCTCCAGCCGCCGCAGATAGCGATCGGTGCGCCAGTCCTTGGCGAGCTCCACGGCGGCCCGGGTCAGCTGCCCCGGATATTGCTCGAGCTTGGATTCCAGCCGCTCGAACAGGGTGAAGGCGTCGGCGGTGGCGCCGGCAAAGCCGCCGATGACGTCGCCCTTGCCGAGCTTGCGGACCTTCTTGGCGTTGGACTTGATTACGGTCTGGCCGATCGAGACCTGGCCGTCGCCGCCGACCACCACCTTCGCCCCCTTGCGGACGGTCAAAATCGTGGTGCCGTGCCAGACCGGGGAACTGTTCTGGGTCGCTTGCATGATGATCCTCGTTGCCCGCCTGATTTAGGCGGTCAGGGCAAAGCGGACAACCTTGGGCACAACGGCCGTTCCGGCCCTAGATTTCGCTCACCATAGGCGGAAGTGCCGGCCTGCCGGCGCGTTCCCGCAGTAGCGAAGGCGTCATTTGGCTGTTAAAAGACCGTCGTTTTCGGCTCCTAGCTAGGATGGAAAGCCAGCTTTCAATGCGCACCGCGACGATCAAGCGGAAGACCAAGGAAACCGACATCGAGGTCACCGTGAACCTCGATGGATCAGGCGCGGCCAATATCGCGACCGGCATCGGCTTTTTCGACCATATGCTGGATCTTCTCGCCCGCCATGCCCGCATCGACCTCACGGTCAAGGCGGTCGGCGACCTGCACATTGATCATCACCATACCACCGAGGACACCGGCATCGCGCTCGGCCAGGCGGTCAGGCAGGCGCTCGGCAACATGGCGGGCATCACCCGCTATGCCGGCGTGCACATGCCCATGGATGAGACGCTGACGCGCGTGGTCATCGACATCTCGGGACGCCCGTTTCTGGTGTTCAAGGCCTCCTTTCCCCGCGACAAGATCGGCGATTTCGACACCGAGCTGGTGCGCGAGTGGTTCCAGGCCTTCGCCACCAACGCCGGCGTGACTCTCCACGTCGAGACCCTATATGGCGATAACAGCCACCATATCGCCGAGTCCTGCTTCAAGGGTCTGGCGCGGGCGCTGCGGACGGCGGTCGCGATCGATCCGAAGGCGGCGGGCGAAATCCCATCCACCAAGGGCTCGCTCGGCGGCTGACATCTCCGTCGATCGACGAAACGCGACCGACGTCATCACTGAATTCTTCAGAACGGGGCATCACCATGCCTGTCTACACAGTTCATGCTCCCTCTCCTGGCGGAGCCGATTTGCGCGCGACCGACAGGTTCGTGTTCGTGCGTGACGGTTTTCATTTCTGGGCGATGATCTTCGGCCCGTTCTGGCTGCTGTGGAACCGGCTCTGGCTGGCGCTGCTTGCGTGGGTCGTCTTCCTCGTCGCGTTCAACGCCGGCCTCTCCGCGCTCGGCGTCGGTCGCGGTTCGATCTTTGTCGCGGACCTGATCGTCGCGTTCCTGTTGGGCCTGGAGGGATCTACCCTGCGGCGCTGGACGCTGTCGCGCGGCAAGTGGCGCCAGCTCGACGTCGTGATTGCCGACGATCAGGACACCGCAGAAAGCCGCTTCTTCGAACGCTGGAGCCAGAAGCAGCACGGCATCGTCAACGATCAATGGGCCGTCGACCGCGGTGGCCCGCCGCCGACCCGGGGTGTGCCGGGTCAGCAGTTCTCAAACCCGCCGCCCATTCCGGCCGGCGGCATCATCGGGTTGTTTCCAGAACCGGGAGGGTCAAGATGAGCGTCGCCATCATCGATTACGGTTCCGGCAATCTGCATTCCGCCGCGAAAGCCTTCGAGCGCGCCGCGCGCAGCCTGGAGGCTCCGCAAAAGGTCTTCGTCACCAGCGATCCCGATCGGGCTTACGAGGCCGACCGCCTGGTGTTGCCGGGCGTCGGCGCCTTCGCCGACTGCCGGCGCGGGCTCGACGCCGTCAACGGCATGGTCGAGGCGATCACCGAAGCAGTGCGGGTCAAGGCGCGCCCCTTCTTCGGGATCTGCGTCGGCATGCAGCTGATGGCGAGCCGCGGCAAGGAGCATGTCATCACCGAAGGGCTGAACTGGATCGGCGGCGACGTCGAGAAGATCACGCCGCGCGACGAGAGCCTGAAGATCCCGCACATGGGCTGGAATACGCTGGACCTGCTGCAGGAGCATCCGGTGCTGAACAAGCTGCCGCTCGGTCCCAAGGGCCAGCACGCTTATTTCGTGCACTCCTACCATCTCAACGCCGCCAACGAGGCGGACGTGCTCGCGCGCGCCGATTACGGCGGCCCCGTCACCGCGATCGTCGGCAGGGACACCGCCATCGGCACGCAGTTTCACCCCGAGAAGAGCCAGCGCTTCGGGCTGGCCCTGATCGCGAACTTCTTGCGATGGAAACCGTGATGATGCCTTCGCTCTCTCTTGTTACCTCCCCCCTTGTGGGGGAGGTCGAACGCGCGGCGTTCGGGAGGGGGGTAAGCCCCGACAGCGGTGCCCGGGGCTACCCCTCTCCCCAACCCTCCCCCACAAGGGGGGAGGGAGCGCACTATGCGCGCGGAAAAACCCTGGCTCAATCATGATTCTCTTTCCCGCGATCGACCTCAAGAACGGCCAGTGCGTGCGCCTCGAGCAAGGCGACATGGCCCGCGCGACCGTGTTCAATCTCGATCCCGCCGCGCAGGCGCAGAGCTTTGCCGCGCAGGGTTTTGAGTATCTCCACGTCGTCGATCTCGACGGTGCCTTCGCCGGCAAGCCGGTGAATGCTGACGCCGTCGAGGCGATGCTGAAGACGATCGAGATTCCGGTGCAGCTCGGCGGCGGTATCCGCGACCTCAACACCGTCGAGGCCTGGCTCGACAAGGGCATCACGCGCGTCATCATCGGCACCGCCGCGGTGCGTGATCCAGAACTGGTGAAATCCGCCGCGAGGAAATTTCCTGGCCGCGTCGCAGTCGGGCTCGATGCGCGCGACGGCAAGGTCGCGGTGGAGGGCTGGGCAGAGACCTCGCAGGTGACTGTGCTCGATATTGCCAAGCGCTTCGAGGATGCCGGCGTTGCCGCCATCATCTTCACCGACATCGCGCGCGATGGCCTGCTCAAGGGCCTGAACCTGGAGGCGACGATTGCGCTGGCCGACGCCATCTCGACACCCGTGGTCGCCTCCGGCGGCCTCGCCTCAATCGAGGACGTGAAGGCGATGCTGACGCCGCGCGCGAAAAAGCTCGCTGGCGCGATCGCGGGCCGCGCGCTCTATGACGGCCGGCTCGATCCGGCTGCGGCCCTCACCTTGATCCGCGATGCGCGCAGGAGCTGACCATGTTCAAGGTGCGCGTGATCCCCTGCCTCGACGTCAAGGACGGCCGCGTCGTCAAGGGCGTCAATTTCGTCGATCTCAGGGATGCCGGCGATCCCGTCGAGGCCGCGATCGCCTATGACGCCGCCGGTGCCGACGAGCTCACTTTCCTCGACATCACCGCGACCCACGAGAACCGTGGCATCATGCTGGACGTGGTCCGGCGCACGGCGGAAGCCTGCTTCATGCCCGTCACGGTCGGCGGCGGCGTGCGCGAGGTCAACGACATCAAGACGCTGCTGCGCGCCGGCGCCGACAAGGTCTCGATCAACAGCGCCGCGGTGGCGCGGCGCGAGTTTGTGAAGGAAGCTGCCGAAAAATTCGGCGAGCAGTGCGTGGTGGTCGCGATCGACGCCAAGCGCGTCAAGCGCCCCGGTGGCGACCGCTGGGAGATCTTTACCCATGGCGGCCGCAACTCGACCGGCATCGACGCAATCGAATACGCCCAGGAGGTGGTCTCGCTCGGTGCCGGCGAGATCCTGCTCACCTCGATGGACCGCGATGGCACACGGCAGGGATTCGACATCCCCCTGACCCGGGCGATTGCCGACAGCATCCCCGTTCCTGTGATCGCCTCGGGCGGCGTCGGCAATCTCGACCATCTCGTCGACGGCATCCGCGATGGGCACGCCACGGCGGTGCTGGCCGCCTCGATCTTCCATTTCGGGGAATTCACCATTCGTGAAGCCAAGGAGCACATGGCCCGGCGCGGGCTGCCGATGCGCCTCGATGCCTGACGACTCCGGTTCACAAGAATGCTACGCTGGCGAATGGCCGCCATGGTCCCGTGTGTTCCTTGAGTTAAGTCCGATGCCGCGTTTCACGATCCATGATCTGGCCGAGACCATCGACGCCCGCGCGGCGGCCGGCGGCGAAGCGTCCTATACCCGCAAGCTCCTCGACAAGGGGGCCGAGCATTGCGCCAAGAAGTTCGGCGAGGAAGCGGTCGAAACCGTAATCGCTGCAGTCGAAAACGATCGCGCGCATCTGATCGCTGAAAGTGCCGATCTGCTCTATCATTTCCTTGTGCTGCTGAAGGCGCGCGGCATAAAGCTGGAAGAAGTCGAGGCCGCGCTGGGCGAGCGGACCTCGATGTCGGGGCTGGAAGAAAAGGCGTCGCGCAAGGGCGGCAACTAGCCGAGTGGAGAGGTCGCGTCATGGATATCCGCGCACCCGAGCAGCAGTATAATCCGTATCGTGTCTACACGCGCGAACAATGGGCGCGGCTGCGCGACGATACGCCGATGACGCTGGAGCCGGGCGAGTTCGACCGGCTGCGCTCCCTGCACGACCGCCTCGATCTCCAGGAAGTCGAGGACATCTATCTCCCGCTGTCGCGCCTGTTGTCGATCTACGTCGATGCGATGCAGCGGTTGTATTACGCCGAGCGTCAGTTTCTCAACATCCGCGACCGCAAGGTGCCCTACATCATCGGCGTCGCCGGCTCCGTTGCGGTCGGCAAGTCCACCACGGCCCGCGTGCTCCAGGCGCTGCTGGCGCGCTGGTCGCCGCGCCCGAAGGTCGAGCTGATCACCACCGACGGATTTCTCTACCCCAACGCGGTGCTCGAGCGGCACGGCATGATGCAGAAGAAGGGTTTTCCCGAGAGTTACGACCTGCCGCTGCTGCTCAGCTTCCTCTCCGACATCAAGGCCGGCCGTCGCAATGTGCGCGCTCCGGTCTATTCGCATCTGACCTACGACATCGTGCCGAACCAATGGGCCGAGATCGACCAGCCCGACATCCTGATCGTCGAGGGCGTCAACGTGCTGCAGACCGGCAAGCTGCCGCGTGACGGCAAGGCGGTGCCCGTGGTCTCCGACTTCTTCGATTTTTCGGTTTACATCGACGCCGACGAAGCGGCGCTGCGGCGATGGTACATCAAGCGCTTCCTGGCGCTGCGCGACACGGCGTTCACCGATCCGAAATCCTATTTCAACCGTTACGCCTTGCTGTCGGACGAGGAAGCCACCGCCACCGCCATCGCGATCTGGGAACGCACTAACCTCGCCAATCTCGAGGACAACATCCTGCCGACTCGCCCGCGCGCGACGCTGATCCTGAAAAAGGGTGCCGACCACACGGTGGAGAGCGTGGCGCTCAGGCGGCTGTGATGGCGTGGCAGCGGCAAGTATCGAGCTGAGTATCTTTTGATGCAGACTCACTGAGGGTATTGGATTATGGCCTTCGAACACGCGAGGGGCCATGGTTGATCGTCTTAGAAGCGCTGCGGAACAGCTCGAAGCGCCAATATGCCTGGACTGCCACATCGAGATGAAGTGGTATCGCTCGGAGCTGCTTGCGGACGAGCCGGTCCCGGTCATTGCACATCTTTTCGCATGCCCCCATTGCAAGCGCGTCGCTCAAACCGAGACGATCTTCCGGGGCGCCGAAGGTCCGCCCGGCCGGCTCTCGGCTCCCCGATTCTACGCTCACGCCGCATAGCGGTCGCAGCAACAGAAGAAGCCTTGGGCTTGCGCGGGCAGTGGAGTGGGTGCCAGAAGAGGTATAATCGTAGCACTCGTTAGGAACCAGTTTCCTGCCTTTCCGTTGAGCAACCCGTCGCTAGCCCGCAGCCTGAGGATTCGCATGAGTCAAACGCCGCTTGACGAGCTCGATGACGGCCGTCGTCTCGAGCTCCTGGTCAACGCGATCGTAGACTACGCGATCTTCATGCTCGATACCGACGGGACCGTGCGGAGCTGGAACTCGGGGGCCGAGCGTCTCAAGGGCTATTCCGCGCAGGACATCATCGGCAGGTCGTTCTCGCTGTTCTACACGCCGGAGGATCGCGCAGCGGGCCTGCCTGCGAAGGCGCTGGCGACAGCACGCGAGACCGGACGCTTCAATTCCGAGGGCTGGCGCGTGCGCAACGACGGCAGCCGGTTCTGGGCGCTCGTCGTGCTCGATGCCATCAAGGACGAGCAGGGCCGCCTGATCGGCTTTGCCAAGGTGACGCGGGACATCACCGAACGGCAACAGGCGCACACGGAGCTGCTCGAGAGCGAGCGGCGCTACCGCCGGCTGATCGAGGCCGTGATCGACTATGCCATCTTCCAGCTCGATCCCGAGGGCAACGTCGCCACCTGGAATCCCGGGGCCGAGCGCATCAAGGGTTATGCTCCCGAGGATATCATCGGGCAGCACTTCAGCCGATTCTACACGCCGGAGGATGTCGCAAGCGGAGTTCCCAAGCGTGCGTTGGCGGAAGCTCGCGAGCACGGCCGCTTCGAAGCGGAAGGCTGGCGCATGCGAAAGGACGGAACGCGCTTCTGGGCGTCGGTCATCATCGATCGGATCCTCGGCGAGGCCGGCGAGATCATCGGATTTGCCAAGGTCACGCGCGATCTCACCGAGCGCAAGCGCGCGCAGGACGAGCTCAAGCAGGTCCAGGAGCAGCTGATCGCCTCCCAGAAGCTCGAGGCCGTCGGGCAGCTCAGTGGCGGCATCGCTCACGACTTCAACAACCTGCTCATGATCGTGCTGGGCAATATCGAGACGGCGGAGCGCAATGCCCGTCAGCTGGCCGGCACAGGCAATCTTCAGCGCGCTCTGGGCCATGCCAAACGAGGCGCCCAACGCGCGGCGGCGCTCACCAGCCGCCTTCTCGCCTTCTCGCGCCGACAGGCGCTCGATCCCAAGCCGATCAACGTCAACAACTTCCTCAGCAACATGCAGGACTTCCTGCAGCGAACGCTCGGCGAACGCATTGAGGTCGAAACCGTCGGCAGTGCGGGACTTTGGCAGATCGAAGCCGATGCCAACCATCTGGAGTCCACCATCATCAATCTCGCGATCAATGCGCGCGACGCCATGCCCGACGGCGGCAAGCTCACGGTGGAGGCCGTGAATGTCTCGGCCGACGATGATTACAGCCGCGTCAATCCGGAACTGGCGCCCGGCCAGTATGTCGTGGTTTGCGTGACCGACACCGGAAGCGGAATGTCGAGCGAGGTGCTCGATCACGCCTTCGAGCCTTTCTTCACGACCAAGGAGCCGGGGCACGGGACCGGGCTTGGTCTCAGCCAGGTCTATGGCTTCGTCAAGCAATCCGGCGGCCATGTGAAGATCTACAGCGAGGTCGGTCACGGCACGAGCATCAAGATGTATTTCCCGCGCTACCTCGGCACGGGCCAGGCCCCCGTCAACGAGCCCGAGGACGTGCTGCCCGAAGGCGAGAAGATCGAAACCATCCTCGTCGTGGAGGACGATTCCGATCTCCGGACCTATGTCTGCGACGTGCTGCGCGAGCTGAACTATCGCATCCTGGCTGCGCCGAGCGCCCAGGGAGCCCTGACCATCCTCCTGCAGGAGGAGCCGAAAGTGAACTTGCTTCTGACCGATGTCGTGATGCCCGGGATCAACGGTCGTGAGCTCGGGAGGCGGGCGCAGCAGATACGGCCGGGACTGAAGGTTCTCTATATGACCGGATATTCCAGGAATGCCGTCGTTCACCAGGGCCGCCTCGATGAAGGCGTGGATATTCTCGAAAAGCCGGTCTCGCAGGCGAAGCTCGCGCTTCGCGTGCGTGAGATCCTGGACCGGCCGATCAAGGAATGAAACCTATTTGATGAAGCTTACTTGCCGGCCTCCGGTTGCGCCTTCGAGCTCATGAAGATTTGCCAGGCGGTCAGGAACATGGCGGCAACGAGCGGTCCGATGACGAAGCCGTTCGCCCCGAAGCTCGCAAGGCCGCCGAGGGTGGCAAGCAGCACGACGTAGCTCGGCATCTGGATCGATTGGCCGACCAGGATCGGACGGAGGAAATTGTCCGCAAGGCCGATCACGAAAGTGCCGAAAGCGAGCAGGATGACGCCCTTCGTGATTGAGCCCGCCACGAGCAGATAGAGCGCGACCGGAACCCAGATCAGGGCCGAGCCCAGCACCGGCAGCAGCGAAACCAGCGCCATCAGCGCGCCCGCCAGCAGCGGAGCGGTCAAGCCGAGCAGCCAGAAGATCAGCCCGCCAAGCGCGCCCTGGATCAAGGCGACGAGAACGATCCCCTTGATCGTCCCGCGAACGGCCAGGGTGAATGCTTCGAGAATCTCGGCGGTGTGGCTCGGCCGCAGGGGGAGTGCGTCGCGAATGCGCGCGGTGAGCTCGTCGCCATCACGCAGCAGGAAGAACAGCAGGTACAGCATCACGAGCAAGCTTGCGACGAACTCCAGCGTCACCTGGCCGATGTTGAGCGCATGCCCGGCCAGCTGCTGGCCGGCCGGGACCACCAGACCCGACAGGCGTTCCCTCAGCGACGACAGATCGATGCCGGCCAGCCGATCCGCGAGCGACGCAGCCCACGCGGGCAGCGCGGATTTCAGCTGCTGCAGGGGATGAGCAAAACTGATCTCTCCGCTCTGAATGCGCTGATACAGCTCCCCTCCCTGGTCGATGAGCGAAGCGATGACGATCGCTACGGGGATCAGGACCATGACGATCACCACGAGGACGGTGACCAGGGCCGCGAGGTTCTCCCTTCCCGGGAAAGTGTCCAGGACGCGTCGATAGAATGGGGCGAAGATGATGGCCAGCAGGACGGCCCACAACACTGCGCCGGAGAACGGCCAGAGCACCCACCCGAACGCAATTGAGATCACGGCCAGCAGGATGAGGAATGAACGGTCCTCTGATGTTCTCACGTGTTCGTCAGCCTTTCAGTCGCTCGTCAGATACGTCCGTAGCACAACATCGTGACGGAGCGGAAAGCGTGGCGGCCAATCGCCTCACCCGCCACGTCTGATGGCCCGGCGATGCCCGCTGGCGGCCTTCGTCCTGCCGGCGAGCCGGGCCGGATGCGCTTCACCCTGCCCGCTTTCGCGTTCCAATCCGCAAGCTTGATGCGGCCTGCGAAGATGGCCGGGCCGGAGCCGCTGGTCTTGTAGACGAAAGCCTCGCCCTCCTGCACGTCGCCGGCTTCCTTGCCGAAGGCATCGGCGATGTTGGTCTTGTGGGTGACCAGGATCGTGTTGGTGCCGGCCTTCGGCGGCGCATCGACGAGCTGACGCACGGCCTGCCCGGCCTTGGCATTGGCGCCGGTCGGGTTTGCCATCCCGGATGCGCTGGCGTTGCCGCTGTCCGTCAGTGCATCGGCCGGCTTGACCTCGCGGCCTCAGCTCGGGTGTATCGGCTGCGGCGGGCTGGAAGATTCCGGCGAGGAGGACGATGAGTGCGAAGCGGCACAGCAGGTTCATGCGGAAAATCCTCTGTTGCAGAATGCCTCCCGAGGATGCTGACGCGCCACGCGCTCGATTTCAATTACGGATCGTCGGCCGAGATCAGGTTCCCGTCATATTCGGGATCGCGAGCGGCTTGGACGCGGCCAGCCCCGCAAGCGCCTCCTCGAGCTTCTCACGGTCGAGCGGCTTGATCAGAAATCCGTTCATGCCCGCTTCGAAGCAGGCATGGCGATCCTCCACCAGCGTGTTGGCGGTGAGCGCCAGGACGGGTGTGTGACCGCCCAAGGCGGCTTCATGCGCGCGGATGCGTTTGGTCGCCTCGATGCCGTCGAGCTGCGGCATCTGGATGTCCATCAGCACGAGATCGTAGGGCGTTCCGGCGGATGCAGCGGCGAGCCAGGATTCCAGCGCGGCCTCGCCGTGGACCGCGATGACGACGCGGTGGCCGAGCTTCGTCAGCAGCGAGCGCATCAGCAAGGCGTTGATCTCGTTGTCTTCGGCGACGAGGATCGAGAGGCCTTTCGCGGGCGCCGGGCCGGCGGCCTCGACCGGCGGCTCCGGCGCGAGTTCGGGCGAGGCAACCTCCGGCGTCAGCGCAAGACGTGCGGCGAGCGAGGCGGCGCGCAGCGGCTTCACCAGAAAGCCGGTGAACGCCGGCGACAGCTTCTCGTGGCGCGAGCTCGACGTCAGCAGCACGAGGCGCTGCAAGGCATGCGCGCGGGCGACCTCACCGAGATGATCGGCCATGACCGGGCCGACCGCGCGATCGATCAGCACCGCGTGCCAGAAGCGTTCCGGCAGCAGCGCTTCGGCAACAGTAGCGTCCGCAACCGCGCAAATCTGGCCGCCCCAGCGCTCCAGCCGCCGGGCGATCAACGAGGCCTCGATACCGTCGGCGACGAGAAGCATCGACTTGCCGGTGAGGTCGAGGCCTGGAAAGGCCGATTGTCCGGCGCTTGCTTGCGACGGCGGCAGCGGCACTGCGACCTCGAAGGTCGAGCCCTTGCCCGGCTCGCTCTGAAGCGTGATCCGACCGCCCATGCGCTTGACGATGCGGTCGCTGATGGCAAGGCCGAGCCCGGTGCCGCCATAGGTGCGGGCAATGCGCGCGTCGGCCTGCTCGAACTCGCGGAAGATGCGCTGCTGCGCGTCGGGCGCGATGCCGATGCCGGTATCGCGGATCAGGAAGCTGATCTCGTTCGGCCAGATCCCGGGCTCGACGATCAGCGCGACGCCGCCATTGGCGGTGAACTTGATGGCGTTGCCGGCGAGGTTGAGCAACACTTGGCGTAGCCGCGCGGCATCGCCCACCACTTCCAGCGGCAGGCGCTCGTCTATGTAAGCGGCGATCTCGAGCGACTTCGCCTGCGCGCGCGGCGCCAGCAGCTCGGTGATCTCCTCGACCAGGGTCGAGAGCGCGAAGGGACGCTGATCGAGGTCGAGCTTGCCGGCCTCGATCTTGGAATAGTCGAGCAACTCCTCGATCAGCGCCATCAAGGCTTCGCCCGAAGTCTTGACCGCCCTGGCATAGGTCGCCTGCTCCGGCGTCAGATGGGTGTCGAGCAGGAGGCCGCCCATGCCGATGATGCCGTTCAGCGGCGTGCGGATCTCGTGCGAGGCCATGGCGAGGAAACGCGACTTGGCGCGGTTGGCGGCATCGGCCTGGTCGCGGGCCTCGGCCAACGCACGCTCGGTCTCGGTGCGGTCGGTGACGTCGCGTCCGACGCTCTGCAATTCGGCCGGTTGTCCGGCATCGCGGCGGACATAGCCCTCGCGCCAGGCTATCCAGCGCGCGCCGAGCGGGGTTGCGATCTTCTGGTCGTGGATGCGCGTGCCGCTGCTCTCGCGGGCGCTGTCGCCCTGCTCCAATACGTCGAAATCGAAACGCGTGCCCACCAGCGCGCTGCGCGTCTGTCCTGCGAGTGCGCAATAGGCCTCGTTGGCGAAGGTGATGCGGCCGTCGGTCGCGCGCAGCACGATGAGGTCGCCCTGCTGTTCGAACAGGCTGCGGGCGCGTTCTTCGGCTTCCTTCAGCTCCCAATTGCGGTCGATCAACGCCTCGTTGTGGGCGGCGAGCTTGCGCAGCCGCTTACCCACGAAGCGCAGCCGCATGCTCAGCGTCGCAAGGCCGAGGCAGGCGAGCGCGAACAGGAAGCTGGCGCCGATCGCAAAGGTGTGAGGATCGTAGCCGGAATTGTCGGACCGGCTGCCGGACACGAAACCATAGGCGCCGCCGAAGGTCGCCGAGAAGATCATGAAGGAGCGGATCGCGAAGGCGATGCGCGGATGCTGCCGCCTGAAGCGGCGCATGCGCACCTTGATCCGGAACGTCCGACCCATCGTCACCGCCCTTGCCTGAAAGCCCGCCGCCGCGTGCGACGATGTCGCCTCGACCTTGCGAACAGTTTGAGGCGCCGGCCTCGCCTCCAAACAGGGTTGACGAGGTGTTAACGCGCTAAAGCGAGGCCGCCTTGAAGCTGCCATGGCCGCCACGGGCGCCGACGATCAGCGCCGCCGCCTCGCGCGGCGAGAACGTCTTCGAGCGAACATGGATGCGGTAATCCGCCGGCCCTTCGCTGGAGAGATAGATCACCTCGCCGCCGTCGACGGGCTGGGCGGCGATCGAGACCAGGCGCGTCGACGGATTGGCCCGGCAGGAGTCCGCCTCGGGACCGGGTCCGTCGTCCACCACCGTGAAGTCCGCAGCGTCGGCATTGTCGGTGATCTGGACCCGCACCGTGGCCCGCGCGGGATCGTCGGTGAAGGCGACATGCACGCCGGCGGTCCAGAACCGGGAGGTGAGCTCGACCGACGTGTCGCCGAGCGCGATGCAGGGATGCGAGACCGATCCGATCTCGGCGCGGGCAAACACCGCAGCCGCCAGCAGGGGAACGACCGAAGCCAGGAACTTGAAACGCAACATGACGCTTTACTCGCGGGGCCCTTGGGAACTCATGACCGAAACGCGCTGGGCCTTATGGTTTGCAGAGCGTAAAGGAAACTCGTTACCGCCGGGTTGATGCGAGGCGCGTTCAGGCCATCTGCCGCACATCCTCTGCGAGTGCGCGGTACGACAGCGCTTCAGCCAGATGCAGCCGGCCGATCTTGTCGGCATGATCGAGGTCGGCCAGCGTGCGCGCCACCCGCAGCACGCGGTGATAGCCGCGCGCCGACAGGCGCATGGTCTCGGCTGCGTCGCGCAGCAGCTTCTGGCCCTGCGCATCCGGCTTTGCGACCTCCTCCAGCACGGAGGCGGGCGCCTCGGCATTGGTGCGGACATTTGGCAGCCCTGCATCCGCATAGCGCGCCAGCTGGATGTCGCGCGCTGCCGCGACGCGGGCGGCGACCTCGGCCGAACCTTCCGCCGGCGGCGGCAGGATCAGGTCGGCGGCGGTCACTGCCGGCACCTCGATGCGCAGATCGATGCGGTCCATCAGCGGACCGGAGATGCGCGCCTGGTAGTCGCCGGTGCAGCGGTCGACGCGGCCGCGCTTGCAGGCATAGCCGGGCTCGAACGCGTTGCCGCAGCGGCAGGGATTCATCGCCGCGACCAGCATGAAGCGGGCAGGATAGGTGACGCGGTGATTGGCACGCGATACCGCGACCTCGCCGTTCTCCAGCGGCTGGCGCAGCGAATCCAGCACCCGCGGATCGAATTCCGGTAGCTCGTCGAGGAACAGCACGCCCTGATGCGCCAGCGAGATCTCGCCGGGTTTGGCGCGGATGCCGCCGCCGGTCAGCGCGGCCATGCTGGCAGAGTGATGCGGCGAGCGGAACGGCCGCCGCGCCGTCAGCGCACCGCCCTCGATCTCGCCGGCGACGGAGGCGATCATCGAGACCTCGAGCAGCTCGCCCGGCGACAGCGGCGGCAGGATCGAGGGCAGCCGCGCCGCCAGCATCGATTTGCCGGCGCCCGGCGCGCCGATCATGAGCAGATGATGCCCGCCGGCGGCCGCGATCTCCAGCGCGCGCTTGGCGCTTTCCTGGCCCTTGATGTCGCGCAGGTCGAGCGTCGAGGCTGCCGCCTCGTGCACCTTCGGCGAGGGCCGCGACAGCACCTGCGTGCCCTTGAAATGGTTGGCGATCTGGATCAGCGAGTGTGCGGCGACGATCTGGATGTCGGGGCTCGCCCAGGCCGCTTCGGAGCCGCACGCCGCCGGGCAGATCAGCCCCTCCTCGCGCGCATTGGCGCCGATCGCGGCGGGAAGAACGCCGGCCACGGGGGCGATCGAGCCGTCGAGGCCGAGCTCGCCCAGCACGGTGAAGCCGGTCAGTGCATCCGGCGGGATCGCCCCGATCGCCGCCATCAGCCCGAGCGCGATCGGCAGGTCGTAATGGCTGCCTTCCTTGGGCAGGTCGGCCGGCGCCAGGTTGACGATGATCCGCCGCGCCGGCAGCGCCAGGCCCGAGGCGATCAGCGCCGCACGCACCCGCTCGCGCGCCTCCGACACCGCCTTGTCAGGCAGGCCGACGATGGCAAAGGCCGGCAGCCCTGGCGCGACCTGCACCTGCACGTCGACCGCGCGGGCCTCGATCCCTTCAAAGGCGACGGTAGAAACCCGCTGAACCATGCTCGAACCAGCCTGCCCTCTCGCGCAATTAGGGGTAGCAGAGCGCGCTCGCGGGCGCAAGAACAATACGAGAACGATCCTTCGAAGAAGCGCAACTCCTAACCCGTCGTAAATGCGGCGCCGAGACTACGTCTCGAATGCCGCCTTCTCTGCTCAGCACATTCCAACGAATGTCCTTTAATCCTGGGTCTGCGGGATGGGCCGTGGTCTGATGGGTAAACAGTTCAAATGCTGGTAAATCGCCGGAGAAGCGAACGTCGGGTGTGCAGCCGGCTCGCCAAGATACATTTTGGTGCGGGCTCGCTGCCGCGGGACTGCACGATCACTGACATTTCGGATGGCGGCGTGAAAGTGGTGGCGGAATTCCTGGAAGTGCCGCCGCAGTTCACCATCATCTTCGCGCCGGATTACTCTCGCCAATGCCGTCTGCGCTGGCGCATCGGCTGCGAGTTCGGCGCCGAATTCGTCGACTGAGCGCAAGCGCCCCCGCGTCCTTAACGGGACTTTAGCGTTAATCGGTAAGCATCTCTGATCAGTTGCCGAGTGATCAGAGTATGTCCAAGCGTTTGTCTCTCGCCTTCCCGCTGGCGGGATATCTGTGTTCCGCCGTCCTGATCCTTGCCGTCGGCGGCTGCCAGACCGCCGGCATCGAGGATGTCACCGGTGCGCTTGGCGGCAAGAGGGAATCGGTGACCAGGGTCGACGCGAGGGCCGAGGCAAGGTCGAACATGGACGCCTTGCGCGAGCGCTACCGCGCCCGGCCCAGCGATCCCGCAGTCGCGATCGAATATGGGAAGGCTCTGCGCGAGACCGGTCAGCGCGCGCAGGCGGTCGCGGTCCTCGAGCAGGCCGTGCTCGCCCATCCCAGCAACAAGGCGCTGCTCGCCGGCTATGGTCGCGCGCTCGCCGATAACGGCAATTTCCAGCAGGCCTTCGACGTCCTCGGCCGCGCCCATTCGCCCAATGATCCCGATTGGCGGATCCTGTCGGCGCAGGGCGCAGCACTCGATCAGCTCGGCCGCAACGAGGAGGCACAGCAATACTACGCCGCGGCGTTGAAGATCGTGCCGGACGAGCCCGCCGTGCTGTCCAATCTCGGCCTGTCCTATATGCTGCAAAACAATCTGTCGAAGGCCGAACAGGTGCTCGGTCGCGCCCATCAGCGCAATCAGAGCGATGCGCGGGTCCGCGCCAATTTTGCGCTGGTGCTGGGCTTGCAGGGCCGCGAAGCCGAGGCCGAAATCCTCGTGAAAGCCGATCTGCCGCCCGATCAGGCCGCGGCCAAGGTCGCAGCGCTGCGGCAGCTGCTGGCGAAAAAGCAGCAGCGGGCGGACAGGTAATCCGCCCCTCTTATCGTACGCCTACGACGCCTTGCGATGCGGAGCCGGGCCGCGTCCGGACCTGCCCTTCAGCTTCTTCAACAACGGCTCGAGCAGCGAGCGTCTCGGCTTCTTCACCTCGCCGCGGCCGGCGAGGCGGTTCGCCATGTCCTGAAACAGCAGCGTGGTGCGGTGGGACTTGGAGACCTCCGCGATCATCTGGCCGTTATTGGCTGCGGTCGAGAACAGTTTCGAATCGAACGGGATCGCCGCGATCGGCTGACTCTCCATGGTCTTGGCGAAGGCCTTGACCTCGATCTCCGCACGCTTGGGCATGCCGACCTGGTTGAGGCAGTACAGCGGCGGGCGGTCGTTCGGCCGCGCCGCCTTCAGCACGGTCAGCATGTTCTTGGTGTTGCGCAGATTGGCGAGATCGGGCTCGGCCACGATCACGATGTCGTCGGCGTTGACGAGCGCGCGCCGCGTCCAGCCGGACCATTGATGGGGAACGTCGAGCACGATGCAGGGCGTCGTCATGCGCAGCGTGTCGAACACCGCGTCAAAGGCTTCGGCCCCGAAATCGTAGACGCGGTCGAGCGTGGCGGGCGCCGCCAGCAGGCTGAGGCGATCGGTGCATTTGGCGAGCAGGCGCTCCATCAGCGCCGTGTCCGGCCGGTCCTGCGACAGCACCGCGTTGGCGATGCCCTGCACCGGGTCCTGGTTGTAGTCGAGGCCCGCCGTGCCGAAGGCGAGGTCGAGATCGATCACGACGGAATCGAGCGAAAGGTCGCGGGCGATGGTCCAGGCGAGGTTGTGCGCGACGGTGGACGCGCCGACGCCGCCCTTGGCGCCGACCACGGCGATGACGCGGCCGGTGATGATGGCCTCGGAGGCCGAGAACAGGCTGCAGATGGAGCGGACGACGTCGAGGGTCTCGACCGGCCCGACCACGTAGTCGTTGACGCCGCGGCGCACCAGCTCGCGATAGGGCGCGGTATCGTTGGGATTGCCGATCACGACCACGCGCGTGCCGGGATCGCAGACGCCGGCGAGGTCGTCGAGCCCCTTGAGAATGTCGCGCGTGCCGTCCGACTCGATGATGATCACGTTCGGCGTCGGCATCGATTCGTAGACTTCGATCGCCGCCGCGAGGCCGCCGTCCTTGGCGGTGAGGTGGGCCTTGGCCAGCCGGCGATCCTCGCCGGCCGCGGTCACCGCCTTGAGGGTCTGCTCGGTCTCGCAGAAGGCCTGCACGGAGATTCGAGGAACCGGCGCGATGTGTTCCTCGGGATGTCCGGGGTCGCCCGCATCTTCGTCTTCTAACCTTGTCATTGGCCCGTGTCGCTGAGTTTGGCCCGGTCGGATTCGGGATAGGTGGTTGCCGTCGTCGTGCCCTTGCGATAGCGCTCGAATGCAATGTTTCGTCGCGCGGTGTAGGCTGGTGTCTCGGATCGCGGCTGCTCGAGGTCGGCCGGGTTGTCGATCATGGCCGCGAGATTGCGCTGGCTGGCGCAGCCCAGATTGAAATAAGGCCGGTTCTCGTTGTAGCCGGGGTTGAGAATGGATGGCCCGACGTCTTCCGGCCATAGACCGCACGGGCCTGCGACGGCGGCGATCCTGGAATAGCTCAGGCGGATGGTGGGCAGCAGCCCGGGATCCTCGGGGCGATAGGGATGCTGGACGATGGCGCGGGACGGCACGCCGCCGGCGCCGAGTGCCGCGCGAATTTCCTGATAGGTCGCCGCAGCCGCGCGCGAATTGGCGGTGTCGACGGGCACGTCGACCACGACTGCGCCGGTGCCTTCGCGGACCCAGTCCTGCGCGATGCCGGCCACGTCCGCTCGCTGCGCGGCGGAGAGGCCGCCCCTCGCCTTGCCGACGAAGATCACGATCGACTTCTTGCCTTCCTGCACCGCGATCGGATGACGCTGGCGATAGTCGGTCGGCACCGTCTGGGTGACGATCTCCGTGGTGTTGCAGGCGCCGAGCACGACGGAGAGGCCCGCCAGTGCCAGCGCAATCCCGAAGTTGCGACGTCGATCGGCCGTTGGTGTCGTCATCGCCTGTCCCCTCTTGCCCCGTGTCCTGTCCGGTCCCCAAACCGTCGTCTCAGTCGATGATGAAGCCGAAATCGCCCGGCGTGCCGTCGATCGGATCGACGCGGCGCGCGATGCCATAGAGACGGTTCATGCGGCCGAGCAGCGCCGTCTGCGCGTCCGAAGCCGGGGCGAAGCCGTCGTCGGGCCGCGACAATTCCTTCTGGGCGACTGCGCGCACCACATAGGGCGTCACGATCACCATCAACTCGGTCTCGTTGTTGACGAAGTCCTGGCTGCGGAACAGCGCGCCGATGATCGGCACCTGGTCGACGCCGGGCAGACCGTTGATGGCCTGCTTGGTCTGCTGTTGGATCAGGCCGGCCATCGCCATCGAGCCGCCCGATGGAATCTCCAGCGTGGTTTCGGCGCGGCGGGTCTGGATCGAGGGAATGGTGATCGAGTTGTTCGCCGTCGCGGACACCGCCTGTGTCAAGGTGATCGAGTTCGTGTTCGACAGCTCCGAAACCTCGGTCATCACGCGCAGGCTGATGCGGCCTTCGCTCAACACGACCGGGGTGAAGTTCAAGGAGATGCCGAACTTCTTGTAGGTGACCTGGGTGGCGCAGGAGCGGGTGACCGGATCGCAAGTGTATCCGGCCGGGATCGGGAACTCGCCGCCGGCGACAAACGTGGCAGACTCGCCCGAGATTGCGGTCAGGCTCGGCTCGGCCAGCGTTCGCATCACCCCGGCGCTTTCCATCGCCCGCATCGTGGCGCTGACGGTGGCGACGCCCTTGGCGAGGCCGGCGACGCCGAGCCCGTTGCTGCCGACGATCGGCCCGCCCGAGACCGAGAACGGGTTGGAGTTGTTGAAGTTCACCACTGCCGTGCCGGCATTCAGGCTGGCGCTGAGATCGACGCCCAGCTGCTTGACGATGTCGCGGCGTACCTCGCCGACCACGACCTTGAGCATCACCTGGTCGCGGCCGCGCACGATGATGTTGTTGACGACCTTGTCCGAGCCGCCGACCAGTTTTGCGGCGACGTCGCCGGCCTGCTGCGCCTCGACGGGGCTCGTCACCGAGCCGGTCAGCATCACGCTGTCGCCGACGCCTTCGATCTGCACGCCCGGCAGCGACTGTCGCAGCGCGGCGCGCATGCCGTTGAGGTCGCGCTTGACCGCGATGTCGTAGGAGGCGACCTGCTGGCCGTCGGCGGCGAAGAACACGACGTTGGTCTGGCCGACCTGGCCGCCGATGATGTAGGCGCGCTGGGCCGAGCGGATCACCGCGTTGGCGATCTTGGGATCGGCCACCAGCACGTCCTTGACCTCGCGCGGCAAGTCGATGACGACGGATTTGCCAACGCCAAGCGAGAGAAAGCGCGTTCTCGCCGGCGCGGCCGTCGCGACCGGCGACAGGCCAAGATCCGCCGCCTGCATCGGCGCCTGGTCACCGACCGGCGCGTCGGCTGCGCCGACGATGCCGGGCGCCGCGAGCAGCCCCAGCATCAGCATCGTCCCCGCAAAGAACGAGCGCGCGCGCTTCCCCCGAATGCGCAGGCCCGTCCGATCACCCCCGTCCTTCATGCTGTCCCCATCACTTCTGTGACGTCACTTGCCGTGCCTGCACCCCGTAGCGGATGACGTTGACGCCATCGGAGCGCTTGGCTTCCTTCTCGATCGTGCCTTCCGCCGCGTTGGCATCGACGATGCTCCGCAGCGCGAGCTGGAGCGTGCCGCCCTGGCGTGCGGCCGAGAGCGTCGCGACCTGATCGGGCCTCAGCTCGAGCGTCACGGTCTTGCCGAGCACGGCGTTCTGGCCGTCCTTTTCCTTCGGCGCCTGGTCGATCGCGAGCACACGGATGTTGCTCAGGATGACCTCGGACACGATGAGATCGTTGTCGCCGTTCGCACCATCGGGATTCTTCAGGCGACGGGTCAGGACGATGTCGACGCGGTCGTTCGGCAGAATGAAGCCGCCGGCGCCGGTCTCGGCCGAAATCTCTGTGGAGACGGCGCGCATGCCCGACGGCAGGATAGCGGCCATGAAGCCGGAGCCTTCGGCCCGGACCAGCTTCTGCTCGCGGATCGGCTCGCCCTGCATCAACGGCACGCGCGCGATCGACCCGGCGATCTGGGATTGCGCCTCGGGCCTGTTGTCGCGGCGGATGAAGGCGCTGCTCGCGGTCGCGGCCGGCCATGTCTGCCATTGCAGGTCGTCGGGCTTGAGCGCCTGGCCGAGCTGGACATCGTTCTTGGCGATGAGGATTTCGACCGTCGGCAGCGTCTCGGCGACGGGAACGACGGGCGCGGGTGCGTTCTGATAGCCGCTCGCCAGATACGCAGCGACGCCGCCGGCGCCGAGCGCGATGACGAGAACGACAATGCGTGCGGTGTTCATACGCTGCTACTTTCACGCGGGGCACTCGAACCGCACCTGGCGTGTTCCCCCGTGTCGAGGAGTAGGCAGCAAAAGTATAAGGGGTGTTGCGAGGCCGAGCGTGACGGCCGGTCACAGTGCGGGTTCTCGGCAGATGGTGAACGCGGCGTTAGCCGGCGGGCCTGCGGGTCCGTAGTTTCACGCAGTGCGACGGGCGCGCGCAGATGCTGCGTGCGGCGTCATGGTGAACGGGGGGTTATTGGGCTTTAGCGGCGTGCGCGGCGCGGCCGGTAGCCCGGATGAGCGAAGCGACATCCGGGTTGCTCCTTGCCCCGGATAACGCTGCGCTCATCCGGGCTACGAGTGACGAGCGCTTACTTCGTCCGCTTCGCTTCGATCACGTCCCAGATCTTCGCCGCGACGTCGGGTCCGCCCAGCCGTGCGATCGCGCGGATGCCGGTCGGCGAGGTCACGTTGATCTCGGTGAGGTTGCCGTTGATGACGTCGATGCCGACGAACAAGAGGCCACGCTCGCGCAGCGCCGGGCCGAGCGTGGCGCAGATCTCGCGCTCGCGCGGCGTGAGTTCGGTCTCCTGCGCCGCCCCGCCGCGCACCATGTTGGAGCGGAGGTCGTCGGCGGCCGGGACGCGGTTCACCGCGCCGGCGAACTCGCCGTTCACGAGGATGATGCGCTTGTCGCCGTGCCTCACCTCGGGGATGAACTGCTGGATCACCCAGGGCTCCTTGAAAGTGACCGAGAACATGTCGAACAATGAGCCGAAATTCATGTCCTGCGGCATCACGCGGAATACCGCCGCGCCGCCATGGCCGTGCAGCGGCTTCATCACGACAGCGCCGTGCTTGTCGCGAAAGGCGTTGATCTCGTCCAGGTCACGCGAGATCAGCGTCGGAGGCATCAGCTGCGGAAAATTCATCACGAACAGCTTCTCCGGCGCGTTGCGCACCGAGGCGGGATCGTTGACGACCAGCGTCTTCGGATGGATGCGCTCCAGGAAATGTGTCGAGGTGATGTAGGCGAGGTCGAACGGCGGATCCTGGCGCAGCAGCACCACGTCGAAGCCGTTCAGCGGCTCGCGCCTGGGCTCGCCCAGGGTAAAGTGGTCGCCGGGCTCGTCGCGCACGGTCAGGAGCTGTACCGGCGCCACCAGCTCGTCGCCGACCATCGAGAGCTTGTCGGGCGTGTAGTAGGACAGGCCATGGCCGCGCTTCTGCGCTTCCAGAAGCAACGCAAAGGTGGAATCGCCCTTGATGTTGATGCGGGCGATGGGGTCCATCTGGACGGCGACGTTGAGTTTCATGGTCTGCCTTTCAGGTCGAGGCGTCGAATGCCGCCAACACATGGCGCGGAAGCGAGCGCGGTGCAATCAGCACGACGTCGAATCGCAGTTCGAATTCGGCATGCTCGGGATGCGCCACGAGCCAGCCTTGCGCGGCGTCGATGATGCGCTGCTGCTGACGCGGCGTCACCGCGAAAGCAGCGTCGTCCAGGCTCGCCCGCGCCTTGACCTCGACGAAGGAGATCAGATTGCCGCGGCGCGCCACGATGTCGATCTCGCCGTGCGCCGTGCGGTAGCGCCTGGCGAGGATGCGGTAGCCTTTGGCCATCAGGTAGGCCGCGGCCCGGCTCTCCGCGGAAATGCCGGTACGGAACGCGGCAATGCGCTCGGGCGAGGCGACCTTAGGCTCCCGGGGCGTCTCAGGCTTCGCCATCGCCGCCCCGCTTGTCCTTTGCGAGCTCGAGCGCGCGGGCATAGACCTCGCGGCGCGGCCGGCCCGACAGCGCGACCGCGTGCGCCACGGCGTCCTTGACGCTGTGCCCGGCTAGCTGCTCGCGCAAGAGATCGTCGAGCGCGTCCGATGCCAGCACCTCGGCGTCGGCTGCAGGCGGGCCGACCACCAGGACGAATTCACCGCGCGTCTCCGGCGCATCGGCTTGCCGCGCAAGCTCGGCGAGGGTTGCACGCCTGACCTCCTCGTGCAGCTTCGTCAGCTCGCGGCAGATCGCGGCGTCCCGTTCGCCCATGATCTCGCCGAGATCGGTCAGGGTGGCCTGCATCCGGTTGCCCGATTCGAACATCACCAGCGTCGCGTCGATGCGTGCGAGCTCGGCCAGGCGCGCGCGCCGTGCGGCGGATTTCGCCGGCAGGAAACCCTCGAAGAAGAACCGGTCGGTCGGCAGCGCGGCAACCGACAGGGCCGCCAGCACCGAGGACGGGCCGGGCAGCGCATGCACCGCATGGCCGGCGGCGCAGACCTCGCGCACCAGCTTGAAGCCGGGATCGGAGATCAGCGGCGTACCTGCGTCCGAGACCAGCGCGACCGAGCCCCCGGCCGCAAGCGCCTCCAGGATTTTTGGACGCGCGGCCTCGGCGTTGTGTTCGTGATATTGCCTGAGCTGCGCCGCGATGGCGTAGCGCTCGGTCAGGCGCCGCGTGATGCGAGTGTCCTCGCAGAAGATGACATCGACGCCGGCGAGCGTCTGCAGCGCCCGCAGGGTGATGTCGCCGAGATTGCCGATCGGAGTTGCAACGAGATGGAGCCCCGGCGCGGCCTTCGGCGCCGCCAGCCGGTGGGCATCGATGGAGAAACCGCGCGAGGCGGCGTCTTGAGCTTCTGGCGTATTTATCGGAGCCGGCTTTGCGCGCATAATGGAGCCAACTTAGGCACGATCCGCAGGGGTGGGAACCGGCCGGTCGAAAAAGATCGTGTCGAGGTGAGGGACGGGGAACGGACGGGAATGTGATCAATTCAGGATCAGTTCGCGAAGTCACGAGGGCCTCACGCCATATTCGCGGCGGAAACGCCACCTTGATGCTGAGTGAGTGATGGCAAAGAGCTTCCGGGACGGGAAGACGGTCGCAATTAAGCGGTTGTTATCCTTTTGTTTCGGTTAACTATTTGACGACAATATGCCGTAAATCCGCGGCCTGTGTCGCGGAACGAGGGTGTGATCGGCTGGCGACGGCCGGTCGGAAGAGAAATGTCATGGTGGGCCCGCGTCATCCAAAATCTCCCGTTCCGGGGTCCCGGTCGCCAGGCGCGACCCGGCGGAGTGCGCTCGGCTTGATGCTAGGTGCGCCCCTGCTGTCGGCTTGCGCCGGCGTGCAGCAAGGTCTCAGCCAATTCTCCAATCCGTTCTCGAGCTCCGCACCGCCGGCCCAGCCGGCAGGTCCGCAGCAACAGGCCACGACCGCCGGCACGGGCGGCGTGAAGGTCGGTCTGATCCTGCCGCTCTCGGCGGCCGGCAATGCGGGCCTCGCCGCGCAGTCCATGCGCAACGCCGCCGAGATGGCGCTGGCCGAGTTCCAGAACCCGAACATCCAGCTCCTGATCAAGGACGACAATGGCAGCCCGCAAGGCGCGCAGGCCGGCGCGCAGCAGGCGGTCGAGGAGGGCGCCGAGATCATCCTGGGGCCGCTGTTCGCGCAATCGGTGCCGGCGGTGGCGCAGGCCGCGCGCACGCGCGGCATCCCGGTGATCGCGTTCTCGACCGATTCCAGCATTGCCGGCCGCGGCGTCTATCTGCTTTCGTTCCTGCCGGAGTCCGACGTCAATCGCATCGTCGAATATTCCGCCAGCATCGGAAAGCGCTCCATCGCCGTGCTGGTGCCCGACAACGCCTATGGCAATGTCGTCGAGGCCGCGGTGAAGGCGGCGGTGCCGCGCCGCGGCGGGCGCATCGTCGCTTTCGAGAGATACGGCGCCGACCGTGCCACGCCGGCCCGCACCGTGGCGCAGCAGCTCGGCAGTGCGGATGCGCTGTTCATTGCCGATGACGGCGATGCCGTCGTGTCGGTGGCCGACGCGATGACGGCCGCAGGAGCGAATTTGCGCAACATCCAGATGCTCGGCACCGGCCTGTGGGACAATCCGCGCGTCTATGCCAATGCCAGCCTGCAGGGCGGCCTCTACGCGGCGCCGGATCCGGCCGGCTTCCGCGCCTTCTCCGGCCGCTATCGCACCAAATACGGCGCCGAGCCGATCCGCACCGCGACGCTCGCTTATGACGCCGTCGCTCTCGTCGCGGCGCTGGCGCGCACGCAAGGCGGCCAGCGGTTTTCATCCGACGTGCTCACCAACCCGTCGGGCTTCGCCGGCATCGACGGCCTGTTCCGCTTCCGCGCCGACGGCACGAACGAGCGCGGGCTCGCGGTGATGAAGGTGACGCAAGGCGGCGGCGTTGCGGTCGCGGGCTCGCCGAAGAGCTTTGGGGCCTAGCTGTCCAACCTCTCCCGCTGCGGGAGAGGTCGGCGCGAAGCGCCGGGTGAGGGTTTTTTCTTCCTGGGGATTGTCCCGTTGCGGAAACACCCTCTCCCGCAAGCGGGAGAGGGTGCGCACCGCCAGTTTGGCTTAGACTATGCCGCGAGATCCGCGACCACTGCATCGAGCACCGGGAAGCCGCTGCTGGTCACGCGCAAGCGCCCCGTTGCATCCACCGTGATCGCGCCTTCTTCGCGCAACAGCGCGATGCGCTTGGGATCGAGCGGGCGGCCGGCGAGGGCCTTGTAGCGCTCGGGGTCGATGCCCTCGGCGAGCCGCAATCCCATCAGCAGGAATTCGTCGGCGCGTTCCTCGCTGTTGAGGAGCTCGTCGGTGACGATTCCATCGCCATTGGTCTCGACCCGCATCAGCCAGGCTTCGGGGCGCTTCTCGGTGGCGGTGGCGTGCCTGATGCCGTCGATGTCGAGGCGGCCGTGCGCACCGGGCCCGATGCCGGCATACTCCTGGCCGCGCCAGTACACCAGATTGTGCCGGCACTCGGCGCCGCGCCGCGCGTGATTTGAGATCTCGTAAGCGGGCAGGCCGAGCTTGTCGCAGGTTTCCTGCGTGATGTCGTAGAGTGCGCGCGCGACAGCCTCGTCCGGCGTCTTCAGCTTGCCGGCCTTGTGCAGGCCGAAGAACGGCGTGCCTTCCTCGATCGTCAATTGATAGAGCGACAGATGCTCGGCTGCTTCGCCGATCGCAAGACGCAGCTCGTCGGCCCACATCGCCGGCGTCTGGTCGGGCCGGGCATAGATCAGGTCGAACGAATAGCGCTCGAACGAGCGCCGCGCGATGGCGACGGCTTCGAGCGCCTCGCGCGCGCTGTGCAAACGACCCAGCGATTTCAGCGAGGCGTCGTCGAGGGCCTGCACGCCGAGCGAGACGCGGTTGACGCCGGCGCTGCGATAGCCGGCGAAGCGCGTGGCCTCGACGCTGGTCGGGTTCGCTTCCAGCGTGACTTCGACGTCGCCGGCGACGGTCCAGTGCTTGCCGATCGCATCCAACACGGCGCCGACAGTTGCTGGCTGCATCAAGGACGGCGTGCCGCCGCCGAGGAAGATCGAGGTGACCTCGCGGCCGGGCGCGCGCTCGGCCGTCGTCGCGATCTCGCGCGCGAAGGCGGCGGCGAAGCGCGCCTCGTCGATCGCAGCGTGGCGGACATGGCTGTTGAAGTCGCAATAGGGGCATTTCGACAGGCAGAACGGCCAGTGCACGTAGACGCCGAAGGCTTCAGATTCTTGTTTCGACGCGTTTTCCTGGCGCGAACCGGTATACACTTCGCTCGAAAACGCTCTAGCGCGGCTCAAGGCAGATCTCCGCCAGTTTCACGAAGGCGCGGGCGCGGTGCGACAGGCCGAGGCCGAGCGGCGGCAGACCGTGCTTCTCGATGCTGGTCATCTCGCCGAAGGTGCGGTCGTGGCCGTCAGGCAGGAACATCGGATCGTAGCCGAAGCCGGCGGTGCCGCGTGGCGGCCAGACCAGCGTGCCGTCGACGCGCGCCTCGACCTCCTCGCGATGGTCGTCGGGCCAGGCCACGCAGAGCGCGGAGACGAAGTGCGCTCTTCGGCGGTCCGGCGTGGTGGCGCCGCGCTCCTGCAGCAGCCGCTCGATCTGCGCCATCGCGGCGTTGAAATCCTTGGATGGACCGGCCCAGCGTGCGCTGTAGATTCCGGGCGCGCCGTCGAGCGCGTCGACCACGATGCCGGAATCGTCGGCGAAGGCGGCAAGCCCGGTCGCCTGCGCCGCCGCGATCGCCTTGATCGCGGCGTTGCTGCGGAAATCGTCGCCGGTCTCCTCGGGCTCGGCGAGGCCAAGCTCACCGGCCGACACCGCTTCGATCCCGTACGGCGCAAGCAGCTCCCGCATCTCGGCGAGCTTGCCGGGATTATGGGTGGCGATGACGAGCTTGTCCGTGATTCGGCGGTGCATGGCCTATTGACTACGCCACCGCCAGTTTCTGCAAGTCCACCAGGCGCGCGATGCCCTTCTGCGCCAGGGCCATCAGCTTCAGGAACTCGTCCTGGGTGAACGGCTCGCGTTCCGCGGTGCCCTGCACCTCGACGATGCGGCCGTCGCCGGTCATGACGAAATTGGCGTCGGTCTCGGCTTCCGAATCCTCGGCATAGTCGAGATCGAGCACCGGCGCGCCGTTGTAGATGCCGCAGGAGATTGCGGCGACGTTGTCGCGCAGCACGTTGGCCTTGAACATGTTGCGCGCCTTCATCCAGTTGATGCAGTCGGCGAGCGCGACCCAGGCGCCGGTGATGGAGGCCGTGCGGGTGCCGCCGTCGGCCTGGAGCACGTCGCAATCGACCGTGATCTGGCGCTCGCCGAGCGCTTCGAGGTCGACGATGGTGCGAAGCGAGCGGCCGATCAGGCGCTGGATCTCGACGGTACGCCCGCTCTGCTTGCCGGCAGAGGCCTCGCGGCGGGTGCGTTCGGAGGTGGCGCGCGGCAGCATGCCGTATTCGGCGGTGACCCAGCCGCGGCCCTGGCCCTTCAGCCACGGCGGCAGCCGGTCCTCCAGCGTGGCGGTGACCAGCACATGGGTGTCACCGAACTTCACCAGGCAGGAGCCTTCCGCATATTTGACCACGCCGCGCTCCAGCGTCACGGGGCGCAATTCGTCGGGCGCACGGCGGCTTGGCCGCATGGGAAATCCTCCAAAACTCACGGGAAAAGGCCTGTTGGCCCGTGCTTGTAGGTGCGGCGGGGGTGGGCGGCAAGGTTTTTTCACCCCTGACGTCGAGACCGCCAACGCCACGCTTGTCAGAACCGTCCCGGATAGACAAATTATGAGTACCTGAGAGGAGTTACCGTCTGTGTCCCATCACGATCCGATCCATCTGATCGCGCCGCACGCAGGCCTTGCCCAGCTCAACGAACGTTCCCGCGACATCTTTCGTCAAATCGTCGAAAGCTATCTCGCGACCGGCGAGCCGGTCGGCTCGCGCAACATCTCCCGTCTGATCGCCATGCCGCTGTCGCCGGCTTCGGTGCGCAACGTCATGGCCGATCTGGAGCAGCTCGGCCTGATCTATGCCCCGCACACCTCGGCGGGCCGGCTGCCGACGGAACTGGGCCTGCGCTTCTTCGTCGACGCCCTGATGCAGGTTGGCGACCTCAACGAGGCCGAGCGGCAGGCGATCAAGAGCCAGCTCGCCTCCGTCGGCGAGGCGCAGTCGGTCGAGGCGGCGCTGGATCAGGCCCTGATGCGGCTCTCCGGCCTGACCCGGGCCGCCGCTGTCGTGCTCACGCCGAAATCCAACGCGCGGCTGAAGCACATCGAGTTCGTCCGCCTGGAACCGGAGAAGGCGCTGGTGATCCTGGTCGGCGAGGATGGCCAGGTCGAAAACCGCGTGCTGACGCTGCCGCCTGGAGTTCCCTCCTCGGCACTGACCGAGGCCGGTAACTTCCTCAATGCGCGCATCCGCGGCCGCACGCTGGCCGAGGCGCGGCTCGAGCTCGAGACCGCACTGGGCGAGGCCCGTGCCGAGCTCGATCAGCTGACACAGAAGGTGATCTCGGCCGGGATCGCCAGCTGGTCCGGCGGCGAGAGCGAGGACCGGCAGCTCATTGTCCGCGGCCATGCCAACCTGCTCGAAGATCTGCATGCGCTGGAGGATCTGGAGCGGGTGCGCCTGTTGTTCGACGACCTCGAGACCAAGCGCGGCGTGATCGACCTGCTCGGCCGGGCCGAGACCGCCGAGGGCGTTCGCATCTTCATCGGTTCGGAGAACAAGCTGTTCTCGCTGTCCGGATCCTCCACCATCATCTCGCCCTATCGCGATGCCGCCGGCCACATTGTCGGCGTTCTCGGCGTGATCGGGCCGACGCGGCTGAATTATGCCCGCGTGATCCCGACCGTTGACTACGCCGCCCGCATCGTCAGTCGCCTCCTGGGGGGCTGACTGGCGTTTCCGCCGATCACGGGCGCTTGATTTTCGCGAGTTTAGGCACGATATCCGGGCCAACATTTCTGAAACGAGTTCGAGATCAGAGCCGATGACCGAGCAAGACCGGCAACCTCAAGACACGACTGCAGCGACCGGCGAGCCCGTGGTGTCGAAACCCTACATCATGCCCGACGATCCCGAGCCGGGTTCGGTCGAAACCTTGCAGAAGGAAGCGGTTGAGGCGCGCGACCGCATGCTGCGGACGCTGGCCGAGATGGAGAATCTGCGCAAGCGCACCGCCAAGGAAGTCGCCGACGCCCGTCTCTACGGCATCACCGGCTTCGCGCGCGATGTGCTCGACATCGCCGACAATCTCCAGCGTGCGCTCGATGCCGTTCCGGCGGAGGCGCGTGCTGCGGCCGATCCCGGCCTTACGGCGTTGATCGAGGGTGTCGAGTTGACCGAGCGCTCGCTGCACAGCGCGCTCGAGAAGCATGGCGTGAAGAAGCTCGATCCGCAGGGCCAGAAGTTCGACCCGAACTTCCACCAGGCGATGTACGAAGTGCCTGATGCGTCGGTGCCCTCGGGCACCGTGGTGCAGGTCATGCAGGCCGGCTACACCATCGGCGAGCGCGTGCTGCGCCCGGCGCTGGTCGGTGTCGCCAAGGGCGGCGCCAAGGCCGCGCCGGCGGCGAACAACAACGAGTCGAGCGGCGCGCCGAACTGAGTCTCGGACCTCACGGCGAGGAGGCCGCGCCCTCGTGCGGTGCATTTCCCGAAGGGTTACCCCTTCGGCTGAATCCCGTCGCGCACGGCGCGGAAGCGGGTGAAGGCGGGCAGCCACTGGTCGCGCGGGGCGCTGGCGATGATGCGCAGCGAGGCGCCGCCGCTGGAGAAACGGATCCACTGCACCACGGTCACCGGGATCTTGTCCTTGCCGCTGACGCCGTCGATGCGGGTCTCGAAACCCTGCTGGCCGTTGATGCGGATCGGCTCGGACATGGTGACGCGCGACTCGCGCACCCCGGGAATCTGGAGTGCCGCCTCCTGGGCGAAGCGAGCGCGGTCGTCGGCGGCTTGCGGGGTGGCGCCGATCAGGCCGAGGATCATGAACGGCCTCGATTCGTAGCCGACGCTCTCATTGCCGTCGGCCAGGATGATGCTCGATCCCGGCGCCAGCGTGCGGATGTCCTTGAAGTCGGCGAGATCGGTGATCTTGAACGGCATCAGAGCGATCTGTTCTTCGGCCGAGACCTGCTTGCGCGTCGTCGCGCTCGCGAACATCTGCCGCACCGCCTCGTCGGTGTAGATCTTCGTCGCGTTCTCGGGGACCTGCACCGCGACATAGCCGGAGAAGCCGGCGCCGGGCACGATCATGGAATAGCGCTTCACCGGAACATCGCCGGCCTTGCCGCTTTCGGTAGTGAAATAGGCGAGGCCCGCGGGGGTCTCGACCTTGTCCTGCTTGACGCCGCCCGTCCCTGCGGGATTGGAATTGAAGGCGCTGACGACCTCGCCATAGGCCGCCGGCGGCAGCTCCGTGATCAGCACCTTGACGTTGCCGTCCTCGCTTTCGAAGCCCGGAAAGGTCTTGGCGGGGCTGAGACCGATCAGCGGCACCATGCCGAGACGCAGGCCAGGTGGAAAGACCGCGTCGGCGGCGAGGGCCGGACAGGCGGAGACGGCGAGGAGGGCGAGCGCGGCGAGGGTGCGGGTCAGCTTCATGGCCACTCTGATTGGTTTACATTGAGGCCGTTCGATGGTCGGCCGCCGGGCCGCTTTGTCGCGCGAAGCAGCGGCGCCGGCCGTGCGGTCGGTGCGACTTTTAACCGGTTTGGCCTCGCCGCAACAGGGCCGGCGGGCTCCCGGTAACCAGGGCTTGCCGAAAGGTCTGACCGTTAACAAGTCCTCACCCGCCAGGGCGGTCGAGCTTCGGACATCATCTTCCAAAACGCGATGTTTTCGCGGCAGAAAGCTAGCTTCGGTCCTTGCGGGCCCCTCCCCCCCTCCTATATGAGCCTCAATCATCGCAATATCGCGGATGTTTGATCTTAGGGGGTTTCGGTTCGGGTGCCTCTTGGGCCCAGCCAACCTGCCGCAAAAAGAAGGATATCAGGACCATGGGAAAGGTCATTGGGATCGACCTCGGCACCACGAATTCGTGCGTCGCCGTGATGGATGGCAAGAACGCCAAAGTCATCGAGAATTCCGAAGGCATGCGCACGACGCCTTCGATCGTCGCCGTCACCGATGATGGTGAACGCCTCGTCGGCCAGCCGGCCAAGCGCCAGGCCGTTACCAATCCCGAGCGGACCTTCTTCGCAGTGAAGCGCCTCATCGGCCGCCGCTACGACGACCCCATGGTCGAGAAGGACAAGAAGCTCGTCCCCTACAAGATCGTGAAGGCTTCCAACGGCGATGCCTGGGTCGAGGCCGACGGCCAGACCTACTCGCCCTCGCAGGTCTCGGCGTTCATCTTGCAGAAGATGAAGGAGACCGCGGAAGCCCATCTCGGCCAGAAGGTCGATCAGGCCGTCATCACCGTTCCCGCCTACTTCAACGACGCCCAGCGCCAGGCGACCAAGGACGCCGGCAAGATCGCCGGCCTCGAAGTGCTGCGCATCATCAACGAGCCGACCGCGGCCGCGCTCGCCTATGGCCTCGACAAGACCAAGGCCGGCACGATCGCCGTGTACGACCTCGGCGGCGGCACGTTCGATATCTCCATTCTCGAAATCGGCGACGGCGTGTTCGAGGTGAAGTCGACCAACGGCGACACCTTCCTCGGCGGCGAAGACTTCGACATGCGCCTCGTGGGTTATCTGGCCGACGAGTTCCAGAAGGAGCAGGGCATCAACCTGCGCAACGACAAGCTCGCACTGCAGCGCCTGAAGGAAGCCGCTGAAAAGGCCAAGATCGAGCTGTCGTCGACGACGCAGACCGAGATCAACCTGCCCTTCATCACCGCGGACCAGACCGGTCCGAAGCATCTGACGATGAAGCTCACCCGCGCCAAGTTCGAGGCGCTGGTCGACGACCTCGTGCAGAAGACCGTCGAGCCCTGCCGCAAGGCGCTGAAGGATGCCGGCGTCACCGCGGGCGAGATCGGCGAAGTCGTGCTGGTCGGCGGCATGTCGCGTATGCCGAAGGTCCAGGAAGTCGTGAAGCAGCTGTTCGGCAAGGAGCCGCACAAGGGCGTCAACCCGGACGAGGTCGTGGCGATCGGCGCTGCGATCCAGGCCGGCGTGCTTCAGGGCGACGTCAAGGACGTTCTGCTGCTCGACGTGACCCCGCTGTCGCTGGGCATCGAGACGCTGGGCGGCGTGTTCACCCGCATCATCGACCGCAACACCACGATCCCGACCAAGAAGAGCCAGGTGTTCTCGACCGCCGAGGACAACCAGAACGCCGTCACCATCCGCGTCTTCCAGGGCGAGCGTGAAATGGCGGCCGACAACAAGATGCTCGGCCAGTTCGACTTGATGGGCATTCCGCCGGCGCCGCGCGGCATGCCGCAGATCGAGGTGACCTTCGACATCGACGCCAACGGCATCGTGAACGTTTCGGCCAAGGACAAGGCCACGGGCAAGGAGCAGCAGATCCGCATCCAGGCCTCCGGCGGTCTGTCGGAAGCCGACATCGAGAAGATGGTCAAGGACGCCGAGGCCAATGCCGAGGCGGATAAGAAGCGCCGCGAAGCCGTCACCGCCAAGAACGAGGCGGACGGCCTGGTGCATTCGACCGAAAAGGCCTTGGCCGAGCACGGCTCGAAGGTCGCCGAGAGCGAGCGCCGCGCCATCGAGGATGCCGTCAGCGACCTCAAGGAAGCGCTGAAGGGCGACGATGCCGAGGCGATCAAGGCCAAGACCCAGACGCTGGCGCAGGCTTCGATGAAGCTCGGCGAGGCCATGTACAAGCAGCAGGCCGAGGCCGACGCCAAGAAGGATGCGGCCAAGGACGACGTCGTCGACGCGGAGTTCACCGAAGTCGACGACGACAAGAACAACAAGAAGTCCGCCTGAAGCCCGCGAGGGTGACGATGCGGACGGCTTGGACCTCACACACGCTACCGGCCTCCTCACTTGCGGGGGAGGCCGTCGCGTCGGGGAGGAAGGGCAGAGACGCCTTGAAAGTCGGCCCCGGTATCGTCGATCGATTCCCAACCGTTATTCTCAGCGCTGCCACGCTGCCCTCTGCCACGAGGCAAAAGGGCGCTTATATCGCCGCATGTCAGCGTTGTTTCGCGCCAACTTGAATCGCGATTGGATAGACCGAGCTCATCATGTCCACGTCCACCAAGCGCTGCTACTACGAGACCCTGGAAGTCGAACGCGACGCCGACGAAGGCAAGCTGAAGTCGTCGTTCCGCAAGCTGGCGATGAAATTCCACCCCGACCGCAATCCCGGGGATGAGACCAGCGAGGTCAAGTTCAAGGAAATCAACGAGGCCTACGAGGTCCTGAAGGACAGGGACAAGCGCGCCGCCTACGACCGCTATGGCCACGCCGCGTTCGAGCAGGGCGGCGGCTTCGGCGGCGCTGCCGGTTTCGGCGCGGGGTTCGCCTCCTCGTTCTCCGACATTTTCGAAGACCTGTTCGGCATGGCCGGTCAGCGCGGCCGCGGCGGCCGCGAGCGCGGGGCGGACCTGCGCTACAACATGGAAATCACACTCGAGGAGGCCTTTGGCGGCAAGACCGCGCAGATCGAGATCCCGGTCTCGGTGACATGCGAGGCCTGTTCGGGCATCGGTGCCAAGGCCGGCACCAAGCCAAAGACTTGCTCCACCTGCGGCGGCGCCGGGCGCGTGCGTCAGTCGCAAGGCTTCTTTACGCTCGAGCGCACCTGCCCGAGTTGTCAGGGTCGCGGTCAGATGATCGAGGACGCCTGCCCGTCCTGTGCGGGCCAGGGCCGGGTCACCCGCGAGCGCACGCTGTCGGTCAACATTCCGCAGGGCGTCGAGGATGGTACGCGGATCAGACTCGCCGGCGAGGGCGAGGCCGGGGTCCGCGGCGGACCGCCCGGCGATCTCTACATTTTCCTCTCGCTGGTCCAGCACCAGTTCTTCCAACGTGACGGCGCCGACCTACATTGTCGGGTGCCTATCTCGATGGTGACCGCCGCGCTCGGCGGCGAGTTCGAGGTACCAACCATCGACAAGGGCAAGACCAAGGTGAAGGTGCCGGCCGGCACACAGTCAGGCCGCCGGTTCCGTATTGCATCAAAAGGCATGCCGGTGCTGCGCTCGCGCCAGATGGGCGACATGTACGTCCAAGTGATGGTCGAGACGCCGCAGAACCTCACCAAGAAGCAGCAGGAATTGCTGGCCGAATTCGAGAAGCTTTCCTCCGGCAACACCCAGCCGGAATCCGACGGCTTCTTCGCCAAGGTCAAGGATTTCTTCGGTAATCGGGCGAATTGACTCGTCTTGACCGTGCCGTCTTCGGCCTATACGTCTTTATGACCATTTTCTGACACGCCGCGGTCCCGCGGTCCCGTCCGGTCCCGACATGCCCTTGCCATCGTCCGCGCGTGCGTTGAAGAAGCCTCGTCTCGACGATGAGGTGCGCTTTCTCAGGTCGTGGATCGAAAAGCCACTGCACATGGGCGCGGTGATGCCGTCGGGCAAGCTGCTGGCCCGGACCATGGCTCATTACGTCGATCCCGATTCTGACGCACCGGTGGTGGAACTCGGGCCCGGCACCGGCGCCATCACCTCCGCGCTCATCGAGCGCGGCGTCGACCAGAAGCGTCTTGTCCTGGTCGAGTACAATCCCGGCTTCTGCGCGCTGCTGCGCGATCGCTATCCGCAGGCGAAGGTGGTGCAGGGCGATGCCTATCGCCTGCGCGACACGCTCTGGAACGTCTTGAGCGCTCCGGCGTCCGCGGTGGTCTCCGGCTTGCCGCTCGTCACCAAACCGATGCTGACGCGGCTGCGGCTGATCCGCGATGCCTTCACGGCGCTCGCGCCCGGCGCGCCCTTCATCCAGTTCACCTATGCGGTGGTCCCGCCGATCCCTAAATCGCTGCACGGCGTGTCCACAGAGGCCTCGGAACGGATCTGGATGAACCTTCCGCCGGCCCGCGTCTGGGTGTATCGCAAGGACTGATCCCGCCGGCCCTCCTTGCGCGGCGGGCCCGTTTCGCGAACGCATGGGATTGGATGCCCGCGCCCAAGATCCTGATCATTCCCGGCTCGCTGCGCACCGGCTCGCACAATGCGAAGCTGGCAGCGGTCGCAGCGTATGAATTCGTCCAGGCCGGCGTCGACGTCACCCGCATCTCGCTCGGCGATTTTCCGCTTCCGATCTACGACGGCGACCTCCAGGCCAAATCCGGCGTGCCCAAGCACGCCATCAATCTCAAGCGCATGATCGGCGCCCATCACGGCGTCCTCATCGTCTCGCCCGAATACAATGCCTCGGTGCCGCCGCTCCTCAAGAACGCGATCGACTGGGTCAGCCGCGTCCACGAGCTGCACGAGGCGCGCGGCGAGGTTTTCCGCAACCGGGTCTTTGCGCTCGCCGGCGCTTCCCAGAGCCGGCTGGGTGCGGCCCGCGCGCTCCAGGCGCTGCGGCTGATCCTGTCCTCCTGCCACGCCAACGTGATTGGCAGCCAGCTCACGCTCGCCTACGCCGACCAGGCCTATGACGACATGGACAGGCTGAAGCACGAGGGCGACATCGTCGCGCTGAAGGAGCTGGTGCGGCAGTTGATCGACGTTTCCCAACGCATGATGTGAGGTGACATGACGCCATCCGAGATCGCCCCCAAGGACCGCCTGATCGTCGCGCTCGATCTGCCGAGCGTTGATGCCGCGGAGGCGATGATCGCGAAGCTCGGCGACAGCGTCTCGTTCTACAAGATCGGCTATCAGCTCGCCTATGCCGGCGGCCTGTCCTTGATCGGCAAGCTCGCCGATAGGGGCAAGAAGGTGTTCGCCGATCTCAAGATGCACGACATCGGCAATACCGTGACGCGTGGCGTGGAGAGCGTCGCCCGGCTGGGCGCAAGCTTCGTCACCGTGCACGCCTATCCCCAGACCATGAAAGGTGCCGTCGAGGGCCGCGGCAGTGCCAGCCTGAAGATCCTCGCCGTCACGGTGCTGACCTCCTACAACGACGACGATCTGCAAGAGGCCGGCTATCGGCTCGGCGTGTCGGAGCTGGTCGAGGCGCGGGCGCGGCAGGCGCAGGTGCTCGGTGTCGACGGCCTCGTATCCTCGCCGGAGGAGGTAGGGGCCTTGCGCAAGATCGTCGGCCATCAGATGAGCCTCGTCACCCCCGGCATTCGTCCGGTGGGCGCCGCCAGCGGCGACCAGAAGCGCATCATGACGCCAGGCCGTGCGATCGCCGCCGGTGCGGACTATCTCGTCGTCGGGCGCCCGGTGGTGGAAGCGGCCGATCCGAAGGCCGCCGCCGAGGCCATCCACGCCGAGATCGCACAGGCACTGCTGAAATAGAGACCAACCACAGGGAGAACAGCCATGGCAAAAGGTTACTGGATCGGGCGCGTCGACGTGAGCAATGACGAGGGCTACAAGCCCTATGCCGTCGCCAATGGTCCGATCTTCAAGAAATGGGGCGCCCGCTTCGTCGTTCGCGCCGGCAAGTTCACCACCGTCGAAGGCGCCAGCCGCAACCGCAACGTCGTGATCGAATTCCCGGACTACGAGACGGCGCTGGCCTGCTACAATTCGCCGGAATACCAGGCCAACATCAAGGTGCGCCAGCCGCACTCGATCGCCGACCTCATCATCATCGAGGGCTACGACGGCCCGCAGCCGTCTGGCGGCTGAGCGCCCAACGTCATTCCGGGGCGGCTCGCAGAGCCGAACCCGGAATCTCGAGATTTCCCGGTGCGCAATTGCGCACCTGCGGTCTGGTCCTTCGGACCATCCCGGAATGACGTGCACGTGGTGTCACCGCGCGTCATATCCCCTTCGGTTGCCGGAACTGCCTCCCCCCGCTAAAACGGCGGCGAAGAGGATCACACCATGTCCGACATGCGCTTGATTGTTGCAGGAGCCGGCGGCCGGATGGGCCGGGCGCTGGTGCGGGCGATCGCCGAGAGCCAAGGCGCGGTGCTCGCCGGCGCGCTGGAAGCGCCGGGCTCCGAGCTGCTCGGCAAGGATTCCGGCGTGCTCGCAGGCCTGCCGGCCAACGGCATCAAGCTCTCGGCCGATCTTTGGGCGATGTCGAAGGACGCCGACGGCATCCTCGACTTCACCGTTCCGGCGGCGACCATCGCCAATGTCGCCATTGCCGCCGAGCGCGGGATCGTCCACGTCATCGGCACGACCGGACTATCCGGGTCCGACAATGCCGTGATCAAGAGCGTCACCAATCGCGCGGTGGTGGTGCAGTCGGGCAATATGAGCCTCGGCGTCAACCTACTCGCCGCCGTGGTCAAGCGCGTCGCCAAGGCGCTCGACCAGAGTTTCGACATCGAGATCGTCGAGACCCATCACCGCATGAAGGTCGATGCGCCCTCCGGCACGGCGCTGATGCTGGGCCAGGCCGCAGCCAGCGGCCGCGGCGTCACTCTGGATGACCATTCCGAGCGTGGGCGTGACGGCATCACCGGCGCCCGTCGGCCGGGCAATATCGGTTTCGCCTCCTTGCGCGGCGGCACCGTCGCCGGCGACCACAGCGTGACCTTCCTCGGCCCGTTCGAGCGCCTGACCTTGTCGCACCAGGCCGAGGACCGCATGCTGTTCGCCCACGGCGCGCTGAAGGCGGCGCTGTGGGCGCACGGCAAGAAGCCGGGGCATTACTCCATGGCCGACGTGCTCGGCCTTGCCGATATCTAGTCGAAATCAAGCAACGGAAAAGCAGTCAATGAGCGAACGTCTTCTCGTGCTCGTACGCCACGGCCAGAGCGAATGGAATCTGAAGAACCTGTTCACGGGCTGGAAGGACCCTGATCTCACCGAGCTCGGCGTGAACGAGGCCAGGGAAGCCGGCCGCAAATTGAAGGCCCAAGGCCTCGTGTTCGACGTCGCCTTCACCTCGGTCCTGACGCGCGCACAGCACACGCTCGATCTCATCCTGGGCGAACTCGGCCAGACCGGCCTGCCGACCTCGAAGAACCTCGCGCTGAACGAGCGCGATTACGGCGATCTCTCCGGCCTCAACAAGGACGACGCCCGGAAGAAATGGGGCGAGGAGCAGGTGTTGATCTGGCGCCGCTCCTACGACGTGCCGCCGCCGGGCGGCGAAAGCCTGAAGGACACGCTGGCCCGCGCGCTGCCCTACTACGTGCAGGAGATCCTCCCCGGCGTGCTCAACGGCAAGCGCACTCTGGTCGCAGCCCACGGCAACTCGCTGCGCGCGCTGATCATGGTGCTGGAAAAGCTCTCCCCCGAAGGCATCCTGAAGCGCGAGCTCGCCACCGGCGTGCCGATCATCTACCGGCTCAATGCGGATTCGACGGTGGCCTCGAAGCTGGATCTGGCGGGTTGACTTTCGCCACACGCCCGAAGTCGTAGGGTGGGTTAGCGAGCGTAACCCACCGAACCTTTCGCCGCGGAAAACAGAGGTGGGTTACGCCTTCGGCTAACCCACCCTGCTGCATCTTGCCTACTGCACCCCCAGCTGCCCGGCTTCCCAGCCCAGCATCGCCTGCTTGCGGGTGATGCCCCAATGATAGCCCGTGAGCGTGCCGCTCTTGCCGAGCGCGCGGTGGCAGGGCACGACGAAGGACACCGGGTTCTTGCCGACTGCAGCGCCGACGGCGCGCGAGGCCTTCGGGCTGTTGATGTTGCAGGCGATGTCCGAATACGACACCGCGCGCCCCATCGGAATCTTCAGCAGCGTCTCCCACACCCGCACCTCGAAATCGGTGCCGATCAAGACTACGCGCAGCGGCTGGTCAGGCCGCCAGAGCCTGGTGTCGAAGATTCGTGCAGCGAGCGGCGCGGTGCCTTCGTGATCTTCAACATAGGTGGCGTTCGGCCAGCGCCGCGTCATGTCGGCGAGCGCGATCTTCTCCTCGCCGGGATCGGCGAAGGCGAGGCCCGACAGGCCGCGGTCGGTCGCGATCACGATCGCAGTGCCGAACGGTGAGGAATGAAAGCCGTAGCGCAGGGTGAGGCCGGCACCGCCGTTCTTCCATTCGCCCGGCGACATCGCCTCGTGGGTGACGAAGAGATCGTGCAGCCGGCCCGGCCCTGAAAGTCCGGAGTCGAGCGCCGCATCGAGGATGCTGGCGGAATCCCTGAGCAGGTTCTTGGCGTGGTCGAGGGTGAGCGCCTGCATGAACGCCTTCGGCGTGATCGACGCCCAGCGGCGGAACAGGTGGTGCAGCTCGTCCGGCGTGACGCCGGCGGCATCCGCCATCGCCTCGATGGTCGGCTGCGCGCGCCAGTTGGCCGAGATGAAGGCGATCGCCCGGCGCACCGAATCATAGTCGCGCAACGCGGCGTTCTGGGTGCCCGGCCTGGCCAGGCGCTGGTCATGGATCGCAAGGGTCATCATGACCCGAAATGTAGGAGAGGGACGGGCTTGGAGCCACCCGATTTCCGAGCCGGAGTCAGGTGATCGGATTATAGGTCGGACCACGCCTGGCGGCGTTCAACGCTTCTACCAAGCCTTTGTAGAAATTCGCCTTTTCTCCAGGACCAAGAAAGCGGGCGATCTGGATCTGGTGGCCGCGCGAAATCAGATAGAGATGCTCGATGCCAAAGTCCTCGTCGACTTCCGTGTCGAGCCGGACCCAGAGCGGATTGAAGGTCCATTCGGCGACCTGGCCGCGATGGCTGACACGGCGAACGCGCAGCTCCGACGGCGTGACCACGATCTCCTCGCTGGCGCGCGCGGCGCGGAAATTGGCCTTGAAGGCCCACCAGATCACCAACACGTCGAGGCCGAAGAAGCCGAACACCGGCCATGCCCCCATCATCAGGAAGACGAGGCCGGTGACGAAGCTGACCACACTGACGAACAGCATCACGGCGAGGAAGCCGGTGCGGTTCAGTGAGCGGTGCGGCGTCAGCCGCGCGGAGAAGATCTGCACGTCGCGCGGATCCCCGGAATCGCTGCGCTCAATTTCGTTGCCTGTTCTCATGGTCCCTCAGTATATCCCGATCATGGCGAAAATCACCCGCAAGCCGGCATCGCGCAAAGCGGCCGTGCCGAAGAAAAAGGCAAAAGCGGCCGTTGCGAAGCCGAACGTTGCAGCCAGGAAATCGCTCAAGGCCATCAAGCCCTGGACGCCCGCCGAAGTTCGCGAGGCCTTCAGCCGATTCCAAAAGGCCAATCCGGAACCGAAGGGTGAGCTCGAGCACGTCAATCCCTTTACGTTGCTGGTCGCCGTGGTGCTGTCGGCCCAGGCCACCGATGCCGGCGTCAACAAGGCGACCCGTGCGCTGTTCGAGGTCGCCGACACCCCGCAGAAGATGCTCGATCTCGGCGAGGAATCCTTGCGCGACTACATCAAGTCCATCGGCCTCTACCGCACCAAGGCGAAGAACGTGATCGCGCTGTCGGCCAAGCTGCTCAGCGAGTTCGGCGGCGAGGTGCCGCGCACCCGCGCCGGGATCGAGTCGTTGCCCGGTGCCGGCCGCAAGACCGCCAACGTCGTGCTCAACATGGCCTTCGGCGAGCACACCATGGCGGTCGACACCCATGTCTTCCGCGTGGGCAACCGCACCGCATTGGCGCCGGGCAAGACACCGCTGGAGGTCGAGCTCGGTCTGGAAAGGGTGATTCCGGCCGAGTTCATGCTGCATGCCCATCACTGGTTGATTCTGCATGGCCGCTATACGTGTCTCGCGCGCAAGCCGCGCTGCGAGGTTTGCCTGATCAACGATCTCTGCCGCTGGCCGGAGAAGACGGTGTGATCTAATGACGCCATTCCGGAACGATTGGCACGGCTGGGTCCGGAGTCTCGAGATTCCGTGTCCGATGCTATGCATCGCCCGGAATCACAAAGTGGGATTTGCGCTTTAGCAGCGCCGGGTTGAGGTGATCTCGTGAGTCAGCAAGAACAGAACGCACCACCCGCATCCCTGGTCCCGCCGCCCAAGCCGACGCAGCGGCCGGCGACGCCGCTCTGGAGCCGGCTCGCGATCCCGCTGTTTGCCGTCGTCGTCGCGCTCGGCTTCGTCGCGCTGGCAACGCTGCGCTTCGACGAATGGGTCGGCAATGCGGTGATCCAGACCACCAACGACGCCTATGTGCGCGCCGAGCTGACGCGGCTTTCGAGCCGCGTCTCGGGCGAAGTGCTAGGCGTGGGGGTGACTGATTTCCAGCGCGTCAAGGCCGGCGACCTCCTGATCCAGATCGACCCTGCCGATTACCAGGCGCAAGTCGCGCAGGCCGAAGCGGCGGTCGCCGCGGCGCAAGCCGCGCTCGACAATCTCGCCAACCAGATCGAGCTGCAATATGCGACGATTGCTCAGGCGCAGGCCGCGCGGCTGTCTGCGGAGGCCATGGAGGTCGAGGCACGGCAGGAGCAGGAGCGTCAGCAATCGCTGTCGCAGACCGAGTCCGGCACGCGCCAGCGCCTCGAGCAGGCGGTCGCCGCCTACGCCAAGGCGCAGGCCGACGTGCGCGCGAGCCGCGCCGTGATCGCGGCCCAGCAGCACCAGCTCGAGGTCCTGCAAGGCACCAGGAAGCAGCGCGCCGCCGATGTCGAGGCGGCCAAGGCTACGCTGGCGGGTGCGAAGCTCAAGCTTGGATACACGAAGATCGCCGCGCCGTTCGACGGCGTTGTCGGCGAGCGCCAGGTGCAGCCGGGCGATTACGTCAATATCGGCACCAACCTCATCAACGTCGTGCCGCTGCCCAAGGTGTATGTGATCGCGAACTACAAGGAGACCCAGCTGACGCACGTGGCGCCGGGCCAACCGGTCGAGATCACCGTCGACAGTTTTCCGCGCGAGAAGCTGCGCGGCCGGGTCGAGCGCATTGCGCCGGCGACGGGCGCGCAGGTGGCGCTGCTGCCGCCCGACAACGCAACGGGCAATTTCACGAAGGTGGTGCAGCGCATTCCCGTGCGCATTCAGTTCGATGGCGACCAGCCGCTGCTGGCGCGGCTTGTGCCGGGCATGTCGGTGGTCACCAGCATCGATACGAAGGCTGCGA
Source organism: Bradyrhizobium sp. (assembly GCA_035575945.1). Classification (GTDB taxonomy): domain Bacteria; phylum Pseudomonadota; class Alphaproteobacteria; order Rhizobiales; family Xanthobacteraceae; genus Bradyrhizobium. The sequence goes on along the minus strand of DATLXF010000017.1, from coordinate 568,029 downwards.
ATGGCGGAAAATAACGATGCCGCCCGCGAGCCGCTCTCGCGCGGCGGCGTCGCGCCGCAGCCGCTGTTCGCTGTCGCGGCGGTGCTGCTCGGCTCGTTCCTTGCCAATTTCGACAGCCGGCTGACCACGGTCGGCCTGCCGGACCTGCGCGGCGCGTTCTCGCTCGGGTTCGACGAGGGTGCCTGGCTCTCGACCGCCGGCATCGGCTCGCAGATCTTCATCGCGCCTGCGGTGGCCTGGCTTGCGACGGTGTTCGGCCTGCGCCGCGTGCTCGGCATCCCCAGCCTCCTCTATGCCGCCGTCTCGTTCATCATTCCGTTCGTGCACGACTATCCGACATTGCTCGTGCTCAGCGTCGTGCACGGCCTCCTGCTCGGCACCTTCGTGCCGGCCACGCTGATGATCGTGTTCCGCAATCTGCCGATCCGCTGGTGGCTGCCGGCGATCTCGATCTACGCGATCCGCGTCGGCTTCGCGCTGGACACCTCGACCTCGCTGGTCGGCTTCTATGTCGACCATCTCGGCTGGCAATGGCTGTACTGGCAGGGCGTCGTGATCGCGCCCTTGATGGGCCTGATGGTCTATCTGGGCACGCCGAACGAGCCGGTGAACCGCGCGCTGCTGCGCGAGGCCGATTGGGGCGGCATGCTGTTGCTCGGCGCCTCGGTGTCGATGATCTATGCGGGGCTTGACCAGGGCAACCGGCTGGACTGGCTCGGTTCCGGCACGGTGATGGCATTGCTGGCCGCTGGTGCGGTGCTGTTTCTCGCCTTCCTCGTCAACGAGTCCCTGGTGCGGCAGCCCTGGGCACACGTCAACGTGCTGTTCTCGCGCAACATCGGCCTGGGACTGGTCCTGATCCTGCTCTACACGCTGACCAGCCTGTCCAATGCGTCGCTGGTCCCGAACTTCCTCGCTACCATTGGCCTGCTCAGGCCGGAGCAGAGCGGCATGCTGCTGTTCACCTGGGGCGCCTTGCCGATGTTCGTGCTGGTGCCGGTCTCGATCTGGCTGCTGCGGCATTTCGATGCGCGGACGGTGATCGTCTTGGGCTTCGCCTGCTTCGCCGCGGCCAATCTTTGGGGCACCCGGCTCAGCCACGACTGGGCACGGGAGGACTTCGCCGGCATCGTGCTGCTCCAGGCGGCCGGGCAGTCGCTGACCCTGCTGCCGTTGATCATCACGCTGCTCTCCCACTCCGACCCGAGCCGCGCCACCTCCTTTGCCGCCTATATCCAGATCATGCGGCTCGGCGGCGCCGAGATCGGCGTGGCGCTGATGGGCACCTGGCTGCGCGTGCGCGAGCAGGTCCATTCCTTCTATCTCGGCCAGAACCTTAGCGTCGGCGATGTCGACGTGGTGCAGAGGCTGCAGCAGCTCGCCGGTCACTTCGCCGCCCATGGCACAGGATCGGCACAGCCGCGCGCCGTCGGCACGCTCGCGGGCATCGTGCAGCGCGAGGCCAATGTGCTCGCCTATATCGACGGCTTCTGGCTGTGTTTCTGGGTCGCGGTGGCTGCACTCGGCGTCGTCGCGCTGGTGACGCGCGCCCCGACGGGTCCCTTCACGCCGGCACCGTTCGGCTTCGCCAGGATGCTGCTGCGAAAGTGTGGCGTCCGGGGCGCCTGAATGCGGTGAAGGTGGATTCGTTCGCCCGGTGGTCACCTCTCCCGCAAGCGACAGCGGGAGAGCACGATCACCGCACTTGCCGCGCCGGCTCGATCAGCTCGGGCCGGGGGCCCGACAGGCGCTTGTGCATGTGGACCATGAAGGCCATGCCGAAGATCGGCGTCGCCAGATTGACGATCGGGATCGAGACGAAGGCGGCGATGAACAGGCCGGCGGTGAAGATGGCCGCGGCATTGTCCCGCCGCATCGCCTTGGCGTCCTCCGGGGTGCGGAAGCGCATCGCGGCGAGCTCGAAATATTCGCGGCCGAGCAGCCAGGCGGCGGCGAGGAAGAAGATCAGGAATCCCGCGCCGGCGAACAGCACCAGCGGCAACGCGGCGAGATAGATCAGAATCGTCAAGAGCGCGGTCTTGACGCCCTCGAAGATTGCCTGGCTGAACGGCAGCGCCACGCCAGGCCGTTCCGCCGGATAATGCTCGCGCTCGACGATGTCGGCGACGTCGTCGACGAACAGGCTCGCCACCAGCGAGGTGATCGCGGGCATCAGGAAGATGCCGCCGAACACGACGCCGAGGCCCGCCGCGATCGAGACGATCCACGAGAGGATTTCGATGGACGAATGCCAGGCGGGTCCGAGCAATTCCTCCAGCCAGATCGCGCCGGAGGTCGCAAACCAGCTGAGCAGCCGCTGCAGTCCGATCGCCAGCACGATGATCAGCACCAGCGCCAGCCCGATCGATCGCCACAGGATCGAGCGCATCGGCGGCGAGATCAGTTGCGACAGCGCCTTAATGGCGGCATCCAGCATGGGAGATCCTCTGAGGTCGACACTGCGCGAGAGGTAGAGACCGAATGCGGCTTCGGCAAGGGCGGGGGCTGCCCTTGGCCGCGAATGCGGCGCGAGCTCCTGCTTACCCTTCCCTCAGAGGAGGGTAAGAGCCGCTACTCTCTCCTAGGGCAGCCTACCCATGCCGGTGCCCGTGCTTGCGCGCCTTCGCCGGCTTGCCGTCCCCGGTCGGGATCATCACGACGCGGCCGTAGCGCACGCCGCGTTCGGCGATGATGTGGTCGGCGAAATGCCTGACCTCGGAGGCGTCGCCGCGCAGCGCGGTCATCTCCATGCAATTGTTGTCGTCGAGATGGACATGGAGCGTCGCCAGCGCGAGGTCGTGATGGCCGTGGAATTCCTGCACCAATCGCTTCGACAGGTCGCGGGCGGCGTGATCGTAGACATAGACGAGACCGGCCACGCATGGGCCGGTCTGGGCGGTGTCCTCCGTGCTCTGCTGCAGGCCGGCGCGGGCGAGGTCGCGGATGATCTCGGAACGGTTCTGGTAGCCGCGCGCCTCCGCGGCAGCGTCGATCTCCGCCAGGAGATCGTCCTCGATGGTGATCGTAATCCGCTGCATCAGGTCATATCCGCGCATGTCGCCGAATGGACCCGTCTTACACGGGATTTCGCGATCATCACAGCCGTGTCGTGCGCAGCCGCAGCGCGTTGCCGACCACGCTCACCGAGGACAGCGCCATCGCCGCGGCGGCAATGATCGGGGACAGCAGCAGGCCGAACGCCGGATAGAGGATGCCGGCCGCGATCGGAATGCCGGCGGCGTTGTAGATGAAGGCGAAGAACAGGTTCTGGCGGATGTTGCTCATCGTCGCCTGCGACAGCTTTCGTGCCCGCACGATGCCGGTGAGGTCGCCCTTCAACAGCGTGATGCCGGCACTCTCCATCGCCACGTCGGTGCCGGTGCCCATGGCGATGCCGACCTCGGCCGCCGCCAGCGCCGGCGCATCGTTGACGCCGTCGCCGGCCATCGCGACGCTGCGGCCGGCCTGCTGCAGCCTGGTCACGACGGCGCTCTTCTGGTCCGGCAGCACCTCGGCCTCGACCTCGGTAATGCCGAGCCGGCGCGCCACGGCCTCGGCCGTGGTCCGGTTGTCGCCGGTCAGCATGATCACCTTGATGCCCTCGGCCGCCAGCGCCTTCAGCGCCTCCGGCGTCGAGGGCTTGACCGGATCGGCGATCGCGAACAGGCCGGCGAGCCGGCCGCCGACGGCCATGTTGATCACGCTGGCGCCGTCGCCGCGGAGCCGTTCGGCTTCGCTGTCGAGCGCCTTGGTGTCGATACCGATCGCGGCGAGGTATCTTGCATTGCCGAGCACGATGGTCTTGCCGTCGACCTTGCCTGTCGCGCCCTTGCCGGTCGGCGAGTCGAACTGCTCGACCTGGCCAAGGGCGAGCTGCTTCTCCTTCGCCGCGCGCACGACCGCGTTGGCCAGCGGGTGCTCGCTGGCGCGCTCGACGCTCGCCGCCATGCGCAGAATGTCGTCCGCGGCAAAGCCGGCGGCGGGGACGATCGACACCACCTTGGGCTTGCCCTCCGTGAGCGTGCCGGTCTTGTCGACCACCAGCGTGTCGATCTTCTCCATCCGCTCCAGCGCCTCGGCGTTCTTGATCAGGACGCCGCCTTGCGCGCCCCGGCCGACGCCGACCATGATCGACATCGGAGTTGCGAGGCCCAGCGCGCAGGGGCAGGCGATGATCAGCACGCTGACGGCCGCGACGAGGCCGAAGGCGAGCCGCGGCTCCGGTCCGAACCAGGCCCAGGCGCCGAAGGCGGCGAGGGCAATGACGATCACCGTCGGCACGAACCAGCCGGAGACCTGGTCGGCGAGGCGCTGGATCGGCGCGCGCGAGCGCTGCGCATCCGCGACCATCTGCACGATCTGCGACAGCAATGTTTCGCGCCCGACCTTGTCGGCGCGCATGATGAAGCTGCCGGACTGGTTCAGCGTGCCGGCGATGACCTTTGCGCCGGTCTCCTTGGTGACCGGCATGGACTCGCCCGTGACCAGCGACTCGTCGAGCGACGAGCGGCCTTCGAGGATGACGCCGTCGACCGGCACCTTCTCGCCGGGACGAACGCGCAAGGCATCGCCCGCATGGAGCGTGTCGATCTCGACCTCTTGCTCATTGCCATCAGGCTCGATGCGGCGCGCGGTCTTCGGCGTCAGCTGGAGCAGCGACTTGATCGCGCCCGACGTCGCATCGCGAGCGCGCAGCTCGAGCACCTGGCCCAGCAGCACCAGCACGGTGATGACGGCGGCCGCCTCGAAATAGACGGCGACCGCGCCTCCGTGACCGCGGAAAGCGGCGGGGAAGATCTGCGGCGTGATGGTGCCGAGCACGCTGTAGACGTAGGCAACGCCGGTGCCCATCGCGATCAGCGTGAACATGTTGAGGTTGCGCGTCAGCAGCGATTGCCAGCCGCGGAAGAAGAACGGCCAGCCGCCCCAGAGCACCACGGGCGTCGCGAACACGAGCTGGATCCAGTTCGACAGCGTCGGGTCGATCCAGTTGTGCGGGCCGGCGAGGTGGCCGCCCATCTCCAGCACCACCGGCGGCACCGACAGCGCGCCGCCGATCCAGAACCGGCGGGTCATGTCGAAGAGCTCCGGATTGGGACCGGTCTCCAGGCTCGCGACCTCCGGCTCCAGCGCCATGCCGCAGATCGGGCAGCTGCCGGGTCCGACCTGGCGGATCTCGGGATGCATCGGGCAGGTGTAGATCGTGCCCGCGGGCATCTCGGGCTCGGGCGCCTTGTTCTCGGCAAGATACTTGTCGGGATCGGCGGCGAATTTGGCGCGGCAGCCGGCCGAGCAGAAATGGAAGGTCTCTCCGTGATGGTCGAACCGGTGCTTGGAAGTCGCGGGATCGACGCTCATGCCGCAGACGGGATCTTTGACCTTGGTCGCGCCGGCACCGTGAGCATGGCCATGATGACGGGCATGGTCGCTATGGCCGCCGCAGCATGAGGAAGCCGCAGCCTTGACGGGCGGTGCAGCCGCCTTGCTTGAGCAGCCGCAGCCGGAATGGGTTTCCGCGTCGTCATGTTGCCCGTGTTTCGCGTCGCTCATTGCCCTGCTCCGGCTCTATCCACTTGGGCTTGCAACCCATACCCGGTAGGGGTATATAGACCCCGTGCGCAAGGACATCAAGGCATCGGTCGGAAAACGCCTCGGCCGGATCGAAGGCCAGGTTCGCGGCCTCTCGAAAATGGTAGAGGAAGATCGCTACTGCATCGACATCGTCACGCAGATCTCGGCGGTGCGCGCCGCGCTACGCCGGGTCGAGGAAGAGGTTCTGAAGGACCACGTCGCCCATTGCGTCGAGCACGCCATCGCGAGCGGCGACAAGTCCGACCAGCGCGCCAAGATCGCGGAGCTCATGGCAGTGATTGGACGGGCGGAACGGTAGTTTTCAACCGTCATTGCAATGAGCCCCCTTGCGGCGAAGCAGCCGGAGTCTTGCCGCCGCAATATTCTGGATCGCGTTGCTTCGCTCGCAATGACGAGGCGAGAATAGGCGCTACGCCGCTATCTCGCTCGCGTCTGCGCGACGCCGCGCGCGATACGTCGCGAGTTCGCCCAGCCGCACGAAATGCTCGGAGAACGTCGCAGTCGTCTCCGCAACCTTCGCGCTCACTTCCTCAGCCGGAATCTCAGCCTGCGCCTCTTGGTCAATCGCTTCAGGAACGAGCGGCGGCGCCATGAGCGCTTCTGGAAACACACTGAATGAGCCCGCTACCTCCTCGAGCGGCTTCTGCTTGTCGGCCCAATGCAAGGCGGTGTAGTCGAAGCCGTGCACGATGGTGGGTTTGACGACTTCGAAATAGGGCGAGATGTCGAAGTCGCGGGGCATGTAGAGCGAGGAATCGCGGATGTGCAGGATCTCGCGGCGCGCGGCGCGGCTGCCGGCCTTGGTGATCTTCGGCAGGATCGGATAGCGCACGGCGTCGAAGGCCTGCGCGATCAGTGCCGAGCAGATGATCTTGGTCGGGTCGCCCGAGCCGATCGCGATCATGCGCCGGCGCCAGCGCTGCGGCACCGGCAGCGGAAACAGGTAGCGCATGAGGTCGACGATGTTCTTGGTGTCGTAGCCGAAGCCGATGCGGTTGATCGCATAGCGGCAGACCGTGGTGCGGTCCTCATAGGACAGGCCGACTGGGCGGCAGAGGCGGGTGTGATAAGGGAAGTATTTCGACAGCGGCGCCGAGGTGACACCCTCGCCGATATTGGCCTCGATCAGCACATGCGGCTCGCCGTCGGGCTCCTCCGCACCCGCGACCGGGCCGACATAGAGCGCGGCATGAGACCAGGTCGACTGCGTCAGATATTTGATGATGCCGGAGATGCGGTTGTTGCCTTCGACCAGCAGCACGTCGCCGGGCTCGATGACGCCCCTCAGGTGCTCGGGGTCGCTCGGCGTGAACGGCTCGTAGCCCGGCACCTCCTTCGAGAGGTACACAGCAATCAGCTTGCCGACCGAATCCAGGACCGTCCCCATGTCGAACTCCCCCCACGGCCTTTCCGGCCGTCTTTTTCCCTTCTCTATCATGGTCGAAACGTGTTGCAATTCGGTTCATCAGTCTGTGAGATCAAGCATGATTGATTCACCATGATGGTTGCTGCGCAACATCAGATACGGCAAGGTTCGCGGGCTGTTCCCGTTCGCCGCAAGTCCCCGGAAACCATGTCATGACAATCACGCGCCGCGATTTCCTCGTCGCGTCGGCTGCCCTTGCCGCGACGCCGGTCCTGCGCGCGACCGCCGCGCCCCTGCCGCGCGAGGCCGACATCGTCGTGATCGGTGCGGGCGCCGCCGGGATAGCCGCAGCGCGGCGCATCATGGCGACGGGCCGCAAGGTCGTTGTGATTGAAGCGGCATCGCAGATCGGCGGCCGCTGCATCACCGATAGCTCCACCTTCGACACGCCGTTCGACCGAGGTGCGCGCTGGATGTACAATCCCGACACCAACCCGATGATCCGGCTGGCGCGCAGCGTCGGGCTCGACGTGCTGCCGGCGCCAAAGGGCCAGAAGATGCGCATCGGCCGCCGCAACGCGCGTGCGGGCGAAACCGAGCAGTTTCTGGCGGCGCTGGTGCGCGCCAACCGCGCCATCGACGAGGCCGCGCGCGGCAAGCTCGATACCTCCTGCGCGTCCGTGCTGCCCAAGGATCTCGGCGACTGGGCCGGCGCGGCCGAATTCATGCTGGGCGCAGGTTTCGCTGGCAAGGACCTGAAAGAGCTGTCCGCGATCGACAAGGGACGCGCGCAGGACCGCAACGCGGCGATCACCTGCCGCCAGGGATTGGGCACGCTGATCGCCAAGCTCGGCGAGCAGGCGCCGGTGGCACTGTCGACGCCGGCGAGTCGTATCGCCTGGAGCAATCGCGATGTCAGCGTGGAAACGCAGGCCGGCAAGCTTTCAGCGCGCGCCGCCATCGTCACGGTGTCCACCAACGTGCTGACATCGGGCGCGATCAAGTTCGCGCCCGACATTCCCAAGCGCACGCTGGACGCGGCATCGAAGCTCGGCCTCGGCAGCTACGACCGCATCGTGCTGCAATTGCCTGGCAATCCGCTCGGCCTGTCGCGCGACGATATCCTCGTCGAGCAGAGCAATTCGACGCGCACGGCGCTGATGTACGCCAATATCGGCGGCTCCTCGCTGTGCGCGATCGACGTCGGCGGCTCTTTTGGCCGCGATCTCTCCGGGCAGGGCGAGAAAGCCATGGTCGCTTTTGCCAGGGAGTGGATCACGAAACTGTTCGGCAGCGAAGCCGCTTCTGCAGTGCAGAAGACCAGCGCGACGCGTTGGAACGCCTCGCCTTACGTCATGGGCGCGATGTCGGCCGCCTCGCCCGGCGGCCAGCTTTCGCGGAAGATCCTGAGCGAGCCTGTAGGCAACGTCTTCCTCGCCGGCGAAGCCACGCATGAGACGCTCTGGGGCACCGTCGACGGCGCCTGGGAAAGCGGCGAGCGCGCTGCGGACGCGGCCTTGCGCAAGATCGGCGCGCTCAAGGACGAATCCGCCGACGTGCCGACGCAGTCGACGAAGAAGCGGCGGGTGCCGCGGCAGTAAGCTGGTTTACCGCAGCACGCCATCCAATGCCGGCAATCCAAAAACCACTGCCATCGCAATCAGCGCGTAGCAGATGCTGCGAAACACCTTTTCGCTCGCGCGGCCGAACAATGAACTGCCGAATGCGACGCCTGCCGCGTAGACCGGGCCGACGATCAGCGAGAGCACCAGCGATTCGCGCGAGATCAGGCCCGTGGCCGCGTAGCTGATCATCGAGAAGAAATCCGAGGCGCCGAAGAACAGCAGGATGTTGGCGCGCGCGACGATCGGTGCGATGGGCCGGCCGAGCCAGTAGCCGACGATCGGCGGCCCGCCGGTCTGGGCGAGGCCGCTGCAGAAGCCGGAGAGGCCGCCGATGCCGACCGACAGCCAAGCGTGGTCCTTGCCCCGATAGCGCCAGCCGGACAGCAGCAGGAGCAGCAGCGCGGCGACGAAGCAGGAAATGATCCAGCGCGTGGTGACGGGCTCGAGCACGCTGAGGAAATAGGTGCCGACGGGAACGCCGATCAGCGCACCCAGCACGATCACCGCGGTGGCCTTGCGATCCGCCTTTCGCCAGGCATCCGGCAGCAGCGGTGCCGCTGCGACGAAATCGATCACGAGCAGGAGCGCCGCCACCAGACGGGGCGCGGCGAGGCTGCTCGCGAGCGGCATGAAGATCAGCGCCGAGCCGAATCCTGAGAAGCCGCGGGCGGTGCCCGAAACGAAAGCGACGGCGCAGAGCGCCGCCGCGATGGTAAGGCTGACGTCCCTCGGAAGAAAATCCGCAAGCGTCATGCGCGATGTTTCTGAAGCATGGTCTCGTCCGAAAACCGCTTCACGCTTTTCGGCGTCATGCTCGCAAGACGCCTCCGGTCTTCTTCGTCACCTCGGCCACGATCTTGGCGCCGACAGCCTCGATCTCCTGGTCGGTGAGCGTCTTCTCGCGCGGCTGCAGCGTGACCGCGATCGCGATCGACTTCTTGCCGTCGTCGATGCCCTTGCCCTCGTAGACGTCGAAGACGTTGACGGCGGTGATCAGCTTCTTGTCGACGCCTTGCGCGGCGCGGACGATGTCGCCTGCCTTCACGTTGCGGTCGACGATGAAGGCGAAGTCGCGGGACACCGGCTGGAACGCCGACAGCTCGATCAAGGGCTTGGCGCGGGTCGGCTTCTTTTTCGCCTCGGGGATGCGGTCGAGGATCACCTCGAACACCATCAGCGGCCCGTCGGCGCCGAGTGCCTCGAGCGCCCTGGGGTGCACTTCGCCGAAATATCCGAGCACGTTCTGCGGCCCGATCTGGATCGTGCCGGAGCGGCCCGGATGCAGCCAGGCCGGGCCACCGGCAACAATCTGCAGCGCCTGCATCGGCGCACCGGCTGCGGCCAACACCGCCAGCGCATCGGCCTTCGCGTCGAACACGTCAGCCTGCGCCGAGCCGGACCAATGCCGCCCCAAACCTTCGGAGGAAGCCAGGCCGCGGCGCATGCCGCTCGCCGCCATAAACTGATCCTGCGGGCGATCGCCCTTGAACAGCTGGCCGACCTCGAACAGCGTGACATCGCCGAAGCCCCGATCGGCATTGGCCTGCGCGGCTGCAATCAGGCCCGCCAGCAGCGTCGGCCGCATGTCGGAGAAATCCGAGGCGATCGGGTTGGCCACTTCGAGCGCGCGCTGGCCGCCGCCGAACAGCTCGGCCGCGGGCTTTGCGATGAACGACCACGTCACGGCCTCGACCATGCCGCGGCTCGCCAGCGCACGCCGGGCGCGGCGGGTGCGGAGCTGGAGCGGAGTCAGTACAGGCTTGCGCGGCTCGTCGCCGCGCTCGAACGGCGTCATCGGCACCTTGTCGACGCCGAAGATGCGCACGATCTCCTCGACGATGTCGGCCTTGCCGTGCACGTCGGAACGCCAGGACGGCACCGCGACCTTCACCACCGGGCCTGGGCCTGCCATCATGAACCCGAGATGCGTCAGGATGCGCTTCATCTCGGCTTGGGGCACCTCGATGCCCGACAGGCGCTTGACCTCGGTGATCGGGAATTCGATCACGTGATCGTCGGCAAAGGTCTTGCCGACCACGACGGTTTCGGACGGCGTTCCGCCGCACATCTCCATCACCAGCCTGGTCGCAAGCTCCAGCCCCGGCACCATGAAGGCGGGATCGACGCCGCGCTCGAAGCGGTAGCGCGCGTCGGAATTGATGCCGAGCTTGCGGCCGGTCTGGGCGATGTTGATCTCGTTCCACAGTGCCGATTCGATCAGCACGTCGGTGGTGTCATCGTCGCAGCCCGAGGCCTCGCCGCCCATGATGCCGGCGAGCGATTCGACGCCGTGCTCGTCGGCGATCACGCAGATCGAGGGATCGAGCTTGTAGGTGCGGCCGTCGAGCGCGAGCAAGCTCTCGCCCTCGCGAGCGCGCCGCACGACGAGATCGCCCCTCACCTTCTTCGCGTCGAACACGTGCAGCGGACGGGCGCGATCGAAGGTCATGAAATTGGTGATGTCGACAAGCGCGTTGATCGGGCGCAATCCGATCGCGGTCAGCCGCTTCTGCAGCCATTCCGGCGACGGCTTGTTCCTGACCCCGCGCACGAGGCGGAGCGCGAAGCCGGGACACAGCGTGGCGTCCTCGACCGTCACCTTCACCGGGCAGGGGAATTCGCCCTTGACCGGCTTGATCGTCGGGTCCTTGAACTTGCCCATGTCGGCAGCGGCCAGGTCGCGCGCGATGCCGTGCACGCCGGTGCAATCCTGCCGGTTCGGCGTCAGGTTGATCTCGATGACGGGATCGCCGAGGCCGGCCCATTCGGCATAAGCCGCACCAATGGGCGCATCCGCCGGCAGTTCCATGATGCCGTCATGGTCGTTGGAGATCTGCAATTCGGCGGCCGAGCACAGCATGCCGCGGCTCTCGACGCCGCGGATGGTGCCTACGCCGAGCGTGATGTCCTTGCCGGGAATGTAGGTGCCGGGCGGGGAGAACACGCTGACGAGCCCTGCGCGCGCATTCGGCGCACCGCAGACGACCTGCACCGGCGCGCCGCCGTCGCCGGTGTCGACCATGCAGACCCGCAGCCGATCCGCGTTCGGATGCTGCTCGGCCGAGATCACCTTCGCAATGGTGAACGGCTTCAGCGCCTTCGCCTTGTCCTCGATGTTCTCGACCTCGAGCCCGATCATGGTGAGCTTCTCGGCGAGTCTGTCCAGCGGCTCGTCGGTGTCGAGATGATCCTTCAGCCAGGAGAGGGTGAATTTCATGGCTGCTTTTTCTCCACGGAGACGGTCTGCTCCCTCTCCCGCTTGCGGGGGAGGGCTGGGGTGGGGGCTCTCTCCGCGACGGTAGTCGCGATTGTTTCGAGAACGCCGCCGCGGTTGGTCATGACATCGAGGTTGCTGAAGCGAAGCACCTTGAAGCCCCTGGCTTCGATCGCGACAGAGCGGCGGGCATCCGCGCGCTCTCCTTCATCCGAAAAATGTTGACCACCATCGAGTTCGATAACGAGCTTGGCGGCGTGGCAGATGAAATCGGCGATGTAATTCTCGATCGGCACTTGGCGGCGGAAACTCGCGCCGTTCAATCGACCGGCGCGCAGTTCCGACCAGAGGATGCGTTCTGCGTCGGTCGAGTCGCGTCTGAGTGCGCGCGCGTTGGCGCGCAGTTTGGGGGATACTTTCCAGTCAGGATGCTCGGGATCGACCATTGGTAGCCCCATCGCGGAGAAACCCTCTCCCCAACCCTCCCCCGCAAGCGGGGGAGGGAGTCCGACCTGTCGAGCAGACAGGGAATACGTACCCATCTGACGAAGGCCACGCGCACGCTCCATCCACTCCCTCCCCCGCTTGCGGGGGAGGGCTGGGGAGAGGGCTGTCTCCGCAGAGGGAACGGAGAGAGTCTTCGTATGATCGAGACCGCGCCTCACGTGCTCAGCCCTCCCGCCAGCGTCGGCACTTCCAGCGGCTTGAAGCCGTAGTGGGAGAGCCAGCGGACGTCGCTGTCGAACAGCTGGCGCAGATCGGCGATGCCGTATTTCAGCATCGCGATGCGGTCGATGCCCATGCCCCAGGCAAAGCCCTGGTACTCGTCGGGATCGATGCCGCAGGCGCGCAGCACGTTCGGATGCACCATGCCGCAGCCGAGAATCTCCAGCCAGTCCTCGCCCTCGCCGAAGCGAATCTCGCCCTTGTCGCGGCGGCACTGGATGTCGACTTCCAGCGACGGCTCGGTGAACGGGAAGAACGAGGGACGGAAGCGCATGTTGATGTGGTCGACCTCGAAGAACGCCTTGCAGAACTCGTGCAGGATCCATTTGAGATGGCCGAGATGCGAGCTCTTGTCGATGACGAGGCCCTCGACCTGGTGGAATTGCGGCGTGTGGGTCGCGTCCGAATCGATGCGATAGGTGCGGCCCGGGCAGATCACGCGGATCGGCGGCTTCTGGCTCAGCATGGTGCGCACCTGCACCGGCGATGTGTGGGTCCGCAGCAGCATGCGCGAGCCGTCCTCCTTCGGATGGAAGAAGAACGTGTCGTGCATCTCGCGCGCAGGATGGCCTTCCGGGAAGTTCAGCTTGGTGAAATTGTAGTCGTCGGTCTCGATGTCGGGGCCTTCGGCGACCGAGAATCCCATGTCGGCGAAGATCGTGGTCAGCTCATCCCAAACCTGGCTCAGGGGATGGATGCGGCCGGCCTCGGTCGACGCCTCGCGCAGCGGCAGGGTGACGTCGACGGTCTCGGCGGCGAGCCGCGCATCGAGCGCGGCCGACTTCAGCACGTCGCGCCGTGCGGCGAGCGCCTTGGTGACCTCGTCCTTGGCCTGGTTGATCGCCGCGCCTTGCGTCTTGCGCTCGTCCGGCGACATCTTGCCGAGCGTGGCGAGCAGCGCGGAGATCGAGCCCTTCTTGCCGAGGGCAGCGACGCGCACTGCTTCGAGAGCGGCTTCATCGCCGGCGGCGGCGATTTGTTCGAGGATGGACGTTTCGAGCGTTGCGAGGTCGGACACAGGCAAATCCTTGGCTCTAAATTCGGCTGGGTTGTCGCCGCCCGAAGGCCGTAACGTCAAGCAAAAAGCCGGTCATTCCGGGCTTGTGGCCGGCTGGGTTGAACGTCACCCCGGGACCCGGCACTAACGGGGTACGAGGAGAGTTTTGCGATGCTTTCGAAATTGTGCCTGGTCGGCCTTGCCTTGCTTGTTTTGCAAGGTGGCCTGGGTGGCGCGGCCGACGCCGAGGAATGCCCGGCCCAATCGACGTCGATGGACGACGTCATCGCAGTTCTCAATGCGGCCCCCAGCTGCGGCGCTGCCATGAAGCTGTTCGAGGCCTGCGCATATGGCGCCAGCGGCGACGTGCAGTTCGGCGAAGTTGTGGAGAAGAAATGCGAAGCTGATTTCGGCAGCCAGCTGAAGCCGCCGCAGAAGCTCAGCTATCAAGGCGAGTTGCAGGCGTGCGATCGCAAGTACCGGAACAAGTCCGGCACCATGTATCTCTCGTTCACGGCCTTTTGCCGGGCGCAGGTCGCCCAGCGCTATTCGCAGCGCGCGTTGAAGGCTGCGGGCCAAAAGGCCCGCTAGCACTGTTCTCAGGCCGCGAGCGCGGCCTTGGCCTTCTCGGCGATCGCCTGGAACGCGGCAGGCTCGTTGATCGCGAGATCCGACAGCACCTTGCGGTCCACGGTGATCCCGGACTTGGCCATGCCGTCGATAAATCGGCTGTAGGTCAGGCCGAACGGACGGACGGCCGCGTTGATGCGCTGGATCCAGAGCGCGCGGAACGTCCGCTTTTTGCGCTTGCGGTCGCGGAAGGCATATTGCATCGCCTTCTCCACGGCCGGCTTGGCGGCGCGGATGGTGTTCTTGCGGCGGCCGTAGAAGCCCTTGGCGGCCTTGTAGACTTTCTTGTGCTTGGCGTGGGCGGTCACACCGCGTTTGACGCGAGACATGACGAAATCCTTCAGAGATGACTTTGGTTATCGGATTGCCGCGGGATGCGCGGCACGGCTGGCAATGATCGTGGACGCGATCAGGCGTTCGGCAAGAAGTACTTCTTGACGTTGTCGCCGTCGGTCTTGAACAGCACGCGGGTGCCGCGGAGCTGACGGATCTGCTTCTTCGTCCGCTTGATCATGCCGTGACGCTTGCCGCGCTGGGCGTGCATCACTTTGCCGGTGGCAGTCACCTTGAAGCGCTTTTTAGCGCCCGATTTGGTCTTCAGCTTGGGCATTTGGCTCTCCTAATGGTCGCAGATATCCGCCCGCGAGGGCGGCTGGACCGTCAAAAAATGCTCGTTAGAGCGTTGATTGTGCTCGAGTTTTGCGAACAAGCGCGAAACCCGCACGAGACATCGCCACGGCAGCCCTTAAATCAGCCGGGCGATGAAGGCTGGGCTTATGCCAGAGGAAGGGCGAAATGGCAACGATGAACCGGCGGAACCTGCCCGTCGACTATTGGAGGTCGCCACCCTATGTCCAAGCCTTCTTGCCCTAAGCAGGTCCAAAATGGCCAATTTTCTGCAACTTCTGATGTCACTGGCGGATTTCGCCCGTCCCCGTCATCTGGCGCTGTTTGCCGTGATCGCCGCGGCTGCGCTGCCGCAGGCCGCCGATGCTCGCGGCGGCGGCTATGACGGCATCTGGAACGTCACTTTCGCGACCACCCGCGGTAATTGCAGCTCGGGCTACAGCGTTCCCTTCACCGTGACAGGCAGCCGCGTCTCCTCCGCCGGCGGCGGCCGGGTCTCCGGCACGGTCAGGCGCAGCGGCGCCGTCGCCGTCCAGGTGTCGGTCGGCGCCTCCCGTGCCAGCGGCGGCGGCCGCCTCGCCGGCGTGAACGGCACGGGATCGTGGAAAGGCGTCATCTCCGGCGACCATTGCAGCGGCACCTGGCAGGCGACAAGGACGTAGCTGCGAAGGCAGTGCGCTCCCCCGCCTGCCAAGCAGGCGGCGCGGCGGAGCTCGCGCGGCTTCACCTCGGCAAAAACAAAACGGCCCGCCGGAGATCCGGACGGGCCGTTGAACTCTCGATCCTAACAAGACGCGCTCAGCGCGGCGCCAGCACCATGACGACCTGGCGGCCTTCGAACCGCGCGTCCTGCTCGACCTTGGCGAGCTCGGCGACGTCGGTCTTGATCTTGTCCAGCAGCTTGGTGCCGATCTCCTGGTGCGCCATTTCGCGGCCGCGATAGCGCAGGGTGATCTTGACCTTGTCGCCCTCTTCGAAGAACCGCTGCATCGCCCGCATCTTCACGTCGTAATCGTGGTCGTCGATCATCGGGCGGAGCTTGATCTCCTTGATCTCGACCGTCTTCTGCCGCTTGCGGGCTTCCGCGGCTTTTTTCTGAGCGGAATACTTATACTTGCCGTAGTCCATGATCTTGCAGACCGGAGGACTGACATTCGGCGAAATCTCGACCAGATCCATGCCGGCTTCCTGGGCCATCTTGATGGCCACGACTGTCTCGACCGTGCCCTTGTTGTCACCGGTCTGGTCGATCAGCTGGATCTGCGCATTGCGGATATCATCATTGATGCGCGGCCCGTCTTTGCTGGCAGCGGGCGGAGCTTTATTAGGACGGCGAATGGGTGGCTCTCCAATGTTGTGAAGGAAGCGGCTATCTTGAAGGAAGATGCGTTTGCCGGCAAGCAAGTCGCTCGTGCGAGACGGGAAAAACCCTCAAATGCGAGGCATTTTGGCCACGCCTGGGCACGCTGACGACATAGACACCTTGCCTCTGTTCCGCAAGCGTCCCAAACGGCCAATGTCGGCATCGGGTTGCCTCGCAGGACCCGCCCGGTTCAGCTCAAACCGCACAGCCAGAGTAAACGTTCCATGACCGATATAATTCCAGACGCCGCGCTCGACTTCATCGACCTGGGAGAGGGCCCGTCTGCACGCAGGATTGCGGTGCGGGCCCGGCGTGGACAGGGGCCGGGACTGGTCTGGCTCGGCGGCTTCAAGTCGGACATGAAGGGCAGCAAGGCCTTGGCGCTGGACGCCTTCGCCCGGGATCACGGCCGCGCCATGGTCCGGTTCGACTATTCCGGTCACGGCGAGTCCGGCGGCGACTTCGTCGATGGAACCATCGGACGCTGGCTCGAGGACAGCCTTGCCGTGTTCGAGCGGTACTGCGAGGGCCCGCAAATCCTGGTCGGCTCATCCATGGGCGGCTGGATGGCGCTGCTGCTCGCGCGCGAAATCAAAAAGCGTCCTGCCAAGGCGTCGCTCGCCGGCCTCGTCCTGATCGCGCCGGCGCCCGACTTCACCGAGGAGCTGATGTGGAAGAGTTTTCCGCCCGCGGTGAAGAAGGAGATCGAGACCAGGGGCGTCTGGCTGCGGCCGTCCGAATACGGCGACGGCTCGCCCTATCCGATCACGCGGAACCTGATCGAGGAGGGCCGCAACCACCTCGTGCTCGGCAGCGCCATCGATCTCGGCTGCCCCGTCCGCATCCTGCAAGGCGCGAAAGATCCCGATGTGCCGTGGCAGCACGCGTTCAAACTGACGCACTGCCTGCCGGCCGACGACGTCGTGCTGACCATGATCCAGGATGGCGATCACCGCCTGTCACGCCCCCAGGACATCGCGCGCCTTCTTGCCGCGGTGGCGGAGATCGGGTGAAGCTTGTTCTTCTTCCTTCTCCCCTTGTGGGAGAAGGTGGCGCGAAGCGCCGGATGAGGGGTTCTCTCCGCGAATTCAAATGAGAGTTGGACTCCCGGAAGCGACCCCTCGCCCGAGCGAATGCGCGTCAACGAGCGGAGCTGCCCTCTCCCACAAGGGGAGAGGGCACAACAATTGGGAGCAACGCCAATGACCACCACCGCCATGCTGCGCGCCTTCTGCGCTGCGGTCGAGCAGCGCAACGGCCGCGCCTTCGCCGAGCTCTTCACCGAGGACGGCGTCTATCACGACGTGTTCTACGGCGCCTTCGCAGGCCGCGAAAAGATCGCCGCGATGATCGACGACTGGTTCTATCGCACCGCGACCGATTTCCGTTGGGACATGCATGATCCCGTCACCGACGGCACCACGCTCTATGCGCGCTACACCTTCAGCTATCGTTCGACCCTGCCGGAAGCCAGCGGCGCGCGGGCGATGTTCGAGGGCGTGGCGATCATGACGCTGAAGGGCGGACAGATCGCGAGCTATCACGAGGTCGCCAACACGGCGCCGGCGTTCGTCGACCTCAAGTTCGCGCCGGAACGCATCGCCAAGATCGTCGCCAAGCAGGGCGCCGAGCTGAAAGCGCGGCCGGAGATGCAGCGGCATTTGAATTAGGCGCGCAGCCCTCTCCCTTCGTCATTCCGGGGCGCGCCACTTGGCGCGAGCCCGGAATCCATACTCCCGATCGTGGCTATGGATTCCGGGCTCGTGCTTCGCACGCCCCGGAATGACAGCGGCTAAGGCGGCGGCGCCTTCGCCATCGGCTTGCGCTGCGCCAGCGCCGCCACAGTCGCGGTGCCGATCGGGCCCTGTTCGTCGTAGAGCCAGCACTCGCCGATCGCGACGCCGTCGGTGGCATGGTGGTTCACGACCTCGAAGCCGATCCATTCCGTGACCGGCAGCCGGTGCAGATAGATGGTGACGTCGCTGTTGATGTAGCCGAGCCCCTTGTCGCCGGCATTGGCGAACGGGCTGGCGAAATCGGCGCCGGTGGCGACATGCACGAACGGCGTCATCGGCACCCCCGCGACGAGCTCGCGCACCTCGCTCATCCAGAGCCGGCGCGGCCCGAGCGAGCCCATCTGGCCGACGATCGGCCGCGTCGCCCACTTGCCGTTCATGCCGAGCCGGGGATCGGTCGGCTTGGGAATGTCGGCCGGCTTCGGCGCGTCCCAGTTCGGCGGCGACCAGACGTTGCCGTCGGGATTCTGCGTCTTGCGCAGCAGCTGGCACGAGGCGCGCGCCATGCTGACGCCGCCGGAGACGAACTCCGCTTCCACCACGCGGATGCGCAGTCCGTCGCGCACCAGCCGCGTCGTCACGTGAATCGGCTTGTCGATGGTCGGCAGCCGAAACATGTCGACGGTGAGCCGCGCCGGCACGAACTCGGGTCCGGAATGGCGCTCCTCGATGGCGAAGCCGAGCAGGCCGATGATGACGCGCCCGTGCAGCGACTTCGGATCCCAGGGGCCATTGGCAACTTCCGTCGGGTGGAATGTCTCGCCGTCGCGGGTGAAGAAAGGCATGTTTGTCATGCGCGCGAGATTGCGGGATTGGGCGGGGAAATCAAGGTCCACGATCCTCATCCTGAGGAGGCGCGAAGCGCCGTCTCGAAGGATGCAGGCCCGCCGCTGCATCTCGGCCTCCATCCTTCGAGACGCGCGCTTCTGGCGCGCTCCTCAGGATGAGGGGCGGATAGCGGCTAACCACTCCTCACGCACGCTGTCGTCGAACTCTCCGCCCAGCGCCGCGCTTTTCATCGCCTCAAACTCTTCCCGCGACAGCAGCTGCCCCAGTGCCCACACCGCAGCCCCGCGCACCAGCGGGCTCGCATCATCCAGCAGTCGCCGTGCCTCCCCCGCCAGCGCCGCCTCACCGGAGTTGCCGATCGCGATCAGCACGTTGCGCAAGAAGCGGTCGCGGCCGATCCGCTTCACCGGCGACTTCGTGAACAGCGCGCGGAACGCGGCGTCGTCGAGCCGCGCGAGTTCAGACAGCGAAGGCGCACGCAATTCGTCGCGCGCGGCGAGCTTGGCCTCGCGTCCCTGCCGCGCGAACTTGTTCCACGGGCAGGCGGCGAGACAGTCATCGCAGCCATAGATGCGGTTGCCGATGCTCTTGCGGAATTCGCGCGGGATCGGCCCCTTGTTCTCGATGGTGAGATAGGAGATGCAGCGCCGTGCATCGAGCTTGTAGGGTGCGGGAAAAGCCGACGTCGGGCAGATATCGAGGCAGGCCCGGCACGAGCCGCAATGATCGATCTCGGCGGCATCGCGCGGCAGCTCGAGCGTGGTATAGATCGCGCCGAGGAACAGCCATGAGCCGAACTCGCGCGAGACGAGATTGGTGTGCTTGCCCTGCCAGCCGAGATGGGCGGCCTGCGCGAGCGGCTTTTCCATCACCGCCGCCGTGTCGACGAACACCTTCACCTCGCTCGGCGCGGTCGCAACCAGCCAGCGCGCCAGCGCCTTCAACCGCTTCTTGACGAGATCGTGATAGTCGTCACCCTGCGCATAGACCGAGATCGCCGCGCGCGCGCGCTGCTGCAGGATCGCGAGCGGATCCTGGTCGGGACCGTAATTGATGCCGAGCATGATCACGCTGCGCACTTCCCGCCACAGCCCGCGCGGATCGATGCGCCGCTCCGGCTGATCGGCGAGCCAGTCCATGTCGCCATGGCCGCCCGATGCGATGAATTCGAGAAAGTATTTTCCGGCCGCTTCGATCGTGCCCGGTGCGGTGATGCCGATGCAGTCGAAGCCGAGCGCGCGCGCTTCGTGCGCAAGTGCCGCCTTCAGTTCAGTCGGATCGGCGCTCAGAAATCCAGGTCCACATAGGTCCGCGAGGCCGGCACGCCGGCCAGCCATTCGCTCAAGAGCGGACGGAACGACGGGCGGGATTTCACCCGCGCGTACCACGCCTTTGCTGCGTCGTCCTCGCTCCATGGCACGTCGCCCAGATAGTCGATCGCCGAGAGATGCGCCGCGGCGGCGAGATCCGCGTAAGTGATACGGTCGCCGGCGAGGAAGTTGCGCGTCTGCGCCAGCCAGCCGATATAGGCCAGATGATAGCGCACATTGGCTTTCGCTGCGCGCATCACGTCGGCCGAAGGCGCGCCGCCGCCGTTTTCCTCGCTCATGAAGCGCTTGTAGATGCGCTCGGTGACGAGAGGATGCGAAACCTCCTCGAAGAACTTTTCGTTGAACCAGGCCATCAGCCGGCGCACCTCGACGCGCTCGGCAAGCGTCTCCGGCATCAGGCGCTTCACGCCCATTTCGGCGCCGTAGGCCTCGTCGACATATTCGGCGATGATGGCCGCGCCCGGGATCGGCGGCTGCTCCTCGTCCACCAGGACAGGCGTGGTGCCGGCCGCATTGAGCAGCAGGAATGCTTCGCGCCGCTCCCAGCTGCGTTCCTCGACCAGCTTCAAGTCGAGCCCGTATTCGCCCGCGATCAGGCGGATGAAGCGCGAGTGCGGACAGAACGGATGATGAAACAGCGTAAACATGAAGCCTTTGACTATGTGATGGTGCTTAAGAATCCATCAATGTTTGTGCGGCGCCACACTAGTCGCTCAAAACCGCGAGGCAAGGCGTGATGTCGCATTTTTGCGATTGCGGCATGGGGGCGAATAGGCGAGAAGAGCCCCGCTTTTCCAGCCGAAATGGACCGTAAATATGTCAGACGCAATACGGGCAGTGATCCTCGGCATCATCGAGGGCGTGACCGAGTTCCTCCCCGTATCCTCGACCGGCCACCTCCTGCTCGCGGAGCGTTTCTTCCATCTCGGCGAAGGTCCGTTCTGGGATTCGTTTACGGTTCTGATCCAACTCGGCGCGATTCTCGCAATCGTCGGGCTCTATTTCCGCAAGCTCTGGGATGTCGTGATCGGCGTGTTCACGGGCGATGCCGATGCGCGCCGCTTCGTGATCGGCGTGCTGGTGGCGTTCCTGCCCGCCGTGATCGTCGGTCTCGTCGCCGGCAAGTACATCAAGAGCCTGCTGTTCAATCCGTGGGTCATCTGCTTCACGCTGATCGTCGGCGGCGCCATCCTGCTCTGGGTCGACAAGCTCGAGCTGAAGCCGCGCGAGCATGACGCGACCCGGTTTCCGCTTCTGATGTATCTCTATATCGGCATCGCGCAGTGCGTGGCGATGATCCCCGGCGTGTCGCGCTCCGGCGCCAGCATCGTCGCTGCGATGCTGCTCGGGGCCGACAAGCGCGCGGCGGCGGAGTTCTCGTTCTTCCTCGCCATCCCCACCATGATCGGCGCGTTCGCCTACGACTTCTACAAGAGCCGCGCCGAGATGACGATGGACAACATGGGCATCGTCGCGATCGGCTTCGTGGTGTCGTTCATCACCGCCATCATCGTGGTGAAGACGTTCCTGACCTACGTCACCCGCCACGGCTTCCTGCTGTTCGCGTGGTGGCGCGTCATCGTCGGCACGCTCGGCCTGATCGCGCTGGCCTTGGGGCGCTGACTCTCACGCGATGGCGGTGCGCTCCCTCGCCCGCTTGCGGGAGAGGGCTGGAGAGGGTCTCTCCGCAGAGAGACTCCCGATGACGAGAAAGCCCTCACCCGGATTGCTTCGCAATCCGACCTCTCCCGCAAGCAGGAGAGGTTAAAACTCACACGCTCATGCGCTGGAACTGGCCCTGCGGGCGGAAGCGCCAGAGATATTGCGGGGCGATCGCTTCCAGCGAATCCGCCTGGATGCCGAGCCCCTCCAGCGTCAGCCCTGCGGCCTTTGCCGCCTCCGACACGACATTGTCGCGCTCGAGCAGCGTGACCTGGTCCGGCGTCAGCTTCAGCGCGCCCGGCGCGAATTGCAGGAAGGCGGCCTTGAAGCGCGCGAGGCCGAACGACAGCGGGATCAGCGGCCGCTCGCGGTCGGTGATCTCGAGGATGGTCTCGATGATCTCGCGCATGGTCAGCACTTCCGGCCCGCCGAGCTCGTACGTTGCGCCCGGCTTGGCCTTGCCGTCGACGGCATCGGCGATCGCGGTGGCGACGTCGCCGACATAGACCGGCTGCATCCTGGTCTCGCCGCCGATCAGCGGCAGCACCGGAAACATTCGCGCCATGGCGGCAAAGCGGTTGGTGAACTGGTCCTCGGGGCCGAACACCACGGAGGGGCGGAAGATCGTGGCGGAGGGCACCGCGGCCAGGGCGGCGGCCTCGCCGGCCGCCTTGGCCCGGGCGTAGCGCGAGGGCGACTGCGCATCGGCCCCGATCGCGGACACATGGACCAGCCGGGCGCCGGCGGCGGCCGCCGCCTTGGCGACCGTCTCGGCACCCTTGGCCTGGACGGCGTCGAAGGTTTGCGCGCCGCCCTCGGTGAGGACCCCCACGAGATTGATCGCGACATGCGAATCACGCAGCGCCGCTTCGACCGAGGCCGGATAGCGCAGATTGGCCTGCACGGTGTGGACCTGTCCGACCTTGCCGGAGGGCTGCAGGTATCCGGCGAGTTCCGGCCGCCGTACCGCAACCCGGACCCGGTAATCGCGCTTGCACAGGGCCCGGACGACATTCCGGCCCAAAAACCCCGATCCGCCGAAAACCGTGACGAGCGTGTCCAGATTCGATGCCATGGGAGCCGTTCCTGCGGGAAAGAGTGCGTCGCATCAGGCTTTTATCGAGCCGGTTTGCGATGCGCAATCGGCATCCGGAAGCCGGCCGCACGCATGAATTGACAACGGCGTCACCGAACCGTAGTAACCGCCTCCGTGCCCCAAACGGCATGCCCAGGTGGTGGAATTGGTAGACGCGCTGGCTTCAGGTGCCAGTGGCTTAACGGCCGTGAAGGTTCGAGTCCTTTCCTGGGCACCATACCTGCTCTAGCGATTGAAATCGCTCGTCCGCAGGACATCGAGTTGCTGACAGGTCCACGACACCGAGGCACGGCGCTCATGGCGGGCCGAATGGCCGTCGCCGCCACGCCCGAAGATGCCGGCAAGGCCGGTGACCCCGAGCCCCCTAGCCCTCAGTGCTCGTTGACCGCAGCGCCGAGCTTGAGCAGGCTCAGCGAGCGGTTCGCGGTTTCGCGCAGGCGACAGTAGCTCGCGCCGCCCCGGTACATGCCGGGATCGACGTTGTCGAAGACCGCGCAGAGGCGATCACGCGACGTGGCGAAAGTCTTCTGCGAGTCATTGACCGCCTTGATCGCGTCGGCGAACCCGCCGGCCTGAACCTTCTTCAGCGCCTCACCGGTTTTCTGCGTCCAGACGGCGAGTTCGCGCGCCGCGCAGGCCTTCCATCTGGCGACATCGTCATTGGCGCCCTCTGCCGCCTTGATGCAGGGGTCGGCGACGAGCCCGACGCAGGCGCTGCCGAAACCGCCGGTTTTCTCCACCTTCTTCAGGCAGGCATCGATGACGGCAAGGTCGGCCGGCGCGGTGCTCTGGGTGGTGTCTTTTTGAGTAGTGTCTTGGGCGAAAGCCATCGATGCCAGCGGGAGGCTTGCGGCGAGGATCGCGGCGGCAAGTTTGAATTTCACTGGAGATCTCCGTTCGGCGCATCGATGCAACCTTGGTCACCGAAGGCCCGGCGTGGGTTCACCACGAATGTGGAGCGGAGCCGCCCCTCACACCACCTGCTTCCCCATCCTCTCCGCCACCGCCTTCTGCACGAAATACATCATCACCAGCGTGACGATCGTCGTGGTCACGACGACGTAGCCGATCCGGTCGAAGTGCAGCAGCGCGCCCTCGGGGCTCTGCGCGATGATCGCGGCGGCGGGCACCGAGCCGAGGTCGCCGGAAAACTGCTGCAGCGAGGCGCTCACCAAAGCTGGAAGTATCGCGACGTTCAAATGAACTCGCATAGGACGCCGACGACGAAACTCCCCATGGGAGCAATGTCAGGATTCTTCAGGTAGTAGCAAATCGCCCTTCAGTGCGCTGGGGAAGGCTGGCCAGCCCGTATTAATACGGAACCAAGGGTTAACTGAATTTCTGGAAATTCAGCTCAATTTGAGACGTCGCGTTTCACCACTCATTAAGTCAATTTCACCGCTGAACAGGTGCATCATGAAATTTTCCGATTGGAGGATTCTGTACAAGATTCTGACCAGCTTCGTTCTCCTCACCCTGGTCGTTGGCGGCGGTGTTTGGCTTGTCACCTCGCGCATGAAGCAGATCGATCAGATCTATTCCGACATCATTGAAAAGGACGTGCAGGGATTGAAGGCCGGCTTGAGGGCGAATCAGCGCGTCTTCAATTTTGGGCGACTGAGCTGGCGGCTGATTGCCGAGACCGAGATGGAGGTGATGAAGAAGTTGAGCGACGAGATCGCGGTCAATCAGAAGGAGTTCACCTCCTACATCGAAACGGCACGGAAAATGATGCCGATCGTCGCTCCCAAGCTCGATGAGGCTGCGGCGCTGTTTGCCGACATCTACAGGAAGGATTATCCCCCCGTCGAAAAGGCCACGATGGCCGACAACAATACGGAGGCGCTGAAACTGGCCCGTGTCATGGCGGCAAGGACGGCCGATCTGCGCCAGAAAATGGTCGACATAACTGAACAGGTCGAAAAGGACTTGAAGGCTCGCTCCGACGCCGCAAGCGCCGAGGTTGCACACGCCGTCACGGTGACGTTCGCGATCATAGGCGGCGGCTTTCTGGCAGCCATCGCGCTCGCATTCGCAATCGTGCAGTACGGTGTCTCGCGGCCCGTTTCAGCCGTCGTCAATCTTCTTCAAAGCCTGGCGAAGAATGACTTCGCGGCCGAGGTGACCGGCGCCAATCGCAAAGACGAGATTGGCGACATTGCGCGGGCGGCCGTGATCTTCAAGGAAAATGGCCTGGCCAAGGTTCAACTTGAACAAGAACAGAAGGCGATAGACCAACGTAACGCCGCGCAACGCAAGGCCGAAATGACCAAGCTTGCCGACGATTTCGAAAGCGCCGTCGGCGAGATCATCGAAACGGTGTCTTCTGCGGCGACCGAACTGGAAGCTTCCGCCGGCACGCTCACCTCCACCGCCGAACGCAGCCAGCAACTCACTACCACGGTGGCGGCCGCCTCCGAGGAAGCGTCGACCAACGTGCAATCGGTGGCTTCCGCGACCGAGGAGTTGTCGTCTTCGGTCAATGAGATCTCACGACAAGTGCAGGACTCCTCGCGAATGGCCAACGACGCGGTCAATCAGGCCCGAGCCACCAACGATCGCGTCAGCGAACTGTCGCGCGCGGCAGCACGTATCGGCGACGTCGTCGAACTGATCAACACCATCGCGGGCCAAACCAATCTGCTCGCGCTCAACGCCACCATCGAGGCGGCGCGGGCCGGCGAGGCCGGTCGCGGCTTTGCCGTCGTCGCTTCCGAGGTGAAGGCGCTCGCCGAGCAGACCGCCAAGGCCACTGGCGAGATCGGTCAACAGATCAACGGCATCCAGGTCGCCACGCAGGAATCGGTGGTCGCCATCAAGGAAATCAGTGGGACCATCGAAAAATTGTCCGAGATCTCATCGACCATCGCGGCCGCTGTCGAAGAACAGGGCGCCGCGACGCAGGAGATCTCCCGCAACGTCCAACAGGCGGCCCAGGGCACCCAGCAGGTGTCGTCGAACATCACCGACGTGCAGCGCGGGGCCAGCGAGACGGGTTCGGCCTCCTCGCAGGTGCTCTCAGCCGCACAGTCGCTGTCGAGCGACAGCAATCGTCTCAAGCTCGAGGTCGGAAAATTCCTGAATACGGTGCGAGCGGCCTGACGATCGGAGAGCGGTCACAGTCACGTCAGCTTCGGAGCACTCGCGAGCTCGTTCACATCGAGGGAGCGAGGGTCCGAAGCCGACTTTGTTGAACGCGTGATTTGGCTCCGCCGCTCATGGCGAAGTCGTGGTCGAGGATATTCGTGCCTTGAACCCGGCTGGCTCGTGGTCTCACACTATTTTCCTCCCGGCCCGCTCCGCCACCGCCTTCTGCACGAAGTACATCATCACCAGCGTGATGATCGTAGTCGCGACAACGACGTAGCCGATCCGGTCGAAGTGCAGCAGCGCGCCGTCGGGGCTCTGCGCGATGATCGCGGCGGCGAGCACGGAGCCGAGGCCGCCGGAGAACTGCTGCAGCGAGGCGCTGACGGCGCTGAACGAGCCGCGCTGGCTCTGGTCCGGGATCGCCGACATCAGCGCCTGTGACGGGATCATGCGCGAGAAGATGCCGACGAACATCAGCACGTTGACCAGAATCGCGGTCGCGAGCGAGACGTGGCCGAGGTGGGTGTAGATCAGCACCATGACGACGGTCATCGCGCAGCCGAACACGAAGGTCGGGTACTTGCCGAAGGCGTCGCTGGCGCGGCCGACCAAGGGTCCCGTGACGATGCTGAACAGGCCGGAGACGAGATAGATCGTCGGCAGATGCGTGATGTCGATGCCGAGATTGTGCACGGTATAGGCGCTGGAGAACGGCATCAGCATGTAGCCGCCGGTCGCCAGCAAGGTCGTGACGGCGAAGGCCAGCGTGTAGCGCGGCTCGAACACCGTCGCGACCAGATGGTGGAACGGGTTCCTGTCCTGCTTGAGCTTCAGATGCGCATCGACCGGCTCCATGACCAAGGCGATGATGGCGATCGTCACGATCGACAGCACGACGATCGCAACGAAACAGACGTGCCAGCTCCAGTGATTGGCGAGAAACAGCCCGGCGGGAATGCCGAGCACCTGGCTTGCGGCGAACGCGGTCTGGATGAATCCCATCACGCGGCCGCGCTGCTGCAGCGGGAACAGGTCGGTGATGATGGCGAGCACGACCGCGCCGATCACGCCGCCGAACAATCCGGTCACGATCCGGCCGAGCAGCAGCACGTGGTAGTTCGGCGCCATTGCGCACAGCAGGGTGCCGAGCGTGAAGCCGACATAGAAGAACAGCAGGAGGCGCTTGCGATCGAAGCGATCGGCGAAGCCCGCGGCGAGAATGCCCGAGAGTCCGGCGCTGAATGCGTAGGCCGATACTGCAATGCCGAACTGCCCAGCCGTGATGTCGAGCGCGGGCATCAGGATAGCGCCGAGCGGCGACATGATGATGAAATCGAGGATGATCGTGAACTGCGTCAGCGCCAGCAGCGCGATGAGGATCACCTGGTAGCGCGAGAAACCGCGTTGGCGGTCTTGTGGGTCGTTGACGGGCGCTACGAGCGTCTGTTCGGTCATTGGCACCTGATTGAGGAGGAGGGGGAAGTGACGCGCAAGACTGGCAGATGGGGACGGCCCGCCCGATGTCCACGGTCGGAGGCAGAGATTTGGCTGGATCGGGAAGACTGCGCCGGGTTGTGGGATCCCGGCAACAACCGCCCGCCGGGGCGTCCTCCTTCCCTCGCGCAACCTTGCTTGCGTGCCCCGCCGGCAATGGCTACACCGCGGGCAATCCGAATTCGCTATTGTGCCGACCTGACCGATTCGACCCCGAGGTTTTGACCCGCCATGACCGTACGCCTGCACCGCGGCGACCTGCCCGACCTCACGCGCTACAGCGGAGCCGTGGCAATCGACACCGAGACCATGGGTCTGAACCCGCACCGCGACCGGCTCTGCGTGGTGCAGCTCTCGCCGGGCGACGGCAGCGCCGACGTGGTGCAGATCCCGAAGGGTCACACCGACGCGCCGAACCTGAAGGCGCTGCTGGCCGATCCCGCCGTCACCAAGATCTTCCATTTCGCGCGGTTCGACGTCGCGGTGCTGTACCAGACCTTCGGCGTCATGACCGGGCCGGTCTATTGCACCAAGATCGCCTCGCGCCTGACCCGGACCTACACCGACCGCCATGGCCTGAAGGACCTCGTGCGCGAGGTGCTCAACCTCGATCTCTCCAAGCAGCAGCAGTCCAGCGACTGGGGTTCCGACAGCCTGACCGAGCCGCAGCTCGCCTACGCCGCCTCCGACGTGCTGCATCTGCATGCCTTGCGCGAGCGGCTGGATGCCATGCTGGTGCGGGAAGGCCGCAGCCAGCTGGCGCAGGCCTGTTTCGACTTCCTGTCGACCCGCGCCTTGCTCGACCTCCAGGGCTGGGCGGAAGAGGACATTTTCGCGCATTCCTGAAGGCGCCGCGCGGCGGTTCGTCCCGGGGTTGCCGCCCCGTTTCGGACACTTTCGTAACGGCCTGTCCCCGGCTGCATATTTGGGCCGCGCGGGATAGAATGGGCCCTCGACAGGATATTGCGGGACGAGACCTCAGGAGCCCAGGCAACAGGAACCCCAGGTGAATCCGGCGCAGAATCACACCTATGACGCCGCGCTCGCGGCGAAGTTCGCCAGCGCGGCGCGCCACAGCCGCCTGGTGCGGATTCTCCGCATCGCGGTGCCGGGCGCGGTGCTGTTGTCCATGGCCGTCATCGTGAGCATCTCGATCTTCAATCCGTTCCGCATGCTGATGCCGAAGCTGCCGCTGGATTCCGGGAGCCTCGTGGTGTCGGGCACAAAGATCACGATGGAATCGCCGCACCTCGCCGGCTACACGCCGGACCAGCGTCCTTACGAGCTCTGGGCCAAGACCGCGACGCAGGACATCACCGACCCAGATCACGTCGATCTCAACGACCTCCGCGCGAAGGTGATGATGGAGGATCAGTCGACCTTGCTCCTCGACGCCCGCACCGGACGCTTCGACAACAAGCAGCAGCAGCTCGAGTTGCGCAAGGACATCTTCCTGCGCACCTCGAGCGGCTATGAGGCGCGGCTGAACTCGGCCTTCGTCGACATGAACAAGGGTGTGGTCACCTCCGATGAGCGCGTCGACGTCAAGCTGACCAACGGCACGCTCAGCGCGGATCGCCTGCGAATTACCGAAGGCGGCGACGTCATCCGCTTCGAGGGCAATGTGGTGATGAACCTCGACAAGCTGGACGACCCTGCCGCAACTCAGCCTGCGCCGTCCGAGCCCGCGCCGCCGGCGAAGACGCGCACGCCTCAGAACAAGTCTGCCAATTCGAAGTGATTTTCATGATGAAGTGTCTTACGCGCGACGCTGTTGTCGGCAAGGCCGTGCTCGCCGCAGGTCTCGCGCTGCTCGTCACGGGAGCTGCCGTCGCCCAGAGCACGATGCAGGGCGTGCCCAACGCGATGCAGGGTTTTTCGCAGAACCGAGATCAGCCGATCCAGATCGAGGCTGCCTCGCTCGAGATGCGCGACAAGAAGAAGGAGGCGACCTTTGCCGGCAATGTGAAGGTCGTGCAGGGCGACACCACCATGACCTCGAAGACGCTGGTGGTGTTCTACGAGTCCGGCGGCGGCGACAAGCCCGCCGCGCCGCAGCCTGCGGCAAAGGGCGCGAAATCGGCGCCGATGCAGTCGGCAACGCCGGGGCCCGGCGGCAGCTCCTCGATCAAGCGGCTGGAGGCCAGGGGCAACGTCGTGGTGACCCAGAAGGACCAGGTGGTCACAGGCGAGACCGCCGTGTTCGACACCAGGACCAATCTCATCACCATGCTCGGTGGCGGCGGCGGCCAGGTGGTCCTGACGCAGTGCAAGAATGTGATGCGCGGCGACCGGCTGACGGTGGACATGACGACCGGGGTGTCGCGCGTGGAATCCGACACCGGCCGGGTCCAGGTCCTGCTGCCGCAGGGCGCCGGCAGCGAGTGTGGTCAGGGGGCCAAACCCGGCGCGGCGCCGCCCCTGCAGCTCCCCGGCTCGAGTAAACAAAAGTAAATTCAGGTGCTTGCGTCGGGCGCGATCGATCCGAGGTTGAAGCTTGGCCGGCGAGACTGTATCTAGCGCGAAGGGCTTTGATGCGGGGTTCGCCGCTTTTCGGGCGTGTTTCACTGGGCATGAGACATCCCTTCACTCATGCTGCACCGGCGAATCGCGCCGGGGCGGCAGATCGCGTGAGCATCGCGTAAAACCGCGCAAGGCTAGAAGGCGGGGATGGTCGATCTCTTCAGCATGTTCCGTCGGCGCCCCGCCAAGCGCGGCCGGCCAGGATTTGCGCGCCAGGACATCACGGCGCTCGGTGAGGGCATTGGCGGCCTCGTGGCCAGTCCCGTCCGGGACCAGTCGATGCGTGCTCCTGATCAGTTCCAGGCCGGCTATGAGGCCGACTATCAGGCCGGCTCGCGTCCGCCCGCTCACCCGGTCCGAGGCGCGGCCGTCTCCAACGGTGCCAGCGGCCCGCAGCTGCTGAAGCGGCCCGGCTTCCTGGCTGTGCATAGCGTGGAAAAGGCCTTCGGCAGCCGCCAGGTGGTGCGCGGCGTCAGCATCTATGTGCGCCGCGGTGAAGCCGTCGGCCTGCTCGGCCCCAACGGCGCCGGCAAGACCACCGTGTTCTACATGATTACCGGCCTGATCAAGGCCGATCGCGGCGCGATCGAGCTCGACGGCCACGACGTCACGAAGCTGCCGATGTATCAGCGCGCGCGGCTCGGCATCGGCTATCTGCCGCAGGAAGCCTCGATCTTCCGCGGTCTCACCGTCGAGCAGAACATCCGCGCCGTGCTCGAAGTGGTCGAGCCATCGCGCAAGAAGCGCGAGCATCAGCTCGATTCGCTGCTCGACGAGTTCAACATCACGCGCCTGCGCAAATCGCCGTCGATCGCGCTGTCGGGCGGCGAGCGCCGCCGCGTCGAGATCGCGCGCGCGCTGGCGACGCGGCCGAACTACATGCTGCTCGACGAGCCCTTCGCCGGCATCGACCCGATCGCGGTCGGCGACATCCAGGACCTCGTGCGCCATCTCACCAATCGCGGCATCGGCGTGCTCATCACCGACCACAACGTCCGCGAGACGCTCGGCCTCACCGACCGTGCCTATATCGTCTATGCCGGGGAAATCTTGACCGAGGGAACGCCGGATGAGATCGTTGCGGATCCGGATGTGCGCCGCCTTTACCTTGGCGAGGAATTCCGCCTCTAGCCCTTTTTTGCGCCCCGTCAAGACGTGTACATCGGGCTCAGACTAGGATAAGCAAAAATCGGACCAACTTTGGGAACGGTTCTTGCTTCATGGCGCTTACGCAGAGATTAGAGTTCCGGCAGTCGCAATCGCTGGTGATGACGCCGCAGCTGATGCAGGCGATCAAGCTTCTGCAATTGTCCAATCTCGATCTTACCACGTTTGTGGAAGAGGAACTGGAACGGAACCCGCTGCTGGAACGGGCCAGTGACGAGGGTCCCGTGGAAGCGCCGGCCGAGGCAGGCAATTACAGCGATTCCGAGGGTGGCCATGGCGATGGCAACGCCGACGGTCAGGGCGAGGACGGCTTCGGCGGCAGCGCCGACGGTTTCGAGCCGGGCCAGGACGAATGGATGAGCAAGGATCTCGGCACCCGCGCCGAGATCGAGCAGACCCTGGACACCGGCCTCGACAACGTCTTCTCCGAAGAGCCTGCCGAAGCTGCGGCGCGCAACGCTCAGGATGCCGCACCGACCACCTATACCGAATGGGGCGGCGGCGCCTCCGGTGACGAAGACTACAATCTCGAAGCCTTTGTCGCAGCCGAGACGACGTTGTCGGGCCATCTCTCCGAGCAGCTCTCGGTCGCCTTCAGCGCGCCCGCCCAGCGCATGATCGGCCAGTACCTGATCGACCTCGTCGATGAGGCCGGCTATTTGCCGCCCGATCTCGGCCAGGCCGCCGAGCGCCTCGGCGCCTCGCAACAGGATGTCGAGGCCGTCCTCGCCGTGCTGCAGAAATTCGATCCGCCCGGCGTCTGCGCGCGCTCTCTGAGCGAATGTCTGGCGATCCAGCTGCGCGAGCTCGATCGCTACGATCCGGCGATGCAGGCCCTGGTCGAGCATCTCGACCTCCTCGCCAAGCGCGACATCGCGTCCCTGCGCAAGCTCTGCGGCGTCGACGACGATGACATCGCCGACATGATCGGCGAGATCCGCCGCCTCAATCCGAAACCCGGCATGAAGTTCGGCTCGGCGCGCCTGCAGACCATGGTGCCCGACGTCTATGTCCGTCCGGGTCCCGACGGCGGCTGGCATGTCGAGCTCAACAGCGACACCTTGCCGCGCGTGCTGGTCAACCAGACCTATTATTCCGAACTGTCGAAGAAGATCGGCAAGGACGGCGACAAGTCCTACTTCACCGACGCGCTGCAGAACGCGACCTGGCTGGTGCGCGCGCTCGACCAGCGCGCCCGCACCATCCTGAAAGTGGCGACCGAGATCGTGCGCCAGCAGGACGGTTTCTTCACCCACGGCGTCGCGCATCTGCGGCCGCTCAACCTGAAGGCCGTCGCCGACGCCATCCAGATGCATGAATCCACGGTGTCGCGCGTCACCGCCAACAAATACATGGCGACCAACCGCGGCACGTTCGAGCTGAAATATTTCTTCACGGCCTCGATCGCCTCGGCCGACGGCGGCGAGGCGCATTCGGCCGAAGCCGTGCGCCACCACATCAAGCAGCTGATCGATTCGGAGGAGCCCTCCGCGATCCTGTCGGACGATACCATCGTGGAACGCTTGCGCGCCTCGGGCATTGATATTGCCCGCCGCACGGTCGCGAAGTACCGCGAAGCCATGCGCATACCCTCCTCGGTGCAACGCCGCCGCGACAAGCAGAGCGCTCTTGGTAACGTCCTCTCCACCGCATTGTCCGATCGTTCCCGCAACACCGAACCCGCCTGATTGCACTGGCGCGAATTCGCGCTACTCTCGGCTTCGTTTGCCACAGGTCCAAGCCAGGCAAGCAAACCAAGCGAGGCATCCATGACTCTCCGGATTTCGGGAAAGAGCATCAGCGTCGGCGAGGCCCTGCGCGGCCGCGTGGCCGAGCGCACCGACGAGGTGCTGCGCAAATATTTCGACGGCAATTATTCCGGCCACATCACGCTCAGCAAGGACGGCTTCGGCTTTCGCACCGATTGCGCGCTGCATCTGGATTCGGGAATCACGCTCGAGGCCGATTCGAACGCGCCGGACGCCTATGCCAGTGCCGACCAGGCGCTGGTGATGATCGAGAAGCGGCTGCGTCGCTACAAGAACCGGCTCAAGGACCGCTCCGCGCGCAAGGCCCATGCCGCCTCCGAGGCGATGGCTGCGCTCGATGCCACCAGCTATGTGCTGGAAGCGCCGGGCGAGGACGAAGAGGACGCCACCGGCTACAGCCCCGTGATCATCGCCGAGCAGACGACGTCGCTGAAGCAGCTCTCCGTCAGCGAGGCGGTCATGGAACTCGATCTCAGTGGGGCTCCGTGCCTGGTGTTCCAGCACGGCTCGTCCGGCCGGGTGAACATCATTTACCGCCGGGCAGACGGCAATGTAGGCTGGATCGACCCGCCGGGGGCGAAAGTCGACGGTCAGGCCGGCGGCTAGAGGATGGCCGTCCCGGCACCCTCCCATCCGGTTCTTCATAATGACCGGGGCAAAGCCGCACGCGGGAGTTGGCACCGGGATTGCGTTGGAGTAGAAGCCCCCCACATCTGGACTTGGCAATAGCTTGGGCTAAGTCCCCCGCCTGCTTCATGTTATTGACGCCGGTCGTGCTTGGTCTATCAAGCTGGCCAAATCGGAACCTGACGGTCTATTCACCTCGGAAAGCCTCTATGCCGATTACCGATCTGGTCGCACCCGAGGCGATTCTCCCGGCATTGAAAGTCAACAGCAAGAAGCAGGCTTTGCAGGAGCTCGCGGCCAGGGCCGCCGAGTTGACCGGGCAGAACGAGCGCGCTGTATTCGAGGTGCTGCTTCAGCGCGAGAAGCTCGGCACCACCGCGGTCGGCTATGGCGTCGCCATTCCCCACGGCAAGCTGCCCAAGCTTGAAAAGATCTTCGGCCTGTTCGCACGCCTCGACCGCCCGATCGATTTCGAGGCGATGGACGGCCAGCCCGTCGATCTCGTCTTCCTGCTGCTCGCGCCCGAAGGCGCCGGTGCCGATCATCTCAAGGCGCTCGCCCGCATCGCCCGCCTGCTGCGCGACCAGGACATCGCCAAGAAGCTGCGCGCCTCGCGCGATGCCCAAGCGATCTATTCGGTGCTGGCGCTGCCGCCGGCGACCGCGGCGTAACCATCGGATAAACCTCGAGCCCCTGGGAACGCTCGCCCCGCGCCAGGACGGTCGCTACGGGCGTTAAGGCGGAATGGCTTCAGGTTGAATCGATGCCACGAGCTCGGTGCAACCTCTCCCGCTTGCGGGAGAGGTCGCGCCAAAGGCGCGGGTGAGGGCTTTCTCCTCTTGGGGGCTGTCCCATTGCGGAAGCACCCTCTCCCCAGCCCTCTCCCGCAAGCGGGAGAGGGAGTGCACCTACCTCGCAGCAATCAATCCTGATCTCATCACGCTCTAAGCAAAATATTAACCGTGCATCCGGAAGGTCAGCCGATGGCCAGCCTGCACAGCGTCGCGGATTCCGAGGCATACGAGAGCGCGATCTCGACGGCGCGCCCCGCCGGCGTCGAAAAGCTTGCAAGATGGGTGATCCGCGGCTCGATCACCGTCAACGTGGTCGCGTCGATGGGCGTCCTCCATCCCGCATTGCTGCCTGCCCAATGGAGCTTCGTGCAGCAGGCCGTTGCGCTCTTGATGTGGGCGGTCGCGATCTACGCCAGTGCCTTCGTACGTCCTCGCCTGCGACTGCAGCCCAACCCCGATCTCATCGCGCTGGTCGCATTCTATGCCCTCGCCGTCACGTCCGTGCTGTGGACCGGCTTTGGCGTTGCAGCGTTCATGAAGAGCGCGGCACTCGCGGTAACGACCTTCGGGGCGTACTGCCTCGTCACCCGTATCGACATCGACGAGATCGTCGGGTCGACGGCGCTGGGGCTCTTCATCCTGGTCGCTGCCTCGGCCCTGTGTGCCGTTTTGGTGCCCGAGATCGGCGTGGACCAGAGCTGGATGCACAACGGCCAGTGGCAGGGAATCTACGAATCCAAGCAGACGCTCGGCTTCATCAGCGCCTATCTGATGTTCTTTGCCTGCTATCAGAAGATGACGGGTCAGGGCTGGATCGTTTTCCTGTCGGCATTTCTGCTGGCCTCGACATGCGTTCTCGGCTCGGAATCCCGCGGTGCGGGCGCCGTCGCCATTGCCGCTTGTGCACTGCTCGTGACCTCGATGTGGTCGGTCCGCTGCATGAAAGTCTACGCGGTGCTGCCGGTCGTCATGTGCGTGCTGGCCGCCCTGCTGTTCCTGTATTTCTATGTGACGGGCTACGATTCCATCCATCTCGGTGAAACGACCATCAACCTGACCGAGCGGACCTTCATCTGGCAGTACGCCATCGGCCATTTCAACGATGCGCCGCTGCTGGGCTTCGGCATCAACGGATTCTGGACGCGCCCCGCGATCTACGACTATTTCAACCAGAACCATGGCTGGGTGCTGGACAATTACCACAGCGGCTACATCGCGGTGGCGATCGAAACGGGGTTTCTCGGATATGTTCTGTTCTTTACGAGCGTCTGTCTGTTCTCGCAGAAGGTCCTGTATCTGATCGCGACCCGATCGATCGATCGCTTCCACTGCGCGTTGATCATCGGCTTTGTCGTCCTGAGCTTCCAGTCGAATTTCACGGAGACGATGTTCCTTCGCTCGACGATGTTCACCTCGGTGCTGCTCGTTGCGTTCTTCTTCGCGGTGTGCAGGCCGGTGCCGCAGGCAAGCCCTGCAATGATGGGGCACGCAGGATGAAGGCGATCCGCGCCCGCCGACCGGTACGCTTCGCCCTCGCGCTGGCGATGTCGGTGCTTGCGGTTTTCTCCCAGGCCGAGGCAGCCGGGCAGGGCACCGCGCCTCCTCCCCCGAAATTGAAGCGCGGCATCAACATCCTCGGCTATGACGGCATCTGGGAGGGAGGCCGCAACGCGCCGTTTCGTCTGGACAACCTCGCTGCGATCAGAAAGGCCGGCTTCTCGCACGTCCGGATCAATTTCTTCGGCTTCAAGTTCATGGGCCCCGGCAATCTGCTGGATGAGATCGTCCTGAGGCGGCTAGATGCCGTGATCGAGGAGGTGCTGGCCCGGAAGCTCATCCCGGTCCTCGACGAGCACGACACGCATGTCTGCCAGCAGGACGTCTCCGGATGCGCCGAGAAGCTGAAAGCGTTCTGGAAGCAGATCGCCGAGCGCTATGCCGGCAAATATCCGGCGCTCGTCTTCGAGGTGCTCAACGAGCCGGGCGGGCAGATGACCTCTGCCGACTGGAACGCCCTGCTGAACGAGTGTCTCGGCATCATCCGCGCGACCAACCCCACGCGGACCGTCATTGCCGCCGTCCTCAACGTGGACGAGATGCCGGTCGAGGAACTGGCCCTGCCGCCAGACGACAGGCACCTGATCGTGACGTTTCACTATTACGCGCCGCTCCGCTTCACCCATCAGGGCGCGCCGTGGTCCGAAATCTTTTCGCGGGTGGGGCCGCTCGATTGGGGCACGCCGGAGGACGAAGCAAAGGCGCGCGCCGATTTCGAGAAGATGCGCGCCTGGTCGGAACGGGAAAAGCGCCCGATCTATCTCGGCGAGTTCGGCGTGTACGAGGCCGCCCCGGCCGAAGCCCGCGCCAGATATCTGTCGTTCATGGCACGACATGCGGAGCGGCTTGGCTGGGCCTGGGCCTATTGGCAGTTCGACCACGATTTCGCGGCCTTCGACAGCGCGCGCCAAGCCTGGAAGCCGGAGATCCTGCGGGCGCTGATTCCGCCGGGACGCTGAAGCGCAGCGACCCGGGCTGGGCAAGGCCGAGCTCGCCACGTCAGCAAACCCTTGCCCGTCCGGCTGACGGTGCGACCAATTAGCCCGAAAGCCGCTCCAGCACGTCGCGCACCAGCCCTTGCAGGAGGTCGAGCTTGTAGGCCGTCATCGGCAACGGTTTGGCACCCGAGCTCGCCGCTTTCGCTGCCTCTGCGATCGATGCCGCATGGGCCATTTTGCCGGTGAGCTGGACTTCAACGGCGGTGAGGCGAAGCGGCACGGGCGCGACGCCGCCGGCAGCGAGACGCACGAACTCGAACTTGCCGCCGGCGATCACGACGCGGGCGCAGAGCTCCACCAGCGGCCATTCCGCGTGGGTCCGGCTGATCGCCCGCTTGTAGGTCGCGCGCTCACCGTGAAGCGGAGCAGGAAGCGCAATGCGCTCGATCATCTCGCCGGGTGCGAGTGTATGGTCGGCGTGCGAGACCGAGCCGTCGCCGAGCAGGCCGGCAATCGTCGATCCGCTGCGCCGGTCCGTGGTGATGGTGGCATCATAGGCGAGCAGAGCCGCCGCCATGGTCGAGGGATGCGGCGCGACGCAGGCGCCGAGATCGAAGGCGACGCCATAGAGATGATTGCCGGACCGGGCAGGGCAGGTACTGCCGCCTTTCTTCAGGCAATCGATGTCGGCCCGGCGGAAATACCAGCAGCGCGAACGCTGCGCGAGATTGCCGCCGAGCGTGGCAACGTGGCGCACCTGTGGCGTGGCGAGCCCTTGCGCGCTGGCCGCAAGTCCGGGATAGGCGGCGGCGATGCGCGCGTCGGTCGCGACCGCGGCGATGGTGGTCAGCGCGCCGATCCGGGCTGCTCCGTCGGGACCCCAGGTGATCGTCTTGTCGCCGGTGGCGGAGATATCGATCGGCATTCCCTGCGACACGCCGCTGCGGCGGCGCTCGCTGAAGTCGGTGCCGCCGGCGCGGAATTCAGGCGTGGGCGTGGCAGTGGGGTTGGCGGTCATGACGGCGACACTCATGCTGCATCCCTTCCTTTCAGCGCGGCCACCAGACGGTCGGGCCGGAACGGAATTTCGGTCAGTCTCACGCCGATCGCATCGCGGATGGCGTTGGCGATCGCGGGCGAGGTCGGCACGGTCGCGACTTCGCCGATGCCGACGCTGCCGCCCGGCACGTGCTCGAAACCGGCCTCGTCGAAATGCACCTCCAGTTTCGGCATGTCGGCCATCCCCGGAATGCGGTAATCCTCCATGCTGCCGCTCAGGATGTGGCCGCTCGAAGGATCGGTCTCCCGTGCCTCGTAGAGCGCGTAGCCGATGCCCTGGATCACCGCGCCGGCGGCCTGGCTTCGCGCCAGCGTCGGCGCGGCGAGCTTGCCGATCGCGAGGCCCGTATAGGCGTTGAGCACGCGCACATGGCCGAGCCAGGTATCGACCTCGACCTCCATCACCTGCACCGAGCTCGGCACGCCGGCGCCGACCACCATGTGGTTCATCAGACGCAGCACCCAGCCGAACACACGGCCCATGATGCCGGCCTCGTGCAGCGCGGGCCTGACGCCGGGCGGCGGCTTGCCGTCCTCCTGGCGTCTCGCCGACACGGCGATATCGGGGGAAGCCGCGATCATCTCGCGCCAGGGCGCGTTCGAGCCCGGAACCGGCGTGCGAGACGCGGTACGCTTGATTTCCGCTTTCAGCTTGTCGATGGCGAGCAAGGTCGGCGGGACCACCGAAGCGGTGACACGGCTGCCGCCGGAGCCCGGTCCGGGCGGCAGGTTGGAGCGGCCGATGCGCACGTCCACGTCCTGCGGCTCGAGATCGAACGCCTTCGCGACGGTGTTCGCGATCACGCTGCGCGTACCCGTGCCGATATCCTGCACCGCGCAGCTTGCGACGATGCGGCCGCCCTTGACTGCGAGCTCGACCGAGGAGCCGGTCTGCCAGAGATAGAGCCAGTAGCCGGTGGCGACGCCGACGCCGCGCCGGTAGCGGCCGGTCTGCGATGCGGCCGGCTTGCGGTTCTTCCAGACCTCGAGGCCGGCGGCCCAGTCGTACAGTCGCTGACGGTTGGGATCGGGATCCCAGCGCTTGCGCAGGGCAATCGGATCGATCTTCATGCGCAGCGCCGCTTCGTCGACCGCCTGCTCCAGCGCAAACGACATCGGCGGACCGCCGGGACCGCGGAACGGTGCGCCGGGCGGCAGATTGCTGAGCACGTCGAAGTCGACGAGCTCCTTGGCTTCGGCCGGGTAGATCAGCCGCGCCAGCCCCGCGATCAGCGAGTTCACGGCGGCGCCGGTGTCGGCATGGGCGGTGAGCGACAGCGCCTTGAGGCGGCCTTCCGCCGAAGGCAGCAGGGACAGCTTCAGCTCGGCGGCCGGACGATAGCCGGCGACGGAAAGCTCCTCTTCACGATCGAATGCCACACGCACCGGCGCCTTCGCGGCGCGCGCAAGCTCGATGGCGGCGATGGTCTCCAGCCCGACGCTGCCCTTGGAGCCGAACCCGCCGCCGACATGGTCGGCGATCACACGCACCTTTTCGTGCGGAAGGCCATAACGCTTGGCGATCTTCTCCATGCTCTCGTGAATGGCCTGGGTCGAGATGTGGACGGTGAGCTGATCGCCATCGAACCTGGCCACCGCGGCATGTGGCTCGAGGCTTGCGTGCTGTTGCGTCGGGACGCGAAAAGTCTCCTCGATGAGCAGCGGATTGCCTTGCCGGCGAGCCTCGTCGAACCAGCTCCTGGCCTGCCTGGCTTTCTGGGAGAACGGCGCCGAAGGCCCGCGCACATTGCCCTGCCACGACACCGGAGCGCCGCCGGCGCCCTCGGACACGTTGCCGGCACGCTTGCGGTCCTTCTTCTCGAACACGATTGGCGCGTCGTCGCGTCGCGCTGCATCGAGCCCGATCACCGCGGGCAAGGGCTCGGCCTTGAATCTGATCGCGGCGATGGCCTTCAGTGCGGTGCGGCGATCCCCGGCCGCGACGGCTGCAATCGGCGCGCCGACGAAGCGGACCATGTTGTCATCGTCGAGCAGCGGAACGACCGCGGCGACACCGGCCATGGCGCGCGCCGGCGCCAGATCGAGCCCAGTGATCCTCGCATGCGCGACGTGCGCGCGCAGGATGACGCCTTCGAGCTGGCCGTCATGGTGGATGTCGACCGTGTAGCGGGCGAGGCCCGTCACCTTGTCGCGGGCTTCCAGCCGCGGCGCGATGGGCTCGATGCCGTCGAAGCGGCCTGAACAAGCCTCCGCCACCGCGCGAAAAATGCCTTCATAGGCGCCGCAGCGGCAGAGATGGCCCGATAGCGCGGCGGCGATCTCATCGCGCGAGGGTGTCGCCGCGCCCTTGGTCGCGCGCCAGCCGTCGTGGAAGGCGGTGGCTTCGACGACGAAGCCGGGCGTGCAGAAGCCGCATTGCAGGGCGTCGTGCGCCATGAACGCCTTCTGCACCGGATGCAATCCGGCAGCTCCGACGCCCTCGACGGTCGTCAACGATCTGCCGGCGGCCGCCTGCGCCGGCAACAGGCAGCTCACGACGGGCGCGCCGTCGAGCAGCACGGTGCAGGCGCCGCAGACGCCGGAGCCGCAGACGAGCTTGGTGCCGGTGAGGCCGCCATCGCGGATCACGTCGATCAGGAGTGCATCCGGATCGTCGGGCAGCACCAGGGGCCGTCCATTGATGGTCGTAGCGGTCATTCTCGAACTCCCGTTTTGCGAGGGGACTTCCTGGCGGACGGCGCCATCGCGCCGGCGATCAGCATGCGCAGCATGGTCTCGAGCTGTTTCAGGAACGCGTCGACCGGCTGCATGGCAGGGAAAGCGGATTTGGTGCCGTGGACCGCCATCTCGACGCAGCGCGCGAGCTCGCGCGCG
This sequence comes from Bradyrhizobium sp., assembly GCA_035575945.1. GTDB lineage: Bacteria > Pseudomonadota > Alphaproteobacteria > Rhizobiales > Xanthobacteraceae > Bradyrhizobium. The sequence continues at coordinate 527,362 of DATLXF010000017.1, read as the reverse complement.
CTGACGCCGCTTTCGAGCTTGAGCTTTCGCTTGCGGCACACCCGCGCGATCGTGGTCGCGATCTCCTCGGCGAAACGGCTGGAATAGCTCTGGTAGAGGTCGCGCGCCTGCGCGAGGTGCTCGGAGAACAGCTCCTCGGTATGGGGCGAGTCCTTGAGCGAAGCCAGCAGCGACTGCATTCGCGCGCCGATCTCGGCGACCAGGATGTCGGCAAGCTCGAGGCCCGCGTCTTCCGCCGCCTTCGCGGCCGCGATTTCGGCAGCGAGCCCCTGGGCGTAGATCCGCTCGAGCACGGCGCGAAACAGCGCCTCCTTGGAGGCGAAGTGATGATAGAGCGCCTGCCGGGTCAGCCCGGCTTCCTCCGCCGCCAGCTCGATCGAGGAGCGGCGGAAGCCGTGGCGCCGGAACACGCGCAAGGCGGCGTCGAGGATCCGGTCCTGGGGAGGGGCCTTGGCCTGCATTTTGTCAGATTTGACAAACGCGAACGAAATGTCAAATCACGGATTGATGACGGTCGCGTGCGCGCATGAGGGAATCGATATGGATGTCACGAGAGGACCGTGGGCGTGCTCTGCCTCTCCCGCTTGCGGGAGAGGGCTCTCACCGCGCAGGCACATACTCGGCAAATCATCGATAACCCCCACGCGGAGACACCCTCTCCCCGACCCTCCCCCGCAAGCGGGGGAGGGAGCCAACCGCCAATGCCGCCGCATCGTGCATGATGCCGACGCGAACCGCTCAAACGAAGCGGGCACGCTCCAGGCGTTGGCGACCGCGGCTTGCCGGCTGTCGATCAGCATGATCGGCGGGTGGAGTGGCGCTGCGGCCTGCTTCCCAGCTTCCAGTGGCCACTTCCGCTATAGCTTGGCGATCGCCTCTAACGATACGGGTGGCCGCACGAGCGTCTCCTTGCCGTGACGGTAGAACCTGTGCGTCCACGGATTGAACACTGGGACGCGAGCTTCGACGAACTCATCGACGTCGCGTGTAACCACAACCAGATCCTGAAGGGCGGCGATGGCAGCGATGAACAGGTCTGGTTGGCTGAACGTATGGCGGCGCTTGCGGCCTTCAACGATCATCGTTTTCCATCGCACGATCACGCCTTCGGTGATGGCAAGGACCCGACCCGCGAAGAGCGGTCGAAGGATGTTATCCAGCCACGATTGGAGATCGGCGCGCCGAGCCGGGTCGGAGAGTTGTTCGATGCCATAGACGATTTCAGCGAACGTGACCTCCGTTATGTAGAGATCGTCGCCTGTCTGGTTGGTGACAAAATTCGCGCAGCCAGAGTTAGGCTTTGGCCTGCGTAGCTCTGAAACCACGTTGGTATCGAGCAGCCAACCTCTCAAAGCTCGACATCCCGAACCTTGGACTTGACCGACAGGCGATCGAATTCCAGGTCGTCCAACGGAGACTTGGCAAGGGCGGCAACGATGTCGCGGCCACTGATGGGCCGCTGGAGGCGATCAAACTCCTCCGCCGCGATGACAACCGCGGCATCCTTTCCGTGCAGCGTCACGCGCTGCGGGCCGGAGCGTTGGGCCTCTCTGACAATCTGGCTCAGATGCGTTTTCGCATCCTGAAGACTCCATCGCCCGGACCGGGAGCCCTTCTTGGAAGAGGGACGTCGTGCCGTCATGCCGCGCTTTCTGGTCAGATTAACCAGATTTTAGAGTATCCGAATTCGACGTCAAAGTAAAACGGGCACGCCTTCGTGCGAAGGCATGCCCGCTGAAACCCTATTCGTGCGACGCGCGCGCTTCAGTGCACGCTCACCGCTTGCAACTCGTTGCTCCAGGCATTCGCGACCGCGGCTTCGCGGCTGTCGGTCAGCATGATGGGCGTGCCGTCGGCGGCATGGAGCGCGAACAGCTTGAGGCCCGGCGCGATCTTGGGCGCCTCGGGGAACAGGCCCGGAACGTCCTCGGAGGGTATCTGCTTCACATAGGCGATGTGGCCTTGTTCACGAATGCCACCCTGCAGGCAAGCCAATAGATGCGAGGGTCTAGAAGAGCAGTGCCCAGGAAAGGACTGGATCGCCACCGGTCAACTTCGCTGCTTCTGCTGGGCCTTTGAGCCATTCCGGTGACCGGGTGTGTACAGGTTTTGTGTACCGGTCGTAATGGCGAGTTGGGTTTGGGATGCATCGATGTCGTTATGGACCGGGGCAGTAGCTCTGCGTTCTGCGTCCGCTCTCTCTGAACTCGTCCAGTAAAACCTTGGTTTGACTATCTCATGGATGTTGCCGCTCCTTGAACTGTAGCGGTGTCCCCATCGCGTCCCAATCGATCATTGGGGTTGGATCATCGCGGGTGCCGAGCCGCTCGGCATGCAAGCGCCGCACGCCCGCTGCCTTCAAGGCCTTGAGAATCTCACTTGTGCAATAGAGCGAATGTGATCGAAACAACGGCCGCCAGATCTGAAGCGCGCCCACCGATCGCGGATCAATGTAAACTGGCCGCGACTGTGGGTGTTGATCGATACGGGTCTGCAACCATGTCTCAAGTGGCGTCATGGCGCCGCCTGAAACCCATTGCGTCGGAACGGGCGGCCGCTTCTTGCCCATGCGCTCGAAATCGAAACAATCGACGATATTCAGAACGTTCATTAGATACCATTCGCCCGCCACCGGCTCGTCATCCGGCCAACGCATCGCGAACGGGCGAAACTCCGCCTCGCCGGGTGCGAGTCGTTCGACGACGGTCTTGAACGCTGCGGTGACGATCGGCACGTCGCCGGTCGCATGCACCATGTCGGGGATCGCGTTGGGCCGCTTATGAAACCCGAACTGAGCCGATGATGGGGTCGGATGCCCGTACAACGTCTCAAGGCCGGCGAAACATATTGCACTAGTGAGTGGTAGCAATGCCCCCTCACCTTCCGTCCCCAACCCAACGGTAAAGGCTCCAGCCCAGCTCGGTGAAATCTCGAAAAACCGTTTGCGCACCTTGGCCTTAATTGGCTCGCGCACTCCTGTGGCGTGCAGCACCGCCAGGCCTAGCACCCTCTTTGACATGACGTGCCGCACGCGAATGCGCTCAGCCGCGGTCGCGCCGAAAGTGTCGCCATCATTCAGCACGGCACCGTGTTGCATCAGATAGACTGCGAGCCCTGCTGCTCTGTGCAGTGCCTGCGCAACATCTGCGTCCTGCGGTTCCAGCTCAATCTCTCTTCCGACGAAGGACGACAAACCAAAGGTGATCACGCCGACCCACCCACCATCACGGTGAACGTGCAGGCTTACCCACAAGGGATACGGGAATGCAGGATAGGGCGCGAATGCGTCCCGGCTTGCTTCGAGCCAAGCTGCTGCCGAGTGCGCGACCAGACTTTCCCAAAATACGCCACGGCAGCCCGGTACAGCCGCGATCAGTGCGCCGATCACGCCGGCCATGCAGCGCGCCGCCTTCAGCCGATCCGACGGCTCCGCCAGAGTTGCCACCACGAGGTGGGCACCATGCCTGGCGAAGACCGATGGGGCTTCGGGCCACTGGACGGAAGCCCGCAGGCTGGGCCTCTCCCATTCCTCCTTTGGGAGGGGCATGGGCATCGACATCACGATGATCGGTTCGCCGTCACATTGCACCGTCATCGCCACGCCCTTTCCGGCATCGGCGCTGGCGGCTAATCCAATGGACACATGAGGGTGACGCGCACGAAACGCAGTGATCACCGATTCCGGACGAATGGGTGTGACGGCATCAAGCAGGACGTAGCCAATTAGCCGACGCATGGATCGATTGAGAAGGCCGCGCCGGCGGCTCCAATTGCGACCATGGACTTGAAGCGTGAATGGTTCGCCACTGAAATCTCCACTGTCTAGAACCGATCGGGGATGGGCCAGAAAACTCTCGTAGATCCGATCGGAGAAACAAATGTGACGCTGGGTCGTCGCACACACGGCAGGTCGCGTTGAGCCGGCCGAGAACCCGCACGCCATTGGACTCGATGCTGTCGAGCAATGCCGAAAACCCCGCGGCCGGCTCTCGATCGGGTCTGGCCCGCTTCGCAAACGCCTCGATCGCCGCCCGCTGGCGCTTGTCGCTGTCCTTGTCAGCCGACATTGGCCGCACTTCACGTCGTCAGGTATGCGATTGCCTTAGTCAATTTCGTTGTTTTGGCCACGACTCAGGATGATCCAATGCTTCGCTTTCTTGGGCGTCATCGGCTGCTTCCGCGGGCTTCGCTAATCTTCTTGCTCGAAACGCAAAACGGGCACGCCTTCGTGCGAAGGCATGCCCGCCAAAACCCTAATCGTGCGACGCGCGTGCTTCAGTGCACGCTCACCGCTTGCAACTCGTTGCTCCAGGCATTCGCGACCGCCGCTTCCCGGCTGTCGGTCAGCATGATCGGCGTGCCGTCGGCGGCATGGAGCGCGAAAAGCTTGAGGCCCGGCGCAATCTTGGGCGCCTCGGGGAACAGGTCCGGCACGTCCTCGGAACGGATCTGCTTCACATAGGCGATATGGCCTTCGCCCAAGGTCGCCAGCGTCTCCGGAGAGACGTTCTTGGCTTCGTATTCGAACGCAACGTGACCTTCACTCATGGTCTCGACTCCTCTGGAACACTAAGCGGTCGAGTCCGCTACTCGTTCCATTATTCGTGCTCATTGATAGCGATTGTCTTAACGATCCTTTCCGGCTCGGGCCGGGCCAGATCGATCGACAACAACCCGTTCTTCAGATCCGCGCCCAGCACCAGCATCCCCTCCGCCAGCACGAAGGTGCGCTGGAAGTGGCGCGCGGCGATGCCGCGATGGATGTACTGCCGGGACTTGTCGTCCTGCTGCCGCCCGCGGATCACGAGCTGGTTTTCCTCAATGGTTACATCGAGTTGGTCGCGGGTGAATCCGGCGACCGCCAGCGTGATGCGCAAACGCTCGGGCTGGCCGTCCGCGCCGCCGCACCTCTCGATATTGTAGGGAGGGTAGCCGTCGGCGCCTTTGACGACGCGGTCGAGCACTCGCTCGATCTCGTCGAAGCCCAGCAGGAAGGGACTGGAGAGCGTTGGAACACGAGACATAGTTTACAAAGTCCTCGCAGAAGCGACTTTGGTGTGTCGGGGCCCGTACTGGCACCCCTTGAGCAGCAATATGGGCACGTTCCGCTGTGGGTTCAAGCAGGTAGCCGGGAGGCTGTGGATCGGCCGATTCCGCCGTCGAGAGGCTCGACATAACCTCAGCTGCGTCATGGCCGGGCTTGTCCCGGCCATCCACGACCTTGCTTGGCGATACCGAGAGCTTGGATGCCCGGGACAAGCCCGGGCATGACGAATCGCAAAAATTTCTCCAACGAAAACAAACCCCCTTCTACTGTGCATGGGGTTGTTTTCGCACTTGTGTTGGGAGCCCTCAGGCCTCGAGCCGCGTCCGCCCGTCGGCGCTGAACAGATGCAGCTTCGCCCGGACCGCCGCGACGCGGATCCTCGTGCCGATCGCGGGGGCGTCGGTTCCGGGAATGCGAACGATGATCTCGCCGGGCGGCAGCTCGCCGGGTGTGGCGGCGATGCGCTGCTCCTCCTGCTCGCGCGAGCCGTAGACGAAGGTCTCGGCGCCGACGCGCTCGATCGCTTCCACGGTGAGCGGCAGCGCGACGCCGCCGGCCGGGGTTTCGTCGGTGATGACGAAGTCTTCCGGGCGGATGCCGAGAATGCCGGCGTCGGCCGCGGCGCTCCCGGCGAGTTGCGAGCGGATCTCCTCGGGTCGTGTCGACATCAGGTTCATCGGCGGTGCGCCGATGAAGGAGGCGACGAAGGTCGTCGCCGGCTTCTCGTAGATATCGAGGGGATTGCCGACCTGCTCGACCTGGCCGCCGTTCATCACGACGAGGATGTCGGCGAGCGTCATCGCTTCCAGCTGGTCGTGGGTGACGTAGATCGACGTGGTGTTGAGCCGGCGCTGCAATTTGCGGATCTCGACCCGCATCGCGATGCGCAGCTTCGCATCGAGGTTGGAGAGCGGCTCGTCGAACAGGAAAACTTTCGGCTGGCGCACGATGGCGCGGCCCATGGCGACGCGCTGGCGCTGGCCGCCGGAGAGCTGGCGCGGCTTGCGCTCCAGCATCGACGTGAGCTCGAGGATGCGCGCGGCCTCGTCGACGCGGGTCCTGATCTCGGCTTCCTTCATGCCGCGGTTGCGCAGGCCATAGGCCATGTTGTTGTAGACGCTCATATGCGGATAGAGCGCGTAGTTCTGGAACACCATGGCGATGTCGCGGTCGGCGGGCTCTACGCCGTTGACGATCCGGCCGCCGATGTCGATCTCGCCGCCGGTGACCGTCTCCAGCCCCGCGACCATGCGCAGCAGCGTGGACTTGCCGCAGCCGGAAGGGCCTACCAGCACGCAGAACTGTCCGTCGCCGACATCGACGTCGACGCCCTTGATGGCCTCGAAGCCGCCGGGATAGGTCTTGCGGACGTTGCGCAGGGTGACGTTAGCCATGGGTTGCACCGGCGAGTAGCGACTGGTGAATTGCGAATGGGGAAGGTGTCATGCATAGTGCGGAGGCAGCGACCCCATTCGCTACGCGCCACTCACTATTCGCCATCTTCACTTTTCCGTCTCGACCAGTCCGCGCACGAACAGCTTCTGCATGGCGACGACGACGAGCACCGGCGGCAGCATGGCCAGCACGGCTGTGGCCATCACGATCGGCCATTCGGTCAACGCGTCGGTGGTGGTGATCATCTTGCGGATGCCGATCTGGATGGTCTGCATGTCGTCGCGCGTGGTGATCAAGAGCGGCCAGAGATATTGATTCCAGCCGAGGATGAACAGGATGACGAACAGCGCCGCCATGTTGGTGCGCGACAGCGGCAGCAGCGTATCCCAGAAGAAACGGAAGGGGCCCGCACCGTCGATGCGGGAGGCCTCCAGGAGCTCGTCCGGGACCGTCATGAAGAACTGGCGGAACAGCAGCGTCGCGGTGGCCGAGGCGATCAGCGGGAGCGACAGGCCGGCATAGCTGTCGAGCATGTGCAGGTCGGCAACGATCTTGTAGGTCGGATAGATGCGCACCTCGACCGGCAGCATCAAGGTGATGAAGATCAGCCAGAACAGCGCCATCCGGAACGGAAAGCGGAAATACACGATCGCGTAGGCCGAGATGATCGAGATCGCGATCTTGCCGACCGCGATCAGGAGCGCCATCACCAGCGAGTTCAGCATCATATTGCCGACCGGCTCGCGGGTCGAGCCGCTCGTACCGACGAAGATCGTCTGATAGTAGGTCTCGAAGAAGTGGCCGCCGGGCAGCAGCGACATCTGGCCGTTGGCGATCACCGCGTTGTCCTGGGTCGACGCGACGAAGGCGAGGTAGACCGGGAAGGCGACGATCGCGATCCCGATCCAGAGGATGAGGTGGGCAACGTAGCGCCGGAAGCCTTCTTCCTCGACCATCAGTAGGTCACCTTGCGTTCGACGAAGCGGAACTGGATGCCCGTCAGCACGATCACCATGATCATCAGGATCACCGATTGCGCCGCGGAGCTGCCGAGGTTTCCGCCGAGCAGGCCGTCGGTATAGACCTTGTAGACCAGCGTCTCGGTCGACTTGCCCGGACCGCCGCGGGTCATGGTGTCGATGATGCCGAACGTGTCGAAGAAGGCGTAGACGATGTTGACGACCAGGAGGAAGAAGATGGTCGGCGACAGCAACGGGAAGATCACGGTCCAGAACCGCCGCATCGGGCGGGCGCCGTCGATCGCGGCAGCCTCGATCACGCTCCGGGGGATGCTCTGCAGGCCGGCGAGGAAGAACAGGAAATTGTAGGATATCTGCTTCCAGGCGGCGGCGAGGATGATCAGGGCCGCGGCCTGGTTGCCGTCGAGCAGCGGATTCCAGTCGACGCCGAGTGCGCGCAGGTAGCGCGAGAGCACGCCGAGCGAGGGATGCAGCATGAAGATCCAGAGCACGCCGACGACGGGCGGCGCCACCGCATAGGGCCAGATCAGAAGGGTTCGGTATAGCGTCGATCCCCGCAGCGGCTTGTCCGCCATCACCGCGAGCAGCAGCGCAAACGACAGCGACGACACCGCGATCGCGAACGAGAAGAAGAATGTGCGCAGGATCGCCTCGAAATAGGCGGGCTCCCTGAACAGGTCGATATAATTCTCGAACCAGACGAAGCTGGTCGACAGGCCGAACGCGTCCTGGAGCAGGAAGGACTGGATGAAGGCCTGCAAGGCCGGCCAGTAGAAGAAAATCAGGACGATCGCGAGCTGCGGCGCAACCAGCGCATAGGGCAACAGCTTCGACTGGAAAATGGCTTGCTTCTGCATGATGCCCCGGAGCGGCAGGCCGGGCGACCGGCCTGCCGCCCGTCGCCTTACTTGACGGCGGTCTTTTCGAACTGGCGCAGCATGGTGTTGCCGCGCTCGACGGCCGCATCCAGCGCCTGCTTGGCGGTCTTCTTGCCGGCCAGCGCCTGCTCGATTTCTTCCGCCCAGACGTCGCGGAGCTGCACCATGTTGCCGAGGCGCAGGCCGCGCGAATTCTCGGTCGGCTCCTTGTTGGTCAGCTCGAGCAGCGGGGTCTCGAGATAGGGCTGGTCCTTGTAGAACCCTTCCGCCTTGGCCTTCTCATACGCCGCCTTGGTGATCGGCAGATAGCCGGACGACTTGTGGATGTAGACCTGACGATCGGTATCGGAGAGGAAGGTCAGGAACTTCGCCACGCCCTTGTACTCCTCGGCCGACTTGCCGCCCATGATCCAGAGCGAGGCGCCGCCGATGATCGAGTTCTGCGGCGCGCCCTTGACGTCGGGATAATAGGGCATCGGCACCGCGGTGAAGGCGAACTTGGCCTGCGCCTTGACATTGCCGAAGAACGCCGACGAGGTCAGGTAGAGCGGGCATTCGCCCGACGTGAAGCGGCCTTCGCCGGTGTTGGTGCGGCCGGCATAATCGTAGGTCTTGTCCTTCTGGAGCTCGACCAGGTTTTCGAGATGCTTGACCTGGACCGGGCCGTTGAAGGAGAGCACGGTGTCGAAGCCGTCGAGACCGTTGGCCTTGGTGGCCAGCGGCACGTTGTGCCAGGCGGAGAGCTGCTCGAGATTGACCCAGGTGATCCAGGAGTTGGAGAAGCCGCAAGTGGCGTGACCGGCCGCCTTCAGCTTCTTGGCGGCGTCGAACACGTCCGGCCAGGTCTTCGGGATCTCGACATTGGCTTTCTTCAGCGCGTCGAGATTGACCCACATCACCGTCGACGACGAGTTGAAGGGGAAGGACAGCATCTCGCCCTTCGAGGTCGAGTAGTAACCGGTGATCGCAGGCAGATAGGCCTTGGGGTCGAACTTCTCGCCGGCGTCCTGCATCAGCTTGTAGACCGGCTTCACGGCGCCGGTTGCAGCCATCATGGTGGCGGTGCCGACCTCGAACACCTGCATGATGTGCGGCGCGTTGCCGGCGCGGAACGCGGCGATGCCGGCGTTCATCGTGTCGGCGTAGTTGCCCTTGTAGGTCGGGATCACCTTGTAGTCGCTCTGGGCGCCGTTGAAGTCGTTGGCGAGCTTGACGATGACGTCGTTGTTGGCACCGGTCATCGCATGCCACCACTGGATTTCCGTCACGGCCAGAGCCGGCGAAGCGCCGAGCCCAACCGCAAGTGCAACAGCCGCAGCCGTGCCAAGATGTCGAAGAGCCATCAAGAAAACCTCCCTTGCCCGTCACTAAAGAAGCGCTTGCGCTAGCAGCGCCATATGACGTTCACATGACTGTGTAAGCGGGAGAAACGAAAGCGGCAAGCGCTGCCAATGGGAAGCCGTCAAATCGGCGAGGACGCCGCGGGTAGCTTGTTGAGTTCGCGCTGCACTCTCGTGCCCGCGCCGCAGTGCGGCATTGGTTGATGTGAAGTAACTAGCCGCGGGCTCAGAAACCTCTCCCGCTTGCGGGAAAGGTCGCGCCGTAGGCGCGGGTGAGGGCTCTTTCCTCTGGGGGATTGTCCCAATGCAGAGACACCCTCTCCCCAACCCTCCCCCGCGAGCGGGGAGGGAGCGCACCTGCGCTAGCTGCTCGATCACGTCCGATTGCGTCAGCGCTTCCGTTCGGGACCGCAGACCGTGCCTTTTTCGACCATCGCGTCGATCTCGGCCTTGGAGTAGCCGAACTCGCCCAGCACCTCGGCCGCGTGCTGGCTGAATTTCGGCGGCACGCGGCGCAGGCTCGGCTTGCTGCGGTCGAGCCGGATCGGCGACGCCACGCCCTTGTACCAGTCCTTCTCGATAATGTCGCCGCGCGCGAGAGTGTGCGGGTTGGTCAACGCCTGGTCGATCTTCTGCACGGGACCTGCGGGCAGGCCCGCCGCGAGCAAGCGGTTGCAGAGCGGCTCGGCCTCGTGCTGGCTGAACACGGCGGCGAGTTCGGCGCGCAGCGCTTCGCGATTGGCGATGCGGTCCTTGTTGCGGGCAAAGCGCGGATCGGTGCCGAGTTCGGGCTTGCCGATCTCTTTCGCCAGCTTGCGGAAGGTGCCGTCATTGCCGACGCCGATGAAGATGTCGTCGGTCTTGGTCGGGAAGATCGCGTAAGGTACGAGGTTCGGATGCTCGTTACCGGTGAGACCGGGCGGCTTGCCGTGCATGAAATAGTTCGCGGTGTGCGGATGCATGATGGCAAGCCCGGTCTCGTACAGCGTCGTCTCCAGGAACTGGCCCTTGCCCGAGCGCTGGCGCTCCGACAGCGCCATCAGGATGCCGATCGCGGCGTAGAGCCCGGTGGTGATGTCGACCAGGGGCACGCCGATCCGCATCGGCCCGCTCTCGGGCGAGCCGGTCGCCGCGATCATGCCTGTCATGGCCTGGATGATGGCGTCATAGCCGGGATTGCCGCCGCGCGGTCCGTCGGCGCCGAAGCCGCAGATCCGGCAATGCACGAGGCGCGGGAATTTCATGCTGAGGATTTCGTTGCCGATGCCCCATTTCTCCAGCGTGCCCGGCTTGAAGTTCTCGATCAGGACGTCGGCGGTCTCCAGCATCTTCAGCAACACGGCGCGGCCGCCCTCGGAGGCGAGGTCGAGGCCGATCGAGCGCTTGTTGCGGTTGATGCCGACGAAATAGGCCGCGTCCTCCTCATGGAACGGAGGGCCCCATTCGCGCACCTCGTCGCCCGCGGGCGGCTCGACCTTGATCACGTCCGCGCCGTGGTCGGCGAGGATCTGGGTGCAGTAGGGTCCACCGAGCACGCGCGTCAGATCGATCACGCGCAATCCGCTCATGGCGCCCGTTGCTGCTTCAGTCATGCCTTCGCTTCCCTGTGTCGATCATCGGATGACAGGCCTAGCGAGGTTTGTTTGCGCCAGCAATGGCGCCGCGCGTGGGGCCTTATGCGCCGACGCGCGGTCATGCGGCGGCACGGCAAATCGGACGGAAGCGGCCGGCCCGAGGGGGACCCCGGGCCAGCCCGGCCAGTTCCGGTCAGACGACCGTCAGGCGCACGTCCACGTTTCCGCGCGTGGCGTTGGAGTACGGGCACACCTGGTGAGCCTTCTCGACCAGCGCCTCGGCCTCCGCGCGGGCAAGGCCGGGCAGCGAGACGGCAAGATCGATGTCGAGGCCAAAACCGCCTTCCGAGCGCGGGCCGATGCCGACGGTCGAGGTGACGGAGGCGTCAGCAGGCACCTTCGGGCCGCCCTGGGAGGCCACGAACTTCATTGCGCCGATGAAGCAGGCGGCATAGCCGGCCGCGAACAGCTGCTCGGGATTGTTGCCGGCACCGCCACCGCCGCCGAGCTCCTTCGGCGTGGCCAGCTTGACGTCGAGCGCGCCGTCGAGGGTCGCGGCATGGCCGTCGCGGCCGCCGGTCGCCTTGGCGCTGGTCTTGTAGAGGACGTTCACGGACATGGTGGTCTCCCTTGGGGCTGAGGTTAGGGTGCGATCCATATGGCCGGCAATTAGATTGTGCGCAATCGAAATCGGCGCGCCTCACATTTAATTGTTCGCAATTGAATGTGCCGCCGGCCGGCCCCAGAATGAGGGAAGAACATGCGAGATTCTCATGGCCCGGAAATCAACGGCGGTGGACCCGCTTCGCCTCGACAACCAGATCTGCTTCGCGGTCTACTCGGCCGCGCATGCCTTCAACCGCGTCTACAAGCCGCTGCTCGACCGGCTCGGCCTGACCTATCCGCAATATCTGGTGATGCTGGTGCTGTGGGAGCGCGACGACGTGCCGGTGAAGGAGATCGGCGAGAAGCTGTTCCTGGATTCGGGCACGCTGACCCCGCTGCTCAAGCGGCTCGAGGCCGCCCATCTCGTCAAGCGCACCCGTTCGCGTGCCGACGAACGTCAGGTGCTGATTGCGCTGACGCCGCAGGGCCATGCTCTGAAGGAGAAGGCGCGCAGCGTGCCGCACTCGATCCTGGCGGCATCGGATTGCTCGGTGGCGGAGCTGGTGGCGATGAAGGACGAGATTGTGGCGCTGAGGGACCAGCTGAATGCGGTGATCGGGGATTAGGGGGGGTGCTAGAGGCGCTTTTTGGCGAAGGCGCGGCCGGACGCCGACGTCAAATATCTTTCGAACGCGAGGGCCTGTTTCTCATCGCTGAACGCAACGTATGTCTTGAGACGCCAAGGTCCGTATTTCGAGGTGTGAGGTACCTCGCCGGCATTGTGCTTTGCCAGACGGGCGCGCAAGTCGTCGGTGATGCCCACATAGTAGTGCAGGGTATCGAGGCTCTCGAGGATGTAGACGTACTTCACCGCACTCTCCCCACTCACCGAGGGAGGAGCTTATATCCGCATTTTGTCTTGTGAAGCCCGGCTTCGCCCTGCGGGCTACGCCGCGGCAGCCTTCGCGCACTTCGCTACGAGGGACTTCCCCAGGCTTGCCGAGCCGAAGCTCGCGAAGCGAGCGAAGGCTGGTGGAGCCAGGCGGGATCGAACCGCCGACCTCTTGCATGCCATGCAAGCGCTCTCCCAGCTGAGCTATGGCCCCTTAGTCCCTAACCGGGTGATCCTGGTTGATCACCCCGGACCGGCGAGCCTTCTCGACTCGCGCGGTGCACCCTTTTTCACAGATCAGGGCTGATCTCAAGTCTCTTCATCACCTCCGACGTCACCAATGATGTCGGTCACGTCCTCATCGCCTTCTTCCTCGTCGGGAATGAAGGTCGAATCGTCGTCATCATCGTCGTCGAGGGTCTCGTCGACCTCGATATCGTCTTCAGATTCCGGCACCACGGCCTTGACCTTGCCGGTGTTCTCCTCGGCATCGGCCTCCTCGAGCGACACCAACTCTTCGGCCTCGGCCGGCTCGGGCGTGGTATCCTGGGCCATATTGCGAGCCTCGGCGCCGCGGGAGGCACGTGCAGGTGCGATCGGCGCAATCGGCACCACTTCGCCGGTATAGGGCGAGATCACCGGATTCTTGTTGAGGTCATAGAACTTCTTGCCCGTGGTCGGGCAAATGCGTTTGGTTCCGAGTTCGGACTTGGCCACGGCAGGAATCCTGGGAATGTCTGAAAAGCGGTGCTTCACTTGGCTAGTTGGCGGCCCGCTGTCAATAGCGCATTACGGGAGAACGACATGCCCGTGACGGGACACCGACCATGTGGTACGTGCGCCCCGACCCGCAAAGGCGTATCCAAGGACACAATCTTGACCCATTCCGACCAACCGAGACCGCTGCAGTCTCGCGCCAGCGGTCCCCTGACCGGGAAAGTACGGGTGCCGGGAGACAAGTCGATCTCTCACCGCGCCTTGATCCTGGGCGCGCTCGCGGTGGGCGAGACCAGGATTTCGGGCCTCCTCGAGGGCGAGGACGTCCTCAACACCGCCAAAGCCATGCAGGCACTGGGCGCCAAAGCCGAGCGCACAGGTGATTTCGCCTGGACGGTCAATGGCGTCGGGGTCGGCGGTTTCGCCCAGCCCAAGGCGCCGCTGGATTTCGGCAATTCCGGTACCGGTTGCCGGCTGGTCATGGGCGCCGTCGCCGGCTGTCCGATCTCGGCGGTGTTCGATGGCGACGCCTCGCTGCGCAGCCGCCCCATGCGCCGGATCCTGGATCCGCTGGAAAAGATGGGTGCCAGGGTCACCACGGGCGGCGAGGGCGGCCGCCTGCCGCTGACGCTCCAGGGCGCGCGGGACCCTCTGCCGATCACCTACACGACCCCGGTCGCCTCGGCCCAGATCAAATCGGCCGTGCTGCTGGCGGGCCTCGCCGCGCCCGGCACCACGACGGTGATCGAGACCGAGGCCAGCCGCGATCACACCGAGCTGATGCTGAGGCATTTCGGCGCCGACATCAACTCGGTCCAGGAAGGCCAGCACGGCCGTCGCATCACGCTGGTCGGCCAGCCCGAACTGCATGGCGCCAATGTCGTGGTGCCCGCCGATCCCTCGTCGGCGGCCTTCCCGGTCGTTGCGGCGCTGATCGTCGAGGGCTCCGACGTCGTGCTGTCCGACGTCATGACCAATCCGCTGCGCACCGGCCTGTTCACCACGCTGCGCGAAATGGGCGCCTCCATCGAGGAGAGCGAGGTGCGCGGCGATGCCGGCGAGCCGATGGCGCGCTTGCGCGTGCGCGCCTCGAAGCTGCGCGGCGTCGAGGTGCCGCCGGAGCGCGCGCCCTCGATGATCGACGAGTATCTGGTGCTGGCGGTGGCGGCCGCCTTCGCCGAAGGCACAACGATCATGCGTGGCCTGCAGGAGCTGCGCGTCAAGGAGTCCGACCGGCTCGAAGCCACCGCCGCCATGCTCCGCGTCAACGGCGTCAAGGTCGAGGTCGCCGGCGACGACCTGATCGTCGAGGGCCGCGGCCATGTCCCCGGCGGCGGCACGGTCGCGACCCACATGGATCATCGCATCGCGATGTCGGCGCTGGTGATGGGCTGCGCCTCCGACCAGCCCGTGACCGTCGACGACACCGCCTTCATCGCCACCAGCTTCCCGGATTTCATTCCGATGATGCGTTCGCTAGGGGCGGAGTTTTTATGAGGCCGCGGCTATGAGCGTAGCCTTCGACCGCGACCTCATGCTGTGAGGAGGTGGGATGCGCCCAAAAACCCTCGCTGAAGCCGTAGCTCTCATACGCGCTGGCGCGCCACAAGATACCACTCTGGCCAAGCAACGCCGCCTTGGCCGGGTACCTGCCCGGGTTTGCAATCCCGCCCGGCGCCTTGCCGAGCCGTGGTTCACCGCGTCGTCCTCGTCCGACGCAATGCGGGAGTATCTCACCTTTGCGAGTCCCGCCGAATTCGCGTCCCGCAATATCTTTACCGAAGAGCGGCCATTGCGACGCGCGCGCGAGCCGCAGACAGCCAAGGCTTGAGTGACATGATCATCGCCATCGACGGGCCCGCGGCCTCGGGCAAGGGGACGCTCGGCAAGCGCCTTGCCCACCATTATGGCTATCGCCACCTCGATACCGGCGTGATCTATCGCGCGGTGGCCTATGCCCTGATGCAATCAGGTCACGATCTCCGCGACGAGGCGGCCGCGGTGCAGGCCGCGCTGGAACTCGACCCGGAAAAGTTCGGCAATCCCGCGCTGAAGACCCAGAAGGCCGGCGAGGGTGCCTCGATCGTCTCGGCGATTCCCAGGGTTCGCGAGGTTCTTGTCAACTTCCAGCGGCAATTCGCGGCCGATCCGCCGGGCGCGGTCCTGGACGGCCGCGACATTGGAACCGTGATCTGCCCCGATGCGGACGTGAAGATCTTCGTCGTCGCCGACCCCAGGGTTCGCGCCCGCCGCCGAACCATGGAGGCGAGGGCGCGGGGCGAGGAGGCGGACGAGGCGGCCGTGCTCGCCGACATCATCCAGCGCGACGAACGCGACAAGAACCGGCCGATCGCGCCTTTAAAGCCGGCTCCCGATGCTTACTTGCTAGATAACTCCCAACTGGATATAGAAGGCGGCGTCCGGGCCGCCATCGACATTATCGAGGCTGTCCGAGCGGGCCGGTCGCGGGGTTAAGCCGCCGCCGTCATTGGAGGAAGTGCCCGCTCCCGCCCTTTGAGGTCGATACTCTTCGTCCCTGTTTGGGACGGTGCGATCCAGGCTCCGGACAAAGCTTTCCACGTATCGAACGCGCGGGCCGCTGCCGGCCCGCTTCCGCTGTTCTGGTCACAAGGCCGGGGCAACCAGCGGTCGTTCGAAGGTCTTGCGGACCTTCCGACACTGCGCGTGCGATGCGCCCATGAACCCAACGGCCGGCAAGACATCCGCAACTGGAGAACAAATGGCTTCGACTTCTGCTGATACCTATAGTCCCTCGCGCGACGATTTCGCTGCGATGCTCGACGAGTCCTTCGCAGGCGGCAACCTGCAGGAAAGCTCCGTCATCAAGGGCAAGGTGGTTGCAATTGAAAAGGACATGGCCGTCATCGACGTCGGCCTGAAGACCGAGGGCCGCGTCGCCCTCCGTGAATTTTCTGGCCCGGGCCGTGAGAGCGACCTCAAGGTCGGCGACGAGGTCGAAGTGTTCCTCGATCGCATCGAGAACGCCCTCGGCGAGGCCGTGCTGTCCCGCGACAAGGCGCGCCGTGAAGAGAGCTGGGGCAAGCTCGAGAAGGCCTTCCAGAACAACGAAAAGGTCAACGGCGTCATCTTCAACCAGGTCAAGGGCGGCTTCACCGTCGACCTCGACGGTGCCGTGGCCTTCCTGCCGCGCTCGCAGGTCGACATTCGTCCGATCCGCGACGTCGCGCCGCTGATGAACAACTCGCAGCCGTTCCAGATCCTCAAGATGGACCGCCGCCGCGGCAACATCGTGGTGTCGCGCCGCACCGTTCTCGAAGAGACCCGCGCCGAGCAGCGCCAGGAGCTGGTGCAGAACCTCGAAGAGGGTCAGGTCATCGACGGCGTGGTCAAGAACATCACCGATTACGGTGCGTTCGTCGACCTCGGCGGCATCGACGGCCTGCTGCACGTCACCGACATCGCGTGGCGCCGCGTCAACCACCCGACCGAGGTGCTTTCGATCGGCCAGACCGTGAAGGTCAAGATCATCAAGATCAACCACGAGACGCACCGCATCTCGCTGGGCATGAAGCAGCTCTTGGACGATCCGTGGCAGGGCATCGAAGCCAAGTACCCGCTGGGTGCCCGCTTCACCGGCCGCGTCACCAACATCACCGACTACGGTGCGTTCGTCGAGCTCGAGCCCGGCATCGAAGGCCTGATCCACGTCTCGGAGATGTCGTGGACCAAGAAGAACATGCACCCCGGCAAGATCGTGTCGACCTCGCAGGAAGTCGACGTGCAGGTGCTGGAAGTCGATTCCGTCAAGCGCCGCATCTCGCTCGGCCTCAAGCAGACCATGCGCAACCCCTGGGAGGTCTTCGTCGAAGGTCACCCGACCGGTTCGGTGGTCGAGGGCGAGGTCAAGAACAAGACCGAGTTCGGCCTGTTCCTGGGTCTCGAAGGCGACGTCGACGGCATGGTCCACCTCTCGGACCTCGACTGGAAGCTTCCGGGCGAGCAGGTGATCGACAACTACAAGAAGGGCGACATGGTGAAGGCCGTGGTGCTCGATGTGGACGTCGAGAAGGAGCGCATCTCGCTCGGCATCAAGCAGCTCGAAGGCGACCCTTTCGCCGAGCCGGGCGACGTCAAGAAGGGCGCGGTCGTGACCTGCGAAGTGCTCGAAGTGAAGGAGAGCGGCATCGAGGTGAAGATCGCCGGGACCGACTTCTCGACCTTCATCAAGCGCTCCGAGCTCGCACGTGACCGCAACGACCAGCGTGCCGAACGCTTCGCCGTCGGCGAGAAGGTCGATGCCCGCGTGATCCAGTTCGACAAGAAGGCCCGCAAGGTCCAGGTGTCGATCAAGGCGCTCGAAGTCGCCGAAGAGAAGGAAGCCATCGCACAGTACGGCTCCTCCGATTCGGGTGCGACGCTCGGCGACATTCTGGGCACCGCGCTCAAGAACCGCGACAGCAAGTAAGCAAATCATCCATTTTGCTGCATCGAGGCCCCGGCGCAAGCCGGGGCTTTTTTGCGTTCCGCTTGCGGCTTCAGGTCGAATCCATTGCCGCGGCTCGTTCGCCTCCGGCCGAATCGCTCAAGGAATCACGTGAGCCGGAACCCGGCGCCGGCCATTTTTGTGGGGCCGCCTTCGCGTTCACGATCTGGACTCTTACCGGCGGAGTCACGGTGAGGGTATTGTCCTTTGATTCGCGCGCGACGGGGGTCGCCGCGCGCGTAGATTCGTGCGGTCTTGAATTCCGCGTCTTGGGGCAACTATGTCAGGCGTGATCGTGTCGATGCGTCGGACGCTGCTGTCGTGCACATCGTTGGCGCGCAACGGCTTGGTGGGAGGCGCTCTCGCAGCGCTGCTGCCGGCTGCGCCGGCTGAGGCTGCCGACCTCATCGACACTCTCTCCAGCATGCTCGATTTCAACCGTCAGGAACTCGCAGTGCTGGTCACGGCGCTGGCCCTGCTCGGCTTCTCGGTGATGGCGGCGATCCTGTTGATGCGGACACGCGTGCGCACGGTCAGGAGCGAGGCGCGGCTGCGCGCCCGGATCAGGGAACTGCAGCTCCAGGCCGACCGCTTCGGCGCGCTGCTGTTTGCCGAGCCGCAGATCCTGATTTCCTGGCCGGCCGGAGACGACCGCGCCCAGATATCCGGCGACATCTCCATGGTGGTGCCGCGCGACTCCTCGCCGCAGCGCGTGCTGGCGTTCGGAACCTGGCTGCCACCCGAGCCGGCGCTGCAAATGGACCACGCGGTCGATGCGCTGCGCGAGCGCGGCGACGGGTTCCAGCTGACCGTGACCACCGCGCACGGCCATACGCTGGAAGCCATGGGCCGCGCCATCGGCGGCCAGGCGATTGTTCGCATTCGCGAGTTGTCCGGACTGCGGCGAGATCTGGCCGAGACCAATCTGCGCTACAAGGCGCTCTCCGACGAGACCGAGATGCTGCGCGGCTTTGCCGCCGCCGTCCCCTGGCCGATCTGGGCCAAGGGAGAGAACGGCGCGCTCACCTACGCCAACCCGGCCTATGTGCGCGCCACCGAGGCGACCAGCGTCGCCGAGGCCCAGGAGCGCAAGCTCGAATTGCTCGACAGCGCCGACCGCGCCGCGATGGAGCGGAGGTTGAAGGACGCCGCCGATTTCACCTCGCGGCTGCCGATCGTGATCGGCGGTGAACGGCGAATCTACGATGTGCGCGCCGTCAATGTCGGCCGGGGCAGCGTCGGCATCGCGATCGATGCCAGCGAGGCGGATGCGCTGAACTCGGCGCTGATGCGGATGGCGGAGGCGCATCGCCGCACGCTCGACCAGCTCTCCTCGGGCGTTGCCGTGTTCGACGGCCAGCGCCGCCTCGCCTTCTACAACGATTCCTATCGGCGGCTGTGGGACCTCGACCGCACTTTCCTTGACGCCAACCCCGACGATTCCAGCGTGCTCGATCAGCTCCGCGCCGCGCGCAAACTGCCGGAGCAGCCGGATTTCCGTGCCTGGAAGGTCAAGCTGCACGAAGCCTATCGCGCGATCGAGGCTGCCAAGGACACCTGGTACCTGCCCGACGGCCGCGCGCTATCGGTCGTTACCACGCCGAATCCGGAAGGCGGCGTCACCTACCTGTTCGACGACGTCACCGAAAGCCTCGACCTCGCCCGACGCTTCGACGGCCTGATCCGGGTTCAGCGCGAGACGCTGGACAGCCTCGCCGAAGGCGTCGCGGTGTTCGGCAGCAATGGCAAGGCGCAGCTGTTCAATCCGGCCTTCGTCCGGATGTGGAAGCTGTCGAGCGATGCCATGCGCGACGAGCCGCACATCCAGACGGTGGAAGGCTGGTGCCACCAGCTGTTCGACGACCCCGTGGTCTGGCGCCAGATCCGCGAGGCCATCACGTCGATCGAGAACCGCGCCGACGTGCCGCTGAAGCTGGAGCGCAGGGACGGCAGCGTCCTCGACGGCATGATCCGGCCGCTGCCCGACGGCGCCACCATGCTGACGTTCCAGGACATCACCGACACCGAGAATGTCGAGCGCGCGCTGCGCGAGCGCAACGAGGCGCTGGAAGCCGCCGACCAGATGAAGGTGGATTTTGTCCACCACGTCTCCTACGAGCTGCGCTCGCCGCTCACCACGATCATCGGCTTCGCGCATTTCCTCAGCGATCCCTCGACCGGGCCGTTGACGCCGAAGCAGGCCGAATATCTCGATTACGTCACCAAATCGACCAACGCGCTGCTCGCGCTCACCAACAACATCCTCGATCTCGCGACCATCGACGCCGGCGCAATGAAACTGGAACTCGGGAAGGTCGACGTCAGCAAGGCCATCGAGCTCGCCGCCGAGGGTATCCAGGACCGGCTCGCCACCGACCGGATCCGCCTCAAGATCGAGATCGCGCCCGACGTCGGCAGCTTCATCGGTGATGAAAAACGCGTGGTGCAGGTACTCTACAACCTCCTCGCCAACGCCGTCGGGTTCTCTCCGCAGGATTCCACCGTCGGGATCAGCGCGCGTCGGACCGAGCGCAGCGTCGTCTTCACCGTGACAGATTCCGGACCTGGAATACCTGCCGACATGAAGGACAAGGTGTTCAACTGGTTCGAAAGCCGCTCGCAGGGCTCGCGTCACCGCGGCGCCGGCCTCGGCCTGTCGCTGGTGCGCTCCTTCGTCGAGCTGCATGGTGGCAAGGTCCGGGTGGATTCGGTCGTCGGCCGGGGCACGGTCGTGATCTGCGACTTCCCGACCGACCAGGCGGCGCACCGCGACGCCGCCGAATGAGCGCGCCGACCACATTCTCCGTCGCGCTTCACAACGAGACGGCCACTGCGCAGTTGATGGCGGATCTCGCGCTGCTGGTCGGTCCCGGCGATGTCATCACCCTCACCGGAGATCTCGGCGCCGGCAAGACAGCGGCAGCGCGCAGCCTGATCCGCTACCTCGCCGGCGACGAGGAGCTGGAGGTGCCGAGCCCCACCTTCACGCTGGTGCAGGCCTATGAGCTGCCGCCCTTTCCGGTCATGCACGCCGATCTCTACCGCGTCGAGGACGAGAGCGAGCTGGAGGAGATCGGACTGTCGCCGCTCCCGGACGCCACGCTGGTGCTGATCGAGTGGCCGGAGCGGGCGCCGTCGACGATGACGCAAGACCGCATCGACATCGCACTGACCCATCGCCCCGCGCTGGGCTCGAACGCGCGCGCCGCCGACCTCACCGGTTACGGCAAGGGTGCGGCCGTCGTTGCGCGGCTGCAGGCGCTGCGAGAGTTCCTCGGCGCATCCGGCTATTTGGCGGCAACGCGCAGGCGCATGGCAGGTGATGCCTCGACCCGCTCCTATGCGCGGCTGTTGCGCGAGGACGAGATCGTCATCCTCATGAATTTTCCGCAGAGGCCCGACGGCGCGGCGCTGTACAACGGAAAATCCTACAGTGCTGCGGTACATCTGGCCGAGAACGTAAGACCGTTCGTCGCCATCGACGAAGGCCTGCGCGCGCAAGGAATCTCCGCGCCCGCGATCCATCATTCCGATCTCGAGCACGGTTTCCTGATCACCGAGGATTTCGGCAGCGAAGGCGTGATTGAAGGCGATCCGTCCCGGCCGATTGCCGAGCGTTACGAAGCCGCCATCGACGTGCTGGCCGTACTGCATGGCAAGACGCTGCCGGAGATCCTGCCGCTGGCGGGGCGGACCTACGCCATCCCGCTCTTCGACGTCGAGGCGATGCTGATCGAGATCGGGCTGATGCCGCAATGGTATCTGCCCGATCGCAACGCGCCGCTAAGCGATGCACGGCGCATGGAATTCTTCGCGATGTGGCGCGAGCTGCTGAAGAAGCCGCTGGCGGCACCGAAGACCTGGGTCATCCGCGACTACCATTCCCCCAACCTGATCTGGCTCGAGAACCGCGCCGGTATTGAACGTGTCGGCGTGATCGACTTCCAGGACACCGTGCTCGGACCGCAATCCTACGACGTCGTCTCGCTGTTGCAGGACGCCCGCATCGACGTGCCCGAGCCTACCGAGTTGACGCTGCTGTCGCGTTACATCAAGGCGCGGCGCGCGAACGACACCGGCTTCGACGCCGCGGGCTTTGCCGAGCTCTACGCCATCATGTCGGCGCAGCGGAACACGCGCCTGCTCGGTACCTTCGCCCGCCTCAATCGCCGCGACGGCAAGCCTCATTACCTGCGTCACCAGCCACGGATCTGGACCTATCTGCAGCGCTCGCTGGCGCATCCGGCGCTTGGCGTGTTGCGCGACTGGTACCTTGCCAACGTCCCGCCCCCTCGCGCCTGATTCAAGGCGCGATTTACCGGCTGTTAGCCAAGATATCGATATTCTGGCGGCAAAGCAGCCGGATCTACGGGGCTTGGAGCAAGGGCAGATGGCGGTGAAAGCGGATCAGCGCGGCAACAACCGGGTTGTTTTCGAACGCGGGGTTCCGGCCCAGATGATGGGAATCGACGGCACCTGGCGGCGCGACTGCACCATGGAGGACGTCTCCGATACCGGCGCCAAGCTGACCATCGACGGCTCGGTGGAAGGCCTCCACCTCAAGGAATTTTTTCTCCTGCTGTCGTCCACCGGGCTCGCGTATCGTCGTTGCGAACTGGCTTGGGTCAATGGCGACCAGATCGGCGTCAATTTCCTCAAGGTCGGCGAAAAGAAGAAAAAGTCGCGCTCCACAGCCGTTGGGGCGTGACGGCAACACCCGTCGTACAACCGTCACGGCGGGTAGTTAAGGCGGTTGAGACGCGGTGCAGCTGATCAAGTCCCGTGCTAGATTTGCTGGGAATGCGAAAGATCTGAGAAAGCAAAGGATGTCCGTCAAACCGACCAAAGCCATGGTGCTTGCCGCAGGGTTCGGCCTGCGCATGCGCCCCCTGACGGACAAGATGCCGAAGCCGATGGTGCCGGTGGCTGGCCAGCCGTTGCTCGACCACGTCCTCGACAAACTCGGTCAGGCGGGCGTGACCGAGGCCGTGGTCAACGTGCATTACCTGCCGGACCAGATCATCTCTCACGTCGCATCACGTCAGCTTCCGCGCGTGACCATCTCCGACGAACGCGACCAGGTGCTCGGTACCGGCGGCGGCGTGGTGAAGGCGCTGCCGCTGCTCGGCGACGCGCCGTTCTTCCATGTCAATTCCGACACGCTGTGGATCGACGGTGTGCGCTCCAACCTGACGCGCCTCGCCGAAAACTTCGATCCCGATCGAATGGACATCCTGCTCCTTATGGCGCCGACCGCGACCAGTATCGGCTATGGCGGCCGCGGCGATTACGGCATGCTGTCTGACGGCGCCTTGCGCAAGCGCAAGGAAAAGGAGATCGTTCCGTTCGTCTATGCTGGCGCGGCGATCATGTCGCCCGCGATCTTCGTGGACGCACCCAAGGGCGAATTCTCGCTGACCAAGATGTTCGATCGCGCGAACGAGCAGGAACGGCTGTTTGGTCTGCGCCTCGACGGCGTCTGGATGCATGTCGGCACGCCTGATGCCGTGCACGCCGCCGAAGAAGCGTTTCTGGAGAGCGTGGCGTAAACGCCTGTCATTCCCGGGCGCGCGCGAGCGCGAACTATGGTGCGCAATTGCACACCTGAGAATCTCGAGATTCCGGGTTCGATGCTTCGCATCGCCCCGGAATGACGGGGGAGAGCGGGGACGACTCCTCCTCCACCCATGACCATTCGATCCCACCTCCCTATATTGCCCTGATTCCCGAATCAGGCAGCCCATGCGCGTTTTCAGCGTTCCTCTCTCAGTTCCGTTCCTGCGCACGGTCGTTTCGAGCCTGCTCGACGGCCGGCTGGTCGAGGGATTCGAGGCGCGCAAGGAACCGGCACGGCTGGCCGATGCCACGCTGTATCTACCGACCCGCCGCGCCATGCGTGTCGTGCGCGAGATCTTTCTCGACGAGATGAAGGCGGATGCCGTCGTGCTGCCGCGCATCGTCGCGCTCGGCGACATCGACGAGGACGAGCTTGCTTTCGCGGGCGAGAGCGAACAGCTTACCGGGACTGCGCCGCTCGACATTCCGCCGCGTCTCGGCGAGCTCGAACGGCGGCTGACGCTGGCGCAGCTCGTCGCCGCCTGGGCCAAGGGTCCCGTGCTGTCGCCGTTGGTGGTCGGCGGGCCCGCCTCGACGCTCGCGCTGGCCGGCGACCTCGCGCGCCTGATCGACGACATGGTCACGCGCGGCGTCGACTGGAGCGCGCTCGACAGGCTCGTGCCCGACAATCTCGACCGCTACTGGCAGCACTCGCTCGAGTTCCTGCGAATTGCGCGCATCGCCTGGCCGCAACATCTCGCCGAGATCAACCGGATCGAGCCTGCGGCGCGACGCGATCTCCTGATCGCGGCGGAAGCGAGGCGCCTGACCGCGCATCCTCATGGTCCCGTGATCGCGGCTGGCTCGACCGGCTCGATGCCCGCGACCGCGAAATTCCTGCACGCCGTCGCCTCGCTGCCGCATGGCGCCGTGGTGCTGCCCGGCCTCGACACCGATCTCGACGACGACGCCTGGCGCAGCATCGGCGGCGTGCGCGATGCGCTCGGCAAGTTCGTGGAGCATCCGGCCTCGAACCATCCGCAATACGCCATGCATGCCCTGCTGGATCGTTTCGGCATCAAGCGCGGCGACGTCGACATCCTCATGCCGCCGGCGGAAGGAGGCCGCAATCTGCTCGCGTCCGAATCGATGCGGCCGTCAGCTAAGACGGAAGTCTGGCACGACCGGCTGAAGCAGCCGGACGTTGCCGCGAAGATCACCGGAGGCATGGAGAACCTCGCCGTCGTCGCGGCTCCCAACCCGGAGATGGAAGCGCTCGCGATCGCCATCGCCATGCGCGAGGCGCGCCATCTCGACAGATCGGCCGCCCTGGTCACGCCCGACCGCGCGCTGGCGCGGCGGGTGATGGCGGCGCTGACCCGATGGGATCTCGCGTTCGACGATTCCGGCGGCGACGTCCTGATGGAAACCTCCGCCGGCACCTTTGCGCGTCTCGCAGCGGAGGCGGCGACCAAGGGCCTGGAGCCGCCGACCTTGCTGGCGATGCTCAAGCATCCGTTATGCCGCCTTGGCCGCGCACCCGGCGCATGGAAGGCGGCGATCGAGAGCCTCGAACTGGCGTTGTTGCGCGGCACGCGTCCGCCGACAGGCACGACAGGCCTCTCGCGCGAGTTCAATCGTTTTCGCGAGGAGCTGGCGAAGCTGTGGCGCAGCGAAGTCTCTGCACTGCATCGCGCCGAGCCGCGGGCGCGCCTCAAGGCGGAAGACCTCGATCGCATCCAAACTCTGATCGATGCCCTGCAAAAAGCATTGGCACCGATCGAGAGCCTGGCCTCCTCGAAGCCCTATGATTTCGCCGAGCTCGCGCACCGGCACCGCGAGATCATGATCGCGCTGTCGCGCGGCGAGCAGGACGTCCCGCTGGCGTTCGAGGATCGCGACGGCCTCGCGCTCGCGAGCGCTTTCGACGATCTCCTGCGCGGCGGGACGACCAGCGGATTGATGGTGCCGCTGCCCGACTATGCCGACGTCTTCCAGACCGCGTTCAGTGATCGCGCCGTGCGCCGTCGCGACAGGCCGGGCGCGAGGCTTCAGATCTACGGCCCGCTGGAATCGCGCCTGATGCAGGCCGACCGGATCATCGTCGGAGGACTGATCGAGGGCGTCTGGCCGCCGGCGCCGCGCATCGATCCCTGGCTCAGCCGGCCCATGCGGCACGAGCTCGGGCTCGACCTGCCGGAGCGCCGCATCGGCCTTTCCGCCCATGACTTCGCGCAATTGCTTGGCGGCGGCGAAGTCATCCTCACGCATTCCGCCAAGGCCGGCGGCGCGCCGGCCGTGGCGTCGCGCTTCCTGCATAGGCTGGAGGCAGTGGCGGGCGAGGAGCTCTGGAAGGCGGCGGTTCGCGCCGGCGAGACATACGTGCAGTTCGCCGCCGCTTTGGACCAGCCCGACAAGGTCGAGCCGATCAAGCAGCCCGAGCCGCGGCCGCCGCGCGCGACGCGGCCGCTGAAAATGTCGGTCACCGCGATCGAGGATTGGCTGCGCGATCCCTACACGATTTATGCGAAGTACATCCTGCGGCTCGATGCGCTCGACCCGGTCGACATGCCGCTGTCGGCGGCCGACCGCGGCTCGGCGATTCACGACGCGATCGGCGAGTTCACGGAAAGATTTGCGGCGCATCTGCCCGACGATCCTGCACGGGTGCTGCGCGCGATCGGCGAGAAGCATTTCGTGCCGTTGATGGAGCGGCCCGAAGCGCGAGCGCTGTGGTGGCCGCGCTTCCAGCGCATCGCACGCTGGTTTGGCGAATGGGAGACCGCGCGGCGGGACGCGATCGAGGCGATCGTCGCCGAAACCCATGGCGAGATATCGATCGCGCTCGATGCGCAGCGCAGCTTCCGCCTCTCGGCGCGCGCCGACCGCATCGAGCGGCGCAAGGGCGGCGGTTACGCCATCCTCGACTACAAGACCGGGCAGCCGCCGACCGGCAAGCAGGTCCGCATGGGCCTGTCGCCGCAGCTGACGCTGGAAGCGGCGATCCTGCGCGAGGGCGGTTTTCCCGGGATCGACGCCGGCTCCTCCGTCAGCCAGCTCGTCTATGTTCGCCTCAGCGGCAACAATCCGCCGGGCGAGGAGCGCATTCTCGAGCTCAAGTTCAAGCCGGGCGAGGAGCCGCAGCCGCCGGATACGGCTGCTGCAGAAGCGCGCGCAAAACTGGAAGCGTTGATCCGCGCCTTCGAGGACGAGAATCAGCCCTATACATCGCTGAACCTGCCGATGTGGGCGAACCGCTACGGCACCTATGACGATCTCGCCCGGATCAAGGAATGGTCCGCGGCCGGTGGATTGGGGATCGAGGAATGGTGAGGGCGCCCCGACCCATCCCCGACGAGGTGCGCGCGCGGCAGGCGCGCGCCTCCGATCCGACTGCATCGGCCTTCGTGTCGGCCAATGCCGGCTCGGGCAAGACCCATGTGCTGGTGCAGCGCGTGATCCGCCTGTTGCTGTCGGGCGTGCCGCCGGAAAAGATCCTCTGCATCACCTTCACCAAGGCCGCCGCCGCCAACATGGCCGAGCGCGTGTTCACCACGCTCGGCCATTGGGTGACGCTGGACGATGACGCGCTGGATGCAGCAATCCGCGCCGTCGGCATTCCTCATCCGAACGCAAAGCTGCGCCGTGACGCCCGAAAACTGTTCGCCTGCGCGCTGGAGACGCCGGGCGGGCTGAAGGTGCAGACCATCCACGCGCTGTGCACCCGCCTGCTCCAGCAATTTCCGTTCGAGGCCAACGTGCCCGCGCGCTTTGCCGTGATCGACGAGCGCGACCAGACCGACATGATGGAGCGCGCCAACCTGAAGGTGCTGCTGGAGGCCTCGCGCGACCCTGACAGCGTCACCGGCCGCGCGTTGCTGACGGCGATGGCGAGCGCGGCCGACGTCACCTTCAAGGAGGTCGTGCGCGAGGCCTGTCTCAGCCGCGATCATTTCATGGCCTGGACCGACGAGGCCGGCGGCGCGGAGGCCGCTGCGGCGCAGATGGCTGAGGTGCTGGGCGTTGACGCCGGCGATCGTATCGAGGCCGTCGAGGCGGAGATCCTCGACGGTCCGTTCCTGCCGCGATCGCGCTGGGACGACATCGCCCTCGCGCTGCAGGACGGCAGCAAATCGGACAATGACCAAGGGGGGCGGCTCCGCGAGGCCAAATTGTTCTCCGCCGGCGCACAGGTCGACGCTTACTTGTGCGTCTTCCTCACCGACGACAAGCTGCCGCGCAAGGCGGTGCTGACCAAAAAGTTCTGCGAGCACAACCCGTCCGTTGCCCGCCTGTTCGAAGCTGAGGCCCAGCGCCTCGCCGGATTGATCGAGAAGCGCCGCGCCGTGACCATGCGCGACCGCACCGCGGCGCTGCTGCATATCGCGACCGCCGCTGCCGCGAACTACCGACGCGAGAAGCAGGAGCGGGGGCTGCTCGACTATGACGACCTGATCGACAAGACGCTGGCGATGCTGGACCGCGTCGCCTCGGGCTGGGTGCACTACAAGCTCGACCGCGGTGTCGACCACGTGTTGATCGACGAGGCCCAGGACACCAGCCCGCGGCAGTGGGACATCGTCGCGCACATCATCTCGGAGTTCACAGCCGGCGAAGGCGCGCGCGAGGGGCTGAACCGCACGGTGTTTGCGGTCGGAGACGAGAAGCAGTCGATCTTCTCGTTCCAGGGCGCCGACCCGCACGAGTTCGACAAGCGCAAACGAGAGCTGGACCGCAGGTTCAAGGCCGCCGGGCTGAAGTTCGACCCGGTGGCCTTCACCTATTCGTTCCGTTCGGGAGCCACGATCCTGCACTCGGTCGATCATGTCTTCCGCGAGCCCACGATCTACAAGAGCATTCATTCGATCGACATCGGCCACCCCTTGCACAATTCGCTCAGCGATGCGGGTCCGAGCGTCGTGGAGCTGTGGGATCTCGCCGAAGCCGACGATCGGCAGGATATCGAAGGCTGGCGCGCGCCGTTCGACGGCGTCGCCGTCACCAGTCCCGAGGTCAAGCTGGCCCGCCGCATCCAGGCCGAGATCAAGCGGCTGGTCGAGAGCGGCACGCTGACGGGACATGAAGGCGAACGCCGCCCCCTGCGCTATGGCGACATGCTGATCCTGGTGCGCCGACGCGGCAACGCGTTCGACGCCGTGATCCAGGCACTGAAGCACGCCGGTGTTCCGGTTGCCGGCGCCGACCGGCTCAAGCTCACCGAGCACATCGCCATCATCGATCTGATGAACCTTGCCGACGCGCTGCTGCTGCCGCAGGACGATCTCGCGCTCGCGGTCGCGCTGAAGAGCCCGCTGTTCGGGCTCGACGAGGACGATTTGTTCACGCTGGCCTGGGACCGCAACGGCTCCCTGCGCCACGCGCTGGGCGAGCATGCGGGCACAAGCGAAAAATTCGCCGCGGCATTGCGGCGCCTCGAAGCCTGCGAGATGTGGGCCCGCGAGGAGACGCCGTTCGCGTTCTACGCCTGGCTGCTCGGCGGCGACGGCGGCCGCGCGCGCATCCTGCGCCGGCTCGGGCATGAGGCCAACGACGCGCTCGACGAGTTCCTCGAGCTGGCGCTGAACTACGAGCGCAAGGCACCGGCCTCGCTGCAGGGCTTCATGGCCTGGCTGCGCTCGGCCGATACCGAGGTGAAGCGCGACATGGAGATCTCGCGCGACGAGGTCCGGGTGATGACCGTGCACGGCGCCAAGGGCCTGGAGGCCTCCGTCGTGTTCATGGTCGACACCACCTCCTCGCCCGCGGATTCGCAGCGGGTGCGGCTGATCCACGTGCCGCGCGGCAATGGCGGGGAGGTCGTGGTCTGGGCCGGGCGCAAGGCGGACGATCCCAAGCCGGTCGCGGACGCACGCAAGGCCATGCTCGAGGAGACCGAGGACGAATATCGCCGCCTGCTCTATGTCGCGATGACCCGGGCGGCCGACCGGCTGATCGTCGGCGGCTGCATGCCCGGCAACATGAGGACGGTGCGCAAGCTGAGCTGGTACGACCTCGTCGACACCGGGCTCAAGGGCTCGGGTCTCGACAAGCAGGTGATCGAGACGCCGCTCGGCAAGGTGACCCGCTTCGCCCGGCCGGAGGATGTCGCGGCGCTGGGCGCGCCCGCGACATCCATGGACCGCACCGTCGTATTGCCGGACTGGCTCCGGACGCCGGAGCGCGAGACGATCGACGACGATCCCGTGCGTCCCTCGCGCCAGCCTGCCGACGAAGGCCGCAGCGTGCGATCAGGCGAATCGGTGCAGTCACGTGCTCTGGCGCTGCAGCGCGGCACGCTGGTGCACCGTCTCCTGCAATCCCTGCCGGATATCGCCATCGAGCGCCGCCACGAGGCCGCGCTCGGCTTCATGGCGCGCAACGCCTCGGACTGGCCGGAGGCCGACCGCATCGCGCTGGCGGGCAAGGTGCTCGGCCTGATCTCTGAGCCTCGTTTTGCCCCGGTGTTTAGCGCCGGCAGCCGGGCGGAGGTCGCCATTGTCGGCAAGCTGGACAGGCCGGGCCGTACCCCCGCCCTGGTGTCCGGGCAGATCGACCGGCTGGTCGTTCGCCCCGATGAGGTCCTGATCGTCGATTTCAAGACCAACCAGGCGGCGCCCGGAAGCGCGGCGGAGGCGCCGGCGGCCTATGTCCGGCAACTCGCGCTGTACCGGGCGGTGCTGTCGCGCCTTTATCCCCAAAGGCCCGTCCGGGCCGCTTTGCTCTGGACCGAGACCCTTGAATATATGGAGATTTCGGCCCCCGCGCTGGACGCGGCACTGGCATCTCTTCACCTCGGTATGAGCGTCCTTGACCCGGCAAGGGGCCGTTCATAGGTTGACCGCATGATCCCGGGCGCGATTCCAGGTCGCGCCGATTCTCTTTCAACCGAGTGAGGTAGTCCCAATGGCCGTTAGCAAGGTTTCCGACGCCGATTTCGAAGCCGAAGTGCTCAAGGCGAACGGCCCCGTGGTCGTCGATTTCTGGGCCGAATGGTGCGGCCCCTGCCGCATGATCGCGCCCGCCCTCGACGAGATTGCCGGCGCGATGGGCGACAAGGTCAAGATCGTGAAGCTCAATGTCGACGAGAGCCCGAAGACCGCCTCCAAGTACGGCGTGATGTCGATCCCGACCCTGATGATCTTCAAGGGCGGCGAGATGGCCTCGCGTCAGGTCGGCGCTGCGCCGAAGGCGAAGCTGCAGCAGTGGATCACCTCCGCGGTCTGATCCACCTCGCCCAGGATTATTTTCGACAACGGCCGGCGAAAGCCGGTCGTTTTGCGTTGATGGGACGTGTTCAGCGTATGACGAGTCCCGCCCTTGCCTGCTCCTCCCCGAAAGCGCGACCGCAAGCCCACCACTCTTGCCGCAATGGAGGCGCGTTCGGTCGACGACATCCCGCGCGGCAAGGAGTGGCAGTATGAACCCAAATGGGACGGCTTCCGCTGCCTGCTGTCGCGGAGCGGCAGCAGCGTCGATTTGCGCTCCAAATCCGGCGAAGACCTCACGCGCTATTTTCCGGAAGTCGTCGCCGCGGCCTTGAGGCTGAAAGCGGACCGCTTCACGCTCGACGGCGAAGTCGTCGTGCCGCACGGCAAGGGCTTTTCCTTCGACGCGCTGCTGCAACGGATCCATCCGGCCGCGAGCCGCGTGAAGAAGCTCTCGGAGGAGACACCGGCGCTCTATCTCGTGTTCGATCTGCTCGCGACGGCCCGGGAGAAGGGTCTGGCCGAGAAGACGCTGCGCGAGCGGCGGCCGGCGCTCGAAGCCTTCGCGACAGCCAATCTGAAGGGCAGTCTCTTCCGTCTATCGCCGGCGACGACGAGCTACGCCACCGCAAACAAATGGCTGGCGCAATCCGGCGGCGGCTCGGACGGGGTGATCGCCAAGCGGATCGACCTGCCCTACCAGGCGGGAAATCGCGAGGGCATGCAGAAGATCAAGAAATTCCGCAGCGCCGATTGCGTGGTCGGCGGCTTCCGCTATGCCAGCAACAAGATCGCCGGCCGGAACGTCGTCGGCTCGCTGCTGCTCGGGCTCTATGACGACAAGGGCCTGCTGCACCATGTCGGCTTCACCTCGGCGATCAAGGCGGAGGCGAAGCCTGATCTGACCGATCGGCTCGAAGCGCTGATCGGCGAGCCCGGCTTCACCGGCAACGCGCCGGGCGGGCCGAGCCGCTGGTCGACCGAGCGTTCCGCGAAATGGTGTCCGCTGAAGCCGAAGCTCGTGATCGAGGTCTGCTACGACCAGTTCAGCGGCGAGCGCTTTCGCCACGGCACCTCGATCCTGCGCTGGCGCCCGGACAAGGCGCCGCGGCAATGCACGTTCGAGCAGTTGAAGCAGAAGGCGGTCGATCCGATGAAGCTGTTGAAGTGAGCCGCGCTCGTGCCGCACCGCGTCCGGGACACGATTCGTTCATGCAGGTGGCGTGCCGTTGATCGCCAGCACGTGGCCGGCGAGATACAGCGAGCCTGATATCAGGATGCGCGGCGGCAGCTCGTAGGCGAGTTGCGCAAGCGCGCGCAAGGCGGCTTCAACGCTCGGAGCGGGCTCGACTCGCATGCCGAGGCTGCGCGCGGCATCGGCGAGTCGGTCGACCGGCATCGCGTTCTCGGTGCCGGGAATCGGCACTGCGATGATGTGACGGGTGAGGCCGGCAAAATTGGCGAGGAAGCCCTTCGCATCCTTGTTGGCCATCATGCCGGCGATGATCACCAGCGGCCGCGACACCCGCTCTTCGAGATCGCCGAGCGCGGCCGCCGCGACGCGTCCGCCCTCGGCATTGTGGCCGCCGTCGAGCCAGATCTCCGAGCCCTGCGGCCCCCAGGACAGCAGCTCGCCCGAGGCGATGCGCTGCATCCGCGCCGGCCATTCGGCACCGACGATGCCGGCCTCGAAGGCGGCGTGATTGACCTTGAAGGCCGGAAGCGCGCGCAGCGTCGCGATGGCGAGCCCGGCGTTGGCGAATTGGTGGCGCCCGAACAGACGCGGCGCCGGCAGGTCCATCAAGCCGCGGTCGTCGGAATAAACCAGGCGCCCGCGCTCGACATTGACGTGCCAGCTCTCGTTGGCGGCGACCAGCGGCGCGCGCATGCGCTTGGCCTGTGCTTCGATCACCGCCATCGCCTCGGGTAATTGCTCGGCGCAGATCACGGGCACGCCGCGCTTGATGATCGCGGCCTTCTCGCCGGCGATCGACGCCAAGCTATCGCCGAGGAAATCCATGTGGTCCATGCTGACGGGCGTGACCACGCAGGCCGCCGGCTGATCGACCACGTTGGTCGAATCGAGCCGGCCGCCGAGGCCGACTTCGAGCAGCACCGCGTCGGCCGGGTTCTGCGCGAACAGCAGGAAGGCAGCAGCCGTCTTCAGCTCGAAGACGGTCGCAGCCTCGCCGGCATTGACGCGCTCGACTTCCTCCAGCGCGGCGCGCAGCTCGTCGTCGCCGACGAGCACGCCGCCGCCGGCGCGGCCGAGCCGAAAGCATTCATTGATGCGGACGAGGTAGGGCGAGGTGTAGGCGTGGACGCGCAGGCCTGCAGCTTCCAGCGTGGCGCGCAGATAGGCGAGCGTCGAGCCCTTGCCGTTGGTCCCGGCAATGTGGATCACCGGCGGCAGCTTGCGCTCGGGGTGGCCGAGCCGCTCCAGCAGGCGGTGCATCCGCTCCAGCCCGAGATCGATCCGCTTCTGATGCAGGGCCGACAGCCGCTCGATCAATTCGCCGAGCGGCGGCTTCTCCCGGTCGGAGGAGGCGTTCACGCGTGCGGCGCGGCTGGCGCCGTCTCGGCCGCCGGTAAGATCTGTACCTGGCTTTCGACCGGCTGCACTGATTTCGAGGGGCTTTCCTGCGCCGGCGCCTTGGTCAGCAGGCGGCAGAGCCGTGCCAGGGTCGGGCGCAGCTCGTGCCGATGCACGACCATGTCGACCATGCCATGCTCCTTCAGATATTCGGCGCGCTGAAAGCCTTCGGGCAGTTTCTCGCGAATGGTCTGCTCGATCACCCGCGCTCCGGCAAAGCCGATCAGCGCGCCAGGCTCGGCGATCTGCACGTCGCCGAGCATCGCGTAAGACGCGGTGACGCCACCGGTGGTGGGATTGGTCAGCACGACGATGTAGGGCAGCTTGGCCTCACGCAGCATCTGCACGGCAACGGTGGTGCGCGGCATCTGCATCAGCGACAAAATGCCCTCCTGCATGCGCGCGCCGCCGGATGCAGCGAACACGATGAAGGGCGACTTCTTCTCGACCGCGAGCTCCATCCCGCGCACGATGGCTTCGCCCGCGGCCATGCCGAGCGAGCCGCCCATGAAGTCGAAATCCTGCACGGCGATGACGACGGCTGAGCCTTCGAGCTTGCCGTAGCCGACCTTGATCGCGTCGTTGAGATTGGTCCGCGCCCGCGCATCCTTGATACGGTCGGCGTATCTCTTCTCGTCGCGGAACTTGAGCGGGTCAGGCGTGACCTCGGGCAGCGCGACGTCGTACCAGGTCTCGTTGTCGAATATCGATTTCAGACGCGCCACCGCGCCCATGCGCATGTGGTAGTTCGAGCCGGGAATCACGAACTGGTTCGCCTCGACGTCCTTGTAGAACACCAGCTGCCCGGAATCCGGGCACTTGATCCACAGATTCTCCGGCGTCTCCCGCCGCAGCATGTTGCGGATCTTCGGCCGGACCACATTGGTAAGCCAGTTCATGGTTTGCTCCGATGTGCGACCCCGCTGGGAATCGCCTGAAACGATATATGGCGGCCGGGTCCCCGCCCGGCAAGCCGCCGTGTCGCCCGCCCGAGGAACGGAATTATGGCCTATTCGGCCGCTTGCTTCGCGCCCTTGACGCCCTGGGCCAGCGCCGCCGTCAATTCCGCGACGGCGTTAACGGTTTTGGCCGTCGCCCGCCCTTCTGCATCGAGACTGTTCTTCAGCGCATCCACCAGGGCCGTGCCGACCACCGAACCATCCGCTTTCTCGGCAATGGCCCGCGCGGCCTCCGGCGTGCGGATGCCGAAGCCGACGCAGATCGGCAGCTTGGTATGTCGCTTGATGCGCGCGACCGCTTCGCCGACGACATTCGCGTCGGCCGCCGCTGCACCGGTGATGCCGGCGATCGAGACGTAATAGACAAAGCCTGACGTGTTCGCGAGCACCGCGGGCAGCCGCTTGTCGTCGGTGGTCGGTGTCGCCAGGCGAATGAAGTTCAGCCCGGCCTTCAGCGCGGGAATGCAGAGCTCGTCGTCTTCCTCCGGCGGCAGATCGACGATGATGAGACCGTCGACCCCGGCCGTCTTGGCGTCAGCCAGAAACTTGTCGACGCCATAGATGTAGATCGGATTGTAATAACCCATCAGCACCAGCGGCGTGGCGTTATCGTCCTTGCGGAAGTCGCGCACCAGCTCCAGCGTCGTCTTCAAGGTCATGCCGTTCTTGAGCGCACGCAGGCCTGCAGCCTGAATCGAAGGACCGTCCGCCATCGGATCGGTGAAGGGGATGCCGAGTTCGATGACGTCGGCGCCCGACTTCGGCAGCGCCTTGACGATCTCGAGCGAGGTCGCGCGATCGGGATCGCCGGCCATCACATAGGTAACAAAGGCCGCGCGGCCTTGGCTCTTCAGTTCGGCAAAGCGGGTGTCGATACGCGTGGTCACTTCTTGCCCCTCAGGATGTCGCCGACTTGCGGGACGTCCTTGTCGCCGCGGCCGGAGAGGTTGACGACCATCAGGTGGTCGCGTGGCCGCTTCGGCGCGAGCTCCATCACCTTGGCGATGGCGTGCGCGGGCTCGAGCGCCGGGATGATGCCCTCTAGCTTCGACAGCAGCTGGAACGCCGCAAGTGCCTCGTCGTCGGTCGCGGAGAGATAGTTGACGCGGCCCACATCGTGCAGCCAGGAATGCTCGGGGCCGATGCCGGGATAGTCGAGGCCGGCCGAGATCGAATGCGCGTCCTGGATCTGGCCGTCGGCATCCATCAGCAGATAAGTGCGGTTGCCGTGCAGCACGCCGGGACGGCCGCCCGCGATCGAGGCCGCATGCAGCTGCGTCAGGCCATGCCCCGCGGCTTCGACGCCGAAGATCTCGACGGAGGGATCGTCGAGGAAGGGATGGAACAGGCCCATCGCGTTGGAGCCGCCGCCGATGCAGGCAACCAGCGAATCCGGCAGCCGGCCTTCGATCTCCTGCAGCTGCGCCTTGGTCTCGTTGCCGATGATCGACTGGAAGTCGCGCACCAGCGCCGGATAGGGATGCGGGCCCGCCACCGTGCCGATGCAATAGAAGGTGTCGTGCACGTTGGTGACCCAGTCGCGCAGCGCCTCGTTCATGGCGTCCTTGAGCGTGCGCGTGCCCGACTGCACCGGGACCACCGTCGCGCCCAGCATCTCCATGCGGATGACGTTGGGCTGCTGCCGCTCGACGTCGACCGCGCCCATATAGACCACGCATTCCAGGCCAAAGCGCGCACACAGCGTCGCGGTGGCGACGCCGTGCTGGCCGGCGCCGGTCTCGGCGATGATGCGTTTCTTGCCCATGCGCCGCGCCAGCATGATCTGGCCGAGCACGTTGTTCACCTTGTGCGAGCCGGTGTGATTGAGCTCCTCGCGCTTCAGGTAGATTTTTGCACCGCCGAGATGCTCGCTCAGACGCTCGGCGAAATACAGCGGCGAGGGGCGGCCGACATAATTCTTGAGATAGCCGTTCATCTCGGCCTGGAACGCCGGATCCGCCTTGGCCTCGGTGTAGGCCTTTTCCAGATCGAGGATCAGCGGCATCAGGGTTTCGGCGACGAAGCGGCCGCCGAAGATGCCGAAATGGCCGCGGTCGTCGGGGCCGCTGCGATAGGAGTTTGGTTTGGCGATGTTCATCGTACGCTCAACTGTTGGGTGGCGCGCGCGGCGCGGATGAAGGCCTCGATCATTTGGGGGTCCTTGACGCCGGGCGCACTCTCGACGCCGGAGGACACATCGACGCCGCCCGCGCGGGTGAGGCGAAGGGCCTCGGTGAGATTATCGGCGTGCAGCCCGCCCGAGACCATGTAGGGCAGTTTCAGGTCGAGATTCTCCAGCAGGTGCCAGTCGAACGGCTCGCCCAGGCCCCCGGGCCGCGTCGCGTCCTTCGGTGCGCGCGCATCGAACAGGATGCGGTCGGCGACCGCGGCGTAGCCGGGCAGCACGGCGAGATCGGCGGCTGTCGCGACCGGCACCGCCTTCATCACCGGGCGGCCGAAGCGGTGCTTGATGTCGCGCAGCCGCGCCACGCTCTCCCTGCCGTGGAGCTGGAAAATGTCCGGCGCCAGCGCATCCATGATGTTGTCGAGCATGGCGTCATCGGCATCGACGCTGAGTGCCACCTTGAGCGCGCGCCCCTTCACCTGGCGGCCGAGCTCACGGCCGAGTTCCAGGGAGAGATGCCGCGGCGACGGCGGAAAGAACACGAACCCCACCATGTCGGCGCCCGCCTCGAGCGCCGTTTCAAGCGTCTCGCGCGTGGACAGGCCACAGATCTTGACGAGCAGGGACATGGTTCCAAAGAGAATGGAGGCCGCGGGTTCGCGGCCGGAAAACGAGGTTCTCGGTCGGGGCCGCTTCTACAACGTCGCGCGCTGCTTGTCTCGCTCGACGGGCCCGTACAGGCCCATCCCTGAGGGAACGGGAAGGCGCCGAGACTCTGGGTTCGCCGCCGCCGCCCGGGCCCGCAGATCGGCCAGTTCGGTCCTGGCGGCCCGGGCCTCGGCATCGTTCCGGCGTGCCGCGCGCCGCCAGCGCCGCTGGCCGAACCAGACGGCAGAACCGCCCGCGAGGACGCCGAGGGCGGCCACCAGGATCAGCAGCAGGAACAACGGCAGCGTGACCGACAGCGACGGGTCATCTGCAATGAAGGGGTCGAAGGACACCGTGACGAAATGCCGGTTGGCGACCGCAAACGCCACCAGGATCAAGCCCAGCGGAATCACGATCAGCGCGGTCAGGAACTTTCGCATCGCGATCGCTCGTCTTGAATCAAACTGGCTGCCGCATCATGCGGCCGTTCGGTTAAGCCCGGACGTTTCAATCGGCCGCGCCGGGATCCGGATGGTCGCGGTTCAGCCGCTCGCGCATTTCCTTGCCGGTCTTGAAGAACGGAACGCTCTTCTGGTCGACAGGCACATGGGCGCCGGTGCGTGGATTGCGCCCTGCGCGTGCGGGACGATGCTTGACCGAGAAGGCACCGAAGCCACGCAGCTCGACGCGGTCACCGCGTGCAAGTGCCGCTACGATCTCTTCGAGAATCGCATTCACAATGTTCTCGACATCCCGCTGGTACAAATGCGGGTTGTGCTCGGCGATACGCTGAACAAGTTCGGATTTGATCATCGAGAGATAGGACCCGGGAGCGTGCGGATGACCATTTCCGTGAAAATACCGTGATCTGTCAAGACGCTAAATCAAGGCCGAGTGTCGTGAAAATGCGTGACAAATGCCGAAAAAGCAGGCTGCGCCGACACGCGTCCAACGGGAAAAGCTTTCGGAGCTCGCTTGCTTCCGGTCAGTTTGACGCAGCCGGCTGCCACAGGGCCAGCATTCCATCCATTCCAAGCCGGTCGACCGCCTGCACGACGCCGGTTTGCCCGATTTGATGCGCAATGGCGCTCAAACCCAGCGCTTCCAGCGTCACGGCGGCGGCGGTCTTGAGGAACGGCAGATCGCCGAAGCGCGGCTGAAGCTTGTAGTCGCGAACCGGCAGACCCTTCCGGACGCCCTTGTGCTCGACCAGCCAGGTCACCGCCGTCTTCTCGTCGCCGATCTGGTCGATCAGCTTCAGCTCGATCGCCTGGCGCCCGGTGAAGACGCGGCCATCCGCGACTTTCTCAAGCTGCGCGTCATCCATGCCCCGCCGCTCCTTCACCATTCCCTTGAACCAGGCATAGGAATCCTTCACCAGCGCATCGAGCGCGGCGCGCGCCTCGGGGCTGGTCGGCTCGAAACCGTTGGGCGCGGCCTTCAGCGGCGAGGATTTTACCTCCTCGACCTTGACGCCGATGGTCTTCAGCAGCTCGGAAACGTTGGGATATTGGAACAGCACGCCGATCGAGCCGACCAGCGAGCTCTGCTGGGCGACGATGTGGTCGCTCGCGATGGCCGTGATGTAGCCCCCGGAGGCGGCGAGGCCTTCGACCACGACAACTAGCGGCTTCTTCGCCTTCAGCCGAACCAGCGAGTCGTAGAGCTGTTCGGAGCCGGCGGTGGTGCCG
This sequence comes from Bradyrhizobium sp., assembly GCA_035575945.1. Classification (GTDB taxonomy): domain Bacteria; phylum Pseudomonadota; class Alphaproteobacteria; order Rhizobiales; family Xanthobacteraceae; genus Bradyrhizobium. The sequence goes on along the minus strand of DATLXF010000017.1, from coordinate 488,691 downwards.
CCCGGCGAGTTGATATGGACGATGACGGCGGCGGCCTGCGAGTTCTCCAGTCGCTCCAGCGCCTGGGTACGATCGGAATCGCTGCGGATCAATCCCTCGATCTGAACGCGTGCGATCGAGCCGGCCGACGCGAAGGTTCCGCGCGCACCAGGTGTCGCCATCAGCGCAAAGCTCGCAATCGCCGCAATCGCGATCAGCGCGGCCATCACACGCCAAAACGTCAGCTTGCGGCGAATCCTGCGGCGATCGACGATGATGTCCGAATCGAGCGACATCGAGATATCTCCAAATGAAAGATCAGGCGCGTTGTACCGTTACAACATGACCAACGACGTATCTGGATACATCAATTGCGGCGCAATTTGAAGAAATGAAGGCTGGGGCGGGCATGGGCTCGCCGCGCAGTCGCTGTCGTGATCACTAGCGGCCGGTGGAGCCGAATCCGCCTGAACCGCGACCGGTCGCCGACAAGGTGTCCGCCGGAACCAATGCAGCCTGCACCACAGGTGCGATCACCATCTGGGCGATGCGTTCGCCGCGCTCGATCACGAAGGGCGCTTGGCCGTGGTTGATCAGGATCACCTTGATCTCGCCGCGGTAGTCCGCGTCGATCGTGCCGGGCGAGTTCAGCACGGTGACACCGTGCTTGGCCGCAAGCCCCGAACGCGGCCGCACCTGCGCCTCGTGCCCGGTGGGCAGCGCGATCGCAAGACCCGTCGGCACCAGCGCATATTGGCCGGGCGCGAGCGTCAGCGGCTCGCTCGCCGGCACGGCAGCCATGAGGTCGAGGCCGGCGGCCTCGGCGGTCTGGTAGGCCGGCAGCGGCAGGCCTTCGGCGTGGGCGAGGCGTTGCAGTTCGACGGTGACCTTCGTGCTCAAGACGTTGGCTCCCGGGATTTGTTGGTTAGGCTTTTCGCGATATGCGCGACCAGTTCGATGGCGACCTGGTCCTTGGTCATCACCGGCCAGGAATCGACGGTGATTTCGCCGTCCTTCGCACCGCTCTTGCGGCTGAGCAGATGGACCGTGTTGCGATCGCCGCCCATCACGCCGGTCGTGGGAGAGACGTCGTTGGCGACGATCCAGTCGCAGCCCTTGCGCGCGAATTTTGCCTTGGCGTTGTCGATGAGGTGCTCTGTCTCGGCTGCAAAGCCGATCACGAGCCTCGGGCGCTTGTCGCTCAGTTTGGAAATGGTGGCGAGGATATCGGGGTTCTCGACCAATTGCAGCGGCGGCATGCCGGCCGACGTCTTCTTCAGCTTCTGCTCGCCCTGATTGGCGACACGCCAGTCGGCGACCGCGGCGGCGAAAATCGCGACGTCGGCAGGCAGCGCGGCCTCGACCTGCTCCAGCATCTGCCGCGCCGATTCGACATGCTTCACCGTCACGCCCGTGGGATCGTCGAGGTCGACCGGACCGCTCACCAGGATCACCTCGGCGCCGGCGGCCTGCGCCGCGGCGGCAATGGCAAAGCCCTGCTTGCCGGAGGAGCGGTTGGCGATATAGCGCACCGGGTCGATCGCCTCGTGGGTGGGGCCTGCGGTGATCAGCACGCGCTTGCCGGCGAGCGGCTTCGGCATCGGCGGTCGTAGCAGGCGCTCGGCGGCATTGGCGATCTCGATGGCTTCCGACATGCGGCCGGTTCCGGCTTCGCCGGCTTCGGCCATCTCGCCCGAATTCGGGCCGATCAGGACCACGCCGTCGCGCTGGAGCTGGGCGACGTTGCGGCGCGTCGCCGCGTTGCTCCACATCAGCGGATTCATCGCCGGCGCCAGCAGCACCTTGCGGTTGGTCGCGAGCAGGATCGCACTGGCGAGATCGTCGGCATGGCCGTTCGCCATCTTCGCCATCAGGTCGGCCGTCGCTGGGGCCACCACGATCAGGTCGCAGTCGCGTGCGAGGCGGATATGGCCGGCGTCGAACTCGCTCTGCGGGTCGAACAGGTCGGTGTAGACGCGCTCATGCGACAGGGCGCTCGCAGCCAGCGGCGTCACGAATTGCTGGGCCGCCTTGGTCAGCACGCAACGGACCTCGATGCGCCGTTCCTTCAGTCGCCGGATCAGGTCGAGCGATTTGTAGGCCGCGATGCCGCCGCCGATGATCAGGGTGACGCTGGCCTCGGGGACCGCGCCGGTGCGCTGCGGCGCCGGGGTGGCGGATGGAGCCGGGGCGGAAAACGCAGTCAGCGGCTCCTCGCGGCCCTCGATCAGCTCCCGCAGGATGACCCGGACCTCTTCCTCGACGGACCTGCGATTCTTGGCCGAACGCAGCCGCAGATAGGTTTTGACGGCGTCGTCGAGCTTGCGGATGGTCAGGCTTGCCACGGCGCGCTCCAGCACAAAATGATAGCGATGCTATCACTTCTATGATTGCGATGCAATCAGGCCTTCGCCATCAAAGATTCCGGACCGCGATCAGGATGCCGATGAAGGTCGCGGCGATGATCCACAGCGCTACGGTGCGCCAGCGGTTCTTGCGGCCCTCGCTGCGGCCCATGGCCGCGATGCTCTCCGGCGACAGCCTGATGCCCTCGCGGGTCATGGTCTCGAGCTGCTCGAGCACCTTGACCGAGCGCTCGGCGATCTCCGGCAAGCGCATCAAGACCCGCGCGATGTCCCCCGTTCCGGCGAGGGCGCCTTGCACCCGGCCGATGGGGCCGAGATTACGCTCGATCCATTCGCGCACCACGGGGTCGGCGATCTTCCAGATGTCGAGCTTGGGATCGAAGCCGCGCGCCACCCCCTCGACCACCACCATGGTCTTCTGCAGCAGGATCAGCTCGGGCCGCGTGGTCATGTCGAACAGGCCGGTGACCTCGAGCAGCAGGGTCAGGAGCCGCGCCATCGAGATCTCTTCGGCGGTGCGGTTGTGGATCGGCTCCCCGATGGCACGGATGGCTTGCGCGAAATTCTCCACCGAATGATGCGCGGGCACGTAGCCCGCCTCGAAATGCACCTCGGCGACGCGGCGATAGTCGCGAGTGATGAAGCCGAGCAGGATTTCGGCGAGGAAGCGTCGCTCCTTCATGCCCAGCCGGCCCATGATGCCGAAATCGACCGCGACGAGGCGGCCGGCGTCATCCAGGAACAGATTGCCCGGATGCATGTCGGCGTGGAAGAAGCCGTCGCGCAGCGCGTGGCGCAGGAAGCTTTGGATCACCTTGCGGCCGAGGTCGGGCAAGTCGACCTGCGCCTCGGCAAGGCGCTTGTGGTCGTTCAGCGCGATGCCGTCGATCCACTCCATGGTCAGCACGTTGTGCGTGGTGCGATCCCAGTCGACTTCCGGCACGCGGAAGTCAGGGTCGTCGCGCGTGTTCTCCGCCATCTCCGACAGCGCGGCGGCCTCCAACCGCAGATCCATCTCCATCGCGACCGAGCGGGACATGGTGTTGATCACTTCGATCAGGCGCAGCCGCCGCGCCTCGGCCGAATAGGCCTCGGCCTTGTGCGCGACGTAGAAGAAATCGGAGAGATCGCGGCGGAAGCGTGTGGCCACGTTGGGCCTCAGCACCTTGATGGCGACGGACCTGCGGATGCCGTCGCGCAGCACCTCGCCGCGATGCACCTGCGCGATCGAAGCGGCCGCGACCGGCGGGCCGAAGCTCGCGAAGATGTCCGTCAGTGGCCGCTCGAGCGAGGTCGTGATCGCAGCTTCCGCCTCGGCTTGCGAGAACGGCGGCAGGCGGTCCTGAAGGCTTTCGAGGTCGCGCGCCATGATGACGCCGACGACGTCCGGACGCGTTGCCAGGAACTGACCGAGCTTGAGATAGGCCGGGCCCATTCGCGTGAGCGCGCGCGAAATCCGCGGGCCGTGCTTGACGCCGCGGCGCTCAATGATGCGCGCCAGCTTCAGGGCCAGTTGTCCCGGCGGCGGCACCAGGCCCGGATCGACCGAGCCGAACACGCCCTCGCGCGCAAACACGAACGCGGCGCGCATCAGGCGCGAAATGTGGGTGACGGCAGAGATCACAAACGCCAGCCCGAATGCAGCGCGACGATGCCGCCGGAGAGAGACTGCCAGCCGACCCGGGCAAAGCCGGCGTCGCGGATCATGTCGGCGAAGACCGTCGGCTTTGGGAACTTGCGGATCGATTCCACGAGATATTGGTAGGATTCGGCGTCACCCGTGACCATGCGCCCGAGCGGTGGGATCACCTTGAACGAGAACAGATCATAGAGCTTGTCGAGCCCGGGCATCTCGACGGTGGAGAATTCCAGGCAGAGGAAGCGGCTGCCGGGTCTCAGCACGCGATAGGCCTCGCGCAGCGCCAGGTCGATCCGCGGCACGTTGCGGATGCCGAAGGCGATCGTATAGGCGTCGAAGCTGCGGTCGGCGAAGCCGAGCGATTCGGCATTGCCCTCGACGAAATCGACGCGGGTGTCGAGATGCCGCTTGGCCGCGCGTTCGCGGCCGACGGCGAGCATGTCGGAATTGATGTCGCAGACGGTGGCATGGAAGCCGGGGCCGCCGGCCTTGGCGGCGCGGAACGCGATGTCGCCGGTGCCGCCGGCAACGTCCAGCAACGCGAACGGCCGCTCGCTCCTCGGCGGGTCGAGCGCCGTGATCATGATGTCCTTCCAGACCCGGTGCAGGCCACCGGACATCAGATCGTTCATCAGATCATAGCGCGAGGCCACGCTGTGAAACACGTCGTTCACCAGCGTCTGCTTGTCCCCCAGGGGAACGTCCCTGAAGCCAAAATGCGTGGTTTCGCCCGGCCGATCCATTACTTTACTCTCCAGGGCGGACCATAGCCTGCCCGCCGCAATGGCGCTATCACACCGCCCTCATAAGGTGAATGCCCGATCATGCCTGAGCTGCCCGAAGTCGAGACCGTCCGCCGCGGCCTTCAGCCCGTCATGGAGGGAGCGAAGATCCTGGTCGCGGAGGCCCGCCGCCCGGATCTGCGCTTTCCGTTCCAGCCCGACTTCGTGGCCCGGCTCAAGGGGCAGGTCGTCACGGGGCTCGGACGCCGTGCAAAATATCTCATGGCCGATCTCGCGTCCGGCGACGTGCTTTTGATGCATCTGGGCATGTCGGGCTCGTTCCGCGTCGTCAAGCCGGACAACGAAACTCAGCCCGGCGAGTTTCACTATCCCAGGGGCAAGGACTCCACCCACGACCACGTGCTGTTTCGGATGTCCTCAGGCGCCGACATCGTCTTCAACGATCCGCGCCGCTTCGGCTACATGAAAGTGATCGCGCGCCATGCACTCGACGAAGAGCCGCTTCTGCGCGGGCTCGGCCCCGAGCCGCTCGGCAACGAATTCGACGCGGCGATGCTGGCGCGCGCCTGCCAAGGCAAAACCACGAGCCTGAAGGCGGCGCTGCTCGACCAGCGCGTGGTGGCCGGGCTCGGCAATATCTATGTCTGCGAGGCGCTGCATCGCTCGCATCTGTCGCCGCGCCGGATCGCTGCAACGCTATCCACCAGGAAGGGCGAGCCGACTGACCATGCCAAGCGCCTGGTCGGCGCGATCCACACCGTGCTGAACGACGCCATCGAGGCCGGCGGCTCCAGCCTGCGCGATCACCGCCAGACCTCAGGCGAACTCGGCTATTTCCAGCATTCGTTCAAGGTCTATGACCGCGAAGGCGAAAAATGCACGACGCCGCGCTGCGGCGGCACGGTCAAGCGGTTCACCCAGAACGGCCGCTCGACCTTCTGGTGCCCGAAATGTCAGAAGTGATCGCGCAACTGCCGCAGCATCAGCCGCAGCTCATCCAATCAAAGGCATGAGTCCCATGGGACGTCAAAATCGTCGGCGTGGGCATCGCTCGTGCCTGATCGTCCGGATCTGTCGTTGAGGCGTGTCTCGATCCACTCCCAGAGGCGGCGGATCTCGTCGGCAGCCTTGCCATCGGGGGCGTATTCGGCGGCGGTTAGTCCGGCAGCGAGCGCGTCCTGGTGATCGTTGCGCGTTGCGATGAAGGGCAGCGCGACGATTGCAGCCAGCTCCTGCTGCGCTTCGCGGCTCAGCGCCGTTGCCGCAACGCCGCAGCGCTCGCCGCGGATCGGTGCCTGGTTGAGAATGAACGCAAACGGTCTGCGCGCAGCGCGTACAACGCGGAGCGTCGTGACGGTGGATTCGAGGTCGGCGATACTTGGCCGCGTCGGCAGCAGGCACAGGTCGGCGCATAGAATTGCGGTGCGTGTTGTCGCGTTCATCCCCGCCGACGTGTCGATGATGGCAAGATCGGTGCCTTCACGACGCAGCTTGCGCAACTCCGGTTCGATCTCGCCGGCGTCGTGAATGGGCTCCACGACGACGTCATGGGCAGACCGCCGCCTCTGCCAATTCGAAAGTGTCGCCTGCGGATCGGTGTCGATCAGGCGCACCAGCCGGCCGTCCTGCTGGGCGGCAAGCGCGATGCCGGCCGCGAGCGTGCTCTTGCCGCAGCCTCCCTTTTGCGTAGCGAAGACCAGTGTGCGCATAAGCGGTCCCAGCCGACAATGAACTGCATCGATATGCAGATCCTGCCGCGAATCGCTTCCGACAATGCCTCAACATGACAGTTTTGTGAATATTGTGCGACGACGGGTGCGTGGCGAAGCAATCCGGCCGGGCTGGTGGCCGGATTGCTTCGTCGTTGGGGCTCTTCCGGATGGTGAAGAGGCCCCCCTTGGTGCCCGAGCGATCGCCCCGCTCAGGACGCCAGCGTCGAGGTCTCGTCCGCCGCCTGTTCTGCAGCGATCTGCAGCATGCCGTGTGCAGCCGAGATGACCTGATCGATCAGGACATCGGTGGGGGCTTCCAGCTCGAGCCGGGTCTCGATCCAGCGCCAGAGGCTGCGGATCTCGCCCGCCGACTTGCCGTTCGGCGCGAATTCGCTCACCGCAAGACCGTTTGCGAGCGAGTCCTGATGATCGTTGCGCATCACGATCAGCGGGCGCGCGAGCACATCAGCGAGATCGAGCGCGGCCTCTTCGGCGAGCGTGCCCGCGGCGTTGTCGATGCGCTGGCCGCGGATCGGCGTCTGGTTCAGCACGAAGCCGTAAGGCCGCCTCCAGGCGCGCGCGACGCTGAGCGTCGAGACCGTCGCCTCGATGTCGGCAACGCTCGGGCGGGTCGGGATCAGGCAAAGATCGCAATGGCGGATCGCCGCGGTCGTGGCGGCGGACAGGCCGGCCGCGGTGTCGACGATCGCGATCTGCAGGCCGCTGTCGGCGAGCATCTTCAGGCGCGGCTCGATGTCGGCGGCGTGGTAGATCGGCTCGACGACGAGATCGCCGGTCAAGCGGCGGCGCTGCCAGTTGGAGAGGGTGCCCTGCGGGTCGGTCTCGATCAGGCGGACGGTGAAGCCGGCCTGCTTCGCCGCCAGGGCGAGGCCGATGGCGAGCGTGCTCTTGCCGCTGCCGCCCTTTTGGGTCGCCAGTACGATCGTGTGCATCGAAGATCAATCCTTTGGAGTGCTTGGGTCAGGAATACGCCACGCGAACGTGCATCGATCTCGATGCTGAGCTCTTCTCGCTCAGGACGTGCCGGCCCGATCCAAAGGGGATCGCGGAGGTCCGAATCAACGGTAAGGATGATGGCAAAATAGCGAATGCCGGCGAATCCGTACCATTACCGATTCCGTAGTCGTACGTAAGGCGCATGCGCAACTTCCGCGCACGCAGCCCAGCGCGGAAGCCCTGTGGAGCGTCACTCCCTGTCGCACCGCGGCCGGGACACGGAAGGGTGGTGCGCTCGCGCGGCCTATTTCCGCACGCAGATCACGCGCACGACGGCGGCCTTGGCATCCGTCGACGTGCCGTTCGGGCTGACGCCTTTCGCCTTCAGGAACCCGCGTACCGCCTCGGCGGAGACCATCATCGCCTGCGATGTCGGCACCGACGTCGCCGGCCCCGCAACCATTGCCGGCTTCAGCAGCGCGATCCCTGCGAACTTGCCGTCGGCGTCGACGGCCGGGCTGCCGGAGAAGCCGACCGGCGGCGGCGACAGCGCGGAACTGATGTTCGTCCCCGCTGCCAACGTAGCCTTCAGGCTCGACACGCCGGCCGCGCCGCCCTGACTCTGGGGATCGGCGATCCCCACGACATCGACATTCGTGCTCGCTGCCGCGCCGGCGAGGCTCAGCGGCTGCAGACCGCGTGCGCCGTAGATGTGCAGCAGCGCCAGATCGTGCTCCTTGTCTTCCGCGAGCCGGTCGGCATTGCCATAACCGCCGATCGTGATCGCGAGGCAGCCATCGGTAACGAGGCGGTCGGTGACGATCGCACCATCGTCGCTGACGACGATGCCGGTACCGTATTCGACGGTCTTGCGCGGCGGCGGCCCGGCCAGCGGCCCTGACGGGAACGCATTGAACGCGCTCGACATCGCGATCACCACCGGCTCGACGATGTTCTCGGTCGCCTGGTCGTAGAGGATCGTCATGGTGCGGACCTCGTCGCCCTTGAAGGTGCCGCGGATGTAGAACTTCTTGAGGCCCTGCAAGCCCGACAGCACGAAGAAGTCGGGCTTCACCACGGTGTAATCGACCTTGCGCCCGGAGGGTTCTTTCTCGAGTTCGGCGAGCTTTGCCGAGGTCGGGTTCGCCTCCTTGCGGCGACTGAGAACGACCTGCACCGTGCCGGTCGGCGAGGTCCATTTCGAGCCGTTGGCGTCGCTTGCCTGCTGCGGCAACAGCTTGCCGGGGATGCCGAGCCGGGCGCCGCTGGTCGGCTCCGTCACGATCTTCCAGCCGACGTTCTCCTGCTTCTTGCGCGCCGTCTCGGCGAGCGCGGCGCGCTCCTGCGGATTGAGCACGCCGGTCGGCTTGCCGCCCTTGGCTTTCTGGTACTCCTTGATGGCGTTGACCATGCGCTCGCTGACGTCGCCGGTGATGGCGCCGTTGTACTGACCGACCCAGGCGAGGTCGGATTGCAGCGCCAACCGCTCGGCCTTTGCCATGGCATCCGCCGTCGCCGTCGGCGTCTGCATCGCGGGAGGCTGGATCGGCACGGTCTGGACCGTCTTCGGCCTGGTGCCGGGGACTTGCGATGTCGTCATCTGGGCCTGCGCGCCCGTGGTGGCCGTCAACACCAATGTTGCCGCAAGCATCGATCTCATGACAAATCCAAGCCAGCCCGTCGAACGCCAATACATTGAAAAGCGTGCCATTGAAGCACATCTCGTTGGTCGCGAACAACGTAGCGGTGGTTCAGGTTTGACAGCAGCCGCGAACTGAAGTCCTCATCCTGAGGAGCGGCCTCAAGGCCGCGTCTCGAAGGATGGCCACCGGCGAGAGCGGGGCCTTCATGTTCCGCCCGGCGATGCCGAGCATCGTCCGGAGAGCGCTTTTCGCCTCCTCACCATGAGGAGTGACAGGAACGAGAGACGATGCTGAGCCCGGACGAACTCGAACGCTATGCCCGCCATATCGTGCTGCGCGATGTCGGCGGTCCCGGTCAGGCCGCGCTGAAGCGGGCCTCGGTGCTGGTGATCGGCGCGGGCGGGCTCGGCGCGCCCGCGCTGATGTATCTGGCCGCAGCAGGCATCGGCACGCTCGGCGTGGTCGACGACGACGTGGTGTCGCTGTCCAACCTGCAGCGCCAGGTGATCCATACCACGCCCGACATCGGCCGCCACAAGGTCGAGAGCGCGGCCGAGCGGATCGCCGCGCTCAATCCGCATGTCCGCTTCGTCGGCCACGCCACTTGGCTCAACGCGGATAACGCGCTCGACCTGATCGGCGATTACGACCTCGTGCTCGACGGCTCCGACAATTTCTCGACGCGCTATCTCGTCTCCGACGCCTGCTTCTTCGCCAAGCGGCCGCTGATCACGGCGGCGCTCGGCACCTTCGACGGCTCGCTCACCACGATCCGCGCGCATGAGACCAACGAAGCCGGCGAGTTCAATCCGACCTACCGCTGCCTGTTTCCGGAGGCGCCGCCGCCCGGCACGGTGCCCGCCTGTGCCGAGGCCGGCGTCATGGGCGCGCTGGCCGGCGTGCTCGGCTCGATGATGGCGCTGGAGGCGATCCGCGAGATCGTCGGCTTCGGCGACGGCCTCGTCGGCCGCCTCCTGATGATCGACGCGCGCGCGATGCGCTTCGAGACGTTGCGCTATGCGCGCGATCCCGCCAATCCGCTCAACGGCGACGGACCCGTGGTCACCGACCTCGGCGCCCATCGCACCTGAGCGACCTCACAGCATGCTCGGCAGCACGCGGTCCGGCGGCTTGTGGGCGTCGAGGAAGGTGCGGATGTTGATGATCACCTTCTCGCCCATCTCGACGCGGCCCTCGATCGTGGCCGAACCCATATGCGGCAGCAGCGTGACCTTGCCGGCCCTGGCGAGCCGCACCAGCTTCGGGTTGACCGCGGGCTCGTGCTCGTAGACGTCGAGGCCGGCGCCGGCGATCTCGCCGGCTTCGATCAGCTTGATCAGCGTGTCCTCGTCGGTGACCTCGCCGCGCGCGGTGTTGACGATGTAGGCGTCTTTCCGGATCAGCTTCAGCCGCCGCGCCGACAGCAGGTGATAGGTCGCCGGCGTGTGCGGGCAGTTCACCGAGATGATGTCCATCCGCGCCAGCATCTGGTCGAGGCTTTCCCAATAGGTCGCCCCCAGTTCCTCGGCGATGACGGGGGCGACGGGACGGCGGTTGTGATAGTGGATCTGCAGGCCGAAGGCGCGGGCGCGGCGCGCAACCGCCTGGCCGATGCGGCCCATGCCGATGATGCCGAGGCGTTTGCCCCCGATGCGGTGGCCGAGCATCCAGGTCGGCGACCAGCCGGCCCAGGGCTTGCCTTCGGTCAGGATCGAGGCGCCTTCGATCATCCGCCTGGGCACCGCGAGGATCAGCGCCATGGTCATGTCGGCGGTGTCTTCGGTCAGGACCTTGGGCGTGTTGGTGACGGTGATGCCGCGGGCATGGGCGGCTGCGACGTCGATATTGTCGACGCCGTTGCCGAAATTGGCGATCAGGCGGAGCTTGCAGTCGGGCTGGTTGACGACGTCGGCGCTGATGTGGTCGGTCACGGTCGGAACCAGCACGTCGGCGGTGCGCGCCGCTTCCGCGATCTGCTCGGGCGACATCGGCGTATCCTCGAGATTGATCCGCGCATCGAACAATTCGCGCATGCGCGTCTCGATCGAATCCGGCAGCTTGCGCGTCACCACGACCAGGGGCTTCTTCTTCACCGACATGTCCTGCTCTCATGAGGCATGGCAAGCCGCCTCTGTCGCCAGAGGCTGGTCGTTGAGGCCTCATTAACCCGGTTGTTCGACACTGCCCTTGCCGTGTCCGTCCCCGGCGTTTCCTCCAAGCTCACCCGCCATTTCCGGCCGGAAATCGGGGCTAACCGGTTGCTCGAGTGCCCGTCCTCTCTATCAGAAGGCCGGGCCAAGACAAGAACCACGGCTCAGGGCTTGGAACCTGCGCGGGACGGCGTGGCGGCAGGTGCGGCAGATTTGGAATTTGGGGTGAGGATCCGGTTGGGCCGGGTCTTCGAAGGAGACGGGTTGATGGCGTTGGGGCGTTTTTGTGCGGTGATGGCGCTTGCTTGTACCTGGTTGAGCGCCTCGGTCGGTCCCTCGCCTGCGGCAAAGGACAATACCCCGCAGAGCGCCAGCGGCTTGCCGGTGCCGCGCTATGTCAGCCTCAAATCGGATCACGTGAACGTCCGGGCCGGCCCGACCAAGGACAATGACGTCGCCTGGGTCTACACCCGCGCCGGCCTGCCGGTCGAGATCACCGCCGAGTTCGAGAACTGGCGCCGCGTGCGCGATTCCGAAGGCGCCGAGGGCTGGGTCTATCACTCGCTGCTGTCGGGTCGCCGCACGGCGGTCGTCACCATGAAGCACAAGGACGATCTCGCCCCGATCTATGATAGCCCCGATCCCGGCAGTGCGGTTGCGGCGAAGCTCCAGGCCGGGGTCGTGACCCAGGTCAAGAAGTGCACCGCAAGCTGGTGCCGCGTCACCGGCAACGGCTTCGACGGCTGGATCCAGCAGGAGCGCCTTTGGGGCGTGTACGTGGACGAGCAGGTGAATTGACGCCGATAGGCGTCATCCCGGAGCGATGCGCAGCATCGAACCATGGTGCGCAGTTTCGCACCTGAGGATCTCGAGATTTCCCGGTGCGCGAATTGCGCACCTGAGGTCTGGTCCTACGGATCATCCCGGAATGACAGGGCTTGCTAAAGGAAATGGCCCAGGCAAGCCCGGCCATGACGACGATCTCAGCAGTATAAGACGATCTCAGCGCTTCTTGCGCAGGCGCACGACCATGTCGATGCGGGAGATCTCGTAGCCCTCCGGCACCTCCGGCATCTTGGACAGCGCCAGATGCGGATCCTCGATGTCCACCAGCTCGTGGCTGTTCTCAAGGTAGTAGTGATGGTGTGTCGTCACGTTGGTGTCGAAATAGGTCTTGGTGCCGTCGACGCTGACCTGACGGAGCAGGCCGGCATCGGTGAGCTGGTTCAGCGTGTTGTAGACCGTCGCCAGCGACACCGGAACCTTGGCCAGCGTCGCTTCCTCGTAGAGCATTTCAGCCGTGAGGTGGCGTGCGCCTTTGCCGAACAGGAGCCAGCCCAGCGCCATGCGCTGGCGCGTCGGGCGCAGCCCGGCGGACTGGAGCATTTCGTTGACGTCGTGCCAGGGACACCCGGTCAGGGCCGGCTGGCGGCCGGACATGAGGGCCGCAGCGTGGACGTCGTCGTCGGGATGGGACGCGATCTTGTCGTTCATTTCCAGATTTCGGGCACGCGTGAACAATATGTCTTTGCAATATAAGAAGAGAAAGATGCAGGTGCAAGTTTCTCGCAACTAGAGGGGTTCTAATCAAGCTTGGAACCCGGCGAGAAGGCCGTCATTTTACCTTCATGAGGGCGCTTTGCCACCGAAATAGCCTGTGTTAGAGAGCGCGCGGTTTCGCTTGGCCGATTTTGGCCCCGTCGGGCGTACGGCTTGGCGCGCAGTCCTTCCGGGTTTGCGCGAGTCTCCGAGAGAGACAGGGCCCCTTTTTTCGGCAAGAACCCCTCAACCGGGATTGAAGAGGCTCGTGAATGCTGAACAGGCGCAACGGTTACGACTACGAAGATCTGCTGGCCTGTGCCCGCGGCGAGATGTTCGGCCCGGGCAACGCCCAGCTGCCGTTGCCGCCGATGCTGATGTTCGACCGGATCACTGACATCAACGACAATGGCGGCGAGTTCGGCAAGGGCTTGGTGCGGGCCGAGCTCGACGTGAAACCCGATCTCTGGTTCTTTGGATGCCACTTCAAGAACGATCCGGTCATGCCCGGCTGCCTTGGCCTCGATGCGCTATGGCAGATGGTCGGCTTTTACCTGGGCTGGGTCGGCGGCGAAGGCCGGGGCCGGGCGCTCGGCCTGAACGAGCTGAAGTTCAGCGGGCAGGTGCTGCCCGAGGCCCGCAAGGTTGTGTACAACGTCGACGTCAAGCGCGTGATGCGGTCAAAGCTGGTGCTCGGCATCGCCGACGGGTGGCTTTCGGTCGATGACCAGATTATCTATCGCGCCAAGGATCTGAAGGTCGGCCTGTTCAAGCAGGGCACGAGCCTGGGCTGAGGCGCATCACCAAGAAAGACAACGATTTAGGGCGAGGCTGTCATGAGACGGGTTGTGGTCACCGGGATGGGCATCGTCTCGTCCATCGGAAACAACACCCAGGAAGTGCTTGCGAGCCTTCACGAGGCGAAGTCGGGTATTTCGCGGGCTGAAAAATACGCCGAGCTCGGCTTCCGTTCGCAGGTGCAAGGTGAGCCCACGCTGGATCCTTCGACGGTGGTCGACCGCCGTGCCATGCGCTTCCTCGGCCAGGGCGCGGCGTGGAATCACGTCGCGATGGAGCAGGCGATCCAGGACTCCGGCCTGAGCCCCGAGGACGTCTCCAACATCCGCACCGGCATCATCATGGGCTCGGGCGGCCCTTCGGCGCGCACCATCGTCGAAGCCGCCGACATCACCCGCTCCAAGGGACCGAAGCGCGTCGGCCCGTTTGCGGTGCCGAAGGCGATGTCCTCCACGGCGTCGGCGACGCTCGCGACCTGGTTCAAGATCAAGGGGGTGAACTATTCGATCTCCTCGGCCTGCGCGACGTCGAACCATTGCGTCGGCAACGCCTATGAGACCATCCAGATCGGCAAACAGGACATCATCTTCGCCGGCGGCTGCGAGGAGCTCGACTGGTCGCTGTCGGTGCTGTTCGACGCCATGGGCGCGATGTCCTCGAAGTACAACGACACGCCGGCCACGGCTTCGCGTCCCTACGACGTCAACCGCGACGGCTTCGTCATCGCCGGCGGGGCCGGCGTGCTCGTGCTGGAAGAGCTCGAGCATGCCAAGGCGCGCGGCGCGCGCATCTACGGCGAGATCGTCGGCTACGGCGCGACCTCGGACGGCCACGACATGGTGGCGCCTTCAGGCGAGGGCGCCGAGCGCTGCATGCGAATGGCGATGTCGACGGTGAAGACCAAGGTGGACTACATCAATCCGCACGCCACCTCGACGCCGGCCGGCGACCCGCCGGAGATCGAGGCGATCCGAAAGGTGTTCGGCATCGGCGAGAAGTGCCCGCCGATCTCGGCGACCAAGGCGCTCACCGGCCATTCGCTGGGCGCCACCGGCGTGCAGGAAGCGATCTATTCGCTGCTGATGATGAACAACGGCTTCATCTGCGAGAGCGCGCACATCCAGGAACTCGATCCGGTGTTCGCCGACATGCCGATCGTGCGCAAGCGCATCGACAACGTCAAGATCGGCACCGTGCTGTCGAACTCCTTCGGCTTCGGCGGCACCAATGCAACGCTGGTCTTCAGCCGGCTGGATGCGTGAGGCCTTGCGTACGCACTGGTAGCTCCTTCGTCATGGCCGGGCAAAAGCGCGAAGCGCGTCTTCGCGCATGATGCCCCGGCCATCCACGTCTTTGCTCCCGGTTGTGAACGGAATGTGGATGCCCGGGACAAGCCCGGTCATGACGGCAGCGGAGTAATCGCGAAATGGAAGGTCTGATGAAAGGCAAGCGCGGTCTGATCATGGGCATCGCCAATGATCATTCCATCGCCTGGGGCATGGCGCGAACGCTGCATGCCCACGGCGCCGAGCTCGCCTTCACCTTTCAGGGCGAGGCGCTCGGCAAGCGCGTCAAGCCGCTGGCCGAGCAACTCGGCGTCGATCTGGTGCTGCCCTGCGACGTCGAGGACATCGCCAGCGTCGATGCCACCTTCGCGGTGCTCCGGGACAAGTGGGGCAAGCTCGACTTCATGATCCACGCGATCGGCTTTGCCGACAAGAACGAGCTCAAGGGCCGCTACGCCGACACCAGCCGCGAGAATTTTTCGCGCACCATGGTGATCTCCTGCTTCTCCTTCACGGAGGTCGCCAAGCGCGCCGCCGAACTGATGACGGAGGGTGGCAGCATGGTCACGCTGACCTTCGGCGCGTCGGAACGCGCGATGCCGAATTACAACGTGATGGGTGTGGCCAAGGCGGCGCTGGAGGCATCCGTGCGCTATCTCGCCGCCGATTTCGGGCCGCGCGGCATCCGCGTCAACGCGATTTCCGCAGGCCCCATCCGCACGCTCGCCGGCTCCGGCATCGGTGAGGCGCGCGCGATGTTCGCCTTCATGCAGAAGCACGCGCCGCTTCGTCGCGGCGTCACGCTCGACGACCTCGGCGGCTCGGCGCTGTATCTGCTGTCCGAGCTCTCCGGCGGCGTGACCGGCGAGATCCATTACGTCGATTCCGGCTATAACATCATCCTGATGCCGAGGCCGGACGATTTGAATGCGGAATAGGATGCTTTCGCAGGGTGAGCGCTGCGACTCGTCCGACCTGGCTCAAAAGAGCGAAGGCGAAAGCGTGCCCACCATTCCACGCGATCAACGAGAGAGGGTGGGCCTGACGCGTCGCGCCTTTGCCCGCCTGCGTTACACCGCCGCGGTCGCGACCACCTGGGCCAGCAGCTGCTCGCGCCGCGCCTGCGAGCGCTGGCCCTTCATGGTCGCGGCGAAGCGCTCGAGGATGCCTTCCTCGAAGGCGGTGACGATGGTGTCGTGGACGTAGCTCCTGCGGCAGATCGCCGGCGTGTTGGAGAGCTGGTCGGCCGCGGCGCGGATCGCGTCCAGCACCTGCTTCTTGCGACCGCGCTGGCTGGTCGCCGGCGTGATCCGCGACAAGGATTCCACGACGACCGCCGAGGCCATCAGCGTGCGAAAATCCTTCAGCGAGATCTTGATGCCGGCGATCTCGCGCAGGAATGCATTCACCTGCGTGGTGCTGACCGCGCGCACGATGCCGTAGGCGTCGCGATACTGGAACATGCGCTTGCCGGGCACGCCCTGCAAAATTCCGATGGCGCGCACCAGCTTGGCCGCGCCGCACTCTTTCCGCACCGCCTTGCCGCCCTTGGCCTTGAAGGTCAGCACGAAGCAATCGTCTTCCAGCGTCACGTTGGACTTCAGCAGCGTCGTGGCGCCGCGGGTGCCGTTGAGGCGGGCATAGGATTCGTTGCCGGGGCGGATCGCGGTGCGCGCGATCAATTCGATCACGGCCGAGAGCGCGAATTCGCGCGTCGGCTCTTCCCCCGATAGAAACGCCGAAACCTTGCGCCGGATTTTCGGCAGCGCGCCGACGAGTTTCTCCAGGCGATGCGCCTTGCGCTGCTCGCGGACCTTCTCCCAGTCCGCGTGATAGCGGTATTGCAGCCGGCCGGCGGCGTCGCGGCCCACGGCCTGCAAATGCGAGTTCGGGTCGGCCGAGTAGCGCACCTCGCGATAGGCGGGCGGCACCGCCATCGAATGCAGCCGGCGGATGGTGCGGGCATCGCGGATATGCGCCCCGTTGGGTCGCACGAAGGAATAGCCCTTGCCGCGCTTGATGCGACGGATGGTCAGCTCGTTCTGGTCGCCGAGGCGCAATCCCAGCTCCTTGGCGAGGACCTCGACCGTCGCCGACGCCGTGTCGAAGGCCTTCTTGGGGCTGGGACGCCTGAAACCGGTCGGTTTCGGCCATTGTCCGAGGGCCTTGGCGAGGGCAATCGCCGCAGGATCGGCTGAAGCGGGCCGCACCGTCCCGATATTCTGCTGATCCATCATAATGTTAAGCCTTGGCCCTGTCTGTTACCGTTCAATGCCGCTGTTCTGAATTTTGTTCCTTGGGGCCGCTCTGAGCCCGGGTTGGCCATTTAGGGTGTTCCGAACCGTATTGCGAGTCCCGAATCAGTGAAGGGCGGTTTCTTGATACCTCTCCTGCCGCATGAGGCTTTGCGCAGCGCCATTCCATTCAAATGGGTAAACACGCCCAAGCCGGCCGCGGGCCTGTTTCAGATTTCGGGCGGCCGGGGACCCGGCGGCCTTGATCCTCCGCATGGTCGGCCGCCCGCCGAAGGTCCAACTTGTGCTCCTTGTCGGGCCCGGCTAGCCCGACGCATAATCAGTCAAATGATGATGCCGGCATGGCCTGAGCTTGCCGCATGTGGAGGGAAGCATGTCCGAGAAGATCTACGACGTCCCCGCGGAGTGGTCGAAGCGCGCCTGGGTCGACCAGGCCAGGTACGAGGAGATGTATGCTCGCTCGATCTCGGACCCGAACGGTTTCTGGGCGGAGCAGGCCAAGCGCATCGACTGGATGCATGCGCCGACGAAAATCGAGAATGTCTCGTTCGCGCCCGGCAACATCTCGATCAAATGGTTCGAGGACGGCATCCTCAACGTCGCCTACAACTGCATCGACCGGCATCTCGCCAAACGCGCCCACCAGACGGCGATCATCTGGGAAGGCGACGATCCCTCGCAGTCCAGGCACATCACCTATCAGGAGTTGCATGACGAGGTCTGCCGGATGGCCAACATCCTGCGTACCCGCAACGTCGAGAAGGGCGACCGCGTCACCATCTACCTGCCGATGATCCCCGAGGCGGCCTATGCCATGCTGGCTTGCGCACGCATCGGCGCGATCCACTCCGTGGTATTCGCGGGCTTCTCGCCCGACAGCCTCGCCCAGCGCATCAACGACTGCCAGTCCAAGGTGATCATCACCGCGGACGAAGGCCTGCGCGGCGGCAAGAAGGTGCCGCTGAAGGCCAATGTCGACGCGGCACTCACCAAGGCGGACGGCGTCGACTGGGTCGTCGTGGTCAAGCGCACCGGCGGCAAGGTCGACATGAACCCGACGCGCGACCTCTGGTATCACGAGGCGGCGGAAATGGTGACCACCGAATGCCCGGTCGAGCACATGCACGCCGAGGATCCGCTGTTCATCCTCTACACGTCGGGCTCCACCGGTCAGCCCAAGGGCGTGCTGCACACATCCGGCGGCTATCTCGTGTTCGCCTCGATGACGCATCAATACGTCTTCGATTATCACGACGGCGACATCTACTGGTGCACCGCGGACGTCGGCTGGGTCACGGGCCACAGCTACATCCTCTATGGGCCGCTGGCGAACGGCGCGACCACGCTGATGTTCGAGGGCGTGCCGAACTACCCGGATAATTCCAGGTTCTGGAACGTCATCGACAAGCACAAGGTCAACATCTTCTACACCGCGCCCACCGCCATCCGCGCGCTGATGCAGTCGGGCGACGAGCCGGTGAAGAAGACCTCGCGGGCGAGCCTGCGTCTGCTCGGCTCCGTCGGCGAGCCCATCAATCCGGAAGCCTGGGAGTGGTATCACCGCGTCGTCGGCGACGACCGCTGCCCGATCGTCGACACCTGGTGGCAGACCGAGACCGGCGGCATCCTGATCACGCCGCTGCCGGGCGCGACGAAACTCAAGCCAGGCTCGGCAACGCGGCCGTTCTTCGGCGTGGTGCCCGAGATCGTCGATGCCGACGGCAAGGTGCTGGAAGGCGAAACCACCGGCAATCTCTGCCTGACGCGGTCCTGGCCGGGCCAGATGCGCACGGTCTATGGCGACCATGCCCGCTTCGAGCAGACCTATTTCTCGACCTACAAGGGCAAGTACTTCACCGGCGACGGCTGCCGCCGCGATGCCGACGGCTATTACTGGATCACCGGTCGCGTCGACGACGTCATCAATGTCTCCGGCCACCGCATGGGCACTGCCGAAGTCGAGAGCGCGCTGGTCGCGCATGAGAAGGTGTCGGAGGCGGCCGTGGTCGGCTTCCCGCACGACATCAAGGGCCAGGGCATCTACGCCTATGTCACCCTGATGGCAGGCGTGCAGCCGACCGACGAGCTGCGCAAGGAGCTCGTGACCTGGGTGCGCAAGGAAATCGGCCCGATCGCCTCGCCCGACCAGATCCAGTTCGCGCCGGGCCTGCCCAAGACCCGCTCCGGCAAGATCATGCGCCGCATCCTGCGCAAGATCGCCGAGGACGAGCCGGGCAGCCTGGGAGACACCTCGACGCTGGCCGATCCCGCCGTGGTCGATGATCTCGTCCAGAACCGGCAGAACAAGAAGTCGGCGTAAGCTCACGACATCTCATTCCGGGGCGGTCCGCAGGACCGAACCCGGAATCGCGAGATTCCGGGTCGCGCTGTCGCGCGCCCGGAATGACGGCTCTTGATACCGTCACGCGCTTGTCAGCGCACGCAGTGGCGCGCCTGCATCTTTGCCATCAGGTGTTGTTTTCAGGTCATTTACTTTATTTCGAACATTTCCTTTGTTCGCCCTGCTGACGGCCCCTCGCTGTCGCGCGTGGAAACCATCCGGTGAACACGCGCGGTCAAGAATGTCGGGGGACGCAGCGATTTCCGGTTCTGCGTCAATTTTGGACGATCCGTTTTTGGGCAAGGGAAAGCATCGATGTCGATGAGGATTGCGGTGGCGCTGGCCGCCACCATCGGGGCTGGGGTTCTGATGCCGACCGCGGCGCAGGCGCGGCCGGAACTGGTGGGGACGCACCTCGCCGACTATTCGCCGGGCACCATCGTGGTGAAGACCAGCGAACGGCGGCTCTATCTTATCCTCGATCATGGCCATGCCGTGGTCTATCCGGTCGGAGTCGGCAGGGCCGGCAAGCAATGGGCCGGCACCACGAAGATCGACGGCAAGTATCGCAACCCGGCCTGGGCTCCGCCCGCCGAAGTGAAGCGCGACCAGCCCAACATTCCCGACGTGATTCCGGGCGGCTCGCCCCGCAACCCGATGGGCGTTGCGGCGATGACGCTGGCCGGCGGCCAATACGCCATCCACGGCACCAACGTGCCGGGCTCGATCGGCGGCTTCGTCTCCTATGGCTGCATCCGCATGCTCAACGACGACATCACCGATCTCTACGGCCGCGTCTCCATCGGTACGACCGTGGTCGTGACGCGCTGATCGCCTGGATGACCGGAATGCGAAGCCGCGTCGAAAGACGCGGCTTCCTGTTACCAGAACCGCCAGCCGCGCGCGCACCAGCCGCCGCGATGGCCACCATTGTAGCTGCGGACGAAATCGCCGGCGAGCAAAGCCGCCGAAACATTCGCGGTGCGCCGCGTCGCGACGTCGGCGAGGATGCGGCCATATTTGTCGGGACCGAGATTGGTGATAGTCACGCCGCCCTGGCCGAGCAGATCTCGCAAGGCACGGGTCGCAGCTTCGGCCTTGTCGAGCTCCTCCTGGCAGGACGCCTTCAGTTCAGGCGCATCGATGCCGCGCAGCCGAATGCGCACGACGGGATCGCCTCCCTCGCGCAGACGAACGCGCGCGAGAAAAGTGTCGCCGTCGATGGCACGGATGACGTCGACCGGACGGATTTCGGCATTGCCGATCTGCTGAAGGACGATCTCGGCGTCCTGCGATCGCTCGTCTGGGGCGTGCGGGAGAGGCCAGTTCGCGCCGTGACGAAAGACGAGCACGATCGCGGCCACTACGCCGACCACGAACATCCACGGCAGCAGTCCCGAGAAGCGGCGGCCGAACGGGGCGCCGCCGAACGAGGATCGATACGCATTGCTACGGCCGCGGAAACGCATTGCGTGACGCTAGAGCTGAGTCGGGCAGTTCCGCAAGCAACACTCCCTGTAGCGGTCTGCATGCAGAGCGTCACTTGACCTCGAATGCTCGGCCGAAGGCGGAGCGCCTATTCCGCCGCAGCCTCGATCGCTTCCATGTCGTCGTCGGACAGGCCGAAATGGTGGCCGATCTCGTGGATCAGGACGTGGCGCACGATGTGACCGAGGCTTTCGTCGTGCTCGGCCCAGTAGTCCAGGATCGGCCGCCGGTAGAGCCAGACCATGTTGGGCAGCCGCGCCACGTCGGACAGGCTCTGTTGCGGCAGGCCGACCCCCTGGAACAGGCCGAGCAGGTCGAACTCGCTCTCGCAGCCCATCTCGTCCAGGACCTCCTCGCTCGGGAAGTCGTCGACGCGGATGATCACGCCCTCGCAGAGCTTGCGGAACTCCGCCGGCAGGCGTTCGAAGATCTCGTGCGCCGTCGCTTCCATCTCGGCCAGCGAGGGCGCTTTCAATTCCGTCCACATGCACACCTCTTAGCGCGGGTTCCGCGGCGATGCATCCCGCTTTATGAAGGTGGCGAGGTTGACGCGCGCCGTCAAAACGGTGAGCGTGAGCCCTCGAATGGGTCGTTTCAGGCGGGCGGAAAAAATGCGAGCGAAAACAGTGCTGGCTCTACTGTGCATGGGGTTGTTTTCGCAGCTTTGCGGCGGCGCCGAGGCTCAGACCGCTGGTTCCGGGCTCCGGATGGCACAATCGGTCTCGCCGGACGACGTCCCCCCGCCGCGCAAGCGGCCCCCGGCGCGCTTGCGCGTCACGCCCTATGAAAGCCCAGACGGCGTCTATCCCCGCTACAATCCCGGCCCCGACGCCCTCCGCGTCTGCAATGCCACCTACGTCCAGGAGTACCGGCCGAGCGGCACGGTGATCGTTCCGCGCGTGAGCTGCTACTGGCGTCGCGGCTGAGACTGTTCCATGCCCGTGATGGCGAGATGGATTGCATTGGCCGTTGCAAGCGTGCTCGTCGCCGCCCTGCCTCGCGCGTCCGCGGCGCAAAGGGCGACGATGCCGGAGGCCTCGGCGGGGATCGCGGTCTTCGTTGTGCGGCGGCCCGCGCGAAACCACGTCGTGCACCCTGTCGTCCGCCGTGATCCGCGCTACTACGCGCGGCCCGTCCATTACCGTCCCTATCCCTACGGCGTACCGGCCCCGTTCGTGTTCGGCTACGGACCGTTCTGGTGATGCGCTAGCCGCACAGCCCACAGTCCTGCGCGCAGCGTCGCGATGATGCGAGGCACTGAGTCGCACCGCGTCGTTCCACGTCGTTCATTCATGGCGTGTTCACGTCGCTGTCCGCAATTTCATCTCGGGAGCGACCGTCATTGAACGGCACCTGCGGCAACGCGCATCGCAGCTCTGCCGTGCTGATTCAGGGAGAATTCCATGCTGAGAATATTTGGCCGCCGGGTGCGCCCGATGCGCCTGCTCGGGCTCGCGGCCGCCGCGACGCTGATGCTGTCGGCCGGCACCGCGCGTCGCGCCGAAGCGCTGACCTTGATCAATCCGGCGACTTCATCCGCGGCGAAGGCCGCGGCCGACGATCTCGTCACGCAGGTTCGCTACGGCGGCGGTGGCCCCGGCGGCGGACGTTTTCACGGCGGCGGAGGCTTCCGCGGTGGCGGCTTTCATGGTGGTGGTTTCCGCGGCGGCCATATCGGCGGTTTCCGTGGCGGTGGCCTTCATCGCGCTCACGTCGGCGGCTTCCGCGCCGGGCCGGCGTTTCATCACAGGCATGTCGGCTATCGCCATCACGGCTTTCGCTACGGCGGATATGGCGGCTATCACCGTCACTGGGGCTATCATCGACCCTATTACCGCCATCGTCACGTCTACCGGCCCTATTATGTCGGCGGCTACTATCCTGCCTACTCGTATCCGCGCCGCTGCCGGATCATCTTCACCTATTACGGCCCGCGCCGCGTCTGCCACTGGCCCCGCTGGCAATATCCGTATCGGTATTGGTGAGGTGAGTTAGGTCCGTCATTCCGGGATGGCGCGCAAGCGCCAGACCCGGAATCTCGAGAGTCCGGATAGGCCCTTCGGGCGCTCCGGAATGACGGCAGCTAATACCGGAACCGGCTCAGTGCCAGTCCCTGACGTCGACGAAGTGACCGGCGATCGCCGCTGCTGCCGCCATCGCCGGCGACACCAGATGGGTGCGGCCCTTGAAGCCCTGGCGGCCTTCGAAGTTGCGGTTCGAGGTCGAGGCGCAGCGCTCTTCCGGCTTCAGCTTGTCCGGGTTCATGGCGAGGCACATCGAGCAGCCCGGCTCGCGCCATTCGAAGCCGGCCTTGACGAAGATCTTGTCGAGGCCCTCGGCCTCGGCCTGCTCCTTCACGATGCCGGAGCCCGGCACGACCATGGCGCTGACGTTGGCGTTGACGGTCTTGCCCTCTGCGATCTTCGCTGCGGCTCGCAGATCCTCGATGCGGCCGTTGGTGCAGGAGCCGATGAAGACGCGGTCGAGCTTGATGTCGGTGATCTTCGTCCCCGCGGTCAGGCCCATGTACTTCAAGGCGCGATGCTTGGAGATGCGCTTGGCCTCGTCCGCGATCTTGTCGGGGTCGGGCACGATGCCGGTGACCGAGATCACGTCCTCAGGGGAAGTGCCCCAGGTCACGATCGGCGGCAGCTTGGCGGCGTCGAGCCGCAGCTCATGGTCGAAATGCGCGCCCTCGTCGGAGCGCAGGGTCTCCCAATAGCGCATCGCCGCGTCCCAGGCCGCGCCCTTCGGCGCCTTCGGCCGGTCGCGCAGGAAGTCGTAGGCCTTCTGGTCGGGCGCGACCAGGCCGGCGCGCGCGCCGCCTTCGATCGACATGTTACAGACCGTCATGCGGCCTTCCATCGAGAGCGCACGGATCGCATCGCCGGCATATTCCAGCACGTAGCCGGTGCCGCCGGCGGTGCCGATCTCGCCGATGATGGCCAGGATGATGTCCTTGCCGGTCACGCCGTCGGGCAATTGGCCGTCGACGGTGACGCGCATGTTCTTCGCCTTCTTCTGGATCAGCGTCTGCGTCGCCAGCACGTGCTCGACCTCGCTCGTGCCAATGCCGTGCGCGAGCGCGCCGAACGCGCCATGCGTCGAAGTGTGGCTGTCACCGCAGACGATGGTGGTGCCGGGCAGCGTAAATCCCTGCTCGGGGCCGATGACGTGGACGATGCCCTGGCGCTTGTCGAACTCGTTGTAATATTCGATGCCGAACTCCCTGGCGTTCTCGGCCAGCGCCTTGATCTGCTCGATGCTCTCGGGGTCGGGGTTCGGCTTGGTGCGGTCGGTGGTCGGCACGTTGTGGTCGACGACGGCGAGCGTCTTCTCGGGCGCATGCACCTTGCGTCCCGTGGCGCGCAGGCCTTCGAACGCCTGCGGCGAGGTCACCTCGTGCACCAGGTGGCGGTCGATGTAGAGCAGGCAGGTGCCGTCCTCGGCTTCGTGCACCAGATGGTCGTTCCAGATCTTGTCGTACAGGGTGGTCGGCTTGGACATGAGCGTCAGCTCCGAAGAATGTGTGTCAGCGAGAGCGCGGCGGAGCGCGCGGGCAACAGATCGTCAGCGCAGCCCTTTCAGGCTGCGCGCGTAAGCTCTGAGGTTGCCGAGGTCGCGAAGCGCCCGAAGAACCGCCCAGGCAGCCGCGAGCGATCGTCGATGACGATGCGCTTGACGGACGAGGGGCTGGTCAGATCTGGAAACATTCCAGAGATATATAGCAGGCCGAATTGGAAGCGCGAGAGCTTTGACGCGCACGGCTGACGCAACAAAAAAGCGCGGGGTTTGCCCCGCGCTCTCGAACTCGTCTGTAAGCGGAGCTTACTCGTTGACGGCGGCCTTGGCGTGCTCAGTCTTCTCGACGATGCGGGCCGACTTGCCGCGAAGGTTGCGGAGGTAATAAAGCTTGGCGCGACGCACCTTGCCGCGGCGCACCACCTTGATCGAGTCGATCATTGGCGACATCACCGGGAACACGCGCTCGACGCCCTCCCCGTAGGAAATCTTGCGGACGGTGAAGCTCTCGTTGAGACCGCCGCCCGAACGGCCGATGCAGACGCCTTCATAGGCCTGCACGCGGGTGCGGTCACCTTCGACCACCTTCACGTTGACGATCACGGTGTCGCCGGGACCGAATTCCGGAATGTCCTTGCCGGCCGACAGCTTGTCGAACTGCTCTTGCTCGAGCTGCTTGATCAGGTTCATGGGTATCTCCATCGGCGCGCCCAGCCCGGGAAACGGGGGGCTGCGCAAAATTCGTTGATCCAGCCATTGCGGATGTGGCCGCTCCTATAAGGCAAGCCGGAGTGTTTGTCACCCGTCTGTCTTGTTTTTTGGCGTTTTTTGGCGCCCGGCCCGATTCGCCGGGCCGGGTGGGACCTTGGCCCATAAATCCGGCCGCCGGGCCTCCGTCAGGGCCTCGGATTGCGCCCGCCGCCAGGCTGCCACTTTGGCATGGTCGCCGGAGGTCAGGACCTCCGGAATTGGAGCCCCCTCGAACAGTTGCGGGCGGGTGTATTGGGGGTATTCGAGCAGGCCCTCCGAGAAGCTTTCCTCGGTTCCCGAGGCCTCCTTGCCCATCACCCCCGGCAGTAGCCGCACGCAGGCATCGATCAGCGCCAAGGCTGCGATCTCGCCGCCGGACAGCACGTAATCGCCGATCGAGACCTCCTCCAGGCCCCGCGCGTCGATCACCCGCTGGTCGATGCCTTCGAACCGCCCGCAGACGATCAGCGGCCCTGGCCCCTGGGCGAGCTCGACGACGCGGGCCTGGGTCAATGGCCGACCGCGGGGGCTCATCAGCAGGCGGGGACGCGCTCTCGACGGGTCTTGCCCGATCTCGGCGGCATCGATCGCCGCCGCCAAAACGTCCGCGCGGAGCACCATGCCGGGGCCGCCGCCGGCCGGGGTGTCGTCGACGCTGCGATGGCGGTCGGTGGCGGACGCCCGGATGTCCCGTACCTCGATCTCCCAGATTCCGGATGCGAGCGCCCGGCCGGCGAGGCTCACGCCGAGCGCCCCCGGAAACATCTCCGGAAACAGCGTCAGCACGGTCGCGTGCCAAGGTGAGGGATTTGCCATTGCAGCCAGCTTAGCCAAAACCACGACCTGTGGTTATGGGTCCCCCTCTTCGCGGGGCGGACCTGGCGAGGCATCTTCGTCCTCGCCGACGATTTCCTGCGGCAGCGCGATCAAGACGCGGCCGCCCGCAATGTCGACCTCCGGCACCACCGCGTTCGAGAACGGCAGCAGCAGCGTCGGCCCCTTCGGCGGGGCGATCTCGATGATGTCGCCGGCGCCGAAATTATGGATCGCGAGCACGCGGCCGAGCGCATCGCCATCCGTTGTGACGGCGGCGAGGCCGATCAGATCGGTGTGGTAATATTCGTCCTCATCCGTCGCGGGCAGCTTGTCGCGCGGGACGTAGAGCTCGATGCCGTTGAGGCGCTCGGCCTCATCGCGGGTGGTGACGCCCTTGAACGTCGCCACCAGATGATCTTTCGCCTCGCGCGCCGTTGCGACTTCGAACTGGCGCCTGCCGTCCTTTGACAACAGCGGACCGTAATCCCTGACAGCGAACGGATCCTCGGTGAAGGTCCACAGCTTGACCGCACCGCGCACGCCATGCGCGGCGCCGATCCGCGCGACGCAGACCAGCGCCGACATGATCTGGCCTTAGCTCTTGGCTGCAGCTTCGGCCTGCGCCTTGCGCTCCTTGCGCGGCACGGCCTTCTCCGGGTTGTTGCGCGCTTCGCGCTTCTTGACGCCGGCGGCGTCGAGGAAACGCGCGACGCGGTCGGACGGCTGCGCGCCCTTGGCGAGCCAGGCCTTCACCTTCTCCATGTCGAGCTTGAGGCGGGTCTCGTTGTCCTTGGGCAGCAGCGGGTTGAAATGGCCGAGACGCTCGATGAAGCGGCCGTCGCGCGGAAAGCGGGAGTCGGCGACGACGACGTGATAGACGGGACGCTTCTTGGTGCCTGCGCGGGCGAGGCGGATAACGACGGACATGCTGGTCTCCTGAGTAGCTGTTAATTCAAAGGTTGGTTTGGTTCGTCATTGCGAGCGCAGCGAAGCAATCCAGGAAAGCATCCGCGGAGAAAGTCTGGATTGCTTCGCTGCGCTCGCAATGACGGGTGAAGTCACTTCTTCTTTCCCAGTCCGGGGAAACCGCCGAGGCCCGGCAGGGTCGGCTTTCCGCTGAGGCCCGTAAGCCCCGGCACATTCGGCAGGCCCTGGCGCAGGCCGGCGGGCAGATCCTTCGGCAGGTTCGGCAGGCTCTGTCCGCCGCCGCTCTGCATCTTCTCCTGCAGCGCCTTCATCTCGTCGGGAGATGGCATCTTCATGCCGCCGCCAAAACCCATGGCCTGCGCGATGCCGGCGAGCGGGCCGCGCTTGCCCGAGCCCATGGCCTTCATCACGTCGGCCATGTTCCGGTGCATCTTGAGCAGCTTGTTGACCTGCTCGACGCTCTGGCCGGAGCCCGCGGCGATGCGCTTCTTGCGGCTGGCCTTGAGCAGGTCGGGGTGACGGCGCTCCTCGCGCGTCATGGAATCGATGATCGCGACCTGGCGCTTCAGGATCTTGTCGTCGATGCCGGCCGCGGCGATCTGGTTCTTCATCTTGGAGATGCCGGGCATCATGCCCATCAGCCCGCTGATGCCGCCCATGTTCGCCATCTGCAGCAACTGCTCGCGCATGTCGTTGAGGTCGAACTGACCCTTGCGCATGCGCTCGGCGGTACGCGCGGCCTTCTCGGCGTCGATATTGGCGGCGGCGCGCTCGACCAGCGAGACCACGTCGCCCATGCCGAGGATGCGGCCGGCGATACGATCAGGGTGGAAATCCTCCAGCGCGTCGGTCTTTTCACCGGTGCCGATCAGCTTGATCGGCTTGCCGGTGACGGCGCGCATCGAGAGGGCGGCGCCGCCGCGGCCGTCGCCGTCCACACGTGTCAGCACGATGCCGGTGAGGCCGACGCGCTGGTCGAACGAGCGCGCGAGATTCACGGCGTCCTGGCCGGTCAGCGAGTCCGCCACCAGCAGCACTTCATGCGGATTGGCTGCGGCTTTGATCGCGGCCGCTTCCGCCATCATCTCTTCGTCGAGCGTGGTGCGGCCCGCGGTGTCGAGCAGCACGACGTCGTAGCCGCCGAGCTTGCCGGCTTCCAGCGCGCGTTTGGCGATCTGCGGCGGCTGCTGGCCGGCGACGATCGGCAGGGTCGGAATGTCGAGGTCGCGGCCGAGCACGGCCAGCTGCTCCATCGCCGCCGGGCGGTAGACATCGAGCGAGGCCATCAGCACCTTGCGCTTGTCACGCTGGACCAGGCGGCGGGCGAGCTTTGCGGTGGTGGTGGTCTTGCCGGAGCCCTGCAGGCCGACCATCATGATCGGCACCGGCGGCACGGAATTGACGTCGATGCTCTGGCTTTCGGCGCCGAGCGTGTTGACCAGCTCGTCGTGGACGATCTTGACCACCATTTGGCCGGGGGTCACCGACTTGACGACGGTGGCGCCGATCGCCTGCTCGCGCACGCGCTCGGTGAAGCTGCGCACCACCTCGAGCGCGACGTCGGCCTCCAGCAGCGCGCGGCGCACCTCGCGCATCGCGGCATCGACGTCCTTTTCGGTCAGCGCGCCGCGCCCCGTCAGACGATCGAGAATGCCACCAAGCCGTTCCGACAGATTGTCGAACAATGCCGTTGTCCTGTTGCTGCCTTCCCGCCGGGAAGGGCGCTCCGTTACTCACCGCTGTCATGCCCCGCGAAGGCGGGGCATCCAGCACGCCGCAGCCTCTCGGGTCTAGCCGGCGCCTCTGGATACTGGATCCCCCGCCTGCGCGGGGATGACCACTTCCTTGGCAAACGACCTTCCAAACACCTTCACGCCCGAGGGCGCACAGCGCTGTCGGGCGTTGGCCTCCGGCCTCCAGGGCCGGTCGGCGGGTCGAAAAGAAAGCCTTTCCGAGAAAGTGGCGGGGTTAAACGCCGCTCGCGCCCAAAAGTCAAGGAAAGTTAGGGTGCCGGGACGCCCTCTGTAAGGCAGGTTTGAGAGCCTGTTCCTTTTGTCGCGGTTCTTTTTCCGCTAGCCCCGCCCATATAGGCGGTGATGTCTTACCACCTTGAGCATCCCTAGAAGCCCGCCCGTGCCGGTCACCCGCCGCCGACTGTTCGGACTATTCGCCGGAGCCGGTGCGCTGGTCGGCGTTCCCTCCCTCTGGATGTCCAGCATGAAAACCTATGACGGCCCCGTCTCCGACCATTTTGACGGCCTGACCTTCTTCGATCCGGACGGGTCGCCGCCGAAATCGCTGCGCGAGGTGCTGCGCTGGCAGTTCAGCGGCAAGCGCCAGCGGGCAGCCTGGCCGGATTGGGCACCCAGCCCCCATGCCGACACCCCGCCGGGGCGGGTGGATGGTGGCAAGGTGCGGCTCTCCTTCGTCGGCCACGCCAGCTGGCTGATCCAGACCGGCGGCCTCAACATCCTGGTCGACCCGGTCTGGTCGGAGCGGGTTTCCCCGGTCAGCTTCGCCGGACCGAAGCGGCACAACGACCCCGGCATCGCCTTCGAGAGCTTGCCGAAAATCGACGTCGTGCTGGTCTCCCACGGCCACTACGACCATCTGGACATCGCGACATTGTCGCGCCTTGCCAAGAATTTTGCCCCGCGCGTCGTCACCCCGCTCGGCAACGACGTCACCATGCGCAGCTGGGATTCCAGCATCAAGGCCGAGGCGTTCGACTGGCACGACCGAGTCGAACTCGGCGAAGCTGTCGCCGTGCATCTGGTGCCGACCAGGCACTGGACCGCACGCGGGCTGTTCGACCGCAACAAGGCGCTGTGGGCGAGTTTCGTCCTGGAGACGCCGGCCGGGAAGATCTACGTGGTCTGCGATTCCGGCTACGGCGACGGCCGCCATTTCCGCCGCGTCGCCGAAAGGCACGGCAAGCTGCGTCTTGCGATTCTTCCCATCGGCGCCTACGAGCCGCGCTGGTTCATGCGCGACCAGCACATGAACCCGGAAGACGCCGTGAAGGCGCTGGCCGATTGCGGCGCGGAGCAAGCGCTAGGCCACCACCACTACACGTTCCAGCTGACGGACGAAGCCATCGATGCGCCGGCCAAGGCGCTGGCGGAAGCGCTCGATGCGGCGAAGATTCCGCAGGAGCGGTTCGTGGCGATGCTGCCGGGGCAGGTGGTGGAGATTTAGGTCTCGCCCTGTCCACGCATACCGGACGTCGTCCCCGGGGCGCGACGACGTCGCGAGCCCGGGATCTATAGCCGCAGGGAGATGTTTGGCGAAGACTGGAAGGTGACCGCATCGGGCTGCAACAACTGCCTGTGGTTATGTGTTTCCCGCCTGCGCGGGGACGACACCATCGGTGCGGTAGCGTGCCTCTTACGACCGGCCTACTGCCCCGCCTTGATCGCCCAGCTCACATTCACCGTCACCGTCAGCGTTTCCTCGCCCGGCGCCACCGCGGCCTGCGGTGCTGCAGCCATTGGCGCTGCCATGCGGCCCTTGAACAGCGGCACCGGGCCGCCGCCCTCGGTGATGCTGAGCGGCGCGCCCAGCGTGACGCCGGTGGCTTTGGCATAGACCTCCGCCTTGCGCCGTGCGTCCGCCACCGCCTGCTCGCGCGCGTCGTCGAGCAGTTTCGACGCCTGCGTCACCTCGAACGAGATGTTGCCGATGTCGTTGGCGCCGGCGCCGACCAGCGTGTCGATGATGCCGGCCACCTTGGTCACGTCGCGGATCTTCACGGTGACGCGGTTGCTGGCGCGAAAGCCTATGACAGGCGATGCGCCGGTGGATTTGTTCTGGCCGTATTGCGGCTGCAGCGACAGCCGCGAAGTCTGGTAATCCTTCTCGACGATGCCTGCACCCTTCAGCGCCAGCAGCACCTTGCCCATCGCGGCGTTGTTGGCATCGGAGGCTTCCTTCGCCGTCTTGGCGTCGCTCGCGACCCCGGCATCGATTTGCGCGAGGTCGGGCGCCGCGGAGATCATGGCTTCGCCGCTCACCGAGATCGCGGCGGGAAAATCCTCGGCACGCGCAGGCGCGGCCAGCAGCAAGGCGGCGAGGACGGCAAGGAGGGCAGGCTTTTTCATCAGTCTCACTTCAGCGGTACGAAAACATTGATCACGAGCTTGTCCTCGGCCGTCTTCAGGGGATCGGTGAGGTACTCCTCGATGAAGGTGTCCTTGGCTTCCAGCCTCTTGTCGTCGAGGTGGTTGGTGATCGCCTCGTAGGTGTTGTCCATGTTGTCATAGGAGCCGCGATGGACGAACTTCAGCGCCTTGCCCTCCGGCGATTTGCCGATGCTCATGTCCTTGGGCAGGTTCTTCGGATCCTGGTCGACCGGGATCTGGGCAAGGAAGGTGAAGCCGGTATCGTCGGTCGAGGTGTAGACGATCATCGAATTGCCCGCGGGCTTGATGCCCTGCTTGTCGAGCAAAGTGTTCAGCGCCTTGAAGGCGTCGATCAGCGTGTCGAAGGCCGAGTCCCAATTGGCCGTGCCCTTGATCATGACGACCTTCTTCGGTTCGAGCGCGGTCTCGAGGCCGAAGGGATCGGCGGTCTGAACGGGGGCTGGGGCGGCGGCGGGCGGGCTGGGCGAGGCGCTGGCGGCGGGCGCTGGCGATGCGGAAGGAGCGGGTGAGGCGCTCGCCGCAGGCGAGGGGGTTGCCGTGGGGGCGGGCGAGGCACTCGCAGCCGGAGCGGGCGAGACCGAGGGGGCCGGCGAGGGACTTGCCGATGCGGCCGGCGCCGGGCTCGGGGTTTGCGCCAGTGCGCCGGATAGCCCCTGCGACAAGGCCGCAGCCGGGATCAGCGCGGCCAGCACGAGACGGCGAAAAGTGTTCATTTCTTTCTCCCCGAGGCCCCGCTTCGTCGGGGCCTCAATTCATCGCGGCCTTACCCACCAAGGCCTTAACCCGCCCGCGCGTCCCGGTTCGCGCGAACCGCGCCGTTCTAACACGCAAGCGCCGAATTCGTCCCATGACAGATGCGTCATGGCAGGCACCCTGGCTCATGTCCCGGTCCATGGCGGCAAATCGCTGGCCAAGCGGCCGAGGATCGCCATATAAGGCAGGCGGAATTCGGGAATTTTCATGAGCGCGCTGGCCAACCACGCATTTGCCAAGATGAACGGTATCGGCAACGAGATCGTCGTCGTCGACATGCGCGATTCCGCAAGCGCGGTCACGCCGGACGATGCGCGCGCGGTGGCGTCCGCGAAGGGCGGCGTGGCTTACGACCAGCTGATGGTGCTTTCGAGGCCGCGGCTCCACGGCACCGAGGCCTTCATCCGCATCTACAACAATGACGGTTCCGAAGCCGGCGCCTGCGGCAACGGCATGCGCTGCGTGGTGCGACGCATCTTCGAGAAAACCGGACAAACCAACGCAACGTTCGAGACGGCCGCCGGCCTGCTCAATGCCTGGCAGGGTCCCGCCCCCGATCTCTACACCGTCGACATGGGCGCGCCGAAGTTCGGCTGGCAGGACATTCCGCTGGGCGAAGAGTTTCGCGATACCCGCTACATCGAATTGCAGATCGGGCCGATCGACGATCCGATCCTGCATTCGCCCTCGGTGGTGAGCATGGGCAACCCGCACGCGGTGTTCTGGGTCGAGGACGTCAACGCCTATGATCTCGGCCGCATCGGTCCATTGCTGGAAAATCATCCGATCTTCCCCGAGCGTGCCAACATCACGCTCGCCCATATCGCCGATGACGAGCACATCACGATCCGCACCTGGGAGCGCGGTGCCGGCCTCACCAAGGCCTGCGGTTCGGCCGCCTGTGCCACGGCGGTCGCCGCCGCGCGGCTGAAGCGCGCCGAGCGCAAGGTCGAGATCACGCTGCCCGGCGGCAAGCTCGGCATCGAATGGCGCGAGCGCGACGACCACGTGCTGATGACGGGCACGGCGACCTTCGAATACGAGGGCACTTTCGATCCGGCGCTGTTCGCGCCGGCCGCCTGATGGCCTTCTGATGTCCGTCGACATCGTCACGTTCGGCTGCCGCCTCAATGCCTTCGAGGCCGAGGTGATGCGGCGCGAGGCGGAAGCCGCAGGACTTTCCGACACGATCGTCATCAACAGCTGCGCCGTCACCAACGAGGCTGTGGCGCAGGCGCGGCAGTCGATCCGCAAGCTGAAGCGCGAGCGGCCCGAGGCGCGCATCGTCGTGACGGGCTGTGCGGCGCAGACGCAAAGCGGCATGTTCGCCGACATGGCGGAGGTCGATCGCGTCGTCGGCAATGACGACAAGATGCGCCGCGAAGCGTGGCGGGCGGCGCGCGACGCTTTCGACATCGGCGCAAGCGAGAAGATCGCCGTCAGCGACATCATGGCGGTGACGGAGATGGCGCCGCATCTCGTCGACGGCTATGCGAACGGCCTGCCGCGCGTGTTCGTGCAGGTACAGAACGGCTGCGATCATCGCTGCACCTTCTGCATCATCCCGTTCGGCCGCGGCAATTCGCGCTCGGTGCCGATGGGCGCGGTGGTGGAGCAGGTGCGGGCGCTGGTCCAGCGCGGTCATGCCGAGATCGTGCTGACCGGCGTCGATCTCACCAGCTACGGCACTGACCTGCCGGGTGCGCCGAAGCTCGGCATGTTGACCAGGCAGATCCTGCGGCACGTGCCGGAGCTGAAGCGCCTGCGCATCTCCTCGATCGATTCGATCGAGGCGGATTCCGACCTGCTCGATGCCATCGCCGACGATGCGCGGCTGATGCCGCATCTGCATCTGTCGCTGCAATCGGGCGATGACATGATCCTGAAGCGCATGAAGCGGCGGCATTCGCGCAATGACGCCATCGCGTTCTGCGACCAGGTCCGCCGCGTGCGCCCCGATGTCGCCTTCGGCGCCGACATCATCGCGGGCTTCCCGACCGAGACCGAGGAGATGTTTGCGCGTTCGCTCGACCTCGTCGAGGAGTGCGGCCTGACGTTCCTGCACGTCTTCCCCTATTCCCCGCGACCGGGTACGCCGGCCGCGCGGATGCCGCAGGTTGCGGGGCTTGAGATCAAGGAGCGCGCAAAGCGGCTGCGCGCAGCCGGCGAAGCGGCGTTGCGGCAGCGGCTGCGGTCCGAGGTCGGCGCGAGGCGCGAGGTGCTGATCGAGAGCGAGGAGCAGGGCCGCACCGAGCATTATCTGCCCGTGGCGATCGCGGGCGAGCGGGTGGGGAGTGTCGTGCCACACAAGATTGTCGGAATTGATGGCGGGCGGCTAATTGCGTAATCAGCTGTTCTCTTCCCTTATCCCACAAGGGGAGAAGGGAAGAGCCTACGATGCGCGCACCTGCCAGAATCGCAGCGTCCGCTTGGCGTTCTCCGGCGTCATCCGCGCGTAGTGCTCCTGCGCCCGCGCGAGGTCGGCCGGCTTCATCACGCCGGTCGCAAAGCGGCTTTCGAGCACGGCGACCGTCGTTTCCCAGCTGAGCTGCGCAGCCTTGCACGGCACCAGCAAACCATCTTCGCGGAGACTCTGCATCAGCGGGCGGACCACCTCGGCCGTCGATCCCGACAACGCCGCGAGCGCCGCCACCGTCTCCTCGTAGCGCCGCTGCCTGGCCAGGCCGAGCAATGTCGCCTCGCTGAGCCGGCCACTCGCCTTGAGATTCGCGATCGCGCGCTTGGCGCCCTCGAAATCGCGCATGCCGGACATCTCGCGCGCGACGCCGATGGTGACCGCGGCGATCGCGCTCTGGATTTCCTCGAACAGATGCGGCGGGGCGCGCGACAACAGGCGGGTGCGAACGGCATCGGTCGCCGAACGAAGCAACTGCCGGCGCAGATCCGACGGCAGATCGACGCGAACGCCGACGCTGACGGCGAGCTCGGGATCACTTTCGGCCTGGCCGACGATGATGGCAAATCCGTTGCCAGAGACGCGCGCGCCGGGATTGGCCGCAAGCCGGCGGCTGACGCTGGGATAGCGCCGCGCCAGCAGTGCGTCGGTGACGATCTCCTTCAACCACCAGCGCCCGGCGACCGCGAGCAGATGCGGCTCGCCTTTGGTTGAGGCGATCTTCACAAGTTCGCCATCGTCGAGGCGGGCGGATTCCTGCAGCACCGGGCCCGCAATGCGGATTTCGTCATTGTTGGCGAGCCGGCGGATGACGGAGGGCGGCGCCTGCGCGGCCGGCGCCAGCTGCGCGCTGATCTCGGCAAGCGCGATGCGGGCGCCGATGTCGGCGATGGCACGTAGCTCGATGGTGCCGATCAGGCGGGCGAGCACGTCGTCGAACAGCGCGACCTGCTCGTCGTCGAACTTGCCCGCGGAAGCCAGGAACAGCTCCGTGACGCGCCGGGCGGTCTCCAGGGCCCTGTCCGCCGAGCCGAGCCGAATCGCAGATTCGACCTCGTCGATGATCGATAGCCCGGCCGTGGTCATCACGCGCTGCTCGTCCTGAGCGAATTGACGGAAGCTTGTTCTAAGCAACCACCATCATTAGGGACGAGCGCTGAAGGTTTCGTAAACCACCGGCCTTTGACGCGGCCGGCTTGCGCAGGAGGCCACCCGTCGGCTCTCCCCGATTGCGGGGTTGTCGTCCAGGGAAGAGGTAGCGGGTTGCCGCGGGCGGCGTCCTACCTACCCAATTCCGTCGCCTGCGCCACCCGGTCGAACCGCTCCAGCGTCATGATCGCGTCGGCAAATTTCTCCGCCCGCGCGTCCAGCACCGGGCGGGCCAGCGTCAGGAATTTCTGCTGCATCGCCTGCGTATCCGGGAACGAGGTCGGCTCTCCGGACGGATCGGCATAGAGCCGCTCGTGCACACCATCATCCGTCGTGATGCTCACGCGCGCGCCAAAGGGGTGAGTGCGGCCGATCTCGAGACGGTCGTCCTGCACCACGTCGAACTTGTCGGCGAGCGCGTCGATCGCGGCATCACCGAGCCGGTTGTAATCGTCCCAGCCGAACGAGCCCTGGTCGAGCGCGAGCGCGCCGGTGAAGAACATCGAGAACTGGCCGCCGACGATCGAGCGCGGATGCCGCTTGGTCGCGGCATCGCCGGTCAGCGTGATGCCGTTGCGGTGCAGGCCGATCTCGACGCGCTTGACCTGGTCGGGCGTCAGATTGTGCTCGCGCCGCATCGCGATCAGCGCGTCGATCGCAGCATGGGTGTAGCGGCAACTCGGATACGGCTTCACGCCGATCTTCATGGTCTCGTAGGTCTTGCCGAGCCCGGCGACGGCCTTCTCCGGATGCGCGTCATCGGTATAGCCGGCGAGCAGGCCGTGCTTGCCCTCGACCGATTCGGTCGCGCCGACGAAATCGTTGCGCGCCAGCGTCGCGGCGATCACCCCGTTCATCGCGGCGGCGCCGACCTGGTAGCGCTTGTTCCAGGCGCCGTTGACGAGGAATTGCAGCGAGCCCGCGGCCTGGCTGCCGGAGACGCCGAACGCGGCGATCAGCTGCTTCTCGCTGAGGCCGAACAGTTTTCCGGCCGCCGCGGCCGCGCCATACGTGCCGGCAGTCGCCGTGGGGTGGAAGCCGCGGGCATAATGCGAGGTCGGGTCGAGCGCATTGCCGAGCCGGCAGCACACCTCGTAACCGGCAACGATCGCGGTCAGCACGTCGCGGCCCGAGGCGCCCACCATCTCGCCGACGGCGAAGGCGGCCGGCACCACCGGTGCGCTCGGATGCAGCGAGGAATCGGCGTGGGTGTCGTCGAAATCGAGCGAATGGCCGAGTGCGCCGTTGAGCAGCGCCGCCACCGCCGGCGTCCAGGTCTTGGCATCGCCGAACACCGTGGATTCGCCCTTGGTGTCGAGCGCCAGCGCCTCCAGCATCTTCAGCATCGAGGGGGTCGATTCCGCCTCGCGCCGCGCCCGGATCGCGCTGCCGAGAAAGTCCAGCGTCAGCACTTTTGCGCGCTCCAGCACCTCCGCCGGGATGTCCTTATATGTCAGATTGAAGACGTAGGCGGCGAGCGTTGCGGTTTCGTGAGCCATCGTGTTTCCTCGTTTTGGCGCGCAAGTTAGGTGGGCTGATTTGGCCTTTCAAGCGGCCTTGAGGCGGCGGGCATCAGCCATGCTTTTGCTCGGCTCAAGAGGGGATTCCGGATGACGCGCGCAAGGCAGCTGTTCGAGCGGGTTCGAGCGTGGCGGACGCAGCTGGGGCTGGCGATCCGGGTCACGGTCGCCGCGACCGCCGCCTATGCGATCGCGACCGCGCTGCACCTCCTGCTGCCGCTCTGGGCGGTGCTGACCTCCCTGATCGTGACCCAGATGAGCGTCGGCCGCTCGCTGAAGGCGACGCGCGACTACATGCTCGGCACCATCGGCGGCGCGATCTATGGCGGCGCCATCGCGATCCTGCTCCCCTATTCCAGCGAAGCCGGCCTCCTCGGCCTGCTGGTGCTGTCCGTGGCTCCGCTCGCCTTCATCGCCGCGATCAATCCGAGCCTCAGCGCCGCGACGGTCACGGCCGTGATCGTGCTGCTGGTTCCGACCATGCACCATTCCGATCCCCTGGCGTCAGCCATCGATCGGGTGAGCGAGGTCGGTGTCGGCGCCGTCACGGGATTGCTGGTCTCCTTCCTGGTGCTGCCCTCGCGCGCGGTGCGGCAGATTCGCGCCAGCGCGGCAACGCTGCTCGAATTGATCGCCGACGCCTTCACCGAGCTGCTCGCGGGCCTGACCCGCGGCCGCGACAACGACGCGCTGCACCGGATCCAGGACGGTATCGGTAGTGCGATGGTCAACCTGAATGCGATCGGCTCCGAAGCCGAGCGCGAGCGCGCCGCACGGCTGTCGAGCGGTCCGGATACCGGCCCGTTGCTGCGAACGATCCTGCGGCTGCGCCATGACGTGGTGATGATCGGCCGCGCCACCGTGGTGCCGCTGCCGATAGAGGTGCAGACGCGGCTGGCAGGACCATTGACGGAGGTCTCCACCGTGATCGCCCGTTTCCTGCGATCGGCCGCCACGGCCTTGCGCGAGGGCGCCGGCGCGCCGCCGATCCATCCGGTCCACGTCGCGCTCCAGCACTACGCCGAGGCGGTCGCCTCCGTCCGCCAGGACGGACTGATCCGCGGCTATCCGGGCGACACTGCCGAGCGCTTTTTCGCGCTCGGCTTCTCCCTGGAGCAGATGCACCAGAATCTCTGCGACCTCGACCGCG
This sequence comes from Bradyrhizobium sp., assembly GCA_035575945.1. Classification (GTDB taxonomy): domain Bacteria; phylum Pseudomonadota; class Alphaproteobacteria; order Rhizobiales; family Xanthobacteraceae; genus Bradyrhizobium. The sequence continues at coordinate 450,650 of DATLXF010000017.1, read as the reverse complement.
TCGTTGGCGAATGGTCGGAGGCTGCAAGCGCCAAGTCGGTGCGTGTGGCCGAATGAGCTAGCGCTTCGTGAGGCCTTTGGCCTGCATGCGCCAGACCAGGAGGTCGATGCGGTCCTGGCCGAAGAACGGCTCGTTCTCGAACACGAAGGTTGGCACGCCCCAATGGCCTGACGCGGCGTGATCCTTCTCGTTTGCCGCAATCACCTGCTCGTAGCGGTCGGGATCGGCGGTGACCGCTTCATCCATCGCAGCAAGATCGAAGCCGGCGGCTTCGGCGGCCCTCGCCAGGTGGTCGCCCTCGTTCCAGCCTGCGACCGTGCCGTCCCACAACACGCGCGCGATGGCACGGGTGAAGAGGAGCGATCGCCCTTCGAGTTGCGCCATCGCGCCCAGCCGGGTCAGGCGCTGGATGTAGGGCTGTTCGGACGCGACATCGAGCGTCGTCATGTCCTGCACGATCGGATCAGGCCTCGGGAACCGAAATGGAATGCCTTCGAATTCCGCCACCCGGGTGGAATCGCGCACGACGTAGCGGGCGAATTGCGGATTGGCCTTCTTGAAGAAGCCGGGGACACGCACGGCCAGCGGATAGACCGGCCGCACGTTCACCGCGAGATCGTAGGCCTCGACCAGCGGCTGCATCTTCGACAAAGCGAGGTAGCTGTAGGGACTGCGAAACGAGTAGAACAGATCGACGGACAATGTCATCGGGCCGGCTCCATGATGCGTCCCATCATGGAACGGACCACCAGCTTGTGGAAAGGCATGATGAGTGCGAGGTAGGTCCGGCCGAGCAAATTGTGCGTGCGCACGAGCGTGGTCGAGGTCACATGGCGACTCGCGGTATCACCGGATACGTCGACCACGATGCGGAAGTCGAGATGCGAATCGTCGAAGCCCGCGACCAGCCTCTCCGGCGTCTCGCTCAGCACCGGAAACAGGCCAATCATGCCGCGGGGTGCCGGCGCGGCTTCGCCCGATGTCTTCAGCCCGAACGGCCTCACCAGAATGTTGCGCAGACGCAGCAGCGCCTCGATCCAGCGCGGCCCGTGCAGCACCATCCTGGTGCAGGCTTCGCGGGCATTGACCGTCATAGCACCGACATCGACGCGAAACGCATCCGCGAACTGCGCGCCCGCGAGCAGCGCATTCGCATCGATCTGAGGTGCAACTTCGTGGACCTTCGCTCTCATCCCACCATTTTGCGCGTCAGCATCCGGAAGCGCAAGATCAGGAGACCGGCATAGACGAAGGTGCCGACCGAGAACCCGACCCAGACGCCGGTCGCGCCCAGTCCGGTGTGGAATGCCAGCAGCCAGGCCACGGGAAAGGCGACGCACCAATAGCCGATCACGGCGAACACCAGCGTCATCCTGGTGTCATTGAGGCCGCGCAGCGCACCGCCCACGATGGTCTGGAGGCCGTCGGCGATGAAGAAGGTGGCGCCGACCACCAGCAGCGTCGCCGTCAACTCGACCGTTGCTGCGCTCGCCGCGCCGCTGCCGAAGAACAGGCGGCCCAGTTCGTAGCGACCGAGAATGATCGCGACGGTCAAGGCCGAGACAAGAGCTACGCCGAGCACGGCCGCGGCGAGCCCTGCGCCCCTCACCGCCGCCGGATCGCTGCGACCGAAGGCATGGCCGACACGGACCGTTGCGGCCATGCCGATGCCGAGCGGCACCATGAACAGCACGGCCGTGACCTGCAATGCGATCTGGTGCGCGGCCAGCGCGGTGGTCGAGATCAGTCCCATCAGCAGCGCCGCCGAGGAGAACAGGCCGTACTCCATCAGCAGCGAGAACGAGATCGGCGCGCCGATTGCAATCAGCTGGCGCATCAAGGGCCAGTCGATCCGCCACAGACGGGCGAGCGGATGATAATCCGCGAACGGCTTTCGCCATGCGGCGATCGCGAGCGCGGCGATGAAGGTGCCGAGGTTGACCAGCGTGGTCGCAAGCCCGGCGCCGAACAGGCCGAGTTCCGGCAGGCCGAACAGGCCGTGGATCAGGACATAGACGAGGCCGGCATTGACCGGGATCGCCGCAACCGTGATCCACAGCGGCGCTTGCGGCCGGTTCACCGCGCTCATCATGCCGCGCAGCGCGATGAAGCCGAGCGCGGGCGCGATGCCCCAGGCAAGGCCGTTCAGGTAGCGCTGCGCAAGCGCGGCCGATTGCGGCGTCTGCCCGAGTGCGAGCAGGATCTGCTCGCCATACAGAGGCGAGGCCATCATCGGCAGCGAGATCAGCAGCGCAACCCACAATCCGACGCGCAGGGAGCGGCGGATCAGCCTGACGTCGCCGGCGCCGAACGCCTGGGCCGCCAGCGGCGACACCGCGGAGGTCAGTCCGAGCCCGAAGGTGAAGCTGACGAAGTAGACCGTATGGGCCAGCGCCGCCGCGGCCACCGCGTCCTCGCCGAGCCGCCCGATCATCGCCAGATCGGTCGTGATCATCGCGATCTGGCCGAGTTGCGTCAGCATCAGCGGCACGGCGAGACGCAGCGTCTCGATGAACTCCTCGGCGAGATGGTTCGGCGGTGCATCCGAGCCTGAGAGGCCCGGCCGTTTGGTGTCCACAAGCTCGGTCATGGCAAGGCCATAGCAGCCCGGATTGCCGAAGTAACGGCAAAGAAGCGTGAGGGCGGGTCGCGCCGAAAAAAGATCGCGCTCGGGCGAAGGAAAGTTCGCCTTGCGCCGTATTCGTCATGTGCGGCGAACCGGCGCCGGTCTCACATTGGGAAATTGAACATGACAACGAGATTCAGGTTAACCTTCGCCGCGCCGCTCATCGGCTCGGTCATGATCGCTGCCGGCCCCGCCGCATCCGCAGATCTGAGGCTGCCCGCATCGCCGCCTCCCCAAGCCCAGGCGGCGTCGGTGGCTTTGCTGAGCTGGGCTGGGCCCTATCTCGGCATTCAGGCCGGCTATCTGTCCGGCCGCTCCGACGTCTCGTTTCCCACCACCGGTGAATTTTACTTCGTCGATCCCAAGGGGGCGACGGTGGGTGCAACGGCGGGCTTCTCGGCGCAATGGGGCCAGATCGTCGCCGGCGTCGAGGGCGATGTCAATTTCGTCGATGCGCGCGCGACCATCGACACCGGCTTTGCGCCGACGCCATCCGTCACGCAGCTGCAATCCGCCGTCAACTGGAACAGCCACTTGCGTGGGCGCATCGGCTATGCCCTCGGCCGGACGCTGCTGTTCGCCAGCGGCGGCCTCGCCATCGCGGGCGTCGAGAGCAAGGCGTTCGACAATGCAAGCGGGGCGGTTGCCAATTGGAGCGATACCCGTGTCGGCTGGTCGATTGGAGCAGGCACCGAATTCCGCTTTGCACCGAACGCCTCCGCCCGGCTCGAATATCTCTATGACAATTACGGCTCGAAAACCCTCGGAAGCCAGACGGTCGGCGCCGTCACTTTCGCCGATCGCGCGTCCAAGCTCGATACGCACACCGTTCGAGCAGGCGTTTACTGGCGATTCTGACGGACGATCGCGACTTGTTGCCGCAGATGATACGATTGAGGAGCCGTCGCATTCGAGCGATGCAGCATATCCTCACGGTCGGGACCAGCTCGTGTTCCGCAGCAATGGCGGCCGCAGGCCAGAGCAGCAGATCGGGATGATGGAAGAGCCTTCGGACGAGGCCCTGATGTCTGAGGTTTCGGCGCGGCGGCAGCAGGCGTTTCGCATCCTGATGCGGCGTCACATGCCGCGGGCGTTGCGGGTCGCCGAGCGGATCCTTCGCGACCCGGCCGAGGCTGACGACATCGGCCAGGAGGCGTTCATGCGAGTCTGGATTCATGCAACTTCGTTCGATCCGCAGGTCGCCAAATTCACGACCTGGCTCTACCGGATCGTCCTCAACCTGGCCTTCGATCGCACGCGGCGGCGAACGTTCCTGCCGCTCGACGAGGCCGGCGACGTGCCCGACCTGGGACCGCCCATCGTCGAGCGGCTGATCGCCGACGAGGAACTCGGTCTGCTCCATCGCGCGATGGCAGACCTGTCCGACCGGCAGCGCGGCGCGATCGCGCTCTTCCACATGGAAGGATTGAGCGGCGAGGAGGCTGCGAAGGCGATGGACCTCAGCGCCAAGGCGTTCGAATCGCTGCTGGGCCGCGCCCGCGTGGCGCTGAAGGCAAACGTTCAGAAAATACAACAGACGGGGAGCTATGCATGACGCCCGATGAGTTCAGACGATTGGCCGAGACATGGGGAGGCGATGTCGAGCGCTGGCCCGCGGCGACGCGCGAGGCCGCGCGGCAACTAGCGGCAAGCACGGAAGGCGCTGCCGTCCTGGATGAGCAGGGCCGGCTCGATCGCCTGCTTGCCGTCGCCCCGGAGATCGAGACCGCGCGAGCGGAGCGTTCGAGCCTGCTCGTCCTGCAGCGGCTGGCGGCCGTCCCGCAGCAGCATCGGCCGGCATGGTATCACGGCCTGCTGCGCTGGCCCTCGCTCGTCCCCGCCGCAAGCCTGGCCTGCTCCGCGATCGTCGGCGTGTGGATGGCGGGGTCGATGCCTTATGTCCATTCGCCGTCGGACCCCCTGTCCGTCATGAGCGGCGTGTTTGACGTCTACGCAATGGGTTTTGGATCGGTGCAATGAAGTTCTGGCGAGAATGGTCCACTCCCTGGCGGGCGCTCATGCTGCTGTCGCTGTGCGTCAACGTCATCCTGTTCACCTATGTCTCGGTGCAATGGCTGCGGCCCGGCAGCTTCATGCCCGGCGCGGGCGTGCCGCTCCGCATGATCGAGCGTGTCGCGGAGCGATTGCCGGCGGAAGACGCAGAGATCCTGTGGGACATCTATCGCGGCAAGGAGGCCGAGCTGCAGCCTCTCCAGTCCGAGTACCGGCTCGCGCTGATGAAGGCGATGAAGACGGCGGCGCAGGCGAACTTGGACAAGGCCGAGCTGGAAGCAGCCGTGAAGGATGCCCGCGACAAGCGCGTGAAGATAGGAGACCTCGTGGTGGCAACCTTCGTCGAGATGCTGGAACGAATTTCGCCGAAAGGACGCCGCCAACTCGTCGGCGGCTATTTTCGCTGAGCCGCGCGGAGTGCACGAGGGATTCGGCCCGTCCAGACGTATCACCTACATCGATGTCTGCGAATTGGTGGAGATGACATGGTGCAACGATTTGGCAGGGCGACAGGCGGACCGGCAGTGAGTTTCTCGCGACGGGCTCCCGTCTACGTGCGTGCGGCTCTTGCGGCCGCGAGCTTGATCGCACTCCTGGTACTGTATCTTTCGCAAGCATCCGCGCAGGATGCGCGGAACGAGGCAAAGCAGGCCTGCAAGGCGGACTATTCGCGCCTCTGCGCGGGAACGATGCCGGGCGGCGGCCGCATTCGCAAATGCCTCGGGGACAACTACGCGAGCTTGTCCGCGGCCTGCAAGCAGGCATTCGATGCGAACCCGCCAAAATAGGATGGTGGGCCGAGCACGATCCGGAAGAGCGCGCAGCGGTGCTCCGGACGGATCATGCGCCAACGACGACTCGAGGGCGCCATGAGGATCCGTCCCGATCGCATCGCGCTTCAGCTCCGCGCCGGCACGCGCTTGATCTTCGCGCCCAGCGCATTCAACCGCTCCTCGATGCGCTCGTAGCCGCGCTCGATCTGGTCGGCGTTGTTGATGGTCGAGGTGCCTTCGGCGCAGACCGCCGCGAGCAGCATCGCCATGCCGGCGCGGATGTCGGGCGATGTCATGATGGCGCCGTGCAGGCGGCTGGGACCTGCGATGATGGCGCGGTGCGGATCGCACAGCACGATGCGCGCGCCCATCGCAATCAGCTTGTCGACGAAGAACATCCTGGATTCGAACATCTTCTCGAACATCAGGATCACGCCCTCGCATTGCGTGGCGGTGACGATCGCGATCGACATCAGGTCGGCCGGGAAGGCCGGCCACGGCTGGTCCTCCAGCTTGGGCACATGGCCGCCGAAATCGTCCTGGATCTTCAGCGTCTGGTTCGAGGGGACGATGAGGTCGTCGCCCTCGACGCGGCAGACGATGCCGAGCCGCTCGAATCCCATGCGGATCGAGCGCAGATGCTCGACGCCGGCGCGCGTGATGCGTAAGGGGGAGCGCGTCACGGCGGCAAGTCCGATCAGCGAGCCGACCTCGATGTGGTCGGGCTGGATCCGGTAGGTCGTGCCGCCGAGCGTGGCGGGACCATGGATGATCATGGTGTTGGTGCCGATGCCCTCGATTCCGGCGCCGAGCGCGACCAGGAAATTGGCGAGGTCCTGGACATGCGGCTCGGACGCGGCGTTACGCAAATAGGTGACGCCGTCGGCGGCGACCGCCGCGACCAGCGCGTTTTCGGTCGCGGTAACGCTCGGCTCGTCCAGGAACACGTCCGCGCCGGCAAGCTTGGGCGCGCGGAATTCGAGCCGGTCGGTCGCGGTGACCTTTGCGCCCAGCTGCTCCAGCGCCAGCACGTGCGTGTCCAGCCGGCGGCGGCCGATGACGTCGCCGCCCGGCGGCGGCAGCATCACCTCGCCGCAGCGCGCGAGCAGGGGCCCGGCGAGCAGGATCGAGGCGCGGATGCGAACGCACAGCTCGGGATCGAGATCGGCGGCGCGGATGCTCTTGGCATGGATTTGCAGCGTGTTGCGCGTGGTCCATTCCGCCGTGGCGCCGACCGAGCGGACCAACTCGACCAACGTCTCGGTGTCGCGGATGCGCGGCACGTTCTCAAGCGTGACCGGATGCTCGGTGAGCAGTGCCGCGGCGATGATCGGCAGCGCCGAATTCTTGTTGCCGGACGGCTCGATCGAACCGGAGAGCCGGTGACCGCCCTCGACGATGTATTGGATGGGCGCCACGTGGTTCTCGCTGTCCTGTTGGTGGGCGGGGCCGTTTCGGCGGAAACTACAGAGAATTGAGCGCGGGAGCAATTGTGCTGGCCGGACTCGCGGCTTCGCCTGCACTCGTGGCGGGAAACCCCTTACAACAGCCCGATGATATTTCCGACCACATAGAGGATTGCGATCAGGATCAGCGCCCCCACCATGAAAAAGGAGATCTCGATCGCGATGGCGCCGGTGCCGAGCGTGGCGGCGACGGCGGCAAGGAGTCGTTCCTCCCGGAAGATCAACGAGAGCACCGAGAACAGGATGGCGAGCAGGCCGAGCGAGATCGCGGCGACCGAGGCGGTATCACTCCAGCTTCGTGCAGCCGACTTTTCGACCTTGGGGGCCTGGTACTCCACGCCCTTCACCCTCGCGACGATGCGGTCCTTGATGCGATGGCCGGTGTCGACGATCACCTTGTCCGCCGGCGGTGGCGGAAACACGATCGGCACCACCCAATGCGGCAGCACCGCCGCGATCAGCGCCAGCACGCCGACAATGCTGCCGATGATGCCGAGGCGGCGTGACGGCGCAGCGGGGACGGGTGTTGCAGAGGCGGTCATGGCGCGAGGCTTCCCGGCCGCAATCGGCCTTACGGGGTCATGCCGTTTCGTCGCGATGGCCGGTGGGGAGGTTCAGCGTTGGTGTTGCCACGAAGGTGGTGCGCCCCCTCCCCCGCTTGCGCGGGAGGGCGGGGGGAAAGGGTATCTCCACGATGGGATCATCCCCTGCAGCAGAAAGCCCTCACCCGCCGCTTCGCGTCGACCTCTCCCGCAAGCGGGAGAGGCGCAGCAACAGCTTTGTCGGCAGGTCAAGTTCCAGGGCCAACCACCTCAAATATCGATGGTCGCGCTCAGCGAATGTTCCTGGATGAAGTCGCGGCGCGGCTCGACCACGTCGCCCATCAGCTTGGTGAAGATGTCGTCGGCCTCGTCGACCTCCTTGACCTTCACTTGCAGCAACGAGCGCGCCTCGGTGTCCAGCGTGGTCTCCCAGAGCTGCTCCGGATTCATCTCGCCGAGCCCTTTGTAGCGCTGCAGCGTGATGCCCTTGCGCCCGGCCTCGGTGACCGCCTCGAACAGGTCGACCGGGCCGTGCACCACGTGCTCGGACTCCTTGCGTCGCAGCTTGCCGGACCTGGCGTAGACGTCCTGCAGTTTTGGCGTGTACTCGTCGAGCTTGCGGGCCTCGGCCGAGCCGAGCAGCGCGTCGTCGATGACGACGGCTTCCTTGACGCCGCGCACGGTGCGTTCGAACGCGAAGCCCTGGCCCTCGACGAATTGTCCGACCCAGCCGCGCTCGACCTCCTCGGCCTGGCTGTCGAGCCTGGTCGCGATGTACTGCGCTGCGGCCGCGGCGTTTTCGGGGTTGCCGTAGACCGACTTGTTCAGCACGCCGGTGATGGCGGCCTGCTCGACCACCTTGCGGTTATAGCGGCTGTGCAGATTGCGCAGGATGCTGCGAACGACGCGGGCATCGTCGACCAGCGCGCGCAAATCGCGCCCGGAGCGGTCGCCGCCGGTGCCCGGGATGTACACGCAGTCATCCAGTCCGGCGTCGATCAGATAGTCTTCCAGCGCCCGCTCGTCCTTCAAGTACTGCTCGGATCTGCCTTTGCTGACCTTATAGAGCGGCGGCTGGGCGATATAGAGATAGCCGCCGTCGATGAGGTCACGCATCTGCCGGTAGAAGAACGTCAGCAGCAGCGTGCGGATATGGGCGCCGTCGACGTCGGCGTCCGTCATCACGATGATCTTGTGATAGCGCAGCTTCTCGATCGAGAATTCGTCGCTGATGCCGGTGCCGAGCGCGGTGATCAGCGTGCCGATCTGCTCGCTCGACAGCATCTTGTCGGGACGAACGCGTTCGACGTTGAGGATCTTGCCGCGCAGCGGCAGCACGGCCTGGAATTCGCGGTTGCGGCCCTGCTTGGCGCTTCCGCCTGCCGAGTCGCCCTCGACGATGAACAGTTCGGACTTGGCCGGATCCTTTTCCTGGCAGTCGGCGAGCTTGCCGGGCAGCGAGGAGACCGAGAGCGGATTCTTGCGCGTCAGTTCGCGCGCTTTGCGCGCAGCTTCGCGGGCGGCCGCGGCCTGGATCACCTTGCCGACGATCATCTTGGCTTCGGAGGGGTGTTCCTCGAACCAGGCTTGCAGTGCCTCGTTGAGGACGTTCTCGACTACCGGGCGCACTTCCGAGGACACAAGCTTGTCCTTGGTCTGCGACGAAAATTTGGGATCGGGCACCTTCACCGAGAGAACAGCGGTAAGGCCTTCGCGGCAATCGTCCCCGGTCAGCGCGATCTTTTCCTTCTTGGCGTTGGCCTCGGCATAGCCATTGACCTGGCGCGTCAGCGCGCCGCGGAAGCCGGCCAGATGGGTGCCGCCGTCCCGCTGGGGAATGTTGTTGGTGAAGCACAGCACGTTCTCGTGGTAGCTGTCGTTCCACCACAGCGCCGCCTCGACGCCGATGCCGTTGGCCTCCGCGCGCACCATGATCGGCGCCGGCACGATCGGGCTCTTGTTGCGATCGAGATATTTGACGAATTCCTCGACGCCGCCGGAATAGTGCATCTCCTCGCGCTTCTCGACCGCATGGCGCATGTCGGAGAGGGCGATGTGAACGCCGGAATTGAGGAAGGCGAGTTCGCGCAGGCGGTGCTCGAGCGTGGCGAAGTCGTATTCGATGTTCTTGAAGGTCTCGGGCGAGGCCAGGAACGTCACCTCGGTGCCGCGCCTGCCCGGGGCGTCGCCGACGACCTTCAGCGGTGCGACGGCATCGCCATGCGCGAACTCGATGTAGTGCTCCTTGTTGTCGCGCCAGATGCGAAGCATCAGTTTGCTCGACAGCGCGTTGACGACGGAGACGCCGACGCCGTGCAGGCCGCCGGAGACCTTGTAGGAATTCTGGTCGAATTTTCCCCCGGCATGCAACTGGGTCATGATGACCTCGGCCGCCGAGATGCCTTCGCCCTTGTGGATGTCGACGGGAATGCCGCGGCCGTCATCGCGCACGGTGACGGAATTGTCGGCGTTGAGGATGACGTCAACGCGCGTGGCATGGCCGGCGAGCGCCTCGTCGATCGCATTGTCGACGACCTCGTAGACCATGTGGTGCAGGCCGGAGCCGTCGTCGGTATCGCCGATATACATGCCCGGGCGCTTGCGGACGGCATCGAGACCCTTGAGCACGCGGATCGATTCCGCACCGTATTCGCTCGGATTGGAGGGCTCGTTTTCGGCAGCGGGCTGCCGAGCAGGTTCTGTCATGAGAGGCCTTCGAGATGTCGCCCGAATCAGCGGCGCAAAGGCGCTGATTTGCAGGGCCATTTGTGCCATGAAAGACCGCGTGCGCCTAGCGCAAAGTATCTTCTGGCAACCCTTTGAACAAATAGGGTTTTTGCGCTCGTTTTCAAGGCTTTTGGAGAGCGGTTTCGCGCACTGCAAAAAGCCTGATTTCAGGGCCCGTTTCCGGTCTCGAAAGGCGCGGCTTTGCGGGCCTCCGAGGAAGGGGGTCCGGGCGGCTTGGAGGCGTTTCGGATCATGCTCTAGCGACGAGTGGCGGGCTCAGACTTTGTCCTGCAATCACTCAGCGGGGGCCGAACTCGATCAATATCGGACCCGGATTTTGCCCACGGTCGTAGAGGGTTGTCCGCGGATAGGGCATCTCTGGTTGGCTAAGGACGACCACGGCAGTAGCGGCGACAGTGACCAGCAGCAGGGCACCGAAAGTAGCACCGAGGGCCGAGAACACGCGGATGGCCTGCTGCTTCGCCGCGTCGTTGTTGACCGCCCTTAGAGCTGCCAGCCCTCGCCCGACCTGATGCGTCGCCACGTCCAGGCACAAGGCAGGAAGGAACGCTGCCACTCGCATCATCCAACAAACAAAAATACCAGCGATCGTCAGAAGCTGGACGGCCGCTTGCTTTCCCCGATCAGACCCCACCTCAGCCCCTCACATCGCGGGCGCTCGAAGATCCCGCCCATGCACCCTGCCTGCACGGTGCCCGACGCTCACTCTTAACGCTCGCAACCGAACCGGGCAATGCCGAATCACACGCGCATTCAGATAGGATAAACATCCCAACGAGAGACAGGTCAATACAGCTGGAGAGGCGGCCACGGCTCTCCGTCGTGCCCCACGGTGAGCTCCCAGGTATCGCCGGCGGCGACGGTTAGCATTTTCGTGCTGGCCGGACGGCCCGGCACGCTCACGCCGTAGGTGTATTTGCCGGGCGGCAGGTCCAGCGCGACGGCGGTGGCGCCGGCCTGTCGCGCGATGGCGCGTTCGTCGACCGTGAGCACGGCTTCGGCCTTGCCGATATTGCTGAACACCAGCTTGGCCTGGCCGGCTGCGGGCAGGACGTTCGCGCGGGTCGCGAGCTCGAGATTCTTCTGCACCAGATGCACCGCAGTGTTGCCGTCCTTCCACGCGAGCTCCAGCGATGCCGGGCCGATCGGAGAGACGAAGGCGAGGCGGGCGTGATTGGCGCTGACCACTGCGTCATCCGGCTGTTCCTCCCAGCCGAGCTTTCCTAGCTCGGCACGATAGAAGGCGAGAACGTCGGCGAGCGCTGCGGGCACGCGCGCTTCCAACCTGGTTCGGAGCGGAGCTTCGATGCCGGGCATCACGGTGGTGTGGATTCCGCGATAGCTGTAGCGGGTCGGTGCGGGCAGTCCGGCAACCAGGTCCAGCGTCAGCGAAGACGACAGCGGCGGCAGGCTGGACACCAAGGCGCCGGCGCTGGCCGCAAGCAGGCAGCTCGCGAGGAGGGCGAGGCCGCACGCAATGAGTTGCCATCGTGCCGGAGCTTGCGCTCCACGCCCCACCGCCGCCATGCTCGTGCTCCAAGGATGTCGCGCACGCCTGAAATCCTGCGCGATGGCCGCCGCTCGCGGCCTCAAGCAGCTAGTCGCGGCCGCAAACAAGCGGGTTCAACCCGCCGGCCTAGCGTCGAGCCGAGACTCGTCCGCTCTCGACGTCAAACACTTCGCCGCCCGCGCCAATGTCGGCGAAGGCAGCAGGGTCTGCACCGGTCAGCCACACCTGCGCGCCGAGCTTCGTCAGCTCCGCAAACAGCGCCGCGCGGCGGTTCGGATCGAGATGCGCGACCACCTCGTCGAGCAACAGCAGCGGCGCGATGCCGGTCATTTCCGCCACCAGGCTCGCATGCGCGAGCACGAGGCCGATCAGCAGCGCCTTCTGCTCGCCGGTGGACGCATCGCGCGCGGGCATGCTCTTGGGCGCATAGACGACCTGGAGGTCGGTGAGATGCGGACCATCGGTGGTGCGGCCGGCCATCGCATCGCGCGGACGGTTGTCGCGCAGGATCTGGCGGTAGCGATCCTCGACCGATGTCGCGGTCTCCTGCAGCAGCGCGTTCTCCATCCAGCCGTCGAGCGCGATCTGGGCGGATGGAAAGGCGGATCGTTGCGCGCGCGCTTTGAGCACGCCGGTGAGACGCGCAGCAGTCTGGCCGCGCGTCGCCGCGACCGCGACCGCAAGCTCCGCCGTCTCGCGCTCGATCGCATCGCACCAATGGTCGTCGTAATTGCGCGTCTCGAGCAGGCGGTTGCGCGAGCGCAAGGACCGCTCGAGCGCATTGATGCGGCTGGAATGCTCGCTGTCGATCGCGAGCACCAGGCGGTCGAAGAAGCGCCGCCGCTCGGAGGCTGCGCCCATGAACAGCCCGTCCATCGCCGGCGTCAGCCACACCATGCGGATGTGGTCGCCAAAGGCGCTGGCCGAACCCACCGGCTCGCGGTCGATACGGCAGCGCCGGCTGACGGACGCGTCCGCGCGCGGCGGGTCGATGCCGGTGCCGAGCGTCGCCAGCCCCAGCGCGCCCTCGACCTGCGCGGAGACGGCCCAGGAGCCGTCGCCCTGGTTGTCGGCGACGTCCTCCAGCGTGGCGCGTCGCAAGCCCCGTCCCGGCGACAGGAACGAGATCGCCTCGATGCAATTGGTCTTGCCCGCCCCGTTCGGCCCGACCAGTGCCACCAGGTCAGCCGCCGTCTCGAGCCCCGACGCCCGATAATTGCGAAAATGCGTCAGCGTCAGGCGGTGAATGCGGGAGGGTGTCATCAGGTCTTTGTCATGGACTCGATTCTTCCCCTCTCCCCTTGTGGGAGAGGGTGGCGCCTCAGAAAGTGAGGCGACGGGTGAGGGGTATCTTACCGCCTGGCAAGCTTTGCAAGGATGTCCTCCAACACAGCGGTGGGCTGCTGCAGCACGTCGTTGTTCCAGTAGCGCACGATCGAAAACCCCTCTGCGGATAGTGCGGCATCTCGAACTGTGTCGCGTTGCGACGCCACGTGCTGGCTGCCGTCGATCTCGATCACGAGACGCTTCTCGAAACAGACGAAATCGAGGATGTAGTTCTTGAACGGGACTTGCCGGCGGAACTTGAACGCGGACAACCGGCGATCCCTCAGCAAGCGCCACATCGCAGCTTCGGCATCCGTCGGCTTATGCCGCATATTTTTGGCGAATTGGCGGAGCTGTTTGGACACGGGCCGATGGGACGGATCCTGCGGCACCAACCCCTCACCCGATTGAGCTTGCATCTGCCAGCGGAGCTGCCCTCTCCCACAAGGGGAGAGGGCACCACGATGCGCATCGCGCTTGTTTCGGCGAGGAGAGCTGCGGCTTCACCCTCTCCCCTTGTGGGAGAGGGTGGCTTCGCGCAGCGAAGCCGGGTGAGGGGTTCTCTCCGCGTGTGAGGTGTCGCGAGAGGAGGAACACTTCCCTCACACCCGCATCGGCATCAGCACGTAGAGCGCGCTCTTGTCGTCGCGGTCCTGCACCAGCGTCGGCGAGCCGGGGTCGGCGAGGCGGAGCGTGGCGACGTCGCCTTCGATCTGGGCGGCGATGTCGAGCAGATAGCGGGAGTTGAAGCCGATATCGAGGGCGTCGGAGGCGTACTCGACCTCGAGTTCTTCGGTCGCGCTGCCGGAATCCGGGTTGGTCACCGACAGCACCAGCTTGCCCGCCGACAGCGACAGTTTGACCGCGCGGCCGCGCTCGCTGGAGATGGTGGAGACGCGGTCGACCGCGTTCTCGAAATCCTTCTTGTCGACCACGAGCTCCTTGTCGTTGTTCTGCGGGATGACGCGGCCGTAATCGGGGAAGGTGCCGTCGATCAGCTTCGAGGTCAGCACGACGTTGCCGATCGTGAAGCGGATCTTGGCCTGCGACAGCTCGATCGTCATCTCGGCCTCGGTGTCCTCGATCAGGCGCTGCACCTCACCGACCGTCTTGCGCGGCACGATCACGCCGGGCATGCCCTCGGCGCCCTTGGGCTGCACCAGGTCGAGCTGGGCGAGGCGGTGGCCGTCGGTGGCGACGCCGCGCAGGGTTGCGGCCTTGGGCGTGCCGGCGGCGTGCAGATAGATGCCGTTGAGGTAATAGCGCGTCTCCTCGGTCGAGATCGCGAACTGGGTGCGGTCGATCAGCCGCTTGACGTCCTTGGCGGCGAGCGAGAACGAATGCGACATGTCGCCGGCGGCCAGATCCGGGAAATCATTCTCCGGCAGCGTCTGCAGCGTGAAGCGGGAGCGGCCGGCGCGGATCGCCAGCACCGCGCGGTCGCCGTCGGCCTCCAGCACGATCTGCGAGCCGTCGGGCAGCTTGCGCACGATGTCGTAGAACATGTGCGCCGGCACGGTGGTGGAGCCGGCGGTCGCGGTTTCCGCCGGCAGCGTCTCGGTCACCTCGAGGTCGAGGTCGGTCGCCTTCAGCGACAATTTGGCGTTCTCGGCCCGCACCAGCACGTTGCCGAGGATCGGGATCGTGTTGCGGCGCTCGACCACGCGATGGACATGGCCCAGCGACTTCAGGAGTTGCGCGCGTTCGACCGTAACCTTCATTGCACCACTCGCCCGATCCCCAAGGAAAACACAGTGTTGAGAAGGCCGGGCGGCAGGACGCACGCCACGGCACCGAAAGACCCCGGCAAGGCCGGATCATTCCTGCCGATATGACCAAAGCCGTCAAGGTCGCGCAAGGTGCCGCGGTTGCCCAGCGGATTCAAGGGATCGGAGCCAGTTCCCCCACGATTTACCGCCCAAAACGAAGGCCCCCGCCCCGGCAGGCCGAGGCGGCGGGAGAGTGGCGGGTGCTCGGGGCCATTATTCCTGGAGCTGGCGCTTCAGCGACTCCACTTCCTCCGAAAGCGCGGTGTCCTTGGAGACCAGCGCCTCGATCTTGCGCACCGCGTGCAGCACGGTGGTGTGGTCGCGCCCGCCGAAGCGGCGGCCGATCTCGGGCAGCGAGCGCAGGGTCAGTGTCTTGGCGAGATACATCGCCACCTGCCGCGGCCGGACCACGTTGGCGGTACGGCGCGAGGAGAGCAGGTCGGAGCGGCTGACGTTGTACTGCCGCGCCACCACGCGCTGGATGTCCTCGATCTTGATCCGCTTGGGCTCCTGCGGCCGCACCAGGTCGCGCACCTCGTGCTCGGCCATCTCCAGCGTCACCGGCCGGTTGTTGAGCTTGGAGTGCGCCAGCAGTCGGTTGATCGCGCCTTCGAGATCGCGGCCGTTGTGGGTGATGGTGCGCGCCAGATAATGCAGCACCTCCTCGGGCACCTCGAACGTCGCATGATGGGTGCGAGCGGCTGCGACGCGCGACTTGAGAATGCCGTGGCGCAATTCCTCTCCGAGCGAGCCCATCTCGACCACGAGTCCGCCGGCAAGGCGCGAGCGCACGCGGTCGTCGAGGCTTTCGAGATCGGACGGCGGACGGTCGGCCGCGATCACGACCTGGCGGCCTGCGTCGATCAGCGCATTCAGTGTGTGACAGAACTCGGCCTGGGTCGACTTGCCTTGCAGGAACTGGAGATCGTCGATGACCAGCACGTCGATGCCGCGCAGCGCTTCCTTGAAGGCGAGCGCCGTCTGCGTCTTCAGCGCAGCGACGAAGCCGTACATGAATTTTTCGGCCGTGAGATACAGCACCTTGCGCTCGTTGCCGGAGTTGCCGGCCCAGGTCACGGCCTGGAGCAGATGCGTCTTGCCGAGGCCGACGCCGGCATGGATGTAGAGCGGGTTGAACATCACGGGGTCGCCGCGGCGTCCCTCCGCAACCTGGCGCGCTGCCGCGTGCGCCAGCGTGTTGGAGCGGCCGACGACGAAGCTCGCGAAAGTCAGGCGCGGATCGAGCGGCGAGCCGCCGAGCGCATCGTGATTGGCTGAGACCGGCGCGGTCGCCGTTGCGCGCAATTCCGGCGACGATGCGCGGCGCGCCTCGACCGGCGCGGGCACCTCCTTCGGCTGCGTCGCTGGACGCACCGCGGACCGGACCGTGAGATCGATGCGGTGCACTTCGGGCATCTCGGCCTGCCAGCACGACAGCACGCGCTCGGCATAATGGGCCTGAATCCAGCTCTTCAGGAATCGCGTCGGCACCGAGAGCCGAACGCTCTCGTCCTGCACGCCTTCCAGATCCATGCGTGCAAACCAGCTGGTGTAGACGTCCTCGCCAACGCTCGAGCGCAGCCGACCCTTCACGCGTGACCAGCGTTCCTGTTCCATTGTCATCGTCAGAAAACTTCTCTTGAAAGATTTGGTTGCGTGGTGAGCGCCATGCAGGGTTCCTGCCGGTCCCTGAACTGGCGTGACCTCGAGCGAGTCCATCGTCGGGCATGGCTCGACCGTTCGGCGCGAACGCCGCAGGTCGGATCAGCGATGTCAGAGATGGAGGTGTCGCGAGGTCAGCGCGTACTCGGCGCTCCGTCACACGCGGGAGGCTGGAAATCCGACGGAGCTGAAACGGCATCGGTGGAATGGGAAACTTGCTTCAATACCGCGTTGAGTCCGTAAGACATGATACCTCCCCGTCCTGCCGTGATCGCTCACGACAAGGTCCTGCGTGTCCTGAAGACAACCGCGCCGTACTCCTGTCGCGGATGCCTGCCCAATGTACTGGTCGTCAGCTCGACTTCGCCGCCCTGCGTGCCGGGGTCGCTCTGCGATGTCTCTCATATGCGCCTGGCGCGAGCGGAAAGATCCCGCTTGGAGACATTCAGACAAAGTACTACCATCCCCATAGTGCTATGGGTTTTGCACCGACATCACTTTTTGAAGCGTCGCCTACGTGCCTACCGCCGCCGATCTGCACGTTCGCCCCGTTTCCTAAACCGCGCTGGTCTGAAGATCGTGGGCGCCGCTGACGACTTAAGGAATACACTAAGCGGAAAGACTCGCAACGGATTGATTCACTCTTGAACCACCAAAAAAACTTGACGTCGGTTAACGCCCGCGCGCGTTGTTCACAGGCTGCAGGGTATGTTTTTGAATCCGTGCGCAGAATCGATAATGCCGCGCGTCGTGTGACAATTCCCAGTCACCGCCAAAATTTTTTTACAAATTCGTCACGAGCCCGACGTGTGGGCGAATTTTCCAAACGCTTGTCTCTGCTATGTCGATAAGTGATTATTGAGTCATCGCTTTTCGAGACTCGTTTTGCAGGGTAACTCCACCGTCACACGTGTTCCGGTGAATCTACGGTGTGCAGAACTTTCGCTCCCGCCGATCCAATTCAAGCCCGCAGCACAGGGGTTTTTGCAACGCGGTGAGGTTTCCGCCGTTGCAGACTATCGGCAGGTGAAACTACGGTGCGAAGAATACCGCAGATGATGCAAATCGTCGAAGCGAAGCGCGCACCTCGCGAGACGGCTCGCTCGAACATGAGTGCCAACAAAAAAAGCCCGGCGCTATGCCGGGCTGTATCGCCGTGCTGATGATGCCATTCGCGAGATGACCTCACGAGATGACCTCGGGAGGTTACATTGCAAGATGGCTTACGAAGTTACTTGGCGAGCTTGGCGATCTGCGCGGTGAGGCGCGAGACTTTGCGGCTGGCGTTGTTCTTGTGAATGATGTTGCGCTGGGCGGCACGCATCAGGGCGGGCTCGGCATTCGCAAGTGCCTTCACGGCTGCGGCGCGGTCGCCGGTCTTGATGGCTTCCTCGACGGTGCGCACCGCGCCGCGCATCTGGGTGCGGCGCGACTTGTTGACGGCGGTGCGGCGGGCGATCTTGCGCGTCGCTTTCTTGGCGGAAGTGGTATTGGCCATGGTCTCAATGTCCTTTGCGGGTACCGGTCGCGTCTTGGTCGGATAGCGCCGGCTTGCTTGACCGCGTAATCGACGCTCGGATTCAGGATGTTCGGTTGCTGGGCCGTTCCCGGAACATGAGCGACGGCCTTGCGGCTGTCTCTGCGGCGCCACAGAGGCGTCAAGCTCGGATGAGTCTTGACGCTCGATGTGCCTGCAACTGCTCAAAGAACAGCGGCGGCGGGATTGCGCCCACCGCCAATTGGCGACCTTATAGAGAGGGTCGTTCGCATCGTCAACGCTTTCGGAGCTTGAAATCCGGCCTTTGTCGGTCCGGACCTGTACCGTAACGCTCTGAAGAGGTTGAATTTCTGCCGTCGCCCGGCTATTGGCTGGCAACGTTTGGCAAGCTCGTCCGATCGGACGGCATCGCAGGTGAGGGCATGATCCGCGGCTTTTTCCGACTGATTGGGCTGTTGCTGCTCGCCGGCGGGTTCATCTTCATGGTCTACGACGGGGCGCGCTGGATAGCGGACCAGACCCTCCGGTTCACCCGGTTTGGCCAGTTCTGGAACGATATCAATCAGGCCAGCCAATCGGCCTTCCGCACCTGGGTCGAGGGCACGGCGCCCTGGCTCTGGAGCTCGGTGATCCGCGTGGTGCTGGAGCAGCCGGTCTTCGCCGTCCTCGGCATTCTCGGCATCCTGCTGATGATCCTGTTCCGTCCGCGCAAACCGCTGATCGGCTATTCCCGGGATTGATCTTCAATTCCCGGGATTGATCTTCAATTCCCCGCCGGATCGAGCGAGCGCTGCGTAACAGAGCTGCCTCTTGCAGCGTGTCGATTGGCGTCGGCGTGAGCGTGTAAGCCAGCTGCGGGTTCGCTGCACCTCCCCGCTTGCGGGAGAGGGCTTTTTCCTCCCGGGGATTGTCCCGCTGTGGAGACACCCTCTCCCAACCCTCTCCCGCAAGCGGACCAGGGGGCGCACCGCGCCCGTAGCGCGTGGTGCCGTTCACCACTCCCTCCACTCAACGCTTTATTAACCATAAGCGGTGCATCACTTGAGCTGTCTCGTTTCGAGGGATGGGTCCGGTGCCGGTTGCACGCGCGTTTCGATGGTCGAACTTGGCGTCCTTGGCAGCGTCCGCCGCGCTCGTCCTTGGCGGCTGCATGCAGACGGCCGGTCCCGTTGCGGTGATGCAGCCTCGTCCCGACCTCGACTCCATGGCTTATGGCCAGCCCTATGGAGCGCCGCAGCCGGTCGTCGTTGCCAATCACGGTGGCGGCGCCATCGCGGCACTCAGCAATTCCTTTGCCGCTTCGCCCGCTCCCATGCCGATCGGCTACGCCGCGCCGATGGCGGTACGCAATGGCGCCTCCTACCATCTCGACGCCGGCGACAAACTGCGCGTCGTGGTTTACGGCCAGGAGGGTCTCACCAACAGCTATGCGATCGACGCGGGCGGCTCCATCACCATGCCGCTGATCGGCGCGGTGCCGGCGCGCGGCCGCACCACGGCAGGGCTCGCCGGCGAGATCGCCGCACGCCTGCGCAACGGCTACATCCGTGAGCCGTCGGTGGCGGTCGAGATCGAGACCTATCGCCCGTTCTTCATCCTCGGCGAGGTCCTCGCGCCCGGCCAATATCCCTACGTGCCGAACATGACGGTCGAGAGCGCGGTCGCCATCGCCGGCGGTTTCTCGCCGCGCGCCAAGCGCGACATGGTCACCGTCACGCACACCGAGAACGGCGGCGCCATGCGCGCCGTGGTGCCGCTCGGCACCCCGCTCGCGCCCGGCGACACCGTGTTCGTCGGCGAGCGCTGGTTCTAGGCTTCTCTCCTTCCGTCATTCCGGGGCGCGACGAAGTCGCGAACCCGGAATCTCGAGATTCCGGGTTCGACGCTGGCGCATCGCCCCGGAATGACGGGGGAGAGAGTCGCGCACTACTTCGTCAAATGCTTCGCGAAGAAATCCATGCTGCGCGGCCAGGCGGTCTCGGCGCTGGCCTTGTCGTAGCTGGCGCGCTCGTCGCAATGGAAGCCGTGCTGGGCGTTCAGATAGACGAAGATCTCCACGTCCGGCCGCTTCGCCTTGATGGTGTCGACGTCGGCGAGCGGAATGCCGGCATCCTTCTCGCCGAAATGCAGCTGCGTCGGCACCTTCGGCGTCTCGTCGGCAAAGCGCACCACCGCGCCGCCGTAGTAGCCGATCGCGGCCTTCAACCCCGACAGCCGCGTCGCCGCGACGAAGGCGATGCTGCCGCCCAAGCAGAAGCCGATGATGCCGACCGGACCGACATTCTTCACCGCGTCGATCGCGGCCTGCGTGTCGCGCAGCATCGCGGCCCAGTCCGGATTGGCGACGAATTTGCGCGCCTCCGCGATCTCGTCGGGCGAGTAGCCCGATTGGAAGTTCGGCGAGGTCCGGTCGAAGATCGACGGCGCGATCGCGACATAGCCTTCCGCCGCCAGACGGTCACAGACCGAGCGGATGTGGTGATTGACGCCGAAGATCTCCTGGATCACCACGACGGCGCCCTTCGGCGTGCCGGAGGGATCGGCGCGATAGGCGCCGAGCTGGAAATTGTCGGAGGCCGTCAGCTTGATGTCCTGTCCCACGCGGTTGTCCTTCTTGATTGGTCTTCGATCCGTAACTTCAGCTCTCACCCCTCATCCTGAGGAGCGCGCCCTTCGCGCGCGTCTCGAAGGATAGAGGCCCTCGACGCCTCAGCCGGGCCTTCATCCTTCGAGACGCTTGCTGCGCAAGCTCCTCAGGATGAGGAGCAATACTCACTCCCACATCCAGTTCTCGCCGTAATCTTCCTTCCATCCTGCCAGCCGTCCATGGCGGAATTGCAGGAACAGGCGATGGCGGTAGGGGATCAGGCCGCTGCCGCCGATGTTGCGCAGCGCGAGATAGATTTCGTTGCCAGGCTGTCCGCGCACATATTGCAGCGGTTGGCCGAGGGCGCGGGCCGTCTGTTCGGCGTCCATGCCGAAGGCGAGCGGAACGTTGTTCGACAAGGTCGTGACGAAAGGCTGCCGCGTCGGCACGGCACCGAACGGCTCGGCCTGCGCAGAGATCGACAGCAACATCGCGCCCGCAGCCAGCATCATCAATTTCATCGCCCGCGTCCCTTGCTCGATCGAGCTATGCCGGCAAGTTCTTCAGGAAAGGCGCGACCGCGTCAACAAAAGCCTGGGGCTGATCGATGTTGACGGCGTGCCCGGCCGCGGGGATCACGACCTTTTGCGCACCGGGGATTTTTGCCGCCATGTAGTCGGACGCGGCGAGGAACGGCGTGTCGTCGGCGCCGACCACGATCAGGCTGGGCACCTTGATGTCGGGGAGCAGCTCGATTACGCGCGCATCACGCTGGGTCAGCATGCCGCGCGCGGCCAGCGCAAGCCCCCTGGCGTCGCGATGGCTCGCGGTAGCCCGCTCGCGCGTGGCCGATTTCAGCACCTCGAGGCCTTCGCGGTCGAGCCGGTCGGCGGTGGCGCGCGCCCGCGCGTTCCAGGCCTCGCGCGCGTCGTCCTTCCTGAAGCCCGGGCCGGTGTCGATGATCAGAAGCGCGCGGGCGCGCTGTGGATGCGCGCGATAGAACGCCAGGGACATGTAGCCGCCGAGCGAGAGCCCGCCGATGATGGCGCGCTCCGCCCCGACCGCACCGAGGATCGCCGCCATGTCGCCGACAGTCAGGGCTTCGCTGTAGGCCTTGGGATCATCGGGATAATCGGACTGGCCATGGCCGCGCATGTCCCAAAGGACGAGCTTGTGCTCCTTCGCGAGCGCATCGACCTGCCCGTGCCACATCGCCGAGGTCGATGAGTAACCGTGCGTCAGCATCAGCGGCGGCCCCTCGCCGTGAACCTCGTAGTAGATTTTGACGCCGTCTCGATCGATCTCAGGCATTGTTTCCGTCCTGTCTTCGTTTCTTTGTCTGTCGAGCCGCGCGGCGAAACGGCAAAGCGCATCGCTCCTTACCGAAATCATCCGAGTGTAGATGCCTCTCGACCGGCGGCAAGGTCGTGGGTGGCCGGACGGCCGTGACGCACAAAAGATTCTCCTTATGGATCAATGCCCTACCTACTGTGCATGGGGTTGTTTTCGATGCTCGGCTCGCGACCCGTCCCGCCGAACCCCGAAATCCCTCAAATTGAACCCAATTTCCCAAGGTTCCATTGAGCACGCCTCTTAAGGCCCGGAGAACCTGATCCCGCCTAGGCTGGCGCCAAATCCAGTCCCGCGCTTTGGGGAAGCCATGAACGCCTCAGCCAAACCCGCCGTCAAACGCCGGCTTCTGCTCGCCTCCGACCGGAGCGATGCGAGCAGCGAGCTCGCCAGCATCTTGAAGGCGGTCGGCGACGTCTCGACGGTGAAGACGGAAGATATCCCAGCCCAGCCGGCGCGTGATCTCTCCGGCCTCGTGGTCGACATCAACCTGCGCTCGCCCGAGAGCGTGCAGCGGGTCCGCAACAAGCTGCGCGGCGATGCCTATCGGTCGATGCCGCGCCTGTTCGTGCTCGCGGACGCCCTGCATCACGGCACCATGCAGGCATGGGCGTTGGGGGCTACCGATACCATCTCGCGGCCTCTTCAGGCCGAGGCCATCCTGCAGCGCATTCGCGCCGCCTTCCCGGACACCGCCGCCTATGACGCGACCGATCGCGGCAAGACGCTCAACCGCGGCGTCGAGGCAGCGCATGCGGTGCTCACCAAGATGTTCGAGAAGCTGCCGGTGGGCGTACCGCTGACCTTCGACGACGTCGTTGCGGCAGAGAACAAAATACTGAAGGCGATCAAGCATTCTTCGCTGCGCGAATGGCTCACCACGGTCGGCTGCCACCATGTCGGCAGCTATCGCCATTGCCTGTTCGTCACCGGGTTCGCGGTTGCCTTCGCGCAGCATCTCGGCATGCGCGAGGACGACCAGCGCCGCCTGACCCGCGCCGCGCTGCTGCACGATGTCGGCAAGGCCTTCGTTCCCGCCTGGCTGCTCGACAAGCCGAGCAAGCTCACCGACGAGGAGCTGAACGAGGTTCGCCAGCACCCGCGCCGCGGCTATGAAGCGCTCGCCGCTCAAGGCGGCTTCCCGCCGGAGATGCTCGACGTCGTGCTGCATCATCATGAATTCCTCGACGGCTCCGGCTATCCGAACGGCCTGTCGTCGAACCAGATCAGCGATATCGTGCGTCTCACGACGATCGTCGACATCTACGCCGCCCTGGTGGAGAAGCGGGCCTACCGCATGCCCTTCACGCATTCGCGTGCGTTCACGATGATGGAGGGCATGGGCGGCAAGCTCGACCAGCAATTGCTGCAGGCGTTCCGCCCGGTGGCGCTGGGGTCGTTCTAGCAGTCTCGCCCGTCATTCCGGGCTCGATGCTCGCATCGAGCCCGGAATGACATCACGCCGTCACCCTACCATCTTCCGCAGCTCCGCCTTCGCAACCTTCTCCAGCGTCGAGCGCGGCATGTCGTCGACGAACCTGATCTCGCGCGGCACCTTGAAGTCGGCAAGCCCCTTGCGGCAGGCGTCCAGCACACGATCCTGCAGATCGGGCGCAGCGCCCGCGACGCCGCCCTGCGGGATGATGAAGACCACGGGCACTTCGTCCAGCATCGGATGCTTCTTCGCCACAACCGCCGCCTCGCGCACGCCCGGCACCACCGCGATCACCTGTTCGATCTCGGACGCCGCGACGTTCTCGCCGCCGACCTTCAGCATGTCCTTGGCGCGGTCGCCGAACTTGATGAAGCCGTTCTGAAGCCGCTCGACGCGGTCCCCGGTGAGGAAGAAGCCGTGCTCGTCGAAGCTCTCGCGCGTCGCCGTCTCGTTGTGCAGGTACTCCGCGAACAGCGACAGGCCCGGGATGCCCTTGATCGCGAGATTGCCGGTGTCGCCGACCGCCGTCGGCCTGCCATCGTCGTCGCTGATGCGGATCTGATATTCCGGCGCGGCCCGGCCGATCGACATCGGGATGTTGGGCTGATCGACCTCGCCGACGATGCCGTGGGTGATGGTTTCGGTCATGCCCCACCAACCGATCATCTTGATGCCGAAGGCGGCGAAGGCCGGCGGCTCGTTGATCGCGGTGCCCCACAGCCGGAATTTGTGGTCCTTCGGGATGTCCTGCTCGAGCAGCGCCTTCATGCAGAACGGGATCGTCGAGGTCCAGGTCGCGCCGTGCTCGCGCGCGACGCCCCAGAAGCGGCTGGCGGAGAACCGCGGCTGGATCACGCAGGTGGCGCCGACCCACAGCGTCGCCAGCATTGAATAGGCCAGCGCGTTGGTGTGGAACAACGGCAGGTACGCCTGGTGCACGTCACCGGCGTGGAGGTCCTCGTGCGCGGCGTTGATCTTGGCTCCCCACAGCGCGTTGGCATGTGTCCACAGCACCGCCTTCGGCCGCGACGTCGTGCCCGAAGTGTATTGCACGCTACATGGCGCAAGGGGATCGGTCGCTCGCTTCGGGCGATCGGCGCTGTCGGCGAACAGCGACTCGAAGCTGTCGCCGCGCGAGACGCTCCGCGCAGGCGCCATGCCCGCATCGTGGGAGGTCACAGCCATCCAGCGGATGTTGCGGCAGTTCTGCGCGACGATCTCCGCATAGGCCGGCTGCGTAATCGCGGCGACCGCGCCGCAATGATCTGCGAAATACTCGATCTCTGCCGGTGCGGAGCGTGTGTTGGTGGTGACCGCAATGGCGCCGAGCTCGACACAGGCAAACCAGGCCAGCATCGCCTCGATGCAATTGTCGAGGTGAATGAGCACATATTCGCCGGGCTTGACGCCGCGCCTGGCCAGTCCCGCCGCGAGCGCGCCGACCCGCTCGTAGAACTCGCCATAGCTCCAGCGCCGCGCCGGCGCATCGAACGGCGCCCAGATCAGGAACGGATGATCACGCCGGACCTCGGCGCGCATTTTGAGCAGCCAGGGCACGTCGAGCCCGTCGAACGGGCCGACGATTCCGGTGGCGGTCTGTTGAACTTTCATGGCTCCTCCCCGTGCAGCCTGCATCTTGCTGGCGGCTGCATTTTGATTATTGCGTCTTCCTGCCACCGGATGAGGCGGGACGCAAACGGGACAGGCGAATCTCTCTCTTGTCATTCCGGGTTCGGTGCCGCGCACCGCCCCGGCATGACGAGTCTAGTTTTCGTACGACGAAATCTCGATCAGGCTGCCATCCGGATCCCGGCAATAGACCGAGCGCAGCGTGCCGCGGGCGCCTTGCCGCGGGCCCGGGCCTGCCTCGATCGCGACGTCATGGGCCCGCAGATGCGCCATCACCTCATCCGGTGTGGCTGAGGTGAGAAAGCACAGGTCTTCGCTGCCCGCCGTCGGATGGTCCGCTGTGAACCATTCCACCTTGTCGGCGTCGCGTTGCCGGACGTTGATCCTCTGGTTACCGAATAAGAGGAAAGTCCGCGGCGGTTTGCCGCCGCCGGGATCGAACACCTTGACATCCATGCCGAGAATCCTGCCGTACCAGGCAGCACTGGCCGCGACATCGCTGACATTGATCACGAGATGATCCAGGGCATGAACCTTGACCGGCATGTCTCATCCTTTCGTCGCGATCGGCGCGGCGCACTTTCCGCACTCCGCAAGCTTTGTTACAACCGCGCCGACGCCGTTTTCAAGACATCGGCGCTTCAAGAATAACACTGGGAGAACCCTCGAGATGATCACTCGCCGTACCGCGCTGGGCCTGCTCGCCGCCAGTCCGCTTGCAGCCACCCCGCTGTCGAAGGCTCTCGCCGCCGATTATCCGGCCCGTCCGGTGAAATGGGTGGTGGGCTATCCGCCGGGCGGCGCCACCGACATCCTGGCGCGGTTGATCGGCCAGAGGCTCTCGGAAAAGCTCGGCCAGCAATTCGTGATCGAGAACAAGCCGGGCGCCGGGAACAACATCGCCACCGAATCGGTCATCAATGCTGAGCCCGACGGCTACACGCTGCAGCTGGTCAACCCGGCCAACTACATCAACGCCTCGCTCTACAAGAATCTCAAGTTCAACTTCGTGAACGACATGGCGCCGGTGGCCTCGTTCCAGCGCGTGCCCAACGTGATGACCGTCGGCAAGGACGTGCCGGCCAAGAACGTCGCCGAGTTCATCGAGTACGTGAAGGCCAATCCCGGCAAGGTGAACATGGCCTCGTCCGGCAACGGCACCTCGGTGCATCTATCCGGCGAGATGTTCATGGCCATGACCGGCTGCAAGATGCAGCACGTGCCCTATCGCGGTGCGGCGCCCGCGATCACGGACATGCTCGCCGGCCAGGTGCAGGTGATCTTCGACAACATGCCTTCGATCATCCAGCACATCCGCTCCGGCGCGTTGCGCGCCATCGGCGTCACCACCACCGAACGCTCTCCGCAGCTGCCCGACGTGCAGCCGATCGCCGACACGGTGAAGGGCTACGAGGCGAGCGCGTTGTTCGGCATGGGCGCGCCCAAGAACACGCCGAAGGAGGTCATCGCCAAGCTCAACGCCGAGGTCAACGCGGTGCTGAGGGAGCCCGACATGGCCAAGCGCCTGGTCGAGCTCGGGGGCGAGCCGCGGGCGCAGACCCCGGAGGCGTTCGGCGAGGAGATCAAGGCCGAGACCGAGAAGTGGCGGAAGGTGGTCGAGTTCGCCGGCCTGAAGGTCGAGTAGGCCGATAGCAACCTTGAGGCTTTGCCGGCGTTCTCCGAGAAGACTTCATTCTTGAAGCGTCGGACAAGGAGTACGAAGATGCGCAAGGTTATGCTCGCAATGATCGCGCTGGCTGGATTGGGAGTCGGCAGCCTTGCCGGCATCGGTCCGGCCGCGGCTTATGATTATCCCTGGTGTGCCCAGGGAAAAGGCTACGGCTATCCCGGTGAATGCTCCTACAGGACCCGGCAACAATGTCAGGCCAGCGTCTCCGGCCGCCTGCTGACCTGCGGGATCAATCCGCGCACGGCTTATAACCAGCAGCGGCCTGCCCGGGGGTATCGGTATGACCCCTACGCGCCCTATTAGAGACGCGACCCGGCTCTGTGATCCGGACAAAGTGACTTGACGCGACCTGGATAAAGGCGACGCTCCGTCTTCGCACGGGAGGATGGAGCGTGAGCAGGATTCAATACATTGTGACGGCACTGGCCGCCATCGGCCTCGCGGCCTTTGTCGGCCCTACGCCGGCTGCGGCCCGCGACTATCCCTGGTGCGCACAGGGCGGCGAGTATGACTATCCCGGTGAATGCGCCTACAGCACCTACGAGCAATGCCAGGTCAGCGTGTCCGGCCGGCTTTTGTTCTGTGACCGCAATCCGCGCTTGGCCTACGGCCACGCCCCGGCCCAGCCGCGACCGCAGCGGCGCGCCCGGCCCGTCGCTCCGTATTGAGGGCGAACCGGCTTCGCAGCCCGGATTGCGCTGCGTTCCATTCCAGCCAGAAAGGCTGGCCGACGCTAGCGCTTCGCGTCGGCTTGTTCCGTGCCGATGCACGAGATCAGCATCGTGTAGGCGCGGGCGTTCGCGGCGATCTCGGCCGCCTTCAGTTCGCCCTTTGGCTCTGCGGTCTGGTAGCGCACAACGGAATTATCGAGGAAGTCGCGCAGCGCGCCGGTTTTGATGGCGAAGTTGATGTTCTCGGTCAGCTGCCCGGTCTCCTTGATCATTCTGAGCGCGTTGAGCTTGGCAACGACGACGCCTGCGACTTGACCGGACATGTCGAACAGGGGGCCTCCACTGTTGCCCGACTGAATCGCCGCACTGATTTGCAGGCGTCCCGTGTGATTGCGGAAGCCGCTGAGCGAACTGACGATCCCCGTGGTCACGGTCAGGTCGGAGGAGAGATAGCCGTGCAGCGGGAAGCCGATGGCCACTACGGAATCGCCGGAGTGCATCGATCGGTCCCGAATCCTGGCGAAGTCCTTGAATGACGCCGTCGCCGGCGCTCGCAGCAGCGCAAGGTCGTTGGTCGCGTCGCTGGAGACGACACGCAGGACCATGGCCGCCTCTCCGGCGAGATTGCCCTTGATGTCGCCGGTGCAGCCATCGATCACGTGACTGTTGGTGACGATATGCCCGCTCGGGCTCACCACGAAACCGGTCCCCGTGAAGGTCCCGGTCCGCGCCGGCTTGGCAGGAGGCGTACCCTGCTTGTCGTTGGCCATTGCCGGCTTGGCCGCACCCTTGGTGAAGTCGCCGGCCTTGTCGAGACCGTCGGCTCTCACTCTCGTGACGCAATTGGCCAGTGCGGCGATGACCGGCCCGGTCGACGTCAGATCGAAGTTCAGAACGGTGCGGCCGGCGGTCGCCACCATAAGGCTCGCCTTCTGAAACGTCCGCACGACATTGAGCGGCATGACGGCCGTGAGCATGTTGGGCTGATACGCCGTCGCGTACAGCCTGGCCTGCTCCTGGCCATCGAAGGTCACGTCGATGGCGGCGTTCTCGCCCTTGCTGAAGCTGTAGCCGGGACTTGCAAAGGCCAGCAACCAGGTGCCGGCGGAATTCTGGCTCACGACCAGGATGACGCCATTCGCATAGGGCGATGTGGCGGCGCAATGCGAAAAGGCGCCGGTCTCATCGTTGCTGAACGCGCCCCCGATCCAATTACCGATCTTGAGGCTGCCAAAGGGGCCTTTCGCATCGGCGGTGCCGGCGAAAGCCAATTGTGACAACAACGCAACGACAAGCGACCTCAACCACATGCCAGCCCCCGGGAACGCTCCCGCCATCTTACCCGTGAGGGCAGGCGAGCCGCAACCGTCAGTTGTCGCCCCGACTTTCATCCGTCTGTCGCAACTTTCGGGCTTGCATTTACTTTGCGATACCGTAAGCTTTGCGGTACAAAGTAACGGGGCGTGCCGTCCCGACCGACCCGGGTGGAACGAGGCTTTGGCGTTGCCGATGCGCGATCTCGACAAGGCGCTGGCCGATATCGTGGCGATCCGTAGCCAGATCGCGGCCGGCACCGCCTTCCGCGGCTACGGCCCGGCGACGATGGCAGCGACCGGTACCGTCGCGCTCGTCACCGCGGTGCTGCAATTCTGGCTGCTGGATGATCCCACCGGCGAGCCGCTCGGCTTCTTTATCGGCTGGTTCATTGCCGCCGTGGTCTCGGTGCTGATGATCGGCGTCGAGATGCGGGCGCGCTCGCGCCGTCATCATTCCGGTCTCGCCGACGCCATGATCCATCAGGCGGTCGAGCAGTTCCTGCCGGCGGGCGTTGCCGGCGTGCTGCTCGCGGTGGTGATGTGGAAGTTCGCGAGCGAGACGCTGTGGCTGCTGCCGGGCCTTTGGCAGATCCTGGTCTCGCTCGGCATCTTCGCCTCGGTCCGCTCGCTGCCGCGCACCGTCGCGCTCGCCGGCGCCTGGTATTTCGTGTCCGGCTTCGCGGTGCTGGTGCTCGCGAGCGGAACCCACACGCTGTCGCCATGGACCATGGGGCTGCCCTTCGTGATCGGGCAATCGGTGATGGCAGCGATTCTGCATTTCGCGTCCGGAGACAACGATGTCGAAGACTGACAGCGCACCCTTCTCCTATGAGGGGCTCGACCGCGTGATCCACGAAAAGGCGAGGCTTGGGCTGCTGACGTCGCTGATGGCGCATCCCAAGGGGCTGGCATTCGGCGATCTCAAGCAGCTCTGCGGCCTCACCGACGGCAATCTCAGCCGGCACCTCGCCGTGCTCCAGGATGCCGGTCTCGTCGAGGTGACCAAAGGCTATGAGGGCAACCGCCCGCACACCACCTGCCGCCTGACCAAGGCCGGCCGCCGCCGCTTCCTCGATTATCTCGCCGTGCTCGAACGTCTGGTACGCGACGCGGCCAAGGCCGCCGGCCGCGAGGCGCCGCCGCTCGGCCGCCTCGGTATCGCATCGACCTGAATCCGCCCCCCTTTTGACCGGAGACTTTGTCATGCAAAGTAAGCTCGTGTCCCGCGACGACAAGCTTCACGTCGGCATCATCATGGACGGCAACGGCAGATGGGCGACGCGGCGCGGCCTGTCGCGCATGCGCGGCCACGAGGCCGGCGTCGAGGCCATCCGCCGCATCGTCGAGGCTGCGCCCAAGCAGGGCATCGGCACGCTGACGCTCTACGCCTTCTCGGCGGACAATTGGCGCAGGCCCAAGGCCGAGGTTGCTGCGCTGATGACGCTGCTGCGCTTCTACCTGTCCAACGAAGTGCAGAGCCTGGTCAGGAACGGGGTGCGCCTGACAGTGATCGGCCGCCGCGACCGCCTGCCCGACGGCATTGCCAATGCGATCGTCCGCGCAGAAGAGGCCACCGCGGGTGGCGGCACGCTGCATCTGCGCATCGCAGTCGACTATTCCGCGCGCGACGCCATCCTAAACGCCGCGGCAAAGGCTGCCGCGCTGACAAGCCTCACCCGCGAAGCCTTCTCGCAGCTCGTCACCGGCGAGGCTTGCCTGCGCGACGTCGATCTGATCATCCGCACCTCCGGCGAGCAGCGGCTGTCGGACTTCCTGCTCTGGGAGGGCGCCTATGCCGAGCTGCACTTCACCGAGCGGATGTGGCCCGAATTCGAGGCGAGTGATCTCGCGGAGGCGCTGGCTGTCTTCCACGGCAGGGAGCGCCGCTTCGGCGGCCTTCGGCCGATCGCGGCGGAGGAGGTGCCTTCACTCTCCCGCGTGTGATCTTTCGACCGAAGCGGCGGCGCGGATTTGCCGCGTGGCACGGATCGTGCTCTAGTCTCTCGCGATGAGGTGTCCGTAGCGATGGGAGCATTCGCAAGATGCGCGCGGTCCTGGACTATTGCAACGGCGGAACGGAGCGGCAATTCGCAGCCGGCACGACGATCGTCACGGAGGGGGGCACCACCGGTCATCTCTACGTGCTGATGCAAGGCAAGCTCGAGGTGCTCAAGGGCGAGACGGTTGTCGCCACCGTCACCGAGCCAGGCGCAGTGCTGGGCGAAATGTCCGTGCTGCTGGGCCAACCGCATACCGCAACCGTGCGAGCCTGCTCCGACGCGGTCGTCACCGAGTTCGAGGATGCTGCCGCCTTTCTCTCGAAGGAGCCCAACGTCGCGCTGCTGATCGCAAAGATGCTGGCGCAGCGGCTCAACGTCGCCAACACCTATCTCGCCGATCTGAAGCGGCAATATGCCGGCCACGGCACGCATCTGGCCATGGTCGGCGAGGTGCTGCAGAGCATGATCAACCTGCCGCCGCTTGAGGTCTCGCCAGGCTCGGATCGGCAATCCGATCCAAGGATGTGAGCCAGTCGGGCGGCGCTTCGACCGGAGCGGCGGGACGCTGCAACGGCGCATTCAGGTCGATCCACTGCGCTTGGCCGGCCGCAAGCCAGAACGCCTTGTCGGCATCGAGGTCCAGAACGATGGAGGTCGGGGGACGGCCCGGCTGCAGGCCGGTGTTGAAGACCCAGGTTTGGCCCAGCCGGTCGAACCACGATCCATTGCTGATGAAGGGCGATTGATGCACATGACCCGAGATCACCATGGACGGCTGGTATTGCATGATCCATTGCACCAGCTCGACGTCGCCGAAGAATCGCTTGCCGCCCCAGCTCGTCGGTGAATCCGCCGGCGGTGCGTGATGAACCCAGATCCAGCGCTGCGGCCTGACCGCGGCGGCACCGCTCAACTGCTCGACGAGGCGCTGCTTGACCAGAGGTCCGTCCCACCACGGGCACACCGTGAACATCGTGTTGCCGACCGTGAGGCTGTCGCCATCGCAGGCGATGCCGAGCTCGCGCACCTCCGAGATCCAGCGCGAAATCTTCTCCCCTTCGGCGTTGCGATCATCGAGGTCGTGATTACCGGAGCAGAGAATGACGCGGGTCGTCGCGGCCAGCAGCGCGAGGTACTTTTTCACGACCACG
This sequence comes from Bradyrhizobium sp., assembly GCA_035575945.1. GTDB lineage: Bacteria > Pseudomonadota > Alphaproteobacteria > Rhizobiales > Xanthobacteraceae > Bradyrhizobium. The sequence goes on along the minus strand of DATLXF010000017.1, from coordinate 418,888 downwards.
ATCTGAGCGCGGAAATCCACTATCGATCCGATGTCGAGCGCATCGCCCGCGAAGATCACGAGGTCGAATTGCGGCGCCGCGCTGACCAGCCAGTCGAGCTGCGGCAGCGAATAATGCAGGTCGGCCACGACCAGGCAGCGCATGGAGAATCCGACGGCGAGAGATCAAAATGTCAGGGAATTCCAAAACGTCATAAAGCAAGAAGCAGACCAGCCCGGCCGCTCCGTCGCATCAATCCGACGAACGACAGCATGCTGCGGCGCGTCGCAGAGCGCAAGGGGCGGCGATGCGGGGGGCTGGACCGGACCGCCGAATTCTGGTGTCGTGGCCTGCCCTCAACACCTGTGCTCACATGATCCCCTTCAAGACCATTCGCGCCCGCGCCGAGAAGCGCAAGGGTGGGCCCAAGGCGCTAGATCAACTGATGCCGGCCAGGCCGGACCTCAAGCGGCTCGCCAAGCTCGGCGACGACCGCATCCTCGCCGAAATGACCAAGCGGGTGTTCTCCGCCGGCTTTGCCTGGAGCGTGATCGATTCGAAATGGGACGGCTTCGAAGATGCCTTCCTGCAATTCCAGCCGGCCAAGCTCAGCTTCCAGCCCGAAGATTATTGGGAAGGTCTACTGCGCGATGCGCGCATCGTACGCAACGGCGCCAAAATCATGTCGGTGCGGGACAACGCCGGCTTCGTGCAGGAAATTGCGAAGGAGCACGGCAGCTTCGGCAAGTTCCTGGCGAAGTGGCCGTCCTCCGACGAGATCGGCCTGCTCGATCTCCTCAACAAGCGCGGCAGCCGGCTCGGCGGCAACACCGGCCAGATGCTGCTGCGCTTCGTCGGCTGGGACGGCTTCGTCACGTCGAAGGACGTGGTGGCCTGCCTGCGCGATGCAGGGCTCGACATTGCCGAAGAGGTGAAATCGAAGGGCGATCTCGCCAAGGTGCAGGCGCAGTTCAACGCCTGGGCCGAGGAGACCGGCCTGCCCTACACCTATCTGTCGCGCATCTGCGCGTTATCGGTCGGCGAGAACAGCAGCGAATAGCACTCACAACAATTTGGAGAGAACAATGGCGAAAGCTTATTGGGTCGCGACCTATCGTGCGATCAAGAACCCCGATGCGATGGCCGCCTATGCCAACGTATCGCGCCAGGCGATCGAAGCGGCTGGGGGCCGCGTGATCGCGCGCGGGATGCCCGCGGCCGTCTTCGAGCTCGGCCAGATGGAGCGCGTCGTTCTCATCGAGTTCGACAGCGTCGCGAGCGCCAAGGCGGCGTATGAGAGCCCGGCCTACAAGGCCGCACATGACCTGCTCGGTGATGGCGCGGATCGCGACATCCGGATCGTCGAGGCTGTCGGCTAGCGCGCGGCCTTGCCGGATCGTGTACGCCGTGTGGCGATCTTGTGCCGCGAGCGCGGCAGATGCGGTCCTGCGATCACGAAATGCATTTTGCAGGAACATTTGTCCGCAGCCCCTGTTCGGGACCTTGAGCCGCGCGAGCAATGAACGTTGCCCGCGTGGACCCAATGAAACCGGATACAGAAACGGAGCAGCTCATGAAGCTCACATCCGAACAGGTGAAGCAGACCGTCAACCAGCTCGGCGCTCAGGTGCTGCCCGACGAACATCCCGCGATGCCGCAGCTCAACAGCATGTTCGGCGAGCACACCTTCTTCGTCGACGAGATGGGCCTCAAGGTGCTCGAGCCGGCGGCATCGCCGGGAGCCGACCGCCAGAGCGGCGAGGTCGTCAGCCTCGCCGATTGGGGCGATTCCGACCTGACGCGCCTGATGGCGCATGAGCCCGAACCGACCGGCGTGATCGTGGTGTTCGAGCATATGAAGCATTGAGCTGTCCCGAGCGCAATCGACCTCCCAGCGGTGGCGGAACATCCGCTACCGCTGGCGAGCTAGCGGCCTCCGTCGCCGCAGAGCGTTGCAGCCTCGTTTAGATGCCCAGCGTCAGCTGAGGTTCGGTGTCGCCGGCGGCATGGAGCGATGACAGCGAGACGCCCAGCAGCCTGACGCGCTTGGGCAGCGGCATCTCGGCTTGGAGCAGGCCACAGGCCAGCCGCTCCAGATCCTCGCGTCCCGCAACCTGCGCCGCGACGGACCTGCTGCGGGTAATGATCTCGAAATCGGCGAACTTGATCTTCAGGGTGACGGTGCGGCCGCGATTGCCGGTCGCCTCGCAATGGCGCCACACCTTGTCGACCAGAGGCCTGAGCTCGGCGGCGAGTGCGTCGAACGCATCGAGGTCGATCGAGAAGGTGTTCTCCGCGCCGATCGACTTTCGGATCCGGTTGGCCCGGACCGGCCGCTCGTCGACGCCGCGTGAAATCCAGTAGTAATAGGCTCCCGACTTGCCGAAATTCGCGTTCATGAACGCGAGCGACTGGTTGCGGATGTCGAGGCCGGTGAACAGGCCGAGCGCGTTCATCTTCGCAGCCGTTGCCGGGCCTATCCCGTGGAACTTGCCGACCGGCAGTGTCTCGACGAAGGCCGGCCCCATCTCCGGCGAGATCACGAACTGGCCGTTGGGCTTGCGATGGTCGGAGGCGAGCTTGGCCAGGAACTTGTTGTAGGAGATGCCGGCCGATGCGTTGAGGCCGGTCTCGGCCTTGATCTTCGCGCGGATCTTCAGCGCGATGTCCCGCGCCAGCGGAATGCCCTGCAGGTTCTCCGTCACGTCGAGATAAGCTTCGTCGAGCGACAATGGCTCGATGACGGGCGTGTGCTCGGCAAAGATGTCGCGGATCTGCCGGCTGATCGCCTTGTAGACCTCGAAGCGGGGCTTGACGAAGATCAGATCGGGACATTGCCGCTTCGCGGTCACCGACGGCATGGCGGAGCGAACGCCGAACCTGCGCGCCTCGTAGCTCGCGGCCGCGACGACGCCGCGCTCCGCGGAGCCTCCGACTGCGACGGGCTGGCCGCGCAGCTGCGGATTGTCGCGCTGTTCCACCGAGGCGTAGAAGGCATCCATGTCGATATGGATGATCTTGCGCACCGGCGATGCGTGGCCGGTGACCGTGTCGGAATCGCTCATGGAAAGATGATACAATTGGGCGAAAAGAAGCGCGAGGTGATGGATGTTTCAGTTGTTGGTCTTCGTGGCGGGCGTGGTGGGAATGGGTTGGCTGATCGGCGCGACGAATCCGCCCGGCGAATGGTATGCCGGCCTTTCCAAGCCGGGCTTCGTGCCGCCGAACTGGGCGTTCCCGCTGGCGTGGACGATTCTCTACACGCTCATCGCCGTCGCGGGATGGAGGACCTTTCGCCGCGAACCCCGGGGCAAAGCGATGCTGGCCTGGGCCGCGCAGATGGCCCTGAACTTTGCCTGGTCTCCGGTCATGTTCACCATGCACCAGATCGGCGCCGCGCTCGTCATCCTCATCTGCCTGTTCGTTGCAATCGTGACCTATATCGCCCTCGAACGGTCACGCGACAGGCTCGCCGCCGCACTGTTCGTGCCCTACGCGGCGTGGGTCGCATTTGCCGGCGTGCTCAATACGGCGATCTGGCGGTTGAATTGAGACGATCGGTCTCGACCAATTCAAAAGACAATCTCGGGCATGTGAGTGGCAAGCATGGACGCGCGACCCAATATGAGCCGCGGGAGGACAGCTCATGCAATACAGCTCCGAGCTCATTCACACCATGCGTCAGGCGCTGGAGACCGTGATGGCGAGCGTGCCGGCCCATCAATCGGTGTTCGGCCTGAAAGCAGCCGTCGCCGAATACATCCTCCACGCCGCCGCCCACGGCCAGACGTCATACGACGGATTGGTGACGGCCGCGACCGACCAGCTCCAGGCGATCATCGCGATGTTGACGTGAGTGGCGGCGCCTGAAGGCTGGCGCCGCCGTTCATCATCGCCCTTTCAGGAAACCGGCACCTTTGGTTCGAAGCCCCGGTGGTGCTGCTCGCAACCAGGACCTCGAGCTCGCTGACGGGGTTGTCGACAGGCACAATTGTCGCGGGGCGAACCTCGACGCCTCGCCGGTGCAGCGGCCTCAGCTCGTCAACGTCAACCGCCCGCGCGTGGACGGCCGGCCAGCAACTGCATCTCCCAAGCGAACGCGATGCCGGTGGCGCCGGCATGTTCAAGCTGCACCTTCGCAAGCCCGGCAATGGTCTCCTCCCGCGCCCAGTCACGCTGCCATTCGGCGGCGACGGCAAGCCAGGTGATGGGGATGGCGCCTGCCGCCGTCATGCGCCGCACCGCCATGTCATGGGCCTCGGCGGACACGCCGCCGGAGGCGTCGGTTACGATGAAGACGTCGTAGCCCTCCGCCAGAGCGTGCAGAGTGGGCATCGCAAGACAAATCTCGGTCCACAGAGCGGCCAGAATGAGCTGCTTGCGGCTGCTCTTCTTCACCTCGTCGACGACGCGCGCGTCCTGCCATGTATTGATGAAGGTGCGGTCGATCGGCTTCTGATCCGGATAGACATCCTGCAGGCCCTTGATCAGATGGCCCCCGCGCTCTTCGAGCACCGTCGTCAGGATCGTCGGCACGCCGAAGACTTTCGCTGCCTTGGCGAGGCCGATGACGTTGTTTGCGATCATCGTCGGCTCATGGCTGTGCAAGTTGGCGAACTGGAAAGGCTGGTGGTCGATCAGCACGACAATGCTGTCTTGCGGACGCAGCAGGGCGTCGAGGCCGGTCTTGGGCATTGGAGTCTCCTTCAAAATAGTTCGGTTGAGGGGGCTGGGGGATCGAGAAATACGTGAAGCGAAACGATGCGTCCGCCCGTGAACCGGGCGACGTCCGTGCCGGTGACGGCATGAGGGTCCGAGTCCGCCGTGGAGCGCCAATTGAGACGCGCGACGCCATTGTGGCCGATGGCCGGACCGTTGGCGGCGAAAATGAGATCACCTGGCAGCTTCGCGAGCAGCTGGCCGACGGCATCGGAGATCGCAGCATGACCGCGGACAGAAGCGTGCGGTTCGTGCAGCTCCGCGTCTTCGGCATAGAGCTCGCGGATCGCCAGACGGCGCCGTTCCTCGTTACGCTCGCTGAAGACCGTGAACAGATTGGCCTTCATCAGGCGGTCATAGTCCACGGTTTCGGGCGTCGTTTCCGACGCGCGCGATTTTTGCCGCTCACGCTCGTCCGGAGAGAACATGGCCAAGCCCGACCTGGACTCCTCCGTCGACGCCTCCTCCTGCAAGACGTCCCAGTGCTCGGCGAGACGCCCGTTCTCGATACGGAAGATGTCGACGGCGATCTGCGTCGTGGGCGCCCAGCCGCGAATGCGGCCATGAATGGCGACGAAGTCGCCCTCGGCGATCATCAGCCCCGGCTCATAGAATATCGCGGGGGGAAGCTGCGCCACCAGCTGGGCCAGCGCATCTCGTCCCTGCGGGATCGCGGGGTTGTGCTGGATGTAGCCCGGCGCATAGAGCCGCTCGACGGCGAGCGGATCGCGACTCTGGAACAAGGCGGTCATGGCCTCCAGAACGAGCGCCTTGTTGCGCTCTACGGCGGTCGTCATCAGCCTTCTCCCTCCGAGATGAGATGGATCGGTCCCTGCATTCGAAGGAACGAACCGTTGGGCAGGGTGGCGAACGAGTGGACGACGCCACGCTCGAAATCCTCGACATGCACGACCGTGGCGCCGCTCGCTTCGACCCAGCTCACGGCGAAAACGCCGGCGCGAATCCGGTTGACGGCGATCGTCACGGTCTCCGTGTGGGCATAGGGGCCGTCGGCGATGTGAAAGCGGATATGGTCATCCGGCAGCGTCGTCAGTCGAGCTGTGAAGGCGTCGAATCTGACGTCGAACACGATGCCGACCGGATAGGCGTGCGCCAGCTTCAGGGAGTCTGATAGTGGTCTGGACATGGTAGACCCCAGCGAAGTGATCATGGCTCAGGCGCTTGGCTGATCCAAAAGGCACGACGAACCGATCCGGTGGCCGATAACCAGCGTTAGACGACTGAATCCTAGCGAACGTGCGCGCCAGGAGCGGCGCAGAAGCTGCTGCGGGGTGCAGATATTGCGGTAGAGTATCGGGGCGGCCGCCGACGCGAGCGCTGGCCCGCGACTGGTGCTATCGCTGGACCCCACGCGGCGGAACGCCACAGGTCGTTCCGATGGCGCGAAGTTGCGCACCCGTCCGGTTGCCATCATATGCTTCGCGGTCTACCACGGGGCCAGATCAAGCTGGTGCGCTCAGATGGCGGCCCGTCGGGCCGCGCGCGGATCGCGGCGACGATAGCCACTTCAATACTAGCCGCTTCGATAGGAGACACACCAATGAGCGTGCCTGCCTATTCGTCTTTCACCAAATGGTACTGCGAGGGCCGACGAGCCTCGTATGTGCGCACAGGGAAATCGCCGGGCAGAATGGATCTGCTCGAAATGGCGCGACCCGCCGGAGATATGCACCGCCCGGCCATGCCGGAGCTTGTCCTTCACATGCGCTCAAGCCCGTCCGACTTTCGGCGGGCCGTTCGCAATCCGGTTTGCCCATCGATCCCGCCTCGCGCGCATTCGGCCCTGGAGGGACTGCAATGACCGTCCATGCCCATTCGTCATTCGCCCAGTGGCACAGCAAAGGCCGACATGCGTCCTACTTGCGCACGATGAAATCCCCGGGCGGAATTCTCGACCTTCTCGAGGTCCAGCGACCAGCCGGGGACATGTCCCGCCTCGCCCTGCCGGACCTCGTGCTGATGGAGGACATGCTTGGCTGCAGTCGTGTCAGGGGAGACCTGGGAGGAGGTCGCTTCGATATGGCGACCGCGAAAGGCAGCCTCGCCGTCGCTGCGCCGAATTTCGCGACCACGGTGATCAATGACCAAAGCCATCGGCTTCGCAGCCTGGCGTTTCCTTTGGCCGGGTGGCAGAGCGTGCTCGACGAGGCGGCCGACGGTCGCTTCTCGTTCGACACGGCCTGCATCTACGGCCGAGTGTTCGAATCGTCGGCAATCCGATTTGCGGTCCGCAACCTGTGGGCTCTCTGTGAGGACGAGGGAGCGCCGTCGCGGCTGTTGGCGCGGGCGGCGGGCTGCGAGCTCCTCGCCGAGCTTTGCCGCTTGGGTGGAACGCCGTTTGCGCCGCCCAGGGGCGGCCTCGCGCTTTGGGCGGAACGGCGCTGCCTGGAACTGATGCGAGCGCGACTTTCGGAAGATGTCAGCCTCGACGATCTGGCAGCCGAGGCGCGGCTTTCACCGTTCCATTTCGCTCGCATGTTCAAGCAGAGCGTCGGCGTGCCTCCGCGGGTCTACCTCACGCGACTGAGGATGGAGAAAGCCTGCGAACTCCTCGAACATACGGACCTTCCGGTTACCCAGATCGCCCTGGAAGTCGGGTACTCGTCGAACCAGGTCCTCGCCCGTGTCTTCCTCAAGCATCAGCGCATGAGTCCGACCGATTATCGTCGGGCGGTTCGCGATCCCGTCCGCCGTGTCGCCATGCAGTAACGTCTGCGCCGCCCCTGGCAGTGCATCTATCGCGGCGTGGGAAGCGCCACAGTCTGGCCCACGACGTCGATCGCCACCTTACCGCGAAGTCCACGCGACCCCCCGTTTTCGAGCAGTTCATGCGCGTCGCCGACCCGGGCCAGAGGCAGCACCGCGCCGATCACCGGCTTGATCAGGCCGCGTTCGACAAGGTTCGTCACCGCGTCGAGCTTGCCGCGGTTCTGCCGGGTGAACACGAAATGGTAGGCGGCATTCTTGCCCCACGCCTCGATCAGGTTTTGCGGCTGTGCGATGTCGACGATGCTGACCACCCGTCCAGCATCCGAGAGGGCGCGCGGGCTCTTCGTCAGGGTGTCGCCGCCGATGGTGTCGAACACGACGTTCACCCCCTGCCCCTGCGTCAGGTCTGCCACGGCTGAAACATAGTCGTCGGAGCTGTAGTCGATCGCCTCGTCCGCTCCGAGCGAACGTACGAATTCATGGTTGCTGGAGCGCGCCGTCGTGATGACCCGCGCACCCATCGCCTTGGCAAGCTGGATCGCCACCGTGCCCACACCGCCGGCGCCGCCGTGGATCAAGACCGTTTCATGAACGGCAAGCTGGGCGCGAGTGACCAAAGCTTCCCAGACCGTGCCTCCCACCAGCGTCAGGCTTGCGGCCTCCAGGTGATTGATGTTGCGCGGCTTGCGGCCGACCAGATCGACATCGGCAATATGCTGCTCCGCATAGGAGCCGGGGCCGCCGAAGATTTTGGGGGTGTAGTAGACCTCGTCGCCGATCTCGAACTCGCTCACGTCCACACCCTTGTCTTCCACGACGCCGGAAACGTCGTGACCGATGATGGCGGGGAGCGGCACGTCATCGGCATAGTCGCCACGGCGGATTTGATAGTCCAGGGGATTGATGGCGGTGGCGTGGACTCGCACCCGGACCTGTCGCGGTCCAAGAGTCGGCACGGAAACATCGCGCAGCTCGAACGCGTCGTAGCCACCGAATTTTTCGAGGACGACGGCCTTCATGGTATCGGTCATGATCTTACCTCTCCTCAAGTCGGCTCGGCCCGTCAGGCGCGGATGAAGGCCAGCAAGTCGGCGTTGACCACTTCGGGATGCGTCGCGAACAGGCCGTGCGAAAGACCCGGATAGGTTTTCAGCGTTCCGTCTCGCACCAGCCTGACTGCCTTATGTGCCGAGTTCTCGATCGGTACGATCTGGTCGTCCTCGCCATGTAGAAACAGGACTGGAACGGTGATCGCTTCGAGATCCCCGGTAAAGTCGGTCTCGGAAAACGCCTTGATGCAATCGTAGTGCGCCTTCGCGCCGCCGGCCATGCCTTGGCGCCACCAATTGTCTATCAAGCCCTGACTGATTTCGGCGCCCGCGCGATTGAAGCCGTAGAACGGGCCGCTTGGGATGTCCTTATAGAACTCCGCGCGGTTCCGGGACAGTGACTCGCGGAAGCCGTCGAACACTTCCATCGGAATGCCGTCCGGGTTCTTGTCGGACTTGACCATCACAGGGGGGACCGCACCGATCAGCACCGCCTTGGCAACGCGGCCGCGCTCGGCCTTGGCGGCGTAGCGAGCGACTTCGCCGCCGCCGGTCGAATGGCCGATATGGACGACATCATGAAGGTCCAGCGCCTTCACGATTGCCGCGACATCTGCGGCATAGGTGTCCATTTCGTTGCCCGTGTCGGTCTGGTCCGATCGGCCATGGCCGCGCCGGTCAGGTGCAACCGCGCGATAGCCGTGAGACAGGAAGAACAGCATCTGGCTGTCCCAATCGTCGGCGCTCAGCGGCCAGCCGTGGTGAAACATCACTGGCTGCGCGTCTTTCAGGCCCCAGTCTTTGAAAAAGAGGTGGGTGCCGTCGGATGTGGTGATTATGGCCATGACAGGTCTCCTTCCGGGTGAGCCTGGGCAAACTCCGGAAAACGGCAGGGTCAGGATTGCGCCATGGCGCCTATCGCGGGCTGTGTCGACGGGTGGGCCGTGCCGTCCTCTTCCATATAGAGTCCAGTCCGACGAACGTGCTTGGGGTTCCAGCCCGATGACTCTAGCAGGCGTTTGACAAGGTGCGACGCTGAAGCTGCGGCCTGTTGCCGATCTTGCGGACAAAGCGCTGCGCGGCACGCTCCTTCCAGAACAGTCCTGACCTGCCGCTCGCCACTGCGTTACGTAACGTCCTGCGTTTTCACCGAGGCGCCCCGCCTCGCGTTTCACGAGACGTGGGAACTCTCGTTTGGACCAGAGCGAGTGAGCAGTCCCGGTTTGGCCGTCGCCGGAAAGAAGCGCAATATTGGCAACTGCGCAGCAGCCCCCGCACCGGATTTGTCACGGGGCTTCGGTAAGATCGGTTCAAGCCGCGATCAAACCGTTCGGAATCGCCAGGCGGGCGCTTGACGTCGCCACGAGCAGCGCAGCAGCCGCTCCCGCGCCGCGCGACGACCGGTAGCGATCAGGCGTAGGAAAGATGGACGAGTGTGGACGAGGTCGAGCAGCGGCTCGATCGTCCGGGCGCGCGAGGCCGCCCGGCTCTCCCAGCAGAGGACAATGCGCAATGAGTTGGAACCCAACACTCGAACCGGGCTGTCCTGACGAAGTCGGAATCGACGCGATCGAAACTCTCATCGTGCCGCGTTCCCGCGACCTCGGCGGTTTCGAGGTCCGGCGCGCCTTGCCGGCGCCAAAGCGGCAGATGGTCGGGCCGTTCATCTTCTTCGACCAGGCCGGGCCGGCCGAATTGCTGACCGGGCATGGCGTCGACGTTCGGCCGCACCCGCATATCGGCCTCGGCACCGTCACTTACCTCTTTCGGGGCGATTTTCATCACCGTGACAGCACCGGGGCCGATCAGATCATCCGTCCTGGTGCGCTGAACTGGATGGTCGCCGGGCGTGGCGTGACCCACTCGGAGCGCACTTCCGCGGCCGCCCGGAGCGGTCCGAATAGCCTGTTCGGGATTCAGACGTGGCTGGCCCTTCCCGACACCCATGAGGATGTGGCACCCACCTTCGAACATCACGGCAAGGAAACGCTGCCCGTGATCGAGGACCACGGTGTCTCGGTTCGGCTCATTCTTGGAAATGCCTACGGCAAGGTCGCGCCGGCGGCCATGTTCTCGGAGACGTTCTACGCCGATGTGAAGCTCGAACCAGGAAGCCGGCTCCCGATGCCGGGCGATCACGAGGACAGAGGCATCTATATCGTCGAAGGGTCTGTGTCGGTCGCCGGCCAGTCTTTCGAGGCCTCTCAGATGATGGTGTTCCGCCCCGGCGACGGGATCACGGTCGCTGCCGGCGACCAAGGCGCGCGGTTGATGATTCTCGGCGGCACCACGCTCAGCGGGCCGCGTTACATCTGGTGGAACTTTGTCGCATCGTCCCAGGAGCGCATCGAAGAAGCCAAGGCCGAATGGCGCGCCGCAAACTGGGGCAAGGGACGCTTCGATCTCCCGATCGACGACCGGGATGAGCACATCCCCCTTCCGGACTGACCGGCGCTGAAGGCGATTGCCCGGAGCAACGCGAGCGCTCAAGACCAGATGACGGCCTCGCGTACAGATCAGATGTTGAATGGAGAATAGCAAAATGAACAACAAGTGGCCCCACCTCGACTATCTCGGCTGGCGCGAGACTTGTTCAGCTCTGCATCTCTACCTGCAGATCGCAGGCAAGTACCGGCTGGCTCATACGCCCTGGCTGAACCATTCGTGGCACGCGACCTTCTATGTCACGCCGAACGGCCTGGCATCTTCGCCGATACCCGACGGCCCCGGCATCGAGATCCTGTTCGATTTTCGGGAGCACAGGGTCGTGGGTACCAGCGGCGAAGGTCGCCGGGCATCGTTCGAGCTCGGGCCGTCCACGGTCGCGTCGTTCCACGCCAGCTTCGTGCAGTTGATTTCGGAGCTCGGCGGCACACCGACGTTCAATGGACAACCGAACGAGGTACCCAACCCGGTACCTTTCGCCGAAGATCATCGCGACCGGCCGTATGATCGACACGCCGTTCATCGCTTTCATCAGGCGCTCGTGGCGGTCGACAGGGTGTTCAATCGGTTCCGCACCTCCTTCCTCGGCAAATCCAGCCCCGTTCACCTGTTCTGGGGTAGCTTCGATCTGGCGGTGACGCGCTTTTCGGGGCGCCGCGCGCCGCTTCATCCCGGCGGGATTCCTGCCTTGCCGGACGATGTGGCGCAGGAGGCTTATGACCGCGAGGTCTCGTCGGCGGGCTTCTGGCCGGGTGGCGGCGGCATCGACTATCCTGCCTTCTACGCCTACGCCTATCCGGCGCCGGACGGCTACCGGGCCGCGACGGTCCGGCCCGATGCCGCGTTCTGGCACGACGGCCTGTCTGAATTCATGCTCCCCTACGATGCCGTGCAGTCGGCAGCCGATCCCGACGAAGCTCTGATGGCTTTCCTCGTCTCGACCTACGAGGCTGCGGCCGATCTGGCAGGATGGGACCGCGATCTTCTGGAATGCGCGCGCGGAGAGCCACGTCAGGTCCGCCCCCCGGACGCGGCGCAGTCTGCGCAAACGCAATCAGCCGGCGACGAAAGGGTCGAGCGCGAAGATGGCGCATCGAAGGGACGCTACCGGCTCGTCGTCGACGGTGTCGAAGCCGAGATGACCTACAGCCGTGCCAACGACAAGTTGATCATCATCGACCACACCGAAGTTCCCGCCGCCTTGCGCGGCCGCAAGATCGGAGAGCGGCTGGTGCGACAGGCGATCGAGGATGCGCGGCGCGAAGCGTTCGCGATCATTCCGCTCTGCCCGTTCGCGAAGGCGCAGATCGAGCGACATCCGGAGTGGCAGGACGTGGTGCGTAGGGCAAAGACCTGACGGCGATGAAGTTGGATCGGTGCTCAAATTGACGGTCGCACTGGACACGCATTCAGAATCGGGACGCGCGCGGCGGCCGCTCGTGGTCACGGGTCGGCCGCTGCGGGTCAGTGGGTGAGAGGCGCTGCTTCCTGCGCGCGGAGCTCACGCCAACGCCCGGGCGTCACGCCTTCCCATTCGCGGAAGGCGCGGTTGAAGGAGGTCGAATCCTGGTAGCCGAGCAGGAACGCGATCTCGTCGATCTCGATCTTGTGGTCGGCAAGCAGCCGCTGCCCCAGCTCGCGCCTTGCGGCGACCAGGAGATCGCGGAAGCTGTGTCCTTCCTCGGTGATCCGGCGCTGCAGGGTCCGCTCGCTCATGGTCATGCGCCTCGCAATATCGGCGAGGTCAGGCCGGCCGCTCGGCAGGCTCCGCTTCAGCTCGGCGACGACCTGTTCGCTGAGTGACTTGATGTTCATCTCGTCCAGCGCGCTGCCCAGTGCCGGGGTCAGCATCGAGAGCAGCTCCGGATTGTGCCCGGGGAAAGGACGATCGAGATCGGCGACGTCAAGGATCAGCAGGTCGCGCGCGGCCCCCAGCGTGACCGGTGAACCGAAATAGTCCTCATGGGCGACGCTCCGGACGCCGGCACGGGCCAGTTCGACGCGAAGGGGGCGGATTGGCGCGCCGGTGCCGCGGCGCGCCAGCTCGATCAGCGTGGCGAAGGTCGCATCGACGCTGACCGGAGGCTCCGGCTCTGCGGTGTGGAGCCACTTCATCCCGATCGTCCAGGCCCGGCGCCCTTGGTGCAGCCCTTCCTGGATTTCCAGCAGCTCGGGCGAGCACAGGCGCTTGTATCGGGCGAGCCGCTCGATCCCGTCGCGCAGGTCGCGCGCATAAAAGGCCGCGAGCGTGGAGGGGGGATGCAGGGCGGTGTCTGCGCCGCGCACCATCTCGAGACCCAGGGCGGCATTGCCGGACAGCGTTTCCAGTGCCCGCATCAGCGCGAAATATTGCGCAGTCGTGATGGCCTGGCCGGTCTGGTGGAGCGTGACGGGCAATCTCGCCTGGCGCAGCAGCGCCGAGGGCGGGATGCCGATCGCGTCCACCGCCGTCCAAAGACCGTGCGGCACCTTGCAGCGATCGGCGGGGGCGGGGCGCATGGTCAGGCGGCTTTCGGCAACTGGCTGAGGATGATGCGATCGAACATGCGATCGCCGAGCCACGAGCGCAGCGCGATCAGGAGCCAGCCGAACTTGCCCTTGACGTAGCGCGTACGCGGGCGCGCCGCCGCCACCGCGGTGCCGACCACGTCGGCAATGATCCGCGGATCGCTGCTGCGTCCATTTCCGTAGGTGTCGCGCGTGCCCTTGGCGACCGCGCGGGTCAGCCCGGCATAGGGTCCGACGCCCGAGCGCTTGAGCAGGCTTTCGGCCAGGACGTCGCCGAAGCCGGTCTCGATCAGGCCGGGTTCGATCACGACGACGTCGATGCCGAGCGGCGCGAGCTCGAGACGCAGGCAGTCCGACCAGCCCTCCAGCGCATGCTTCGTGGCGTGATACCAGCTGCCCAGGGGCGTGTAGATCTTGCCGCCCATCGACGTGATGTTGATGATGCGGCCCGATTTCTTCTCGCGCATCGCGGGCAGCAGCAGCTGGGTCAGGCGGCTCGGACCGAACACATTCACCTCGAACTGGTAGCGCGCCTCGTCCAGGCCGATCTCCTCCATCGGGCCATAGAGGGCGAAGCCGGCATTGTTGACCAGCACGTCCACTCCGCCGGTCTGCGCTGCGATGGCCTCAGCGACGGCCACAATATCGGCCTCGCTGGCGATGTCCATGCGCAGCGGCTGCGCGCCGAGCCGGCGCAGATCCTCCATCTCGTGCACCCGGCGGGCGGCCGCATAGACCTGATAGCCATCGGCGATCAGGCGTTTGGCGATTTCCTTGCCCAGGCCGGACGAAGCGCCCGTGACGAGGGCCGATTTTTTGTTGCGATCGAACATGTCTCACCTTCCTTTCGATGCTGGGAAGGTATGTGACAAACGGTGCCTCGACATTGGCAGAAGGCGCCAGAAACGGGGTGGGATGCGCCAAAGAGTTGATCGGTGCTGGCAGGTTTGAGATGCACGCAGACGGCTTTCGACCGTTCCGGTTCGGAAGGCAGCCCCGAAGAAGCCGCCACAGACCTCCATTTGGTGACGCGGCGGCGCACCGGAGTCCGTGAAGAATGCTGGGCTGATCCGCATCCAGTCGCCGCCTTCCGCGGTGACTGCGATGATGAAAATGGCGCACCCGACACGATTCGAACGTGTGACCTTTGCCTTCGGAGGGCAACGCTCTATCCAGCTGAGCTACGGGTGCAGAGAGGCTTCTAGTAGCCGATTGGCGAGGGGCGGGCAACCGGTGGATTGGCCCGGGATCCGACGCTCTCTGGGGCCCAATCAGTCCCGCGAGGCCGCAGGTCCCGAAATCTCGCCGGAATCTGTCACGAACATCAACGGGCCCGTCTCCGATGCCGTGAACACCGCTGCCGTAAGTGGGCCGCCAAAGCAGGCGCCGGTATCCAGGTTCAGCCGGTTGGCCCGCAGGTCAGGCACTCCGCTCCTGAGCGGCGTATGGCCGTGGACAACGAAAAGCCCGTGGTCGTGATCCGAGGACAGGAAGGGTTCCCGGATCCAGAGCAAGTCTCGCTCGCTCTGCGTCTCCAGCGGGATGCCCGGCCTCAGCCCGGCGTGGACGAAAAGCCGCCCACGCTCGATGACCATCAGCGGACACGCGCGTATCCAGTCGAGATGCTCGCGCGGCAGATCGACGGGATCGTGAATCCCGTAGCGATCGAGCGTCTGCTCGCCGCCGTTGGCCCACCAGTTCACGAGGTCATCCTCGTTACGCTCGAGGTCGGCCGCGCGAAGCAGCATCTCCTCATGGTTGCCCCGCAGGCAGACAATGGATCGCTCCTGCTTGCCCTCGCTGTCGACCAGAAAATCCATCACCTCGCGGCTCTGGGGGCCCCTGTCGATGTAGTCACCGACCAGCACGAACTGCGCGGTCCGCTCTCCGCAAATCTCGTCACACGCGGCGAGCAGCGACACCAGCTTGTCAAAGCAACCGTGGATGTCGCCGATCGCGAAAGTAAGCATTTCGTGCTCGGGAAGAGGCAAAGGGTTCTCCCGCGTGCCAGTTCAGATGACCAGATCCTTCGGCGCGCCTTTGAACTCGAACCACTCCCCACGTGCGCCCGAGGACAAATAAGCATGCCGATTCTACGCAGCATCACCTCCTGGTGAGCCTGAACGCAACAGCCTTCGGCGGGCTCGATGTCAGCCTCGGCTGGACCGACGATTGGCAGCGACGGCAGGGGGGGTATCAAGACCGGCGCGCGCGAACTCGGCCAGGACCCGTTCGGCGCAGATGACGCGGTTGCGGCCGAGCCGCTTGGCGACATAGAGCGCCTCGTCGGCGGCGCCGAGCAGCCGGTCGGGGCCGCCATCGGCGCCGGTGGGAACGTGGCTGGCGACGCCGACGCTGAGCGTGACGTGGCCGCCGGCGTCCGCGGCGCCGTGCACGATTCCCAAGGCCATGACGGCGCAGCGGATCTCCTCGGCGACGATGCAGGCGGTGCAGCAATCCATGTCCGGCAGGATCAGTGCGAACTCCTCGCCGCCATAGCGGCTGGCGAGGTCGAGCGGGCGCGTGGCGTGGCGGCTGACGACGGCCGCGACCGCGCGCAGGCATTCGTCGCCGCTCTGGTGGCCGTGGCGGTCGTTGAACAGCTTGAAATGGTCGACGTCGACGAACAGCAGCGCCACCGGCTTCTGGGTGCGCTGGGCGCGGGCCCATTCGCTGGTCAGCATCTGGTCGAAGGCGCGGCGGTTCGACAGGCCGGTCAGCCCGTCCTTGGTGGCGAGCTCCTTCAGCGCCATCTCGGCGCGCTTCTGGTCGGTGAGATCGCGCAGCGTCTCCACCACCGCGATTAGATGGCCGGCCTCGTCGTGGATCGGGCCGGCGTCGATGGCGAGATAGAGCTGACTGCCGAGCTTGGGCATCACGCACCAGTTCTCGGCGGAGAAGCCGAGGCCGTTATGGCCGCGCGCGGCATATTCCGAGTAGAATTCCGGCAGCTGCTCGGGGCGGTCGAGCGCGACGAGGTCGGCCAGGCAGGGGCGCTTGCTCTGGTAGAACGCCTGCCAGTGCCTGCTGGTGCCGATCACCTCGCTTGCCGCGACGCCGGTCAGCCGCTCGCAGGCCCTGTTCCAGATCACGACGCGGCGCTTCGGGTCGATCACGAAAGTCGGCACCACGAGGTGCTGCATCAGCCGCACCGCGTAGGAATCCGCGACATCGGCGCTCTTGCGCGGCCTCGCCATCAGGCCACCGCCGCCACCGGAGCGGCAGCGCCGGCACCGAACAGTTTTCGCACCTCGCTGGCCGGCTTCGGCGCGCTGAACAGGTAGCCCTGCATCTGCGTGCAGCCGAGCGTGCGCAGCATCTCGCGTTGCGCCTCGGTCTCGACGCCCTCGGCGACCGTCGTCATGTTGCTGGCGGCTGCGATGTTGACCACCGCCTGCACGATGACCGGCGAGCCGCTTGTCTCCGCGATGTCGGCGACGAAGCAGCGATCGATCTTGATCTTGTCGAACGGAAAGCGCTTCAGATAGCTCAGCGAAGAATAGCCGGTGCCGAAATCGTCGAGCGCGATGCGCACGCCGATCGAGCGGAGCTGATGCAGGATCGAGAGCGCCGCCTCGTCGTCGCGGATCAGCACGGCCTCGGTGATCTCGAGCTCGAGCCGGCGCGGGTCCAGCCCGGAGGCGGCGAGCGCGCCCGCGATCCGCAGCGCCAGTGTGTCGCATTTGAGCTGCACCGGCGAGACGTTGACCGCGAGGCGCACATGCGACGGCCAGGTCGCGGCCTCGTTGCAGGCGGTGCGCAGCACCCAGTCGCCGAGTTCGGTGATGAGGCCGGTGTCCTCGGCGACCGGAATGAACTCCGCCGGCGACACCATGCCGCGCTGGGGATGCCGCCAGCGCAGCAGCGCCTCGCAGCCGGCGACGTCGCCCGAGCGCAGGTCGACCAGCGGCTGATAGTGAATCTCGAAGCCGCGATCGACGAGGGCCTGGCGCAGATCCTGCTCCATGCTCAGCCTTGCCTTGGCGCTGGCATCCATCGCCGGCTCGAAGAAGCGGTGGGTGCGCCGCCCCTCGGCCTTGGCGCCGTACATCGCGAGGTCGGCGTTCTTGACCAGCTGATCGAGATCGGTGCCGTCCTGCGGCGCCAGCGCGATGCCGATGCTGGCATCGGTGGAGAGCTGATGGCCGAGGCAATGATAGGGCTGCCGTATCGCCTGGTAGATCCGCGTCACGAAGGACAGCACGTCGGCGGAGGACCCGATGTCGGTCTGGATCACGGCGAACTCGTCGCCCCCGAGCCGCGCAATCAGGTCGCCCTGCTTGAGGCAGCCGCGCAGGCGGCCGGCAATCGACTTCAGGAGCTCGTCGCCGACATGGTGGCCGAGGGAGTCGTTGATGCCCTTGAACTCGTCGACGTCGATGTAGAGCAGCGCAAACTGGCCGCCCTCGGCGACCTTCGCCAGCTCGCATACGATCTGCTCGCGGAACAGGGCGCGGTTCGGCAGGTCGGTCAGCGCGTCGTAATGCGCCATATGCGCGATCTTCTCGTGATCGCGCCGCCGCTCCGTGACGTCCTCGACGACATTGATGATGTAGCGGGGCTCGCCCGACCCGTCGCGGATGCCGATCCGGGTCGACGTGATGTAGCGCCGTCCGATGCTCGGCGTGGTCCAAACATGCTCGTCCAGGAACAGCCCGTCCGGCGATTGCAGCAGCTTGTCGTCGTCCCGGGTGATGATCCCGGCGGTGTCCGCCGGATAGAGATCGAACGCGGTCTTGCCGACGATCGTCTCGCTGGTCTCGCCGAGTTCCTGCTCGGCCACCTGGTTGGCCAGCAGGTAGCGCCGCGTGCGGGCGTCCTTCACGGTGATCCGTGACGGAATATGGTCGATGATCTCGCGCAGGAACGTGTAGTTGCGGTCGCGTTCCTGCTCCAGATTGCGCCGCTCGGTGATCTCCTCGATCGTGGCGACCCAGCCGCCCTGCGCGAGCGGCGTGTTGATGACCTGGAAGGCGCGGCCGTTCGCCAATTGATGCGTTCTCGTCGAGACCGTGCCTTCGGCGACCACCCGCATGACGTCGGCGCAAAACGCCTCGACGTCGCCATCGAATGCGCCGCGCTCCTTGCGATGATACATCGCCTCGCGGATGTGGCACCCGGGCTTGATGACGTCGTGGGACAGGCCGAACATGTCGGCGTAGCGGCGGTTGCAGGTGACGATGGTGCCGTTCGCGTCGTACAGGATCAACCCCTGCGACATGTTGTTGATGGCGGTGTCGAGCCGCAGCCGCTCCGCTTCAATGCGCTGCTGGGCCTCGCGGTTCTGCCGGTTGATCTGGCGGATGATCAGATAGAGGATCAGCGCGATGACGGTGGCAGAAAACGCAGCGGTCGCCACCAGGAACCCGGTCTGCTGGCGCCAGTCCGCGAGCGCTGCCGCCGAGGTGTTGGTGGCGAGGATGACCAGCGGGAAGTGCTTCAGCGAGGCGGCCGAACCCAGCCGGTCCTCGCCGTCAAGCGGGCTCTTGCCGCGGTGGGAGTGCTGACCACCCTGGGCCAGCACCTTCTGCATCAAGGGCCCGTCCCTGAAGTTGCGCCCGATCAGCTCCTCGCGATGCGGATGACGCGCGAGCATCTTGCCTTCGCGGTCGAACAGGGAGATGGCCGTACCTTCCCCGAGTGCGACGGAGGCGAAATAGTTGCGGTAGCTGTCCGGATCGATCCGCCGGACCATCGCGCCGAGGAAGGTGCCGTCCGGGCCGTTCAAGCGGCGTGCGACGACCGTGGTCCATTTGTTGATGATGAAGCTGCGGACCGATTCCAGGATGACCGGCTCGGCCGCCGGATTGGATTTGAACGTCTGGAAATACGTGCGCGCGGAGACGTTGATCCTGGGCAGCGGCTGGGCCCGCGACCAGTTGATCAGTTCGCCCTCGGCATCGTAGATCGCGATGTCGCCGAGGTAAGACACGGAGCTGATCTTGCCGCGCAGCATCTGGTGGGCCGCGGGCCCGGACATGCGTTCGCGGAACATCGCTGGCGAGGTGATCTCCGCCACGTTCATCTGTCCGATCAGGTCGGCTGCGACGAGGTCGGAATCCTCGAACTGCTGATCGAAATGCCGCGCGATCAGCTTCACCGTGTTTTCGAGCTCACGCTCGCGGTTGGCAAGGGTCCGCTCGCGGAATTCGCCGACCGCCATGGCCGTGACGATGAAGATTCCCACGACCAGAAACACGCCGCACAAGGTCAGCCACAGGACGGGACCACGGCGGGTCAGGGCCTCCCAGCCGTTCCTCGCGGCTCGAGACATTCCGGCTGCCACCGCTGCAAAGACCTGGCGCATTCCCCCTCCCTGGACGAACAGGAATACACCGCACAAATGGCGCAAAGCTTAGGAAAACCAGTTACCTAAGCATTAATCCGGTTGCGTAATGGCAACGATATCCGTCGGGCTTGTGTCGCGCGTAGGCGCTGCCGCGCGCCCGCCACCGCCGCGCCGCATCATGAATGACCGCTTAATGCGAGGGACCGGCAGCCTTCTTGCCGCCGCCATGGCGCAGCCGTCCGACGACGCCGGTCGGAAAGAAATAGACGCTGGCGATGAACAGGAGCCCGAGCCACAGCAGCCAGCGGTCCGGATGCAGCAGCCCCGGCAGCAGCGGCAGGCCGGCTTCGTCCGCCGCCTTGGAGGCGACCCCCATCAGCGATTGCAGGTAGTTCTGGGCAAGGATGAAGATGGTGGCCCCGATGACTGCGCCGTAGATCGTGCCCATGCCGCCGATCACCACCATCAGCAGGATGTCCAGCATGATCGAGAAGCTGAGCGACGTATCGGGACCGGCATAGCGCAGCCACAGCGCGTTCAGGATGCCGGCGCTGGCGGCGACGAGAGCCGCGATGCAATTGGCGTAGGTCAGGTGGAACACGGTGCGGAAGCCGAGCGCTTCGGCACGGAATCGATTTTCGCGGATCGCCTGCAGCACGCGGCCGAACGGCGAGTTCACCACGCGCAGCAGCGCCAGGATCATCAGCGCGGAGCCGGCGAACACGAGGTAATATGTGAGGATGCGGCCGTTGATTTCGACGCCGAACATGTCCTTGGGGATCAGCACCGTGCCCGGCCGGAGCAGCTCCGGCAGACGGAAGCTGCGTCCGTCCTCGCCGCCGGTCAGCCAGGACAGTTGCGAGGCCAGCACCTGGAAGGCGGAGGCGACAGCCAGCGTGATCATGGCGAAGAAGATTGCAGCCACCCGCAGGGAGAACAGCCCGATCGCGAGAGCGAGCAGGGCCGCCAGCGGCAGACCGGCGGCGATGCCAGTGGCGACCGCGGCCCAGTTCGGTCCCATGCCGTACAGAGCGATCGCGATCGCGTAGCTGCCGATGCCGTAGAACATGGTGTGGGCGAACGACACCGTGCCGGTGTAGCCAAGCAAGAGGTCGTAGGAAGCGACCAGTGCGGCGAACACGCAGATCTTGGCCGCGACGTTCAGCGCCTTCGCGCCCGGAAACAGGAACGGCGTCGCCGCCAGCGCCAGTATGATGAGGACGAGAACGAGCGTGAGCACGCGGCTCTTCGGCGGATCGCCTGAGAGAATCATCATCGGCTGGTCACCGCATAGAGGCCGCGCGGCCGCCACATCAGGATGGCGACCATCAGCAGGATGTTGGAGACGAGAGCGAGCTTCGGCACCAGGAAGCCGCCGTAATTGGCCACCATCGCCACCAGGATGGCGCCGATGAAACAGCCGCCGATCGACCCCAGCCCGCCGATGATCACGACGATGAAGATGAGCACGGTGAGGTCGTCGCTCATGGAGGCGTGCACCTGCTCGCGATAGAGCGCCCACATCACGCCGCCGAGGCCGGCCAGTGCCGATCCCGTCATGAACACGCCGAGGAACAGGCGGCGGATGCGGTAGCCGAGCGCCTCGACCATCTCGCGGTTCTCGACGCCGGCACGGATCAGGAGGCCGAGCTTGCTGCGGTTGAGCACGAGCTGGATGGCGACGAAGATCGCAAGGCCGATCAGCATCGCCAGCACGCGGTATTTCGCGATCGCGACGTCGCCAATGATGAAGGAGCCACGCAGCGATGCCGGTAGCGGCATCGGGATGATCTGCGGTCCCCACAGCGCATAGAGCGTCTGCTCGGCGACGATCAGCCCGCCTGTCGTCATCAGGATCTGCTTCAGGTGCTGGCCGTACACAGGCAGGATCAGCACGCGCTCGACGACGAGGCCGAGCGCGCCGGACACCGCCATCGACAGCAGCGCGGCCGGTGCCAGCACCGCAAGGTTCATCCAGAGCGAGTCGGCCTGGATCGAGGCCGCGAACGGGGCCAGCACCAGCGTCGCGACATAGGCGCCGACGGCGATGAAGGCGCCGTGGCCGAAATTGAGCACGTCCATCAGGCCGAACACCAGCGTCAGCCCCGAGGCCATGATGAAGATCATCATGCCCATGGCGAGGCTCGCGACGGTCAGTGTCAGCCAGGACGAGGTCGACCCGATCAGCGGGATCATCAGCAGTGCGAGCGCGATCGGCAGCAGAATCGGCGCGAGGTCGCGTTTCGGCTTCGGCAGCGGATCATTTGCAGCAAGGTCGGTCACTGATGTGTCTCCAGGCTCAGGCCGAGCAGCCGCTCCTGCAGCGGCACGTCGGCGGCGAGCGCCGCCATTTCGCCGCGATGGACGATGGTGCCGTTGTCCATCACCAGCACGCTGTCGCCGAGCTCGCGGGCGGCAAAGAAATTCTGTTCGACCAGAAGGATCGTGGCGCCCTTGCGCTTGATCTCCTTCAGGCACTCGATCAGCGCCATCACGATGGCCGGTGCCAGCCCCTTGGTCGGCTCGTCGATCAGCAGCAGCTTGCGCGGCTCGATGATGGCGCGCGCGATCGAGAGCATCTGCTTCTGCCCGCCCGACAGGCTTCCCGCGCGCGACAGCCAGAACCGGCGCAGCGCCGGGAAGAAGCCGAATATCCATTCGAGCTGGGTGTCGTCCAGCGGACCGTCGCGGGCCGCCAGCACCAGGTTCTCCTTCACGGTGAGATCGGAGAATACCGCCATGCTCTCCGGCACGTAGCCGACGCCGAGCCGCGCGATGTCGGGCGTGGCAAGGCGCTCGATGCGCGTCCCGCCGAGGGTGATCTCGCCTTTCGAGGCCTGCCACAGGCCTATGATGGTCCGCAGCGTCGTCGTCTTGCCGGCGCCGTTGCGACCGAGCAGCATCGTGACCTGTCCCTCGGGAACCGCGAGGTCGATGCCCTGCAGGATGTGGTAGCGGCCGATATGAGTGTGCACGCCGGAGAGCGTGAGCAGATTGGTCATCCGACGCTCTCCGCGGTCTTGGGGGCGACGCCGAGATAGGCCTCCTGCACGATCGGCGAGGCGATCACCTCGGCCGGCGGGCCGTCGGCGACGAGCTGGCCGTTATGCAGCACGATGATGCGGTCGGCGAGGGAGCGCACCACGTCCATCTTGTGCTCGACGAGGAGAATGATCTTGCTCCTGTCCTGCTTGAGCTGCGCGATCAGCTTCAGCACGACAGGCACCTCGTCGATGCTCATGCCGGCGGTCGGCTCGTCGAACATGAACACTTTCGGCTCGAGCGCGATCATCAGGGCGACCTCCAGCTTGCGCTGGTCGCCATGCGACAGCGCGGTCGCGGTGACGCCGCGGCGGCTGCCGAGCGCGACCTGGTCGAGGATGCTGTCCGCGCGTGCGATCAGGTCGCGGCGCACCATCCAGGGCCGCAGCATGTCGTAATGCGTGCCGCTCGCGGCCTGCACTGCGAGGCGGACGTTCTCTTCCACCGTCAGGTTCGGAAAGAGGTTGGTGAGTTGGAACGCGCGTCCGAGACCGGCGCGAGTCCGCATCGGCGCGGAATGCTGGGTGATGTCCACGCCGTCGAACAGGATGCTGCCGCCAGAGGCCCGCAGCTGGCCCGAGATCAGATTGAAATAGGTGGTCTTGCCGGCGCCGTTCGGCCCGACGATGGCGGTGAGCTCGCCCGGCCGAAACGTGCAGGAGACGTTGTTGACCGCGACATGGCCGCCGAAGCGGATGGTGAGGTCGCGGGTTTCGAGGGTGAGCGGCATGGAGCGTCTGGCAAGTGACAAAATGAAGGTGTGTCCGCGATCGCGGTACGCTCCCTCCCCCGCTTGCGGGGGAGGGGCGGGGAGAGGGTGTTTCCGCAATGGGACAGTGCCCAAGAGGAGAAAGCCCTCACCCGGATCGCATCTACGATGCGATCCGACCTCTCCCGCAAGCGGGAGAGGTGAGCAGGACTACCGCTTGTTCTTCACGGGAACGTCCATGTCCTCGATCTTCAGCTCGCGCACCGGCTCGAGCACGGCCCAGGCGACGTTCGGATCGACCTTGACCTTGAAGTGATACATGCTCTGCAGCGCCTGGTGGTCTTCCTTGCGGAACACCATCTTGCCCTTGGGCGTGTCGAACTCGAGGCCCTCCATCGCGCTGATCAGCTTCTCGGTGTCGGTCGACTTCGCCTTGGTCACGGCGGCGACGACCGACATCGCGGCGGCAAAACCGCCCGCGGTGAAGAAGTCCGGCGGCGCGTTGAAGCGCTTCTGGTGCTCGGCGACCAGCCAGTCGTTCACCGGGTTCTTCGGGATTTCGTAGAAGTAATAGGTCGCGCCTTCCATGCCGGGCAGGCTCTTGTAGGCGGCGAGCGCCGGCAGGATGTTGCCGCCGGTGGAGAGCTCGATACCGTAGCGCTTCGGATCCATGTCCTGGAGCTTGGCGAGCGGGTTGCCGGCGCCGGCCCAGATCACCCAGATCACCTTGCGGCCGGGCTTGTCCTTCAGCGCGTCGAACAGGCGCTGGCCGACCGCGGTGAAGTCGGTGGTCGAGGTCGGGGCGTATTCCTCGGCGGCGAGCGTCGCGCCGGTCTTGGCCAGCGCCTCCTTGAATGCGGCGACGCCGTCGCGGCCGAAGGCGTAGTCTTGCGCCAGCGTCGCGACGGTGACGCCCTGCTTGCCGATCGCGACCGCGTTGGAGATGGCGTCCTGCGAGGAGTTGCGCCCGGTGCGGAAGATGTAGCGATTCCACTTCTCGCCGGTAATCTGGTCCGCGACCGCGGGCTCGACGATCAGGATCTTCTTGTTCTCTTCGGCAACCGGCAGAATGGCGAGCGCGGCGGCCGACGAGGTCGTGCCGATGGCGAGATCGACCTTGTCATCCTGATAGGCTTCGGCGAGCGCGGCCTTGGCGAGGTCCGGCTTGCCCTGGTCGTCCTTGGTGATGATGACGATCTTGCGGCCGTCGAGCGTCATGCTGCCCTTGGTGGCGTATTCGAAACCCATCTTCAGGCCGGTCTCGGTCTGCTTGGCATAGGCCTCGAGCGGGCCGGTCTTGCCGTAGATCAGCCCGATCTTGAGATCGTCGGCCCGAGCGGAGGTGCCCGCGGCGAGCGCGAGGATGATTGTTGTTAAGACGAGTGATCGACGCACGATGGTCCCTCCTGATCTGAAGTTTCTGCCAACAGCGATTTGCACAAGCTTGCGAACATTGCAATCGAACCTTCCGGCCGGCCGCCCGGAGATCGAACACGCAGCGCTCGCTGGCGCAAAGGGCGCGCTGCTTGCGCTTCATCCCGGAATAACGGCCCGGTGCAGTGTCCGGATTCCGAGACTCCGGACAGGCCCGTGTCTCGAAACTCAGACAGGCGCCGTTCCCGAGGCGAGGCCGAACTTGGCGAGCTTCTTGTAGAAGGTCGCGCGCGAGATCTGCAGCATCCTGGCCGCCTCGGTGATCTGGCCGTTGCTGGCGGCGAGTGCCTGTTCGAGCGTGTGCTTCTCGAACTCGGCCTCGGCTTCGGCATAGGGCACCACCATTCCGGTGGGGCGCTCAGGCGGCGCGAGCCGGACCTCGCCGCAGACGGGGAGGATGCGGGCGATATCCTCGCCGGTCAGTCGCCCGGAATCGCTGAGGATCAGCGCGCGTTCCAGGACGTTGCGGAGCTCGCGGACATTGCCCGGCCAATCGTAACGGCCGAGCGCGGCGAGCGCGCTCGGCGTGATCTTCGCGTTGACGTAGTCGCCCGAGGCGCTGATGTCGTCGAGCAGACGAGCGCAGATGTCGGGGAGATCGTCGAGGCAGTCACGCAGCGGCGGCAGGTCGACCGCGAGCACGTTGAGGCGGTAATAGAGATCGGCGCGGAAGGCGCCGTCGCTGACGCGCTTGCGCAGGTCCACATTGGTCGCGGCGATGACGCGGACGTCGACCCGGGTGATCTTGTCCGAGCCGAGCGGCTCGATCTCGCGCTCCTGCAGCACCCGCAGCAGCTTGGCCTGCAATTGCAGCGGCATCTCGCCGATCTCGTCGAGAAACAGCGTGCCGCCGTCGGCAACGCGGAACTTGCCTTCGCGCCCCCGCCGGTCGGCGCCGGTATAGGCGCCCGGCGCGGTGCCAAAGAACTCCG
Source organism: Bradyrhizobium sp. (assembly GCA_035575945.1). Classification (GTDB taxonomy): domain Bacteria; phylum Pseudomonadota; class Alphaproteobacteria; order Rhizobiales; family Xanthobacteraceae; genus Bradyrhizobium. The sequence goes on along the minus strand of DATLXF010000017.1, from coordinate 393,052 downwards.
ACTCGATCAGCGTCTCGGGGATGGCGGCGACGTTGACGCTGACGAACGGCTTCTCCGCGCGCGAGGAGGCGTTGTGGATCGCCTGCGCCAGCATCTCCTTTCCCGTCCCGGTCTCGCCGGTGAGCAGGACCGTGACGCTCTGCCGCGCGGCGCGGGCGGCGATCTCCTTGGCCCGCGCGATGGCAGGCGTCGTGCCGACGAAATCGGCGAAGGTGAAGCGCGCCGCGCGGGCGTTGGACAATTGCCGCCGTGCCAGCCGCAGATCGCTCTCGAGCTGGGCGACGCGGGCGAGCAGGGGCTTCAGGCTTTCGAGGTGATCGTAGAGCACGAAGCCGATTGCGCCGATCACCGTTCCGTTCTCGTCCTCGATCGGCATGCGGGTGACCACGAGCTGCTCGCCGCCGAGCTCCATGATGTCGAGCAGGATCGGCTCGCCGGTCTCGGCGACCTTCCGCATCAGGCTGTTCGGGATGACCTCCTCGATCGAGCGGCCGATCGCCTCGCTGGCATGATCGAGACCGAGCGCGGCAAGATATTTCTCGTTGACGTAGACGACGCGCCCGCTGCGATCGATCGCGATCGCGCCCTCGCAGAGCTGTTCCAGCCGCTCGAACAGCGTCTCCATCGCGCGCGCACGGAGATAGGCGGGATCGCTGATCGAGGAGGCGGGCGCAGACATGAGATACCTCGGGGAGGTCTGCCCGTGTATTAGCAAAAGTCCAGCAATTTCAAAGGGGGAAATGGCGCTAAAGGAGGAAATGGCGCTGCAGTAAGCGCAGCAATTGCAGTCGTCCCGGGGCGCGAAGCGAGCCCGGGACCCATACCCTCAGGAAGATATTTGGCGAAGACTCGGAGAAGGGACGTCGCACAGCAACTGCTGCCTGTGGTTATGGATCCCGGCTCCCGCATTGCGCGCCCCGGGATGCAGGGCAATCGCATATAGGAGCGATATCGCCTGTGGCCATCCTTCGAGACGCCCGCCGTTGGCGGGCCCTCAGGATGAGGACCGAGTGTGTTGCGCTGGTTTCAACGGAGACCGGTGCCGCTTAGCCTCACCCTGAGGGACCGCCACCGGGTCCGCGCAAAGCGCGGCCCGATGACAGGCTCCGCGGTCGTCTCGAAGGGCGAGGCGCTCGCTCAGGTCTTCAAAAACTCGTATGCGATTGCCCTGCTCCGGGATGACAGCGGTCTGTCTTGCGCTGTCCTGCCCTACCGCCGATACCCGCTCGCCCGCGAATAGCCCTGGCGGTTCGGCTGCATCGGACGGCTTGCCACGCTGACCCGCGCCTCGCTTGACGACGGCGACGCGAGCTTCAGCTCCTCGAGGAAGATCGGCCGCGAGAAGTAGTAGCCCTGCGCGTAGCGGATCTTGGTGGCAGCCTGCAGATAGGCGAGCTCCTCGTAGGATTCGAGCCCTTCTGCGACCACGGTGATGCCGAGCGCTTCGCTCAAGGATTCGATCGCGCGCAGGATGCCCTGGCTGCGCGGCCGCTTATGAATGTCGGTGATGAAGGAGCGGTCGATCTTGATCTCGTCCGCGGTGATGTCGGCCAGCGCCGAGAGCGACGAAAAGCCGGTTCCGAAATCGTCGATCGAGATGCCGACGCCCAGCTTGCGGAACATCGGCAGGATCTCGGCCTGGAAATGATCCTTGGCGACGAAGGCGTCTTCCGTCACCTCGATCATGAAGCGTTGCGGAAAGCCGGTCTCCTCGAGCGCCCGCGCGAAGCTGCGCATGAACTCGGGTTTGCCGGCCTGCTTGGCGGCGACATTGATGCTGATGGCCGCGTCCGCCCCGAACGTCTCGTTGATCAGGTCGACCGACCTGACGATCTCGGCGAGCACGAGATGGGTCAGCTCGTCGATCAGGCCGAGCTCTCCGGCGAGATTGATGAACGAGTCGGGTGCCTGAATCACGCCGTCGTCGTCGCGCAGGCGCACCAGGGCTTCGATGCCCTTCACCTCGTGCGTCCGGATGTCGACCTTGGACTGGAAGGCGCAGCAAAAGCGCTTTTCCAGGATGGCGAGCCGCAGTGACTGCTCGATCTTCATCCGCGCCTGTGCCTCGCGCTCCATGCCGGCGTCGAAGAAGGCGGCCAGTCCCTTGCCGTTGTTCTTGATGCGGTACATCGCGATGTCGGCATTCTGGCGCAGCGTCTCGAAGCTGCGTCCGTGCTCGGGATAGAGGCTGATGCCGACCGATGTCGAGGCGAACACTTCCGAATTGTCGATGAAAAACGGCGCCGTCAGCCGCTCCAGCGTCGATTGCATGAACTCGGCGACTTCTTCCTGGCTCTGGATCGGGGAGAGCAGCAGCAGGAATTCGTCGCCGGAGATGCGCGAGAGCATGTCGGAATCGCGTAAGTCCCGCCCGAGCCGCTTCGACAATTCGACCAGCAGCGCGTCTCCGACGACATGGCCGTAATAGTCGTTGATGTGCTTGAAGTTGTCGACGTCGAGAAAGGCCAGCGCGAAGCGCTCGTCGCGGCCATCCTTCGCCAGCAGATTGTTGGCGCGATGCTCGATGACTCGCCGCGAGGGCAGCCCTGTCAGCTCGTCGAAATAGGCTGAACGGAACAGCTGATCCTCGAAGTTCTTCTGCTCGGTGATGTCGGATGAGGCCGAGATCAGGAGCTCGCGTCCGGCCAGGCGAACAGGGCGATGGGTCGTGAGCAGCACCTGGCGCGCCGCGCCGGCGTGAAGCGCTTCCTCGGTCACGACCTGCTCGCCGGCATTCATTGCCCGCCTGCAGGCTTCGCGCCGCACCGACAGATTGGGGGCGGGACGGCTGCCGTCGATGCCGAGCTGCGCGGCGGCGGCATCGTTCACGAGCAGAAGCTCGCCATTCGCGTCCTGCACGGTGAGGCCGGCCGGCAGCATTCTAACGATTTCCTTGAGAAAACCGAGCTCGGCTTCGGTCGCGCCGGAATAACGATTGTCGTTCATAGAAGCCATGAATCTTGTTGTTTCGCGCGCCTTTGCAAGGAGCGCGATGTTGCGCGGTTCCCTCTTAAGTTTGGTTAAGGGCTCCGGAGAAATACGGTGGTGTTTCGGTGGAAACTTGCGACGATGCGGCGCGCGCCGGCGATCGTCATTAACAGAGCGTCAACGCGCTCAGCGAAACAGCGGAGTATTCGCGTGGAAGCGATTTCGCCTGCGGCCATCCTTCGCAACGCCCGCCGCCGGCGCCTCAGGATGAGGAGCGGAGTGCGTTGCGCTGGTTTGAACGAGCACCGCTCCCGCTTGCTCAGGTCACGCAAATGCCAGACGCGACTGCACCAGCGCGCAGGCGGAGGATTGCACCTTCCACGCTGCGACGTTCTATTCGGCTCGCGGAATTCGACACCGCATGATGCAATGCAGCCCGGTCTTCAAGTAGGAGATCTCGGCCCTGCCATCGAAGGCCGACAATGCCGATTTCAGCAGCTTGGTGCCGAAGCCGGGTTCGGACACCTTGTCCACGCTCGGCCCTTCGGTTTCGTCCCAGGTGATGGTCAGGCGATCGTCGCTGATGGTCCACGACACCTGCAACAGACCGCGCGGCGAGGAAAACGCGCCATACTTGCCCGCGTTGGTGGCAAGCTCGTGAAACATCAATGACAGCGTGACCGCGAGTTTCGGCGGCAGAAACAATCGGTCGCCGTTGAGCGTGAAGCGGACATGGCCGTAAGGGCCGAGCTCCGAAATCAGGAGATCGCGGATGTCACAGCCCGCCTTGTCGATCCGCGAGATCAGATCGTCAGTCGCAGCGAGCGAGCGCAGCCGGGGATCGATCCGGGACCAGACCTGCGGCTGGTCGTGCAGTACCTGGTGCAGCACGGCATGCACGGTCGACAGCTTGTTCTTGAGCCGGTGCTGGAGCTCGTCGACCAGCAACTTGCGATACTCCTCCTCCTCGATCAGGCGTTTGGAGATCCGGCGCTGCTCGGCCAGCATGGTGCGATAGTGCTCGACACCCCAGATGGTCATCGCGCAGACGGCCCAGTAGAGCGCCAGCAGCGCAAACCGCGCGCGATCGGCATAGGCATCGCCGAAATTCAGCACCACGCCGAGCACGCCGCCGACCAGCGCCGTCACGATGCCGATCCGGAATCCTCCCAGCCCAGCAGCAAAGAACACGGCCGGGAAGTACGGGGTGAAGTAGATGTCGGGCCGAACCTGAGCAAGACTCCAGCGGACCAGGGTCGCGGCCAAAAGGCAGACCACAGCGAAGCCGATGCTGAGGCCAAGCGAGGGCGGCGCCGTTCCCTGCCAGCCCTTGCGAAATTCGTCGATCAGCTTCCTCATGCGCAGCCCCGTTGCGAGAGGCGTTCGACAATCGATCGGCCCGTGAGGATGTTACGCATGTCGCCCGCACAAGCATAGCTTGCCTTGGCCGCAGCGGGCAGGGATAGTAGCAGCCGCGGCGACGGCGGCGGCCGACATTCGCCGTTTCGCATCAGATCGCTCGAGAACAGGAACATTCCATGGGCAGGCTGGACGGCAAGGTTGCGGTGATCACGGGGGCTACCAGCGGCATCGGATTGCGCACTGCGGAAGTCTTCGTTGCCGAAGGTGCCAAAATTGTGATCGCTGGACGACGTCTACCGGAGGGCGAGGCGCTGGCGAAGCAACTCGGGCCTGCCTGCATCTTCCGTCAGACCGACGTCACGGTCGAAGCGCAGATGCAGGCGCTGATCGCGCTTGCGGTGGACAAATTCGGCAGGATCGACTGCCTCTTCAACAATGCGGGCGGGCCGGCGCAGACCGGCGGCATCGAGGGCCTCGAGGTCGAGCGGTTCGACGCGGCCATGGCCACGCTGGTGCGCAGCGTCATGCTCGGCATGAAGCATGCCGCCCCCTACATGAAGAAGCAAGGCTCGGGAAGCATCATCAACAATGGCAGCATTGCCGGCCGCCTCGCCGGCTTCTCGTCGTCGATGGTGTATAGCGCGGCCAAGGCGGCGGTGATCCATCTCACCAAATGCGTGGCGATGGAGCTCGGCGAATCCAACGTCCGCGTCAACGCGATCTCGCCCGGCGCGATCGCAACCGGCATCTTCGGCAAGGCGCTGGGGCTCTCGACCGACGCGGCGGAGAAGACGCCGGCGGTGATGCGCGAGGTCTACAAGACCGCACAGCCGATCCCGCGCGCCGGCCTCCCCGACGACATCGCTCACGCCGCGGTCTTCCTGGCCAGCGACGACTCGAGTTTCGTCAACGGCCACGACCTCGTCGTCGACGGCGCCATGACCGGCGGCCGCAACTGGAGCCAGCAGCAGCAGGGCTACGTGGCGCTGCGCAAGGCGTTCGATCAGGGGGCGTAGTCGATATCTGTCGTCATTCCGGGGCAATGCGCAGCATCGAACCCGGAAGCTCGAGATTCCGGGTTCGCACTTCGTGCGCCCCGGAATAACGGAGTTCATTCACACCGGTCTCACCCGCACCCGCAATCCGTCCCGCGGCTTCGGGATCGGCCACATCTGCCAGTCCGGCTTGTAGCCCGGCTCCAGCGACACCTCGATATTCTGCAGGACGTGCCGCGCGAAGCATTTCGCCTGCATGTACGCGAAGTGCAGGCCGAGGCACATATGCGCCCCGCCGCCGAACGGCACGAAGGCGAAGCGGTGGCGGTTGCGCTGCGCGTCCTCGGTAAAGCGCAAGGGATCGAAGCGGTCCGGCTCCGGCCAGATCTCCTTCATGTGGTGCGTGTAGAGCGGGTTGATGCCGACCGCGGTGCCGGCGGGGATCGCAAAGCCCTTGAAGCTGAAATCGCGCATCGCCCGGCGCGGCATCGACGGCACCGGCGGCTTGAGCCGCAGTGCCTCCTTGAACGCCATCTCGCTCAGCGGCATCTTCTCCAGATCGTCGAAGCTGGTCGGCGCGCCGGAGGCGAGGCCGAGCGCGAGCACCTCGGCGCGCAGCCTGTCCTGCCACTCCGGATTGGCGGCGAGCTCTCCGATGAAGGAGGTCAGCGACGACGTCAGCGTGTCGTGCGCCGCCATCATCAGGAAGCTCATATGGTCGATGATGTCCTGCTCGGAGAGCAGCGCGCCGTCCTCATGGGTGGCGCGGCAGAGCTGCGAGAACAGGTCGTCGCCGCCGTGATTGCCGCGGCGCAAGGGAATCTGCTCGCGAAAATAGGCGACGATGCGCTTGCGTCCCTTCACACCGCGCGCCATCTGCGTGCCGGGCAGGGGGCGGCGGACCGGCGAGACGGCGGCGGCGACCATGTCGACGAAGGCGCGGTTGATGTCGTCGACCTCCGGCCCGATATCGGCGCCGAGGAACGAGGCCGCGGCGAGATCGAGCGTCAGCTGCTTCATCGCCGGATAGAGCTGCATCTCGCCCGGCTTTGCCTTCCACTGCGCGACGCGCGCGGAGATGCCACGGTCGAGATCGCCGAGATAGGACTTCATCGGCCCCGACTTGAACGCGACCGACAGCGCCTTGCGATGCAGCCGGTGCTCGTCGAAATCGAGCAGCATCAGCCCGCGCGGGAACAGCAGGCCCAGAACCTTGTTCCAGCCATGCGTCGAGGAGAACAGCTTCTGATGGTCGAACAGCACGAGCTCGTTGGCCTCGGGCCCCAGCAGCACGACGTTGGTCTCGCCGAAGAAATGCGTGCGGTAGACCAGGCCGTATTTGGCGCCGTTGGCTTCGATATGGCCCTTGGGATCGGCGAGCACCTGAAACGTCTTGCCGATGAAGGGCCAGCCCTCGTCGCCGGGGATGTGCGTCAGCTCGTTGCGCCTGGGCGGGGTGAACGGTAGTGCGGGCGCGGCCACATTCTGCATCGACATGACGGTTGCTCCAGTTGGCTGACCGAACAGAACTCGTGCGACGCGGCATTATTGCGGCCCGTGCAGCTTGGCACAGGCCAATATTTCTTGCCTGAACTCGTCGTGACCATGTCGCCGCGAGGAGCCTTCAGCGTTTCGCCGCTTCCTTCTGCAGATCCGGGGCGTTGACGGCGGGAATGGCGACGCGGCCGGGGCCGGTGACCTTCAGCGCCTCGGCGGCCTTCTCGTTCTCCATGATCTTGGCCATCACCGCCTGTCCCGCGCGCTCGAAGATCGCGCGGTTCTCGATCACGAATTTTTGCGACCTGCGCAGCCCGTCGATGTAGCCGTTGATCTCCGGCACGACGTAGCGCGCCACCATGTCCCAGCTGCGGCGGGTGTTTTCCGGATTGGCCCAGTCGTGCACGAAGCCGATGATGGCGCCGACGCCGCCGGAAACCTGCATCACGTTCTTGATGGTTTTGACGAGGTCGTCGGGCGTGCCGATGGTGGACGCCGCGCCCTCGACGAAGGCGGTCTTGTCCACGGCTTCGTCGGGCGAGGAGAATGCGGTGAGGCCCGGCCGCTGCAAGGTGCCGACATTATATTCGTTGTGCCAGCGCATCAGCCCGGCGCCCGCTTCGCGGCGCGCCTGCTCGCGGGTCTCGGCGATATGCCAGGTCAGCAGCACGCGCCAGTCGGCACGGTCGACCTTCGTTCCGTGCTTCTTCGCCGCGTCCTCGGCGAACTGCCATTGCTGTTGCAGCGACATCAGCCCCTGCGTCGTCATCGAGCCCAGCGAGATGATGCCGATGCCGTATTTGCCGGCGAGCGTCATGCCGGAGGGCGAGATCTGCGACGCCACGACGAACGGCATCTCCTCCTGCAACGGCAGAATCTGCAGCGCGGCGTCGTTCATCGTGAACCAGTCGCTCTTGGCGGTGACGCGCTCCCCGTTGAAGAGGCGGCGGATCACGCCGATCGCCTCGTCCTGGCGGTCGCGCTGCGTCATCGGATCGATGCCGAGCGTGTGCGCGTCGGAGGCGAGCGCGCCGGGGCCGGAGCCGAAGATGGCGCGGCCGCCGGTCATGTGGTCGAGCTGCACCATGCGCTGGGCGACGTTGTAGGGATGGTGATAGGGCAGCGACACCACGCCGGTGCCGAGCTTGATGCGCTTGGTGCGCTCGCCGGCCGCGGCCAGGAACATCTCGGGCGAGGCGATCATCTCCCAGCCGGAGGAATGATGCTCGCCGCACCAGAACTCGTCATAGCCGAGCGCGTCCAGCTGCTCGACGAGGTCGAGATCGCGCCGGAACTGGAGCATCGGATGCTCCCCGATCGGGTGATGCGGGGCAAGGAAGGCTCCGAACTTCAGGCGCGCCATGCGTTCTCTCCGGCTTCATTTTCTGTTTGTTGAGGCGCTCACGCTACGTGCCTGATCGCGCGAACGCAATCATGCGATGTCCCGCGCGGCGGAATGCAGGCATGCGTTGTGGCGCGTGAGACGTCCCGCGTCCGACGACATCGCGCGACGCAGAATCACGTCAGATGGTGACACGATTTTGGCGGGCCGGTCATTCGCGTTCCGACACATTCATCGACGCTTCAATGCGCGCGCAGATCCCGCCGTCCTTGCTGCTTTTGTGACATTCGTCCGGCTCTGCGCCGCATTTTTTGGCGTGGACACGCCGCGCCTCTGCACGAAGTTGAGGCATTACGGTTAATGCGTGCTGATTCCCCGGGGTTTTCCGGGTCTCGGTCAGATCGACAGCGCACGGTCTTTTTATTTTGCATCGCAGCAACTATCTGGTTGGGCTGGACGTTGATCGTCGCTCACCAGGAAATTGCCGTGTCCCTAGCCAAGAATATCGATCTCTTGAGACGTCTGCCCAGGCTGGACGGGTTGCGCTTTGCCGAGTTCGGCCGCGGCGCTGATTCGACCAGCCCGCTGCAGGAGGTGACGGAGTTCGGCGACAATCCCGGTGCCTTGCGCATGTTCGCGTTCGTGCCGGCGCAGTTGCAGAAGCCGCGTGCGCTCGTGGTCGTGCTGCATGGATGCGGGCAGACGGCAGCCGCCTACGATCTCGGCGCGGGCTGGTCGACGCTGGCGCGGCACTACGGCTTCGCGCTGTTGATGCCCGAGCAGCAGCGCGTCAACAACGCCAACACCTGTTTCAACTGGTTCAGTCCGGAGGATACCGCGCGGGACTCTGGCGAGCCGCGCTCGATCCGGGAGATGATCGCGCACATGGTGAAGGCGCACCGCATCGATCCCAGGCGCGTCTTCATCACCGGCCTCTCCGCCGGCGGCGGCATGACCTCGGTGATGCTCGCGACCTATCCGGAAGCCTTCGCGGCCGGCGCGATCATCGCCGGGCTTCCCTACGGAATCGCCGCGAACCTGCGCGAGGCGCTCGACGGCATGTTCCATTCGCCCGCGCGTCCCGCGCGCGAGCTCGGCGATCTCGTGCGCAACGCCACCGGTCATCGCGGGCCATGGCCGAAGATTTCGGTGTGGCACGGCAGCGCCGATCGCACCGTCAATCCCGGCAACGCCAACGAGATCGTCAAGCAGTGGCTCGACCTGCATGGCCTGCCGGAGATGCCGATGGCGGAGACGGTCGTCGACGGCCATCCGCGCCAGGCCTGGTGGGGCAGGGACGGCGAGACGCTGGTCGAATCCTACGCCATCACCGACATGGCCCACGGCACGCCGCTCGGCCTTGCCGACAACGACCAGCGCTACGGCGTCGAGGGCGCCTTCCTGATCGAGGCCGGCATCTCCTCGTCCTATCACATCGCCAAATTCTTCGGCCTGACCGGCTTCATCGCCGACGCGGCGGCGAACAAGGCGGACGTCAAGCCGGCGAAGCCGGCGCTGACGTCCGCGCCGCATCTCGCCCGCTCGATTCGTGCCGCCGTTGCCGAACAGCCGGCTGACGCCAAGCAAGAGCGCCCTCGCGGCCTCGACCTCGGCCAGATCATCACGCGCGCGCTGACGGCCGCAGGCTTGATGAAGTAGCCCCGCTGTCGTCCCCGGGGCACGCGAGGCGTGAGCCAGGGATCCATATTCCCGAATTACAGTGAGGCGCGAAGGCGCAACTCCGAGTCTCCGTAACCACATCTCCCTGTGGTTATCGATCGCGGATCTGCGCTTGCGCTTGTCCGGGACGACAGCGGAGTTTGGAGTTCCTCACATCTCCCCGGTGATGAACGGATTGGTCATCCGCTCCTGGCCGATGCTGGAGCCCGCGCCGTGGCCGCAGATGAAGCCGACATCGTCGCCGAGCGGCAGCAATTTCGTCTTGATCGAGTTGATCAGCGTGGCGTGACTGCCGCCGGGCAGGTCGGTGCGGCCGACCGAGCCCGCGAACAGGACGTCGCCGACATGGGCAAAGCGCAGATCCTTGTTGAAGAACACCACGCTGCCGGGCGAATGGCCCGGGCAATGCAGGATGTCGAACTGCAGGTCGCCGATCGACACGCTGTCGCCCTCGTCGAGCCAGCGGTCCGGCGCGAAGTTGCGCACGCCCGTCATGCCGAAGCGCGCGCCGCTCTCGACCACGTTGTCGAGCAGGAACTTGTCCGCTTCATGCGGGCCCTCGATCGGCACCTTCAGCGCATCGCGCAAGTCCGCAGCGCCGCCGACATGGTCGATATGGCCGTGGGTGAGCCAGATCTTCTCCACGGTGACGCCGGTCTGGTTGATCGCGTCCAGGATCTTCGGCACGTCGCCGCCGGGATCGATCACCACGGCCTTCTTCGTCGGCTCGTCCCAGATGATGGTGCAGTTCTGCTCGAACAGCGTCACGGGAACGATGATCGCGCCCGCCTCTGCCTTGGTGTCGCTGGCCTTGGTGTCGTTTTGCTCGGTCATGGCCTCACAATGCCGATTTTTGCCGGGTCGCCAAGCAAAAGATTCGCGCGGTCTCCCGGAACAACCGTCACATGGCCGGCCCAATCGGCCGGCCGATTTGAACCGGGGCGTCACTGTCGCGTTCTCCCGCGCAAGGCGGCGGATCTCGGGTGGTTTTCGGCATGGCTCACGACAACGAGAATTGGTGGCGCGACGGCGTCTTCTACCAGATCTATCCGCGCTCCTTTCAGGACTCCAACGCCGATGGGGTCGGCGATCTCGCCGGCATCCTGCAGCGGCTGCCTTACGTCAGATCGCTCGGCGTCGACGCGATCTGGCTGTCGCCGATCTTTCCCTCGCCGATGGCGGATTTCGGCTACGACATCTCCGATTATGCCGGCATCGAGCCATCGTTCGGCGCCATGACCGATTTCGATGCGTTGCTCAAAGCCGCCCACGACAACGGCTTGAAGCTGATTCTCGACCTCGTGCCGAACCACACTTCCGACCAGCATCCCTGGTTCATCGAAAGCCGGTCCTCGCGCGACAATCCCAAGCGCGACTGGTACATCTGGCGCGATCCGGCGCCCGGCGGCGGCGTGCCGAACAATTGGCTGTCCGAGTTCGGCGGCAGCGCGTGGGCTTTCGATGAGGCCACGGGTCAGTATTACTATCACGCCTTCCTCGCCCAGCAGCCGGACCTGAACTGGCGCAATCCGGACGTCCGCGCCGCGATCTACGACGTGATGCGGTTCTGGCTGGACAAGGGCGTCGACGGCTTTCGCGTCGATGTCATCTGGCACCTGATCAAGGACGCCGAATTCCGCGACAACCCGCCGAACCCGCATTACGTCGAGGGCCGGCCGCCGAACGAGACGATCCTGACGCAATATTCCACCGACCAGCCGGAGGTGCACGACGTCATCGCCGAGATGCGGCGCGTCACCGATTCCTATGGCGGGCGTGTCCTGATCGGCGAGATCTATCTGCCGCTGCATCGCCTCATGGCCTATTACGGCAACGATCTCACCGGCGCGCAGATGCCGTTCAACTTCGCGCTGCTCTCGACCTTCTGGAGCGCGCGCTCGCTCGAAAAGATCATCGAGGACTACGAGAAGGCGCTGCCGCGCGGCGCCTGGCCCAACTGGGTGCTCGGCAATCATGATCGCCCGCGCGTGGCGAGCCGCGTCGGGCTCGAGCAGGCCCGCGTCGCGGCCATGCTGCTGCTGACGCTGCGCGGCACGCCGACGCTTTACTACGGCGACGAGATCGGCATGCATCAGCTCGCGATCGCGCCGGAGCTCGTGCAGGACCCGTTCGAAAAGAACGTGCCCGGCATCGGCGTCGGCCGCGACGGCTGCCGCACGCCGATGCAATGGGATTCCTCCAGCTTCGCCGGCTTCTCGCAAGCGAGGCCGTGGCTGCCACTGCCCGAGGATCACATCCGCGACAACGTCGCCAATCTCGAAGCCGATGCAACCTCGATCCTCAATCTCTACAAGCGGCTGATCGCCCTGCGGAAGAGCTGTCCCCCGCTGGTCGCAGGCGACTATCATCCGGTCGCCGCGCATGGCGATCTCCTGATCTATCGCCGTGCCGCCCGAGACAGGTCGGTGATCGTGGCACTCAATCTCGGCGCCGATCCGGTCGCGGTGACGACGAGCGCGATAAAGTTCGGCAGCAGGATATTGCTGTCGACGTTCCTGGATCGCGAAGGCGAAGAGATCGAAGGCGTGCTGGATCTGCGCGGCAATGAGGGCGTGGTGGTGGCGCCGTAAACTGTCGTCCCGGGGCGCGACGAAGTCGCGAGCTAGGATGCGCAATTGCGCATCTGAGGACCCATAACCACAGGAAGGAGTTTTGCGAAGATTTGGAGTCGCCTCCTTCACTTCACAATCACCTCCTGTGGTTATGGGTTCCGGGCTCGCGCTTCGCGCGCCCGGACTGACGGATGGGATGGAATCGGCTATCCTCTCCTCATGGACAATACCGCCCGCAACATCGCCCTCGTGCCGCCGCCGGATCGCCGCCAGTCGGAGACGGCGCTCGCCATCGCGCGCGGCACGGCGCGACTCCTGCGCTCGCTCGGCTTCTCCTGCATCAGCGAGTTGCCGCTGCCGTCGGGCCGGCGCGCGGATCTCGTGGCGCTGAACGAGCGCGGCGAGATCTGGATCGTCGAGATCAAGTCGTCGGTGGAGGATCTGCGCGCCGATCAGAAATGGCACGAATACCGCACCCATTGCGACCGGCTGTTCTTCGCCTTCACGCAGGACCTGCCGTGCGAGATCTTTCCTGAAGACACCGGCCTGATCGTCGCCGACGCCTACGGCGCGCACATGCACTGCGAGGCGCCCGAGCACAAGCTCGCTGCCGCCACGCGCAAGCAGATGACGGTGCGGTTTGCGATGGCGGCGGCCTCGCGCATCAACCGGCTGGTCGATCCGCAAGGTCACGCGGATTTCTGGGAATAGGCCGCGCTGGCCGAAGCGCGGCGTGATTCGGAGCCCTCGTGAGCCCCGCGGGCACGGATTTGCAATGGGCCGCGGCTACTTCTTGACGTGCGCCGCCCGGATCGGACCGAAGGGCCCGTACATGTGCTGCTGCTGATCGAATCCGTCGGCATACGGTCCGTAAGGCGTATCGACCGGCTTCTTCGAAAGGTCCGGGTAGTCCTTGTCGAGACCGGTCTTTCTCGGGCGCGGTTGAGAGATCATATAGGCGGCCACGTCCCAGGCCTGCTCGACCGTGAGCTGCGGATTGAGGTAGTCCGTTCCGTGCGGCATGTTGAAGTGCAGGAAGTTCGCCGCCGTGATCAGCCGCGCCATGCCGGCACCGTCATTGAAACTATCGGGACCCCAGAGCGGCGGCACCATGTAGCCGAGATCGACGCTCGGCAGGCTGCGGCGTATTCCGGAGCCGTCCTCGTTGTGACAGGAGAGACAGGCGTTCGCATAGATCGCCTTGCCACGAACGGGGTCGGCCGCGCGATCGAGCTCAGGCATTGATCCGGCGCCGAGTCCCGACAAGGCTTTGCCTGCCGGTACGCCGGACGAGAGAAATCTGATGTAAGCCACGAAGGCCTGCATTTCCGGACTGTCGAGCGGCAGCGCGCGGCCATTCATGCTGCGGGCCATGCACGAGTTCACACGGTCCTCGATCGTGATCTCGGCGCCAAGGCGGGCGCTGTATTGCGGGAAGAGCTCGACCAATCCGAAGATCGGCAAGCCGAACTTTTTCGTACCAGCTTCGAGATGGCAGTTGCTGCAGGCGAGATTATTGCCGGCATAGCGCTTGGCCGGGTCCGGCACCTCCGGCCCGATATGGGCATAGGTCGCCGTGATGAGGTCGCGCCCGCGTCGCACGAGCCGGCCATGGGCGTCATCAGGCAGCGCGCCGACTTCCGGTACCGTCCAGATTGGCGGGGAGATTTGCTGCGCACGCCCCGTCCCTGGTGCGGCCACCGCTCCGGCGACGACGGCGATGGCGATAATGCGTAGAGTCCAGATGCAAAGCAATGCAAGCAGCGGCGTGGGCTGAACCATCGTTTCTCTCGATGATGTTCGACGCGTCGGGTCGGCGCGATGATCCGCCGCCTGAGGTTAACGTTGGGTTCAGGCGCGCACGACGCCAGCACCCAGACCCGCGCTTCCCGGCGTGAGCGCCGGAATTACCGCGGCGCGCGCTTGGCCAAAATACGCTGCAGGGTGCGCCGGTGCATGTTGAGCCGCCGCGCCGTCTCCGAGACGTTGCGGTTGCACATCTCGTAGATGCGCTGGATGTGTTCCCAGCGCACGCGGTCGGCCGACATCGGGTTGGCCGGCAGCTCGGACTTCTCGGCGCTGGTCGACAGCAGCGCGGCGACGACGTCGTCGGCATCCGCGGGCTTGGAGAGATAGTCGATCGCGCCCATCTTCACCGCGGTCACGGCGGTGGCGATGTTGCCGTAGCCGGTCAGCACGATCGCGCGCGCATCCGGGCGCTTCTTCTTCAGCGCCGACACCACGTCGAGGCCGTTGCCGTCGCCGAGCCTGAGATCCACCACCGCGAAGGCCGGCGCCGATTTTCCGATCTGCGCAAGACCGTCGGAAACGGTGTCGCATGACGTCACCGAAAAGCCGCGGCTCTCCATGGCGCGCGACAACCGCTCCAGGAACGGCTTGTCGTCCTCCACGATGAGCAGCGAGCGGTCGGCTTGTTCGTTCAACTCGGCGATGGCGTTCAAGGCGGTTTCCTCTCTCCAACGCGTTGACATATGGCGTTGCCATCGCAGCGTGCCAAGGCGGCAAATCGTCGATCCACCCCGCCGTGCGACGCAAGGTCGCGGCTATCCTATTGTTTCTTCGAGCGTCTCGGTAGCCTCAAAACGCTGTCTCGGCCATGTGATCTGCACCACTGCGCCGTGGTCCGGAAAGGTACGATTGGTAAACGAGACCTTGGCGCCGGTGCGTTCGAGTAAGGTGCGCGCGATGAATACGCCGAGGCCGAGGCCACGCCGCTCGCCGCTGCCGTCGTCCTGGGGACGGCGCCGCGACAGATAGGGCTCCCCGATGCGGTTGAGAATGTCGGGCGGAATGCCCGGCCCGTCGTCGGAGATCACGAGCTCGATCTGGTCATTGTTCCACCAGGCGTTCATCTCGACGGTGGTGCGGGCGAAATCGACCGCGTTCTCGACGATGTTGCCGATGCCGTAGAGAATCGCCGGATTGCGCGAGCCGACCGGCTCGGACGCAGCAGCCACCGCGATCCGCACCTTGATGTCGACGCCGAAATCGCGGTGCGGGGCCACCACCTCCTCCATCAGCTCCGACAGCTTCATCCGATCGAACGGGGCCCCGGTGGAGGATAGTTGGGTAATCTTGCTCAAGATGTCGCGGCAGCGTTGGGTCTGCTCCCGCAAGGTCTTCAGGTCGGCGGCAATGGTTGGGTCCTTCACGGTCTTTTCCAGCTCGCGCGAGATCAGGAAGATCGTCGCGAGCGGTGTGCCGAGCTCGTGCGCGGCCGCGGCCGCGAGGCCGTCGAGCTGGGTCAGGTGCTGCTCGCGTGTCAGCACCAGCTCCGTTGCGGCCAGCGCGTCCGCGAGCTTGCGCGCCTCCTCGGTCACCTGGAACGAATAGAGGCTGGTGACCCCGATCGCGAGCGCAATCGAAAGCCAGACGCCGACCAGATAGACCGGCGGCAGCACCAGGGGATCGTCGGAATCCCACGGCAGCGGCGAGTGAAAAAAGAACAGGATCGAGGCGCAGGCGACGGCGAGCAGGCCGAGGCCGAAGGTGAAACGGGCCGGCAGCGCGGTGGCCGAGATCAGCACGGGCGCGAGGAACAGGAACGAGAACGGGTTCTGCAGGCCGCCGGTGAAGAACAACAGCCCGGCCAGCTCCACGATGTTCAGCGCGAGGAGGCCGGCCGCCTGCATCGGCTCCAGCCGCCGCATCGGATTGGCCGCGGTCTGGAGCGCCAGGTTGAGCGCCGCCGACAGGGCGATGATGCTGACGCAGGGTATGATCTCGACGTTGAACTCGAGCCCTTGCGCGACGATGAAGATCGCCGCGAGCTGCCCCAGCACGGCGAGCCAGCGCAGCCGCAGGATCGTGTCCAGCCTGATATGCCGCTGTGCGTGGTGAAAGTCGGAATCGGCAATTTCGGTCATATCGGCCAAAGTGGCGGCGCCTTCCAAGGTCACGAATGCTGGGCTGACGGAACCGCCCGGCGAGCGATCCTTACATCAAGCCTTGCGCTCGCCGATGCAATAGCAGAAGAACGGCCAGCATGACCGAGAATGACGAGGCTTCAAGTCGGCCGACTGTCGCGGAGCGTAGTTCGACCGCGGCAATCGCGGTCGATCACCTCGTCAAGGTCTACAAGCAGACCCGCGCCGTCGACGACATCTCCTTTTCATTGCCGCGCGGCAGCATCACCGGGCTGCTCGGCGGCAACGGCGCCGGCAAGACCACGACCATCGCCATGATCATGGGCCTGGTGCTGCCGACCTCCGGCCGCGTGCATGTGCTCGGTCACGAGATGCCCGAGGAGAGCGCGGCCGTGCTCGGGCGGATGAATTTCGAGAGCCCCTATGTCGACATGCCGATGCGGCTCACGGTGCGGCAGAATCTCACCGTGTTCGGCAAGCTCTATGCGGTGAAGAACCTCGCCGATCGCATCAAGGAGCTCGCCGAGGATCTCGACCTCGGCGATTTCATCGACCGCGCCAACGGCAAGCTCTCCGCCGGGCAGAAGACCCGCGTCGCGCTGGCGAAGGCGCTGATCAACCAGCCCGAGCTGCTGCTCCTGGACGAGCCGACGGCCTCGCTCGACCCCGACACCGCGGACTGGGTGCGCGCGCATCTGGAGCGGTATCGGAAGGAGAACAACGCCACCATCCTTCTCGCCTCGCACAACATGCTCGAGGTCGAGCGGCTCTGCGACCGCGTCATCATCATGAAGCGCGGCCGCATCGAGGACGACGACACGCCCGGGGCGATCATGGCCCGCTACAACCGCACCACGTTGGAGGAGGTGTTTCTGGACGTCGCGCGCGGCCGGGTGAACGGCGCGAAGGAGGCGGTGCGGTGAGGGGGAGCAGAAATCGTAGCCCGGGTGAGCAAAGCGATACCCGGGAACGGTGCGAGCAAGGCCCCGGATGTCGCTTCGCTCATCCGGGCTACGGGAGCGCGCGATGACCGACCTCTCCCTCCACCGCGGCATCTCGTTCCACCGCATCGGCGCGATGATCCTGCGCTACTGGTACCTCCTGCTGTCATCCTGGCCGCGGCTGCTCGAGCTGCTCTACTGGCCCGCGCTCCAGGTCATCACCTGGGGATTCCTGCAGCACTACATCGCCGAGAACGCCAATTTTTTCGCGCGCGCCGGCGGCACGCTGATCGGCGCCGTCATCCTCTGGGACATCCTGTTCCGGGGACAGCTCGGCTTCTCCATCTCCTTCCTCGAGGAGATGTGGGCGCGCAATCTCGGCAACCTCATGATGAGCCCCTTGAGGCCGATCGAGTTTCTGCTGTCGCTGATGGTGATGAGCCTGATCCGGCTTGCGATCGGGATCATCCCGATGACGCTGCTGGCGCTGTTCCTGTTTCACTTCAACGTCTATGCGCTCGGCCTGCCGCTGATCGCCTTCTTCTGCAACCTGATCTTCACGAGTTGGTCGGTCGGCATCTTCGTCTCGGGTCTGGTGCTGCGGAACGGCCTCGGCGCCGAGAGCATCGTCTGGACGCTGATGTTTGCGATCCTGCCGCTGGCCTGCGTGTATTACCCCGTCAGCGTGCTGCCCGGTTGGCTGCAAGTCGTCGCCTGGGCATTGCCGCCGACCTACGCCTTCGAGGGCATGCGCGCGCTGCTGATCGAGCACACCTTCAGGACCGATCTGATGCTGCAGGCGTTGGCCATCAACGCCGTGTTGCTGATTGCATCATTTTGGGCATTCCTTGCCCTTTTGCGCAGCGCCCGGGAGCATGGCTCGCTGCTGTCGGGAGGCGAATAGGGTCACTTTCCCGTGGATTCGGGCTGATTTGGCCGCTTCGGCTACGTAGATGTACGGAAGCATGCATTGACGCAATATTACGCATTCGGCAGTATGCTGCGATGCGAAGAGGAATATAGCGATGCCCATTGGTGAGTTCGGCGGCGCCCCGCCCCTGGCTGCAGAAGGCAGTCCGGTCCTGACGACGCCGATGTACTGGATGTACGAGATGGCCCATGCCGCTCTCAATCCGGCACGTGCGGTCACCGACGCGACCAAGCTGCTGTTTCAGAATCCCCTCAATCCCTGGACGCGCACCGAGGTCGGCAAGTCGGTCGCCGCGGCCTGCGAATTGTTCGAGCGCACCACGCGCCGCTACGGCAAGCCGGAATGGGGCCTCAACGACACCGAGGTCAACGGCATTCGCGTTCCCGTCGAAGTCCGCTCGGTCTGGGAAAAGCCGTTCTGCAACCTGCTTTACTTCGATCGCAAGTTCGCCCGCCCACTGCGCAGCCCGCAGCCGCGCGTGCTGATCGTGGCACCGATGTCCGGCCATTATGCGACGCTGCTGCGCGGCACGGTGGAAGCTTTCCTGCCGGCGCATGAGGTCTACATCACCGACTGGGCCGATGCCCGCATGGTGCCGCTCAGCGAAGGCCGCTTCGATCTCGACGACTACATCGACTACGTCATCGAGATGCTGCATGTGCTCGGCGGCAACACCCATGTCATGGCGGTGTGCCAGCCCTCTGTGCCGGTCGTCGCCGCCGTTTCGATCATGGAAGCGCGGCGCGATCCGTTCGTGCCGACCTCGATGACGCTGATGGGCGGACCGATCGACACCCGCCGCAATCCGACCGCGGTGAACAACCTCGCCCAGGAGCGCGGCATCGACTGGTTCCGCAACCACGTCATCACCAAGGTGCCGTTCCCGCATCCGGGCATGATGCGCGATGTCTATCCGGGATTCCTGCAGCTCAACGGCTTCATCAGCATGAATTTCGACCGGCACATGGATGCCCACAAGCAGCTGTTTGCCAATCTGGTGAAGGGCGACGGCGATCTCGTCGACAAGCATCGCGACTTCTACGACGAATATCTCGCGGTGATGGATCTCTCGGCCGAGTATTACCTTCAGACGGTCGACACCGTGTTCGTCAAGCACTCGCTGCCGAAGGGCGAGATGACCCATCGCGGAACCCGCGTCGATCCTTCCAAGGTCAAGCGCGTCGCGTTGATGACCGTCGAAGGCGAGAATGACGACATCTCCGGTCTCGGCCAGACCGAAGCGACGCACACTCTGTGCAGCTCGATTCCGGATCATCGCCGCGTGCACTACGTCCAGAAGGGCGTCGGACATTATGGCGTGTTCAACGGATCGCGATTCAAGTCGGAGATCGTGCCGCGGATCCACGACTTCATGGTTTCGGCTGCGAATCCTGCATCATTGCAGGCTCTCGCGGCTGAATAGACTGGCGATTTCGGCTTTCCCGTTGAACTTTCCGGCTTGGCCGGAGCCGGCGGCAAGCGCAAGTTCCCTCCAGATTCGCGGTATTTAGGTAGCTTTCTAGGAGTGAGTCAGTACTCACCCCTTGGGGGTGCCGCATGCGTCCAGCGAGGGCGAAAAAAGCCGGTTCCAACCCCAGTCTGTAGGGTCTCCCGGACGCCGGACCGCTGTATATTGGGCAAATGATTTGTTTTTGCGCCGAGCGCTTCCCATGGCGGCGGTTATGGCAGAATCCGGGCGCTCTCCTGCCCCCCGGACTGACAGACATGGCCACTCGCGCACTCCTTTATCGTCGGCCCCACGAACCGAAGACCCTGGTCATCACCCACGGATCGCAATTCTTTGCGATTCGGCTGCGCCGGCACCGCCGCGCACGCCGCTACACGCTCAGAATTCATCCGAGCGACCGTGAAGCCATCCTCACCATGCCGCCGCGCGGCACGCTCGCCGAAGCCAAGGACTTCGCGCAGCGTCACGGTGCGTGGATCGCCGCGCGTCTCGGCCGCCTGCCGAAGGCAGCGCCGTTCCAGCCGGGCACGGTGATACCGCTGCGGGGCACGCCGCATCGCATCGTTCATCGCGCCGGCACCCGCGGCACGGTGTGGACCGAGATACGCGACAGCGGTGAGCGCATTCTCTGCGTCGCCGGCGGTCTCGAGCATGTCGACCGCCGCGTCAGCGACTTCCTCAAGCGCGAGGCACGCAAGGATCTTCAGCGCTCGGCGGAAGCCTATGCCGCCGAGCTCGGTGTCAGGGTGAAGCGGCTCTCGATTCGCGACCAGTCCAGCCGCTGGGGTTCCTGTACCTCGGCCGGCTCGCTGTCGTTTTCCTGGCGCCTGATCCTCGCGCCGCCCTTCGTGCTCGACTATCTCGCCGCGCACGAGGTCGCCCATCTCGTCGAGATGAACCACTCGCCGCGCTTCTGGCGCGTCTGCGGCAAGGTCTGCCCGTCGATGGAGCGCGCCAAGAAGTGGCTCGACACCTACGGCAACGACCTGCACCGGTACGGTGTCGAGGATTAGGGCGCGTCAACGCTGTCTTCGTCAAGACAGGCGGCGACAGCGCCGAGCGCCCAGCTGTCTCCACATCGTCATTGCGAGCGAAGCGAAGCAATCCAGCGTCTTTCCGCGGAGAGATTCTGGATTGCTTCGCTTCGCTCGCAATGACGGAGGATGACGCGCAATCCCGCGTCTCGCTCCATTCTCGCCACACTTCGGGAGGATTGCGCCGTCTGCCCGATTAGCCCCGTCACATCAACCGCTTCGCAGCATCCAGCGCGCATCGCGCCGGCAATCACCGGCTACTGTGCATGGGGTTGTTTTCCAACTTTTGCTTTTAGGCCCTTCGCGAGGCCTAACGATTCCCGCCAAACAGCCGGTCCATCAGCCAGCCATCGAGCCCCGCTGCCGGCTCGGGCCGCACATTGGCGCGCGTCGGAGGCGGCGGGCGATAGCCGTTGTTCGCGGGAGCCGGTACGGCAGGCGTCGGCGGCGAAACCTGCGAGGCCGCCTGGGCGAGGTTCGACAAGCCCCAGCCGCCGGGTGCACTCGGCAGCGCCGCCACCGGCACGCCCTCATGGGCGGCCTTCATGAAGCGCGACCAGACTTCGACCGGCAATCCGCCGCCGGTCGCCTTCTTGGTCGGCGAGTTGTCGTCATTGCCGAGCCAGACGCCGGTAACGAGGCTCGCGGTGTAGCCGATGAACCAGGCGTCGCGATAATCCTGGCTGGTGCCGGTCTTGCCGGCCGCCGGCCAGCCCGGGATCTCCGCCTTCCTGGCGGTGCCCGAAACAAGCGTCTCCCGCAGCATCGCATTCATCATGCCGACATGGCGGGGGTCGACGACCTGGTTGCGCTCCTCCGGCTGGCGCATGTAGAGCAGCTTGCCGCCGGCCGTCCTGATCCGCGTGACCACATGCGGTGCCACCGCGAGGCCGCCATTGGCGAACGGCGCGTAGGCGCCGACCAGTTCGACCATGGAAACCTCGGAGGTGCCGAGCGCGATCGAGGCATTGGGCTCGAGCTTGGACGAGATGCCGAGCCGGTGCGCGGTGCGCACCACGTTCTTCGGCCCGACCTCGAGGCCGAGGCGGATCGCGACCGTATTGAGCGACATCGCCAGCGCCTGCGTCAGCGTCACTGGGCCGAAATATTCGTGGGTGTAGTTCTCGGGTCTCCAGCCCTTGACCTCGATCGGCGCGTCCTGGCGCATCGTGTCGGGCGTCAGCCCCTGCTCGAGCGCCGTGAGGTAGACGAATGGCTTGAACGCGGAGCCCGGCTGCCGCCTGGCGGTCACGGCGCGGTTGTACTGGCTGTCGGAATAGTTCCGCCCGCCGACCATGGCCCGCACCGCGCCGTCGGGCGTCATCGCCACCAGCGCGCCCTGGCTGACGTTGAACTTGACGCTCTTGGCCGCGAGCTCGTCGATGATGGCGGCTTCCGCCACGCTCTGCAGCTTCGGGTCGATCGTGGTCTCGACCTTGATGCTCTCGTCGATCTGGCCGACCAGATCGTCCAGCACCTCCCCGATCCAGTCGGCGACGTAATTGACCGTGCCGGCGCCGGCCGGCTTCACGTTGTAGGAGGGGTGGCCGATGGAGGCCTTGGCCTGCGTGTCAGTAATGAAGTTCGCATCCGCCATCGCCGCCAGCACGATCTGCGCCCGCGCCTCGGCGCCTTCCGGGTTGCGGTTCGGCGCAAGGCGCGACGGCGACTTGACGAGGCCCGCCAGCATCGCGGCCTCCGCGACCGTCACGCTCCTGGCCGACTTGCCGAAATACTTCTGCGCCGCAGCCTCGACGCCGTAGGCGCCGGAGCCGAAATAGACGCGGTTGAGATAAAGCTCCAGGATCTCGTCCTTGGAATGCTTGCGTTCCAGCCAGATCGCGAGCTCCACCTCCTGCAGCTTGCGCCGGATGGTGCGCTCCTGGGTCAGGAACAGGTTCTTCGCGAGCTGCTGCGTCAGCGTCGAGCCGCCCTGCGACACGCCGCGATGCATGACGTTCGTGACCAGGGCGCGCGCGATGCCGACCGGGTCGATGCCGAAATGCGAATAGAAGCGGCGGTCTTCGATGGCGATGAACGCCTTGGGCAAATAGGGCGGCAAATCCTTCAGCGCGATATTGGCGCCAGCCATCTCGCCGCGCTGCGCCAGGATGCTGCCGTCGATGCCGACGATCTGGATCGTCGGCGGGCGCTTGGGGATCTCCAGCGACTGGATCGGCGGCAGATGCGCGCCGACATAGACCACGACGCCGGTCACGGCGATCGCGCCCCACAGGCTCAGCACTGCCCCCCAATAGATCAGTCGGCCAAGACCGAACCCGCTGCGCGACTTCTCGCGGCGCTTGGCGCCGCTGCGGCTGCTCGCTGCCTTGCGCTCGCGCGGCGGCTCGTCGCCGGCATTCTCGCTCTTGCGCTTGCCGGACGGTTTGGCTGACTTCTTCGGCTTGTCCTCGCCGCCGGGAATGCGGTCCGCCGGGTTAAGGCGCAGATCGGCGAGCGCCGCAGGCAAGCCGAACAGCGGCTCCTTCCGCGCACCCTTTTTCTTTCCCCACGCCATACGCAAAACGCCCGGTCAGACCGCCCCGCCGAGACGCTAGCGGCCGCTGTTTAAGGCCCGGTTACCCCGGCGTTAAGGCGCGATTAGGAGATGGGGCATTCGCTCCTCGCAGTTCCGCATCCGCGGCGGCGAGGTTAGGATCGCCGGCACAAAACAAGGGAACGCTCGAGAGGGAATGCTCATGGGCCATATCGATCCGACCAAAGAGATCTTCGCGCAATTCCGGGACAACGACCGCCCCGGCCCGATCCACATGCTCAACCTGGTCCGCCTGCGCACAGAGGCGGCCTATCCCGACGGCCGCAAGGCCAGCGGCGCGGAGGCCTACGCGGCCTATGGCCGGGAGAGCGGGCCGGTGTTCGAACGCCTCGGCGGCCGCATCGTCTGGCAGGGCAAGTTCGAGCTGATGCTGATCGGCCCGCAGGAGGAACGCTGGGATCATTGCTTCATCGCCGAGTATCCCAGCGTCGCCGCCTTCGTGGAGATGATCCGCGACCCCGTCTATCGCGAGGCAGTCAAGCACCGCCAGGCCGCGGTGGAGGATTCGCGGTTGATCCGGCACGCCGTGCTGCCGGTAGGCAAGAATTTTGGCGAGATACCTAAGTAAGAAACGTCATTTTGGGGCGATGCGAAAGCATCGAACTCAGGTGCGCAGCTGCGCACCCGAGAATCTCGAGATTCCGGGTCTGGCGCTTGCGCGCCATCCCGGAATGGCGGCTGCGCCTAGCCCGACGGGCCGGTGTCCTCGATGATCGGTCCGAACAGCTCCCAGCGTTCGCCATTGAACTTCATCATCTGCATCTGCTTGTTGACGCGGTAATCGTTCGGGCCGGTGTTGATCTTGATGCCCGGCAGCGCCAGGCTCGGCGTGTAGCCCTTGATATTGGCGGCCTGCTTCATGACGTTCTCGCGCGTCAGGTCGTCGCCGCATTGCTTGAGCACCTGCACCAAGAGCTCCGCCACCGAATAGGCGTAGGTGTTGATGGTGTTGAGCTTGTCGCCCTCCGGGAAGTACTTGTCCATGAAGGCGAAGAAGGCCTTCACGCCCGGATCGTCCTTCCACTGGGGATCGCCGGGGTCCTTGCCGTAATTGGTCGAGATGATGCCCTTGGAGATGTCGAGGCCGGCCGGCTTCAGCGTCGCCGATACCGGGCTCGCGTTGATGTCGAGGATGTGTACGGGCGTCCAGCCGAGGTCGGCGAGCTTCTTGATCGCCTGCGCCGCGAATTTCGGCGTCGAGGCGTCGTAGAACAGGTCGACGCCCATCGACTTCAGCTTGACCACCTGGGAGTCGACGGTCGGGTCGGTCACTTCATAGGAGACCTCGCCGACGATCATGCTGGCGGCCTTGTCGCCGAGGCCGCTCTTGAGGCCGGCGAGATAGTCGCGGCCCATGTCGTCGTTCTGGTAGAGCACGCCGATCTTGGCGTTGGGGTGATTGGCGAGAATGTATTTGGCGTAGATTCGTCCCTCGGACACGTAATTGGGATTGTAAGCCATGGTCCAGGGATAGTTCTGCGGGTCGTTGAAGCGCGCGGCGCCGGTCGAAGCCAGCAGCTGAGGGATCTTCTTGCCGTTGAGGTACTTCTGCACGGCAGCGTTCGCCGCGGTTCCGATCAGCTGGAAAGTGAACAGCACTTCGTCGCCTTCGACGAGCTTGCGCACCTGCTCGACGGTCTTCGGCGGCGAATAGGCGTCGTCATACTGGATCAGGTTGATCTTGCGGCCGTTGATGCCGCCCTGATCGTTGATCATCCTGAAATAAGCGGCCTGTGTCTTGCCGATATTGGCGTAGACGGAATAGGCGCCGGAGAACGGCACGGTCTGGCCGATCTTGATCTCGGTGTCGGTTGCGCCGGTGTCGTATTTCTTCTGGGCGAGGGCCTGGCTGGTCGAGACTGCGAAGGCGAATGCCGCCGTGGCAGCCATGAAGGCTCTGCGATTGCTCATATGGGTACGTTCCTCCTGACGGAATTATCGGCCGATGGTCTTTTCCGTTGATTGCAACGGTCGCCATCGCTGCCGAAGATTGTGGAGGAAGGTTTGGCGCCGCGCAAGGATCGCGGCGCTGCGCCGTAGCGTCTCAGGCGAGAAACAAGGCGACCAGGGCGACGGTTGCCGGCAGCGCCTGCACCATCAAAATCCGGGTGCTGACGGTCGCCGCGCCATAGGCGCCGGCCACGATCACGCAAAGCAGGAAGAAGACCTTGATCTCGAACGCGAAGGCGGGATTGCCGTGGACGAGGCCCCAGACCAGGCCGGCGGCGAGGAAACCGTTATAGAGGCCCTGGTTGGCGGCCAGCACTTTCGTGATCGCGGCTTTCTCGGGAGTGTTGCGAAACACCTTCAGGCCGAGTGGCCTGTCCCAGAGAAACATCTCCAGGGCCAGGAAGAACACGTGCAGTGCCGCGACCAGCGCCACCAGGACATTGGCGATCCAGATCAAGGTGAGCTCCCCCGAAGCATCAGCTTTCGGGTGGACGCTAGCACGGCCGGCGTGGCAAGTGCGATCGATCAATTTCAACCGCTTGGTGATGCAT
This sequence comes from Bradyrhizobium sp., assembly GCA_035575945.1. Lineage (GTDB taxonomy): Bacteria > Pseudomonadota > Alphaproteobacteria > Rhizobiales > Xanthobacteraceae > Bradyrhizobium. The sequence continues at coordinate 367,356 of DATLXF010000017.1, read as the reverse complement.
GCTTGTCCGATCGACCGGGATGTCCGAACGTTTCGGTCTCGACCGCCTGGCGACGCCGATCGGGGTCGCGCTGCTGGTCACCGATTCCGACGGTCGTCTGCGGGCGCTGGACTGGGATGATTACGAGCGGCGGATGCGCGAGCTGTTGCGCCTGCATTATGGGACGGTCGATCTCAGCGATCAGCCGGCGCCGGCAGACATGCGCGCCGCGTTGTCGCGCTATTTCGAAGGCGAGCTGGGCCAGCTCTCGGGCATCACATGGCGTACCGCCGGGACGCCGTTCCAGCGGAAGGTTTGGACCGCGCTGGCGCAGATCCCCGCCGGGACGACGCTGAGTTACGGCGCGCTCGCCGCAAGAATCGGCACGCCCCGCGCCATTCGCGCCGTCGGCCATGCCAACGGCTCCAACCCGATCAGCGTGGTGCTGCCCTGTCACCGGCTCATCGGTGCCGACGGCTCGCTGGTGAACTACGGCGGCGGCCTCGTGCGCAAGCGGTGGCTGCTGCGGCACGAAGGGGTGGAGGTTTAGGTCTCCCGTTCACGCCGCCGGCTGCACCGCCTTGTCGCTGGCCATCACATGGGTCAGGGCACTCTTGATCGCCGCCTGCCGCGTCGGTGCGTTGATCTGGGCGCCGAGGAGGTCAGTGACGTAGAACACGTCGCGGGCGCGCTCGCCGAAGGTCGCGACATGGGCCGAGGCGATGTTGAGGTTGAGCTTGGAGATGGCGGTGGTCAGCTCGTAGAGCAGGCCGGGCCGGTCGAGCCCGGAGACCTCGATCACGGTGTAGCGGTCGGACCATTGGTTGTTGATGGTGACTTCCGGCTCGATCACGAACGGCCGTGCCTTGCTCCGCACGGTGCGCCGCGCCACCACTTCGGGCAGGCGCAGCTTGCCTTCCAGCACGTCCTCGATCATCTCGCCGATGCGGGTGGCGCGGCGGCCTTCGTCCTCGTCGCGGTCGTATTCCCGGGAGATCGAGATCGTGTCGAGAGCCCGGCCGTCGGTCGTGGTGTAGATCTGGGCGTCGACGATGTTGGCGCCGGCCGAGGCACAGGCGCCGGCGATGATCGACAGCAGCCAGGGATGGTCGGCGGCGAAGATCGTGAGTTCGGTGACGCCGCGCACCTCGTCGAAGCCGACATTGATCGCGAGCTTGTGGCCCGCCTGCTCGCTGGAGCGGACGAAGCGCGCATGACGGATCTTGCGCGGCAGCTCGACCTTGAGCCAATAGGCCGGATAGTGCCGGCCGATATAGGCATCGAGCTCGTCCGCCGGCCATTCGGCAAAGGCGTTGCGGAATTCGGCATAGGCCGCCGTGAGCCGCTTGCCGCGGTCGACCTCCGAGAAACCGCCTGTGAGCACCGGCTCGGTTTCATAATAGAGCGAGCGCAGCAGCTGCGCCTTCCAGCCGTTCCACACGCCGGGCCCGACGCCGCGGATGTCGGCCGTGGTCAGGATGGTCAGGAGCTTCATCTGCTCGACCGACTGCACCACGGCGGCGAAATTCTCGATGGTCTTGCGATCGGACAAGTCGCGCGACTGTGCGACCGTCGACATCGTCAGATGTTCCTCGATCAGCCAGGCCACGAGCTCGGTGTCGGCCGCGCTGAAGCCGAGCCGCGGGCAGAGCCGCCGCGCCACCTTGGCGCCGGCGACCGAGTGATCCTCCGGCCGGCCCTTGGCGACGTCGTGCAGCAGCGTGGCGATATAGATCACCGCGCGATGCTCGGGCCGGATCTTGCGGAACAGGTCGCTGGCCAGCGTGAATTCCTCGATGCCGCCGCGCTCGATGTCCTGGAGGAAGCCGATGCAGCGGATCAGGTGCTCGTCGACGGTGTAGTGATGATACATGTTGAACTGCATCATCGAGACGATCTTGCCGAAGGCGCGGATGAAGTGGCCGAGCACGCCGGTCTCGTTCATCCGCCGCAGCACGATTTCGGCGTTGTCGGAGGTCAGGATCTGCATGAACAGCCGATTGGCCTCGGGATTTTCGCGCAAGCCCGCGTTGATCAGGCCCAGCGAGCGCGTGACGTCGCGCATCGCGTCCGGGTGGAAGGCGAGGTTGTTCTTCTGCGCCAGGCGGAAGATGCGGATCAGGTTGACCGGATCGTGCTTGAAAATGTCAGGAGCGGCGACGTTGATGCGGTTGTTGTCGACGATGAAGTCGTCGCTGTCGGGGACGCGCCGCTTCACGGTGCTGGGCCGCAACCGCGCCATCATCCGGCTCAGCACCGGTGCGGGCTTGGCCTGCTGGTCCTCGAGCTTGGCGCAGAGGATGGCGGTGAGGTTGCCGACTTCCTTGGCGACCAGGAAGTAATGCTTCATGAAGCGCTCGACGTCCTGCATGCCGGGATGCGACGTGTAGCCGAGGCGTATGGCGATCTCGCGCTGGAGGTCGAATGACAGGCGCTCTTCGGCGCGGCCAGAGTAGAAATGCAGGTTGCAGCGCACCGACCAGAGGAAATCGGCGCAGCGGCGGAAGGTGCGATATTCTTGCGCGTCGAACACGCCGCGCGCGACCAGCTCGTGGGTGTCGCGCACGCGGTAGACGTATTTGGCGATCCAGAACAGCGTGTGCAGGTCGCGCAAGGCCCCCTTGCCGTCCTTGACGTTGGGCTCGACCAGATAGCGCGACTGGCCGCCGCGGCGGTGGCGCTCCTCGCGCTCGGCGAGCTTTGCGGTGACGAATTCCGAGGCGGTGCCCTGCACCACTTCCTTGTCGAAGCGCTCCACCAGCTCCTCGTAGAGCGGCTTGTCGCCGGTCAGGAAGCGCGTCTCCAGGATCGCGGTGCGGATGGTCATGTCGCCGCGCGCCTGCCGGATCGATTCGTCGACCGAGCGTGTGGCGTGGCCGACCTTCAGCCCCATGTCCCAGAGGCAGTAGAGGATCGCTTCGGCGACTTGCTCGCCCCAGGCGGTTTGCTTGTAAGGCAGGATGAAGAGCAGATCGATGTCCGATTCCGGCGCCATCAGGCCGCGACCGTAGCCGCCGGTCGCCACCACCGCCATGCGCTCGGCCCCGCTCGGGATCGGCGATCGATAGAGATGGCGCGTCGCGGCCGAATACAGGATGCGGATGATCTCGTCCTGCACGTGACACAGCCGCTCGGCGCAGCGGCGGCCGTGGCGGTCTTTCAACAGGATCGCCTGTGCGGCGGCGCGCGCCGCGATCAGCTCCGCCTTGAGCAGTTGCGCCATCGCCGTGCGGAACGCGTCCTCGCGTCCCTGATGTTTTTCGGCAAGCGCATCGACCGCGGCAGTGATCCGCGCGGTGTCGAATCGATCGTCCGCCCCTGACTTCTGCTCGGTCGCGATGCTGTCCATGTCTCTCCGGATATAAGACGTGACAGGCGCTGTCACCCGCCATTCTCGGGCAACAGTCGTTCCATGCTGGAAAGCTGAGGCTTAGGGCAAATCTGTTCTCGCCCGGCGCCCTCTCGAGGGCGGATTTTCTCGTTGACCTCTGGCTTTAACTCATTGAAGAACAACGAAGTTTTCAGGAGGGTGGCATGGCTGGGATTGCGCGACGGATTTTTCTGGCGGGGGCAGTAGGGCTCGCACTTACCTCCGCGGCCGCGGCGGCGGACCCGCTCAAGGAAATCCGCATCGACTGGGCGACCTACAATCCGGTATCTATGGTCCTGAAGCAGAAAGGCCTGTTGGAGAAGGAGTTCGCCAAGGACGGCATCAAGGTGACCTGGGTGCAGTCGGCGGGCTCCAACAAGGCGCTTGAATTCCTCAATGCCGGCTCGATCGACTTCGGCTCGACCGCGGGCTCGGCGGCGCTGGTCGCCCGCATCAACGGCAACCCGATCAAGTCGATCTACGTCTACTCGCGCCCCGAATGGACCGCGCTTGTGGCCGGCAAGGATTCGAAGATCGCCAGCGTTGCCGACCTCAAGGGCAGGCGCGTCGCGGTCACGCGCGGGACCGATCCGCACATCTTCCTGGTGCGCGCGCTGCTCGGCGCCGGAATGACTGAGAAGGACATCACCCCGGTCCTGCTCCAGCATGCCGATGGCAAGACCGCTCTGATCCGCGGTGACGTCGATGCCTGGGCCGGGCTCGATCCCATGATGGCGCAGGCCGAGGTCGAGGAGGGGGCAAAGCTTTTCTACCGCAGGGCCGATGCCAACACCTGGGGCATCCTCAATGTCCGTGAGCAGTTCTTGAAGGATCATCCCGACATTGCTCGCCGCGTCCTCGGGGTCTACGAGGAAGCGCGCAAGTACTCGCTGGCGAATTACGACGAGCTGAAGAAGACCTTCATCGCCGTCACGAAACTTCCCGAGCCCGTCGTCGACAAGCAGCTCAAGGAGCGCACCGAGCTCACCCACAGCCGCATCGGCGCGCCCCAGCGCGAGTCGATTCTCGCCGCTGGCCTCGCGCTTCAGCAGGCCGGCGTCGTCGATGCCAAGGTCGATGTCAAGGCGACGCTCGATGCTCTGATCGACGACCAAGTCCCGCTGCCCACGAACTAGTGAGCCTACCCTTCCCCTGCAGGGGGAGGGTCGATCGCGCGCAGCGAGAGCGGGGAGTGGGTGATCTCTCCACACGAACATTGCGCGTGGGGAGACATCACCCCACCCCGTTTTCGCTGCACTCAATATGAGCCGACCCTCCACCTCTAGCGGAGGGTAAGTGGTTTCTTGCATTCCCCGACAAGACGCGCTTCCTACCGGCCATGACCTCTGACGCTCCAGCCCTGCAACAGACTTTGGAACCAGCCGCAAGCGCCGCTGCGCCCTCGCGCGCGGCGCGGTACGCGCGGCCGCTGCTGGGGGTGCTGCTGCCGCTCTCGCTCGCGCTCGGCTGGGAGCTCGCGGTCTGGCTCGGCTGGTCCAACGGACGCCTGGTGCCGCCGCCCTCGCGCGTCCTGACCGAGATTGCCGAACTCACCCGTTCCGGCGAGCTGGTCCGCCACGTCACGGCGACGCTGTGGCGCGTCTTGCTCGGGTTCCTCTTCGGCGTGGTCGCGGGCACGCTGCTGGGTGCCATCTCCGGCTATTGGTCGCTGGCGCGGCGGCTCCTCGATCCGACCGTGCAGGCCTTGCGTGCGATCCCCTCGCTCGCCTGGGTGCCGCTGTTCATTCTCTGGCTCGGTATCTTCGAGACCTCGAAGATCGCGCTGATCGCGGTCGGCGTGTTCTTCCCGGTCTATCTCGGCGTCATGGGCGCGATCCTCTCGGTCGATCGCAAGATCGTCGAGGTCGGACGCACCTTCCGCCTGTCGGGCCCCGCAATGATCCGACGCATCCTGCTGCCGGCGGTGCTGCCGGCCTATGTCGTGTCCCTGCGCGTCGGTCTTGGCCTCGGCTGGATGTTCGTGGTCGCAGCCGAATTGATCGGCGCGTCCGAAGGCCTCGGCTATCTCCTGCTCGACGGCCAGCAGCTCGGCAAGCCCGCGCAGATCCTGGCCGCCATCGTCGTCTTCGCCATTCTCGGCAAGCTCACCGACTGGCTGATCGAGCTCGCCGCCGCACCGTTCCTGCGCTGGCAGGACGCCTTCGGACGGGCAAAGGGAGCTTGAGGCGATGCTGGCGCTCGACCGGGTCAGCAAGACCTACCCCAACGGTGTCGAGGCGCTGGCGCGCTTCTCCGCCGAGATCAGGCAAGGCGAGATCATCGCCATCATCGGCGGTTCCGGCTGCGGCAAATCGACGTTGCTGCGCGCCATCGCCGGCCTCGATCGCGCCAGCTCGGGCACGGTGACGCTCGACGGCGAGGCGATCAATTCGCCCCATGCCAAGATCGGAATCATCTTCCAGGAGCCCAGGCTTTTGCCCTGGCTCAGTGTGGCTGACAATATCGGTTTTGGCCTTGGCGATAGGCCGGCCGCCGAGCGGCGCGAGAAGGTCGTCCATGCGCTCGCGCGCGTCGGGCTCGCTGATAAGGCGCAGGCTTGGCCGCGCGAGCTCTCCGGCGGGCAGGCGCAGCGCGTCGCGATCGCGCGGGCGCTGGTGCCGCAGCCGGAGGTGTTGCTGCTCGACGAGCCGTTCTCCGCGCTCGATGCCTTCACCCGCAGGGATCTCCAGGACCATCTGCTCGACCTTTGGGCCGACACGCGGCCGACGCTCATCCTCGTCACCCACGACGTCGACGAGGCCGTGGTGCTGGCCGACCGCGTGCTGGTGATGCGGCCGCGGCCGGGACGATTGTTCGACCAGATCGAGATCAATCTCGGCCGGCCGCGCGACCGCAATTCGCCGCTGTTCGAAAATTTCAAACGAAGCGTGCTGATGTCGCTCGACCGTTCGCTCGACCGCAGCGTGCCCGACCGGGACGCAACCCAGGGTCCCGGTCAGGCCATGTGGTGGTGACAATCTCGCAGTGAGCCGGTACATCGGCAGCATCAATTCCCGGGAGAGAACAACATGGACGCTGCAGAGCTGCGCCAGATGCAGGCTCCGATCAAGGAGCGCTACAAGACCGATCCGAAGGCCGCGCTGATCACGCTGAAGGCCAAGGGGTCCACCGATAGCGAAGGCATCGCCTGCAAGGTCGAGACCGGCCGCGCCATCGCGATGGCCGGCCTGCATCCGGGCACGGGCGGTTCCGGCCTCGAGCTCTGCTCCGGTGACATGCTGCTCGAAGCCCTGGTCGCCTGTGCCGGCGTCACGTTGAAATCGGTTGCGACCGCGATCGAGGTGCCGCTCAAGACCGGCCACGTCTATGCCGAGGGGGATCTCGACTTCCGTGGCACGCTCGGCATCGACAAGGAGACGCCCGTCGGCTTCGCCGAGATCCGCCTGCGCTTCGAGGTCGACACCGACGCGCCGCAGGACAAGCTCGATCTCCTGCTCAAGCTCACCGAGCGCTATTGCGTGGTCTATCAGACCATCAAGAACGGTCCGAAGGTCTCGGTGTCGATGCAGCGGTTGTGACTCTCTTACCCTCCCCTGGAGGGGGAGGGTCGATCGCGCGCAGCGCGAGCGGGGTGGGGTGATCTCTCCACCGGCACCGTATCCGTCGAGAGACTGTCACCCCACCCCGTCTCATATTCCGCTGCGCTCCATATGAGCCGACCCTCCCCCTCCAGGGGAGGGTAAGAAGCGACATGTCCCTCGACCCCCACTTCCTCCTCTTCCTGCTGCTGCGCATGGCGATCGCGGCGACGTTCGTGGTGACGGCGTCGATCATCACCGAACGCTCCGGGCCGGTGATCGGCGCGCTGGTCGCGACCTTGCCGATCTCGGCCGGCCCTTCCTATGTCTTCCTCGCCATTGATCATGACGCCGCCTTCATTGCCCAGGGTGCGCTGGCGAGCCTGCCAGTCAATGCGGCGACGATCTTCATGTGCCTCACCTACGTTGTGCTGGCGCAGCGGCACAGTTTTTTCGCGAGTTGTGGGTGCGCGATCGCGGTGTGGATCGTCCTTGCGTCCATCGTCCGTCAGTTCGACTGGTCCCTCGCTGCGGGGCTCGCCGCCAACCTGATCGCATTCGGCATCTGCATTCCGTTGCTCGCGCGCTATCGCGGTGTGAAGATGCCGCTGGTGACGCGCCGCTGGTACGACGTGCCGATGCGCGCTGCGCTGGTTGCGACCCTCGTCGCCATCGTAATTTCGACATCGAGCTGGGTCGGCCCGCGCATCAGTGGCATCATCGCGCTGTTTCCCGTGGTGTTCTCCAGCATCATGCTGATCCTGCACCCGCGCATCGGTGGACCGCCGACCGCCGCCGTGCTCGCCAACGCCGCCTGGGGACTGCTCGGGTTTGGCATGGCCATCGCCGTTCTGCACGTTTCAGTCGTGAAATTTGGATCGACGGTTGGTCTTGCTCTCGCACTTGCAACCTGCGTGATGTGGAATCTGACGCTGTGGTGGAGTGGGCGTAGGCGATGGCGCATAAAAGCGTAAGCATTGCGTCCAGGATTTTTCCGGCTCTGAGCTCCGTAGTTATGCGGTGCCTGCCGGCGCGTTTTCGACACGCTCGTTAATTTAATCTTCTCGCCTTCGCCGTAAATCTACTCAAGTCAAGACCGCCCATGTTGGAACAGGGCGGCAGTTCCACCAGTGCACAACAGTGAACGTCGAGCCGAAATTTCAAGCTCGAGATCTAGCCGTGCGTCAAAGAAGACGCTCTATCAACGAGGAGACCATTGGATGTTCAAGCGCAAGTCGAATTCCGACGCATTGGCTTTGATGGCGACCAAGGTGGTGAGTGCCAACCTGATGGTTGCGGACAACGATCTCAACATCGTCTACATGAACAATGCAGTGACGGACTTGCTCCGCGAGGCGGAAACCGACCTCAAGAAGGAACTGCCGCATTTCAACGTGAACACGCTGGTCGGAACCAACATCGACGTGTTTCACAAGAACCCTCAGCATCAGCGCCAGATGCTCGCCGGCCTCAGCACGGTGCATCGTGCGATGATTCAGGTCGGCACACGAAAATTCGACCTCGTCGCAACGCCCGTCAAGAACGACGACGGCAGCCGGGTGGGTGTCGTGGTCGAATGGTCCGATGCATCGATCCGTCTGCAGAACCTCGACTTCGGCGCGCAGGTTGCAGCCGCGAACCGCTCGCAGGCGGTCATCGAGTTCAACATGGACGGCACGATCATCACTGCGAACGCCAACTTCCTCGGCGCGCTCGGCTATTCGCTGGCCGAGATCACGGGCAAGCACCACAGCATGTTCGTCGAGCCCAGGGAGCGCGACGGTGCCGCCTACCGCGAGTTCTGGGCGGCGCTCAACCGCGGGGAATACCAGGCCGCCGAATACAAGCGGATCGGCAAGGGCGGCAAGGAAGTCTGGATCCAGGCCTCGTACAATCCGATCTTCGACGAGAAAGGCAAACCCTTCAAGGTCGTGAAGTTCGCGACCGACGTTTCCGCGGAGAAGCTGAAAAACGCCGATCTCGCCGGCCAGCTCGCCGCCATCGGCAAGTCTCAGGCCGTGATCGAGTTCAACATGGACGGCACGATCATCACCGCCAACGCCAACTTCCTCGGCGCGCTGGGCTATTCGCTGGCCGAGATCAAGGGCAAGCATCACAGCATGTTCGTCGATCCCGGCGAGCGCGACGGCGCCGGCTACCGCGAGTTCTGGGCCGCGCTCAATCGCGGCGAGTACCAGGCGGCCGAGTACAAGCGGATCGGCAAGGGCGGCAAGGAGGTCTACATCCAGGCTTCCTACAACCCGATCCTCGATCTCAACGGCAAGCCGTTCAAGGTGGTGAAATACGCCACCGACGTCACCCGGCAGGTCCTGGTCCGGATGGGCAACGAGCGCGTCCGCGGCATGATGGAATCGGTCGCGGCGGGCTCGGAGGAGCTCAACGCCTCGGTGCGGGAAATCTCCGAGGCGATGACCAAGTCGCGCGAAACCGCGATGAGCGCGGTCGAGCAGGTGTCGTCTGCCGACGCGCAGGCCCAGCGTCTCACCGAAGCCGCGCAGGCGATGAGCGGCATCGTCGAGATGATCAACAACATCACCGGGCAGATCAACCTGCTCGCGCTCAACGCCACGATCGAGTCCGCGCGCGCCGGCGAAGCCGGACGCGGCTTCGCGGTGGTCGCATCAGAGGTCAAGAGCCTCGCCAACCAGGCCAAGCAGGCGACCGACAAGATCGGCGGGGAGATCGGCAGCCTCAACAGCATCTCCGGCGACGTCGTCAGCGCGCTCGGCTCGATCAAGCAGGCGATCAACAATGTCAGCGAATACGTGACCTCGACCGCCGCGGCGATCGAGGAGCAGAGCACGGTGACGAACGAGATGTCGACCAGCATGCAGCGGGCGGCTGCGGAAGCGGCGGCGATCGCAGCGCGAGCGTAGGCCAAGCGCTCAGAATCTGTAGCCCGCATGAGCGCAGCGACATGCGGGGCGGTCGTCCCGGATGTCGCTTCGCTCATCCGGGCTACGGCGCCGTTACTGCTTCGGCAGTTTGCCCTTCAGCGCGTACAGCGCATCGAGCGCTTCGCGCGGCGACATCTCGTCGGGGTGCAGCGCCTTCACCGCCTCAACCAGCAGCTCCGCCTCGCTCGGCGGCGCGGCTTCAGCGGCGGCGCGGGAGGGCACGGCGAACAGCGGCAGGTCGTCCACCAGCGCCCGCGCGGTCTGGCCGCGGTCCTGCGCCTCCAGCTTGGAGAGCACCGATTTGGCGCGCGTGATCACCGCCGGCGGCAGGCCCGCGAGTTTCGCGACCTGAATGCCGTAGGAGCGGTCGGCCGAGCCCGGCAGCACCTCGTGCAGGAACACGACGTTGCCCTGCCACTCCTTCACCCGCACCGTCGCATTGAACATTCGCGGCAGCTTGGCCGCGAGCGCAGTCAGCTCGTGATAATGCGTCGCGAACAATGTGCGGCAGCGGTTGCTCTCGTGCAGATGCTCGATCGCGGCCCAGGCGATCGAAAGGCCGTCGAAGGTCGCCGTGCCGCGGCCGATCTCGTCGAGGATGACGAGCGAACGCTCGCCGGCCTGATTGAGGATCGCCGCGGTCTCGACCATCTCGACCATGAAGGTGGAGCGGCCGCGGGCGAGATCGTCGGCGGCGCCGACGCGCGAGAACAGGCGGTCGACGATGCCGATCCGCGCGCGCGTCGCCGGCACGAAGCTGCCGATCTGGGCCATCAAGGCGATCAGAGCGTTCTGGCGCAGGAAGGTCGATTTACCCGCCATGTTGGGACCGGTGAGCAGCCAGAGCTGGCCCGACTTCTGCCCCGGCGCAGGCGACAGGTCGCAGGCGTTGGCGATGAACGGCTCGCCGTTGCGCTTGAGCGCCTGCTCGACCACGGGATGGCGGCCGGCCTCGATGGCGAAGCTGAGCGAGCCGTCGACCTCGGGCCGCACATAATTGTCGTCGACGGCGAGCTTGGCCAGCGACGTCGCGACGTCGAGCATCGCAAAACCTTGCGCCGCAGCGCGCAGATCATCGCTGATCGCGAGCGCCTTGGCGCAGAGCCGCTCGAAGATCTCGAGCTCGAGGCCGAGCGCGCGGTCGCCGGCATTGGCGATCTTGGCCTCGATCTCACCCAGCTCGGCGGTGGTGAAGCGGACCTGGCCGGCCAGCGTCTGGCGATGAATGAAGGTGGCGTTCAGCGGCGCCGACATCAGCTTGTCGCCGTGCTGGGCGGTGACTTCGACGAAATAGCCGAGCACGTTGTTGTGGCGGATCTTGAGGCCCTTGACGCCGGTCGCGTCCGCGTAGCGCGCCTGCATCGAGGCGACCACGAGGCGCGAGGCGTCACGGAGGTTTCTCGCCTCGTCCAGCGCGGGCTCGTAGCCCTGACGCACGAAGCCGCCGTCGCGCTTGATCAGCGGCAGCTGCTCGTCGAGCGCGCCGGCGAATTCGGATGCGAGCTTGCGCGAGGGCCGCTGCAGTGCCGCCATCACCGCCGCGATCTCCTGCGGTGGTTGGTCCAGCTCGGAGAGCCGGCTCAGCACCTGGTCGGCGGCGATGATGCCGTCGCGGATGCCGGCGAGGTCGCGCGGTCCGCCGCGGCCGACCGAGAGGCGGGCCAGCGCCCGCGACATGTCGGGCGCGCCGCGCAAGATGCTGCGGATGTCTTCGCGCGCGGCGGAATCGGCAACGAAGGCGCCGACCGCGTCTAGCCGGCGGGCGATCGCCGGCGCATCCGTCAGCGGCGCCGCCAGGCGCTGTGCGAGCAGGCGCGAGCCCGCCGAGGTCACCGTGCAATCGATCGCGTCGAGCAGGGAGCCGCGGCGTTCGCCGGCCAGCGTCCGCGTCAGCTCGAGATTGGCGCGGGTGGCCGGATCGATCGCCATGGTCGCGCCCGAAGCCTCGCGCGCGGGCGGCGACAGCGGCGGATGCTTGCCGACCTGGGTGCGGTCGACATAGGTGACGGCCGCCGCCGCGGCGGTGGCCTCCAGGCGCGTCAGTTGCGCGAGCCCGTCCATGGTCGCGACGGCGAAATAGTCGCACAGCCGCTTCTCGGCGGTGGCGCCATCGAAGACGTCGCGGGTCAGCGGCGTCACCGCCGGCAGCTCGCGCAGGATCTGGCCGAGCTCGTTGTCGTTGTAGAGCGCGTCGGTGACGATGGCCTCGTTCGGATTGATGCGTGCCAGCGTCGCTGCGAGCTCGCCGCCGGAAGCTTCGGTCACCATGAACTCGGCAGTCGAAATATCGATCCAGGCAAGGCCGAAGCGGTCGCCGCCGGCCGAGGAACGGGCGCGCGCGATCGCCAGCAGGTAATTGTTGGCGCGCGCGTCCAGCAGCGTGTCCTCGGTCAGAGTGCCCGGCGTCACCAGCCGGACCACGCCGCGGCGCACCACGCTCTTGTTGCCGCGCGCTTTCGCAGCCGCGGGATCCTCGGTTTGCTCGCACACGGCGACGCGGTGGCCGGCGCCGATGAGACGATGCAGATAATCCTCGGAGCGCTCGACCGGCACGCCGCACATCGGGATGTCGGCGCCCTGGTGCTTGCCGCGCTTGGTCAGGACGATGCCGAGCGTCCGCGAGGCGATCTCGGCGTCCTCGAAGAACAGCTCGTAGAAATCGCCCATCCGGTAGAACAGCAGCAGGCCCTGATGCGCCGCCTTGATCTCGAGGTACTGTTCCATCATCGGCGTGACGCGCGCGGCAGCCTCGGCCTGCGGCGCGGGCGTGTCGTCGGCGGGCGGAACGGGTATCGGCTGTTGCATCGTCATGAGCGGCGCAACCTACAAAATTTCGGCCACTGCTCCTATTGCTTTGGCCGGGATGCGGAGGTTTTCCACGTTGTCCGCATGGCGGGACATCGGCCACATTCCCGGCCGTCATTCCGGGATGCGCCGTCAGGCGCAGGCCCGGAATCCATCGGCCCGCGCGTCACGCCGATCAATGGATTCCGGGTTCGTCCTCCGGGCGTCCCGGAATGACGGAGAGTTCTGAATACGCCACCCGCGAAACCGTCAATTGACCTGCCGCGGGCGCCCTCCTAAAACTCCGCCGACATTGAAGAATTTGGCCGGACCGCGGCATTCAGGGAGAACAACGATGCGTGACGTCTTTATTTGCGATGCCGTGCGGACCCCGATCGGCCGTTTCGGCGGCTCGCTCGCCAAGGTGCGCGCCGACGATCTCGCGGCAGCCCCGATCAAGGCGCTGATGGCCAAGCATCCCAAACTCGACTGGGCGCAGGTGGATGAAGTGTTCTTCGGCTGCGCCAACCAGGCCGGCGAGGACAACCGCAACGTTGCGCGTATGGCCCTGCTGCTCGCGGGCCTGCCGGATTCGGTTCCCGGACAGACCCTGAACCGGCTTTGCGCCTCCGGCCTCGATGCCGTCGGCGCTGCCGGCCGCGCCATCCGTTCGGGCGAAATCGAGCTTGCGATCGCCGGCGGCGTCGAATCCATGACCCGCGCGCCCTTCGTGATGGGCAAGGCGCAGGAGGCGTTCTCGCGCTCGGCCGAAATCTTCGACACCACCATCGGCTGGCGCTTCATCAATCCGCTGCTCAAGGCACAGTACGGCGTCGATGCGATGCCGGAGACCGGCGAGAACGTCGCCGAGGAATTCCAGGTCTCGCGTGCCGATCAGGACGCCTTCGCCATCCGCTCGCAGCAGCGCGCAGGTGCCGCGATCGCGTCGGGCTATTTCGCGGAAGAAATCACGCCGATCACCATTCCCGGCGGCAAGGCCGGCCCCACCACGATCGACAAGGACGAACATCCGCGTCCCGAGACCACGCTGGAAGGCCTCGCGAAACTGAAGCCGATCGTGCGCAATCCCGGCACGGTGACGGCCGGCAACGCCTCTGGTGTCAATGACGGCGCCGCCGCCATGATCCTGGCCTCGGAAGCTGCGGTGAAGAAGCTCGGTCTGACGCCGCGGGCGCGCATCCTCGGGCTCGCCTCGGCCGGCGTGCCGCCGCGCATCATGGGCATCGGCCCGGTGCCGGCGACCCGCAAGCTGATGGAACGCCTCGGCAAGAAGATCAGCGATTTCGACCTGATCGAGCTGAACGAAGCCTTCGCTTCGCAGGGCATCGCCTGCATGCGCCAGCTCGGCGTGGCTGATGATGCCGATTTCGTCAATCCGCATGGCGGCGCCATCGCGCTCGGCCACCCGCTCGGCATGAGTGGCGCGCGCCTCGCCCTCACCGCCGTCCACGGCATGGAGAAGCGCGGCGGCAAGCTCGCGCTCGCCACCATGTGCGTCGGCGTCGGCCAGGGCGTCGCGGTCGCGATCGAGAAGGTGAATTAACGGGACGCAGCGCCCCGTCGTCCCGGGGCGGTGCAGGTGCACCGACCGCGGGATTCCGAGATTCGGGTTCAGCCCTGTCGGGCTGCCCCGGAATGGCGGGCCTCGGGAAGCCTCGAAACCCGCTTCCCCGAATTAGTTATATCCTATAATGATTGGCGGAAGCGTTGACCGGCCGGACCACAATGGCCGGGAGGAGTTCGCCAATGGCATTCATCTATCCCACCGACAGCAACAAGGCGCATCCGCTGCCGCTGTCGCCCGATTACAAGAGCTCGATCAAGCGGGCGCCGAATAAGCCCTTGATACCGGTGCCCCACACGTTGTCCGAGCTGACCGGTCCGGTCTATGGCCACGAGACCGTGCGCGAGGGCGACAACGACCTCACCCGCCAGCATGGGGGCGAGCCGCTCGGCGAGCGCATCATCGTGCACGGGCATGTGCGCGACGAGGACGGCCGCGGCGTGCCGAACTCGCTGGTCGAGATCTGGCAGGCCAATTCCTGCGGCCGGTACGTTCACGTCCGTGATCAGCATCCGGCGCCGCTCGATCCGAATTTCACCGGCGCGGGCCGCACCGTGAGCGATGCGTCCGGCTATTACCGCTTCGTCAGCATCAAGCCCGGCGCCTATCCCTGGGGTAACCACCACAACGCCTGGCGTCCCGCTCATATCCATCTGTCGGTGTTCGGCCATTCCTTCGTCACGCGCCTCGTGACGCAGATGTATTTCCCGAACGATCCCCTGTTCCGGTTCGATCCGATCTTCAACTCGGTGCCGGACGAGAAGGCGCGGGCGCGAATGGTCTCGGCATTCGATCTCGAGAACACAATGCCGGAATGGGCGCTGTGCTATCGCTTCGACATCGTTCTGCGCGGCAAGAACGCCACCCCCATGGAGAGCCATTAAGTGCAAGAGTCCATGAAGCCCGACGGGATCACCCCGTCGCAGACGGTCGGTCCCTTCTTCAAATACGGCCTGACGCCGAACGGCGAATACGCCTGGAACGATGCGTTCACCAACTCGACGCTGACCCCTGACGTCTCAGGTGACCGCATCCGGATCGAGGGCCGCGTTTTCGATGGCGACGGCGTTGCCGTGCCGGATTGCATGCTGGAGATCTGGCAGCCGGATGCGCAAGGACGCTTCGCGGACCCGCAGGACAAGCGCGCGCTGCCGAATGCGAGCTTCCGCGGCTTTGCCCGCTGCGGCACCGACACGGACGGCAACTATTCCTTCGACACCATCAAGCCGGGCGCGGTGCCGGATCCGAACGGCAGGCCGCAGGCGCCGCACATCCTTCTTGCCGTGTTCGGCCGCGGCATGCTCAGGCATCTCTACACCCGCATCTATTTCAGCGACGAGGCCGGCAACGCCGCCGATCCCGTGCTGGCGCTGGTGCCCGCCGAGCGGCGCGCCACCCTGACCGCCGCGCGGGATGCCGGCAAGCCGGTCTATCGGCTGGATCTGCGGCTCCAGGGCGACAACGAGACGGTGTTCTTCGACGTGTGACGGCAAGGCGTGGGGGCCTGGTCCTCGGCCCCCATGTCTCACTCGGGCGCATTAGCGCCGGCGCGTCGCATCAGCCGCGACCGTCGCAAGCTCGGTTATGGGTCAGTTTCACTGACTCAACGCCGAGCCTGACGTCGAATCCCCGTAATTGTGCGGGGTTCGCAGCTGCAATTTCCGCGCGAAGCAATCCCGTATTTACCGTATTCATCTAGGTTGACCGAAGTTTCGACGGCCACCCGGATTGTCAATGAAATTTCGTCTGTCCTTATCTTCGGCGATCTTCGCGTTCGGGATCGTTCTCGCCCTTGGTTTTGCCGCGGTGGTTTCGACCGGCCTGTACGCCCTGAAAGAACTCAAGGTCGGCGGCCCGCTCTATTCCGACATCAAGCTGGGCAACGACCTCATCGCCGACATCCTGCCGCCGCCGGAATACATTATCGAGGCCTATCTCGAAGCCACCCTGGCCATGCGCGAGCCCGACCAACTGGCGGCCCATGGCGAGCGCTTGGTCCAACTCCGCAAGGACTACGACGAGCGCAAGGCGTTCTGGGTCACCTCCAGCCTGGCGACCGACCTCAAGACCGCGCTGGTCTCGAAGTCCGACGCCGAGGTGCAGAAATTCTGGAAAGCGTCCGACCAGTTGCTGCCGGCGCTCAAGGCCAGGGACACGGCTGCCTCCGAGCGCGTCTATGCCCAGCTCAAGGACGCCTATACCGCGCATCGCGCCATCATCGACGGCATCGTCGAGAGCGCCAACAAGCAGAACGCCGCCATGGAAAAGTTGGCGGCGGACCGCGACAGCGCGATGCTCTATATTCTCCTCGGCGTCTCGATCGCCGTGCTCGCCTTCATCGCTGCCGGCCTGCTCGGCGTTGCCCTCGGTGTGGTGCGGCCGATCGTGCGCATGACCGGCACGATGCAGAAGCTGGCGACCGGCGATCTCGCCGCCGAAATCCCGTTCGCGCAGCGCCGGGACGAGGTCGGCTCGATGGCGGGCGCGCTTCTGGTGTTCAAGCAGGCGGCGATCGAGAATTCCCGTCTGCGCGAAGAACAGCTGCGGCAGGAGCAGGAGGCGGCGCTTGCCAAGCGCTCCGCCCTGAACCAGATGGCCGAAACGGTCGAGCGCGAGACCGGCCGCTCGGTCGACACCGCGACTGCGGCGACGCAAAGCGTCGAGCAGGCCGCCTCGGGCCTGTCGGAGATCGCAAAGTCACTCTCCGCGGAATCGCAGGCGGTCGCAGCGGCGTCGACACAGGCGCTCGGCAACTCGCAGGCCGTCTCGGCCGCAGCCGAGGAATTGAGCGCCTCGATCCGCGAGATCGCGGGCCAGGTCGCGCGCACCAGCACCGTCACCAAATCGGCGGTCGCCGGCCGCGAGCAGGCGCGTTCGACCATCCAGGCGCTGGCGGGATCGGTGAAGAAGATCGCCGAGGTCTCCGACCTGATCGGGGGCATCGCTGGCCAGACCAACCTCCTCGCGCTCAACGCGACGATCGAGGCCGCGCGCGCCGGCGAGGCCGGCCGCGGCTTCGCGGTGGTTGCCGCCGAAGTGAAATCGCTCTCCGACCAGACCGCGAAGTCCACCGAGGAGATCGGGCGGCTGATCGCGGAGATCCAGGCCTCGACCCAGGCCGCGGTCGATGCGGTCGAGACGATGGGAGGCCACATCGTCGAGATCGACGGCGTGGCGACCTCGGTTGCCGCTGCGATGGAAGAGCAGGACGCGGCCACACGAGAGATTACGCGGTCGATCACCGAATCGGCGTCTGCCGCCAAGGAGGTCTCGGCCAAGATCGGCAATGTCAGCCGCGACGCCGCCTCCGTGAATGAGCGCGCCGCGGAGGTCAGGCAGGCGATTGCGGGGATGGCGGCCGATCTCGAACAGCTGCGGTCGGTGGTCGTGCAAACCGTGCGCGATTCGACTGTTGCGGCCTGAGCCCGGAGGCAACTCGGCCGCTGGTGCCCGGGAGCGTGATCGTGCAGTATGGCGCGGGACAGGGGCATCGTGGTTCATGATATCTCCACAATTGCCGGCGGTCGTTGAGCCCGCCCGACTGACGGCGGCCTTGCGCAGGGGCGGCGTGCTCGACGCCGGCGCCGTGCGCGAGATCAAGGTGCTGCATCAGCGCGACACCGAGGTGTCGCATATCATCCGGCTTGGCCTGCGCTATGTCGGCGAAGCCGCCGGCGCCCCGCAGTCGCTGATCGTGAAGATCCCCAATTCCGCCTTCGCGCAGGCACTGGCCGAAGGCGGCCGGCGCGAGGTCGGCTACTACACCCAGCTCGCACCGAAGATGCCGCCGGGGCTGGTGCCGCGCTGCTTCGACGGGCATTTCGACGAGCATGGCCTTGCCTGGCATCTCCTGCTCGAAGATCTCACCGACAGCCATGCGACGCCGGCCCAATGGCCACTGCCGCCGTCGCGCGATCACGCGGTCGCGATCGTCACCACGCTCGCCCGCTGGCACGCGGCGTGGTGGGACCACCCGGATCTCGGCGACACCGTCGGCACCTTCGCGAGCGCCGCTGACAGCGCGCAGCGCATGGAGACCTTTGCCGGCCATTACGACCGCTTCGCCGATCTGGTCGGTGATCGCCTAGGCGAGGAACGGCGCATCATCTATCGCCGCCTCATCGATCAGTCGGAGCGGTTGTCCCAACGTTACCTTTCACGCCGTCACCTCAGCATCACCCATGGCGACGCTCATATCTGGAATTTCCTGCTGCCGCGAGCGGGCGTCGCCGAGACTGTACGGATCTTCGACTTCGATCTGTGGAGCATCAATGTTCCGACCCTCGACCTCGCCTATATGATGGCGATGCACTGGTATCCGGAACGAAGGCAGGGGCTCGAACGGCTGCTGCTCAATCTCTACCACGACACGCTGATCGAGAGCGGCATCACTGGCTACACCCGCGGCGCGCTCGACCGCGACTACCGCTGGGCGGTGCTCTGGCAGATCACGCGTCCGGTCTGGCAGTGGAGCATCAATCTCCCGCCGCTGATCTGGTGGAACAATCTGGAACGGGTGTTCGCGGCGGTGGATGATCTGGGCTGTGAGGAGTTGTTGGGGTGATCTCTCGTGCCCCGGACGCAGCGCAGCACGCAGTGATGCGCTGCCGAGCCGGGCCCAGAGCCTAACGCAGAATGGTCCATTCTGCGGCGCATCGCCGTAACCGCGTTCACGCGCGTCTTCGACGCGCTATGGCGCTGCACCCCGCCCGGGACACGAGATCGCGCGAA
Source organism: Bradyrhizobium sp. (assembly GCA_035575945.1). Classification (GTDB taxonomy): domain Bacteria; phylum Pseudomonadota; class Alphaproteobacteria; order Rhizobiales; family Xanthobacteraceae; genus Bradyrhizobium. Next base: position 348,450 of record DATLXF010000017.1, on the reverse strand, counting down.
AACTGCGCTACTCCATCACCGCATGCTCCGGGCCCGCCGCCTGCTTGCGCAGCGTGGCCTTGGTCGAGCCGATCAGCAGGGCGAGCGGCAGGGTGCAGAGCACGAAGAACATCACCAGCTGGTAATCATGGGAGAAGGCGATGATCTGCGCCTGCACGCTGACCATCCTGTCGGCCATGGCGCGGCCGGTGTCGGTCGACAGATTGATGATGCCGTTGACGCCGGGCATCTGCAGCGCGTGGTTGAACGGGTTGATGTGCTCGGACAGGATCGCGTAGGTCCATCGCGTGCCCTGCGTCAATTGTGCGATCACGATGGATATGCCGACCGAGCTTGCGACGTTGCGCATCAGGGTCAGCATCGCGGTGCCGTCGGTGCGCAGCTCGTTCGACAGCGTCAGGAACGCGACGGTGGAGAGCGGCACGAAGACGAGGCCGAAGCCGAACCCCTGGATGACGCTGACGGTAATGATCTCCGGCACCTGGGTCAGGTCGGTCCAGCCCGTCATCTGGAACAGCGAGCCGGCGGTCAGCGTCAGCCCGGCGAGGATCAGCGTGCGCGCTTCGACATAGCGCATCATGCGGCCGACCAGCATCATGGCGAAGAACGTGCCGAGCCCTCGGGTCGCCAGCAGCAGGCCGGCGGTGATGATGGGATAACCGATCACGTTCTGCATGTAGGGCGAGGCCAGCGCCATGGTCGAGAACAGCACGAGCCCCATCACGATCATGAAGACGCAGCCGGTGACGAAGTTGCGATCCCGGAACAGCGCGAAGCGGATGAACGGCGTCGAGGTCGTGAAGGAATGCGCCAGGAAGAAGTAGAAGGCGGCCGCCGAGACGATGAACTCGGCGAGGATCTCGTTGGACTCCAGCCAGCCCAGTTGCTCGCCGCGGTCGAGCGCGAGCTGCAGCGCGCCGATCGCAACCGCCAGCGCGGCGAAGCCGAACCAGTCGAATCTGAGGCTGAGATTCCTGTCGGTCTCGTCCATGAAGACGATGAGGCCGAGCACGGTGATGGCGCCGAAGGGCAGGTTGACGAAGAACACCCAGTGCCAGGAATAGGTCTCGGTCAGCCAGGCGCCGAGTGAGGGTCCCATGATCGGGCCCATCATCACGCCCATGCCCCAGATCGCCATCGCCTTGGCGCGCTCCTGGAGCGTGTAGTAGTCGAGCATGACCGATTGCGACAGCGGCACCAGGGCGGCGCCGAACACGCCCTGCAGCAGTCGGAAAAGCACCATCTGGTTGATGTCCTGGGCGAGGCCGCACAGCACCGAGGCCATGGTGAAGCCGGCCGCGCAGATGATGAAGATGCGCTTGCGACCGAAGCGATTGGCGATCCAGCCCACCGGCGCCGTCATGATCGCGGCGGCGACGATGTAGGAGGTCAGCACCCAGTTGATCTGGTCCTGCGAGGCCGACAGGCTGCCTTGCATGTAGGGAAGGGCGACGTTGGCGATGGTGGTGTCCAGCGCCTGCATGATGGTCGCGGTCATGGCACAGATCGTCACCATGTTCCGGCGCAGGCCGGGCACCATCAGGCTGGCATTGGGGCCGGACATCGGATCAGTCCTTATTTTTAGTCTTGGTCTTTATCCTGGCCCGCGGTCGCCGACAGGCCGAACAGGCCGGCGAGAGAGCGCTTGTGGCCGGTGTCGATCGTGGCATAGACGCTCATGCCGGCTTTCAGCTTCCGCACATATTTGTCGGTCTCGTCGAAATAGATGCGGATCGGCACGCGCTGCACCACCTTGACGAAATTGCCTGTGGCGTTCTGCGGCGGCAGGATCGCGAATTGCGCACCGGTGCCCGGCGAAAGCGAGCCGATCCTGCCCTTGAAGACGTGGTTCGGGAACGCGTCGACCTCGAGCGTCACCGGCTGGCCTTCGGTGACATAGGTGAGGTCGCTCTCCTTCGGGTTGGCGTCGACCCAGGGATGGGCGACGTCGATGATGGAGAACACCGGCGTGCCGACAGCGACGTAGCGGCCGAGCTGGATCTGCTCCACCTGCGTCGCCACGCCACCCATCGAGGCACGGACCACGGTATGGTCGAGATTGCGCTCGGCGTTGTCGAGCTTGGCCTTGGCCTCCGCGTAGGCCGGGAATTGTTCCAGCGGCAGGTCGGGATTGCCGAGCAGCTGCGTCTTCGCCGTCGAGAGCTGCTGCTTGACATATTGCGCGACGGATCCGGACGTGACCAGCGCGTTCGAGGCGTTGTCGAGGTCGAGCTGCGAGCCGTAATTGTTCTTTACCAGCGCTTGCTTGCGCTCGACATCGCGCTGCTTCAGATCGACGCCCTGCTGGGCAAGGTTGAGCATGTCGCCATAGATCTTGATGTTGGCGCGCAGGTTTTCGTAGGTCGTCTGCGCCTGCATCAGCTGCGCCTTGGCCTCGTCCACGGCGAGGTGGAACGGCACGGCATCGATCTCGAACAACACGTCGCCCTGCTTGACCGTCTGGCCCTCCTTCACGACCACCTTTTGAATTTTGCCGGAGATGTCGGGCGTCACCAGCACCTTCTGCGCGCCGACATAGGCATCGTCGGTGCCGACATAGCGGCCGCCATGCAGATAGAAGGTGACGCCGCCGACAGCGACGATGACCGGCAGCACGACCAGGAGCAGGAAGCGGCGGTAGCGGCGCAGGCCCGCCAGCAGGCGGCGGCGCGGATCGGTGCCGGCCTTCTTGGTCGGCTGGCCGCTGTCGCTCTTCTGCTCGGGCTGGAACTTGATGACTTGATCAGCCATAGCGCTGCTCCTTGCGTGCCTGCTCCGCGCCGGATGCCTGGATCGCGGTCCGCACGTTTTCCTTGATGGTTTCGAGCTGGGTGAGGAGGCGATGGGCGTCGGCCGGCGCAATGCCGTCGAGCGCGTTCGCCGTGATCTCCGACCTCAGGCTGCTCATGCGGCCGAGCAGTTGCCGCCCGGCCTTCTTGAGGTAAAGGCGCTTGACCCGACGGTCCGAAGCATCGCTGCGTCGCTCGATCCAGTCGTTGTCGCAGAGCTTGTCGATCAGGCGGGTCAGCGTGATCGGCTGCATCTCCAGAAGCTCGGCGAGCTCGGATTGCTTCATGCCTTCGCTGCGCTCGACCTTGGCAAGCACCGCCCATTGGGCGCGGGTGATACCGAAGCGGGACGCCTCCTTGTCGGCATAGACGCGCAGCAGGCGGTAGAGCTCGCCGAGCGTGAACAGGAAATTCTGGTCGACCGACCCGCGCGTCATGAGCTTTGTCTCCGATAAGCATTCCATATAATAAGCAAGCTTATGATTATTCCCATGCGAGTTGGCAGGAGGCTGTCCCGCAGCACCCGCATGGCTGGCAGCCGTTCGCAGTGTCGTGCTTTGGGTTCCGCGGATGAAATGGTAGAAGACCGGCACATGACCCTCACAAAGCCGGCATTCCCCGCGCCCGACCATGACCACGGCCGCTGTACCGCGGACGCGCTGGCGCATGCCGAGTTCGTCTGCGAGCAGCGCGCACAGAAATTTACGCCGATTCGCCGTCAGGTGCTGGAAGCGCTTCTGTCCAGTCACCGCCCGCTCGGCGCCTATGAGATCATCGACGAACTCGCCAAGTCCATCTCGCGGCCGGCGCCGATCACGGTCTATCGTGCTCTCGACTTCCTGATGGCCAACGGCCTTGTGCACCGCATCGAGAGTCGCAACGCCTATCTCGCCTGCGCGGCCCATGACCACGACGCGACCTCCGCGATGGCGTTCCTGATCTGCGAGCGCTGTGGCCTCGTCGGCGAGATTTCCTCGGCGTCCTTCGCCAAGGACCTCAACGCCGCCGCGCGCAGTTCGGGCTTCGCCCCCAAACTGTCCGTGGTGGAGATCACGGGCGTCTGCACCCATTGCCAGCAAGCTGACTAGCCAACAACGGCGCAAAGCCGGTTTTCGGGAAGAGATGTCCTCACCTCAAGTCAACCCATCCGCCGCGCGCCCCCTCAGTGCCGGCGCCATCGCCCTGATGCTGATGCTGTGCCTGACCTGGGGGTTCAACCAGATCGCGGTCAAGCTGGTGCTGCCCGATATCCCGCCGATGCTGCAGGCCGCCATCCGCTCGATGGGCGCGCTGCCGGTGCTGTTCATCATCGGCACCCTTCGCGGCGTCAATTTCTTCGAGAACGACCGCACGTGGAAGCCGGGTCTGGTCGCCGGGGTGATGTTCGGCATCGAGTTCGTGTTGATCTTCCAGGGGCTGCACTTCACCACTGCCTCGCGCGCGGTGGTGTTCCTCTACACGGCGCCGTTCTTCGTCGCGCTCGGCTCCTATCAGGTGCTCGGCGAGCGTCTCGGGGCCTCGCAATGGCTCGGACTGGCCATCAGCTTTGCCGGTGTCGCGCTTGCGATCGGCGTGCCTCAGCCCAATGTCGATTCGCACGTCCTGCTCGGCGATCTCATGATCGTCGGCGGAGCCGCGCTGTGGGCGGCAACGACGCTGGTCGCCAAGGGCACCCGCCTGCGCTTCGCCGCGCCCGAGAAGGCGCTGGGCTACCAGGTCGCGACCTCGATCCCGATCCTCGGGACGGCGGCCTGGCTGTTCGGCGAATCCATCACGCACACGCCCAGCCCGCTGTCGCTCGGCCTGATGGCGTTCCAGGCGATCTGGGTGGTGGGAACCACGTTCACGCTTTGGTTCGCGCTGGTGAAAACCTATTCGGCCAGCAAATTGTCCGCTTTTACCTTCATCACCCCTTTGTTCGGCGTCGTCGGTAGCTATTTCATCATGCACGACACCCTGAGCCTGGCATTTGCAGCCGCTGCGGTCCTTGTAATCGTTGGGCTTTTTCTGGTTAACCGCCCAAGCCCGGCTACCGCGGCGCCACGCGACGCATTGCTGAACGTCACCAAAACCTGATATTTGGACCCCATGAACAAGCTCGAAAGCCCCATCGTTTCGGACATCGCAGGCCCCGCGCCTCGCCACCGGACCACCCAGGTCAAGGTCGGCAACGTCGCCGTCGGCGGCGGTGCGCCGATCGTCGTGCAGTCGATGACCAACACCGACACCGCCGATATCGACGGTACCATCGCCCAGGTTGCAGCGCTCGCGCGCGCCGGCTCCGAAATGGTCCGCATCACCGTGGACCGCGAGGAGGCCGCGGCCGCGGTCCCGCACATCCGCGACGGCCTCGCCAAGCGCGGGATCACCACGCCCCTGATCGGCGATTTTCATTATATTGGCCACAAGCTGCTCGCGGCCTACCCGGCCTGCGCCGAAGCACTCGCCAAGTACCGCATCAATCCCGGCAATGTCGGCTTCAAGGACAAGCGCGACACCCAGTTCGCCGACATCATCGAAATCGCGAACAAGAACAACAAGCCGGTCCGCATCGGCGCCAATTGGGGCTCGCTCGACCAGGAACTCCTGACCAAGCTGATGGACGAGAATGCCGCTTCGCCCAATCCGCGCGACGTGCGCGCGGTGACGCGCGAGGCCATGGTGCAGTCCGCGCTGCTGTCGGCAGCGCGCGCCGAAGAGCTCGGCATGCCGAAGGACCGCATCATCCTCTCCGCAAAAGTCTCGGCGGTGCAGGATCTGATCGCGGTCTATCAGGACCTCGCAAGCCGCTCCGACTACGCCATCCATCTCGGCCTGACCGAGGCCGGCATGGGCTCGAAGGGAATCGTGGCCTCCTCGGCTGCGCTCGGCATCCTCTTGCAGCAGGGCATCGGCGACACCATCCGTATCTCGCTGACGCCCGAGCCCGGCGGCGACCGCACTCGGGAAGTGCAGGTCGGCCAGGAGCTGTTGCAGACCATGGGCTTCCGCACCTTCGTGCCGCTGGTGGCGGCCTGCCCGGGCTGCGGCCGCACCACCTCGACCACGTTCCAGGAACTGGCGCGCTCGATCCAGGATTTCATCCGCGACGAGATGCCGACCTGGAAGACGAAATACCCCGGCGTGGAAGAGCTCAACGTCGCGGTGATGGGCTGCATCGTCAACGGCCCGGGCGAATCCAAGCATGCCAATATCGGCATCTCGCTGCCCGGCACTGGCGAAGCCCCGGCCGCGCCCGTCTTCGTCGACGGCAAGAAGTTCCGCACGCTGCGCGGCCCGACCATCTCCGCCGACTTCAAGGCGCTGGTGATCGACTACATCGAGCAGCGCTACGGCCAGGGCGCCAAGCTGCCGGTATCGGCGGCGGAGTGATTTTCAGGTCAGCATGAGATCGTGCTGACTTGGCCCGCTTCTCCATGCTTGAGCAGCAGCGCCGCATCCGCAAAATCTACGATGGTGCCGACTGGCAACCATCGCGAGACCCGTCGCGAGTTCACTCGCAAGCCTTACGATGTTGATCTCGCGTTGACGCGTCTCCGTTCCCACGCCAATCTTCGCGACTACAAATCGCGGGTTACCTCGATCGCCCGCGAACTGCGGCGGGGAGCAGAGTTTGGGGCAGTCGCGCAGGATCATCGTCGGGCTGGTCGCGTCGATCTTGGTGTCGTCGCTGGCGACCCCGGACGCCGGTCATGCTGCTGTGGCGCGAAAGACCACGAAAGCCGGGCCGTCGTCGCCGCCTGCCAGGTGCGAGATGCCGAAGTTCCGGATCGTCGTGGATGTCGGGCACACGCCCGACTCCTACGGCGCGCTCAGCGCGCGCAACGATCCGGAGTTCGGCTTCAACTTCCGCCTCGCACGGCTGATCACGGCGAAGCTCAAGTCCGAGGGCTTTGCCGAAACCCGCCTGCTCGTCACGGACGGCAAGGCACGGCCGAGCCTTCTCAAGCGCGTCAGCGCCGCGAACCAAGGCCGGGCCGATCTGTTCCTGTCGGTCCATCATGATTCGGTGCCGGACAAGCTGCTCGAGACCTGGGAGTTCGACGGCGCAAGGAGCTATTTCAGCGACCGCTTTTCCGGACATTCGCTGTTCGTGTCACGGCAGAACCCGCACTTCGCCACCAGCCTGATGCTGGCCCGGATGATCGGCAGGCAGTTGAAGGAGCAGGGCCTGCGCTATGCCAGCCAGTACACCCTGCCGGTGATGGGCCGCCACCGGCGCCAGCTGCTCGACAAGGACGTCGGCGTCTACCGCTATGACGGGCTCGTCGTGCTGTCGCGGACGCGCAGCGCCGCGGTGCTGCTGGAGGCCGGCTCGATCATCAACCGCGACGAGGAAATGGAGCTGAACTCGCCGGAACGGCACGAGGCCGTCGCCGGAGCTGTCGCCGCTGCGGTGAGGCAGTTTTGCGAGAGGCGATAATCTGCTCCGCTGTCTAGACGAGACCTACAGCGGCGCTTCCCGATACTCACGGTTCGCAAGACTTGCCTCCTCCAGATCCAGGTCGCGCTCGATGCGTCGTCGTGTCTCGTCCGTGATCTGGCCGTTCCGCAGGAGATCATGGATGAACTTGCGTTCGGCGGTGATCAACTCGCGGGTCAGCGCGGTGCCGTCGATCGAGACATCGTGATGGTTGGGATCGAGTGAATCGGGCAGCTGGCTGACGCGAATATCGTGGCGGGCACGGAGCAGCCGCATCACTTCGTCCGACACTTGCTTTTCGACGGTCAGCGCATCCAGCGATCTGAGAGCTGCATCGAGCGCCCGGCGGCGGGCGGCGATCTCGGCCTCGTGCTCGGCGGCGTGCTCGGTACGGCCCGCCTCGGCGACCCCGAGCCAGCGCACCACCGGCGGCAGCGTCAGTCCGACGCCGATCAGCGTGACGAAGATGACACCGAAGGCGACGAACAGGATCAGATCGCGATACGGAAACGCCTCGCCATTCGGCAGCGTGAACGGCAACGCCAGCGCGGCAGCCAGCGACACAGCGCCGCGCACGCCGGTGAAGGCGAGCACGAACGGCCATTGCCATGGCGGCGAGGGATCGCGCTCGCGGAGGGACTTCGAGAGCATCCGCGGCAGATAGGTCGCAGGAAAGAGCCAGGCGAAGCGCGCGACGACGACGATCACGAGCACGACCGCGGTCGCGACGAGAATGTCGTCGAGCGGGAAAGTCTTGGATTTTTCGTAGAGCGCGCGCATCTGGAAGCCGGTGAGCAGGAACAGCATGCCCTCGATCAGGTAGATCACGAGATCCCAGAAGAAGATGCCTTGCAGCCGCGTCGCCGAGGAGATCAGCAACGGGCCGTTCCAGCTGACATAGAGCCCGCAGGCAACCGTTGCGATCACGCCGGAGCCGCCGACATGCTCGGGCAGCCAGTACGAGACATAGGGCGTGATCAGCGAGAGCGTCAGCTCGACCTGCGGATCCCCGGACCATTTGCGGAAGCGCAAAGAGAGCCAGCCGACGCCGATGCCGAAGGCGATCTCGCCGGCGACGATGAGGAGGAATTCGCCCCCCGCGAGCGGCAACGAGAAGTGCCCGACCATGATCGCGGCAAGCGCGAAACGGTAGAGGATCAGCGCCGTGGCGTCGTTGGCGAGGCCTTCGCCCTCGAGTATGACCAGGATGCGGCGGGGCAAATTAAGACGCCGCGCGATCGCGAGCGGCGCCACCACGTCGGGCGGCGCGACGATGGCACCCAACAGGAAGCCGATCGTCCAGGGCAGGCCGATCAAATAGTGCGTGGCGGCCGCCACCATCGCTGCGGTGAAGATGACCGCGCCGACCGCGAGCAGCACGATGGGGCGCAGATTGTTCCTGAATTCGCGCCAGCTCATGGCGACGCTCGCCGAATAGATCAGCGGCGGCAGGACCATCAGGAGCACCAGTTCCGGCGGCAGCTCGACCGGTGGCATGCCCGGCACGAAGGCGAGGCCGACACCGGAGAGCATCAGGAGAATCGCAGGCGCGATGTTGAACCGGCGCGCCGCCAGTGCGGTGACAGCCAGCACGGCAAGCAGGATGAGAAAAGTCTGAAATTTCGCTTCCATGACGGTCTGTCTTGACCCGGAAGCGGCGGCACCGTCAATGCGGTGCGGCTTACACCAGGCGGTCGGCCACCATCCGGCCGATCTGTGCAAACAGCGCGGCGATCTGTGGCGGGGTCGGCGTGCCGCCTTGGACATAGGCGTGATCAGGATCGGGGTGTCGGGCTTCGGCCAAGCCACCGCGATGTCGCCCGCTGCGTCCTTGCCGTTGTAGCCGGTCTTGTCGCCGATCTTCCAGCTTGCCGGCAGGCCGCCTCGCAGCCTGTTTCCGCCGGTCTTGCAGTTCACCATCCAGTCCGTGAGCTTCGCGCGAGAGGCCGGCGACAATGCTTCGCCGATCACCAGTCGTCGCAAACTTCCTGCCATCGCCGACGGCGTCGTGGTGTCCCGGGGATCGCCGGGCGGGGAGCGGTTGAGCTCGGGTTCGGTGTGGTCGAGCCGCGAGGTGGTGTCGCCGAGCGATCGCCAGAATGCGGTGAGCGCGGCGGGACCTCCGATCCGCGCCAGCAGCAGATTGGCGCAGCTGTTGTCGCTGAGCTCGACGATCGCCTTGCACATGTCGCCGACCGACATCTTGCCGGCCGCGAGATTCTCCCTCGCCACCGGCGCGTATTCCAGCAGGTCCGCCTGACCGTAGGGGATCATGGCCGTGAGCTGCTCCTCGCCGCGGTCGACCCGCGCCAGCACGCAGGCCGCCAGCGAAGCCTTGAACGTCGAGCACATCACGAACCGCTCGTCGGCGCGCCGAGCGAGCTTTGCGCGGGTCGCCAGATTCTCCGCATAAAGCCCGACCCGGCCGCCGCTGTCGCGTTCGTAGGACTCGAACTCGGGCGGCGCCTCCGCGGCAAGCGCGGGAGATGCGGCCATCCAGCAGAGCGAGGCGAGCAGGGAACGGCGGTCCAGGTGCATGGTGATCTTCAGGCGAGCACGGGCGGGAGATGGAGCGGATTGCTTTGTCCGCAATGAAGGAGGGGGGAGCGAGTGTGCTCGATGTCGGACAGCACGAGAGTGCGCCCTCAATCCCTCAGGTCGTACCGATACGATTTCGACACGATCTGCCAGCCATCGGCGAGCTTCATCGCAACCAGATAATCGGTGAAATAGCGCGGCGGCAGCTGGCAGCGCACCTTGATGAAGGCGGTCTTGTCGTCGGAGCGGTCGATGGTGACGATGAAATCCTCGCGCGGCTTGCCTTCGGCCTTGGCCGAGGCGCGCTTGCGCACGCGGTCGAGCCAGTCGGGCACGGTCAGAACCTGGAGTTCGCCCTTCTCGACCCAGCGCAGATCGGCGGAGGGGTGAAAGATGGCGCCGAGCTTCTCGGCATCGCCTTCATACAGTCCGTCGAAGTAGCATTGCACGACGGCTTCGACGCTCGACCGGTCCTGGCTCATGGGTCATTCCTTTGCATGATGGTTTCGGTCGAACTTAGTCGGAGAGATCGAAATGCGCTATGGGTGTCTCTCGCCAATTGCGAAGGACGTGGAATGAACGGTTCAGAGAATTCGAACGCTCGCATCCTGATCGGTGAATGCTACTGCCGCAGCGTCGGCTTCGAGGTGGCGGCGAATCCGCCCATGCGATGAACTGTCATTGCTCGAACCGCAGCCGCGCCACCGGCGCCGCCTTCAAGCCGTTCGCCGGCATCCCGCGCGACCAGCTCCGCGTTAATAGAGGTGGGGACCTTCCGGATGATTGTCGGCGACGAGACTACCATGACGCGCATTGTGCCCGGTGCGGCTCGCGGGTCCGGGACGGACAATGGCTGCACGTCGCCATGGGAACCCTGGTCGATGCCCCCTCGATCCGGCCGAGTGCCCATGTTTTCGTGGGCTTGAGGCGCCTTGGTGCGAGATTACGGACGATCTGCCGCAATATCTGGAGCACATCGGGGGAGTCCGACGGGTTCGCACGGCCATTCATGGCGAACCGCATCAGTGTTGGCGCGACAAACCATGAGGGGGTCTTGGCCTGTCGTCGGCGTCCCTTCGTGACCTCCATCACAAGCGCCGGCGGTGGATGCTGCTAAAGCGGTCCCCAAAGGGTCGAATGGCCCGGAACTATCGGAAGTGGTGTCATGCGCAGTTTGCTCAGACTTTGTCCGCTCGTCGTCGCCCTCGGCCTGCTCATCGGCGCCGGGCCCGCTGTTGCCGGCAAGCGCGTCGCGCTGGTGGTGGCCAACTCGGCCTATCAGCATGCGCCATCTCTCGCCAACCCCGTCAATGACGGGTCTGTGATGGCGAAGACGTTGAAGGAGGCCGGCTTCGACATCGTGGAGTCCCGCCACGATTTGTCGGCGCTGGAGACGCGGCGCGTGCTCCGCGACTTCGCGGACGCCACCCGCGATGCCGATATCGCCGTGGTCTACTATGCCGGCCACGGCATCGAGGTCGAAGGTTCCAACTACCTGATCCCCGTCGATGCCAAGCTCGAGCGCGACACCGACGTCTACGACGAGGCACTTTCGCTCGATCGCATCCTGGTCGCGGTCGAGCCCGCAAAGCAGCTTCGCCTGGTAATCCTGGACGCCTGCCGCGACAATCCGTTCGGCAAGAAGATGAAGCGCACGGTCGCCTCGCGCAGCTTCGGCCGGGGCCTTGCCCAGGTCGAGCCGAACAGCCCCAATACGCTGATTGCCTATTCGGCGAAGGCCGGGTTCACCGCGCAGGACGGCGACGGCGTCAACAGTCCGTTTACGGTTGCGCTCTCGAAGCATCTGACCACGCCGGGCCTCGACGTCCGCCGCGCCTTCGGCTTCGTGCGCGATGAGGTGCTCAAATCGACCGGCAACAAGCAGGAGCCGTTCGTCTACGGTTCGCTCGGCGGCGAGGACGTGCCGCTGGTACCGGTCAGGGTTGCGGCCGTAACGCCGGCGAGCAATCCCCAGGCCGATATCCGCCGCGACTACGAACTCGCGCTCCAGGTCGGCAACAGGGCGGCGTGGGAAGCTTTCCTCGCCCAGCATCCCGACGGTTTCTATGCGAGCCTCGCCAAGCTCCAGCTCGAGAGGATCGGCGCCGAGCAGGCGCATGCGGCGGCGATCGCGAAGGCCAAGCAGGCCGAGGCGGAGCGCGACCGTCTTGCTGCGCTCGGCGCGCAGAAGGATGCGCAGGCCAGGGCCGCGGCCGATGCAAAGGCTGCCGAGCAGGCGCAGCTTGCCGCGCAGAAGGCCAAGGAGGAGGCGCAGCAGCAGGCGGCCGCCGCCGAGCAGCAGCGCGTCAACCTCGCCGCTGCGGCGGCGAGCGCTGCGCCCAGCACGGCGAACGCCGCAGGCACCAACGTCGCCTCGCTGACGCCTGCGGCGACGCCGGCCGATCTCAACCGCTCGGTGCAGGCCGAGCTCGGCCGCGTCGGGTGCTTCTCCGGGCAGGCCGACGGAAATTGGAATACGTCCGCGCAGCGATCGCTGTCGCAGTTCAATCGCTATGCCGGCACCAAGCTCGACGTGAAGGTGGCGAGCACCGACGCGCTCGATGCCGTCAAGTCGAAGCCATCGCGCGTCTGTCCGCTGGTCTGCGAGCACGGCTTCAAGGCTGACGGCGACAAATGCACCAGGATCGTCTGCCGCGAGGGCTATGCGGTCAACGACGACAATGAATGCCAGAAGCAGCGTGCAGCCAAGCCGGCCAAGGCCAAGCCTGTGACGGCCAAGCCTGCGACGGCCAAGCGTGACGATGGCGATGAGCGTCCCGCTCCGCAACGTCGTCAGTCCGGCGGCGTGGCTGCGGGTGCGGCGGGCGGCTATGGTGCTGCTGCCGGCATCGCTGCCGCCGCCGGCGCCGGCCGCACCTCGGGTGGCGGGCAGGTTATTTGCAACAGCACCGGCTGTCGTCCGGTCCATCGCGGTTGCCGTCTCGAATATCGCGGTGGCGGCGGACCCGGCAACGACTCCCATGCCGAGGTCTGCTACTGAGCACTATCAAATGTCGTCCCGGCGTCCGCCGGGACGACCGGATCAGTTCGAGATCGCGCTCGCCGCGATGTTCACCGTCAGCGCCAGCAGCGCCGTGTTGTAGATGAACGACGCGATCCCATGCGCCGTGGCCGTGCGGCGGATGGTCTTGTCGGTGATGCCGACGTCGGAGACCTGCGCGGTCATGCCGATCACGAACGAGAAATAGACGAAATCCCAATAGTCGGCGTGGTCTTCCTGGCCGGCGCTCGGGAATTGCAGGCCGCCCGGCTTGGCGTTGCGGTAATAGTCATGCGCGTAATGCAGCGCGAACGTCGTGTGCACCGCAGCCCATGACAGCACGATGGTGGCGATGGCGATCGTCAGCTCGAGCGCGCCGCGATGCGGGGTGCCGAGCTCGGAGACGATCGCCGCGATGCTGGCAAAGGCCCCGGTCGCGGTCACGAGCAGGATCACGAAGCGGCCGTCATCCTGCATCGCTGCGGCACGGCGGATATGCTGGTGGTCGTTGCACAGCATCATCGCATAGACCAGCACGAGATAGACCGCGATCAGCGCGTCCCAGCCGAGCAGGAGCCGTGTCACGACCCGGTATGTCCCCGGCAACATCAGGCAGACCAGGATGCCCACGGTGAGCGCGATGAAGGTCCGCGGCCGCGCATAGATCAGCCGCATCGGCCGCGACATCCGGCGGAAGCGGACGAGGACGGGATCCTCTTTTCCGCCGGCCATCGGGGTGCGTCAGTTCTTCCGTTCGGCGACGAAGCGCGCCGCGGCCTGCAATACGGCGGCGCGATCGCCGAAGATCGAGACGGCGCTGTCGGCGCGCGCGAGCAGGTCGCGCACGCGCTGCTTGGCGCCTTCGATCCCGAGCTGGGTGACGAAAGTGGTCTTGCCGAGGGCGGCATCCGCACCGGCCGGCTTGCCGAGCGCGGCCGCGTCGCCCTCGACGTCGAGCAGATCGTCGGCGATCTGGAACGCTTCGCCGAGCGCGCGGCCGTAATCGTCGAGCGCCTGATATTCCGCCTTCGAGGCCTGGCCGAGGATCGCGCCGGCGATGCAGCCGTAGCGCAGGAGCGCGCCGGTCTTCATCTGCTGGATACGGGCAACGTCGATCGGCTCGTTGCCGCCGAAGCGACCTTCGCCGGCGAGGTCGAGGATCTGGCCGCCGACCATGCCGCCGATGCCGGCGCAGCGCGCCAGCGCGCGCGTCAAGAGCAGCCGAACATTGGCGTCGCGATGGACCTCGTCGCGGGTGATGATGTCGAAGGCGAGCGTCAGGAGGCCGTCGCCGGCGAGGATCGCGGTGGCGTCGTCGGTCTGCTTGTGCAGGGTGGGACGGCCACGGCGCAGGTCCGAATTGTCCATGGCCGGCAGGTCGTCATGGATCAGCGAATAGCAATGGATGCATTCGAGCGCGGCGCCGACGAGCAGGGCCGCCTCGCGCGGCACGCCGAACACGGCGGCGCTCTCGACCACCAGGAACGGGCGCAGGCGCTTGCCGCCGTTGAGGCTCGAATAGCGCATTGCGTCCATCAGTCGCTTGGGCCGGGCGATTTCGTCGTGCAGGATGTCGTCCGACAGCAGGCGCCCGAGCAGGGCCTCGGTGTCATCAGCGGTCTTGTCCAGACGTTTGGCGAAATCGGACGGGGACGTGCCGGTCATCAAGAGGGGCTCCAGAACTAAAATTCGGCGGGACAATCCTTTATGCGCCCGCCCCAGTCAATCGTTTGGAAGGCCTAAAAAGTGCTGGAAAAGGCCCGAATAATCATGGTGTTAATGCTCCAGCCCGTGGCCGTGGTTCAGTTTGCGCCGGAAAGGTCGATTTGCGCTTCGTCAAAATCCTGCTGGTTGTGCTCGCAGTCGTGGTCCTCGCGCCCTATGTGATCGCGCCGTTCTACCGCGCCGGCCACCCTGTTTCGACGCTGATGGCCTGGCGCAGCTTGCAGGGCGGGCCGATGCAGCGGGAGTGGATCGATCTGACCGACATGTCGCCTCATCTGCCGCGCGCGGTGGTGGCGGCCGAGGATGCCCATTTCTGCAAGCATCACGGCATCGATTGGGGCGCATTACGCGAGGCGATCGACGACGCGCGGGAGGATGGCGGCGCCTTCCGCGGCGCGTCCACCATCACCCAGCAGGTCGCGAAGAATCTGTTCCTGTGGCAGGGCCGCGATTACGTCCGCAAGGCGCTCGAATTTCCACTGGCGCTTTGGATCGACCTCATCCTGCCCAAGCAACGGATTCTCGAGATCTACCTCAACATCGCCGAACTCGGTCCCCAGGGGCAATTCGGCGTCCAGGCAGCCAGCACCTACGCCTTCGGCAAATCGGCCGAAAACCTCTCGCCCCGGGAGGCGGCACTTCTGGCCTCGGTCCTGCCGAACCCGGTGAAACGCAGCGCCCGGACTCCGGGACCGGGTGTCCGGCGGCTGGCGGCCACCTATATGGCGCGAGGGCAGGCGAACTCGCTTGCGACCTGCTGGCGGGAAAATCGCTGATTTTGGGCCCGTTCCGGGCTCATTTTCCGGCCCAAGAGCCTAGCTTTACGCACAACCTTCCTCTATAAGCGCGGCCTTGATCGGCATTCAGCTCGCCTCGTTATTTGCGGGTGCTGAGCCGTCCCGTCGCGGACGATGCCCTGATGACACCAATCCCTAGAGGATGTTGAAATGGCCGTTCCGAGAAGAAAAACCTCGCCGTCGCGCCGTGGCATGCGCCGCTCGGCTGACGCCATCAAGAAGCCGACCTATGTGGAAGACAAGGACTCCGGCGAGCTTCGTCGTCCGCACCATCTCGACCTCAAGACCGGCATGTACAAGGGCCGCCAGGTCCTGAAGAAGAAAGAGTCCTGAAGCCAGGACTTTCTTCAGGCGGGATGATCCGCCTGCCTGCTTTCGGCCAACTCATGAGATAGACGGTGACGGCGGCGGAGCGAATGCTTCGCCGCTGCATTGTTCTGTCCGGACATCCTGATCGAGAAGGCATCTCGCCGATGGTCGGTTTCCCGCTGCTCCTGATTCCGCTCGCGGTCTACAACATCATCGCCTTCCTGATGCCGACCGTGTCGTTCACGGACGTGCTATTCAGTGTGCCGATGGTCTCTGGCGAGACCTGGCCGGTCACGCTCGCGGATCTCCTGCTCGCACTCGGCGTGGTACTGCTGCTGCTCGAGGTGGTGAAGGGCGCGCGGCCGGGCTCGAAGTTCCTGATGGATCATCTGCTGTCGCTGATCGTCTTCGGTGCCGCCGCCGCCGAATTCGTGATGTGGCCCAAATTCGGCAACTCCACCTTCTTCCTGCTGGTGCTGCTGGCGATGGCGGACTTTTTCGCTGGCATTGCTCAGCGCGCACGTCGCCGCGTCACCTATGTCGCCGAGACGACGGTGCCGGCGCCTCGCAAATCCAGGCGCAAGTCCGAAGCGCCGGCAGAGGATGCGGAGTCCGAGCGCAAGTTCGAGCCGGTGGTTGCATCGCAGGCGGCGCCGGCGGCGCCGCCTGCCCCCTCGGCGCAGTCCGTCGCCGAATCCGTGCTGATGGATCACCCGGCGCCGAAGCCGGCGCCGGCCGCCGCCTCGCCGGAAATACCCTCGCCCCATCTTCAGCCGGGCAACGGTACGCCCCCCTCGCCGGATACGCCGCTGCGCTGACCGGCCTCAGGCTACCTGCCGCGTCCGTGCGGTGACGGTTTCCAGCGGACGCTTGCTGCCATAGGCAGCCCGCGCAACCTCGGAAGATGCACGACGGAAGCGGCCCGTCTGAGGCGGATACTCGGCATTGGCGATGAGCTGGGTGACGAAGCTCGGATCGGGGCGCGGCAGCGGAGCCTTGTGAACCCATCGCAACGTCGGCATCAGCGGCACCAGGGCCGTGCCTATGGCGTTGTTCGCTGCATCCGCTCGATCAGTACCCAACATCGCATTCACCGTTGATCCGGCGAGATTGTCGCGTTTCGGGACGCAGGAGCCGGTGCGAGTCCTGTACTCGCAAGGCCCATGCCGGCCGGGCCCGTTTGGTTCCGCACGCCGGACAAACGTGGTTTCCAAATTGTTTATCAACTTTGCCTAGGGTCGGGGACGAATCTGGCTTTATCCTGTGCCGGCCCAGGACTTCTCCACTGTCCCGAAACGAGGCGATTTTGACCCCTGCATTGCCGCAAGCCTCCGACATCCTGGCCGCGCTCGGCCAGGCCGTGTTCGCCTGGGACCTCGCCAGCGATGTCATGGTCTGGGGCGAGCAGGCTGCCAGCATCTTTCCCGGGATTCCTGCCGAGCGGCTCGCGACCGGCGCCGAATTCGCCAAGCTGATCGAGCCCGTGCAGTCGCTGCGGACCGCGGCGCTGGCGCAGACCTCCCCCGTGCACGGCGCCGACGGCACGCCCTACCGGGTCGAGTACGGCGTTCGCATGAGCGCCTCCGATCCGGTGGTCTGGATCGAGGAGACCGGCCGTTGGTTCGCCGGCCCCGATGGCCGCCCCGTGCGCGCGATCGGCTCCGTACGCATCAACAATGAGCGCCACGCCCGCGACGAGGAACTGACCAAGTTGGCCCGCGTCGATCCGCTGACCGGCGAGCTCAACCGCGCGCATCTGGTCGCGGCCCTCGCCGAGGCGATCGAGGAGACGACCCGTTTCCGCTCGACTGCGGCCTTCATGCTGGTCGGTATCGATCATCTCGCCCGCGTCAACGACGCCTTCGGCTTCGACGTTGCCGATGCCGTGATCCTCGACGTCGCCAGGCGCATTCGCGCGCGCCTGCGCGGCGGCGACGTGCTGGGGCGCTTCTCCGGCAACAAGTTCGGCCTGATCCTCAAGAACTGCACCGTCGACGACATGAACGTCGCCGCCGAGCGCTTCCTCGCCGGCATCCGCGACGAGGTGGTGCCGACGAAATCAGGGCCGGTGTCGGTCACTGCGTCGATCGGCGCGGTCAGCCTGCCGCGCTACGCCCGCACCACCGACGAGGCCGTCAACCGCGCCCATGAGACCCTGGACGCTGCCAAGCGCCGCCGCGCCGGCTCGTTCGCAGCCTGGCGCCCGGATGCGGCGCGCGACGCGCAGCGCCGGGTCAATATCCGCGTCACCGACGAAATCGTCACCGCGCTGAACGAGCGCCGCATCCGGCTTGCCTACGAGCCGGTGGTGTCCGCCGTCTCGCGCGAGCGCGCCTTCCACGAATGTCTGGTGCGCATGGACCAGGGCGACGGCCAGGTGTTGCTCGCCCCCGACATCGTGCCGGTGGCCGAACGGCTCGGCCTGATCCGCCTGGTCGATCACCGCGTGCTCGAGCTCGTGGTCGCAGAACTCGCGGCGGCGCCCGACATCTGTCTCAGCCTCAACATCTCCCCGGACACGACCATGGACCCGGATTGGTGGGCGGGCATCGAATCGCTGATGCTCGCGCATCCCGGTGTTGCCGAGCGGCTGATCGTCGAGATCACCGAGACGGTCGCGATCCAGGACATCGACGACGTCCGCGCCTTCGTCAGCCGCCTCAAGCATTTCGGCAGCCGCATCGCCATCGACGATTTCGGCGCCGGCTACACCTCGTTCCGCAATCTGCGCAAGCTCGGCGTGGATATCGTCAAGATCGACGGCGCCTTCGTGCAGAACATCACCCATTCCGCCGACGACCGCGCCTTCGTGCAGACCCTGATCGATCTCGCCCGCCGCCTCGAGATCAAGACCGTGGCCGAATGGGTGCAGGACGACGAAGCCGCAAATATGCTGCGCGAGTGGGGCTGCGACTACATCCAGGGACGCCTGATCGGCCTTGCCTCGGCCGATCGGCCGTGGGGCGTCGCGTCGGAGAGTGCGCTGCCTGCGGCCGGGTAGCGTTTCCCTCTCCCCTTGTGGGAGAGGGTGGCTCGCCGCAAAGCGGCGAGACGGGTGAGGGGTCTCTCTCGGCGAGTCGATCTCTTGATCGAGTTTGTGGAGACAACCCCTCATCCGGCGCTTCGCGCCACCTTCTCCCACAAGGGGAGAAGGAATAGGTCGCGCGCAGCGGCGGCAGACCCTCACGCTCCCTCGTCCAGCGCCACCAGCTCGCGCTTCTTGCGCAGCGAAGGCAGCAGCGGCGCGATGAGCAGCACCAGCGCGAAGGCGAGACACACGCCCGAGATCGGCCGCTGCACGAAGGTCCAGAGATCGCCCTGCGACAGGATCAGCGACTTGCGCAGATTGTTCTCCATCATCGGCCCGAGCACGAAGGCGAGCACCAGCGGCGCCGGCTCGTAGCCGAGCTTGCGCATGAAATAGCCGATGATCCCGAACGCGATCATCACATAAACGTCGAACACGTTGTTGCTCGAGCAGTAGACGCCGAGGATCGTGAACAGGATGATCAGGGGGAACAGGATGTTGTAGGGCAGCTTGAGCAGTTGTACCCACATGCCGATCATCGGCAGGTTCAGGATCAGCAGCATGACGTTGCCGATATACATGCTGGCGACGATGCCCCAGAACAGGCCGGGGTTCTGCGTGATCAGCAGCGGGCCCGGCTGCAGCCCGTGAATGACGAAGGCCCCGAGCAGCAGCGCCATCACCACGTTCGGCGGGATGCCGAGCGTCATCAGCGGAATGAAGGCGCCGCCGGCCGCCGCGTTGTTCGCCGATTCCGGGCCGGCGACGCCCTCGATCGCGCCGTGGCCGAACCGCTCGGGCGTCTTCGACAGCCGCTTCTCCAGCGCGTAGGACGCGAATGACGAGACCACCGCGCCGCCGCCCGGCAGGATGCCGAGGAAAAAGCCGAGAATGGTACCGCGTCCGACCGGACCTGCGCTCGCCTTCCAGTCCTCCTTGCTGGGCAGGAGATGGGTGATCCTGGTGTTGATGACGTCGCGCTTGATCGCCTGCTCGGTGTTCAGCAGCACCTCGGCGACGCCGAACAGGCCCATCACCACGGGCACGAGGCCGATGCCGTCGATCAGCTCCATGCGGCCGAAGGTCAGCCGCGGCTGCGCCGTGATGCTGTCGAGCCCGACCAGCCCGAGCACGACACCGATGCACGCCATCAGCAGCGCCTTCGGCATCGATCCCTGGGTGAGGAAGGTGAGCACGACGAGGCCGAGCACCATCAGGCTGAAATACTCGGCCGGGCCGAAGGCGATCGCGACGCTGGCAAGCTTCGGCGCCACCAGCATCAGGGCGATCAGCGCGAACGTACCGGCGGCGAATGAGCCGAAGGCGGAGATGCCGAGCGCGGGGCCGGCACGGCCTTGCTTCGCCATCTGGTGGCCGTCGATGCAGGTGACGACGGAGGCCGCCTCGCCGGGGATGTTGACCAGGATCGACGTGGTCGAGCCGCCATACATCGAGCCGTAATAGATGCCGGCCATCATGATGATCCCGGATTCCGGCGTGCCCGACAGCGTCACCGGCAGCAGCAGCGACATCGCCGAGATCGGCCCGATCCCCGGCAGCACGCCGACCAGCGTGCCGATGAAGACGCCGATGAAGCAATAGAGCAGGTTGACCGGCAGCAGCGCGACGCCGAACCCATGGGCGACATTGACGAGCGTATCCATGGCTCAGCCGATCCCGAACAGGCCCGAGGGCAGCTGGATCAACAACAGTCGCTTGAGCACCCACCACATTCCTGATGGCACCAGCACTGCGATCGGAACCGCCAGCGTCCAGCGCACGGGATCGATCAAGCGCAACAGCAGCAGCATCAACGGAATCGACGACAACAGGAAGCCCAACGGCTCGAGGGCGAGGGAGAATGCGGCGAGACAGGCGATGAGGAGAAGCGGCTTGCTCCAGCGCACATTCTCCCAGCGCGAGGCCAGCGTCGGCCCACCCTCGGTGATCGCCGAGACGATGATGGCGCCTGCGAACACGCACATCAGGATCCCGGTGTAGAACAGCACATAGCCGGAGCCGGGATCGTTGATCGTGCCGAGCCTGAGCTTCAAGCCGGACCAGATTACGAAGCCGCCGAGTGCGAGCCCGATCAGCCCGCCCCAGAGTTCGGCATTGCTGAGGCGGAGCTTGACGTTGGTTTGGTCGTGCATCGATTCTCTCTCGGCCGTTCCCCGGACGCTGCGCGGCACGCAGTGACGCGCTGCAGATCCGGGGTCCATGGACGCGTGGCAGGATGGGTCCCGGCCCTGCAGTGCATCGCTGAAGAAGCACTGCACTGCGTCCGGGACACGGAAGCAATGCAGCTCTACTTCTTTGCCAGCCCGAGCGTGTTGATCACCTTGCGCTCGGAATCCGTGACCTCGACGACGAACTTCTTGTAGTCATCGGTGTTCTTGTAGTTCGGCACCATGTCGTATTTGGCGAGGGTGGCGATCACCGCAGGGTCCTCGACCGCCTTCTTGAAGGCATCGTGCAGCTTGGCGACGATCTTGGGATCCATCCCCTTCGGGCCGGCGATGCCGAACGGGGAATCATAGACCATGGGATAGCCGAGCTCCTTCAGCGTCGGCACATCGGGATAATTCGGCGAGCGTGCGCCGGTCCACACCATCAGCAGCCGCAGCTTGCCGGCGTCCACCAGCGGCCGCCATCCCGTGGAATCGGCCTGGAGCATGGTGTGCTGACCGAGCACGGCGGCATTGGTCTCTGCGCCGCCCTTGAAGGGCACCTGCGTCAGCTTGATGCCGGCCATTCCCGCAATCTGCTCCATCCCGATATGCAGCGACGTGCCGGCGCCCGGCGTGGCGTAGGTCACCTTGCCCGGGTTCGCCTTGGCGAACTCGACCACGTCCTTCCAGCTCTTGAACTGCGACTCCGCGCTGGTCGTGACACCGAAGGTGTAGCCGGTGAGATGAATGATGTAGGTGAAATCCTTCGCCGGATCCCACGACACCTCCTGCATCAGCGGAAGCCGAAACACGGTGATGGGGATCTGCGAAATGGTGTAGCCGTCCGGCTTCGCCGCCGCCGCCATCGTCGCCGGTCCGACCGTGCCGCCGCCGCCGGCCTTGTTGTCGATCACGATCGGCTGCCCCAGCACCTTCGAGGCGCTGTCGGCGATCGCGCGCATCGAAATATCCGTCGAGCCGCCGGCCGGCCACGGCACGATCAACGTGATCGGCTTTGTGGGATAATCCTGCGCGCAAACGGCCGTGGCGAGAAATACGCCCATGACTGCATGCAGCGCGGCAAATCCAATCGTCTTCAGCCCGTATCCCGACATTGAAACGTCTCCCTCACGCGGCCTCCTTGAGGGCCGCCGTTTCTCGTTCTTGTAAAGCAATTGTTCCTGAAATCGAGGCAGAAGAAAAGCGCGTTGCGCGGGGGTGGCGGTCGGCAGATGGTCGGGGAATGTCCGTGCAAGCGACCCGTGCGACAATTGGTCGTTTGCCGTGTGCCGAGGGACGGAATTTGAGCGGTCGCAACCGTCAGGCCACGCGCCTGACCGTGTTCAGCCTCTCGATGGTGCGGCCGACCTCGGATGCGAGACAAGGCTTTCCGAGATAATAGCCCTGCACGGCGGTGCAGCCGCACGCGCGGACGAAGTCGAGTTGTTCCGCCGTTTCCACTCCCTCCGCCGTGGTTTCGACGCCGAGCACCGAGCCTAGGCTTGCGATGGTGCGAACGATGGCGACGCTCTCCGGGCTTTCGCCGAGCGTGCCGACGAAGGAGCGGTCGATCTTGATGCGGTCGAACGGGAACTTGCGCAGGTAGCTCAGCGAGGAATAGCCGACGCCGAAATCGTCGAGGCTGACCCGCACTCCCAGCGCGCGGAGCTGGTGCAGGATCTCGATCGTCGCCTCGCTGTCGTCGAGCAGTGCCGTCTCGGTGACCTCGAGCTCGAGCCGTTGCGGGGCTAAGCCGGCTTCCGCAAGTGCGCTCGTGACCATCCCCACCAGTCCGCGGGAGCGGAATTGTACCGGAGACAGGTTTACCGCAACGGCGACGCCGGGCCAGGACGCGGCGGTTGCGCAGGCCGTGCGCAGCACCCATTCGCCGATCGGAACGATCCGTCCGTTCTCCTCGGCCATCGGAATGAACTCGCCCGGAGAGACGATGCCGCGGAAGGGATGCTTCCAGCGCAGCAGCGCCTCGAAGCCGGTGAGCTCGCAGGTGTCGAGCCGCATCTGCGGTTGAAACACGAGGTGGAATTCAAGTCTTTCGAGCGCGCCGGCGAGATCCTGCTCCAGCGCGTGCCGGCTGCGCGCCTGTTCCTCCATCTCGGGCTCGAACAGCTGATAGGCTCCGCGCCCCCTGGCCTTGGCCTGGTACAGCGCGAGGTCGGCACATTTCATCAACTCGTCGGCGTCGAGCCCGTGATCGGGTGCGATCGCGATGCCGACGGAGACGCCGACCTGAACCGACTGGCTTTCAAGCGGCGGTGAATGGCCGATGATCTCGACGAGGCGGCGGGCGAGCTCCTCGGCCGCTTGCGGCTGCGGTGCGCGCTGGAGAACCGCGAACTCGTCGCCGCCGAGCCGCGCAACTGTGTCGTTCTCGCCGACATTCTCCTTGAGGCGCGCAGCGACCCAGCGCAGCAGGCGGTCGCCTGCGGCGTGGCCGAGGCGGTCGTTGACGGTCTTGAAATTGTCGAGGTCGAAGCAGAGCACGGCCATGGCGCCGCCGGCGATCGCGACCTGGTTCAATCCCTCGCCCATCTTCTCGCGGAACAGGGTGCGGTTGGGAAGGTCGGTCAGCGAATCGTGTCGCGCCATGTGCGCGACCCGTGCCTGGGCCTTGTGACGCTCGGTGACGTCCTCGTAGGTGACGACCCAACCGCCGTGCTCCATCCGCTTGTGATTGAGCTTGATGATGCGGCCATCGTTCAAGTGCCGGAGCAACGTATGCTCGCCTTCGCGGAGCCGCTCGACATAGTCGGCGTAGAGCCTTGCGCCCGTCATATTGGGATGGTTGCCGAGTTCGCAGCTGTGCTCCATGATCTCGCGCATCGAGACGCCGGGCTTCACGATGTCGGGCGAGAGGCCGAATGTCTCGATGTAGCGCCGATTGCACACGATCACGTGCAGGCTGGCATCGAGCATGCAGAGCCCCTGGCTCATGTTGTTCAGCGCCGCGTCGAAGCGGCGGTACTGTTCGCTGAGCTGCTCGATCGCGTGTTCCCGCTCGGTGATGTCCTCGTAGGTGGCGACGAAGCCGCCCTCGGGGAGCGCGCAATAGCGTACCGAGATCACGGTGTCGTTCGACATTCGCCGGCGTATCGGTGAGGAATCGGAATCGGCGATCCGCGCGCGGGCCGATTCGAGGATTTGCTGGGGGCTGTACTCCGAGGCGAATGCGCCGTTCGCCATCGACCGCTCGATCAGCTCGGCGAGATGCGTCCCGGGCCTCGTCTCCTCCGGCGACAGCCGGTAGATCTTGCGGTAGGTGGTGTTGCAGACCCGAAGCCGCATGTCGCTGTCGTATAAGGCAAGCCCGTGCGCCATGTTTTCCAGCGCCGCATCGAGGATGAAGTTCTGCTGCCTCAGCGTTTCTTCGTATTGCAGCCGCTCGGTGACGTCCTCGTGCACGGTCACCCAGCCGCCGTCGGGCAGGAAACGGGAGGCCGTCTGCACCATGCGTCCGTCAAAGCGCATCACCAGAAGGGATTTCGGCCGTCTGGTGCGCGCGTCCTCCAACCTGGATTCATGGAATTCATCGGCCGGCATGCCCGGAAGATTGCCGCGCGAAATCCAGTGGTCGAGCACCGCGCGATGCGATACCCCCGGCTTCACGGCCTCGGGATCGAGGTTGTAGAGGTTCAGGAAGCGTTCGTTGCAGACGACAACGTTGCTTTCCGCGTCGTACATGATGAGGCCGTGCGACATGTTGGCGAGCGCATGCTGGCTGCGCTCGGTCTGGGCGCACAACTCCGCCTCGAGCCGGGCGAGGCGGGTGACGTCGTCGCAGATCGTCATCCAACCGCCGCCGGGAAGCGGCTTCATCTCGAGCGACATGACGACGTCGTTTGCCAGGCGCTGCTCGGTCCGGAACGGCTTGCCCGCAGCGAGCTGTGCGAGACGTGCCGAATACAGCGCGTCCAGCTCGCTTTCCGGAAAGTTGCCGCGCCTCGCGCTGTGCGCGAGCACCTCGCGATAGCTCGTCCCGACGCGCACGACGTCGGCCGACATACTGAAAAACGAAAGGTAGCGCTGATTGACCAGCATGATCCGGTTGTCGGCGCCGTAGACGCAGACACCCTGCTCCATGCGGTCGAGCGCAAGCTGGCTCAGCGCGACCAGGGCCTCTGCGCCCTGCTCACGGCCTGGACCAAGCTCGTTGTCGCTGGACGACGTCATGGGGGCGGCGGGGCCTCGGCGGGCAACAGACTTAACACAGCCTAATTCAGCCGCCGAAGCTAGCGAAGAGGCCGGAAAATTCCCTTAAGCGCTGTAGTTTACGGAGAGTGACCGACTACGGGGAGAGCGCCCGCAAATGGCGTTTCGACAAGACGATAGGCCGTAGCCGGGATGAAGGGCGATATCAGGGACGGACATTGGCGCATGTCGCTACGCGCATGCGGGCGACAGAGCCGAGCGCTGCACTACGGTCCGTACAACACGAGTTCCGTATCCGTGAGATCGCCGAGCCGCGGCTCATGCGGTCCCTTGAAATACTTCCGGCCGCGCCGTTCGGTATAGATGCCGAGGAGGCCCGGAAGCGGGCCATTGGTGTCCACGGCCACTGCGATCTTGCCAAGCCGGAGCAGCAACCGGCCGATACGGCCGGCGCATTCGGCATATTCGGCGGCATTCCGGCAGTAGATCAGCTTCATGGCTGGGGGTGCGATGAAGCCGCGGCGGATGCGCACCGGTTGCAGGATGAAGGGGAATGTTCCCTTCGGCGTGCGGCACACGAGGCTGAGGCAACTATAGCGCGCGTGTCGCGTCAACAGCTCGGTCTCCGCTTCGGAAAGCCCCTCGATTTCCTTGGCGTGCGGCGGGATGACCTCGATCTCGCTCCAGCGCGGCGGCCGCGCCAGCGCGGGGACCGAGAAGAAAATGCCGCGGCAATAGGCGCGGAAGCCCTGCGTCTCGATGATCGGCCAGGTCCACGGCGCCGGACTGATGTTGAAGTAAGTGACGTCCTTGTGCCGCTGCGCGATCTTGGTCAACAGCGGAGCGTAGTTGCGATAGGGCGGGTCGACATACCAGCTCGACAGATTGCACCGGATGGCCGTCTCCTCGCCCTCCTTGCGTGCCGTGTAGATCAGGAGCAGCACGCCGACCGGCGTGCCGTCGTCGTCGAGCATGTAGCCGAAGCGCGGATAGCCCTCCGGCACGGCTCGGAAGGCCTGCCGGCGCAGGCCCTGCATCCAATAGTCGCGTGAACGGCCGACGAAGCCGCGCGTCAGCAAATCCGCGATCTTATCGACGTCGGACTCGGTGATCTCGCGGCATCGGACCTTGGTTTGGATCACGTTCGTCTTGCCCGTGGAAATGGTCGGCCTCGTGAGTTGCGTTAGCGCCAGCCTTCGCCGTGGGCATCGGCCGCGACCTGCGGCTGCAGGCCCAGGACATCCCTCACCCTGGCGGGCCAGGCGGAAAGATCGGTGCCATGGGTGTGGAACATGGCGACGGCGAGCCGGTCCATGCCGAAGGCGACGCAGCCGGTGTGCGCCGGCTCGCCGTCGGCATCCTGAATGCCCCAGGTCGTGCCGAAATGCTCGCGATGATAGTTGAAGCTCATGCAGGCGGTGGGCTGCTCCTCCGAGCGCAGTGGAATCAGGAGCTCGAACTTGAGCTGCTGCTGCTTCTGGCTGACCGCCTTCATCTGGCCGACGCGACCGAAGAAGGGGTCGCTGGCATAGTCGACGCGGAAGGTGAGGCCGAGATCGGTCGCGATCTTCTGCGCGCGCACCATCCAGCGCTCGCGGAAATCGGCGACATCCTCAGCCGTGCCGATGCAGACATATTCGCGCATCCGGAACGATTGCAGCCGGTCGAGATGCTTCGACGGCTCGCGGCGGAAGCAATCGGCGGCAACGTCGAAGCGCAAGCCGCCCTTGGGCAGCTGGCCGCGGCTCGCCGCGATCGGGTAGACCGGGTAGCAGGCGGCCGGCGACAGCACGAGATCGGCTGGCGAGAGCGAGGTGGTCCAGTCGCCGCCGGCATCGAAGCGGCTCACTGCGGCGTTGATCTCGCGTTCGGTGCCGTGCAGGCCGCAGACGCAGCCGAGCAGGTTCGGAAAGCTCTTGAGATAGCCGGACTTCTCCAGCTGCGCGCGGCTCATCACCGGCGGGAAGCGCATCACCTCGGTGCCGGCTTCGCGATGATTGGTGATCAGCGCGGCGAGTTTCTCGACGATGCCCTCGTAGAGCGCGGTGCGGGCATAGACGCCGTCGGCGCCCATGCGGTGGAACAGCTGGTCGGCGAGATGATCGAGCGGATCGATCTGTTGCGGCGCGGTCGCGGGCGCGTCGGGAAGGACGGCAATAGTCATGGTTCGATGTCCTGCTGTCTCGAAAATTGTTCTTGTTGATTCAGTCGCCAAGGCAAGTCAGTCGGGCACGTCAGTCGCGAAGGCTCGCCGGCACCCCGCTCATCAACGTCGATGTCGCGGCGTTGACCAGGATGCGATCGTTGTTGATCATGATCGGCGACGAAAGCACGTCGCGCAGGTGACGGCCCATGCTGAACTCGCCGTCGTTGCGGTAGCCGGAAAGACCCGTGGTGCGCATCGCATGCATCACGGTCTCGACCGCGAGCTCGGAAGCCTGGACCTTCAGAAGCGTGATCGACGACTGGAAGTCGAGCGAGCCGAGCGCACGCTCGTCATGCTCGGCGCGGGCGAAAGCATCCAGATTGGCGGAGATCAGCGCGCGCAGCCTGGCCAGAGACATCTTGGCGGCGGTGAAATGCGCCGCGGCCGGCGGCATCTGACCGCCGGACGAGCGGGCTGCCTTGCGGATGAAGGCCTGCGCGCGGGTCACTGCCGCAGCGGCGATGCCGGCCCAGGCCGACGACCAGCACAGATGCGCGAACGGCGTCATGGTCTGGGCGTGGATCTTGTCGTAGGATTCCGGGAAGACGCGGTCGGCGGGGCAGTCCACCTTCAGCTCGAAGCCGGTCGAGCAGGTGCCGCGCATGCCGAGCGTTTCCCAGCCCAGCGTCCGCTTCAGCGAGTAATCGTCCTTGGCGAGGGCCAGCAGAACCTGGTCGGAGGCGGCGGCATCGGTGGCGCGGCGCGCGATGGTGACGAGGCCGTCTGCTTCGGCACCGTAGGAGATCACGGTGGCGTCGCGCACCAGCGAGACGGTGTCGCCGGCATGGTCGACCGCGGCGGCGCTGGCGCGGATGTTGCCGCCGTTCTGGCCTTCGGTGGTGGAGGAGGCGAGCAGCCACTGGTCGCGGGCGACCTGGCGCATCATGGTTTCCATCCAGGGAATGCCATGTCCGTGCCTGATGATGCAGGCGACCTTGGTCTGGTGCATCGCATAGATCATCGCGGTCGAGGCGCAGGCGCGCCCGAGCGTATAGCAGATGTCGGTGACGTCATGGATCGAGGCGCCGAAGCCGCCGAACTCGACCGGAATCATCGCGCCGAGCAGTTTCTGCTCGCGCGCCACGTCGAAAGCCCGGTGCGGGAAGCGTGCGTCGCGATCGACCTCCTCCGCGTCTGCCGCAGCGGCTGCGGCGGTCCGGGCGGCGCGCTCGATCAGGGAGGGGCCCTGTTCGAGAAAGCTCGCCTGCATGTCGTCGACAGTGAGGACTGCTTCACGCACGTTCATGCTCGTCCGCCTCCGGTTTGCCGTTCGAGATCGCCGGCATCATTCGCGACGCCGCCGGTGATCCTCCGGTCATCTTTGCTTGTGAGACGAGGCTACGGATTTAATTCAAATTCGTCGATGAAATAGAGGGTAAACAAAGCCGGATTCCGGACTAACAGTTAAAGCCCGGTTGTTTGCAGCACCCGGTTTTCCGGCATCGGGTTAGGACTCCGGAAAAACCCCGAATTCCAGACAATCCGACTCATCGTTTACTAAGAAACGCGAAGTATTGCTGCCGCCCATTGCAGGAGCGCCTGGCCGTGGCCATCGTAGCCGGCAGTCCGGTCCGCCTCCGATAGACAGATGGGAAATTTGCCGATGCAGGCCTTCCATAGCGATTTGCGCAACCGCATCACCAAGCTGGTGAAGGGCATCCTCGAACAGAATTCGCTCGCCGCAGACGTTACGCCTTCGGCCAAGCTCGTCGATGTCGGCCTGACGTCCATGGACATGGTCAATCTGATGCTCGGCGTCGAGGCCGAGTTCGACTTCACCATTCCGCAATCCGAGATCACGCCGGAGAATTTCCAGTCCGTCGAGACGCTGGAACGCATGATTGCGACCCAGCTGCGGCCGGCGACCGCGGCCTGAGGCGAACGCCCGGTCCAATCCGGTGCCGCCCTGCGTTCGCAGGCGTGGCTCCCGAATTTCTTGCGGGAGCATCGCACCCATGACGTCCGCGTGATTGACGTGCTTCGCGGGCGGCGGCAGGTTGGCTTAAATCTTCGGACTTCCGCCACCCCTCCGCCCCGATGCTCACCATCGCCAGCCTCTGGATTCCCTTCACCATCGTCGCCGCGCTCGGGCAGGTCGCGCGCAATGCGATGCAGCGGTCGTTGACGAAGCCGCTGGGGACCTGGGGCGCGACCAACATCCGCTTCCTGTTCGGCTTTCCGTTCTCGCTGCTGTTCCTGGGTCTGGTGCTGGCTGCGACCGGCGATGCTCTCAGCCCGCCGCCGTCCGTGTTCTGGCCGTGGCTGCTGGTAGGGGCGCTCAGCCAGATCGTCGCGACCGGGCTGATGCTGCTTGCGATGAACGACCGCTCCTTCGTGGTGACGACCGCCTATCTCAAGACCGAAGCGATCCAGACCGCGATCTTCGGCTTCGTCTTCCTGGGTGATCATCTGACCTGGCTGAAGGTGCTCGCGATCGTGATCGCCACCGTCGGCGTCGTCATCACCGCGCTGCGTCCTGGCGGCGAGAAGAGCTTCGCGGAATTGAAGCCGACCATCACGGGCCTCGTCGCCGCTGCGGCGTTTGCGCTCTCCGCGGTCGGCTTCCGGGGCGCCATCATCAATGTACCTGATGTGTCCTTCGTCACCGCGGCGTCGGTCACGCTGGTGCTCGGCCTGTTCGTGCAGACGCTGGTGCTGACGATCTATCTGCTTCTGCGCGCGCCGGACGTGCTGCGGGGCATCCTCAGCCTATGGCGGCCCTCGATGCTCGCCGGCTTCACGGGCGCCTTCGCCTCGCAATTCTGGTTCCTGGCCTTTGCTCTGACGGCGGCCGCCAACGTACGCACCCTCGCCTTGATCGAGGTGCTGTTCGCGCAAGGCGTGGCCTACTACTCCTTCAAGCAACCGATCGCGCCGCGCGAGCTCGCAGGCATCGCGTTGATCGTCATGGGGGTGGCGCTATTGGTGGGAGTCTAAAGAGCGCGGCTCGCTATGCAGGGCCGCGCGCGCCTTCGCTCGACCTGCATAGGCAGGCGTCATGTTCGGGTCGAGTCGAATTGCGTCGTCGAAATCTCTCATTGACTGATCGTAACGTTGTGCCCGGAATTGCGCGTCGGCACGATGTGCGTAAGCCAGGGCATCGTCAGGTGCGAGTCTGATAGCTTCATCGAAATCCGCGATCGCACGACCGAGATCTTTGATCGATATATATGCTGAGCCGCGAGCAACGAACGCCTCAGGCCGCTTCGGATTGAAGAATATGGCCTCGCTATAACCGGTGATAGCCCGCTCGATATCACCCATGAAATAGTGCTGGTGCGCGCGGCAAAGTAGAGACGGATATTTTTCCGTATCCAGACGGAAGGATTCGTCAAGGTCGGATGTTGCTCGAGCTATATCGCCCGACATCCGGTATACAAGCGCACGGTTGCAGTATGCGATTGATTTATTCGCGGGTGCTAAGTCGGGCGACTCAATCAATTTGTTGCAAGATTCGAGTTGTCTATCAAATGTCGTCGATTTCTTACCGGCACACCACAGCCATTCTTGCGAAAGCTCCTGCGCATGGCACGAGGCGCCCATCACGTAGCCGGTGACGATAACGGGAATCAATTCCGTTCGCAGTTTAACCGACAACTCGCCCTCCCGTTGCAGCTTTATTCAACTGCAATTCAGGCAGAGGGGCAAGCGCGACGTTCAGGTTGATCTATGGGATACGGTGGCGGCCCGACGCTTCACCGCGATCGCCTAGTTACGGTCTTCCGGCAGCGCCGGCAGCGGCGAGACCTCGATGCCCTCCTCGATCAGCGACTTCGCCTCTTCAGGCGAGGCTTCGCCATAGATCGGACGGTGCTCCTTGTCGCCGTAATGCATGGCGCGGGCTTCGTTGGCAAAACGCTCACCGACATTGTCGGCGTTCTTGACGATATGGTCTCTCAGCTCTTTCAGCTTGGCGCGCAGCTCGCGCTCCTGCGCCATCAGTAGCGAGGTCGGTCCCGGGGGCGCAGTGTCGGGCGCCGCGGCCGCCGCCACTGGCTCGGGCGGCGGGGCTGCGCGGCCACGGCCCTTCTTGCCGACGATGCGGGGGGCCATGATCGCCTTCTCGACCTTGGCCGAGCCGCAGATCGGACAGGTCACGAGCTTGCGTTTCACCTGCGCATCATAGGCAGACGAGCTCTGGAACCAGCTCTCGAACTCGTGGTTCCGGTCGCAGCGAAGCGCGTAGCGGATCATGCCGAGCCCCGAACCAGGTGCAAATGATCCGGCCCTGCCTTGGGATCGGATACGCCGAAGCGGCGGCCGTGCTGGAGCGACGGAATGGCCCGGCGGGCTGACTCGACCCTGGCCGGATCGATCTTGGCCATGATGATGCCGGGCTCGACATCGCCCTCGGCGAGGATCTCGCCCCAGGGATCGATGATCAGCGAGTGGCCATAGGTCTCGCGCTTGTTCTCGTGCAGGCCGGCCTGGGCCGCGGCGAGGATGAAACAGCCGGTCTCGATCGCACGCGCCCGCAGCAGCACGTGCCAATGCGCTTCGCCGGTCTTGCGCGTGAAGGCGGACGGCACCGTGATGAAATAGGCGCCGCTTTCGGCGAGCGCGCGGTACAGTGCCGGGAAGCGCACGTCGTAGCAGATGGTCAAGCCGACGCGGCCCCAGGGCAGGTCCGAGATCACGGCGGTCTCGCCGGGCTGGTAATTGGCGGATTCGCGGTAGCTCTCGCCGTCAGGCAGCTCGATGTCGAACATATGGATCTTGTCGTAGCTCGCGAGCACATTGCCCTCGGGCCCGATCAGGAAAGAGCGGTTGACGGCCTTCTCCGGCGAAAAGCGCAGTGCCAGCGAGCCGACATGGAGGTGGATCTTCAGCTCCGCCGCGAGCGCCCGATAGGCCTTCAGCGAGGCGTCGTCCTCCTCGCTCTGCAGTTGCTCGAACAAGGCCTTGCGGTTCAGCTGCATCATGTTGCTGACCTCGGGCGTCTGCACGTAATCGGCTCCGTCAGCCGCAGCCTGGCGGATCAGCTTGGTGGCCTGTTCCAGGCTTGGCCCCGGCATCAGGCCGGTGCGCATCTGCACCATGGCGGCCGTGAACGTGCGGTTCTCGCTCATGAGCTGGCCTTCACGCCGTCGAGCATGCCGTCGAGCTTGCCTTCGCGATCGAGCGCGTAGAGGTCATCGCAGCCGCCGACATGTGTCCCGCCGATCCAGATCTGCGGGAAGGTCGAACCCTGACCGGCACGGCCATACATCTCTTCGCGCCAGGACGGATTCTTGGCGATGTCGAATTCGGTGAAGGTCACCTTCTTGCGGGCCAGCAGCGACTTGGCGGCGGAACAATAGCCGCAGCCCGGCCTGGTGTAGATCTCGACAGCAGCGGTCATTCGTCTGGCGCTCTCATGTCATGAATTCGTTGAATTATATGGGACGGGGCCCGCTCTCGACAACCCGGGCAAAGACCAGCACGTCGACCTGGGCCGCCTTGGCCCGGAGCAGGACCCGCGCGCAGGCATCCAGCGTCGCCCCCGACGTCAGGACGTCGTCGATCAGGATAATGCGGCGGCCCTGGACTTCGGCCTGACGGTCGGGAGATACCTGGAATGCGCCCTGCACATTGGTGGCGCGCTGGGCGCGCGACAGGCCGATCTGCTGCTCGGTCGCGCGCACCCGCAACAGCACGTCGCCCCGTGCCTTGACCCCGCTCTGCCGTTCGATGACACGCGCCAGCGCCCCGGACTGGTTGTAGCGGCGCCGCCAGGCCCGCCGCCAATGCAGGGGCACCGGCACCAGCATGTCGGCCCCCGTCAGCAATTCGCCGCCCGCGCGCGCCATCCAGCGGCCCATCGCCGGCGCCAGATCGGTGCGGTCCTGATACTTCAGCGCGTGCACCAGCGTGCGCGCGACGTCGTCGTAACGCACCGCCGCTCGCGCGCGTTGGTAGGCCGGCGGGCTCGCGATCGCCTCCATCGACAGCATGGCGGGACCGGGGTCATAGACGAAGGGGATACCGAGGCGCGGGCAATAGGGCCGCTCGATGAACGATATGCGTGCCCAGCAAGACGCGCAAACGCCCTCGCCATCCACCGGCTCTTGGCAGGACACGCATTGCGTCGGCAGCGCAATGTCGAGCGCAAGCCGCGCGGTACGCGCCACCACCTGGCGGCTGGCCCTCCACGCGGCAAGAAGCGGCGCGGCGATGGAACGGGTGCGAGCGGCGTCTGTTTCCATCGGCAGACGCTAGCGGTCCGTTTGCACGGGCTCAAGCAGCCATATCAGTTCTCGCAGCACCGCCAATCGCGCTGTAGCGCATCCGGGACACGGGAGCGTTGCCAGATCTGCCGTGATCGGCGTAACCAATCGCATGGCCGAGACCCCGCAACCCCCGCCCGCCCTGTTTGACCGCGCCTTGCTGCATGCGCGGCAGCAACGCGCGCAAAAGCAAGGGGCGGTAACCTTCCTGCTCGACCGGGTCGCCGAGGACCTGCTCGACCGGCTGGCGGCGGTGGTGCGCGAGTTTCAGGCACCGGCCGATCTCTGGACGCCCGGCGACGGGCTCGCGGCGCTGCGCACGCGGCTTCCCTCCATCGACCGCATTGAAATCGACGCAGTGGGTGCCGAAAGACTTCCCTTCGCGGCCGGAAGCCTCGATCTCGTCGTCTCTGCGCTGGCCCTGCAATTCGTCAACGACCTGCCGGGCGTGCTCGCGCAAATCCGGCGGGCGCTGAAGCCGGACGGTCTGCTCCTCGCGGCGATGATCGGCGGCGACAGCCTGACCGAGTTGCGGCAGGCCTTTGCCGCGGCGGAAGCCGAATGCGAGGGCGGCGTGTCGCCGCGCGTGGCGCCGTTCGCCGATCTTCGCGACATCGGCGCGCTGCTGCAGCGAGCCGGCTTCGCGCTGCCGGTCACCGACGTCGACCGTGTCGTGGTGCGCTATGCCAATGCATTCGCCTTGATGCAGGATCTCCGCCGCATGGGCGCGTCGAACGTGCTGATCGAGCGGCGGCGAACGCCGGCGCGGCGCGCGACGTTGCTGCGCATGGCCGAAATCTACGCCGAGCGGTTCGCCGATGCCGACGGCCGCATCCGTACGACCTTCGACGTCGTCTGGCTGTCGGGCTGGGCTCCGCATGCGAGTCAGCAGCAGCCACTGAAGCCGGGGTCGGCGAAGGCGAGCCTGGCGGAGGCGGTGAGGAAAGCGGGGGAGACGTAGGCGTTTCCGACGTCATCCGGGGCGATGCGCAGCATCGAACCCGGAATCTCGAGATTCTCAGGTGCGCAAGTGCGCACCTCAGGTGCGCAAGTGCGCACCACAGTTCGCGCTCTCGCGCGCCCCGGAATGACGATGCAAGGGCGTCGTCACATCAACAGATCGATCAAATGCGGGATCAGCGGAATGTCTGCAGGCGGCATCGGATAGTCGCGCAGCTTGTTGGCACGGATCCAGGCAAGGTGTTGCCCTTCGCGCGCCGTGACCTGCCCCTCCCAGCGCCGGCAGATATACAGCGGCATCAGAAGGTGGAAGGTCTCGTAGCCGTGGCTGGCGAAGGTCAGCGGCGCCAGGCATGGCTCGGCGACGGTGATGCCGAGCTCCTCATGGAGTTCGCGGATCAGACTCTGCTCCGGCCGCTCGCCGGGCTCGAGCTTGCCGCCGGGGAATTCCCAGAGGCCGGCCAGTGCCTTGCCCGCGGGGCGCTGCGCGATCAGGACGCGCTTGTCGGCGTCGACCAGCGCGCAGGCCACCACCAGTGTCAGTTTGAGATTGGCCATGCCTGACATGTCGCTCGCTCAAGATCGCGCGCAACGGTTCGTTAACCCCATTGCGCCCGTGTTTCCGAGGTCCCCATAAGTCATATTTAATCGACGGTTCATAGGGTGGAAGCGCCAAAACCACTCGGGGCCCGGTCATGCGCGCTGCGTTCTCCAACATCATCCGCCGGTTCGCCCACGACCGGGGCGGCAATATCGCGGTGATCTTTGCACTATCCTGCGTTCCCTTGATCAGCGCCGTCGGCTGCGCGATCGACTATTCGCGCGCGACCCAGACCCGGTCCAAGCTTCAGGCTGCGGCCGATGCCGCCAGTGTCGGCTCCATCGCCAAGGCCTCGCCGGCCTTCAAGGCCGCCGGCACGATGACGTCAGACGGCACGATTTCCGTCGGCGTCACCGATGCCGAGAACATCTTCAACGCCAACCGCGCCAATCTGACCGGCTATACGCTCAACGGCCTCACGACGACCGTGGTCAAGTCCGGCTCGACCGTCACCTCGACCGTCACCTTCACAGCCCAGATCAACACCATGTTCCTCGGCCTGATCGGCAAGTCTGCGCTGACCATGAGCGGCACGTCGAAGGCCACGGCCAGCATGCCCCTCTATATCGACTTTCATCTGCTGCTGGACAATTCGCCGTCGATGGGGGTCGGTGCGACCCCGACCGACGTGGATAAGATGGTCAAGAACACATCGGACAAGTGCGCTTTCGCCTGCCACGATCTCAAGGACAAGAACAATTATTACGATCTCGCCAAGAAGCTGGGCGTGACCACCCGGATCGACGTGCTTCGGACCGCCACGCAGTCGCTGATGGACACGGCGAGCGCCACCCAGACCTATCCGAACCAGTTCAGGATGGCGATCTTCGATTTCGGCGGCTCCGCGAGCACGCTCGGTCTGCGCAGTCTGTTCTCGCTGTCGGCCTCGCTCTCCAGCGCCAAGACGGCGGCCGGCCAGATCGACCTGATGACGGTGAACGGCCAAAATGAGAACAACGATCAGGACACCCCATTCACCGCGGTCTTTCCTGCGATCGACAAGCAGATCAGCTCGCCCGGCTCCGGCACGTCGGCGAGCCCTCTCAAATATCTGTTCTTCGTGTCCGACGGGGTCGCTGACGAAAGCAATACCGGATGCTTGAAGCCGCGCTCGGGCACCACGCGTTGCCAGTCCCCGATCAACCCGGCGCTCTGCAAGTCGATGAAGGATCGCGGCGTCAAGATCGCGGTGCTGTACACGACATACCTCGCACTGCCCACCAACGACTGGTACGTGAAGTGGATCGCCCCGTTCAACGCCGGCCCCTACGGTCCGTCGCCGAACAGCCAGATCGCGCAGAACATGGAGAGCTGCGCTTCGCCCGGGCTGTACTTCGAGGTCAGCCCGACGCAGGGCATCGCGGAAGCCATGAACGCGCTGTTCAAGAAGGCGGTCGCGGACGCGCGGCTCTCGGGTTGATTGGTTTCGACGTCATACGGGGCGATGCGCCAGCATCGAACTCCGGTGCGCAGTCGCGGACCTGCAGATCTCCAGGTTCCGGGTTCTCGCTTTGCGAGCCCCGGAATGACGTCTGCAAGGACTACGACCTGTAATCGCCGTTGATCGCGACATATTCCTTGGTGAGGTCGCAGGTCAGCACGCGGTCGCGGCCCTTGCCGAGGCCGAGCGAGACCTTGATCGAGATCTCCGGCGCCTTCATCGCTTCCGACACCTGCGCTTCGTCATATTCGGGATCGCGCGCCCCGCTCTTGGCGACACGGATGCCGTTGAACGAGATCGAGAGCTTGTCGCGGTCTGCGGGCTCGCCGGCCTTGCCGACCGCCATCACCACGCGGCCCCAATTGGCGTCTTCGCCCGCGATCGCGGTCTTCACCAGCGGTGAGTTGGCGATCGACATCGCGATTGTGCGGGCCGAGGCCTTGGTCTTGGCGCCCTCGACGGTGATCTCGACCAGCTTACGGGCGCCTTCGCCGTCGCGCGCCACCTGCTCGGCCAGATTGGCCAGCACCTGGTTGAAGGCTTTGACGAACGCCTTCAGGCGCGGATCGCTGGCGCGGCCGATCTTCGGTGCACCATGCGCGGCGGCCGCACCCGTCGCGAACGCCAGCAGCGTGTCGGAAGTCGAGGTGTCGCCGTCGATCGTCACGGCGTTGAACGTGTCTTCGACGCCGTTCTTGAGCAGCGCCTGCAAGGCCGCCGGCGCGATCGGCGCGTCGGTAAAGATGAAGGACAGCATGGTCGCCATGTCGGGCGCGATCATGCCGGCACCCTTGGCCATGCCGTTGATGGTGACCTTCGCCTTGCCGAGCCTGACGGTCGCGGTCGCGACCTTGGGGAAGGTGTCGGTCGTCATGATCGCCTTGGCCGCGGCGAGATAGTCGCCAGGCTCGGCGGTCTCGGCGAGACGGCCGAGCACGCCATCGAACTTGGTCGCGTCCAGTGGCTCGCCGATGACGCCGGTCGACGCCAGGAAGATCTCACCCTCGCTGCAGCCGACCGCCTTGGCCGCGATCTTCGCGGTCAGCGCGGTGGAGGCGCGTCCGGTCTTGCCGGTGAAGGCATTTGCATTGCCGGAATTGACCACGAGAGCGCGCGCTTTGCCGCCCTTCAGCCGGGCGCGGCACCATTCCACCGGGGCCGAGGGGCACTTCGATTTGGTGAAGACGCCGGCGACGGCGGTGCCCTTGTCCATCACCGCCAGCAGTACGTCGGTGCGGTTCTTGTAGCGGATGCCGGCTTCGGCCGTCGCAAGACGGACGCCCGCGATCACGGGCATGTCGGGGACGGCTTTCGGGGCGAGGGGAGAGACTGAGGAGGACATCGCGGGCGCCTTGGTGGGGTCTGGACATGCAGATGGCCGGGGGATTCCCGGCCATTGCGACGTTAGATACTATCGGCGTCCGCCAAGTGACAGCGAATTCTTACGTCTTCGCGGTCTTACTTCTTTGCGGGAGGCGCCATCTTGCTGT
This sequence comes from Bradyrhizobium sp., assembly GCA_035575945.1. Classification (GTDB taxonomy): domain Bacteria; phylum Pseudomonadota; class Alphaproteobacteria; order Rhizobiales; family Xanthobacteraceae; genus Bradyrhizobium. The sequence goes on along the minus strand of DATLXF010000017.1, from coordinate 310,598 downwards.
CGGACGGCTTGGCCGCGTCGGACGGCTTGGCGTCGGCCGCGGGCTGATCCAGCCGCTCGACCTTGGCCTCGGTGCGGAGCTTGGCGACATACTCGGCCTGGGCCTTACGGGTCACGTATTGCTCGATCTGGGCCTTGACCTGCTCGAAATCGGGCGCCTTGCGGCTGCGCTTTTCCTCGACCTTGATGATGTGCCAGCCGAACTGCGACTTCACGGGATCGGAGATCTTGCCCGGCTCCAGCGCGAAGGCGACGGTCGAGAATTCCGGCACCATCTGCTCCTTGGTGAAGAAACCGAGGTCGCCGCCGTCGGCCGAGCCCGGATCCTTGGACTTCTTCTTGGCGAGCTCGGCGAAATCGGCGCCCTTGTCGAGCTCGGCCTTCACCGCCTTGGCCTCGTCCTCGGTCTCGACCAGGATATGGCGGGCGCGCACCTCCTGCTCGCCGGTGATCTGCTTGGCGGCCTCCTCATAGACCTTCTTCATGGCGTCCGGCGTGGTCGCGGCCTTGCCCTCGCTGGCGAGCAGGCTGTCCATCAGGAGCCGGTTGCGGGCGAATGCCAGGCGCTTCTTGAACTCCTCGTTGTCGGCGATCTTCTTGTCTTCGGCAGCCTTGCTGACGATCTTCATGTCGATCAGGAAGGACAGGACGTTCTCGTCCTTGGTCGCCGGGTCCATCTGGGCGAGGCTCGCCCCCAGTTCCTCCTCGGCCATGGTGACGTCGCTCTTCTTGATTTCAGCACCATTGACCTTCGCCAGCACCGGGTCATCGGCGGCCCGGAGCGGGCCCGCGAACGCCAGGGACAGCGCCAGAGCGAGGCTCCCAGCCAGGGCGGACGCATGGCGGGGGCGCTGGCCGGTGGATACCGGGAACGACGTGGTCATGGAAAATCCTTATGTTGAAGCAGGGGGCTGCTCGAAGCGGGGCGGACACTCGCCCAATTCAGGGGGGCTTGGCAACGCGAAAAGTCTGTCAAAATGATGAATTAGCCGCAATGCGCCCGCCGTTGACAAGGCCATGGACGGGCCATATCTCTGGCCGGTCGCGACCATGGCGATGGCGTTTATTTTGCTGCGTTTTTGGCCGTTGAACCCAGACTAGCCCAATTCCCACCCATATGGCGGATGATCCCCGCAATTCGGGCTCTGACGCCACGAAGCGTCACGGTGAGTTGATAGGCAGGCGGGTGACAACTTTCTTAGGCCAACGCGGTTAAATCGCGAACACAGGAACCAGGCATGATCGGCGCGCTCGCCCGCAAGTTTTTCGGCTCCTCCAACGACCGGCGGGTGAAGGGATATCAGTCCCGCGTCAACGCCATCAACGCGCTGGAGCCGGAGGTCTCGAAGCTCTCCGACGAGGCGCTCAAGGCCCGCACCGCGGAATTCAAGCAGCAGCTCGCCAACGGCAAGACGCTCGACGATCTCTTGGTACCCGCCTTCGCCACCGTGCGCGAGGCCGCCAAGCGCACGCTCGGCCAGCGCCATTTCGACGTCCAGCTGATCGGCGGCATGGTGCTGCACGAGGGCGACATCGCCGAGATGAAGACCGGCGAAGGCAAGACGCTGGTGGCGACGCTCGCGGTCTATCTCAACGCGCTCGCCGGCAAGGGCGTCCACGTCGTCACCGTGAACGACTATCTAGCCCGCCGTGACTCCGGCTGGATGGGCCAGATCTACGGCTTTCTCGGCATGACCACGGGCGTGATCGTCCACGGCCTCGACGATGCCGAGCGCAAGGCGGCCTATGCCTGCGACATCACCTACGGCACCAACAACGAATACGGCTTCGACTATCTGCGCGACAACATGAAGTACCGGCTCGAGGACATGGTCCAGCGGCCGCACTTCTTCGCCATCGTCGACGAGGTCGACTCCATCCTGATCGACGAGGCGCGCACGCCGCTGATCATCTCCGGCCCGCTCGACGACCGCTCCGATTTCTACAACACCATCGACGGCTTCCTGCCCAAGCTCGACAAGACCGATTACGAGGTCGACGAGAAGCAGCGCACGGTGACGCTGACCGAAGGCGGCATGGAGAAGATCGAGACGCTGCTGCGCGACGCCGGCCAGCTCAAGGGCGAGTCGCTCTACGACGTCGAGAACGTCTCCATCGTGCACCACATCAACCAGGCGCTGCGCGCCCACACGCTGTTCACCCGCGACAAGGACTACATCGTCCGCGACAACGAGGTCGTCATCATCGACGAGTTCACGGGGCGCATGATGCCGGGCCGCCGCTATTCGGAAGGCCTGCACCAGGCACTGGAAGCCAAGGAGCACGTCCAGGTCCAGCCCGAGAACCAGACGCTGGCCTCGATCACCTTCCAGAACTACTTCCGCATGTACGAGAAGCTAGCCGGCATGACCGGCACGGCCGCGACGGAAGCGGACGAATTGTTCGACATCTACAAGCTCGAGGTGGTCGAGATTCCGACCAATCTGTCGATCGCGCGCCTCGACGAGGACGACGAAGTCTACCGCACCCAGCAGGAGAAATACCGCGCCATCCTCGCCGAGATCGAGCGCGCCAATTCGCGGTTGCAGCCGGTGCTGGTCGGCACGGCCTCGATCGAGAAGTCGGAAGTGCTGGCCGAATTTCTCAAGAAGAACGGCTACAAGCAGATCGATTTCGGCAAGGAGAACGCGCTCGACAAGCTCTATGCCGCCGCCCGCGCCGGCAAGCCGGCCAAGCTGTTCGCGGTGCTGAACGCGCGCTTCCACGAGCAGGAAGCCTATATCGTCGCCGAAGCCGGCGTCCCTGGCGCGATCACGATCGCGACCAACATGGCCGGCCGCGGCACCGACATCAAGCTCGGCGGCTCGCTCGAGATGCGCATCCAGCAGGAGACCGCGGGCATCGAGGATGAAGCGGAGAAGGCCAGCAAGATCGAGCAGATCAAGGCCGATATCGCGCGCTTCCGCGACATCGTGCTGAACGCCGAGGAGACCGTCGAGATCGAGCCGGCGAAGGGAAGCAAGCCCGCCAAGACCGTGAAGAAGCCCGGCGGCCTCTACATCATCGGCTCCGAGCGCCACGAATCCCGCCGCATCGACAACCAGCTGCGCGGCCGTTCGGGCCGCCAGGGCGACCCCGGCCGCTCGAAGTTCTTCCTGTCGCTGGAAGACGACCTGATGCGCATCTTCGGCTCGGACCGTCTCGACAGCATGCTGCAGCGTCTCGGCCTGCAGGAGGGCGAGGCCATCATCCATCCCTGGATCAACAAGGCGCTCGAGAAGGCGCAGCAGAAGGTCGAAGCCCGCAACTTCGACATCCGCAAGAACCTGCTCAAGTTCGACAACGTCCAGAACGACCAGCGCAAGGTGATCTTCGATCAGCGCGTCGAGCTGATGAAGGACGAGAGCGTGGCCGAGACGGTCGCCGACATGCGCCACGCCTTCATCGACGACCTCGTCGCCAAGCACGTGCCCGAGCATGCCTATGCCGAGCAGTGGGACGTCGCCGGGCTCAAGGACGAATTGAGCCGCGTGCTCGGTCTCGACCTGCCGGTCGACGAATGGGCCAAGGAAGAGGGCATCGCCGACGAGGAACTGCTCTCGCGCATCGAGACCAAGGCCGACGAGCACATGGCCGCCAAGGTGGCGCAATGGGGTCCCGACGTGATGCGTTACGTCGAGAAGACCATCCTGCTCCAGACGCTCGACCATCTCTGGCGCGAGCATCTGATCATGCTCGACCATCTGCGTCAGGTCATCGGCCTGCGCGGTTACGGCCAGCGCGATCCGTTGCAGGAGTACAAAACCGAGGCCTTCAACCTCTTCCAGGAGATGAGCGCACACTTGCGCGAGGCCGTCACCGCGCAGCTGATGCGGGTCGAGATCGTCCCGCCGGAGCAGGAAGCCCCCGCGCTGCCGCCGATGGAAGCGCACAAGTTCGATCCGAATACCGGCGAAGACGAGATGGCGCTCGCCAGCGTCGCGCTCGGCACCCAGGCCACCGATGCGTCGCTGCGCGATCCGAAGAACCCCGCCAGCTGGGGCAAGATCGGCCGCAACGAGGATTGCCCCTGCGGAAGCGGCAAGAAGTACAAGCACTGCCACGGGCGGTATGCCTAGCCCGCTCCGGGCGGCGTCTGCCGCCCCCGCGGCCGCGAAATAACGTCGCGGCGGCGGGCGGGGCAGGTAATCGTTGGCGGAACCCGATTTAGCAAATGTTATTATAGATGGGTGACTTGCGGGACGACCTCCTTGGCTCCCGCAGGGCATGGGCAGGTAGTCCGTCGCTGCGTCCTCGAATTCGGTTGCGAATTCCCGAGGAGTGCTCGATGCGATTTTGCTCGATGATCGCTGCAATCGCGCCGGGCACGAACCCTAGATGACATCCGCAGACAATTCTGTGCCGATCCGCTCCGCAGTTCTCGCAGCACACGATCTGACCAATACGACCGACGACGCTGCGTTCGATGAACTGACCGGCTTTGCCGCCTCCTTGTGCGAGGCGCCGATCTGCCTGATCAGCATCGTCGACGACAGGACGCAGCGCTTTCTGGCCAAGCAGGGCATCAATCTCTGCGAGACCCCGCGCGAATCGTCATTTTGTGCGCATGCCATGATGCAGCCGGACTTGATGGTGGTGCCCGATGCGACCGAGGACCCGAGGTTTGCTGACAATCCGTTGGTGACGGGCGAACCATTCATCAGGTTCTATGCGGGGGCGCCGCTCGTGGCGGACGACGGGTTTCCCCTCGGCGCGCTATGCGTCATCGACCGCACTCCTCGGGCCGGCCTGACACCGCTGCAGGCACGGGGCCTCCGGGTCATGGCCGCCCAGGTCATGGCAGTCCTCGGCTCGCGCCGCAGGACGAAGCTTCAGGCGGCCAACGAGGCGGTTGCAAAACAGGCGCTATCGGAGACCGAACAGAAGTTTCGCATTCTTGCGGACACCATGCCGCAGATGGTGTGGTCGACGCTGCCGGACGGCCATCACGATTACTACAATGCCAGGTGGTACGAGTTCACCGGGGTCCCCGAAGGGTCCACCGATGGCGAGGGCTGGAACGGGATGTTTCATCCCGAGGACCAGGAGACGGCTTGGGAGCGGTGGCGGCATGCGCTCCGGACCGGCGAGCCGTACGAGATCGAGTACCGGCTACGCGACGCTCAAGGAAAGTATCGCTGGACTCTCGGGCGAGCTCTGCCGATCCGCGATGCCGACGGCAACATCACCCGCTGGTTCGGCACATGCACCGATATCCACGAGCAGAAGCTGCTGATGGAGCAGCGCGAGATGGTCAGCCAGGAGCTGAGTCATCGCATCAAGAACATCTTCTCGGTCATCAACGGATTGATTGGCCTGTCGACGCGGAGTCATCCCGAGTTGAAGGGGCCTGCCGATGAGTTGCGTGCGCGCATCATGTCGCTCGGCAAGGCGCACGATTTCGTCCGGCCGCATAGCGCACGGTCACAGCCGCTCGCGCTACAGGCGACCCTCAAAGGTCTCCTGGAGCAGCTGCTGGCGGCCTACCAATCCGGCACCGAGCGGGTGTCGATCAAGGGCGGCGATCTGTCGATCGACGACCGCTCTGCAACGCCGCTGGCGCTGTCGTTCCACGAACTTGCGACCAATGCCGCCAAATACGGTGCGCTCTCGACGCTCGACGGCCGCGTCGCCATCGAGATTAGCGAAGCGGATGACGACGTCGTGATCGGGTGGATCGAGAGCGGCGGCCCGAAGCTGGAGCATGCGCCGCGCAACGAGGGCTTCGGCTCGCGGCTGATCAACCTCAGCATGTCAAATCAGCTCGGTGGAAAGGTCTCTTACACCTGGGATCCCGACGGGCTTCGGGTCGAGGCTAGGATCCCAAAGACGTCGATGAGCCGTCCGGTCCTGCAAAGAACGTGACGTCCGGCGAGTGGACCTCTTTGGTCGCGCCGGCGGCGTTCTGGACTGCCGTGAGGATGGCTTCATCACTGAACGGCTTGCGGATGAAGCCGATTGCGGTGCCCGCCCTCGGCTTTATCTGCGCGGGATTTGCCGTGACGTACACGATTTTGGTGCCATAATCCCGCGCAAGGTCCAGTGCGATCTGCGGCCCGGTCAAGCCGTCCCTGAGGTTGACGTCCACCAGCGCAATCTGCGCCTGCGGTGCGGCCTCCAGTGCTTCCCTGCGATCCGCCGCGATCGCCGCGACCCGGTAGCCAGCGTCCTCGAGGATGCGGGCAATGTCGCTGGCGACGAAAATTTCGTCTTCGACAATCAATACGGAGGGTGTCATTTGCGACGTCGTAACGGTTGACAGTTCCGGGTCGGCTTGGCGGACATGTTCTCCACGGCCGTGCGAGCCGGGGATAACCCCAAATTCCGTCTTTGGTTCCCGTGATGCCGGCGGGCAGGGCTCGAAAAGCGGGCTAGTCTCAGCTTGTCGACAAGCTCAATTGGAACTGTCGATCAGGTCCTCCAGGAGCCGCTTGAGCTCGCTTGTCGACTTGTCGCCGTAGCTTTCCAGGATGTGTTCCTCCTGGTCCACCGCCAGCGAGTTGAGCCTCTTGCACAGCACCTTGCCGCGGTCGGAGATGAACATCAGCACCTTGCGTCGGTCGTTCGGGTCCTGGACGCGATAGACCAGCGTGTCGGAGACCATGCGGTCGATCATCTTGGTCAGCGTCGGATGGTTGAGCAGCACGGCGTCCGCGAGTTCGCCCATCGAATGGCCGTTGCCATCCGACAGCACTTTCAGGATACGCCATTGTTCGACCGGCACGCCTTCCTTGCTCAACCTCAGTTCGAGCTGCCGGTTGATTTCCCGGTTGGCTTGCGCAAGCAGGTAAGCGAGGTGTTCGGTGATCGGGGAGTTTTGTTTCGGCGGTTTTGCCACGGCTGAGACTTCGACTTGACCCAAATGAGTGAATGTCTTGCAATCGATGCTGCATCTATATGCACTTCAATTCTTGAACATTCAATATTTTCAAAATAGGATCATTGCCCAACAAAAGGGCGGAAGCCGCGGCCGCTCGAAGAATGTGCTTTCGGGTCTGGTACCAGACAGGAGTTGGCGTGCGCGCGACGGTGAACTTCCCGGCTCACGGCGGTCCGGTGTTGCCGCCGTCCTTGCTGTTCAGGAATTTGTCGTCAGCGGCGGCGGATTTCGACCTGTCGCCATTCGACACCCATCTCATGAAGCGCCGCGGCGCGCGGAACAAGCTGCGCATCGGCAATTTTCTGACCTTTACCGGCTCGCCCGGTATCTGGGGTCCGACCTCGACCAACAGCGCGATGCTGGCAGTGGCCGAGATCAACAAGCGCGGTGGCATTCTGGGCCGCGAGCTCGAGCTGTCGATCTACGATTCCGGCGGTCCGACCGAGGAGGTGGTGCGTCGCGCCGAGCAGGCGATCGCCTTCGACGAGGTCGACCTGATCATGGGGTCGCACATCAGCGCCGTCCGCGTCGCGCTGCGCAAGGTCACCGGCTACCGCATTCCCTACATCTACACCCCGGTCTACGAAGGCGGCGAGCGCACGCCGGGCGTGATGGCGATCGGCGAGACGCCGCGCTGGCAGAGCCGCCCTTCGATCCACTGGCTCGCCGACGTCAAGCGGGCCGCGCGCTGGTATCTGATCGGCAGCGACTATGTCTGGCCTTGGCAGTCGCATCGCGCGGTGAAGCGCTACATCAAGGAGGCGGGCGGCCAGGTCGTCGGCGAGGAGTTCGTGCCCGTCGGCGAGGACAATCACGAGCCGCATCTGGCGCGAATCCGCGCGGCAAGGCCCGACGTTGTGCTGATCTCGCTGATCGGCACCGACAGCATAACCTTCAACCGGGCTTTCGCCGAAGCGGGTCTTGCCAGTTCGACGCTGCGGCTCGGTGGCGCGATGGACGAGACCGTCCTGCTCGGCATCGGCGCCGACAACACCGAGAATCTGTTTTGTGCGTCCGGCTATTTCAACTGCATGGCCTCGCGCGCGAACGACGAGTTCCTCAGCGGCTACCACGCCATGTTCGGCGCCAACGCGCCGCCGGTCGGCTCCGTCGGCCAGTCGAACTACGAGGGGTTGCGCTTCCTGGAGCAGGTGGCCCATCGCGCCGGCTCGCTTGCTTTTCGTCCGCTGCTCAACGCCGCGCGCAACACGGTCTATACGGCCGGCCGCGGTCCGGTGACGCTGCGCGACGGCCGCGCCGAAATGCCGATGTATCTTGCCGAGGCGGACGGGCTCGACTTCCGGATTCTCAGGACGCTCTGAGCGGCGCCTGCCGATACGCCGCAGCGACCTCGCCAAATAATTCTTGAAAAGGAAAATGTTTCCGTCTCTAGTACCAGCGTGAAGCCGGCTGGCGCGCGCCCTACAGGGTTCGCGCGAGCGGCTTCGTGCCAGGGATCAAGAAGCCTTCAAGGAGAGCGCCGTGACAGTTGCCCTTCCAACGCCAGCCCAGCTTCGCAGTGTCGCCGAGCAGTGCGGCCTTTCGCTCACCGACGACGACGTCGCCTCGTTTCGCGGCCTGATGCAGGGCTCGATCGAGGCCTACAATCTGGTCGCCACGATGCCGGACGAACTGCCGGAAGTGAAATATCCGCGCACGCCGGGCTATCGGCCGTCGGCCGAGGAGAACCCGCGCAATGCCTGGTATCGCAAGTCGACCGTGAAGGGCGCCGCGAGCGGCAAGCTCAAGGGCAAGACCGTCGCGCTGAAGGACAACATCATGCTGGCCGGCGTGCCCATGACCAACGGCTCATCGACGCTGGAGGGGTTCGTACCGGATTTCGACGCCACCATCGTCACGCGGATGCTGGATGCCGGTGCCGAGATCAAGGGCAAGGTGCATTGCGAGCATTTCTGCCTGTCCGGCGGCAGTCATACCGGCTCCTACGGGCCGGTGCACAATCCGCACAAGATGGGCTATTCGGCCGGCGGCTCGTCGTCGGGCTCGGGCGTCGTGGTCGCGCTCGGCGAGGTCGACATGGCGATCGGCGGCGACCAGGGCGGCTCGATCCGCATGCCGTCCTCGTTCTGCGGCACCTACGGCATGAAGCCGACCTGGGGCCTCGTGCCCTATACCGGCATCATGCCGATCGAGATCTATGTCGATCATACAGGCCCGATGACCGCGACGGTCGAGGACAATGCGCTGCTGCTCGAAGTGCTCGCCGGGGACGACGGCTACGATCCGCGCATCAAGGCGCCGAAGGTCGAGGAGTACACCAAGGCGCTCGGCCAGGGCGTCAAGGGCATGAAGATCGGCATCGTCAAGGAAGGGTTCGAGCAGCCGACTGCGGAAGCGGCGGTGAATGAAAGCGTGCGCGAGGCTGCGAAGCGCTTCAAGGATCTGGGCGCCACCGTCGAGACGGTGTCGATCCCGATGCACCTGTTGGGCGGCGCGATCTGGACCCCGATCGGAACCGAAGGCCTGACCCAGACCATGATGTTCGGCGACGGCTACGGCCTGTCCCGCGGCGACCTCTATTCGACGTCGCTGATGGATTTCCATCGCGGCTGGCGCCGTCAGGCCGATTCGCTGTCCGAGACCACGAAGCTGTTCATGATGCTCGGCACCTACATCAACAACAATTTCGGCCCGCGCTTCTACGGCAAGGCCCTGAACATCTCGCGCCGGCTGACCGCCGCCTACGACAAGGCGTTCGCGGATTACGACCTGCTCCTGATGCCGACGACGCCGATGAAGGCGACCAAGCTGCCGGAGCCCAATGCCAGCCGCGAGGAATATGTCGCCCGCGCGTTGGAGATGATCTCCAACACCGCGCCGTTCGACATCACTCATCATCCCGCGATGTCGCTGCCCTGCGGCATGGTCGATGGCCTGCCGGTCGGCCTGATGCTGGTCGGCCGCATGTTCGAGGAAACCACGATCTACCGCGCCGCCCATGCCTTCGAGCAGATCGGCGACTGGAAGAAGATGTGAGGAAGGCTTTGCTTCAACTCGGCGGAAACGCAGCGCATGGCTAACGCGTTCGTCGCGGCGTTCGAGATCCTGAGCTTCGGTGCGATCATCGTCCTGATCGTTCTGGGGCTCGGGATCATCGCCAGTATGATGGGCATCTTCAACTTCGCGCAGGGCGAGTTCGTGCTGCTCGGGGCCTACATTACCTATCTCGCCTATGCCAAGGGCCTGCCGATCTGGGCGGGAATGGTCGCGGCGCCCTTCGTGGTCGGCGCGCTCGGCTTCGTGCTGGAGGCGCTGATCATCCGACGATTCTATGCCGCGCCGATCGTGGCCATGCTCGGCACCTATGCGCTCGGCCTGATCATCCGCGAAGCCGTGCGTGGGCTGATCGGCGGTTTCTACCTCACCGTGCCCGAGCCGATCGGCGGCTCTATCGACATCGGTGCCATGCACATCTCGGCCTGGCGCTTCACCATCATCGTCATCACGCTGCTGGTGATGGGCTGCTGCTATATGCTGCTGTCGCGAACGAACTTCGGACTGCGCATGCGCGCCACGCTGGAGAACCCGTCGCTGGCGCGCGCCTCGGGCATTTCCACGCCCCTGATGTACGGCGCCACCTTCGCATTCGGCTCCGCGCTCGCCGGCCTTGCCGGCGCGCTGATCGTGCCGGTGTTCAGCCTCTATGCCGATCTCGGCCTGCGCTTCCTGATCCAGGGCTTCGTCGCGGTCATGGTCGGCGGCGTCGGCTCCTTCATCGGCCCGGTTGCCGGCGCCGGCGTCATCGGCACGCTCAGCGCCGCGCTGCCCTGGGTGATGGCGCCGGTCGTCGCCGACGTCCTCGTCTTCGTTCTCGCCATCGTCTTCATCAAATTCCGCCCGCAGGGCCTCATCGCTGGAAAAGGGGTTTAGCCATGTTCGATCGCACGCAGCTCTCACGCCGCCGTTTCCTCTCCAATTTCGCGTTCGCCTCCGGTGCGGTCGCAACCGGCGTCGGCAGCTGGGTGATCCCGGCGCCCTGGGCCAACGCCGCCGAGGCCCCGATCAAGGTCGGCATCGCCACCGACCTCACCGGTCCGATCGCCTATGCCGGCAACGCCGACGCCAACGTCGCGAAAATGGTGATCAAGGAGATCAACGCCGCCGGCGGCCTGCTCGGCCGTCCGCTCGAGCTCTACATCGAGGACACGGCCTCCAACGAATCCGTCGCCGTCGGCAACGTGCGCAAGCTGATCCAGCGCGACAAGGTCGACATGGTGCTGGGCGGCATCACCTCCTCGATGCGCAACGCGATCAAGGACCCGATCGTGTCGCGCGGCAAGACGCTCTACATCTATCCGCAGCTCTACGAGGGCAAGGAGTGCACGCCCTTTCTGTTCTGCACCGGACCGACGCCGGCGCAGCAATGCGACGAGTTCATCCCCTGGCTGATCAAGAACGGCGGCAAGAAGTTCGCGCTGCCGAGCGCCAACTATGTCTGGCCGCACACGCTCAACGTCTACGCCCGCAAGGTGATCGAATCGAACGGCGGCGAGGTCGTGTTCGAGGAATATTACCCGCTCGACCAGGTCGATTTCTCCTCGACCGTCAACCGCATCATCTCCAACAAGGTCGACGTCGTCTTCAACACCGTCATTCCGCCCGGCGTCGGTCCGTTCTTCAAGCAGCTCTATGAAGCGGGCTTCCTCAAGAACGGCGGGCGTCTCGCCTGCGTCTACTATGACGAGAACACGCTCAACATCAACCAGGCCGCCGAGATCGAGGGCCTCGCGAGCTGCCTCGACTATTTCAAGGTGCTGACCAAGGAAAACCCGTTCGACGCCAAGATCCAGGCGGCCTACGAGAAGGATTTCCCCGGCAACTTCCTGTTCGCCGCCGGCAGCGCGGCCACCGGCACCTATCGTGGCCTCAAGCTGTGGGAGGCCGCGGTCAAGGAAGCCGGCAAGATCGATCGCGAATCCGTCGCCGCCGCGCTCGACCACGCCAAGATCGCCGAAGGTCCGGGCGGGCCGGCCGAGATGGTCCCCGGCAAGCGGCACTGCAAGATGAAGATGTACACCGCGGTCGCCAAGGGCGGCAATTACGAGATCGTCGCGCGCAGCAGCGGCCTCGTCGATCCCAAGGAATGCTGAGCTGCACCTCTTCCCTTTTAGGAAGGGGTGAATCGTCACCACAAGGACTGACACTCTCAATGCTCAAATCGGAATGCTGAAATCCATGGGTGCAGCCAAGCAGGCTCTTCGCGTCGACGTCGAGGCCGAGGCAGGCTCTCCGCCGAGCGAAGGCGCGGCACGACGAAGGTTGCCGCGCAAGATCCTGCCCATCGTCGAAAGCGTCGTGCTCGTCGCGGCGCTGCTCGCGCCGCTGGTGCTGCAGGACTATCTCACGGTGTTCGCGACGCGCGTGATCATCCTCGCGCTGTTCGCGCTGTCGTTCGACCTGGTCTGGGGCTATGCCGGCATCATGAGCTTCGGCCAGGCGCTGTTCTTCGGCTCGGCGGGCTACGGCGTCGCGCTGCTCGCGCGCGACCTCAACATCACCAACATCTTCCTGGTGCTGCCGGCGGGCACGCTGATCGGCCTCGCCTTCGCGCTGCTGCTCGGCGGCTTCCTGCTGCTGGGACGACATCCCTCCAGCGTGATCTTCGTCTCGCTAGGCACGCTGACCGGCTCCTACGCCGCCGATCGCCTCGCGCGCGGCTGGTATTATCTCGGGGGCCAGAACGGCATCCCCTCGATCGCGCCGATGTCGCTCGGCAGCTATGATTTCACCGAAGGGCCGGCCTTCTACTACCTGGTGCTCGGCATCCTGGTCGTGGTCTATCTGCTCTGCCGCTTCCTGGTGCGCTCGCAATTCGGCCTGGCGCTCGCAGGGCTCCGCGAGAACGAGCAGCGCATCGCCTTCTTCGGCTACAAGGCGCAACACCTGAAAGCGATCATCTTCACCATCGGCGGCGCCGTCGCAGGCCTTGCCGGCAGCCTCTATGCCTTCCACGAGGGCTTCGTCTGGCCCAACATGGTCGGGGTCGTGGTGTCCACCCAGGTTGTGCTCTACGTGCTGTTCGGGGGCTCCGGTACGCTCATCGGCGCCGTGATCGGTGCCATCATCGTCGAGGGCGTCAGCTTCTGGCTCTCGGACAATTACCGCGAGATCTGGCCGATCATCCTCGGTCTGCTGCTGCTGCTCGTGATCCTGTTCCGCCCGCTCGGCCTGATCAGTTTCGTTCTGGGTGAGCGCGAGCGGGTCGGCAGCTTCGGCGCCAAACCCGAGGTGACGAGCAAGGAGACGCGCAATGCTCCTTGAGGCCGCCGGCATCAAGAAGGTCTTCGGCAAGCTCACCGCGCTCGACGGCGCGGCGCTCACCGTCAGCGAGAACGAATTCCACGGTCTGATCGGGCCCAACGGCTCCGGCAAGAGCACGCTGATGAAGTGCATCGCCGGCGCCGAAGTGCCGACGCAAGGCAAGGTCTCCTTCGTCAACACCGACATCACCGCGTTCACGCCGACCGAGCGCGCCCGCGCCGGCATGAGCCTGAAGTTTCAGATCACCTCCGTGCTGCCGTCCCTGACACTGTACGACAACATCCTGCTGGCGTTGCAGGCGCAGTCCTCGCTGTTCGACCTGGTGTTCTCGCGCACGAGGGGCGCGCTGCACGACCAGGTCATGACCATGCTGACCCAGTTCCGGCTCGCCGACCGTGCCTTCGAGGCGGCGGCGGCGCTGTCGCACGGCCAGCAGCAATGGCTGGAGATCGCGATGGCGCTCGCCGGCAAGCCGAAGCTGCTGCTGCTCGACGAGCCCACCGGCGGCATGAGCCTCGAGGAGCGCCGTGTCACCGGCGAATTGCTGCAGCCGATCAAGCAGCATTGCTCGCTCGTCATCGTCGAGCACGACCTCGATTTCATCCGCGACATCTGCGATCGCCTCACCGTGCTCGACCAGGGCAAGGTGCTGGCCTCGGGTACGGTGTCGGAGATCCAGGCCAACAAATCCGTCCAGGAGATCTATCTGCGCCGTGCCTGAATTTTTGGACATCAAGCATCTCGACGCCGGCTACGGCCGCAGCCAGGTCCTGTTCGACGTCACCCTCGGCATCCCCTGGCGCGGCGGCGTCGCCGTGCTCGGGCGCAACGGCGCCGGCAAGACCACGCTGATGAAAACCATCGTCGGCGAGCTGCCGGCCTGGAAGGGCGAGGTCGCCTTCGACGGCCGCGACATCAGCCGCCGCGCCACCCAGGAGCGCGTGCGCGCCGGCATCGGCTACGTGCCGCAGGAGCACTCGGTGTTCGCGCGCCTGTCGGTGCGCGACAATCTTGCCGTCGGCTCGCTGGCGAAGAAGGATGCCTCTGCCGTCGATCGCGTGCTGACCATCTTCCCGAAGCTTGGCCAGCGCCTCGACCAGCCCGCCGGCACGCTCTCCGGCGGCGAACGCAAGATGCTCGCGATCGGCCGCGCCATGCTCGGCGATCCAAAGCTGCTGCTGCTGGACGAGCCGACCGAGGGCGTCTGGATCGGCGTCATCGAGGAGATCACCGAGCGCCTGATCGAGCTCGCCAAAGACATCGCCGTCATCATCGTGGAGCAGCACCTCGACCTCGCGCTCCGCGTCGCCGACTACGCCTACGTCCTCGACCGCGGCCGCGTCGCGCTGCAGGGGCGGGCCGGGGACGTGCGGGGCAATCCCGAGCTGCTGCGTTATCTGGCGCCCTAGGCGATCATGCGGGAAGTCGCGACCAATAGGGCGCGGTCAGAAGCAGCATGAAAAGCGCGCGTTCGGCTTGGTACTTTGCCGCAGATCGACTTGATTCCCGCCCCCGGACCACGACCGCTCCTTCGCTGGTGCAGATGCTCCAGGCCCATCTTTTCCGCTTGCGCTGCACCAAAGTCACTTCGAATGTCGGAAACTCCGGTCTGACCATTGTCGCCGCTTCTCGTGATGAAACCAACCGGACAAGCTTGAACCCGGAGGTCCGACCTCTGTCTTCACCCATTTGGGTGAAACAGGGTTTGCCCATACCAAGGCAAGTCCGGGCGGGGGGCGGACGGGACGCGATGAGAGATGCGGCTGCGGGTGGTTAGGAGACTAGCCGCCGCGGAATGCCTTGCCAGCGAGCAAGCTGACGAGCTCCTGCTGGCGGGAAAGGCCGGTCTTCGAAAGCACGGCCTTGAGCTGCGTGCGCACCGTCTCTCGCGTCACGCCGATCGTTGCCGCGAGTGCTTCGACCGATCCGGCCTGTGCGACGCCACGAGCGACCTGGGCCTCCGCCGGCGTCAGGTCGAACAGTCCTTGCAGCACTTCCGCACTCGGGACCGCGCCGCGATCAACGGGTGTCACGATGAGCATGAAGGTGGCTTGGGTGAAGATATCGCGTGCGGATCGGCGTACCGGGACGACATGCAGGACCATCGGTACGCGATCGATTGCCGCTGCGATGGCGAGGGACTTGATGCCCCGGATGTTGCCGACGGACGAGGTCCCCAGCGCCGCCAGGAACAGTCCGTCGGCAGTAACATCGGTCAGGGTCAATCGATCTGCGCGGTCCTGGAACAGCGACGGCATCAGCGCTTCGAACAGGCCGTTCGCCGCGAGTAACTTGCCTCGTTCGCGCAGTATCGCTCCCGGCAGCCCAATGGCCTGCAAAGCATCCGCTTGCGCGCGCGCACGTTCGAAGCCAAGGCGGTTTGCAGTCAGGGACGCCCGAGCCAGATGAGGCCTCAGGCCATCGAGGAAAGAGACGATGTCGCGCGGCACCGGTCCGTTGTCGTGGTGTCGCGGCATGACGATCGCGATCGAATCGCCGCTCGGTATTGGAATGAGAGTCCCGGCTCGGTAACCGATTCCGTGCCTGCGGTAGAAATTGCGGTACACGTCATTGGTGGCGATCTCCTCCTCCGACAGAAGGTCTCCGTCATTGAGGAAGCCGGCGTAGTTGAGGGCCGCGGCACGCGGCAGCAAGGGATCGCGCCCACTCCATCCCTCCTGCAGGAAGCGAGTCATGGTCTGGTCGTGATTGACGGAATTGACCCCGCTCACATAGCCGTCGCGTACCGCGAAAAGCAGGCCGCCATTGCCGCCGATGGCGTTGCCGATTTCATGCAGGACCTGGGGCCACAATGACGGTATGAGCCCAGCCTCGTAGATGCGGTCAATCAGATGATCGATGCCCAATCCACTCATGCGCAGCGCGAAACAGGTAGCGGCGTAACTATAGCCGCATGATCTGGGGGCGCAATCGGCACATCCGGCGGCGCGCCGGTTGCGGAATGGCGTTCCAGCGCCGAAGCCGGCTATGCAGCGACGAGCCCATCCGCGGGACGGCCAATCAGCACGTCCTGCCCGGCTGCTCCGGAAGGCGGGACCAAAACCCCTACCTCACCGCCCCAAACCGGCTCTCGAACGAGTTCGACGGCACCACCGGCGCGGCACCCATGATCTGCGTCGCTTCACTCGCGCCATCGCTGACCGACGGCTTCAGCGCCGGGCGCGTCTGGGCGAGGCGCGTGTCCGGCTGCGGCTTCGGAGGTTCTGCCGGCTTGGCGGCGGCAACAGCGGGCTTCGGCGCGTCCTTCGCGGCATCCTTGGACTGCCCGGGTACGAAGCGGGTCACGGCGGCCTTCAACCGCGACGCCGCGGTGGCGGGGGTCGTGGACGTGGCGGCCGGAGCGACGGACGCGGTGGCCTGCGGCGGAGGGGTGGTGGTTGCCGTGGTTTCGGCTGTGCCGAGGCCCATCTTGCGGCCGAGACTGGAGAAGAAGCCGTCGGATTTTTGCTGGGATTTTTCCTGGGATTTTTCCGCCGGCTGAGCCGAAGCAACGCGGGTGCTGGCGGCGGGCACGGCGACGACCGGCTCCTCCTGCGGCGCAGGCGCGCTTGCGACCGCATCGAGGTTCGGCTTGGGCGGATTGACGTGGCTGGGGATCGTGCCCGGCGCCTTCGCCATCGCCAGCATCTGCAGCGTGGTTCCCTCGGCGCCCTCGGAGAGGCCGGTCGAGCCTTCCGGAATCTTGGCGGCGAACACCTTGTTCATGCCGCCGTCGATGCCCGTGTTCATGCGCGCCACCGGCGTGCCCTTGGCGACGAGCCTTGCATATTCAGTCTCGTCCTTGGCCTGCTTCTCGCGGACCGCGCTGGCGATCTCCTCGGGGACCACATAGGCCGGGCATTTCGCGGAGGCGTCGAACACCAGATCGCGCTTGGCATCCGCGGGCTTGGCGGCGTCGAACACGTACCGCTTCTCGCAGAAATCGACCTTCGGCTCCTGCCGCGTCACTTCGAAATGATCATAGCCCTGCTTGATCATCTTCCAGAACGGCATGTTCGGATTGTTCCGGTGCTTGGCCATGTTCACCGGCGTCATCTTGAACGGATAGGCCTGGAGCTGGAACGCCTTCTGGCCGCCGAAGAAGGACTCGCGCCCGAGCGAATAGATCTCCGCGATCTGCTCGTCGGTCATGGCGTAGCAGCCGCGCGATGAACAATCGCCATGCACCATCAGCTGCGAGCCGGTGCGGCCCAGCGCCTTGTCGAACGCGTTCGGGTAGCCGGTATTGAAGGAGAGGTAATAGGCCGATTGCGGATTCATCTGGCCCGGATTGATCGAGTAGAAGCCCTCCGGCGCCTGGCGGTCGCCTTCGCGCACCTTGGGGCCGAGATCGCCGGACCAGCGGCAGATCGGGTAGGTCTTGAGCAGCGCGAACTGGCCCGAGCGGGTCTGCTTCCAGACCTCGAGCTCGGCCTCCTGCTTGAACAGGCGGACCAGGATCGGCGATTGCACGTCCATGTCCTTCTCGGCCATCGCGGCGATCAGCTTCGGCGGCACCGGCTGATTGGCCTTGGCATTGGTCGCGAGCGAAATCTGGTCGCTGTTGCAGCCGGCCAGCAGGCCGCCGGCCATCATCAGCGCGACCGAAGCCAAGAGTGCGCGAGCAAGCGAACGAGAAATCAAGATCGACCCCACACCGTGCCGGGCAGCAAGCGCGAACCCCAATTCGTCTGGCGCATGATCCGACCGGCGAACCGGGGCCCGTCATGACGGGCTTTTTCAGCTCATGCCCAGCGCTTATGCCCTGAAGCCATTGATTAAAATTCTAACCTCTGGGTCATGTGGTCGCAACCCGAGCGGGGATCACGAGGACGTTGGCCCAGCGGCATGGTCAACGAAGCCTAAATGGACGCGACTTGGGACGGAACTTGGGCCCTGCAGCCCGATCAGGACTCAGATCGCCGATTTGGGCGAAAAAAGGGTTAATGCGGGGTTACCGGAGTAAGCACCCGTCATTCCGGGGCGCCCGAAGGGCGAACCGGGAATCTCGAGATTCTCAGGGGCGCAATTGCGCCCCCTAGTTCGATGCTCCGCATCGTCCTGGAATGACAGTTAAAGTGCCGAATCAGCCCAGTTTCCGGCCGATCTCGAGGAATTTCTGCCGCCGCTGCTTCCGGATGGCGTCGCCATCCAGGCCGCGGAGCTCGTCGAAGGCCTTGGCGATGGCCTCGCCGGTGGTGGCGATCATGGCGGCGGGGTCGCGGTGGGCGCCGCCGACCGGCTCTTTCAGGATCTGGTCGATCACGCCGAAGCGCAGCATGTCCTGGGCGGTGATCTTCATGTTGTTGGCGGCTTCCTGCGCCTTGGTGCCGTCGCGCCAGAGGATGGAGGACGCGGCTTCGGGCGAGATCACGCTGTAGATCGCGTGCTCCAGCATCAGCACCTTGTTGGCGGTGGTGATTGCGATGGCGCCGCCCGACATGCCCTCGCCGGTGATGATCGCGACATTCGGCACGGTCAGCGCGAGGCACGCGTCGGTCGAGCGCGCGATCGCTTCGGCCTGTCCCCGCTCCTCCGCGCCGATGCCGGGATAGGCGCCGGCGGAATCGGCGAGCGACAGCACCGGCAGGCCGAACCGCTCGGCCATCTCCATCAGCCGCACGCATTTGCGATAGCCTTCCGGCCGCGCCATGCCGAAATTGTGCCGGATGCGGCTCTCGGTGGAATCGCCCTTCTCCTGGCCCATCACGCAGATCGGCTCGCCGCGGAAGCGGCCGAAGCCGGCGACCAGCGCCTCGTCCTCGCCGAACTTGCGGTCGCCGGCGAGCGGGGTGAATTCGGTGATCAGGCCCTTGATGAAGTCGTTGAAATGCGGCCGCTGCGGATGCCGTGCCACCAGCGTCTTCTGCCACGGCGTCAGGCTTTGATAGAGATCGGCCAGCGCCTGCGCCGCCTTGTCCTCGATGCGCGAGACCTCCTCGGCGATGTCGGTGCCGGATGCCGCCATGGCCCGCAGCTCATCGAGCTTGGAATCGAGCTCGGCCACGGGCTTTTCGAAGTCGAGATAGCTGCGCATCTGGTCTTGCATCAACTCAATATAGGAGGACGGGGCTGAGAGGCGAAGCGGGTTTGGGCCGGCTGAAAGAAGTATAGCATCTTCAATGGCTTGGCTTATCGCCCCTGCCGCCCCGCCAAATCAGTCGAAAGGCCACGGCTCTTTCTGCGGAGATGTGGCCGAAGTCAAGGCGGTTCATGGGTCGCCCGTAGCCGGATGAGCGAAGCGATATCCCGGGCAGGTCGTGCCTTGGGCAGCAATCCCGGATGTCGCTTCGCTCATCCGGGCGACGACAGCCCGTCCAGGGCACGAGACGCGTTTACTTCTCCGCCAGCGGATGCAGGTCGCGCACCAGGCTCTTCAGCCGCTCCTCGACCACATGGGTGTAGATCTGCGTCGTGGAGATATCAGTGTGGCCGAGCAGGGTCTGCACGATGCGCAAGTCAGCGCCGTTGTGCAGGAGGTGGCTGGCGAAGGCGTGGCGCAGCACGTGCGGCGAGACCAGCCGGGCCTGCAGCCCCGAGGCGACCGCGAGCTCCTTGAGGTCGCGAGCGAAATGCTGCCGCGTCAGATGCCCGCTCTCGCCGAACGAGGGAAACAGCCATTTCGAGGCGGCGAGGCCGTTCTTCTTGTCGGCCTTTGCGGCCTCGGTGGCGGCGAGATAATCCGCCATCGCCTGGCGCGAGGCCTCGTTCAGCGGCACCAGGCGTTCCTTGTTGCCCTTGCCGCGCACCACGATCATGCGGGCGTCGCGCTTGGCCGCCGAGCGCGGCAGTGCCACCAGCTCGGAGACGCGCAGTCCCGTGGCGTAGAGCACCTCGAGCAGGCAGTAGAGTCGCAAAGCGCGCAGCCGTTTCGAGGGCGAGGCATCCTCCGCCTCGCTCAGTTCCTTGGCGCGGCGGAGCATGCGGTCAACGTCTGATATCGACAGCACCTTCGGCAGGCCGCGGCCGCGCTTCGGGCCCGACAGGATCGCGGCGGGATCATCGCCACGGATGCGCTCGTTCAGCAGGAAGCGGTAGAGATGCCGCATCGCCGACAGGCGCCGCGCGACGCTGGTGGATTTGAAGCCGCGCGTGTCGAGATCGGCGAGATAGTCCCGCAGCGTTTGCGTCTGCGCATCCACGAAGCTGTGGCCGGCTTGGCCGAGAAATTCCGAGAAATCGGCGAGGTCGCGCCGATAGGCATCGAGCGTATTGACGCCGGCGCCCTGTTCCGCCGCGAGCATGTCGAGGAACAGGTCGGTGAGCTTGGTGTCGGAGGGCTTGATGGGCATGCCCGTGAGGCTAGCGCCTATTTCTTGAGAAATTTATCCGGCGGGATCGTCACCGTCATCTCCCGCGGCTTCGGTGTGACGAAGTTCGCCAGCGCGAAGACCACGCCATAGACGATGCCGGCGATCACGGCGACGACCGTCAGGAAGCGGAACAGGCTCGGCATCGTTCTGGGGTCTCGGGCAAGGGCCGGCGGCCAAATTAACCAATGAAATCATCCAACATGTTCGCCGTTTCGTGGCAAGAGTCCTCTGGCGAGGGCCCCCATGGGGTCGTATAGGTGGCCCAAGCATGCCGCCTTTCGGCGGCAGTTCGAGCGAGATTCCAGTCGAGCGAGACGATGTCCGACGCCGCGTTGCCGCTTCCCGCTTCGCCTGAGGCCGACATCCTGTCGGCGCTCGGGGCGCGCGCGATCGTGCTCGTCGGCATGATGGGGGTCGGCAAATCCACCGTCGGCCGGCGCCTCGCGGCCCGTCTCAAGCTGCCCTTCGTCGATGCCGATACCGAGATCGAGGCGGCAGCCGGCATGACCATACCGGAAATCTTCGAGCGTCACGGCGAGCCGCATTTCCGCGATGGCGAGATGCGTGTGATCGCGCGCCTGCTCGAGGGCGGTCCGCTGGTGCTGGCGACCGGGGGCGGCGCCTTCATGCGCGAGGAGACGCGCGCGCGGATCGCGGCGAAGGCCATCTCGGTCTGGCTGAGGGCGGACCACGACGTCATCATGCGCCGCGTGCGCCGCCGGGCCGATCGTCCGCTGCTTCAGACCGCCGACCCCGAGGGGACAGTGACCCGCCTCCTCACCGAGCGCGAGCCGATCTATGCCAATGCCGACCTCACCATCGCCTCGCGCGACGTGCCGCACGACAGGATCGTCGAGGAATGCATCGAAGCGCTGCACTCCCGTCTCTGCGGCGGACAGCAAGCCCAACCGCCTGCCGACATTGCGAGTGCGTCGAGATGACTGCGCCGTTGAAACATTCCGATCCCATCAAGGTCGACGTCGCACTCGGCGAGCGCGCCTATGACATCGTCATCGGCCGCGGCGTGCTGGCCTCGCTCGGCGAACGTGTCGCCGCTCTACGTCCCGGCGTGCGCACGGCGATCGTGACCGACCGCACCGTCGCGACATTCTGGCTGGAGCCAACCGAAGCCTCGCTCGCTGCGAGCGGCATTCCGACCTCGCGCATCGTGGTCGAGGAAGGCGAGATCTCCAAGACCTATACGGGCCTGGAAAAGGTCAGCGAGGCCCTGATTGCCGCCAGGATCGAGCGCAACGATCTCGTGATCGCGCTCGGCGGCGGCGTGGTCGGCGATCTCGCCGGCTTTGCGGCGGCGATCCTGCGCCGTGGCGTCGATTTCGTGCAGGTGCCGACCTCGCTTCTGGCGCAGGTCGATTCGTCCGTCGGCGGCAAGACCGGCATCAACTCGCCGCAGGGCAAGAACTTGCTCGGGGCCTTTCACCAGCCGGTGCTTGTGATCGCCGACACCGCCGTGCTCGACACGCTGTCGCCGCGCCAGTTCCGCGCCGGCTATGCCGAGGTCGCCAAATACGGCGTGCTGGGCGACGAGGCCTTCTTCAGCTGGCTGGAGAAGAACCATGCCGACATCGTCAAGGGCGGATCGGCCCGCGAGCATGCGATCGCGACCTCCTGCCGAGCCAAGGCTGCAATCGTCGCGCGCGACGAGCGCGAGACCGGCGAGCGCGCGCTGCTCAACCTCGGCCACACCTTCGGCCACGCGCTGGAAGCTGCGACCGGGTTCTCCGACCGCCTGTTCCACGGCGAGGGCGTCGCCATCGGCATGACGCTGGCGGCGCAGTTCTCGGCAAGGCTCGGCATGATCGGCGAACTGGACGCAGCCCGTGTCGAGCGTCATCTGATCGAGGCGGGCCTGCCGACGCGCATGCAGGACATCGCGGGCTTTGCCCAGGAAGGTCTCGCCGACGCCGATGCGCTGATGGCCCTGATGGCGCAGGACAAGAAGGTCAAGCGCGGCAAGCTCACCTTCATTCTGCTGGAGGCGGTGGGGCGCGCGGTGATCGCAAACGACGTCGAGCCGGCGCCGGTGCGCGACTTCCTGAAAGAGAAGCTCGCGCAGTGATGTCGGGACCGTTCAGATCGGCCGCCCGCGAAACGGCGGGGAATGCCGGGGCGGTCGCGAGGCAAACATGAGTTCGATCTCGATCAATCTGCTGCTTGCTTTTCTCCTGCTCGCCGCCAACGCGTTCTACGTGGCGGCGGAATTTGCGCTGGTGAAGAGCCGCGGCTTCCGCGTCAAGGCCATGGTCGAGCAGAACCGCTTCGGCGCGCGTCTGCTGCAGACCATGATGGAGAACATCGAATCCTATCTCGCCTGCTGCCAGCTCGGCATCACCATGGCCTCGCTCGGTCTCGGCTGGATCGGTGAGCCGACCGTGTCCGCGCTGCTGAGCCCCGTCCTCAGCCCGCTCGGATTGTCGGAGGCCACGCTGCACTTCGTCTCGTTCGTGGCGGGTTTTCTGGTTTTCTCCTCGCTGCACATCATCATCGGCGAGCAGGTGCCGAAAACGCTGGCGATCAGGGAACCGATGCCGGTGTCGCAGTGGATCGCCTATCCGCTCTATTTTTCCTATCTGGTGTTCTATCCTCTGAGCTGGTGTCTCAACACGGCATCTGGCGCGATCCTGCGCCTGATGGGCGTCCAGGAGTTTTCGCAGCACGAGATCCTGACCGATTCCGAGATCGAAGGGCTGGTCGAGGAATCGGCGGTGCACGGCAAGATCGAGAGCGGCGAGGCCGAGTACATTCACAATGTCTTCCGGCTCGGCGAGCTGACGGTGTCCGACGTGATGGTTCACCGCACCGCCATGGTGATGATCAATGCCGACCTGCCGCCGGAGGAGCTGGTGCGGGAGGTGCTGGCGACCGAATACACCCGCATTCCGCTATGGCGCGACAAGTCGGAGAACATCATCGGCATCCTGCACGCCAAGGATCTGCTGCGGGCCATCCGCGCCGCGGAGGGCGATACCTCGCGCATCGATGTCACCACCATCATGCTGCCGCCCTGGTTCGTGCCGGAGATGCGGCCGATATCCCAGCAGCTCAAGGCGTTCCGACGCCGCAAGACCCATTTCGCGCTCGTGGTCGACGAGTATGGCGAGGTCGAAGGTCTCGTGACGCTCGAAGACATTCTGGAGGAGATCGTTGGCGATATCTCCGACGAGCACGACGTGGTCGTCGCCGGGGTGCGCCGTCAGCCCGATGGCTCCGTCGTGGTCGACGGCTCGGTCCCGATCCGCGATCTCAACCGCGCGCTCGACTGGCATCTGCCCGACGAAGAGGCAACCACGGTCGCAGGCCTCGTCATTCACGAGGCGCGCTCGATCCCCGACCGGGGCCAGAGCTTCACCTTCCACGGCTTCCGCTTCCGCGTCCTCCGCCGCGAACGCAACCGCATCACCGCGCTCCGGATTTCGCCGGTGCCGCGGGACGCAGAACTGGACGAGGTGAAGCCGCGAAGGGCCGGGACGTCGTTTTAGTTTTGCTTACCCTCCCCTGGAGGGGGAGGTCGCTACGCATGAAGCGCAGCGCAATGCGTAGCGGGGTGGGGTGACGGTCTTCCCACATCCAACAGTATCCGAGTGGAGAGATCACCCCACCCCGCTCACGCTGCGCGCGATCGACCACGGGCGAGCTACGCTCGTCCCGGACCCCTCCAGGGGAGGGTAAGAGAACTCAGCCTTCCCCCGGCGCCTGTGCCTGAATCGCGAGCGCGTGAACGCTGCCGGAAAGTTCCGCGGCCAGCGCCGAATTTATCATGCGGTGCCGGTCGATCCGGCTCTTCCCTTTGAATGCGGCAGACACGATATGAACGCGGAAGTGTGTCTCGCCGCCCGGCCGGTGTCCGGCATGGCCCTCATGCAAATGTGACTCGTCGACGACCTGCAGGCTTTCGGGCGTGAAAGCTTCCTGCAACTTGTTGCTGATAGTCTCGCGCATAACCATGTTGTGCCATTCGGGTGCAGAGGACGCACCCGGTTATTTGCCGGGTTTGCCGCGAATTGCAATGTCAAGACTTGAAGGTTTTTGCATTGCGTAGTCAAAGTCAGCCATGCCGATCGATTCATCAAAGTTCTTCGACTCCATCCGCGTGAAGCCGCGGGGCAAGCAGCCGGAGGTGAAGCCGCGCGATACCGTGGTCGCCTGCGAATGGGCGGGCTGCACCAACAAGGGCTCGCACCGGGCGCCGAAGGGACGCGAGAACCAGCGCGAGTACTGGCACTTCTGCCTGGACCATGTCCGCGAGTACAACCAGAACTACAATTTCTTCTCCGGCATGAACGCCGACGCGGTCGCGCGCTACCAGAAGGATGCGCTGACCGGCCACCGTCCGACCTGGAAGATGGGCGCCAATGGCGGCAAGAAGGGCGCGGAAGCCGAGATCGATATGGCATCCGACCCGTTCAGCATGTTCAGCGAGATCAACGGCCGCGCGAACTGGCGGAAGGGCCCGGACGCGCAGCCCAAGGTCGAAACGCGCAAGGTGATGAACGCCGAGCGCAAGGCGCTCCAGGTCATGGGCCTCGGCCCCAGTGCCACGCTCGCCGACGTCAAGACCAAGTACAAGGCGCTGGTCAAGCAGCACCACCCCGACGCCAATGGCGGCGACCGCTCCACCGAGGACCGCCTGATCGAGATCATCAAGGCGTATAATTACCTGAAGACGGTGGTGCGCGAGGCGTAACGCGCCTTCGCACCTGCATGGATGCCGTCCGCCCGGAAGCGGACGGCCTTTTCAGGGTTACCTGACCCGACAGACGCGGACGCGCTTGACGACGCGGCGCCCATGATGGCCGCGCGTGACGACCGTACGTACCGTGCAGACCCTTCGCGGAGCGTAATGATAGCGAGCGTTCACGACGTCCCCGGAAGCCGAGGCGCTGGGGATCGGATGAGCCGGCAGCGCATGGGCTGGCATTGCGAGCGACGACAGAGCGAGCAGCGTTCCCGCAGCGAGGGCGTAGGAGAGCTTCTTCATTATCATTCCTTCTTCTTGCCTGCCCCGGGGGCATTTTTTCGGGGCAGGCAAGAACGCGCGGCTATCGCTATCGTTCCGGCTCCGTCCGTCATCGCATGCGCGCGAAAAAGCAGAACATGCTCGGGCCGATGTCCGGTTCAATCCGCAGGCATCGCCCCCACATAGGACGAGCTCGGCCGGATCAGCCGTCCCGTCCGCTGCTGCTCCCGCGCATGCGCGGTCCATCCTGCGCTGCGTGCCACCGCAAAGATCGGCGTGAAGGCCTGCCGCGGAATGGCGAGCGCATCGAGCAGGATCGCGGTGAAGAACTCGACATTGGTCTCGATCGGCCGATCCGGATTTTTCCTGCGCAAGGCGGTGCGGATATAGGCCTCGACCTCGCCGGCGAACGGCAGGTCGGCCCCGTCGGAGGCGAGCGCTTCGATCGCGGCCTTCAGCACGTCGGCGCGGGGATCGCGGACGCGATAGACGCGGTGGCCGAAGCCCATCATCCGCTCGCCGCGCGCCAGCGCCGCGTCCACCCAGGGCTGGATCCGCTCGCGCGAGCCGATGGCATCCAGCATCTCCAGCACCGGCTCCGGCGCGCCGCCATGCAGCGGACCCGTGAGCGCGCAGTAGCCAGCAGCGACGGCGGCGAACAGATCGGCTTGCGTCGAGGCCACCACGCGCGCGGTGAAGGTCGAGGCATTCATGCCGTGGTCGCTGGCGGTGACAAGATAGGCGTCGAGCGCAGTGACCTCGGGCGTTTCGGGCACGCGCCCGTGCAACATGCGCAGCGTGTCCGCGGCATGGCTCGCATTGGGATCGGGTGCGACCGGTTCGAGCCCCTTGGCGCGTCGGACCAGCGCGCCCGCGATCACCGGAAATGCGCCGACGATGGTGGCCTCGTGCTCCAGCCCGGGTTCGGGGCGAAGCCCGGCGACGGCCGCGCGAAACCCGTCGACGATTCCCATGCCGCGCGTCGCCGCCAGCAGGTCAGGCAGGCGCGCGAAGGCGCGTTCGCGCGCGAGGCCGAGGCTCGCCCGCACATTGGCTTCGGTGAGGGTGGTCTTGCTGGCGCCGTTCCAGAGCCGGGCGGTGACGCCCTCGAAGCTCGAGACGGCGGCGAGCCGGCCGACATGTTCGCCGGCGATGATCAACGCGCCGCGCTCGCCGTCGACATGGCTCAGCACGGTCTCGGCCGCGGAAACGCCGTCCAGTCCGATCTGGCTTTTGGTGAGGTGGATATTCATGGCCTGTCTCCTTTCACGGTCGGAAAGGTCAGTCCGCTGGACAGATTGATCAATCTTGATTACGTGAATCAATATGAAAAATTTTGAAGAGCTGTACCTGTCCGCCCGGGAGGCCGCCGCCGAGCTGGCGATCTCCCCGGCCACGCTTTACGCCTATGTCAGCCGTGGCCTGATCCGGTCCGAGCCGACGCCGGATTCGCGCAAGAACCGCTACCGCGCCGAGGACGTGCGGGCGCTGAAGGAGCGCCGGCTGCCTTCCCCGGAGCCGCGGGGGCTGCGAAGCTTCGACGCCGACCTGCCGGTGATGGACAGCGAGATCTCGACCATCACCGAGGACGGCGCGATTTACCGCGGCGTCAATTGCGTCGATCTCTCCGAGAACGACACGCTCGAGCACACCGCGACGCTGTTGTGGGACGTTTCCCGCGTGGATCCGTTCGCACCTGACAATCTCCCCGTTCTCTCCGAGGAGATGCGCACGATCGCACAGGCCGCGCGCCGGGCGGCGCCGATCGACCGCGCCATCGCGGTGCTGGCGCTGGCCGCGAGCGCCGATCCGCGCGCCTTCAGCCGGGCGCCCGACGGCCGCGCGCTGGTCGGCGCGCGCATCGTCCGCCTGCTGGTCGCGACCATGCTCAATGCCGAGCCCTCGGCCGAACCGCTGCACCAGCAAATCGCGAAGGCGTGGACGGCGGACAACAAGCACGCGCCCGACCTGATCCGCCGCGCGCTGGTGCTGCTGGCCGATCATGAGCTGAACGCCTCGACCTTCACCGCGCGCTGCGCGGCCTCGACCGGCCTCAACCTCTACGATTCCGTCATCGCCGGCCTCGCCGCGCTGAAGGGACCGAAGCATGGCGGCGCCGGCGTGCTGGCCTCGCAGCTCGTCAAGACGCTGATCGATTGCGACGTGGAGCCAATCGTGCGCGACCGCGTCGCGCTCGGCGAGCGTTTCGCCGGCTTCGGCCACGGCGTCTACAAGCGCGGCGATCCCCGCGCGCAGGCGCTGCTCAACGCGCTGTCGCGCGCCGGCGCGCCGCGCAAATTCACCCGCGAAGTGCCGGAGCGCATCGCCGAAGCCACCGGCGAGTTCGTCAACATCGACTACGCGCTCGCCGTGCTGGTGCACGCCCTGCGCCTGCCCACCGGCAGCGAGCTCGCCCTGTTCGCGATGGCCCGCAGCGTCGGGTGGATCGCGCACGCGAGCGAGCAGTTGCAGTTCGGCAAGCTGATCAGGCCAAGGGCAAGGTATGTCGGGCCGGCGCCGGGGCGGCGGGCTTGAGGGCTAGGTCGAGTCCTGAACAGCGTGAAGCGGACGGGGCGCACTTGCCAACCTCCCCTGAAGCGACCCGACGGAGAAGTGAGATCTACGCTCGTGGCTTCACCTGGGCGGCACCGCCGCCATTCCGGCGGCGATAGATCCACACCGCCACGCCGCCCACGATCGCCACCCCCACCACCGTCAGCATCCAGATGTGCTTGCCGACATGCTCGTGATGATGCAGCCCGGCATAGTCGTGCAGGGCCGACACCGCCAGCACGCCCGGCAGTACGTGGGCGGGGGCCCAGGCCAGGATCGCGGGAATGTTCACCGCATAGAATTTTGCTGGCGGCATTCCCAGCGCGCCGGCGGTCACGGGGACGAAGGCCCGGACCGGCGGCACGAAGCGGGCGAAGAACACGGCCCAGGTGCCGAAGCGGTGGAAGAAGCTCTCGCTCTCGGCGACCACGCGCGGATAGTTGGTCAGGGGCCAAGTGTTGAGAATCTCGCGCTGGCGCCGGTGGCCGATCCAATAGGCCGAGCCGTCGCCCAGCACCGCGCCGCTGGATGCCGCCAGCAGCACCCATGGCAGCTGCAGCTCGCCACCCGGCACCAGGGCGCTCAGCGCCAGGATGATGGTCGAGCCGGGGATCACAGACCCCACCACCGGAACGGCTTCGAGCAGCGCCGCCAGGAACAGGGTCAGATAGGCGAGCCAGGCGTGGGCCGAGACGAAGGCGATGAGGGGATCGAGGAAGGACGTCACGTGGTCTCCACAAACGCGGTCATTCCAATGCGATGCGAAGCATCGAGCCCGGAATCTCAAAATTCCCAGGTGCGCAATTGCGCACCGTAGTTCGCGCCGGGCACGCCTCGGAATGACGGCCGCAACCCCACAGGAAGTAATGTCATGCGGCCAAAGTGCCATTTGTGTGCGCTGCGCTGGCGAATCCGGCGCCAATTCGGGCGTGATTCGCAAGGCAGCCCTCCAAAATCTGCGTTTCTGGCTTATCTAGATGATAAGACGACGGAACTTTGATTGGCGCCCGGGCTTCTGCCGGCCCGTTGTCTCTGATAGGTTGCTTTCCAGCACCCAGCCGCAGCCAACGTGCGAATAACCGGTTTCGGGACCGCCCGGGACCTCGGAGGATTGATGACGACCGCCGCCCTGTCCAAAGTTGAGGAAGTTACCGGCCTGCCCGACATGAAGGTGTCGGTGCGTCAGGTGTTCGGGATCGACAGCGATCTCGAAGTTCCCGCCTATTCCGAAGTCGATCCTCACGTGCCCGAAGTCGATGCCGATTACCGCTTCGACCGCGCCACCACGCTCGCCATTCTCGCCGGTTTCGCCAGGAACCGCCGCGTCATGGTGACCGGCTATCACGGCACCGGCAAGTCCACCCATATCGAGCAGGTCGCGGCGCGCCTGAACTGGCCGTGCGTGCGCGTCAACCTCGACAGCCACATCAGCCGCATCGACCTCGTCGGCAAGGACTCGATCGTGGTCCGCGACGGCAAGCAGGTCACCGAATTCCGCGACGGCATCCTGCCCTGGGCGCTGCAGCACAACGTCGCGCTGGTGTTCGACGAATACGACGCCGGCCGCCCGGACGTGATGTTCGTGATCCAGCGCGTGCTCGAAGTTTCGGGCCGCCTGACGCTGCTCGACCAGAACAAGGTGATCAAGCCGCATCCGGCGTTCCGCCTGTTTGCGACCGCAAATACGGTCGGCCTCGGCGACACCTCGGGCCTCTATCACGGCACCCAGCAGATCAACCAGGGCCAGATGGACCGCTGGTCGATCGTCACCACGCTGAACTATCTCAGCCATGACGAGGAAGTGGAGATCGTGCTGGCCAAGGCCAAGCACTATCGCACCCAGGAGGGCCGCGACATCGTCAACAAGATGGTGCGCCTCGCCGATCTCACCCGCAACGCCTTCGCCAACGGCGATTTGTCGACGGTGATGAGCCCGCGCACGGTGATCACCTGGGCCGAGAACGCCGACATCTTCGGCGATATCGGCTTCGCCTTCCGCGTTACCTTCCTCAACAAGTGCGACGAGCTCGAACGCCCGCTGGTCGCCGAGTTCTACCAGCGCTGCTTCAACGCGGAGCTGCCGGAATCGTCGGTGAACGTGGCGCTGAGCTGATTTATCCCGACGTGTCGTCCCGGGTCTTGCCGGGATGACGGATCAAGGTGACATGACCACCTCCAACTCCAAATTCCGCAACACCAAGGAAGCGCCGACCGAGCCGTTCAAGCGCTCGGTCGCCTCCTGCCTCAAGGCGATTGCGAAAGCCCCCGAGCTCGACGTCTCCTTCGCCGCCGAGCGCCCGGGCCTTGCGCCGGGCAAGGCGCGGCTGCCCGAGCCCGCGCGCAAGATGACCAAGCGCGATGCCGCCATTGTGCGCGGCCATGCCGATTCCATCGCGCTCAAGCTCGCCTGTCACGATCCCAAGGTCCACCGCAAGCTGATGCCCGGCAATCCGCAGGCGCGCGGCGTGTTCGAGGCGGTGGAGCAGGCCCGGGTCGAGGCGATCGGCGCGCGCCGCATGGCGGGCGTTGCCAAGAACCTCACCGCGATGCTCGATGATCATTTCCATCGCGGCAAGTTCGACGAGATCACCGACCGCGCCGACGCCCCGCTCGCTGACGCGCTGGCGATGCTGGTGCGCGAGCGCCTCACCGGCATGGCGCCGCCGGCCGCGGCCAGGAAGATGGTCGACCTCTGGCGTCCGATCCTCGAAGACAAGATCGGCAAGCGGCTCGACCGGCTCGACGGCGTGGTCGAGGACCAGTCCAAGTTCGGCGATGCCGTGCATGACCTGCTCTCGGCGCTCGAACTCGGCGACGAGCGCAGTGCCGACAGCGAGGACGATGACGAGAACGACGAGAACCAGGACGGCGACAACGACCAGTCCGGCGCCGAAGGCTCGCCCGATTCCGATGCCGCGCAGGAGATGAGCGCCGACCAGGCCCAGGCGACGAGCGAGGAGATGAGCGAGAGCGCGATGGAAAGCGCGCAGGCCTCGACCTCCGAGAGCTTCGACGACGGCGAGCTCGGCGACGACGAGACCCCGGGCGAGGCGACGCGTCCGAACCAGCACGGCAAGAACGAGCCGCGCGGGCCGGAATACCACGCCTTCGCGCCCAAGTTCGACGAGATCATCGCCGCCGAGGATCTCTGCGACCATGACGAGCTGGAGCGGCTGCGCGCCTATCTCGACAAGCAGCTCGCGCATCTGCAGGGCATCGTCGCTCGTCTCGCCAACCGGCTGCAACGCCGCCTGATGGCGCAGCAGAACCGCGCCTGGGAGTTCGATCTCGAAGAGGGCATCCTCGACCCCGCACGGCTCTCGCGCGTCGTCACCGATCCCTATCACCCGCTCTCCTTCATGCACGAGAAGGAGGCGACGTTCCGCGACACGGTCGTCACGCTGCTGCTCGACAATTCCGGCTCGATGCGCGGCCGCCCGATCACGGTCGCCGCGACCTGCGCCGACATTCTCGCGCGCACGCTGGAGCGTTGCGGCGTCAAGGTCGAGATTCTGGGATTTACCACGCGCGCCTGGAAAGGTGGCCAGTCCCGCGAGGCCTGGCTTGCCGCCGGCAAGCCGGCCAATCCCGGCCGTCTCAACGATCTGCGCCACATCATCTACAAGTCCGCCGACGCCCCCTGGCGCCGCGCGCGAAAGAATCTCGGGCTGATGATGCGCGAGGGGCTGCTGAAGGAGAACATCGACGGTGAGGCGCTGGACTGGGCGCACAAGCGCCTCCTGGGCCGGCCCGAGCAGCGCAAGATCCTGATGATGATCTCCGACGGCGCGCCGGTCGACGATTCCACGCTGTCGGTCAATCCCGGCAATTATCTCGAGCGGCATCTGCGCCACATCATCGAGGAGATCGAGACCCGCTCGCCGGTCGAGCTGATCGCGATCGGCATCGGCCACGACGTGACGCGCTATTACCGCCGCGCGGTGACGATCGTGGACGCGGAAGAACTCGGCGGCGCCATCACCGAGAAGCTCGCCGAACTGTTCAGCGAGACCAGCACCGCGCCAACCCAGCCGGCCGGTCGCCCGCGGCGCAAACTGCATTCGTGAGCACGCATTCGTCCCGCCGCAGCTTTCTTTGCGCCGCGGCGGGATTCTCCACCCTCGCAATCTCCCGTCACGCGCAGGCGCAAGGCGCGACCAAGCCGCAGTCGCGCCCGCTCCAGGTCGAGCACGCCGTCTCCGAGCCCGTCGGCGTCGAGGTCAACGCGCGCCTCATTCCCCATTTCGAGCCGCGCGACCGCTCGCGCACGCGCTTCGGCTCGCTGGATTATCGCAGCGGCCTCGTGCTGACCTCGCCCTATCGCGGCTTCGGCGGCCTGTCCGGCCTGCGTTTTCTCGACGGCAAGGGCGAGCGTTTCCTCGCCATCTCCGACCAGGGCGGCTGGTTCACCGGCACCGTCCGCTATTCCGGCCGCGAGATGACCGGCCTTGCGGACGTCGAGGCCGCGCCGGTGCTGGGCGCCGACGGCCGGCCGATCACCGAGAAGAAGCTCTGGTACGACACCGAAGCGCTCGCGCGCGACGGCAACCTCGTCTATGTCGCGCTCGAGCGCGTCAACCAGATCCTGCGCTACGATTTTTCCAAGGGCGGCACGCGCGCCCGCGGCGAGCCGGTCGCCGTCCCGCCCGGCTTGCGCAGGCTGCCCTACAACAAGGGGCTGGAGGCGATGGTGGCCGTCCCCAAGGGCCAAGGTCAGGGCCAAGGTCAGGGGCAAGGTCAGGCCCAGCCGCTCGCGGGCAGCCTGATCGCCTTCTCCGAGCGCGGGCTCGATGCCGACGGCAATCTCCTCGCCTTCCTGGTCGGCGGCCCCGCGCCCGGCCAGTTCAGCGTCCGCCGCACCGAGAATTACGACATCAGCGACGCCGTGCTGCTGCCCTCCGGCGAGTTGCTCATCCTCGAACGCAAATTCTCCTGGTTCACCGGCGTCAACATCCGCATCCGATCGATCCCCCTGAAGTCGATCGCGACTGGCGCGCTGGTCGATGGTCCTTCGCTGTTCGAAGCCGATCTCGGCCACGAGATCGACAACATGGAAGCCATCGAGGCCCACGTCACGGCCGACGGCGAGACCGTGCTGACCCTGATCTCGGACGACAATTTCTCGATGCTGCAACGGACCCTGCTGCTGCAATTCACGCTGGCGGAGTAGAAAGATCGCACCGGAACGGTTCTTGCAACGATCGCGCTATCCGATCGGAGATGTCGATGACCAGGTTCCTTTGCGTGTTCTGTCTGTATGCGTCCTTCTGGATCGCCGCTGCCACCCAAGTCCAGGCACAAGACTGGCCGGCGCGGCTGATCAAGGCGACCATTCCGTTCGGTCCGGGTAGCGCGGCGGACGTGGTGCCGCGGCTGGTGTTCGAGCGTCTCTCCGCCGAGCTCGGCCAGCCGATCGTGATCGAGAACCGCGCCGGCGGCGGCGGTGTGGTCGGCTCGGCGGCGGTCGCGAAGTCCGATCCCGATGGCTACAGCCTGCTCGCCCAGTCGTCGGCGCTGACCGTTGCGCCCCTGTTGTTCCCGAATGCGAGCTTCGACCCCAGCCGCGATCTCGCCTCGGTGTTCATGATCGGATCCGGCGCCAATGTGATGATCGTGCCGAAGGAGCGCCCCTGGAAGACGATCCAGGACTTCATCGCCGCCGCCAGGGCAAAGCCCGGTTCGATCTCGTTCGGCTCGGTCGGCATCGGCAGCGCCGTACACATTTCGAGCGAGAAGTTCCGCCACGCCGCCGGCATCGAGGCCACCCATGTGCCGTATCGCGCCGGCCCGGAAGTGATCGCCGACATTCTCGGTGGGCGCATCGATCTGTATTTCTGTCCGCTGGCGACCGCGCTGCCGCTGATCCGCGAGGGCCAGGTCCGCGCGCTGGTGGTCTCGACGCCGAAGCGCGTGGCCGAGCTGCCCGATGTGCCGACCCCGGGCGAGATCGGCCTGAAGGACGCCGACAGCGAGATCTGGTTCGGCGTATTCGTGCCGGCCAAGACCCCGCGCGAGGTCGTCGACAAGCTGCACGCGACCGCCGGGAAGGTCCTGGCCACGCCGGCGATGCAGGCGAGCCTTGCAAAGCTCGGGCTCGAACCGAGGCCGATGACGCCCGCCGCGATGGACGACCTCGTCAAGCGCGAGCTGGTGGCCAATCAGGAGCTGATCAAGGCCTCCGGCATCAAGCCGTAGGGCCGTTGCGCGCGTCGTCCCCAACGGGCCCGACCAGCGAGGCGCGGATCCGGTTCAGCGCAATGCAGCCCGTCCCGGTGGGCCATGTCCGCCGGGCGACTGGCATTTCGCCGGGCACGCGCTAACTTCATGCAATCGCTTCCATCTCTCCAGTCCGGGATCCCCCTGCATGAGCGCCCTGTTTTCCCCGATCAAGCTGCGCGGCCTGACCCTGAAGAACCGCATCGTGGTGTCGCCGATGTGCCAATATTCGGCCCATGACGGCGTCGCCAATGACTGGCACTTCACCCACATCAACAATCTCAGCCTGTCGGGCGCCGCGATGTTCTGCATCGAGGCGACGCATGTCGAGGCGATCGGCCGCATCACGCCGGGCTGTCTCGGCCTCTACGACGATGCCTGCGAAGCTGCGCTGAAGCCGATCCTCGCCTCGGTGCGCAAGCATTCCTCGACCGCGATCGCGATGCAGCTCGCCCATGCCGGCCGCAAGGCCAGCAGCGCCAGGCCCTGGGACGGCGGCCAGCTGATCCCGGCGGGCGAGGGCGGCTGGCAGACGGTCGGCCCCAGCGCGGTGCCCCACAAGGAGGGCGAGGCCGCCCCGCTGGCGCTCGATGCCGCCGGCCTGAAGCGCATCCGCGAGGCCTTCGTCGATGCGACCCGCCGCGCCGCGCGGCTCGGCATCGACGCCATCGAGGTCCACGGCGCACACGGCTATCTCCTGCATCAATTCCTGTCGCCGGTCGCCAACCGGCGCACCGACGAGTACGGCGGCAGCCTCGAGAACCGCATGCGCTTTCCGCTCGACGTGTTCGACGCGGTGCGCGCCGCATTCCCCGCGGACAAGCCGGTCGGCATGCGGGTGTCGTCGACCGACTGGGTCGAGGGCGGCTGGGACCTCGAGCAAACCATCGCATTTGCCAAGGCCTTGAAGGCGCGCGGCGTCGACTGGATCGATGCCTCCTCCGGCGGCGTCTCGCCGCTGCAGAAGATCCCGCTCGGCCCCGGCTATCAGGTGCAGTTCGCAGACGCCATCAAGCGCGAGACCGGCCTGCCCACCATCGCCGTCGGCCTGATCACGGAAGCGAAGCAGGCGGAGGGGATCGTCGCATCCGGCAAGGCCGACATGGTCGCGCTCGCCCGCGGCATGCTCTACGACCCGCGCTGGGCCTGGCACGCTGCCGCCGAGCTCGGCGCCGAGGTCGAAGCCCCGCCGCAATATTGGCGCTCGCAGCCCTCGACGCAAAAGGCGCTGTTCGGCAAGACCACTTTTGGCGCGCGGTGACTTCTTCACCTCTCCCGCTTGCGGCAGGCAATCGCATATGAATTACACGGGCACTGTCTGCGGGCTTGCTCCGCCTCTCCCGCTTGCGGGAGAGGCCGACGCGCCCCGGGCGATGCGAAGCATCGTCCCGCGCGCGGCGGGTGAGGGCTCTCGCCGCGCAGGGACATCCTCGGTATTTCTCGACAATCCCGCCGCGGAGACAACCCTCTCCCCAACCCTCCCCCGCAAGCGGGGGAGGGAGCGCAGTCCCGACGCCGGAGCATTGTTCACACGACCCAACCCTCTCAGCGCGAGCAAAGCTCGTCGCGGCCCCGTCAGATCGGGGAGAGGAGTTCACGCGCCACATCCGCAACTCCCCCGAGCTTCCACGCTCCCCAAAACTGGCCTAACCTTCTGCTGAGAAACGAGGCAACGGAGGCCGCCCATGCGTTATCCCGTCCGCAAAGCGGCTCACGTCTTCGAGCGCGTCGGCCTTGCGATGGCGGGCGCCGCGTGCGGGCTGTTCGTCGGCGCCTATGTCGGCGCGGCCATTCCGATGCTGACCACACAGGGCTTCCTGCTGCTGATGATGCTGCTCGGCGCCATCGGCTTCTATCTCGGCATCGACACGCCGCAGCTGCCGTTCGACGACGCCCACAGCCAGATCGACGCCGCCGAATTCATGAGCGCCGCCGGCACGCTGTTCGCCACGCTCACCGCCTTCGTCTCCGTCGCGGTGATCGTGCTGCGGCTCGACCCGCACATGGCCTGGACCTGGCTCGCCCTCATCGCCTGGCTCGCCGGCGTCGCCCTGCAGATCGTCGCGGGCACCAAGGCGAGGATGCGGAAGTAGCTTTGTCCCTTTTCCCCTTGTGGGAGAAGGTGGCGCGGAGCGCCGGATGAGGGGTTGTCTCCACTCGCAAGATTCGGTCGTGAGGAGAGAACTCCTCACCCGGCTTCGCTTCGCGAAGCCACCCTCTCCCACAAGGGGAGAGGGTCAGCGCGGAGCTCGCGCAATGCCCTAAAACACCACGCCCACGCGCGTGCCGCGCTTCCAGGCGATGCGGCAGCGCTTCTTGGTGTTGACGTGCAGCAGCTCGAATCTATCAGGAATCTTCACCTGGCCGCCGAGATCGACGCAGGCCCCGCCGGGCGAATAGTCGATCAGCGTGCAGGGGATCACCGGCGCGCGCGGATCGGTGATGATCTTGGCCTGCCGCGACACCAGCCCTGCGGGCTTTACGCGGGTGAATCGTCGCGGGTGCTGCGGCACGTCTCCTCCAGGTCCGCTGTTCTTGCGGGAGCGTGCCGACGATCGCAAAGAGATGATGCGATCCCGCTAAGGCCGGCGGGAGAATTTTAACGAAAAGTTCGTTCCGCGAAGGTCGTTCCTTATCGGGAACGCAAGCGCCTCGCCGGAACCGAGCGTCATGAAAAATTAATGGCCTTGCCGGGCAAATAGCCGCACGGCCGGGACGGCAAAACGCGCCTCTTCCCGCTCTCCGCGCTGATTTCCCGCCAAACGGCGCGCGCCGTTGGTTGAACAATGGCCCGGTTTTGACGGCCGAGGAACGATCACCTGGAGGCCGAGTTTCAAAGGGACATCAACGGGAGACGACAAATGAAGATTGCAAAGATTGCCTTGGCTGCAGCGATGGTGTTCGGCTCGATCGCGGCGGCGTCCGCACAAGGCGGCGGCGGTGCCGGCGGTGGTGCGGGCGGCGGCGGAGCCGGTGGTGGTGCCGGCGGCGGCGGCGGTGACTCTCCGGCTGCGAACACCGGCCAGGGTGCCTCGAGCAGCCCGAAGTCGGCAAACCCCTCGGCAACGATGAACGACACCAAGTCGAAGGGTCACGATACCAAGAAGTGAAAAATGCCCGCCGGCGCAGGCCGCCGGCGGGCTTTCACCAGAACGCTCTTGCATCGAGGACGACCATGCACACGGACGATCGGGTGACGGATAAGCGGCTGGAGGATGAGTTGCTGACCCCGGACGATTTCCCCATCCAGGCCGATGACGAGCAGCTCAAGACATGCGACGGCCGGCCGATCGCATCCACCGGTTCGAAGGAGCTTGCGGAGCAGGTTGCGGAGCGCCTCAACGAGCACGCTTGCCAGGAAGAACAGGATCGCTGGTCGGCATAGGGCAGCCGTGAGCCCGGTCGCGAGGATCACCTCGCGCGGCCGGCCTGGTGTTTTCGCTCTTCGACCCGGCCGTGTCGCCCAAGCGTGAATTTGCGACTCGACCCAAGCCAGCCGAACCTTTGGAGGACGACAGCGAAAAGCGAGCCAGTGTCATGCGGTCCACTCATTCCTGCCTGCTGGTCACTGCCGCTCTGATCCTCGCGCTGGTGGCCGGCTTCATCGTCACGGAGGCCCGTCGCGGCAAAAGCCTGCAAGCGGCGCGCCTCAGCCGCTGCGAGACGGTCAATGTCGCGGAGTCGCAAACCCGCGAGTGCATGTTGCGCTCCGAGATGCAGGCCCCGAGGGAGAGGCAGGTCGGCTTCTGAGGCCGGCCTGAAAGCCGGCGCGACAGCAAGGCACGGCCTTGCCGCCTCTCATTCCGTCCCCGGTTCTCCACCCGCCAGGGCCGCGCCGTCCATCGCTGCGGCCGCCAGCTCCGCCCCCGGCGGCACCGGCATCGGCACGGTCTCGTAGCGCTTCGGCATGTTCACCGGCCGGTAGCCCGGCTCGACCGCCATCCGCTTCAGCACGCTCTCATGCACATGCGCGCCCTCGGGGATGAGGCGCGGCTCGGCATCGGGGATGTAGAAGCCGAAGTAAACCTTCCGCTCCGGCCATTCCCGGTACTTCGCCTTCTTCGGAAAGAATTCCAGCACGCGCCAGCCCGGATTCATGGAATCGTGCAGCGTGCCCGTCTTGCCGGTGAAGGCCGGCGCGACATAGTGGAACGGCGAGTTCTTGCGCTGGATGCCCCAGGCGAGCTGGTTCACCGTGCGCGGGTTGAACTTCAGCCCGGCCTTCTCGGCCTCGTCGATCATCCACAGCAGCGGATATTTGGAGTCGCCGCTTTCCGCTTCCGGATAGCCGCCGCCGATATCGCTGTGCACGCCGGCGAACCACACCTGAAAGATGTCCTGCGGTACCTTCTTTTCATCAGGCACGTAGCGGTTGCTCCAGAACTCCTGCGGCTCCTCGTAGCGGTTGAGGCGGAACATGCGCCGCCGCTCGTCGATCGCGATCGCCTGCCGGAAGATCCGGATGCTGGGGTCGCGCCGCGTGAAGGCGAGCTCCTCCAGGCTCGGCCAGAACAGCCGGTCGGGCCGCGGCACGATCACGCTCGCCACCGTGTCCCAGACACCGACGAAATGGATGGTCGGCCACCGCGTCGAGGTGATGCGCGCGAACTGCGCGGCGAGGTCGAACGCGTCCGTCGGCAGCGGCCCGCTCTCGTCGAACGCGACGTCGTCGAGGTCCTCGGCGTTGTTGCCGCGTCCCTTGCCGGAATATTGCTTGTAGGCGATCAGGCCCGAGCCTGCGAGGTTCGCCTGCTCGGGGCGGATCAGCCCGATCTTGTGGATCAGCCCCGCCAGCACCCGCACCGTGTAGGCCCCGCGCGAGAAGCCGAACATATAGATGCGGTCGCCCGGCGCGTAATGCTGCACCAGGAAGCCATAGGCCGAGAGCACGTTGTCATCGAGCCCGTAGCCGGTCGCGAGCCCCAGCACCAGGTTGATGTTGGCCTTGAGCCGGTGCCACGTCGTCGGCTCCGTCACCGTGCCGACCCCGGGATCGTAGAACACCATCTGCCGCGGCGACGTCTTCTCGGTCTTGCGCAGGCAGCGATAGAGCTTCAGGACGTTGGAGATGTTCTCGGAGATCTCGTTGCCGGTGCCGTCACAGCAGATGACGAGGTGCTTCGGCTCGGGCTTGGGTGAGGAGGTGTGCGCGGGGTCCATGGGATGCGCCTCGGGG
The DNA here is from genome assembly GCA_035575945.1 of Bradyrhizobium sp. GTDB lineage: Bacteria > Pseudomonadota > Alphaproteobacteria > Rhizobiales > Xanthobacteraceae > Bradyrhizobium. Next base: position 271,201 of record DATLXF010000017.1, on the reverse strand, counting down.
GGATGCTACCGGGGCGAGTATAGCGGGATTTGGGGAAAAGGTCAGTGATGGGAGGCTCTTTAAGAAGGGATTAACAGATCGAGCGGGCAGGGCCGTATTGTAATTTCAAGTTGTCATGTTATCATAACTTCATGATTTTCGGAGCTGACTATGCCGTCCGTTAAAAAGCCAGAGGCGGATGAAACGCTTCAAATCACAATTCCTCCCACGACAAAGCGAAGTCTCAGAATGAAGGCCGCGGAGAGTGGGGACACTCTTCGCGTTGTTGTGTTGAAAGCGCTTGCGAAAGCGGGAATCCAAGTGCCCAGTGAAGAGTTGCAGGACCGTCGGAAAGGCAAATGAGGAAGAGCGGCTGTGGGGACAGTAGAGGTCAAGAAGCGAAGAAGGAAGACAACAACTAAGTCGCAGGTTCTGGCCTGCGATTTGTTTGCAGGGGCCGGCGGCTTCTCACTTGGGGCCTACTTGGCAGGAGTGACCGTCTCCTGCGCGATCGAGTGGGACAAGTACGCGTGTGAAACATACAGGTCGAATCTCATTTCTACCGGGCTCACCTCGACAAGGCTGTTTCAAGACGACATTTCCGCTCTCTCTCCAAGGAAGGTCAAATCCTTGAGCGGATTTGATGAGGTTCCTTGCGATATCTTGTTGGGAGGACCTCCTTGCCAAGGTTTCTCGGCACATCGCCTGAATGACGCTGGCGTCGGTGATCCGCGTAACGAACTTTTGCTCAAATACTTTGAGTACGTCCGCGTCCTTCGTCCCGCATTTTTTCTCGTAGAAAATGTGCCTGGTTTGTTGTGGCCTAAGCATGCGAAGTTCCTTGAGGCATTTTATCATTTAGCCGGGCGCGCGAGTTACGGAGTCTTGGAGCCAAAGGTCGTCAATGCGAAAGATTTCGGTGTGCCGCAAAATCGGCGGAGAGTGTTTATATTGGGCTATGATCGCCGGCGCCTAAGCGCTCCACCAGCGTGGCCCCCGAAGCAGACCCATGTTTCGCCGAACTCCGACGAGAAATTGCCTCATTGGATTCCCGCTGCTGTTGCCTTCACGCGAGCTTTGCCGGGAGATCCAAACAACATCCACATGAATCACAGTCGAGAGCTCCTCGAAACGTTTGCGCGTACGCCGCCGAACGGAGGATCGAGGAAACAGTCTGGACGTGTTCTACCATGCCACGAGGGGCACCTCGGGCATAATGATGTCTACGGTCGTATCGACCCATCCGCGCCCGGGCCGACCATGACGACTGCATGCATCAATCCATCCAAAGGTAGGTTCGTTCATCCGACTCAGCATCACGGCATTACCTTGCGTCAGGCCGCGCGAATGCAGTCCTTTCCGGATTGGTTCAATTTTGAGGGTGGAATAATGGCCGGTGGTGTGCAGGTTGGAAATGCCGTGCCGGTGAAGCTGGCGAAGGCGCTGTTGGAACCCTTAAGAGATGCCGTACTGCAATTGCGCAAGAAGGAAGAGCAGGTAGCGGCTGCATGATCGAAGGTATTTCGTTTCAGACCAGGGCGCGCACCATAGACCATCTTGGTCGAGGTCAAATCGCGGATGCGCCGACCGCGGTTAGTGAGCTTTGGAAGAATGCCTACGACGCCTACGCTCGAAACGTCGCTTTGCATGTCTTTGATGGCGCGCCCGAAATTGCGGCCATCTTCGACGACGGCGTTGGAATGAACAGGCAAGATGTTCTAGAGCGCTGGCTTGTAATAGGAACGGAGAGTAAGTTCGAAGACGCAGCCAGAACTCCGACTGAAACGCTGGGCCTTCCTGTTCGACCTCGACAAGGTGAAAAGGGCATCGGGCGCCTTTCTGTGGCATTTCTTGCGCCTGGAACCGTATTGATTTCGAAGCGCGCAGACTCTGACTTTGTCGCAGTGATTGTGGATTGGCGGCTATTCGAGAATCCGTTTCTGGCTTTGGACGATATTCGGCTTCCGGTGGAGGTGTTCCCTAGCGCTGAAAGTCTCTTGGAAGGATTACCGCGGCTGCTTAATGTTCTAAAGTCGAACCTCGCAAACGGGTCGCTGGAAGCGCTGCCGCGCGTCGCAGCAAGCTGGGAGCGGTATTCAGCATACGAACAGGCGAATAATCTTCCAGTTACCTCTAAGTCCATCTTGTCTACATGGGAAACGATGCCGCTAACGCGGCGGCACTTAGAAGAGTGGCCGGTTTTCCTTGGGCTCGCTGATCATGGAACTGCAATTTTTATGGTCGGCCTGAACAATGAACTGGCCGTTTGGGTTCGACCCAGCGAGGTTGGCGAAGAGGTCGATGAAGTTAAACAGCGCCTGCTCCAGACATTAACGGCGTTTACCGATCCTTACTCGGATGATCGTCCAGCCTTTGACTATGAAGTTTTTACACATCGAGGAGACGACGATAAGCGATTGATCGGCGCGTCTGAGGTGTTTGGAATCGACGGTCTGCACGATCTCGAACATTATATCGACGGAAGCTTTGATGCCCGCGGCACATTTACGGGCCGCATAGTCGCGTTCGGTCAAGATCTTGGCACCAAGACGTTCACGCCAGCTCGTTCGCTTTCGGGAAAAGGGCGCGATAAGCTGGGACCTTTCACATTTGCGATTGGCACATTCGAAATCGACGAGCGACGATCGACTCATGATGAGAACCAGCATGCCTTTTTGAGGCAACAAGCCGAAAGATTTGGAGGGATTTTCGTTTACCGAGACCTCTTGCGAGTGATGCCCTATGGCCGCCCTGATGCTGACTTTCTGCAGCTGGAAGAGCGTCGAAGCAAGCACGCGGGCCGGGAGTTCTGGGCGCATCGTCGAAGCTTTGGTCGGGTTGGCTTTACAAGGTCGGCCAATCCAGCCTTGCGTGATAAGGCGGGACGAGAGGGACTCGTCGATAACCGTGCATTCCGCGAAATGCGCATTCTCGTTGTCGAGTTCTTGATGGATGCTGCACGAAAATATTTCGGTAGCGACTCTCCGCTACGCGATGAACTCTTGCCCGGGATTATGGAGCGGAAAGCCCTTCAAAAGGAAGCGGCTGACAAAGCTCGTGCTCGGCGGCGCAAGGGAATGCGCGAATTTCTTAGAGAGCAGGCATCGCCCTTGGCTGATGCACTTAGTCGAGCCGATAGTTTGCTTGGTTTAGCTCAGGACACGCTTTCCAATAAGGATAGAATTCAGGCTACTGTGCTTGGTTCACGGGTGCGCGATATCCGGATTCAGGGCGATGCACTCCGACCGCCGACGCCTTCATCCCGACTTGGTGACTTGGAGGTCGAGTGGCGGAACTACCGGGACAATTATCAAACGCTTCTCGGAAAGATCCGTCAGCTAGATATGCTGCAAGCCGAAGTAAATGCGTCGCTTCAGGCAGAAGAACCTAGGGAGGTGCTCAGCGCTCGCTTCGATGAGCAGCGAGAAGCTTTGACGAGGCAATTACAAGGCTTTGCAGGCGCGATTGATGACAGATTGACGAGGTTACGCTCCAAATGGCGCGCTCAGCAACTTGTGGACGATGCAGAACTTGCCAGAAGAGTCGGTCATCTGCTCGAAGCTAAGGTGACAGCTGCAAATCTCCTCGGCATGCTCAATGTCATAGACGTAAATCGAGCGGAGCTTTCGGAGGTTTTTTCTGGAAGATATCGATCCATAGTCGGAGCACTCGATCAATTGATCGAGGGTATCGATCTGCAAGGTGCAGTTGATATTGTCAACGAGTATCAGGAAGAACTCGAAGAGCAGTTACGCGACATCCGCGCCGTCGCGCAGATTGGTATCACGGTAGAAATTATCGGGCATGAATTCGAGGCTCTCGAGTCCGAAGTCAAGCGTAACCTCGCGAAGCTGCCGTTGTCGGCAAGGCAGACGAAAGCATACCGCCAGGCGCTGCGTTCTCATCAGGCCCTTGCGGATCGCTTGCGATTCCTTGCTCCACTGAAGATTGGTGGATATCGTTCCCGAGAAATCATTACGGGTCAGCAGATTGCAGATTATGTTGCTGATTTCTTTTCGGCGATGTTCCGCGATCAGCGAATTGAGTTTCTTGCAACTGCATCTTTCCGAAAGATCGCTATTACCGACATTCCGTCTCGGATTTTCCCCGTATTCATTAATTTGATCAACAACGCGATCTACTGGACCAGCCAATCCGATAAGCGGCGTATTACGCTCGATTTCAAAGAAGGTGTTGCCATTGTTGCGGATACCGGACCTGGAGTGGACCTAGAGGATGTCCCGAGGCTGTTCAGTATCTTTTTTACCCGCCGTCGCTCCGGTCGAGGAGTTGGACTCTATTTGAGTCGAGCCAACTTGGCTGTCGCTGGTCATAAGATCAGGTACGCATCTGGCGATGACCCGAAGGTTCTGAGTGGGGCGAATTTCATAATCGAGTTTAAGGGGGTGCGTACCGATGGCTGATGCGGCCTATGAAGCTGTTGTTAAGGAGACATTCGAAACGAAGCCGCTTCGGACTGTTCTCATGATCGACGACGAGTTTCCGAGCTTCTCTGATCTTGCAGACGGCGAAAACGAAGCAAACGAAAAGAGATTCAGACAAAAGGATCGTGCGGTAACGCTGTACAGAGCATTTCAAAAGCGCCATATGATTTGCGATGTGGAGAATGTCGCATCGGAAGTCCGTACCGATCGGATCAGGAAAAGTGATTTAATTATTCTAGATTACCATCTTGGGCCGGGTGATAATAATAGCGACAAGTCGGTCGAGATACTTCGCGAACTCTCGGCTTCGAAGCATTTTAACACCATAGTCGTCTACACGAACGAGCCAAACTTAGACAAGGTGTGGTTGGATATTATCGTCAGTCTTTCCGGCGGATGGACAGTTTTGCCGGCCGACCTAAAAGGAGCTGCGCAACAGCATTGGGAACGGCTCTCGGATGAGAGAAAGTTACCGGGCACCTCCATAGAGGCCATGATGGCTTATGCGCGTCGGCGCGAGATTCGTGACTTGCCGAAGGAAGTGCGCGCGGCTGCGCAAAAGGAGTTGACTGAGCTCGATGTGCCGCCGAAGGAGTGCGGCGCGATTATTGAAGCGATGATAAATAAGGAGATCGCGGGCCGTTCGGGCAAGTATGCAATGGAGCCGCAACGCAGAGCCACTGGAGACTGGCGCGACGGCAGTCGATGGATTCAATCCGGTAATGCCTTCGTAGCTATCTTGAAAAAGGGTGATCTTACCGACGATGATGTTGATCCGGCCGGCATCATGGAGTGTCTAAGTCGTGCTTTTCTGGCTTGGCGACCTAATCTTGTTCAGATTCTAATCTCTGAGATTCAAAACATACTGGAGCTCGATGCTCTCGCTACCGAGGATGATCATCTAAAAGATCCAGTGACCCACACCGCGCTGTGGTACTACTTGCTCGACTCTTTGGGCTGCATAGATCCGAACGCTGAGCCAGACGTCCGCGTGCCCTTGATGGCCGTCATCGACAAGATTGTCGATGGTGTGCGACGTCGCCTTTCGTCTGACCCGGAACTCCTATCGCTGGCGAGCGATGCGCTGCTTGGTGAGCTAAGGGACATGGGTTGGAGCCAAGAGGATTGGCCGAAGCCACGTCACACATCAATGTTGCCGGCCTCGACCAGCATCGCACGCACGACTGGACTTACGACCCCTGCAGAGACTTTGTTCCGATTGAACAGCTTTTTTAGCACCGAGCGCTTCCGCCGTGCGCATTTGACGACAGGGACTATTTTTTACGATGTGAAAGCGGAGCAGTACTTTGTCGCCGCATCTCCTGCTTGCGATCTCGTTGCGAGACGACCATCACGGGATCAAGCGTGGGCGCATTCCATTTTTCCAATTGCTCCTATGGTGGCGGTTCTATTGCATGAGGATGGGAGAGACTCTGCTCTCTCTGAAGCCGCTAACGGGCTCCATGTGTTTCTTGAGAACGGAAGCGAGCGCAAAGCGTTTAAAATTGTGACTGGTGCGGGTAGCCAGCCTTCGTACGAGTTCTTCATGTTGAAAAACGAAGGCAGGACTAGAACGCACGAAGGCAAGATCGTTTTTGATGCCGTGCGAATGGTTCCCAAGACAATCGATGGTACCCCACCAGTCAGATCAGACACAGAGCGTGAATGGGTGGAGGATACTTTTGAGGTCGTTGATCAGCTTAGAGGCATCAATGCGATACGAATCCTCCAAATGACCGGCCAACATCTTTCACGCGTAGGTCTGGACTACGTAAGCCTGCCCACGGGATAATAATGGATCGACTAACGCCATCGCAACGTAGCAAAGTGATGGCTCGGGTACGGAGTCGGAATACTCTTCCCGAGTTGCTTGTTCGGTCTGCTGCTCATGCTATGGGCCTTCGGTTTCGACTGCATAGACGGAACCTGATTGGTACCCCAGATCTGATATTTCCGAAGTATCGCGTGGCAATTTTTGTGCATGGGTGCTTTTGGCACCAGCATCCTGGATGTAAGCGAGCCACGTGGCCTCAGAATCGCGCAGACTTCTGGGGCCGCAAGCTTTCAGGAAATGTAGAGCGAGATCGCAATGTGAGATCGCAGCTCAAGTCTGAAGGTTGGAGGGTTGCCGTTATCTGGGAGTGCGAGGCAAAGAAGCCGGCGATGCTTGAGAGGACTTTGCAGCGGATATTTCGTCGAACCTCGCGAAAAACGGTGTGACTTAAAGGTGGCCGTCAGTCGGCGTGGTGACCATCAAGTAAAACAAAAACGGCCGGATCTTCCGATCCGGCCGCCACGCAAACTCTTAACTAGCTAAGCCTACGCCACGCGACGCAACCTAGCCCCCACCCGATTCAAAAAAACTCAGCTCGCCTGCTTCGCCGGCTGCGTCTCGCCGACCTTCTTCTGGATGGCGCGCTTCAGCTCGAGGGCGCGCGGCGACAAATTGTCGGCGCTGGCCTTGAGCAGGAAGGGGTCGAGGCCGCCATTGTGGTCGACGCTCTTGACCGCGTTGGTGGAGACGCGCAGGCGCACGTTGCGCCCCAAAGCTTCCGAGATGAAAGTCACGTTGACGAGGTTCGGCAGGAAGCGGCGCTTGGTCTTGATGTTGGAGTGGCTGACCTTGTGGCCGACGAGGGGGCCCTTGGCCGTCAGTTCGCAGCGGCGAGACATGGTAGAAATCCTTAGAGCTGAACCCCCAACGAATGCGGCCGCCATGTGGGGCGCCACGGGGGCAAATTCTGTCGTCCTTGCAGGGAGCGGGCGGACGTATAGGGGGGAAGGGGCGGGACGTCAAGTTTCTGGGCGCCGATTGGGCCGCCTGGGCGGTGCGCTCCCTTCCCCGCGCTTGTCTCGCCGAAGCCCGCCTTCGGGCGAAGGCGGATGCGGGGGAGGGCTGGGGAGAGGGGTCTCTCCTCTAGGGGGCAGACGTGGCTGTCCCCCAGAGGAGAGAACCCTCTCCCGCGCTTCGCGCGACCTCTCCCGCAAGCGGGCGAGGTGACACCGCCCCCGACCACCAAAACGGCAATGTTTGTCGCGCCTTACCATCACATAAAGGGCGCATTCGCCGCCGAAGACTGGTGGAGTTCCAGGGCCATCAGCGCCCTCGCACATTGTTTGCCGCAGTCTTTGGCTTAAATAACAGCGCATCGCGCCCCGATTGGATTGTTTCGTGCCGACAACGCCTCATTTTGCGCAAAAGCTGCGCCCGGCCGGCCTGCTCGGCGGCGGGCTGGCGCTGCTTGGCGCGCTGGCGTTCGATGCGGCGCCGGCGGCGGCGCAGGGCAAGCTCGAGGCGCAATACGAGGCCTCGCTGTCGGGCATTCCCGTCGGCAAGGGCGCCTGGAACATCGATATCCAGGACGATGTGTTCTCGGCGGCGGCCTCCGGCGGCACCTCGGGGCTGCTGAAATCGTTCACGGGCGGGTCCGGCACCGGCGCCAGCCAGGGCCGCGTCGTCAATGGCGCGCTGGTTGCGACCGGCTACCAGGCCTCCACCACCACCCAGAAGAAGACCGAAGAGATCCGCATCACCCTCGACAGGGGCAATGTGAAGGAATTCGCGATCCTGCCGGAGCCGCCGGTCGATCCGGACCGCATCGTCGTCACCGAGGCGCATCGCCGCGGCGTCTGGGACCCCATGACGGCCTCGCTGCTGCGCGTGCCCGGCACGGGCGACCCTGTTACGCCGGAGGCCTGCCGCAACGCGGCGCCGGTGTTCGACGGCCGCATGCGCTACGAGCTCAAGCTCGATTTCAAGCGCATGGACAGTGTGAAGGCGGAGAAGGGCTATCGGGGCCCGGTCGTGGTCTGCTCGATCTATTTCGTGCCTGTCGCCGGCTACATCCCCGATCGCCCCGTGATCAAATATCTCGCCGCCCAGCGCAACATGGAGATCGCGTTCGCCCCCATCGCCGGCACGCGCATCCTGGTCCCGTTCTGGCTGAAAGTGCCGACCCCGCTCGGCCCGGCCCTGCTCGAAGCCACCAGCTTCGTCACCTCGGCCCAGCCGCCGCGGGTCGCCAAGACGCAGTAGGCGAGGAGGCCGCGCCTCCTCTCTCTGTCCGTCATTCCGGGGCGCGACGCAGTCGCGAACTAGGGTGCGCCGTTGCGCACCTGAGAATCCATCGCGCAACCGTCTCTGCAGCCTGATGGATTCCGGGTTCGCGCCGAGGGGCGCGCCCCGGAATGACGAGAGAATTCGAGTCCTAAGTTGATCCCAATGATTTCAATGACTTACCTACTGTGCATGGGGTTGTTTTCGCACTTGGGTGAATCCATTTGACTCCTCCCCGATTCTGATTCGACTCGGAGCCATCCCCAGCTTTAACCAATCCTTGCGCTTGTGCGCCCGCGCAAAACTCCATCTAGTGCGCAACCCAGACGAGTCCCGCGACATGTTGCGAGAACGGATCAGGACTCACGGGGGAGTCAGCGATTCGGCCGCGATTCGTTCTCAAGTCGTTCCGAAGCTTAAGGCGAACGGAAAAAGCGTCGCAAAGTGAAACAGTTGCGCGAGGTTCGGGGAGAGGGTGCCGCTCCGCCGTCATGCTCCGGTCAAGCCGGGCAATGACAGCGGTGGAGGTGACCGCCCGCCCGCCTTCAGAGACATGGCTGACACTGCCGCCCCCCTCCGCCCACTCCAGCACTGACATTCGCCCAAATCGCCATTACCTAATCCCTTAGACATGGCTTTTTCCTCCTCCCCCTTCGCCTCCGAGCGCGCAGCGTCCGATCGCGTGCCCGGCGCCGGCGTCACCGCGGTGCTCGGTCCCACCAATACCGGCAAGACCCATCTGGCCATCGAGCGGATGCTCGCGCATCCCTCGGGCATGATCGGCCTGCCGCTGCGCCTGCTTGCGCGCGAGGTCTACAACAAGATCGCCGCCCGGGCCGGCGAGGCCAGCGTCGCGCTCGTCACCGGCGAGGAGAAGATCAAGCCGAAGAACCCGCGCTATTGGGTCTCGACCGTCGAGGCGATGCCGAGGGACCTCGATGTCTCCTTCCTCGCCGTCGACGAGGTGCAGATCGCCAGCGATCTCGAACGCGGCCACGTCTTCACCGATCGCATCCTCAACCGCCGCGGCCGCGACGAGACGCTGCTGCTCGGCGCCGCCACCATGCGCCCGATCATCGAGCGCCTGCTGCCGGGCGTCTCCATGATCACCCGGCCGCGCCTGTCGCAGCTCGAATTCGCCGGCGACCGCAAGATCACGCGCCAGCCGCGCCGCACCGCGATCGTCGCGTTCTCGGCCGACGAAGTCTACGCCATCGCCGAGCTGATCCGCCGCCAGCATGGCGGCGCCGCGGTGGTGCTGGGCTCGCTGTCGCCGCGCACCCGCAACGCGCAGGTCGAGTTGTTCCAGAACGGCGACGTCGACTATCTCGTCGCCACCGACGCCGTCGGCATGGGCCTCAATCTCGACGTCGATCACGTCGCCTTTGCCTCCGACCGCAAGTTCGACGGCTACCAGTTCCGCCGCCTCACCCCGTCCGAATTCGCGCAGATCGCCGGCCGCGCCGGCCGCGCCACCCGCAACGGCACCTTCGGTACGACGGGTCGCTGCGCGCCGTTCGAGCCCGAGCTCGTCAACGCGCTGCAGAACCACACCTTCGATCCGGTGAAGGTGCTGCAATGGCGCAATGCGAAGCTGGATTTCTCCTCGCTCGGCGCGCTGCAGGTGTCGCTGAACGTCGGTCCCGGCCACGAGGCGCTGACGCGCGCGCCGATCGCCGAGGACATGCGCGTGCTCGACCACGCCGCCCGCGACGGCGAGGTGCGCGATGTCGCCCATGGCAAGGCCGCGGTGGAGCGGCTTTGGGAAGCCTGCCAGGTGCCCGATTACAGAAAGCTTTCGCCGGCCGCCCATGCCGAGCTGGTGACGACGCTGTACGGCTTTTTGATGCAGAAGGGCTGCATCCCCGATTCCTGGTTCGAGGCCCAGGTCACCCAGGCCGACCGCATCGATGGCGACATCGACACGCTGTCGGCCCGGATCGCACAAATCCGCACCTGGACCTTCGTCGCCAACCGGCCGGACTGGCTGAGAGACCCCGAACGCTGGCAGGGGGTCACGCGGGAGGTCGAAAATAAATTATCGGATGCGCTCCATGAACGCTTGACTGAGCGTTTCGTTGATCGCCGGACCAGTGTATTGATGCGCCGCCTGCGGGAGAACACGAGCTTGAATACTGAAATCGGCAAGACCGGCGAAGTCATCGTCGAAGGCCATGTCATCGGCCGCCTCGACGGCTTCACCTTTGCACCGGATGCGGCGGAAGCCGGCTCCGATGCGAAAGCCTTGCAGGCTGCAGCGCAAGCGGTGCTCGCCGGCGAGATCAACGCGCGCGCCGAAAAGCTGGGCAATGCGCCGGACGAGCAGTTCGTGCTGACCTCCGAGGGCATCATCCGCTGGACCGGCGATGCCGTGGCGCGACTGTCTGCCGCAGAGGAGGCGCTGCAGCCGCGCATCCGCATCATCTCCGACGAGCGCCTGACCGGCGCCCCCCGCGACAAGGTGCAGGCGCGGCTCGAGCTCTGGCTCAAGACCCACATCGAAAAACTGCTCGGGCCGATGTTCGAGCTCAGCAAGGCCGAGGACGTCACCGGCATTGCCCGCGGCATCGCCTATCAGCTGGTCGAGGCGCTCGGCGTGCTGGAGCGGCCGAAGATTGCGAGCGAGCTGAAGGATCTCGACCAGTCCTCGCGCGCGACCTTGCGCAAATACGGCGTCCGCTTCGGCGCCTATCACATCTATTTCCCGGGCCTGCTCAAGCCCGCCGCGCGTGCGCTCGCCGCGCTGCTCTGGGCGTTGAAGCAGGACAATGTCGATCTCTCCGCGCTCTCGGGCGCGCAGCATCTGGCCTCCTCGGGCCGCACCTCGTTTCCGGTCGACAAGGCGCTGCCGCGCGATGCCTATCGCGTGCTCGGCTACAAGCAGGCCGGCGAGCGCGCCGTGCGCGTCGACATCCTGGAGCGCCTCGCCGATCTGATCCGCCCCGCTTTGGCCTGGCGCGAGAATTCGCCGGGCGAGAAGCCCGCCGGCGCGTTCGACGGCCGCAGCTTTGTGGTGACGCAGGCGATGACCTCGCTGACCGGTTCGGCCGGCGAGGACTTCGCCTCCGTGCTCCGCGCGCTCGGCTATCGCATGGAGAAGCGCCCGCCGCTGCCGCCGAAGCCGGTCGTGACCGAAACGGTTGCGGCCGAGACCCCGCCCGCCGAAGGCGCCGCGGAGAGCGCGAACGAGACTGGAGCCGAGACTGCCGCCGAGGCCGTTGCCGGCCTGCCGGACGAGGCATCCACCGAAGCCGCGGCTGAAGCGGTCACTGTCGAAGACGCGCCCGGCATGGAGCCGCAGGACGAGCTCGCGCAAGCGGAGCCGGCGCCGGAATCATCGCCCGAGGTCGCACTCACGCCTGAAGATGCCCCCGGCATCGCGCCGCCGGCAGAAGAGGCTGCGCCGTCCCCGGAGGTTGCGACGTCCCCTGAGACAGACGGGCTCGAAACAGCTCCCGCCGAGACCGCCGCCACCGAAGCTGCTGCCTCGCCCGATGCTGCCGCGCCTGTCGAAGCCGCTGCCGCGCCCGCCGCGCCCGAGCTGGTTGAGGTCTGGCGCCCTGCTGGCCGTCACGAGGATCGCAAGCCGCGCCACGAGCGCCATCGCCATCAGCGTCACAACAACCAGCGTCCGCGGCCCGGCGCTGAAGCCGGCGCTGCACCCGAAGCCGCGAGTGCCGCGCCCGGCGAAGCAGCCGACGGCGCGAAGCCGGGCCATCGTCATGGCGGCCATCGCCGCGACGGCAGCCGCGATTTCCGCAAGCCGCGTGAAGGCGGCGAGGCCGGTGAGCGCCGCGACGACCGCAATCGCAGCAATTTCCAGGGCAAGGGGGACCGCGACAAGGATCGCGATCGCAACCGCGACAACAAGAAGTTCGGCGGAGATCGCGACAAGGGCCGCGACAACCGTGGCCGCGACCGCGACAAGGGCCGTGACCGCCAGGGCGGACCCTCGCTGCGTCCCTACGCCTCGAGCGCGAACCCGCGCGAGCGCGATCGTCCCGCCGATCCGAACTCGCCCTTCGCAAAACTTGCGGCATTGAAAGAGCAGCTGTCCGGCCGGAAGGAGTAGCATAGCGTTTTCAAGCGAAGTGCGGAGCGGTTCGCGTGAAGAAAACGCGTCGAAAGGAATAGAGCCACGACGGAGCGGCAGCGCATCGACAAATGGCTGTGGCACGCGCGGGTGGTGAAGGCGCGCACCTCCGCGGCCGAGCTCGTCGTCACCGGTCATGTCCGCGTCAACGGCGTGCGCGAGACCTCGCCGGGACATGCGGTCAAGGCAGGTGACGTCCTCACCATCGCGCTCGATCGCACCGTGCGCGTCCTGAAGGTCACCGCCTTCAACGAACGCCGTGGAGATGCGGCCTCGGCGCGGGCGCTCTACGAAGAGCTCGGCACGCGCAATTAATTGCGCATCTCATTCATTTCTTGGCCCGCCAAACACACAAAGCCGTCATGATCGAGCCTTGCCGACCTTGCGGCGCCGGGCCATCCGCGCTAGGCAAGCCGCGACTTCTAAAAGAGCTTTTCGGAGCGTTGGATGACTTACGTCGTCACTGAAAACTGCATCAAGTGCAAGTACACCGACTGCGTCGAGGTCTGCCCGGTCGATTGCTTCTACGAGGGCGACAACATGCTCGTCATCCATCCCGACGAGTGCATCGACTGCGGCGTGTGCGAGCCGGAATGCCCCGCCGACGCCATCAAGCCGGACACGGAACCGGGCCTCGAAAAGTGGCTCGGGGTCAACGCCGAATACGCGAAAAGCTGGCCCAACATCACCCAGAAGAAAGAATCACCTGCCGACGCCAAGGAATTCGACGGCATGGAAGGCAAGTTCGAGAAGTTCTTCTCCCCGAACCCGGGCTCCGGGGACTAATTCGGGCTCAAACTTAACCCTAATAGCGGCGCTCTCGCCGAAAACCAGCCCCAAGAACCCCTAAATCATTGATTTTTGCGGGGAATGTGCTATATTGAGCACATTAAGCCGAACCCCGTCAGCCCGTTGGCCCCTCTGGGTTCCCGTGAAACCAAATGTCGAACAGGGGCGTGGCAGTTTCCGCGCGCAGGCTGTGTCACAGAAAACGCGTAAAAAGAGTACTTCAGCGAGGGCTTCCCATAAGGAGGCCAAAAAAGTCGCCGCGGCCAGCCGTAGCGCATCCAAGGGTCGGACCGCGACGAAGGCGCCGGCTGCAAAGTCCTCGAAGAACAAAAGAAGCGCAATGCCTAACAAGACTGCCAAACCGGCCGCGAAAGCGACCGCTGCCAAGCCTGCTGCCAAGTCTGTGACCGCCAAGCCCGCTGCCGTCAAGGCTTCTGCTGCCAAGCCCGCCGCGCCGAAAGCTCCCGTTGCTGCCGCGCCCGCCAAGGCTCCCGTCGCCGCCAAGCCGGTCGCCAAGCCCGCGGCTGCGCCGAAGGTCGAGGAAAAGAAGGTCGTGACCCAGCGTCAGGGCTTCAAGGCCAACGAATTCGTGGTCTATCCCGCTCACGGCGTCGGCCAGATCCTGGCCATCGAGGAGCAGGAGATCGCCGGCGCGAAGCTCGAGCTGTTCGTCATTAACTTCATCAAGGACAAGATGACGCTGCGCGTGCCGACCGCCAAGGTCGCCAATGTCGGCATGCGCAAGCTGTCCGAGCCCGCGCTGGTCAAGAAGGCGCTGGAGACCCTCAAGGGCCGCGCCCGCGTCAAGCGCACCATGTGGTCGCGCCGCGCCCAGGAATACGAAGCGAAGATCAATTCGGGCGACATCGTCGCGATCGCGGAAGTCGTGCGCGACCTCTATCGCTCGGAATCGCAGCCGGAGCAGTCCTACTCGGAACGCCAGCTCTATGAAGCGGCGCTCGATCGCCTCTCCCGCGAGATCGCTGTGGTGCAGCATTCGACCGAGACCGAGGCGGTCAAGGAGATCGAGGCCCAGCTCGCCAAGAGCCCGCGCCGCAACGCCAAGGCGGAAGCCGCCGAGGGCGAAGCCGACACGGATGCCGAAGGCGACACCGACGATACCGATGGCGACGACACCACTGTCGCCGACGAGGCCGCGTAAGCAGCTCTCGCGTCGATCGCAACAGATCAAAAGCCCGGCCGTTCGGCCGGGCTTTTTGTTTGCCGCGAGTTTGGTTGCAGCGGTCGCTACTACGGTCGATCGCATCCAGGAGAAACTGCACCATCATCGGCCGGTTGCGCTGTGTGACGGTAGACACTTTCCTCCGCTCCCGCTCCCGCCAATGTGCTTCCTACGCCGGATGTCCCGGCTGCAGAGCACAAAGGGAGAGGGTCATGACGTTTCCTCGTTTCGCGACTTGCGCCGCAATGGTTATCGGAATTGGTTTGCTGGTGAGCTCGGCCTCGTATTCCCCTGCGGCCGCGGGCGGGTTCGGCCCGGACTACAGCTGGATGGGCAACCGGAAATACATGGACTGCCTCAAATATGTGGGCGCGTTTGGATCCAACTATCCGGGCCGCGACAGGAACATTGCTGCCTGCAAGAGGGAGTATCTCCCCGGCGGTCGCTGATCGTGATCGCCTTCCGGCCGCTTCACTCCGCACCTACTTCACCGGCCGCTTCTCCAGCTTTCTCGCCAGCGTCCGTCGGTGCATCCCGAGCCGCCGTGCCGCCTCCGAGATGTTGAACTCGGTCTCGATCAAGGTCTGGTGGATGCGCTCCCATTCCAGGGTCTTGATCGAGGTGGGCCGTGCGTCCAGTGCGACCTCGGTGTTGCCTTCGGCCTTGTTGAAGGCGGCTTCGATGTCATCGGTGTTGGACGGCTTGGCCAGATAGTGGCAGGCGCCGAGCTTGATCGCTTCCACGGCGGTGGAGATGCTGGCAAAGCCCGTGAGCACCACGATCAGCATGTCGGGGTCGTGCGTATGCAGGAGCTCGACGCAGGCAAGGCCCGAGGCGCCGCCGAGCTTGAGATCGACCACGGCATGGCCGAAGGAGCGCTGCTCCAGCACCTGGCGTACCTCTTCGATCGAGGCGGCGAGCACGACCTCGTAGCCGCGGCGCTCGAATGAACGCTTCAGCGTGCGGGCGAAGCCGGAATCGTCCTCGACCACGATGAGCGAACGGTCAGTCGTCAAAATTCCCTCCGATCGCGAGCGTTGCGAGCGGCAACGTCAGCCGCACCGTGGCGCCGCGCTTCCTGTGGTTTTTGGCGGTCACGCTGCCCCCCAATTTGCGCACGACGTTGACCACCAGGAACAGGCCGAGCCCGCCGCCGGCACGGCCCTTGCTCGATTGGTAGGGCTTTCCCAGCTGCGCGAGCATTTCGGGCGCAAAGCCGGGACCGCGGTCGGAGATCGACAGCACGAGACTATCGCCCTCGCGCTCGGCCACGAGTTCGACCCAGTCGCGTGAGACTTCATAGGCATTGTCGAGCACGTTGAAGATCACCTGTTTCAGCGCGACGTCGGAGACGATCGCGACGTCGTCACCGAAGGTGTTGACGAAGTAGAGTGTGCGGGCCGAGCGAGCGTCTCGCCACTCCTCCACCAGCGCGGTCACGAACGCCGTCACCGTGGTCGGCGAGGAGCCTTCGCCGCGTGCTTCGCCGGCCGACACCAGGATGCCCGTCACGATCGACTTGCAGCGCTGCAGCGAGGTCTCCATTTCCGCGAGGTCTTCGGCGAGCTCCTGATCGGCGGCGAGGTCCGGCATGCGGCGCCAGTCGCTGAGGATCACCGACAGGGAAGCGAGGGGGGTGCCGAGCTCGTGCGCGGCGCCCGAGGCAAGCAGGCCCATGCGCACGATGTGATCCTGTTCGGCGGCATGTTGGCGCAACGCTGCCAGATTGGCGTCGCGCTCGCGCAAGTTCCTGTTGATGCGGGTGACGAACACAACGATCAGCACGGCGTTGAGCACGAAGCCGAGCAGCATGCCGAGCACAGTGAGGGTGTAGGTCTCGCTCAACGGGTTGGGCGGCAGATCGAGCGGCCGGTAGGCCAATGTCAGCCAGACGAAGCTCGCACAGGTCAGCGCCACCAGCGACCAGGTCGAGCGGGCATCGAGCAGCACCGCGCCCAGCGTGACCTGAAGCAGGAACAGCGAGGTGAAGGGATTGGTGGCGCCGCCGGAGAGATAGAGCTGCGCCGTCAGCGCGGCCACGTCCAGCATCAACGCGACCAGCAACTCGTTGTTGGTGATCGCGGCGCGATGGCGCACCCACACGAGGCTCGAGACGTTGAGCAGCACCAGGGCGCCGAGGACGGCGCCCATCCGTTCCAGAGGCAGCGGGATGTCGAGACCAAAATGCACGACGCCGATGGTCACCATCTGGCCGACCACCGCAGTCCAGCGCAGCTGGATCAGCAGCGCCATGTTCTTGCGGTTGGTCTCGTGATCGGTTGGCGCCGACCCGATCAGCTCGCCACGCGCGCCTGCCTGCGGTTGCAGCGTGACGGCCAGCCCGCCACGCGCAAACGCTTGGGAAAATGTGTTCCCGTCGTCAGGTCGGCTCGACGATCGTTCCAGCATCTGATCCCGTCCTGCGGGCGGTCGAATCCGGGCCGCCGGCGCTGTCGTGGACGAAGCGCTGGCGGCGGAACGGTCCGCCGCCGAATGTGACGAAAAGCCTGCCGGCCAGCATGAAAGCCAGGGTAAACCACGTCAGCGCGTAGATCAGGTGGTTATTGGCAAAGCGGATCACGGTCAATCCGCCGATCGGCCCGCCAGCGATTTGTGATCTGGCGTCAGCATCGACAAAGAAGGGCGCGACCTCGTGGAGTCCCCGCGCGGCCGCAATGGCGGCGACGTCCCGCGAGTACCAGCGGTTGTGCTGTGGCGCGTTGGTCCTCAGGAAACCGCCCTTCGGCTCGGTGATGCGCAACAGGCCGGTGATCTCCACCCGGCCTTGCGGATTGCCGTCCCGGCGCGTCGATGCATCGCGCCGCTCAGACGGCACGAAGCCGCGGTTGACCAGCACCAGCGTGCCGTCGTCGCGCTGAAGCGGCGTCAGCACCCAATAGCCGGGGCCTTCCTCGGTGACGGCCTGAACCAGCGTCTCGCTCTCGTGCAGGAAGCGCCCGCCGAGGCTGACATGCCTGTATTCGTCGCTTGCGGCGCTGACGGCGGGCCAGGATGCGGGCGAGGGGATCGGTTGCGCCGGGGCGTGCACGCGCTGCTCGACCCGGTCGATCAGCGTCAGCTTCCAGGCGCGACGCTCGATCTGCCAGAGGCCGAGCGCGATCAGAAGCACGAAGGCAATGAGCGAGAGGACCGTGATCCACAAGGACGGGGGCCGCGCAGCGTGGCTGCGGGCATCCGCGTCCTCGCCTGCCGCGGTCCCGGTTTCGCTCACTTCATCCCGCTCATCTGGTGCATCGGCATCATGTTGCTGTTGAGGTGGCTCATCACCCACAGTGATCCGGAGAGCGCGATCACCACCATCACGACGGTGAAGATCAACGCCATCATGGTCCAGCCGTTCTCCGAGGCCGTGTTCATGTGCAGGAAATATATCATGTGCACGACGATCTGCACGACCGCGAAGGCCATGATCACCAGTGCGGTGATCTGCTTGCTCGGCAGTGCGCCGCTCATCACCAGCCAGAACGGGATCGCGGTGAGCACGACCGAGAGCACGAAGCCGAGCATGTAGCTCGAGAACGTGCCGTGCGCGTGGCCGCCCTCGTGGTGATGGTCGTGCGCGCCGGCTGCATGGGTATCGGTGCTCATCGCAGAACTCCCAGAAGATAGACGAAGGTGAAGACGCCGATCCAGACCACATCGAGGAAGTGCCAGAACATGGACAGGCACATCAGGCGGCGGCGATTGGCCTCGATCAGGCCGAACTTCTGGACCTGCACCATCAGCGTCACCAGCCAGATCAGGCCGCAGGAGACGTGCAGGCCGTGGGTGCCGACCAGGGTGAAGAAGGCGGAGAGGAAGGCGCTGCGTTGCGGCGTGGCACCCTCGTGGATCATGTGCGCGAACTCGAACAGCTCGATGCCGATGAAGGCGAGGCCGAACAGGCCGGTGATCCCCAGCCAGATTTGCGTCTGCGCGACCTTGTTCTGCTGCATCGCCAGCATGGCGAAGCCGTACGTGATCGAGGACAGCAGCAGCATGGACGTGTTCACCGCGACCAGGTTCAGGTCGAACAGGTCCTTCGGCGCGGGGCCGGCGGCATAATTGCCGCCGAGCACGCCATAGGTGGCGAACAGGATCGCGAAGATGAGGCAGTCGCTCATCAGGTAGATCCAGAAGCCGAGCGAGGTGCTCCAGCCTTCCGGATGCGGATGCTCGTCGGCGAGATAGAAGACCGGCTCGCCGGTCTGCGAGGGATGAACGGCGACGGTCATTTACTTGGCTCCGGCGAGCAGCTTGGTGCGCGAATCCTCGGTCCGGATGACGTCTTCAGCCGGAATGTCGAAATCGCGGTGATAGTTGAAGGTGTGACCGATCCCGACGGCGAGCAACGCGATGAAGCTCAGAGCGGCGAGCCACCACATGTACCAGATCAGCGCAAAGCCCATCACGGTGGCAAAGCCGGCGAGGATGACGCCGGTGCCGGTGCTGCTCGGCATGTGGATCGGCCTGAACCCGGTGAGCGGACGCTGATAGCCGCGCCGCTTCATGTCCCACCACGCGTCGTTGTCGTGCACGACGGGAGTGAAGGCGAAGTTGTAGTTCGGCGGCGGCGAGGACGTCGCCCATTCCAGCGTGCGTCCGTCCCAGGGATCGCCGGTGACGTCCTTGAGCTGTTCGCGCCTGAGCAGGCTGACCGCGAACTGCATCAGCATCGAGAGGATGCCGATGAAGATGAAGACGGCACCGATCGCGGCGATGACGAACCAGATCTGCAAAGAGGGATCGTCGAACACGCGCAGGCGGCGGGTCACGCCCATCAGGCCGAGCACGTAGAGCGGCATGAAGGCCAGGTAGAAGCCGGTGACCCAGAACCAGAACGACATCTTGCCCCAGAACGGGTCGAGCTTGAAGCCGAACGCCTTCGGGAACCAGTAATTGATGCCGGCGAACGCGCCGAACACCACGCCGCCGATGATCACGTTGTGGAAGTGCGCGATCAGGAACAGGCTGTTGTGCAGCACGAAGTCGGCCGGCGGCACCGCGAGCAGCACGCCGGTCATGCCGCCGATCACGAAGGTCAGCATGAAGGCGACGGTCCACATCATCGGCAGCTCGTAGCGGATCCGGCCGCGATACATCGTGAACAGCCAGTTGAACATCTTCGCGCCCGTCGGGATGGAGATGATCATGGTGGTGATGCCGAAGAACGAGTTGACGCTGGCGCCCGAGCCCATGGTGAAGAAGTGGTGCAGCCACACCAGGTAGGACAGGATGGTGATGACGACGGTGGCGTACACCATCGAGGTGTAGCCGAACAGCCGCTTGCCGGAGAAGGTCGAGGTCACCTCCGAGAAGATGCCGAAGGCGGGGAGAACCAGGATGTAGACCTCGGGGTGACCCCAGATCCAGATCAGGTTCACGTACATCATCGGGCTGCCGCCGAAATCGTTGGTGAAGAAGTTGGTGCCGACGTAGCGGTCGAGCGAGAGCAGCGCGAGCACGACGGTCAAGACCGGGAAGGAGGCGACGATCAGGATGTTGGTGCAGAGCGAGGTCCAGGTGAACACCGGCATCTTCATCATCGTCATGCCGGGGCAGCGCAGCTTGACGATGGTGCAGATCAGGTTGATGCCGGACAACGTCGTGCCGACGCCGGCGATCTGCAGCGCCCAGATGTAATAGTCGACGCCGACATCTGGACTGTAGCCGATGTTGGACAGCGGCGGGTAAGCGAGCCAGCCGGTGCGGGCGAACTCGCCGATGAACAGCGAGGCCATCACCAGCACCGCGCCGCCGACCGTCATCCAGAAGCTGAAATTGTTCAGGAACGGGAACGAGACGTCGCGCGCGCCGATCTGCAGCGGCACGACGTAGTTCATCAGGCCCGTGACCAGCGGCATCGCCACGAAGAAGATCATGATCACGCCATGGGCGGTGAAGACCTGGTCGTAGTGATGGGCGTTGAGATAGCCCTCGGAGCCATTGAAGGCGAGCATCTGCTGCCCGCGCATCATCAGCGCGTCGGCAAAGCCGCGCAGCAGCATCACGATGCCGAGGATCATGTACATGATGCCGATGCGCTTGTGGTCCACGGTGGTGAACCATTCGCGCCAGAGATAGCCCCAGAGGCGGAAATAGGTGACGGCGCCGAGCAGGGCGGCGCCGCCGAGCGCCACCACGACGAAGGTGCCGACGACGATCGGCTCGTGCAGCGGCAGCGACTCGAAACCGAGCCGGCCGAAAATGAGCTTGAGAAGATCAGGAGACATGCGCGTTCTCTGTTAGGAATCCGACTTCGGACGTTGTCCGAGGAAGAAAGACGAGGACTTCAGCGGCGTGAAGCTCGGCCGCTTCAGGCCGGCGCCGGTGAGCGGGGCGGCGTCGAGGGGGACCGTTATGGCGGCTGATGTCCGGCCCTGCGGCGCATCGGGCGTGCAGGTGCCGGCGACGAAGGCCGGCTCGGGCCCGAGCGCGGTGCCGCGGCGGGCGTATTTGTCGTAGGCAAGAGGCAGGGTGTTGTTGAGACCCTGATGACCCGCGCCGCCCTTGGCGTCGATCGCCATCATCTCGCTCGCGCACATCTTGCCGGTCTCGACGCACATGTTGAGGATCAGGCGGTAGAGATCGGCATCGATGCTGCCCCAGCGCCGCACCGGCTCGTTCTGGCTAGGCTTCTCCAGCTGGAGATATTCGGCGCGGCCGAGCGAGCCGCCGGCGGACTTGGCCTTGGCGACCCAGTCGTCAAACCCCTTGTCGTCGAGGCCCTGGAACTTGAAGTTCATGCCCGAGAAGCCGGCGCCGCTGTAGTTCGCCGAAAAGCCCTTGTAAGTGCCGGCGTGATTGACGACGGCGTGAAGCTTGGTCTCCATGCCCGGCATCGCGTAGATCTGGCCCGCGAGCGCGGGGATGTAGAACGAGTTCATCACCGAGGACGCGGTGATGCGGAAGGTTATCGGGCGATCGACGGGAGCGGCGAGCTCGTTGACGGTGGCGATGCCGTAGTCGGGGTAGATGAAAAGCCATTTCCAGTCGAGTGCGACCACGTCGACCTCGATCGGGGGCTTGGACTGGTCCACCGCGCGCGCGGCATGAATGCGGCCGAGAGTGCGATAGGGGTCGAGCAGATGCGTGCCCATCCAGGTCAGCGCACCCAGACAGACGATGATCAGGAGCGGCGCCGACCAGATGACGAGCTCGAGCGCGGTCGAGTGATCCCAGTCCGGCTCGTAGGGAGCCGCCGTATTCGACTGGCGATAGCGCCAGGCGAACAGCACCGTCAGCGCCATCACGGGGAGGACTATGAGGAGCATCAGGACGGTGGAGATGATGACGAGGTCGCGCTGTTGGGCTGCGATATCGCCGGCCGGCGCCAGCACGACGTAGTCGCAGCCGCTGAGAGCAGCGGCCAGAGGTAGTAGCGCCAGGATCTTGAGACGAGACACGGGCCGAGCCTTTGCGAGTGAGTTTCCTTTGCGGAGCCACGGGTAGCTGCGGCGCAACACGCCGGACATTGGACAATTTGTCCAATGTTGCAGTGCGAAATGTTGGATCAGACAGCGCAGGATTACCCGGCGCCCGCCGGGCGGTCGGCGTTGGTTTTCAGGACGTTAAGGGCGCACGCATGGCGACGGCACGGACCCCCGCAATGACAGACTTCCACACCGGCGAGCATGGCCACGACCAGGCCAGTCCCGGCGAGATCGCCATTGGCGTCGTCATCGGTCGCACCTCGGAATTCTTCGACTTCTTCGTCTTCGCGATCGCCTCGGTGATCGTGTTTCCTCGCCTGGTGTTTCCGTTTGCGAGCGAGCTGACCGGTACGCTTTATTCCTTCATGGTGTTCGCGCTGGCCTTCGTGGCCCGGCCGATCGGCACCGTCATTTTCATGACGGTCGACCGGGAGTACGGCAAGACGGCCAAGCTGATCTCGGCCCTCTTCCTGCTCGGCACCGCCACCGTGGCGCTCGCGTTCCTGCCGAGCTACCACGAGATCGGCGTTGCCGCGATCTGGCTGCTGGCGCTGGCGCGCATCGCGCAGGGCCTGGCCTGGGGCGGCGCCTGGGACGGCATGGCCTCGCTGCTGGCGCTGAATGCGCCGCCTGCCAAGCGCGGCTGGTATGCGATGGTGCCGCAGCTCGGGGCTCCGCTTGGGCTGATCGTGGCGAGCGCGCTGTTCGCCTATTTCGCCGGCAACCTGTCGGCGGATGATTTCTTCGACTGGGGCTGGCGCTACCCGTTCTTCGTCGCCTTCGCCATCAACGTCGTTGCGCTGTTCGCGCGCCTGCGCATGGTGACGACGGAGCAATATGCCACGCTGTTCGAGACCCGCGAATTGCAGCCCGCGCGCATCTCCGAGACGGTCGCGCGCGAGGGCCAGAACATCATGCTCGGCGCCTTCGCGCCGCTGGCGAGCTTTGCCCTTTTCCACATGGTCACGGTGTTTCCGCTGTCCTGGGTGTTCCTGTTCACCCACGAGAGTCCGGCGCGCTTTTTGATCATCGAGGTCGTCGCTGCCGTGTTCGGCGTCGCCGCGATCGTGGCCTCCGGCATCATTGCCGATCGCGTCGGCCGCAAGTCGCTGCTGATGGGCTCGGCGATCGCGATCGCGATCTACAGCGGTTTCGCGCCGCAGCTGCTCGACGCCGGCGCGTTCGGCGAGACCATCTACATGGTGATCGGCTTCATCCTGCTCGGCCTGTCCTTCGGTCAGTCCTCCGGCGCGATCGCTTCGAACTTCCGGCAGACCTACCGCTACACGGCATCGGCCCTGACGTCGGACATGGCCTGGCTGTTCGGCGCCGGCTTCGCGCCGCTGGTGGCGCTGTTGCTCGCCACCAATCTCGGCGTCATCGCCTCCGGCGCCTATCTGCTCTCCGGCGCGTTCTGGACCCTGCTCGCACTCTGGCTCAGCGGCCAGCGCGAGGCCGGCGACATGGACGCGGGCGGCAAGGCCGGCAACGCATAGGCATCCGAGCTTCAACCGGCGGCAGGGAGCAAAGGCGCGTCGCGCCGTGTCCACCATCTTTTTCCGATGGAGCGAGATGGTGGGCACGCTTGCGCTTTGCCCACCCTGCAGCAGCGCAATTTGCTGCTCGAGATCCCGGGTTCGCGCTAAGCGCGCCCCGGGATGACGTGCGCTTAGCGCACGTCAATCCGCCACGATCTTCACGCGATCGCGCACCTTCACCTGCGCGTTGCGATCGAGGCCGTTGAGCACGCGGAAGCGCTCGGCGGGATGATCGACGCCAGCCATGCGGTGGGAGAGCGATTCCACGGTGTCTCCGGGCTGCACGGTGATGACCTTGATGCGCAGCGGGCGCGCGGCCTGGATCTCATCGAGGGTCAGGCGGCGGAACGATTGGACCGTCTCGCGCGCATTGCGCTCGCTCTCGGTCGATTTCTGCCGTGTCGCGAAGATGAAGCGGTAGACGTCGCTGCCGAAGCGCAGCGCATAGACCTTGAACTGCCACTGGTCGCCCTTGGCGGTGGCGGACGC
Organism: Bradyrhizobium sp.; assembly: GCA_035575945.1. Classification (GTDB taxonomy): domain Bacteria; phylum Pseudomonadota; class Alphaproteobacteria; order Rhizobiales; family Xanthobacteraceae; genus Bradyrhizobium. The sequence continues at coordinate 247,195 of DATLXF010000017.1, read as the reverse complement.
GCCCGGGAAGCCGTTGATGTTGACGTCTTCGGTGGAGGCCTTCTCGACGCCTTCCATCCAGCCGGAGTTCAGATAGTCGCCGAGCGACTGCTCGGCCGGCACCCGCACCACGTCGAAGCGCATCGCCTGCGCGCCGCCCTCGCGGACGCCGATCACGGCCTGCGCAGTGTTGTCGAGCGTGAAATTCTCCGGCGCCTGGAAGGTGAAGCCGAGCTTCGGATGCAGGAAGCGCCGACCGCGGACGAAGCCTTCGCTGGGGTCCTCGCCGTAGACGAGGTTGTCGATCGCGGCGAGATAGCTTTCGCGGTCGCGCTCGGCGCCTTCGGGCGCCGTGTATTGCCGCGCGATGTTCTGCGCGTTCTGCACGCGTTCGGGGGTTGCCGGATGCGAGGAGGTGAAATCCTGCGCGCGCGGATCGAGCGAGCTCTTGCCAGCCTTCAGCTCGGCATTGCGCTCCATCGCCGAGAGGAAGCGTGCGGCGCCATAGGGGTCGAAATGCGCCTTGGCGGAGATGCCGACGCCGATGCCGTCGGCCTCGAGCTCCTGCTTGCGCGAGAAGCTCGCCATGGTGAGCTTGGTCTTGGCGAGCGCGAGGGCGGTGAGATCGGGATCGTTGCTCATGTCGGTGACGACACGGGTGACGATCGCAGCCTGGCGCGCCTGGTCCTCGCGCATCGCGGCGTGCCTGGACAGCACGTGCGCCATTTCGTGGCTGAGCACCGAGGACAATTCCGAGGTGTCGCTCGCCAGCGCCAGCAGGCCGCGCGTGACATAGAGCTGGCCATTCGGCAACGCGAAGGCATTCACCGCCCCGGAATTGAGGATGGTGACCTTGTAGCCCTGGTCGGGACGGTCGGAGGCCGCGACCAGGCGGTCCACGGTCTTGCTGACGAGCGCCTCGAGCTTGGGATCGTCATAGGTCCCGCCATAGTTCGCCAGGATGCGCTCATGCTCCTTTTCGGTGGCGGGAGTCTGCGCGACGGCGGGCTTCGGCTTTGGCATCGCCACGGCCGGCGGCGTCGCAGCAGTCTGGAACCGGCCCATGTCGCCGCAGCCGGCGAGAGCCGTGCAAATGACAAGGCACAGCGCAGCCGGCACCGCCCGCGGACGGCGGGGGCCATCACCTCGTTCGTGCCGCTCTCGCACCCCATTCACGTCGCTTAACCCGTGCCTGGCCTGATCTAAGGCCTTACCCCTGTCGGCTCGTTTGCGCCGAGCAGCTCGACCTGCCCCGTGAGGCGCACATCGATCCGCGGCCCCGTGCTCCCCTCGACCCAGCCTCGGACTCGAATACGCTTATATTCCAAGGACTTGAGGACGATGCCGGCGCTTTCGAACGCCGGCAATGTGCGCCTTGAAATAGTCACCGCAAAGCCGCGTGTCCAGTTTTGTCCGAAGTTGAGGTAGGTCGTCGCCCCCGCCTGCCGGACCGACAGGACTTTACCCTCGACCACCGCAAAACGCCCGATCTCCGCCCAAATATCGTCCGGACTTTCCGCGTTTTTTATGGCCGACGGGTCAGCCCAACTGCCCATTTTTTGGCGTCGCGCCGCTGCTTCGGACGCCATCAGGGCGGCTGCGCAATCCTTGTCCGTGATCTCGGCGGAGACCAGGGCCTCGCCCCGGGCGAGCAGCATGGTCTGCACGGAGGTCTCGCTCCCGCCGATGAAGACCAGCGCGCCCTGGCGGCCGTAACGGTCCGGCGTGTCGTCGGCGCTCCGCAATGTCACCTCCCGTCCGGGCAGCAGCGAGGTCAGCGCCTGCTTCGTCGCCGCTGTCGGCTCGATGCCCGAAAGGCGGATCTCGCGTCCGTCATCGAGGCGCACGCCGCGCGCATCGACGATGGCCGCGACGCGGCCTTCGCCTTGCGATTCGAATTGGCAGGGCGCTGCGAACGCGGTGTGACCTGCGACGAGAAGAATTGCGACGATGAGATGATGCAGTCGCGTCACGTGACCCGGGGAGGTTGCGTTACGCGTCGATCTTAACTCGAACGGCGTGCGAAGCGAAGAGGCCTCTCACACACCGTCATCACGAGCCACCGGTCGGCGCGAAGCGCCGCCCGACGATAGGCTCCACGAAGCAATCCAAATTCCTCCGTGGAGAGATGTCGGAATCTTCGCTGCATTCGCAACGACGTGGAGAAATCTCGCGTCCTCACCATTCCGTTTTGCGGAAAGCATGCGCGGCAATCATGCGTGCAGCGCGCCTCGCGCTTGCTGCGCTCTTGCGCATGCGCCATGATTGCGGCAACAACTCTTGCCGAGAGCTAAATTCAAGAGCAATAACCAAGCCGCCAACAGAGCACGGCGCGATAAGGGAGGTCTTTTTCGATGAAGCACGTTTTGTCCGGCATTTTTGCCGCTGCGTTTGCCCTCAATGCGAGCGCCGCGCAGGCTCAGGACAAGCCGCCGCTGAAGATCGGCGGCATCCTCGACATGTCGAGCCTCTATGCCGACATCACCGGCCCCGGCAGCGAGACCGCGGCCAAGATGGCGGTGGAGGATTTTGGCGGCGAGGTGCTGGGACGCAAGATCCAGGTGCTGGCGGCCGACCATCAGAACAAGGCCGATCTCTCCGCCAACATCGCCCGCGACATGCTCGACAACCAGGGCGTCGAGATGATCTACGACGTCGCGGCCTCCGCGACCGCGCTTGCCGCCGGTGAGATCGCCAAAGCGCGCAACAAGATCATCATGTTCAACGGCCCCGGCTCCATCCGCCTGACCAACGAGGCCTGCGGCCCCTACACCATCCACTACGTGTTCGACACCTACGGCCAGGCCAACGTGACCGGCCTTGCGGCGGTGAAGTCGGGTCTCGACAGCTGGTACTTCCTCACCGCCGATTACGCTTTCGGCCAGGATCTGGAGAAGGACACCAGTGCCGTCGTCACCAAGACCGGCGGCAAGGTGCTGGGCAGCGTGCGCCATCCGCTCAACACCTCGGATTTCTCGTCCTTCCTGCTCCAGGCCCAGGCCTCCAAGGCCAAGGTGATCGGGCTCGCGAATGCCGGCGGCGACACCATCAACGCCATCAAGCAGGCGGCGGAGTTCGGCATCACCAAGGGCGGCCAGAAGGTCTCGCCGCTGCTCGCCTTCGTCACCGATATCGAATCGATCGGCCTCGAGACCGCGCAGGGCCTGCTGCTGGCCGAAGCGTTCTACTGGGATCTCAACGACGACACGCGCGCGTTCTCCAAGCGCTTCATGGAGCGCACCAAGCGGGTGCCGACCTCGGCGCAGGCCGGCGTCTATTCCTCGATCACGCATTACCTAAAGGCCGTGAAGGCGGCCGGCACCACCGACGCCGCGACGGTGATCAAGGTGATGAAGGAGACGCCGATCAACGACTTCTTCGCCAAGAACGGCAAGATCCGCGAGGACGGCCGCATGATCCACGACATGTACCTGTTCGAGGTGAAGAAGCCGTCGGAATCCAAGGGCCGCTGGGACGATTACAAGCTGCTCGCCACGGTGCCCGGCGCCGAGGCGTTCCAGCCGCTCGAGCAGTCGCGCTGCCCGCTGGTGAAAAAAAGGGCGTGAGCCGTCGTGTGACGAGCGCGCCCAACGATAGGTCGTCGTCCCCGGGCTTAAGGGGGCGCGCTCCGGAATAACGGAGTAAAAACAAACAAAGGGAGACGCCGCATGAGCAACGACATGGTCCTGCAGAAGCTCGAAGGCGGGCTGCTCACCATCACGATGAACCGGCCGGAGCGGAAGAACGCGCTCAACCCCGAGATGGTTGCCGGGCTGGTCGAGGCGGCACGGCGCGCGGCCGACGATCCCGAGGTGCGGGCGGTGCTGTTCAAGGGAGCAGGCGGCTCCTTCTGCGTCGGCGGCGACGTCAAGTCGATGGCGGCCGGCCGCGCGCCGCTGCCGTTCGAGCAGAAGCTCGCCAATCTGCGCCGCGGCATGGAGGTCTCGCGCATCCTGCACCAGATGCCGAAGCCCGTGGTGGCGCAGCTCGATGGCGCCGCGGCCGGCGCGGGCCTGTCGATGGCGCTGTCCTGCGACCTGCGCATCGCATCCGAATCCTGCAAGATCACCACCGCCTTCGCCAAGGTTGGCTTCTCCGGCGATTACGGCGGCACTTATTTCCTGACGCAACTGCTCGGCAGCGCGCGGGCGCGCGAGCTCTATCTGATGTCGCCGGTGCTCACGGCCAGGGAAGCGCACGCGATCGGCATGGTGACCAAGGTCGTGCCAGACGCCGAGATCGACGCGGCCGCGCACGAGCTTGCGCTGTCGCTGGCGCAGGGTCCCTCGATCGCGCTCGGCTTCATCAAGCGCAACATCAACAATGCCGAGCACCTGCCGCTCGAGGACTGCTTTGACGGCGAGGCGATCCATCATACCCGCTGCGGCGACACCGAGGATCACAAGGAGGCCGCAAAGGCCTTCGTCGAGAAGCGCAAGCCGACCTTCAAGGGCGCATGACCATGACGCCCTATATGCGGCTGCGGCAGATCTGCCTGGTGGCGCCGCAGCTCGAGCCCGTCGTCTCCGACATCGCGGAGATCATGGGCCTGTCCGTCTGCTACCGCGATGGCAACGTCGCGAAATACGGCCTGGAGAATGCGCTGCTCCCGGTCGACACGATCCTGCTGGAGGTGGTCGCGCCGTTCAAGGACGGCACCACGGCCGGCCGCTTCATCGAGAAGACCGGCGGCCGCGGCGGCTACATGGCGATCTTCTGCTGCAACGATCCCGACGAGCGCGGTCGCCATGCGAACGCGCTGGGCGTACGCACCGCCAACGTCATCGACCATGCGCCGTATCACGGCGTGCAGCTGCATCCGCGCGACTGCCGTGCTGCGTTCATCGAGTTCAACCACACCGAAGGCAGCGACGACAGTCTGGGCGCATATCCGCCGGCGGGCCCGGACTGGCAGAAGTTTATCCGCAAGGATGTGACGCAGGCGCTGACGGCCGTGGAGATGCAGAGCCCGGATCCGGCGGGGCTGGCGGAGCATTGGGGCAGGATCGTCGGAGTTGCGCCGAGTGACCAGGCCGAACTGAAATTGCCGAACGCGATCTTTCGCTTCGTGACCGGCGCCAGCGAGATCATGAGCGCGCTGGAGTTTCGGGTGATCGACGCGACGCAGGTGCTGGATGCGGCGCGGGCGAAGGGGCGCGCGGTCGTGGGCAATGAGTTCTTGCTAGGTGGCGTGACGTTCCGCGTGATTTGAGTGAGCCGCACCCTCTCCCCTTGTGGGAGAGGGTGGATCGCCGCGTAGCGGCGAGACGGGTGAGGGGTCTATCTCCGCGAACTCATCTTGTGCAGTCGAAGTCGCTGAAACAACCCCTCATCCGGCGCTTCGCGCCACTTTCTCCCACAAGGGGAGAAGGAAGAGCAGGACATTCACCGCGCGCTCACCGCCCCCTGAAGTTCGCCGCCCGCCGTTCTTCGGTCGCTTTCACGCCTTCCTTGAAGTCTTCCGTTGCGCGCAGGCGCGTCTGTTCGGCCAGCTCGTGATTGGTCGCGGCCATCACGCGGTCGGCGAGGCCGTTGCGCATCGTCGCGCGGGTGGAGAGCAGCCCGAGCGGGGAGCATTCGGCGATCTCGCCGGCGAGCTTCATCGCGGCCGCCTTGACCTGGTCCTGCGGCACCAGCTCGTTGGCGAGGCCCCATTTGTAGGCTTCCTCGCCGGTGACGCGGCGGCTGGTATAGAACATCAGCTCGGCGTTGTTCTTGCCGATCAGCTCCGGCAGCGTCACGGTCAGGCCGAAGCCGGGGTGGAAGCCGAGTTTGGTGAAGTTCGCGGAGAAGCGCGCTTCCGGGCAGGTGACGCGGAAATCGGCGGAGACCGCTAGACCGAGTCCGCCGCCAATGGCTGCGCCCTGCACGGCGGCAACGATCGGCTTCTTGGCGCGGAAGATGCGGACGGCCTGGATGTAGAGATGGTTGATCGGCCCGAGGCTGTCGGCCGGATCGCCTTTCGTCTCGGCCTCTTGAGCCTCCTGGGCCTGCCGCGCCGGATCGCCGAAATTGGCGCCGGCGCAGAACGCCTTGCCCTGCGCGGAGAGCACGGAGCTGCGGATCTCGATGTCGCGATCGAATTCGTCGAGCGCATCGGCGATCTGGTTGATCAGCGAGATGTCGAAGAAGTTGAGCGGCGGACGGCGGATCTCGATGGTGCCGACATGCCCGACCTTCTCGACGCCGATATCTTGATAGGTGCTCATTTTTAATCTCCAGTATCGCAGTAGCGAAGAACCACCTCTCCCATCGGGAGAGGTCGATTTGCGGCAGCAAATCGGGTGAGGGGTTGTGCTCTATCGGGAGACCTGAGCCCCTCACCCGGCGCTACGCGCCGACCTCTCCCGATGGGAGAGGTGGACGGAGCCCGGCTTCGAGACTTTGCTTTCATCAGACCTACCGCAAGCCGAGTCCGCGGGCGATGATGCCGCGCAGGACCTCGGTGGTGCCGCCCTGGATGGTGAGTTTCGGCGCGGTCTTGATGGCGAAGTCGAGCTGCCGCTCGAGCGTCTCGCGGTTGGTCGCGGTCTCCTCGACGAAGGCGGCGAGATCGCGCACGCGATGCGGCAGCTGCTGCTCCCACACCGTGCCGATGTCCTTGACGATGGATGCCTCGACCACGGGCTCCTTGCCGGCTTCCAGCATGCCGGCCACCGAAACCGACATGCGCCGCATGGTGTGGAGCTGCGCGACCAGGCGGCCGATGCCCTCGGCGCTGCGCGTGTCCGGGCTGGGGCCGACCGCGCGGACGAGCTCGGTCAGCACGTAATAGGTCTCGAGGAATCGCTCGGGGCCCGAGCGTTCATAGGCGAGTTCGCTCGTCGCCTGCTTCCAGGCGCCGTCGACCTCGCCGAGCACGTGATCGTCGGGGATGAAGTGATCGGTGAACACGACCTCGTTGAACTCGTACTGGCCCGTGATCTGGCCGATCGGGTTCACCTTGATGCCCGGCTGCTTCATCTTGACCAGGAACTGGGTCAGGCCGTGGCGGCGGTTCTCCTTGGTCGGCGGCGAGGTCCGGAAGATGGCGATCATGTAGTCGGCAATGTGCGCCGACGAGGTCCAGATCTTGGTGCCGTTGATGAGATAGCCGCCGTCGGTCCTGGTTGCGCGCGTCTTTGCTGCGAACAGGTCGGAGCCCGAGTTCGGCTCGCTCATGCCGATGGCGAAGCAGACCTCGCCGCGGCAGATGCGCGGCAGGATGTCCATCTTGATATGCTCGGGCGCGTACTTCAAAAGCACCGGCCCGCTCTGGCGGTCGGCGACGAAGAAACGCCGCGTCGGCGCGTTGGCGACGCGCATCTCCTCCGTCACCACGTAGCGTTCGAGGAAGGAGCGCTCCTGGCCGCCATACTTCTTCGGCCAGGTCATGCCGAGCCAGCCCTTGGCGCCGACCCGGCGGGAAAATTCCGGCGCGTCGGTGTCCTCGCGATTGGGCTGGTGCGGATCGAAGGTCCCGGCGGCGATCTCCTCGGCAAGGAACGCGCGCACTTCCTTGCGCAGCTGTTCGCATTTCTCGGGCAGGCGGATCGGATCGAAACGGAGGGCAGCGGTCATTGTGGTCGTCCCCTGATCAGCGCGATGCCACGAGCGGCCACAATTCGTCGGCGCCGCGGTTCGCGACGAGCTTGCCGAGCTCGACCGCCCAATGGCTTTCCGAGCCGAAATCGTCGCGCCAGGCCAGCGCGCGCAGCGAATAGCGGTGCAGGATGTGCTCCTTGGTGAAGCCGATTGCGCCGTGCACTTGATGCGCGATCCCGCCGCCCTTCTCCGCGGCTTCGGCGCAGCGGATCTTGGCCGAGGCCGCTTCGAGATAGACTTCGTCGTCAAATGATTTCGCATTCGCGATTTCGTCTGCCGCGGACGTCGCGGCCGCAAGCGCCGCGGCGGATTCGCCGGCGAGTCGCGCGAGATTGTGCTGCACGGCCTGGAATTTCGAGATCTTCTTTTCGAAGGCGACGCGCTCGTTGGAATAGCGCACGGAGATGTCGAGCATGGATTCCAGCGCGCCGGCGATCTGCAGGCTGCGCGCGACGCCGCCCATCAGCATCAGATGGGTCTGCTCAAAGCCGTTCGGCGCAGGCTTGATGGCGACGGGCTGGACCTTGTCGAGCGTGACGGTGTCGCTGTGGTCGTAGCCGACATTGAGTCCGGGCTCGATCCGCGCCTTGGCTGCGTCGACCAGCGCGATGGAAACACCGTCCTTGCCGTGGGCCAGCACCGCAAAATGCTTCGCGGTCTTTGCGAAAGGCACGCCGCGCGCGCGGCCGGAGAGCGCGCCGTCGGCATCGAGCGTGACGCGGTCCTTCGGCGAGGCCGGCAGCACCGTCATCTCGCCTTCGGGCGAGGCGATCCTGGCCTGCGCCAGCAGCCAGCCCGCCAACATGGTCTCGGCCAGGGGCACCGCGACGGCGAAACGCCCGGCGGCATTGAGCAGGGCAAAGCCGTCGGCGAGGCTCGCGCCGGAACCGCCGAGATCATCCGGCACCCAAGCCAAGGGCAAGCCGGCTTCGCTCAGCGCCTGCCACAGCGACGACTGCCAGGAATTCGTCTTGTCGTTGTTGATGGTCTGCGGGTCGGCGAGATCGGCGAAGATCTTCTCCGCAGTCTCGACGACGATATTGTCACTCTCCGCCACAGCGTTCCCCGTGTGTTGCCATTGGCGCGTCCTGCTCCGACGGGCGCGCGATCTCTTCTTGCGCCCGATGATCCGAAAAAGCCATGGCCCTGACAAGCGTTGACCGCAGATCAGCCTGCGGCGTCGGCATGGGCCGGCGCCGGTCTGGACTAATTCCGCTTAGCGGAGTTTGCTCGATTTGCAGGGCGCGGCAAACTCGCTAAACAGGATGCCGACGTCAGAACATGGGAAGGAATACGGGATGGCAAAGGACGGCTTGTGCGCAATCGTGACGGGGTCGGCATCCGGGCTCGGCGCTGCGACCGCCGAGATTCTCGCGCGGAGCGGGGCGCGGCTCGTCATCAACTATTCGTCGAGCCAGCAGGAGGCCGAGGCGACGGCCGAGCTCTGCCGGAAAGCCGGCGCCGCGGAAGTCCTGGTCGCGCAGGGTGACGTTTCGAAGGATGACGATTGCCGCAAGATTGTCGCGGCCGCCGACGGCTGGGGCCGGCTCGACATCCTCGTCAACAATGCCGGCACGACCAAGCATGTCGCTCATGCCGACCTTGACGGCTTGTCAGCCGAAGACTTCCAGCGGGTCTATGGCGTCAACACCATCGGCCCGTTCCAGATGGTGCGCGCGGCGCGCAGCCTGCTCGAGGCCGGCGCGAAGGCTTCGGGGCGGCCGGCGGCGGTGGTCAACGTCTCCTCGGTCGCCGGCATCAGCGGCGTCGGCTCGTCGATTGCCTACGCCGCGAGCAAGGGCGCGCTCAACACCATGACGTTGTCGCTGTCGCGCGCGCTGGCCCCGTTGATCCGCGTCAACACGGTGTGCCCCGGCTACATCGACACGCCGTGGTTCACCAAGGGCCGCGGCGAGGCCGGCGCCAAGCAGGTGCGCGACAGCGTGGTAGCGAAGGTGCCGCTCAAGGTCGCTTCGTCAGCGGAAGACATCGCGCAGCTCGTCTGCTTCCTGGCGATGCCGGCGTCCAGCAACATGACCGGCGAAGTCGTGCGCATGGACGCGGGGATGCATTTGATTACGTGAGCTCGCGCTCTCGGTTGTCGTCCCGCGAAGGCGGGACCCATAGCCCCAGGGAGGAGTTGCCGCGCGACTCTCACTCCCAGTCATCCCCAAAACACTTCTTGTAATTTGTGGGTCCCGGGCTCGCTTCGCGCCCCGGGACGACACCGAATTCGTTGAAAGGTCATCAAGCAAACCGACGGCACGTCACCCCTTGATCACGCCGCTCGCCACCAGCCGATTCCAGATGAACAGCACCACCACCGCGCCGATCGTCGCGGTGATGAAGCCGGCGCCCTGGTCGGGACTGTAATGGCCGATGGTCTGGCCGATCCAGGTGGCGAGAAAGGCGCCGGCGATGCCGAGGATGGTCGTGAGGATGAAGCCGCTCGGATTGTTCGGCCCCGGCGACAGCCAGCGCGCGATGAGGCCGGCAATGAAGCCGACCAGGATGATCCACAACAGGCCGCCCATGCTCATGACAGTGCTCCCCTCTCTTTGAATCGATCAGACCCGTTCCGAAAGTTCGTTCTCGGTCGGCAGCCGTCCGTCCGGCGTCAAATGGTCGATCACCTGCGGCAGGTACTGGCTGAGGCCGGAGAGCAGCTCCTCGCGCGACAGGCCGCTCTGGGCGGACAGGCTGTCGATCTGGTCGGCACCGAGCGCGCTGGCGAGATCGCCCGGCGCGATCGGCTTGTTCTCGCCCTTGCCGACCCAGGAATTCGCAGCTTCGCCGTGGCCGCTCTGCTGGAGTTGGTTGAGGAGATCGCCGAGCCCGCCGCTCAGGATGCTGCCGGCCGCACCGCCGGCGAGCAGGCCGCCGAGGCCGCCCTTGAGCATATCGCTCAGACCCCCGCCTTGACCTGCGTTCACCGGCGGGGGCGCGGGTGCCGGCGACGGCTGGGGCGCTGAGCCCGACTGGTTGCCGGTGAAATGTTTGAATGCCTTCCAGGCGAGCAGGCCGAGCAGCGCCATGGTCATCGGCGACATGCCGCCGGAGGATTTCTCGGAGCTTGGTGTGCTCGGGCCGCGCGGGCCGTTCTGCATGCCGTTGAGGACGTCGAGTAGACCCATGGTGCTCTCTCCTTTGGCGTCTCTTTCGGCGAGCGCTCGCCGCTGACTGCCCCCGGGGCGAAAACATATGGGGCGCCCATGACCGTTACAAGTCGGATGCGTCGCGATTGGTTGTCGGCCTCGGCTCTGCTATCGAAGGCCGGTCATTCAGGGAGCAAGAGCAGTGGTTACGGATCGACCGATCGTGGTGGCCGGCGCCGGCGCCATCGGCTGTTTCGTCGGCGGCATGCTGGCGGCCAGCGGCCGCCGCGTCGCGCTCCTGGTGCGGCCGCGGGTGAAGACCGAGATCGAGCGGTTCGGCCTGCGTCTGACCGATTTCAACGGCTCCGAGAACAAGCTCGATGCGGGTCGACTGGCGCTGTCGGAGGATCCCTCGATCTTCCACAGCGCCGGCATCGTGCTGGTGACGGTGAAGAGCGCCGACACCGCCGCTATCGCCGAGCAGATCGCGCAGCATGCGCCCGAGGATGCCGTCATCGTCTCGCTCCAGAACGGCGTCGGCAACGTCGCGGTGCTGCGCGAGCGGCTCGGCGGCCGCCGCGTGCTGGCCGGCATGGTGCCGTTCAACGTGATCGCGATGGGCGAGGGCCGCTTCCACCGCTCGACCTCCGGCGACATTCATATCGGAGAGGATGCGGAGAACACGGCCGGGAAGCTCTCGGTCGCCGGCCTGACGATGCGCGCCAGCGGCGACATCACCGGCGTGCAATGGGGCAAGCTGATCATCAACCTGAACAACGCGCTCAGCGCGCTGTCGGACATGCCGCTCGCCGCGCAACTGGCCAGCCGCGACTGGCGCAGGCTGTTCGCCGACCAGATGGCCGAGGGGCTGGCCGTGCTGAAGGCTGCCGGCATCGTGCCGGTGTCGTCGACGCCGATCCCGATGAGTTGGTCCCCGACCCTGCTGCGGCTGCCGGATGTGATCTTCAGTGCGATCCTGGGACGGACCATGAAGATCGATCCCGAGGCACGCTCCTCGATGTGGCAGGACCTGAAGCAGGGCCGCAAGACCGAGATCGACTATCTGCAAGGCGCGGTGATCGCGCTCGCCGAACGGAACAATGTCAGCGTGCCGCTGATGCGCCGCATTGTTGCGCTGATCAAGGAGGCCGAGGCGGCCGGCAAAGGTCCGCTTCGTCTGACGCCGCAGCAGATCCGCGGCTAGCGCCGGAGGGAGGAACGCGATGAAACGTCGTCTTGTGATCGGGCTCGCGCTGACCGCCTTCTGCGGTTCGTCGACGCTGGCTTATGCGAGGCCGCCGACCGTGATGAACTCACCCGGTTATGACAGGCGATTGCAGGAGAGCCGGTCGCAGTTGGGCAGTTCGCCGATAGTCACCGAGCCAGCGCCGGCGCCGGTGGCGAAACCGAAGCGGGGCAAGAAAAAGCGCACCAACTGACGCCGCATTCTGCGCTGTCGTCCCGGACAAGCGCGCCAAAGCGCGCGCAGATCCGGGACCCACAGCCAGAGGGCGACGTTTGGCGAGGACTCGGAGTTACCAGCTCACCCCACAACCACTTCCTGTGGTTATGGATCCCTGCGGTTACGCTTCGCCGGGATGACAGCTGCGTGTTTGGCCGCTGCTTCAGCCCTTCTTGGCGGGCTTGCTCGGTGCCGGGTTGAACAGCTTTTTCAGGTCGTTCAGGCTTTCCGACAGCCGCGGCCATTCACAGGAGAAGGAGCCCTTGGCGCAAGGCGCGGCCTTCGGCTTCGCGGCTGCGGACTGCTGCACCTTGGGCCGCTCGACGGGGATCGGCACGCGCGCGGTCTCGGTGCGCAGGGCCACCTGCTGAAGCTGCTGCAACTCCTGTTCCTGCTGCTCGCGCTGCTGACGCGCGATGGCCTGTGCCGCTTCGTTGCTGCGGCGCTGGTCGGCGAGGTAGGCCGTGTAGGCAGCGTCGATCTTTTTCTGCTCCTCCGGCGTCGGATTGGGCCCGGCGATGTCGAAGGTGCGATCCTGCAGGAAGTCGTAGTAGGAATAGCCGCCGCCAGGCTTGCGGCGGCCGGCGAACTTGGCGTTGCAATCGGCGAGCGCTGCCGTCTTCTCAGCCTTGGTCGCGGCTTTCTCGGCGGCGTCGGCACACTCCTCGAAATCGACAGGTGCACGCTTCCACCATTGTGCCCCGGCATGCCCATCCATCAGCAGGACCAAACCTGCTGCGGCCACGGCGAGCAGCGCCGCACGACGCGATGTGACGACCGACGACATTCTACGAGAGTATTCCTTGCGCAACTCAACCCGAACTGAGTCGAGCCGGATTTTTGCCTCTTTATCGCCGGCTTGTCACCCTTGGAACCCGGGAAATTCATGGCCGCAATGCTGACATTTTGTGCTTGACGTGGCGTGGGAGTCACAGCGCCCTGGAGCCAGGCTGATACACTCGTTGCGCTCACGACCTGCTGCGAAGCCAAGAACCCAAAATGGAAACGCCTGATGTTGCTGCCGCTCTCCGATGTGCCGCGCTGGTACGCTGAACGCAAACCCCACGGCACGATCGCCGTCCGTCACGGGCAGGACACGCTGACCTGGGACGAGCTCGAGCGCGGCGCCAACCGCCGCGCACGGGCGTTCATGGCCAAGGGCGTCAAGCCCGGCGATTTCGTCGCGATCGGATTGCCGAACGGCAACGCGTTCTTCGAGACGTCCTTTGCAGTGTGGAAATGCGGGGCGACGCCGACCTCGCTGTCATGGCGGCTGCCGCGCGGCGAAGCCGCCGCCGTCCTCGACATTCTCCGGCCATCACTGGTGGTCGGCGGCGAAGCCGACTGGAATGCGCCGAACCGGTTGCCCGCCGACTTCGTGCCGCAAGGTTTCTCGGACGAGCCGCTGGCGCCGCCGGTGGCGCGATACTGGAAGGCGATGACCTCGGGCGGCTCGACCGGCCGTCCCAAGGTCATCCTCGATCACCAGCCGGCCGTGACCGACACCGCGGCCGCGCCGCCGCTCAATATTCCCTTCGGCGTCTCGCTGCTCAATCCCGGCCCGCTCTATCACAACGCACCGTTCATCGTCTCGCATTACGCGCTGTTCGTCGGCGGCCAACTTACGGGCCTGACCAGGTTCGACGCCGAGGAGACGCTGCGGCAGATCGAGCGTGAGCGCGTGCAATGGGTCAATTTCGTGCCGACCATGATGCACCGGATCTGGGCGCTGCCGGAGGGCGTGCGCAACTCCTACGACCTGTCGAGCCTGCAGACGGTCTTCCACATGGCCGCGCCGATGCCGCCATGGCTGAAGGAGAACTGGATCGCCTGGCTCGGACCCGAGCGGGTCTGGGAGCTCTATGGCGGCACCGAGCGGCAGGGCGCCTGCATCATCTCCGGCACCGAATGGCTGACGCACAAGGGCTCGGTCGGCAGGATCGGCGACATGGCGAAGCTTCGCATCATCGGCGAGGACGGCAAGGACGTCCCGCCGGGCGAGACCGGCGAGATCTACTTCCTCAACAATGACGGCAAGGACGCCACCTACCATTATCTCGGTGCCGAGCCGAAGCGCCGCGCCGACGGCTGGGAGTCGCTCGGCGACATCGGCCGGCTGGATGCCGAAGGCTATCTGTATCTCGGCGACCGCCTCGCCGACATGGTGCTGCGCGGCGGCGCCAACATCTACCCGGCCGAGGTCGAGGCCGCGGTGTCGGAGGCTCCCGGCGTGCGCTCCTGCGTCGTGGTGGGCCTGCCCGATCCGGAATTGGGCCAGCGTGTGCATGCCATCATCGAGCCGGAGCCCGATGCCGACGGCCAGGCCATTGCCGACGGCATGGCGGATTTTCTCAAGGACCGGCTCAGCCGCTACAAGCATCCCGAAAGCTTCGAGTTCGTCAGCGCCCCGCCGCGCGACGATTCCGGAAAAGTTCGCCGCACCCTGTTGCGCGATGAGCGCGCGACGTGGATGAAGGAGGGGCGCGCCTTCCGGATCTTGCCGTCGAAGGCCCGGGCGCATGCCGAATGAGACGAGCAAGGAAGGATTGACATGACGATCACCATCGCGGCGAACAGCGTGCCGAAGCCGCCGGCCGAGATCATCGAGGGGTTCAGAGGCGCGCCGACGTCGGTGATCTCGGACAATCTCGCCCGGCTGCCGGGCGCGGTCGGCCTGAAGCCCTATCACCGCGGCGGCAAGCTGGTGGGGACCGCCTTCACCGTGCGCACGCGACCCGGCGACAATCTCGCCATCCACCGCGCGCTGGACCTGGTCGGGCCGGGCGACGTCATCGTGGTCGACGGCGGCGGGGACGAGAGCCGCGCGCTGGTCGGCGAAATCATGAAGAACATCGCGCAGTGGCGCAAGGCGGAAGGCTACGTCATCGACGGCGCGATCCGCGATGTCGCGGCCTTCGCGGCGGACGACTTTCCCTGCTATGCCCGCGCGGTGATCCATCGCGGTCCCTACAAGAACGGCCCCGGCGAGATCAACGTGCCAGTGACGATCGGCGGCGGCGTCATCTTGCCCGGCGACATCGTGGTCGGCGACGAAGACGGCGTGGTGTCGTTTCCCGCTGCGGGAGCAGCAGCATTGCTCGAAGCGGTGCGCGCCCAGGTCGCGCGCGAGGAGGAGACATTGAAGGCGATCCGCGAGGGCCGCTACCAGGGCTCCTATGGCAAGTCCTGATCAGGCAATGATGAAGGGGAGGACGGCGTGAGCCAGAAGGATGAATTCCACAACATCGACAACCCCGACGACGGGCTGTTCCGCGAACTCGCGGCGGGCGTGACGACGCGCATCTTCTCCGGCGAGCAGGCGATGCTGTCGGTGGTGACGCTGGCTCCGCATGCACAGGGCACGCTGCATCATCACCCGGAGGAGCAATGGGGCGTGCTGCTCGACGGCTCCGCCATCCGCGTCCAGGGAGACGAGGAAATCGCGGTGAAGAAGGGCGATTTCTGGCGCACGCCGGGTAACGTGCCGCACACCATGCGCGCCGGCCCCGAGGGTGCCCGCGTGCTGGACATCTTCAGTCCGCCTCGGCCAGAATACAGAAAAGCAGGGTCGGGCTTCGGCACGACCTGAAGCGCCAAAGAGCAAAAGCCGGGCGCAAAGATCAAAAGGGAGGGGACCATGACGATCACACGACGCACGCTGCTGGCCGCACCGGCCATTCTGGCCTTGACGCCCGCGATGGCGCAGGCCGGCAAGATCACGCTGGTGGTGCCGTTTCCCCCGGGTGGATCGACCGACGCCATGGCGCGGCTGCTGCAGGCCAGCCTGCAGACCAAGCTCAACCGCATCGTCGTGGTCGAGAACAAATCGGGCGCCGCCGGCGCGCTCGGCGCGGCGCAGGTCGCCAAGAGCCCGGCCGACGGCACGTCGTTCCTGGTCACCTTCGATTCCCACGCCGTGATCCCGTCGATCCTCGACAAGCCGCCGGTCGACGTCGAGCGCGAGCTGATGCCGGTGCTGCTGATCGGCACCGCGCCTTACGTGATCGCGGCCGGCGCCGGGCGTCCCTACAAGCGCTTCGCCGACGTGGTCGCCGCCTGCAAGGCGACCCCCGGCGCGGTGAAATACGCCTCGGTCGGCATCGGCACGCTCGGCCATCTCGCCATGACCGTGCTCGGCAGCAAGGCCGGCGTCGAGATCATGCACGTGCCCTATCGCGGCGGCGGCCCGGCGATGAACGACGTGCTGGGCGGACACGTCGATCTCATCGCGGGATCGGCCGCACTGGTCGCGGCCCAGCTCGGCACCAACATGCTGCATCCGGTCCTCCAGCTCGGCCGCGAGCGGCTGCCGGCGCTGCCTGAGACGCAAACCGCGATCGAGGCGGGCTTTCCGGATTTCGAGACGCTGGCCTGGTGGGGCATCTTCGCGCCCACGGGCACGCCGCCGGATGTCGTCGCGGCCTTCGCGGCGGCGTCCAAGGAAATCCTGAGCGAGCCCGCCACCGCCGCCCAGCTGAAGGAGACGCAGCACATGACGCTGCAGCTCCAGGACGGCGCGGCCTTCAAGGCCTTCTTCGACAAGCAGGTCGCCACTTGGGGCAAGGTGGTGAAGGACAACAATATCAAGGCGTAGGCGCGAGGCCGATGGCCGCTTTGATCGAGACGAGGGCTTCCGATTCGGGCCTCGCTTTGATATGTAGACCTCTAGGCAACCCGCCTCGCCGGCGGGTTCCGCGGTCCCGTAGCTCAGCCGGATAGAGCGGCGGTTTCCTAAACCGTAGGTCGCATGTTCGAGTCATGCCGGGATCGCCAATTTCGTCGGGCTTGGTCGTTTGTCGCCCTCCCGAGGGCTTCTCGATGTCGGCTCAGGTGCCCACAATTGCGCCGCCGCCTGTTTGATTGTAGCATTCGCGTCTGAGCATCAGTTGATTGTCGATACAACCGAAGATTGATTTGAGGGTGCGACCGGGATCAGCGCCGGCTCGCCGATGTCAGTGGTTTGCAGCGGATGACATTTCAGCGCGCCAACGCGGCCTTCGAGCACTGGCTGCGCAAGCAATGCGATATCGTCGAGGCGGACCTCGCCCACAAGCACGAGCGGATGCAGGAGGATGCCTTCACGTTCCTGCGCGCGACGTTCTTCCGCTGGGCGCGGCGCATCGAGAAGCTCTGTCCCAAGCTGAAGGATGCGCCCGCCGTGCTGTCGGTCGGCGACACCCATATCGAGAACTACGGGACCTGGCGCGATGCCGAAGGTCGTCTGGTCTGGGGCATCAACGATTTCGACGAAGCGGCAATCATTCCCTATCCGTTCGATCTCGTCCGCCTTGCGACCAGTGCGCGGCTCGCGCCGAAAGCGCGGTCCGCTCATCGTAACGCGGCGGCGGCGATTCTCGAGGGCTATCGCGAAGGACTCGCGAATCCGCGCCCGTCGCTGCTGGACGAGGAAGAGAGCTGGATGCGGCCCTTCGTCGCCTGCTCCGACGAGGAACGGCGCGACTTCTGGCGCGAGCTGAAAGACTATCCGGACGTCGAGCCGCCTTCGCAGGTTGCTTCCGCGCTCAGGAAGAACCTGCCCGACCGTGCCGAGCTCGAACGATTCGCTTCACGCCGGAAGGGCGGCGGGAGCCTTGGCCGGCCGCGCTACGTCGCTGTCGCCACCTGGGATGGCGGCAAGATCGTGAGGGAGGCCAAGGCGCTGGTGCCCTCCGCCTGGGATTGGGCGCACGGCAGGAACGGCAAGCCACGCTTCCTGGACATTGCGCAAGGAGAGTTTCGGGCGCCCGATCCGCATCTCGCGGTGAAAGGCGGCTTCATCATTCGCCGCATTGCTCCCGATCAGCGCAAGCTCGAGCTCAGCAATCGCAGCCATCCGCGGCTGAGACTCGATCTGCTCTGGGCCGAGGGATTCGACCTCGGCGCGATCCACGCGGGAACGCGCGGCGCCAGGTCCAGGATCGAGCGCGATCTCGATGGGCGCAAGGACGACTGGCTTCACGGCGCCGCAAAAGTCGCCGCCGCGGACGTCGAGAAGGACTTCGAGGAATGGCAGAAGCTCGAGCTGCCGTGGACACCTGACGCCCCGGATTGACGTACAAGGCGCCGGCAGGCGGCTTCCAGGCGCTGGAAGCGTAACGGGCATGCGCGCCGGTTTGCTCAGCGGGCGGGAAAATTGCTAACTGGGCCAATTGCGGGGGACCTGCCTGGGTCGCCTGCCTGCAACCTTGCCATACCCAGCCACATCCCGGAGACCATTGATGCCTTTCGACCTGATCCTGCGCGGTGGCCGCGTGGTCGATCCCTCGCAGAAGCTCGATGCCGTGACCGATGTCGCCTTTGCCGGCGGCAAGGTCGCCGCCATCGGCACCGGGCTGAAGGCCGATCCGGGCACGCAAGTCCGCGACGTCTCGCAGTTCATCGTGACGCCCGGACTGATTGATCTGCACACTCACGTCTATTGGGGCGGCACCTCGCTCGGCATCGATGCCGAGGAATTCTGCCGCCTCTCCGGCGTCACGACGGCGGTGGATACCGGCAGCGCAGGTCCCGGCAATTTCGCAGGCTTCCGCAAGCACGTGATCGAGCCGAGCCAGGTCCGCATCCTCGCTTATCTGCACGTCTCGCATGCCGGCATCTTCGGCTTCTCGCACCGGATCATGGTCGGCGAGAGCGAGGAGCTGCGGCTGATGAATCCGATCGAGGCGGCCAAGGTCGCCGATGCCAACCGCGATCTCATCGTCGGCATCAAGGTGCGCGTCGGCCTGCATTCCTCGGGCACATCGGGCGCGGTGCCGCTCGATATCGCGCTGGAGGTCGCCAACGAGGTCGGCATGCCCTTGATGGCGCATATCGACCATCCGCCGCCGAGCTATGAGGAGGTGCTCGCCCGCCTGCGCCCCGGGGACGTGCTGACCCACGCGTTCCGCCCGTTCCCGAACACGCCTGCGACGGCGCAGGGCACGGTGAAGAAGGCGGTGCTGGACGCGCGCGAGCGCGGCGTGCTGTTCGACATCGGCCACGGCAAGGGCTCGTTCGCGTTCAAGACCGCGCGCGCGATGCTCGCCAACGGCTTCTATCCCGACACGATCTCGTCGGACATTCATCAGCTCTGCATCGACGGGCCGGCCTACGACCAGGTCACCACCATGTCGAAATTCCTGTGCATGGGCATGGAGCTGTCCGACGTCGTGGCGGCCTCGACCGTGAATGCGGCGATGGCGCTGCGCCGCCCCGAGCTCGGCAGCCTCAAGCCCGGCTGCGTCGGCGATGCCACCCTGATCTCGGTTCGACAGGGCCAGTTCGACTATAAGGACGTCGTCGGCGAGCACCTGATCGGCGACCGCAAGATCGTCTCGGAGGGCGTCGTCATCGCCGGCCGCTGGTGGCATCCGAATTGAGCGGCCGACGATCGCGAGCGGGCACAGGGCGCGCGATCAGTCGCGTCCCGCCTCCATGATCGCCCGGGCGAGCCGCGCCGGATCGGAGAAGCACAGCTCGTGGCTTCCCGGCACCTGCACCAGGCGGAACAGGCCGAGCTTCTCCGAGAGGCGCGGATGCCAGGGATGGCTGTGCGGCATCGCGGTATCCTCGGTGCAGTTGATGTAGGACTTTGCCAGCGGCATCTCGGCCGGATTGGTCTTGAGCGCGATCTTGTCGGTGAAGGTCGCCAGCGGATGCGGGTTGAGGACGTCGTAGGCGCGCTGTGCCGTCTCCAGGTCGGCATCGTTGATGAAGGCCTCGCGCCAGACCGGGAAGGGCAGCACGACCGAGCCGTCGCCGCGCTCGGCCGCGATCGCATCGAACAGCCCGATGTAGTGCGGCGGCACCATGTCGTTGAGGCATTCGCCGTCGTTGGGCACGAACGCATTCCAGTAGACCAGGCGGCGGATGCGCTCGGGCGCGAGGTCGGTGACGCCGGTGATGATCATGCCGCCATAGGAATGGCCGAGCAGGATGACGTCCTTCAGATCGTTTTCGGCAAGGTAGGAGGCGATCGACTGGATCGCCTCCTTCAGCCCTGTCGTCTTGGCATCGCCCGGGCGGTTGCCCTTGATCGTCGGCGTATAGACCTGATGCCCGGCGGTGCGGATCGGGGCCGCGACAGGCTCGAACTCGGCTCCGGTGTGCCATGCGCCGTGGACGAGAACGTAGGTCGACATGTTGTGGCTCCTCCCAAGGGTGTGGTTAGATCGAGGCTGCGCGGTCCCGGGTCGGTGCGGCACTGCCGTGCGTCAATTGTGGACCGGCGGCTGGTTTGGCGCTTGGCTGGGAGTGAACCGGATTGGTCTCGGAGTGAACCGATGCAGCAGGTCGAAGCCGCCAAGCCGTCACGCCAATCGGCCTGGGATACTGCGGGCGTGCGGCCGGCCGAGCAATTCGCCTATTATCGTGAGGCGATCTGCCAGGCTTTCATGAATCTGACCCCGGAGCCGGCGGCCGCAGCCGGCTTTCCCGCCAGCGTCGAACACGTCCGTCTCGGCGATGCCGCGATCAATCGCGTCAGCTTCCCCGAACATGTGGTGCGCCGTTCCGCGGCCGACATTGCGGCGTCGGATCGCAGCTGTTTTTATCTCAACCTGAAGCTGGCCGGCCGCTGCCGCATCCAGCAGGACGGTCGCGTGATCAGTCTGTCACCCGGACAGGTCGGCATCTTCGACAGCGATCGGCAGTTCGCGCTCCTGCACGACCGTGGTCCACAGCTGCGCGTCGCCTCGTTCTGGGTGCCGGCCGAGGTCCTGCGCGAACGCTTGCCGGCCTCGTTCGACGTCGCGGCCGCGCGCGTCTCCGACGATCCCCATGTCGGCCGTCTCATTGTCGAGACCGCGCGCGCGCTCAGCGACGGCGCACTGCGCATGACCGAGGACGAGAGCGTGCACCTGTTCAGGGCGCTGATCGAGCTGGTTGCCGTCAGCCTGTCACGGCACAGCCGGGCAGGCACGGCCGAGGCCGAAAGCCTTGCCGACGCTACCACGCTGGCGGTGAAGCGCGCCATTCACCGGCGGCTGCGCGAGCCTGGCCTTGCCGTTGCCGACGTCGCTGAGGCCGTCGGCGTCAGCGACCGCTACGTGCACAAGCTGCTGGCGCGATCTGGGTCCAGCTTCACCGAATATGTCATGGCCTATCGGCTCGAAGGCGCGGCGCGGGATCTCGGGGATCCCGCGATGGCGGATCGTGCGATCGGCGCCATCGCGTTCGACTGGGGTTTCTCGGATCTCTCGCACTTCACGCGGCGCTTCAAGCACCGCTTCGGCTGCCGGCCGCGCGACTGGCGTACGCGATGACCTAAAGCGACCTCGCGATCAAGAGCTTCATGATCTCGTTGGTGCCGCCATAGATCTTCTGGATGCGGGAATCGATGAAGATGCGCGAGATCGGGTATTCCTGCATGTAGCCGTAGCCGCCGAACAGCTGCAGGCATTCGTCGGCGGTTTCGACCTGCTTCTCCGAGCACCAATATTTCGCCATCGACGCCGTGACGGTGTCGAGGTCCTTGGCGACCAGGCGCTCGATGCACCAGTCGACGAAAACGCGCGCGATCATCGCCTCGGTCTTGCGCTCGGCCAGCGTGAAGGCGGTGTTCTGGAAGTCCATCAGCGGCTTGCCGAACGCCTTCCGCTCCTTGGTGTAATCGGTGGTGAGCTTGACCGCGCGCTCCATCGAGGCGACGGCGCCGACCGCGAGCGCAAGCCGCTCCTGCGGCAATTGCTGCATCAGCTGGACGAAGCCCTGGCCTTCCTCCTTGCCGAGCAAATTCTCCGGCGGCACGGTCACGTTGTCGAAGAACAATTCCGAGGTGTCGGAGGCGTGCAGCCCGATCTTGTCGAGGTTGCGCCCGCGCTTGTAGCCGTCGGCACCCGCGGTCTCGACCACGATCAGCGAAATGCCCTTGGCGCCAGCGTCGCCGGTGCGCGCGACCACGATGACGAGATCGGCAGCCTGGCCGTTGGTGATGAAGGTCTTCTGGCCGTTGATGACGTAGGAATTGCCCTGCTTCTTCGCCGTGGTCTTGACGGCTTGCAGGTCCGAGCCGGTGCCGGGCTCGGTCATGGCGATGGCGCCGACCATCTCGCCGGAGGCCATCTTCGGCAGCCAGCGCTTCTTCTGCTCCTCCGAGCCGTAATTGAGGATGTAATGCGCGACGATGGCGCTGTGCACGGAGACGCCGGTCGTCATCTCCGGCACCGTGCTTTCGAGGTCTTCCAGCACCGCTGCGTCATAGGCGAAGGTGGCACCCAGGCCGCCATAGTCCTCCGGCACGCTCGCGAGCAGCGCGCCCATCTCGCCGAGCCCGCGCCAGGCGAAGCGGTCGACCATCTTCTGCTCGCGCCATTTCTCGGCGTGCGGTGCGAGGTCCTTGGCGAGATATTTCCGGAACTGGTCGCGGAACGTGTCCAGCTCTTCGGTCATCCATGACGATCGGTATTGCATCAGCGCCTCGCTCTCAGACAATCAGGCCGCCGCCGGCGACGACCACCTGGCCGCTGATATAGTTGGATTCCGGGCTGCAGAACAGATAGACGGCATCTGCCGCCTCTTCCGGCGTGCCGCCGCGGCCGAGCGGGATCATCCGCGACATGGCCTCCAGCATGTGCGGCTGCACGCCGACCTTGATGTCGCGGCCGGCGACGTCGATGGTCTTCTGCTGCGCCTCGATCGGCTGGGTCAGGCGGGTGTTGATCAGGCCGAAGGCGACGCAATTGACGTTGACCTTGTAGCGGCCCCACTCCTTGCACATGGTTCGGGTCAATCCGATCAGCGAGGCCTTGGCCGAGGAATAGCTGGCCTGTCCGGCATTGCCGTAGAGGCCCGCGATCGAGGAAATGTTGACGACCTTGCGGAACACTTCGCACCCTTCCTCGGCTTCCTTCCTGGCAAAGACGCGGATCGGCTCGGCGGCCGCACGCAGGACGCGGAACGGGGCGACCAGATGGACGTCGAGCATGGCCTGGAACTGCTCGTCCGTCATCTTCTGGATGGTGGAGTCCCAAGTATACCCGGCATTGTTGACGACGATGTCGAGCCCGCCGAACCTGTCCAGCGCGGCGCCGACGAAGCTGTCGGCGAAACCGGCTTCCGAGACGCTGCCGTTCACGGCAACGGCGTCGCCGCCGAGCGCCTTGATCTCCGCGACCACGGCGTTGCCGGGCTCGGCATCGAGATCGTTGACGACCACCCTGGCGCCTTCGCGCGCGAGCTTGAGTGCGATCGCGCGCCCGATGCCGCGGCCCGACCCGGTGACGAGCGCGACCTTTCCTTTTAACTTTGCCATTTGCATGTGTCCTCTTGCTGTCACAGCGCGATAATGGCGCTGCCTTCGAGCTTGACCTCGCCGCGATCATCCCTGGTGGTGAGCGCGAGCCTCGCGCGATTCTCGCCGTTCTCGGCGAATAGTTCGGTCACGGTGCCTTCGCAAGTGAGCTTGGCGCCGAGCTGGGTGATCGCGACGAACCGGGTCGCGAAGCTGCGGAGCTTGGAGGGCGGCACCGCGTCCGTGAGTGCCTGCCCGAGACAGGCCATCACCAGCATGCCGTGGGCGAACACGTCGGGAAATCCGGCCGCCTTGGCGAAGTCGATATCGACGTGGATCGGGTTGTGATCGCCCGATGCACCGCAATAGAGCGCGAGCATGTGACGGGTGATTGGCGGAAAGACCTTGTGGACGATGCGATCGCCCTCCTTGATGTCTCCGGATGCCGTCATGACGCCACCCCGTTGCGGACGACGATGGTGCGCGCGGTATCGGCGACATGCACGCCGTCCTGGTTGGTCACCTCGCATCGGATGCCGATCAGCGTCATTGCGCCGCCCTTCTTGTCCGTCACGGTGGCAACGCATGGCCGGAACGTCAGGGTGTCGCCAACCAGAACCGGCGCGTGATAGACGAAGCTCTGCTCGCCATGCAGCACGCGGGCGAGATCGATCCCGAGCGCGCTGAACATCTCGAACGGGTCGTCGACGTCCATCATCTCCAGGCAGAACAAATAGGTCGGCGGCACCGGCATGCCGGTGAATCCGGCCGTCCGCGCCGCATCCGCGTTGCGGTAGACCGGGTTTTGTTCACCCAGCGTGTTGAGGAAGTAGCGGAGACGGCCGGGCTCCACGCGCGCGGTGACGGGCGTGAAGCTGCGCCCTACGGCGGACTGATCGACCATGACGGATATCAGTGCCGCTGGTAGAGGGTGACGACGCAAGCGCCGCCGAGGCCGAGATTGTGCTGGAGCGCGACCTTGGCACCCTCGACCTGGGTGGCGCCGGCCGTGCCGCGCAGCTGCCGCGTCAGCTCGTAGCACTGCGCAAGCCCGGTGGCGCCGAGCGGATGTCCTTTCGACAGCAAGCCGCCAGAGGGATTGGTCACGATCCGGCCGCCATAGGTGTTGTCGCCGTCATTGATGAACTTGCCGGCTTCGCCTTCGCCGCAGAGGCCCAGCGCCTCGTAGGTGATGAGCTCGTTATGGGCAAAGCAGTCGTGCAGTTCGACGACGTCGAGATCATCAGGTCCGATGCCGGCGCTTTCATAGACCCGGCCTGCCGCCTCTTTCGCCATGTCGTAGCCGACCAGCTGCATCATGTCGCCGGCCTTGAAGGTCGAGGGGGTGTCGGTGGTCATGGCCTGCGCCGCGATGCGCACCTCCTTGCCGATGCCATGCTTGTCCGCAAACCGCTCCGACACCAGCACGGCCGCGGCGCCGCCGCAGGTCGGCGGACACGCCATCATGCGTGTCATCACGCCCGGCCAGATCACCTGGTCGTTCATGACGTCGTCCGCGGTGACTTCCTTGCGGAAGAGTGCGAGCGGATTGTTCCTGGCATGACGGCTCGCCTTGGCGCGGACCTTGGCGAAGGCGTCGAGCGGCGTGCCGTACTTCTTCATGTGGCTGAGCCCGGCGCCGCCGAAATAGCGCAGCGCCAGTGGAATGCCGGGAGCGTCGATCAGCTCATCCGCAGCCGCGTCGAATTCCTCGAACGCGCTCGGCCGATCGGTATAGACGCTGCCGAGCGCGCCCGGCTTCATCTGCTCGAAGCCGACCGCCAGCACGCAGTCCAGCGCGCCGCTCGCGATCATCTGCCGCGCCATGAACAGTGCGGTCGAGCCGGTCGAGCAGTTGTTGTTGACGTTGACGATGGGAATGCCGGTCATCCCGACGTGGTAGAGCGCGCGCTGTCCGCAGGTGGAATCGCCGTAGACGTAGCCGGCATAGGCCTGCTGCACCTTGCCGTAACCGAGGCCGGCATCGGCGAGCGCCAGCTTGACCGCCTCGGTCCCCATCTCGTGATAGGGCGCGCTGGCGCCCGGCTTGGCGAAGGGGATCATGCCGACCCCTGCGACGATCACGTCAGACATGGCTTTCCTCCAGAGAAATTACCCATTGGACTTTTTCTTACCCGTGGGTAACATATCGGCCGATGCCCACGAGAGTCAACTGATCGAGCATGGATTCAGCGCCGCCCGTTCCACCCTCATCGCCATCGCCCTGGCAGCCGTTCGAGAGCCGCCGCCGCGCCCGCGACGAGAAGCGCGAGGCGGTGCTGCGCGCCGCCGTACAGCTATTCCTGGAGCAGGGCTATCATCGCGTGACGCTGAACGAGGTCGCCGAGCGGCTGAACATCACCAAGCCCGCGCTGTACAATTACTTCCGCGGCAAGGACGAGATTCTGTTCGAATGCTGGTCGATGGGTGCCGAGCTCGTCGACAGCGTCATCACCGAGATCAACGCCGGCGGCGGTTCGGGGCTCTTCAAGCTGCGCAAGCTGGTGCACGCCTATGCCGCGCTGATGGCGACCGATTTCGGCGCGAGCCTGGTGCGTTTCGACCTTCGCGATCTGGCCGAGCGGAACGCCGCCGTGGCGCGCGCCGCCAAGAAGCGGATCGACGCCACGTTCCGGCGTTACATTGCCGCAGGCACCGCCGACGGCTCGATCAAGCCATGCGATCCCAAGCTTGCAGCCTTCGCGATCGCGGGCGCGCTCAACTGGATCGGCCACTGGTATCAACGCGACGGCGAACTCTCGCCGACCGAGATCGCCGACGAGTTCACGATTCGGCTGACGGAGGGCCTCGCGACCGAGGGCCGGAAGCAGATGACAAAGAAGACGCCGAGGGCGCCGCAACGGCGCAACTCAGGACGCAAAACGGCAGGGAAGAAGCGTACAGGAGGAGGAACCGGATGAACATCACGCACGGGCTGCGGCGGGCGCTGCAGATCAACCCGAAGGGGCTCGCCACCGTCTATGGCCAGCGGCGCCGCAATTGGGGCGAACTCGGTGAACGCGTCGCAAGGCTCGCCGGCGGCCTGCGCGCGCGCGGCATCAAGGACGGCGATCGCCTCGCCGTGCTGTCCTTCAACTCGGATCGTTACCTCGAGCTGTATCTGGCGACGGGCTGGGCGGGCGGCGTGATCGTGCCGCTCAACATCCGCTGGAGTGCCCTTGAAAACGAGGATGCGCTGCGCGACTGCCGCGCCGCCGTTCTCTTGGTCGACAGGGCCTTTGCGCCAGTCGGCGCGCAGCTCGCCGGCGCCATTCCGGAGCTGAAGCTGATCTATGCCGACGACGGCGAGGTGCCGGCCGGAATGGAGAGCTATGAGGACCTGGTGGAAAGCAGCACTTCCGTTGCCGACGCCATGCGCAAGGGCGAGGATCTCGCCGGCATCTTCTACACCGGCGGCACCACCGGGCGTTCCAAGGGCGTCATGCTCAGCCACCAGAACCTGATGGCCAACGCGCTCAACGCGCTCGGCGAAGGATTGTTTCCGGCGAGCACGACCTACCTGCATGCGGCGCCGATGTTTCACCTCGCCAACGGCGCGGCGATGTATTCGCTGCTGCTGTCCGGCGGTTCGAACGTGATCGTTCAGGGTTTTACGCCCGAAGGCGTGATGGCGGCGATGCAGAACGAGCGCGTCACCGACGTGCTGCTGGTGCCCACGATGATCCAGATGCTGGTCGATCATCCCGCGATCGGCAATTACGACCTGGCGTCGCTCCAGCACATCATCTACGGGGCCTCCCCGATCAGCGAGGCGGTGCTCGATCGTGCAGCGCGCGCACTGCCGCATGTGCGTTTCACCCAGGCCTACGGCATGACCGAATTGTCGCCGATCGCGACGCTGCTGCATTCCGGCGAGCATGTCGGGGAGGGACGCAGAAAGGGGCGACATCGCGGCGCCGGCCGCGCCACGCTCGGCTGCGAAGTGCGGATCGTCGACGAGAACGATCAACCCGTGCCGACGGGCACCGTCGGCGAAATCGTGGTGCGCGGCGACACCGTGATGATGGGCTATTGGGAGCGGCCGGAGGAGACCGCGCGCGCCGTCGTCGACGGCTGGATGCACACCGGCGACGGCGGCTACATGGATGAGGACGGGTTCATCTATGTCGTCGACCGTGTCAAGGACATGATCATCTCGGGCGGCGAGAACGTGTACTCGGTCGAGGTCGAGAACGCGCTGGCGCAGCATCCGTCGGTGCTGCAATGCGCGGTCATCGGCGTGCCAAATGAGCAATGGGGAGAGCAGGTCCACGCCGTCGTGGTCAAGCGCAGCGGTGTCGAGGTTTCGCCCGGCGAGCTGATCGAGTTCACGAAGACGCTGATTGCCGGCTACAAATGCCCCCGCAGCATCGAGATCACCGAGACGCCGTTGCCGCTGTCTGGCGCCGGCAAGGTGCTGAAGCGCGAGCTGCGCAAGCCATTCTGGGAAGGCCGGGAACGCCGGGTCAGCTGAGGGCTTCAAAGATTGATGTTTCCAGATCGCGGTCGCGCGGGTATCTCTTGCGTGACTCATCGGGAGCATCCACTCTTGGTCCAGAGGCGCGAGCTCAAGCTCGATATCGAGCGCATCGGCACGGTCTCGGCGATCCTGACGCAGCCGGACCATGCGCGCGCCTGCTACGTGCTGGCGCACGGCGCCGGTGCCGACATGCGGCATTCCTTCATGGAAGAGGTCGCGGAGAGGCTCGCGACCCGCGGTATCGCCACCTTCCGCTTCAATTTCCCTTACATGGAGAAGAAGCTGGGCCGTCCCGACCAGCCGGCCGCTGCGCATGCCGCCATCCGCGCGGCCGTTGCGGAGGCGGCGCGGCTCTGTCCCGGTTTGAAGCTCGTCGCCGGCGGCAAGTCGTTCGGCGGCCGCATGACCTCGCAGGCGCAATCGAAATCTGCGCTGCCGGGCGTGAGAGGTCTCGCCTTCCTTGGCTTCCCCCTCCATGCCGCCAAGAAGCCTTCATCCGAGCGTGCCGGGCATCTCGCCGGCATCGCCATCCCGATGCTGTTCCTGCAAGGCACGCGCGACGAGCTTGCCGATCTCGGTCTCCTCACGCCGGTGATCGCGCAGCTCGGCGCGAAGGCGACGCTGCATCAGGTCGAAGGCGGGGATCACTCGTTTGCGGTGCTGAAGAAGTCCGGCCGGACCAATGACGAAGCGCTGACGGAAGTGCTCGACACACTGGCGGCCTGGATCGACAAGCTCTCCTGAAGCTCACGCCGCATAAAGCCCCTTGTCGCGCGCCTTCTGGATCGCCAGCGCGGCGATCAGGTCGAGCGTCGGCGTCGACAGGCCGGCGGTGCGCGCGAAGGCCTGGGGCGCCTTCACCAGCACGTCGATCTCCATGGCGCGGCCGAGCTCGTAATCCTGCAACAGCGACGGCTTGTGGTTGGGGGCGGGGCCGCTGCGGGTCACGCGCTTGACTTCGGGGATGAAGTGCTGGGCGATCTCGTTGGCCTCGTTCAGCATGCGCGGGATCACCTCGGCAAAGGCGGGGTCGTCGCGCACCCCGCGCGCGGTCTGGCCGGTCAGCAGGCACAGCACCGAGAGCGACATGTTGGTCAGCAGTTTTGACCAGATCGCCTCGCGGATCTCGGCCACCGGCGGCGATTCGAGCCGGACGTCGTTGAGAACGTTGCGGAGCCTCGTGATGCGCTCGCAATGGCGATCGTCGCATTCACCGATCAAGACGCGATTGCGGTCCGGCGTCAGGTTCTGCACCACGCCCGGCGCGGTCACCTCGTTCGAGGAGAAGATCACGCCGCCGATGATCCGCTCTTTCGGGATGCAGGCGCGCAACCGTCCGCCGGGATCGAGGAAGGAGATGTCGGGCGGCGTCGGGTGCCGCGGCGGCAGTCCGATGCCGTACCACCAGGGAATGCCGTTCTGCGCGAACACGATCGCGGTGTCGTCCTTCAGCAACGGCTTGATGCTGGACACCAGCCCGGGCAGCGCGGTCGCCTTCAGCGTCGAGATCACGACGTCCTGCGGGCCGAGCTGGGCCGGATCGCCCGAGGCGTTGACCTTGGCGGAAACCTCGGAGTCGCCGACCCGCAGCTTCAGGCCGTTCGCGCGCGCCGCCTCGAGATGCGCGCCGCGCATCACGCAGCTGATCTCATGGCCGGCGCGCGCCAGCCGAACCGCGATGTGGCTGCCGACGGCGCCCGCGCCGAAAATGCAGATGCGCATGATGAGTCCTGTCCCTTGATGCCGCCCCGCGCCAGCATGACACAAGCCGCCATGCGATGGACGCGGCCGCCCCACGCTGGAAAGATATGGATCACGACGCGGTGCCTCGGCCATAGTGCGAGACAATCAACGACCGGAGGACCGCCGATGACTGCCAGCCCCATCCTGTGGACTCTCGACGAGCGGGGGGTTGCGACCGTCACGCTGAACCGGCCGGAGGTCAACAACGCCTATGACGGTGACCTGATCGCGGGCGTGCTCGCCGCCATGGACGATCTCGGCAAGAAGCCCGATTTGCGCGTGGTCGTGCTCAGGGGCAACGGCCAGCATTTTCAAGCCGGCGCCGATCTCAAATGGATCAACGGCGTGCGGTCGCAATCGGCTGAAGCCAACGAAGCGGCCTCGCGCGCGACCTTCGAAGCCGTGCAGCGACTCAATACGCTGCCGGTCCCGACCGTCGCGCTGGTGCAGGGCGGCTGCTTCGGTGGCGGCACCGGCGTGATCGCGGCCTGCGACGTCGTGATTGCCGCGGACAACGCGCTGTTCTCGATCACCGAGGTGCGCTGGGGCCTGACCGCCGCGATCATCATCCCGCAGCTCTGCGACGCCGTTGGTGTACGGCAGGTCCGCCGCTACGCACTCACCGGCGAACGCTTCGGCGCCGACGACGCCCGCCGCATCGGCCTCGTCCACGAGGTGGTGCCGCTCGGCGACCTCGAAGCTGCAGGCGCCAAGGTGGTCGAGCAACTGCTCGCCAACGGGCCGGAAGCGTTGGCCGAAACCAAGAAGCTCGCGCTGGAGAGCTCGTTCGGCGGCATGGCCGTGGACGATGCCGCTTACGCCCGGCTCGTGCAGCTGCATTCGCTCAAGCGCCAGAGCGCGGAGGCGGCGGAAGGGCTGGCTTCGTTCGCGGAGAAGCGTGCGGCGAATTGGGGCGGCGCAAAGAGCTGAACGTCAGCAGCCGCGGCAAATGTTGTTGATACTGCGATAAACTGCGTCGTCCTCCTGGCGCATCTCACGGAGCGGTTCGAGCGCGATGTTTTCGCGCCGCGGCTTCGGCCTGCGCTTGGCCGCCAGTTCTTCCTCCTGGCGCTTGTAGCAGGCCTCGCGATCAGGCTTGGCCTGGATGAAGCGGCAGTTCTGCTCGAGGGCTGCGGCGGCCTCGCCAATCCATTGTGCCTGCCGGCACCACCGGCGGTCGCACGCGGCTGTTGCACTGGCGGTAGCCGCGAACGCGAAGATGATGACGACGCAGGCGAGAGCCACAAACCAAGTCGTCATGCCCGGGCTCGACCCAGGCATCCACGCCTTTCCTCGGGCGTAGCGGCATGTGGATGGCCGGGTCAAGCCCGGCCATGACGGAGGATGGAGCGGCGTCTCACCCGTTGCCGCGGTCTTCCCTGAACAAATCCAACTTCTGCTGCACGGGCCGGTCCGAGAAGCTGAACAGCACGGCGTCTTCGTCCGCCTCGTGCGTGACCCAGTGCCAGCTCGGCACCACGAACAAATCGCGGGGGCCCCACTCGAACACGGCATCGCCGATGCGGCTGCGGCCGCGGCCTTCGATCGGACAGAACACGGTGGCATCGGTCGAACGATAGCGCGCGGTCTTGAATCCCTTCGGCAGCAGCTGGATGAAGGTGCCGATCGTCGGCATGGCGAAATCGCCGGTCTCGGGGTTGCTGAATTTCAGCTTGAGGCCGTGGCAGGCGTCCCACTCCTGGCTCGTGCGGGCCTTCTCCAGCGCCTCGCGAGTGTAGGCGTAGGGATAGCTGAAGATCGGCGAGGTCTTCGATGAGCGCTTTACGTCGACGGGCAGGAGGTTGTGGCCGTAGCGCGCAAAGCTGTCGCCGGCGGGCTTGGTGATCTTCTGCTGGTCTTCCTTCGATCCCTCCGCGAAGGAGCAGTCGAAGAACTGCACCACGGGAATGTCGAGACCGTCGAGCCAGAACATCGGCTGGTCGGTCTCGTTGGAATGATCGTGCCAGGTCATCGACGGCGTGATGATGAAATCGCCCGGCTCCATCGCGGTGCGTTCGCCGTCCACCGCCGTGTGGGCGCCCTTGCCTTCGAGCACGAAGCGCAGCGCCGACTGGCTGTGGCGGTGCGCAGGGGCGACGTCGCCGGGCACCACCATCTGCACGCCCGCGTAGAGCGAGGTCGTGATCTTGGACTGGCCGCGCAGGCCCGGGTTCTCCAGCACCAGCACGCGCCGCTCGGCTTCCTTGGCGGTGATGAGCTTGCCGGCCTCGATCATGTAGTCGCGGATGACGTCGAATTTCCACAGATGCGGCCGGCAGGCACTCTTCGGCTCCGGCGTGATCAGGTCGCTCATCACCGTCCACAACGCGGTGAGATTCTCGCCGTCGATCTTCCTGTAGAACGCCTCGCGTTCCGGCGTCTTGGTCACGGCTTCCATGGCGGCGCTCCCGTTCGTTTGTTGATTGACAGTATACTGACGATCTGGCTAGCGTCAATGTGAGGGTAACGGTAGTAATGGTTGTCACTCCGGGGCGTTGCCAAGCATCGAACCCCGGCATTTCGAAGTTCCGGGTTCTCGCTGCGCGAGCCCCGGATGACAGAAAAGCAGGGAGGCTCTCGTGAAGCTGCACGGCTATTTCCGCTCCAGCGCCGCCTACCGCGTCCGGATCGCGCTGAACCTCAAGGGCCTCAAGGCCGCGCATCTGCCGCATCATCTGCGCAAGGGCGAGCAATGCGCCCCCGCCTATCTCGCCATCAACCCGCAAGGCCTGGTGCCGGCGCTGGAGGACGATACGGGTGCGGTGCTGACCCAATCGGTCGCCATCATCGAATGGCTCGACGAGATTCACCCCAGCCCGCCGCTGCTGCCGAAGGATCCGCTGCGCCGTGCCAAGGTGCGTGCGTTTGCGCTGGCGATCGCCTGCGATACCCATCCGGTGCAGAACCTGAAAGTGCTGGCGCGGCTGCGTGAGCTCGGCCTGCCCGAAGAGATGGTCCAGGATTGGGCTGCCTGGGCCAATCGCGAGGGCCTGTCAGCCTGCGAGACGCTGATCAGGGGCGAGCCGGGCCCGTTCTGTTTCGGCGATGCGCCGACTTTGGCCGATCTCTGCCTCGTGCCGCAGCTCGCCAATGCGCGCCGCTTCGGCGTCGACGTCTCGGCCTATCCGCGCCTGCTTCAGGCCGAGGCCGCGGCCAAGGCGCTGCCGGCGTTTGCCGATGCCGCTCCGGAGAAGCAGCCCGATGCCGAGTAAGCCGCCTCCTCCGATCACGATGGACGCGGTCTACGCCGCGCCGGGTTATCTGTTCCGGCGCATGCAGCAGATCGCGGTCTCGATCTTCATGGAGGAGTGCAAGAGGTTCGACCTCACACCGGTGCAATATGCTGCGCTGGTCGCGATCCACACCCATCCCGGCATCGATGCCACGCGGCTGTCGGCGGTGATCGCCTTCGACCGCTCCACGCTCGGCAGCGTGATCGAGCGGCTCCAGGCCAAGGGCTATGTCGAGCGCAAGCCGGCGCCGGAGGACAAGCGCATCAAGCTGCTGTACTTGACGAAACCCGGCGCCGCGATCCTGCGCGAGATCATCCCCGCCGTCGAGCGCGCCCAGGCGCGCATGCTGGAGGCGCTCAAGCCGGCGGATCGCAAAACGCTGATGGGACTGTTGGTGCAGCTCGTCGATCTGAACAACGAGGTGTCACGCGTGCCGCTGCGTTCGGAGGATGCGCTGGAGCATCTGGGGAAGGGTGGGTGACGAAGTGAGTAAGGCGCTGCTGCAAGAGTGAAGGTGTCATTGCGCGCGAAGGCGGGAATCCAGAACGCCGCGGCCCATCCGTTTTATCACAGCCGCCTCGGAGTACTGGATCGCCCGCCTCTGTGCGCAATTGCGCATGAGGCGGGCGATGACACCAATTGCGTTGTTGCAGCGGTGTCTCACATCCGCAGCAATGCCTGCCGGTCGATCTTCCCCGTGCCCGTCTTCGGCAACTCGTCGATGAAGATCACCTCGCGCGGGTATTTGTAGGGAAGCAGCTTGCCCTTGACGTAGTCCTGCAATCGCCGCGTCGCTTCGCTGGGATCGGCGGCGCGGTCGTTCATCACCACCACCGCCTTCAGCGTCATCCGCCGGTCCGGCAGCTCGGCGGCGAACACCGCGCATTCACGGATGTCCGGGTGATCGGCGAGACACAGTTCGACCTCGAGCGGGTAGACCCACTGGCCGGAGATCTTGATGAGATCGTCGGCGCGCCCGCGGAAGAAGTGAAAGCCGTCGGCATCCCGCACGAATCGATCACCCGTGTAGATCCAACCGCCCTCGCGAATGGTCTCGGCGGATTTGTCCGGCCGGTTCCAGTACAGCGGCGTGTTGGAATCGCCGCGAACCCACAAGATGCCTTCCTCGCCGTCGTCGACCCCGCGGCCGTCCTTGTCGCGGAGCGCGACCTCGTAGCCGGGCACGCGCAGGCCCGCGGCGCCGAGCTTTTTCTGCCCGGGCCGGTTCGACAGGTAGATGTGCAGCACCTCGGTCGAGCCGAGGCCTTCGATGATCTCGAGGCCCGTGAGCGTCTTCCAGCCGTTGAAGACCTCGGCCGAGAGCACCTCGGCCGCGGAGAGCGCCATGCGCAGCGACGAGAAATCCGTCTTGTCCGCGCCTTCCGCCTTGGTCAGCGCGGTGTACAGGGTCGGCAGGCCGAAGAAGACCGTCGGCTTGTACTGCTCGATCGCCGCGAAGATCGAGGCCGGCTTCGGCTGGCCCGGCAGCAGCAGCGTTGCGGCGCCGGCCGAGAACGGGAAGGTGATGGAATTGCCGAAGCCGTAGGCGAAGAAGATCTTCGGCACCGAGAAGCAGATGTCGTCCGGCGTCAGCTTCAGGATGTTCTGCGCAAAGGCGGCATCGGTGTAGGCGATGTCGTGCTGGAGATGCACGATGCCCTTGGGCCGTCCGGTCGAACCGGACGAGTACATCCAGAACGCCATCTCGTCGCGATGGGTCGCCGCTTCCGCCAGCTCGGTGGAGAACTGCGCGAGCCAGTCGGCTGCCGCGAGCGCCCGCGGCGCCGCGTGCTCGCCGGCCGTGCCATTGGCGACGATCAGCGTATGCAGCTTCGTTTCCTTGCAGGCCTCGGCATTGAAGCGCGCCGCGAATTCCGCATCGGCCACCGCAACGCTCGCGCCGGAATCGGCGAGGTAGAATTGCAAAAGGTCCGGCGGCGTCAGCGTGTTGATCAATAGCGGCACGAAGCCGGCGCGCACCGCGCCGAAGAAGGCGGCGGGGTAGGCCGGCGTGTCGTCGAGAAACAACAGCACGCGATCGCCGCGCTTCAGGCCGAGCGACGCAAGGCCATTGCCCCAGCGGCAGGCCTCCGCGCAAAGCTCGGCGTAAGTGCGTGGGCCTGCCGGCCCCAGCAGCGCGAGCTTGTCGCCGCGGCCCTTGCCGAGATTGTCGAACAGCACCCGGCTGGCATTGTAGATGTCGGGAACCGCAAAGCCGATCTCGCGCGCGCCTTCGCTGTCCGCGGGCACCTCGTCACGGATGTCGTGGCTCATGCCGCGTCCCCGGCGTTGGTTTGGGCGCCGTCTCCGCCGTTCCTGGCAGCCTCGTAGCGCGCCATGAAGGCCGGCGACATGTGACGCAGCCGGGAATCGTCGATGCGGCCGGAGCGGGTGATGTAGCTGTAGGCGAAGTCCATCAGCGGAAGCTTCATGTGCTCGGCAAAGTGTTCGTACCAGAACGCGCTGGTGCGGGCGGCATTGACGAGCTTCTGCACGATGGGTTTGCGCGCGGCCTGGTAGCGATGCAGGGCGGTGGCAAGATGCGCATCCGATTCCAGCGCCTTCACCAGCGCGATCGCGTCCTCGATGGCGAGGCGCGTTCCCGAGCCGATCGAGAAATGCGCCGAGTGCAGGGCATCGCCGAGCAGCACCATGTTCTTGAACGACCAGTGCTCGTTCCAGACCCAGGGAAAGTTGCGCCAGACCGATTTGTTGGAGACGAGGCAGTGGCCGCCCAGCGTGTCGGCGAACACTTCCTCGCAAACGCCCTTGGACTGCTCGACGTCCTTGTAGGCGAAACCATAGGCCTGCCATGTCGCGTGATCGCATTCGACCAGGAAGGTGCTCATGGTCGGCGAGTAGCGGTAGTGATGGGCGTTGAAGGCGCCGCGCCCGGTCTTCACGAAGGTCTGCGACAGCGTGTCGAATCGTTTCGATGTGCCGTACCAGACGAACTTGTTCGAGGAATAGGACAGCGACGTTCCGAAATCGCCCTCATAGGCGCGGCGCACCAGCGAGTTCAGCCCGTCGGCGGCGACGATCAAATCATGGCCGTTGAGCTGGTCGATGGCGTGGACCGGCGTCTCGAAGCGCGGCGTCACGCCGGCATCGAGCGCGCGCTGCTGCAGGAAGCGAAGCAGCTCGAGCCGCCCGATCGAGGAGAAGCCGACGCCGTCGATGGCGACGCTGTCGCCTTGAAGGTTCAGCGTGATGTTCTCCCAGCTCTCCATGTGCGGCGCGATCGCGTCGACCGTGTCGGGGTCGTCGGCGCGCAGGAACTCCAGCGCCTGATCCGAGAACACGACGCCAAAACCCCAGGTCGCGTCGGCCGGGTTCTGTTCGAACAGGTCGACCTGATCCTCGGGGTGACGCTTCTTCCAGAGATAGGCGAAGTAGAGCCCACCGGGGCCCCCGCCAATCACGGCGATCCGCAACGTCTGCCTCCCTAATTGACAGTATACTTACTATCTAGGAGTAGACTAATGTGCTCCGGCGTCCCACGCCAGCGGAATTATCGGGCCAGCGCGGGCACGCCGAAACTCGTCTCCGGACACACGTTTTGCGAGCATCCGCAATCGTCAGGCGGGAATCATAGCCAAACCGGGGCGAATGGGCCACCGCAGCGTCAGACGCAGCGTTTCACGTAGACCCCGTTCACCAGCACCCGGGTGCAGCGGACCGCGGGCACGGGCTTGCGGACGACCACGGCCGCGTTCGGACCGACGCAGCCGGCGCGATAGACGCCGCGGGCGCACACCACCGCATTGGCGTCGGTGGCCTCGAATGTCATGGTCGCGGCAAAGGCGAAGAGCGCAGAAGCAGCCAGTAGCAATGAACGCATGTCGTTCTCCCGTGCTTGTCGTGGTGTAACGGCCTTTCAAAGAAGGGGTCGGTTAGTTTACGGCTCAGCACGCGAAAACCTTCGCGTCACGCACCGCAATTTTCACGTCACGCACCGCAATTCATGCCGCGGACGACTTTAAGTCCGCTCCGTCTCATCGCGCGGCGAAAGGCGCGAGAACGTCCCTGCAGGCCAGCGACAGCGATGCCGCGCGGTTGGAAATGCATTGGATAATCCGGCCGCCGCCGGGCGCCACACCGGCGCAGAGCGTGCGGATATCGGCGCCGCAGGCCGACCGGACGATGAACAGTTCTTCCCGCGGCAGCAATGGCCGCAGCACGATCGTGGCGGGCGCCGCGGCGGGCGCTGCCGCGGGAGCCGTTGCGGCCGGAGCCGCGCCTGCGGGCGCTGCCGTCGCGGCTGCTCCGCCACCGAATGCCGCATTCACCGCCTTGGCGCAGCCGGCCGACACCTTCGCCTTGTTCTTCTCCAGACATTCCAGCGCGGGTGCGCCGCCCGGTGGCACGCTGGCGCAGACCTTGGGGTAGTCGCCGCGGCAGGCGCTCTTGACCGCGGAAATCTGCGCAGGGCTCGGCTGCTTGGATGCTGCCGCTTTCGGGGCGGCCGCCGCGGCCGGTTTCGTCGCCGGCTCCGCGGCGGGCGCAGCTTCCGTCTTCACGGGTTCGGATTTGGCAGGCTCGGATTTGGCAGGCGCAGCTTCGCTCTTGGGGGGTGATGCCGGCTCGACGGCGCGAACCGCGGTCTGGCATCCCGCCGACAGGCTGGACATGTTCTTGGCGAGGCATTGAACCGCCTCCACCCCGCCGGGCGTCACGCTCGAGCAATGCGCCATGAAGTCCGAGCGGCACGCGGACCGGATCGCACTCTTCTGGGCCTCGGTCGGCGATTGCGCGATCGCTCCTGTTGCAGTTGCGAAGAGCGCTGCCGCCAGCAGCGCCATGCACGCCGATGCATGTTTCAATCTGTTGAACATGAATGAATTCCTGCCCGATCGGCAGCGCCGACCATTCTGAAAAATACGCAAATGCAATCGCCGCGCGTGAAACCGCGCGAGCGGCATCTTTGGCCGCTTTGGCCTCTACCGCAAGTCCATAATGTCAGTGCACCGCGACGTGACTACGCGGCCACTCTCACCATGCGCTTGCCGCGGTTCTCGCCCGCCAGCAGCCCGATCAGCGCCTTCGGCGTGTTCTCGAGGCCGTCGATGATGTCCTCCTGCACCTTAAGCCGTCCGGACTTGACCCAGGCCTGGAGATCGGCGAGCGCGCGCTGGCTCTCCTTCAGATAATCCATCACGATGAAGCCCTGCATGACGAGCCGCTTCACCACGATCAGGCCGGGTACGCCGCGCGGGCCGTGCGCTGCGGGCACGCCATCATATTGCGAGATCGCGCCGCAGCAGGCGATGCGGCCGTAATTGTTCATCTGCGGCAGGCAGGCTTCGAGGATGTCACCGCCGACATTGTCGAAATAGACGTCGATGCCCTTTGGCGCCGCTGCGCGTAGCGCCTTGAACACAGCGCCGTCCTTGTAGTCCACCGCCGCATCGAAGCCGAGCTCGGAGGTCAGCCAGTTGCACTTGTCGGCGCCGCCGGCGATGCCGACCACGCGGCATCCCTTGATCTTTGCGATCTGGCCGACGATCGAGCCGACCGAGCCCGCGGCCGCGGAGACCACGACAGTCTCGCCTTGCCTTGGCTTGCCGACCTCCAAGAGGCCGAAATAAGCGGTCAGACCGGCGATTCCGAATACGCTGAGCAGGTGCGTCATCGGCTCCAGCTTCGGCATCCTGGTGAGGTGCTTCGCCGGCACCGCGGCGAATTCCTGCCAGCCGGTGTCGCCGAACACGATGTCACCGGGCGCAAGGCCCGGCGCCTTCGAGCTGACGACCTCGGCGATGGCGCCGCCCGCCATCACGCTGTTGGCTTCGACGGCGGAGCGATAGGTCGCGCCGTGCATCCAGGCGCGGTTGGCGGCATCGAGCGAGATGTAGCGCACGCGCAGCAAGGCCTCGCCGTCGTTCGGCTCCGGCAGCGCGCCATCCACCATCTTGAAATGCTCCGGACCGAGCTTGCCGCTGGGCTTCTCCACCAGCAGAATCTGGCGATTGACGTTGCCGCTCATGTGGCGTTTCCCTCTTCGATCGTCTTGCTTGTCGATGGAGCCGCCGCAAACGAATGTGCAGGGCCCCATGCGTCATGCGTTGCGTGAAGGCTAGAGCGCGGCGTTCCGTTTCACAACGGGAACATCTTGCCAACGCGATCAGCGACCGCAGCGCCCGATCGGTGGCCTCGAATTGCGCAAGGCGATCGTCGAAGAGGTCTGCGGCAGGTAGGCGATTTGCCGGCTTCAGCCTGGTTGTCCGAACACCCGGTCCAGCGCCGCCTCATACGTCGCCTTCACCAGCTCAGGGTGCAGCTTGCCCAGCGCCTCCATCATCACGCCGGAGTTGATTTCCAGCACGCGCCATTCGCCATCCACGCGAACCACGTCGATCGAAGCAAAGACGATGCCGATGGCGCGCGCGGCATCGATCGCGAGCTTCACGCAGGCCGCGCGTACCTCGCCGTCCTCCAGCAACACCGGCTTTGCGCCGGCATCGAGATTGTGTCGCCAATCCGAGCCGCGCTGCTTGCTGTAGACGACGAGGGGATCATCATCGAGCAGCACCACGCGGACCTCCTGCTCGATCGCGACATAGGGCGAGATCACGAGCCCGGTGCCCATCGAGAAGGCCTCGCTGGCGGCGTGGTCGAGCTCCGCCTCCGTCGTTACCTTGAATACCGATCGCCCCGACGTCCCTTCGTTCGGCTTCACCACCACCCCTTGTGGATGGTCGTGCAACAGCCGGAGCATGGCCTCTCGCCAGGCGCCGCCAACGACATGCCTGCCCAGCCTCGGGTTGAGGAAGAGTCGATGCGGAACGCAGGGCACGCCCGCCAGCATCAGCGCTTCGGCGGTCGCGGACTTGTCGGTGGCGAGGCGATGGGCGATGGCGCTGTTCAAGCCGATGTCATGGCCGAAGGCGAAATAGCGTGTCGGACCGCGACGCATCGCGATGAGCCAGCCATCGGAGCGGACATCGACATCGATGCCCCGCTGTGCGCAATAGCGCCTGATCGCAGAAACGAAGATCCGCTCGCCGCTTGCCATGGTGTTTCGTCGTTCCTGGCGCCAAAAGCCGCAAAATGCAGGCATCGTCGCCAAACCGGGTGAAAATTCAGAGCTATTCTTAATGAAATTCCCGCGAGCGCGGCGGAAATTAAGTGCTGCGATGAAGCCCGTAAGGGAAAGGAAATTATCCTCCGCACGCGAGAGGCAGCAGATTCCTTGATGATGCGCCCGGTTCCGCTGCAAATGCCGGTTTGATCGGCGTCAATGGCATCCGAAACGAGGTTGATTATCGGTCGCAATGGCGTAGATCACACACGCGAAATCCTCCGCCATGGCAATGGTGCCCGCTCCAGACGTCAGGGGCCGGGCCGTGCTTTTGCCCTAAAGCCGCAAATATTCGGAATATCGAAAATCATGAGCGCGTTTTACCGAGAGAAGGTTCTTTCCGTCCATCACTGGACCGATACGCTGTTCAGCTTTCGCGCCACGCGCGACACCGGATTCCGGTTCCAGAACGGCCAGTTCGCGATGATCGGCCTCGAGGTCGACGGCCGTCCGCTGCTGCGCGCCTACAGCATGGCGAGCGCCAACCACGAGGAAGAGCTCGAGTTCTTCTCGATCAAGGTCCAGGACGGTCCGCTGACTTCGCGCCTTCAGAAGATCAAGGAAGGCGACACCATCCTGGTCGGCCGCAAGGCGACAGGTACGCTGATCACCGACAATCTGCTTCCCGGCAAGCGGCTGATGCTGCTGTCGACCGGGACGGGCCTTGCGCCCTTCGCCAGCCTGATCAAGGACCCCGAGGTCTACGAGCAGTTCGAAACGATCGTGCTGGTGCATGGCTGCCGCCAGGTCTCCGAGCTCGCCTATGGCGAGAAGCTGGTCGCGACCTTGCGCGAGGATGAGCTGTTCGGCGAGCTTCTCGCCGACAAGCTCGTCTATTATCCCACCGTCACCCGCGAGCCGTTCAGGAACCGCGGTCGCATCACCGACCTCATCAGCTCCGAGCAGATCTTCAACGACATCGGCCAGGGCCCGCTCGACATCGCAACCGACCGCATCATGATGTGCGGCAGCCCGGCGATGCTGGAAGAGCTGAAGCAGATGTTCGAAGGCCGCGACTTCGTCGAAGGCTCCGGCAACAAGCCCGGCCATTTCGTGATCGAGAAGGCGTTCGTCGAGCGCTGAGCGCGCTCGGCGGCCGGGCATCCGTCGCTTGCAGCGGTCGCGGGAAGCGGTCGTTGACGCACAATCGCGGTTTCCGTCCACCGGAAACCGAAGGTCCTTGCCAGAGGCCGGTCGAGATCGCCGGATGCCGCCGCGAGTTCAGAACATGCCGTTCGGATTGGCTGCATGCTCGGGGATGATCTGCAGGACATCCCAATGTTCGACGATCCTGCCCCTATCGTCCAATCGGAAAATATCGATTCCCGCGTAGTCGTGGTCCCCAGGCCAGTGTTGCAGGCAATGAAGAACGACGCAGTCGTTTTCGGCCACGACCCGCTTGATCTCGACCCTCTTTCCCGGCCACTCGCGAGCCATCCGCTCGAAATAGTCGATGAAGCCCTTCCTTCCGGTGGCCACATGCGGATTGTGCTGGATGTACTCGTCGCCGACGAAGCGAGCGACGGCTTCGGCGGGCTGGCAGGCGTTGAACATCAACTCGTAGAAGGCGATGACATTCGCCTTGTTGCGTTCGAGATCGTGCACGACAGTCTCCCTTTGCGAGATCGCCGGCGGACACCGCGGGTGCGATCAAAAGCATGGTCCGCATCGTCGCCCGCCCCGGCAGGCCGCGCTTTAGTCCGCTGAGATTCAGCCGGGGATGCGGGCAATGACCTTGATCTCGAAGTCGAAACCCGCGAGCCAGTTGACGCCGATCGCCGTCCAGTTCGGATAGGGCTCTTGCGAAAAGACCTCGCTCTTGACGGCCATGATCGTTGCGAATTGATTTTCGGGATCGGTGTGAAAGGTCGTCACGTCGATGATATCGTCAAGCCCACATCCGCCCGCCTTCAGCGTCGCCTCGAGATTCGCAAATGCCAGGCGGACCTGAGCCTCGAAATCCGGCTCGGGCGAGCCATCGCTGCGACTGCCGACCTGGCCGGACACGAAGAGGAGATCTCTCGATCTGATGGCCGCGGAATAGGCGTGCGACTTGTAGAGATCATGCCGGCCGGCGGGGAAAACGGCATCGCGCCTGCTCATGAGAGATTCTCCTGTTGCGGAAGCCGCGCCAGCCAGAGGATGGCGCGTCGCGCCGTCTCTTCGGTGAAGGATCAGGTACGAACGTCCGTTCGTCAGCCGTGTGCCTGCCGCTTGAAGAAGTAGTGCAGCACGAAATGCCCAGGCGACACGACGGCGACCAGCTCCCATCCTTCCGACCCCAGCCGACCGAAATCATCGGGGCCCAAGCTTCTTTCGAGCACGAGATATTCCCACCGCATGGTCGTCTCCAATGGTCCCTGATTGCATCGTCGGGCGAGCGGTGGGCCGCCTCCATCGCCATGGGGGCGCCTTCTATTCCAATAGCCGCCGGCTTCCATATGCTCGGCACGTCGACGAGAGATGGGACGATTTGGATGGAACGCAAGAGTAGAGGTGCGCGGCAGGCGGATGTCGACAGGCGCGGCCTAGCCTTGAACCCTCGCCCCACCTCCATGTCGGGCACTCTTTTGCACCGCAAAACCCGCCCACCGGCCTGATTGATTTATCGCTGCCGAATTCGCTAGCCTGAAACAACGGCCGCGTCATATCCGTATGACAGGCGAGGGCGTATTGTAGCGCCTTCTGGCGAAAGGATGGCTATCGTGGCCGAGCACAACAAGACGCAGCAAGCCCCCAAACGCCTGTCGCTGGCGGAAGAGGGAATCATGGAGACCCTGCTGCTGCCGTTCTCGCCGCGCTTCATCGTCCTGACGATCTGCGCCGCGGCCACGATGCTGTTGATCGGCATCGGCTTAGCCGACCGCAAGATCTTCGACATCATGCTGGTCCCGATCCTGATCTTCGGCGCGCTGACGCTGCTCGGCGTGCGCGATCTCCTGCAGAAGAGCCATGCGGTGCTGCGCAACTATCCGATCTCGGCGCATATCCGCTTCCTGCTCGAAGAGATCCGGCCGGAAATGCGGCAGTATTTCTTCGAGAGCGAGAAGGACGGCATGCCGTTCTCGCGCGACACCCGCGCGGTCATCTACCAACGCGCCAAGATGGAGCTCGACAAGCGGCCCTTCGGCACCCAGGAGGACGTCTATCGCGAGGGCTACGAGTGGATGCATCA
This sequence comes from Bradyrhizobium sp., assembly GCA_035575945.1. Lineage (GTDB taxonomy): Bacteria > Pseudomonadota > Alphaproteobacteria > Rhizobiales > Xanthobacteraceae > Bradyrhizobium. The sequence goes on along the minus strand of DATLXF010000017.1, from coordinate 204,154 downwards.
TTCGGTCTCACCGAAGGCGCATGCCACGGAGAAATACCGTGTCATGATCGGTGGGCCGGATTGCTTAAAGCCCTATTCGGCCTCGGTGTTCAATATTTCGGCGATGAGTTTCGGCGCGCTCAGCCCGAATGCGGTGCGGGCCTTGAATGCCGGTGCCAGGAAGGGCGGTTTTGCGCACGACACCGGCGAGGGCGGCGTCAGCCCCTATCACCGCGAGATGGGCGGCGACATCATCTGGGAAATCGGCTCCGGCTATTTCGGCTGCCGCCATCTCGACGGTACCTTCGATCCCGAAGCGTTCGCGCGCGTCGCGAGCGACGACCAGATCAAGATGGTGGAGCTGAAGGTCAGCCAGGGTGCCAAGCCCGGTCATGGCGGCGTGCTGCCGGCGGCCAAGGTCTCTGAGGAGATCGCCAAGATCCGCGGCGTCGCCATGGGCGAGGACTGCATCTCGCCGGCTTCGCACCGCGCGTTCTCGACGCCGGTCGGCATGATGCAGTTCCTCGCCGAGATGCGGCGCCTGTCCGGCGGCAAGCCGACCGGATTCAAGCTGTGCATCGGCCATCCCTGGGAATTCCTCGCGATCTGCAAGGCGATGCTCCAGACCGGCATCTATCCCGACTTCATCGTCGTCGACGGCAATGAAGGCGGCACCGGCGCGGCACCGCTGGAGTTCATGGACCATCTGGGCATGCCGATGCGCGAGGGCGTCAATTTCGTCCACAATGCACTGGTCGGCATCAATGCACGCGACCGCATCAAGATCGGGGCATCCGGCAAGATCGCGACCGCCTTCGACATGGCGCGCGCGATGGCGATCGGCGCCGACTATTGCAACTCCGCGCGCGGCTTCATGTTCTCGCTCGGCTGCATCCAGTCCCTGAGCTGCCACACCGACCGCTGCCCGACCGGGGTGGCGACGCAGGACCCGACGCGGGCGCGCGCGCTCTACGTGCCGCTCAAGATCGACCGCGTGGCCAATTACCACCACGCCACGCTGCACTCGCTCACCGAGCTGATCGCCGCGGCCGGCCTCGAGCATCCGCAGCAGCTGCGTCCGATCCATTTCAGCCAGCGGACGTCGACGACCCAGGTGAAGTCCTTCGCGCAGCTCTATCCGGTGCTGCGCCCGGGAGAACTGCTCGAGGGCACGGAAGACCCGCGCTTCCGCGACGCCTGGAAGATGGCGCAGGCGGAAACGTTCGCACCCGCGCCGTAGGATTCCGGTCGCAGAAGTTCGTCGCGATTGCGGCCGGCACTTAATTTCTGTTTCAGCTTAGGGTGTAAATTGCGCCCATGGATGAGCGACGCAGCAAGGCGAGGCACCGCGTGCTGAAGGCCGGAACCATCGCGTTCGGCGGCGGCGCCATCGACTGCACCGTTCGCAATCTTTCCGATCATGGCGCCGCACTCGACGTCACCAGCCCCATTGGCATCCCCGAGCATTTCACCTTGTTCGTCCAGGCCGACGGGACGCACCTGTTTTGCACCGTGGTCTGGCGCAAGGAAAAGCGCATCGGGGTGAGGTTCGGGTGAGGATGTTTCCCTCTCCCCTTGTGGGAGAGGGTGGCTCGCCGCGGAGCGGCGAGTCGGGTGAGGGGTTCTATCCGCGAATCCAATTTTCGATCGAATGTGCGGAGACAACCCCTCATCCGGCGCTTCGCGCCACCTTTTCCCACAGGGGGAGAAGGAAGGCCGGCGCGCGCGTCACCTGCTATCCCGTTTCGACCTCCCTCAACCGGCTCGCCAGGATCTTGTCGATCCGCCGCCCGTCGAGGTCGACCACCTCGATGTGCCAGCCGGCGAAATCGAAGGCGTCGCCGACATTGGGCAGCATGCTGAACTGTTGCAGCACCAGGCCCGCAACGGTGTTGTAGCGATGCGGCGGCAGCTCGATGCCGAGCAGATCGCCGAACTCGTCGGCCGGCATCCAGCCGGAGATCAGCAGCGAGCCGTCGTCGCGCCTGATGAAGGCCGGCTCGGGTGGTCCCTCTTCCGAATGGAAGGCTCCGACGATGGATTCGAGGATGTCGGCGGCCGTCACCATGCCTTCGAAGGCGCCGTATTCGTCGTAGACGAGACCGACGTGAACCGGCGCCGCCTTCAGGATGGTGAGCACGTCGCGCGCATCTGCCGATGCGGGGATGCCCGGTGCCTCGCGCACCAGCGCGCGCAGGTCGGGCTCGCGCTCGTTCATATAGGCGACCAAGAGGTCCTTGGCCTGGAGTACGCCGATCGGCTTGTCGCGATCGCCGTCGGAAACCGGAAAGCGCGAATGCGGGCTCTTCGCGATGACGTCGCGGATGGTCTCCGCATCATCATTCAAATCGATCTCGTGGACCTCCGTGCGCGGCGTCATCACCGCGCCGACCGGCCGGTCGCCGAGCCGCATCACGCCGGCGATCATCTCCTTCTCGCCGGGCTCGAGCACGCCCGCGCTTTCGGCCTCGCTGACGATGTGATGGATCTCGTCCTCCGAGACCTTCTCGTCGGCCTTGCCGCCGCGGCCGAGCAGCGCGAGGATCAGCTTGCCGGAGACGTCGAGCAGAAAGACCAGCGGCAGCGATATTTTCGCGAGCGCGTGCATCGCGGGCGCGACCCGCACCGCGATGCTTTCAGGATCGCGCAGCGCGACCTGTTTCGGCACCAGCTCGCCGACGATCAAGGTGGCGTAGGTGATGAGCGTGACCACGATGCCGACGCCGACGATGTCGGCGATGCCCTTGGACAGGCCGAGCTCGAGCAGCCATTGCGTCAGCCGCTGTCCGAGCGTCGCGCCCGAGAACGCGCCGGAGAGCACGCCGACCAGCGTGATGCCGATCTGCACCGTCGAGAGGAATTTGCCGGGGTCGGCCGCCAGCGTCAGCGCCCGCTCCGCGCCCCGCACCCCCTTGGCCGCGAGCAGCGACAGCCGCGCCGGACGCGACGAGACCACCGCCAGCTCGGACATCGAGAGCAGGCCGTTGATGACGATCAGCACGACGACGATGGCGAGTTCGAGTGAGAGCATTGACATCCGGAGGTAAGCAAGTGTGGCGCGAACGCTACGCCCATCATCGATATAGGTATTGCGTGAGGGAAATGCGGGCATTCCGTGCATTTGCATCGAGGAACCCGCGTCGGCTGGCGGTATCGATGCCCTGCCGCGACGACCTGACGCTCCGCGGAACTACGGATCGTTGCTTAACGGGGTCTTAGTGGCCCGACCGCTAAGGTTTCGACATTGCAGAAATCTAGCGGGGGAATGAGGATGCGGATCGGGAAGCTTTTCGCGCTGTCGATGCTGACGGTGACGGTGTTTGCAGTCGTCCTCGGCGCCGAGGTGCTGATACCGCAGGCCCGCATCTTCACGAACCGCTCCGATGCGATCAAGACGGTCGATGCCTTTGGTGCGACGTTGATGGCAAGCCAGCACGTTGCCAGCCTGCGCGCTCCCTATATCGGGCCGATCTTTCAGGAAGGCGCCGCGACCCAGGCGCAGCTCGAGGGTGCCACGAAGGCTACGAAAACGGCCGAGGCGGGCTTCGAGGCCGCAAGGCGGGCCGTGATGGTGCTGGATGACGGCAGCGCGCTCGCCGAAAGTCTCGACCGTGCTGCGCGGCGGCTGAAAGACATCACCGCCGCTGCCGATCGTGCGATGAGCGTTCCCCTCGCCACGCGCGACAGCGCCGCGACAAAAGGCTTCCTGCCCGGTGTTGCCGAGGTCCTCGCCAATCTCGAACCCGTCATGAACCGGCTGGAGGCGAAGGTGATCAACGCCGATTCCTCGCTTGCGGCGCTGCTCAACCTGGCGCGGACGGCGCAGGATCTGCGCGTTTCGGCCGGCAGCCGCGCGGCCACGCTGTCGCCTGCGCTCTCCGCGCGCCGCCCGCTCACTGCCGCTGAATTGTCGCTGATGGACCGCATGCAGGGACGCGTCGAGGCGGACCGCGAACGCATCGAGGCCGGTATCGAGCAGCTTGGAAATCCCGCCCGCATCGCCGCCGCGCTCAAGACCGCAACGGAATCCTACTTCGGGCAAGCCGCGGTCGCCGTGGACAAGGAGCTTCCGGCGGCCCGGAGCGACGGCAAGTACGGCGCCACGGCGGACGAGCTTGCGAAGGTCATCGTTCCGGCGATCCAGATGTTCTACGGCGTGCGCGATGCCGCGCTGGCGGAAGCGGCCGAGCGTGCCTCCGCCGCGCGCGACGGCGCGCTTGCGATGCTCGCGCTGGCCGGTGTCGCCGTGTTGGCGCTGCTCGGCACGCTCGCTGGCGTGACCATCATGCTGCGCCGACGCGTGGTGACGCCGCTCGGCCGGATCGCCGACGTGATCGGAGCACTCGCCGCCGGACGACACGAGGTCGAGATCCCTGCAACGGGACGCGACGACGAGATCGGCCAGGTCGCGGGCTCGCTCCAGCACTTCAAGGATTCGCTGCTCGCCAAGAAAGCCGCCGACGAGGCCGCCGCGGCCGAAGCGGACGCGAAGCTGAAGCGCAGCCAGCGCATGGACCAGATCGCGCGCGAATTCGAGGCCCTGATCGGCGACGTCGTCAACACCGTGTCGGCGGCGTCATCCGAGCTGGAAGCGTCGGCGGGAACGCTGACGAGCACGGCCGACCAGTCGGAAAAGGTCACCGCGACCGTCGCGGCGGCCTCCGAGCAGGCCTCCACCAACGTGCAGACCGTCGCCGCCGCGGCCGAGGAGATGGCGTCGTCGGTCGACGAGATCGGCCGCCAGGTCCAGGATTCCGCGCGCATCGCCGGCGAGGCGGTGCAGCAGGCGGCGCGGACCAATGATCATGTCGGCGAGCTCGCCAAGGCTGCGGGGCGGATCGGCGACGTCGTCGAGCTCATCAGCCAGATCGCGGGCCAGACCAACCTGCTGGCGCTCAACGCCACCATCGAGGCGGCGCGCGCCGGCGAGGCCGGACGCGGCTTTGCCGTCGTCGCCTCCGAGGTCAAGGCGCTGGCCGAGCAGACCGCCAAGGCCACCGGCGAGATCAGCCAGCAGATCTCCGGCATCCAGGCCGCTACCGAGGATTCAGTCGGCGCCATCAAGGCGATCGGCGACACCATCACGCGCATGTCGGAGATCGCGTCCGCCATCGCCTCGGCGGTCGAAGAACAGGGCGCGGCGACGCGCGAGATCTCCCGCAACGTGCAGCAGGCCGCGCGCGGCACCCAGCAGGTCTCCGCCAGCATCGTCGACGTGCAGCGCGGCGCGAGCCAGACCGGTTCGGCCTCCTCCAACGTGCTCGCGTCGGCCAGGTCGCTGTCGGGCGAGAGCAGCCGCCTCAAGACCGAGGTCGGAAAATTCCTGAACGCAATCCGCGCGGCGTAGGCGGGTAGAACTTCAGGCTAGACCAAGCGTCCGGAACGGCGCGGGGGACGAGCCATCGTCAGAACTCGGCGTGCAGGCGGCCCGCGAAAATCGAGACCGGCCCACGGTCGGCGTTATAGGCCGGGTTCGTGATGAACTGGTAATCGAAAGTCATTGTCGTCCAGGGATTGAGCTTCCAGGCATAGTAGGCTTCGAGGATGCGTTCCGGACTGTAGTTGAGCTGCCCGTCACCGATCAGCAGGCCGGTGCCGCCGGCGGCGAGAAAGTCGCGATGCGCGTCGGAAAGCCCGTTGACGGCGCCGCCGATGCCGATCGTATCGTCCGGCCGCCCCCAATGGCTGCCCTTGATCGACAGGCCGCCCGATACGCTGCGGTCGATGTCGGTGAAGGACAGGATCTGATTCTGGCCGTCATTCCAGCTTGCGCGCGCGAACAGCCCGACGTCCTTGACGATCTGCTGCTCTAGGTTGACGTAGAAGCCGTACTTCGAACGGTCGCGCTGGTTGGCGATGGTGATGTCGTTGATGTCGAGCGCAGGGTTGGCCGCGGCGATCGCGACCACCTGCCGATAATTGGCGGTGTTGCCGCTGTTGTAGAATGTACCGACCCGCAGCTTGCCGGGTTGGTCGAAGATTGAATGGCGTTCTTCGAATTCGACGACGGCGCCGCCGGTCTTGAAGACGAGAACGTCGCTGTTGGGCGCATCGGGGACCTGGAACAGGCCGGCTCGCACCGCCCAGTCCTTGCGGTTGAGCTCGACCACGGCGCCGCGGGTGTAGCCGGGCAGGTCGGCGGGAAAATCGTAGGCGGCCGACGCCCACATCGCCCAGTTCATGAAGTCGGCGCGCGGATCCTTGGCGTAGGCATTGCCGTCGAAGAAGTCGCCGACGGCGAAGCGGCCGACGATCAGCGTGATGCGATCGATGTCGCGCTTGCCCGCGAGCTGGTTTGCAGCATCGGGCACCTCTTCCTGCTCGCCGCCGAGGCCGAAGGTCTGCCTCACATAGTAACGCTGCGCACGGATCTTCGGAAACGGCGCGCCGGCTTTCTGCGCCTCGCCGTTCGAGAAGCCGGCGAGCCCAAGGGTGCCGTTGATGCCGGAGCCCTGCGCAAGCTCGGGATTGAAATAGAACTCGCCGCCGTCCCAGAGCCGCGCGCCGAGGAAGGCCGTCGTCGTCCAGGTCGCCTGGAACTGGCCGCTGCCGGGAAGGCTGAGCGGGCTTGCATAAGGCGAGCGGATCGGTCCGTAGCCCTGCGGCAGCACGGTCGTCTGGGCGTGGACGTTCCAGTCGCCGGACTCCGGCAGTTTCGTCCTGCCGTTGACCGGCGCCGTCCAGGGCGTGTCGCCGAAGTTATAGTTGAGGCCGAGCTTGAACAGATGAATGCGCGGATCGACGTCCACGTTGGCCATGCCGAAATTGCCGAGATCGTAGGTCCGGCGCGACAGCGCGACATAGTCGTATTCGGCCTTCGCGCTCCAATTGCCGCTGACAGCGAATTCAAGGCCAAGCCCCGCCGTCCATCCGGTCTGGTAGTGGCCGACCGGAGAACGCTCGGTGACTCCATCGGCGTCGTTGACGTTGATATGCGTGTGCCCCCAAGCGAAGCCACCGGTGACGAACGGCATGAACCGATCGAAGGCATAGCCGATGCGGCCGCGCACGGTGCCGACATAGTCGAGCGTGGTGTTGAACGGAGCCGGTGAGCGCTGGTGCGCGGGAAAATCGAGCGGAGCGGTGAACGTGGAATCCGCCTCGATGCCGAGAACGACGCCGTTCGCAAGCTGGCGGCTGTAGCCGAGCTGGTATCCGCCGGTGAGGCCGGTGGCGCTGTGCGGCAGGCCCGAGCCCTGCAAGGGCAGCGGGTTGGTGCCCGGTCCGAAGCCGGCATCGCCATAGCCGAAATGACCGCCGACATAGAAGCCGGTCCAGTCATAGACGGATTTTGCCGTGCGCGCCTTCAGGGGCAGGTCGGCTGCCAAGCTTGCACACGGCAGAGCCAGTACGCCCGTGGCAATTGCCGCGGCCGTCCGCAAACACCGGTGTCGGTAACCCCTCAACGTCAAACGCACGCCCCCAACGCCAATCTGCCGTAGCTTGTATCCCTGCCGATTCGCGGCAGCCCTGTCATCAGGTACTGTCGTCCCCGGCCGCGCCGAGATGAGCCCGATCCGACGCATTTCCGATCAAGCTCTTCAGGCCGCTGCCACATTTATTGCGAATAATTCGCAATAGCAACTGGCGGCGTTCCCCTGCAGAATCGTTCGCACTGCGATGTGACAGCACTGCAACAAAAGACCTGATGGCCAAAAAAGGAATGACCCCGCCCGGGGGGACGCCGGGCGGGGTCGGGGCACGACACGGGGTGGATGAGGCGCCCGTGCCGGACGCGGGATCCACGAGAGATCGGCCTCAGAGATTCGGATCAGTAGCAGGTACGAACGCGGCCGACATACTGGCCGAAGGCGTTGTACTGGGCGACCCAGCCGCAGCGGCGATAGCCGTGGTAATAGGGGTCGTTGCTGGCGGCGATCGCCGAGCCGACGGCGGCGGCGGTGGCGATGCCGGCACCGACACCCCAGACCCAGGCGGGCTGCTTGGCTTCGGCCGAATTGGTGGTGGACGCGAGGCTGCCGGCAACAGTGAGCGCAGCGAGAGCGGCGGCGGCAATCGTGGTCTTGATCGACATGTGAAACTCCATCCAGGTTGAGGCGGTCCGTTGTGGCCCGCGTGCCCCATTGGACGGAGGCTCCTCGCGTCCGGTTCGAAGACTGCAGACGGGGCCGCGAAGACTCGATCTTTCCTGAACGAATTCCGGAGGATGCCGGCTAGCCGAGCGGCCCTTTGGCGAGCCTGTTCACGTCGAAGTTATCGACTTCGCTCAGCAGCTCGCAGAAGGCGCGTGCGCCCTGGTCGATCAGCCGCTCGCCCTTCGCCGGGTCAGCGAGCGTCGCATTGCCGACCGCGCCGCTGGGGTTGAGATCCTGGGCCTGCCAGGCGAACGGCGCCGGCCGCTGCGTCGACAGCCAGCGATATTGCTGCTCCATCGCGATACTGCTCGCGCGAAAATTCGCGATCGCGTCCTTGCGCACCTGGTCCGGATAGCGCGCCAGCATGATCGAGGTCTCGACCGCACCGCCGTGGATGCCATGGCGCACTTCATCGGCCGGGAAGAGCTCGTCCGCGCCCGAGAGCCGCGACCATGACGTCGTCACCACGAACATTTTTTGATGCGCGCGCAGGTCCTGCGCCACCAGCATCATGGCGGCGCTGTTACCGCCATGGCTGGTGATGATGACGAGCTTCCTCAGGCCGCGGCGAGCAACCTCCTCGCCGATGCCCGTCCATCGCTTCAGCGCGACATCGGTCGGCAGCGTCTGCGTGCCCGGATAGTCGATATGCTCGGTGGAAATCCCGACCGGCTCGACCGCAAGGAAACTCGCCGGGACGCTCGCGGGCAGCAGCTGGCGCACGCGCGCCATATAGGCGTCCGCGATCAGCACATCCGTCGTGAGCGGCAGATGCGGGCCGTGCTGCTCGGTCGCCGCCAGCGGCAGCACCGCGATCCAGCGCGACACCTCCGCCGGGCCCGCCTGAGCCCAGTCGATGTCGGTCCAGTCGCGGGGCGGCGTCATGGAGGTTTCCTTGCCGGAATTTGTCACGTAGTTTGGGGTATCAGGGGACGCGGGCCCGGCCGGCTCGCGTCCCCTGACGTCATGCGGTTCTATCGCGTTGACTTCACGCGGACCAGACACGATTGGGCCAGCCACGGAGCACCATCATGACCCCCTCTCATCTGCGGCGAGCGTTCATCGCGGGCTTGTTGTCCGCCGTCGCCGGCTTTGCGGCGGCGCAGGCCGAAACGCTCGACAAGGTCACCTTCGGCACCAATTGGGTGGCCGAGGCCGAGCATGGCGGCTTCTTCCAGGCGGTCGCCGACGGCACCTACAAGAAGTACGGCCTCGACGTCACCATCGTCCCCGGCGGTCCCAACGAGAACAACCGCATGCTGCTGATCGCCGGCAAGATCGATTTCTTCATGGCCGCGAACACGCTGATGTCGTTCGACGCCGTCACCAACAACGTCCCCGTCATCACCATCGCCGCGATCTTCCAGAAGGATCCGCAGGTGATGCTGACGCATCCGGACGCGAAGGTCGCCAGGATCGAGGACCTCAAGCCGCTCACCCTGTTCGTCTCCAAGGAGGGCATGACCAGCTATTTCCAATGGCTGAAGTCCGAATACGGTTTCGGCGAGAAGAACGTGCGGCCCTATAATTTCAATCCGCAGCCCTTCATCGCGAACCCGAAGAGCGCCATGCAGGGCTACGTCACCTCCGAGCCGTTCGCGGTGGAGAAGGCCGCCGGCTTCAAGCCGAACGTGCTGCTGCTCGCCGATTACGGCTTCAACACCTATTCGACTTTGATCGAGACCCGCCGCGACATCGTCGAGAAGAAGCCCGATCTGGTCCAGCGCTTCGTCGATGCCTCCATGATCGGCTGGTACAACTACATCTACCGCGACAATTCCGCCGGCAACGCGCTCATCAAGAAGCTCAATCCGGAGATGACCGACGATCTGCTCGCCTATTCCGTCGCCAAGATGAAGGAGCACGGCATCGTCGATTCCGGCGACAGCCTGAAGAACGGCATCGGCGCCATGAGCGACGAGCGCTATGGCTCCTTCTTCAACAAGATGGTCAAGGCCGGCGTGGTGAAGGCAGATCTCGATTTCCGCAAGTCCTACACGCTGCGCTTCGTCAACAAGGGCGTCGGCCTCGAGCTGCGCCCCGCCAAGCCGTAGCGCATGCAGAGATTTGGCACGTCGGTGCGGCTGGCGCCCACCTCTCCCGAAGGGAGAGGTCGCATCGCATCGACAGATGCGATGCGGGTGAGGGGTTACGCTCTCTCGTTGGACCCGCGGCCCCTCACCCGTCGCTACGCGCCGACCTCTCCCCGTCGGGGAGAGGTGACGCGCCCCGCAACCATCAGCGCGTGATGACAGAGCGCAATCCCTCATCCGCCGCCCAGACCGGCCTGACGCATCTTGCCGTCAGCCTGCGCGGCGTGACGAAAACTTACGACAACGGCGTCATGGCGCTCGGCCCGTTCGACCTCGCTGTCCGCAGGGGCGAGTTCATCTCCCTGCTGGGACCGTCCGGCTGCGGCAAGTCGACGGTGCTGCGGTTGATCGCAGAGCTCGGCGCGCCGACATCGGGCACGGTGCGGGTCGCCCGGCACCGGGCCGGAATGCAGCCGGGGCACGGCATCGGCTTCGTGTTCCAGGAGCCGACCCTGATGCCCTGGGCCAACGTTCGCGAGAACGTGCGCCTGCCGCTGAAGCTCGGCGGCGTGGCAAAGGCCGAAGGGCGCAGCCGCGCCGAGGCGGCGCTCGCGAGCGTCGGGCTCGCAGAGTTCGCCGAGGCCTATCCGCGGGAGCTCTCCGGCGGCATGAAGATGCGGGTGTCGCTGGCCCGCGCGCTCGTCACCGATCCGGATATCCTCTTGATGGACGAGCCGTTCGCCGCGCTCGACGAGATCACGCGCTTCCGCCTCAACAACGATCTGCTCGCGCTGTGGCGGTCCCTGCGCAAGACCGTCATCTTCGTCACCCATTCGGTGTTCGAATCCGTCTATCTGTCGCAGCGTGTCGTCGTCATGACGGGGCGGCCCGGCCGCACCCAGGCCGACATCCGCATCGAAACGGTCGAGCCGCGCGGTGAGGAGTTCCGCACCTCCACGGCCTATTCCGATTATTGCCGGCGCGTCTCTGCCGCGCTGGCGCCGTCCTATTCGGGGCAGTCGACGCTATGAACGCGCAAGCCCCCGCGATCGCGAGACGGTCCGGCGCGCAACGCGCGATGCGTCTCGTACTGCCCGTCATCGTGTTCGCGGCCGGCCTCATCGCCTGGGAACTGCTGGTTCGCCTGAGGGACATCCCGCCCTACGTGCTGCCGGCGCCGTCCGTCATCATCCTGACGCTGATCAAGGACTGGGCGGTGCTGTCGCAATCGCTCGCCACCACGCTCCTCACGACGCTCGAAGGGTTTGCCGCCGCCAGCATCGGCGGCATCGCGCTGGCGCTTTTGTTCAACCAGTCGAAATGGGTGGAATATTCGCTGTTCCCCTATGCGGTCGTGCTGCAGGTGACGCCTGTCATCGCGATCGCGCCGCTGCTGCTGATCTATCTGGAGCAGCAGACCGCGGTCGTGGTCTGCGCCTTCATCGTCGCCTTCTTCCCGGTGCTGTCGAACACCACGCTCGGGCTCAATTCGGTCGATCGCAACCTCGCCGGCCTGTTCCAGCTCTATGGCGCCTCGCCGCAACAGACGCTGCGCTTTCTCAAGCTGCCGGCGGCGTTGCCCTACATCCTCGGCGGCCTGCGCATCGCCGGCGGGCTGTCGCTGATTGGTGCCGTCGTGGCCGAGATCGCGGCGGGAACAGCCGGTGCCGGCTCCGGGCTCGCCTACAGGATCGCGGAATCAGGCTACCGCCTGAACATACCCCGCATGTTCGCGGCGCTGCTGCTGTTGTCGCTGGCCGGGATTGTCATCTATGGGGTGCTGGCGCTAGTTTCCCACCTCGTTTTGCGGCGCTGGCACGAGAGCGCGCTTGGAAAGGACAATTGATGGCTGCCGGTTCGATTTCGTCCGACAAGATCGACCTTCTGATCTATGGGCCGGTGCGGCCGATCCTCGAGAGCGGGTTCTCCGATCATTTCGTCGTGCACAAGGCCGAGACGCGCGGCGATCTCGAGCGGCTGACGCCCGCGATCCGCGAGAAGATCCGCGGCGTCGCGGTGACCTATCACACGGTGCGTGCCGACGAGGATTCGCTGTCGCAGCTGCCCAAGCTCGAGATCGTGGCGAGCTTCGGCGTCGGCTACGACCACGTCGACGCCAAATACGCGGCCGAGCACGGCATCGTCGTCACCAACACGCCCGACGTGCTGACCGAGGAGGTCGCCGACGTCGCCATGGGCCTCTTGATCGCCACCTTGCGCGAGTTCATCAAGGCCGACCGCTACGTTCGCTCTGGGCTGTGGCAGACCCAGAACTATCCGCTCAGCGTCGGCTCGCTGCGCGACCGCAAGGTCGGCATCGTCGGCATGGGCCGGATCGGCCAGGCCATCGCGCGCCGGCTCGACGCCTCGCTGGTGCCCGTCGTCTACCACTCGCGCAATCCGTCCAAGGACGTTTCCTACAAGCATTACCCCGACCTGATCGAGATGGCGAAGGCGGTGGACACCTTGATGGTGATCGTGCCCGGCGGCGCCTCGACCAACAAGATGATCAATGCAGAGGTGCTGAAGGCGCTCGGTCCGCGCGGCGTTCTCGTCAACGTCGCGCGCGGCTCGGTGGTGGACGAGCCGGCGCTGGTCCAGGCGCTGAAGTCGGGCACCATTCTCGCCGCCGGCCTCGACGTGTTCGCGGCCGAGCCGAACGTGCCGGACGAGCTCAAGACCATGCAGAACGTCGTGCTGCTGCCGCATATCGGCTCGGCCTCGGTGGTGACGCGCAACGCCATGGACCAGCTCGTGGTGGACAATCTCAAGTCCTGGTTCGCCGGCAAGGCGCCGCTGACGCCGGTTGCGGAAACGCCGGTCAAGGGGCGCTGATGATCGCTCGTCGCCTCCCCGCATTCGCCGTCGCGGCCTGGCTGGTCGCGCCCGGCATCGCGCACGCGCAGGATGCGACGAGCCTGAAGAAGCAGATGCCCGGACAATGGGAGCTCTCGACCACCGAACGCAGCAAGACCTGCGTCGTCACGCTCAAGGCCGAGGTTGCGGGCCAGGCCTACAAGCTGGAGCTGGAGCCGGCCTGCAAGACCGCGCTGCCCTTCACCAAGGACATCGTCGCCTGGAATGTCAGGGGCCTCGACATCGTCCGCCTGCAGGATGCGGCCGGTGAAGCCGTGATCGACTTCACCGAGGTCGAGGCCGGCATCTTCGAGGGCCTGCGCCAGGGCGAGGGCGTCTACATCCTGCAGGACCTCGCCGCCGCCCGCTCGATGGCGAAGTCGATGGACCAAATGATCGGCGACTGGTCGATGGTGCGCGGCAACGGCCAGCCGGTGTGCGGGCTGACGCTGACCAACACCGAGGCCGACGCCGACAACTTCCAGGTCTTCCTCAAGCCGAGATGCGACGCAGCCGTGGCGCAGTTCAATCCGACGCAATGGCGGCTCGAGCGCGGCCAGATCATCCTGATGTCGAAATCAGGCGAAGCCTGGCAGTTCGAGGCCGACGACCACGCGCAATGGCGCCGCGTCCCAGACACGGTCGATCCGCTGATCATGCTGCGGCAGTAGGCGAGGCTAAACCCTGCGGTCCCGCGCGATCCAATGCTTCGGCAGCTGGAATGGTGCGCCGAACTTCAAGGGTGGCGTTGACTTCCACCAAAGATTGCATTTTCATTCGAAGCGAGCTCGCCAAAGGGTGCGGAACACTGGGAATCCGGTGAGTTCTTGTGCGCCTGTGACGTCGTTCGTGGATTTTTTCGTTGCTGGATTTTTTTAGCGTCGGCGGTTCTGCCAGACGCAAGTCTGTTTCTGCCCGTTTGCGGGAGGCATAAATGTCTGTTTTGCGTGAATTCAAGTGGCGCGTTGTTTTGCTCGCTGCGACTGCCGGAGTCATATCATGCGTCGTCGCCAACTGTTCCCGAGTGCAGATGGGCTACAACGTTCTGAGTTACGATACGGCGATTGCCGAGACGGCCAACCAGCAGCTTCTGCTGAATGCGGTGCGCGCAAGTCAACATTATCCCAAGTCGTTCACACAGCCCGGAGAAGTCAAGGCGAGTCCGCCCGTGTCCGGAGGAATCGAGAGCGCACTCAGTCTGACGCGTATCGATGGGCTCACTGACTACAACGTCAAGCCGAATCTCAGCGTGAGTGGCGGATACAGCGAATTCTCGCTGAAAAATCTCAATTACGAAGAGTATATGTTCAATCTTCGGACCGAAATTCCCGAACAGATCACCGACATATTCACGCGGAACACCAATTGGCCCCGCCAATTGATCGACCTCCTGTACGTTCAGCGATTTGACGTTCCCGAGAGCATCGTCGGCTGGATCGATTCAAGAAGGAAATCCATCTGCCAGAAGCGTTCGACGGTTTCGGAGGCAAGGCGTTGCGAAAAGATGGAGGAGCTCATCGCAGAATATGCCGATCAGTGTGGTGACAACGGTCACTTCAAGGACGTAGGCATTCGAGTGCGTCAATTTCGAGACGACCGACGAATGTATTACAACACAGCTTCGAACTATTGCCACTATAACCGGTTCAGAATCTTTCTCGAAGAGGTGCGGCTGACGAAACCCGAGGTGTGTTCGCGGCCAAAGCCCAATTGCATCTTCGAGACGCGCAGGACTGCTCTCGACATGATCGGCTACCTCGGGGAACTGATCAAGGCGCAAAACTACATACACAATCCCTTTGTGCCGCAAGTGATGGTAGGTACGCCTGTCGGCTCGGGCTTCAAGATCATCGATGTTCCGCTGTTTGAGGTCCGCGTGGGCCCTCCGACCGAGCTGGCCTCCGTGATAGTCGTCCATGAGGGGGTCACATATTACGTTCCCCGCCCGGATTTCGGCTCACCGCATGAGGCGCGCTCGATGCAGACCCTCGATCTGGTGCTGCAAACGGTGCAGGCCGCAACCAGACGGGAAGATGTTCCGAAGAACTCTCCAACGGTCGGAGTGTTGGCTGTGAAATAGCGCAAACGTTACTCGGGATGACTGCGCGGACATCGCTGTGCCGGTAGTCACCGGGCGTGCCACCAGTCTATATCAACCGCATCCCGCGCAGGCTCGCATGCCCGTTCTTCCCCACGATGATGTGGTCGTGCACCGCGATCCCCAGCGGCTTGGCGATGTCGATGATCGCCTTCGTCATCTGGATATCCGCCTGCGAGGGTGACGGATCGCCCGAGGGGTGATTATGCACCAGGATCAGCGCGGTGGCCGACAATTCCAGCGCGCGCTTGATCACCTCGCGCGGATAGACCGGGGTGTGGTCGACCGTGCCGGTCTGCTGCACCTCGTCGGCGATCAGCTGGTTGCGCTTGTCCAGGAACAGCAGGCGGAATTGCTCCTTCTCGGCAAACGCCATGCTGGTGCGGCAATAGTCGATCACCTCGTTCCAGGATGACAGCGCGTTGCGGCTGTTGACCCCGCCCTTGGCGACGCGATGCGCGGCAGCTGCGATCAGCTTGAGCTGGTTGATCGCGGACTCGCCGACCCCGTCGACCTCGCGCAGGCGCGCCACCGGCGCATGCACGACCTCGGCGAACGAGCCAAAGGTCTTGATCAGCGTCTTCGCCAGCGGCTTGGTATCGCGCCGCGGCAGCGCCGGAAACAACGCCATCTCGAGCAGCTCGTAGTCGCTGAGCGCATCCGCGCCCGCGCTGTAGAAGCGCTCGCGCAGCCGCTCGCGATGGCCGAGATAGTGCGGCGCGTCGTCAGGCTTGCTCTTGTCGTGGTCGGACTTGGCGGGCATCGGCCGCCAGCATTGCCGGGGAACAGCGTTTTTGCAACCGTCAATTGCCGGTGCGGTCGCGCGTCACACGGCGGCGCTCCAGCTCACCCGATCTGCTTCTCGCCGTGCCGCTCCGACAGCGTGAAGATCTCGACACCATCAGTGGTGACGCCGACCGAGTGCTCGAACTGCGCCGACAGCGAGCGGTCGCGGGTGACCGCGGTCCAGCCGTCGGAGAGGATCTTCACATGCGGCTTGCCGAGATTGATCATCGGCTCGATTGTGAAGAACATGCCGGGCTTGAGCTGGATGCCCTCGCCGGGGCGGCCGACATGGATGATGTTCGGCTCGTCGTGGAACATGCGCCCGAGGCCATGGCCGCAGAAATCGCGCACCACGCTCATGCCCTGAGGCTCGACGAAGCTCTGGATGGCATGGCCGATGTCGCCGGTGGTGGCGCCCGGCTTCACCGCCGCGATGCCGCGCATCATGGCTTCATAGGTGACCTCGATCAGCCGCTCGGCCTTGCGCGCGATCGGACCGATCGCATACATCCGGCTGGAATCGCCATACCAGCCGTCGACGATGAAGGTGACGTCGATGTTGACGATGTCGCCTTCCTTCAGCGGCCGGTCGCCGGGCATGCCGTGGCAGACCACGTGGTTGAGGGAGGTGCAGGTCGAGTAGCGGTAGCCGCGATACATCAGCGTCGCCGGATAGGCGCCATGGCTGAAGGCGAAGTCGCGGACGAACTCGTCGATTCTGGAGGTCGGCACGCCTGGCCCGACGACGTCGGTGAGTTCGTCGAGGCATTTCGCCACCAGCGCACCCGCCTTGCGCATGCCCGCAAAGGCGCTCGGCCCATGCAGCTTGATCTGCCCAGTCTTGCGCAGGGAGGTTTCGGTGGCTTCGACGTAGCTCATGCGGATGCGGTCTTCCTCGGTGTCGGTGGAAAGGCTTGATTTCGAGCCCCAATCTAATGATTGGCGGCCTTCATGCAAGCCGAGCCTGCCGGCCTTGGCCCGAAAGCGTCCTAATTCGGGACTTCTACGGTGGTTTCCACCGGCAGGGCCCCGCCGCGGATGCGGATTTCGCGGACGGGATAAGGAACCCGGATGCCCTCGCGTTTGAAGGCGTCCCAGAGCTCCAGCATCACGTCGCTCTTGACTTTGTCCATGCCGTCGGGGTCGGCGATCCAGAAGGTCAGCGAGAACTTCATCCCGGCTTCCGCGAACTCGGTCAGAAGGCAGGTCGGCGGCTTGCCCTTCTGCGCGCGCGGATGGGCGGCGGCGGTCTCGGCGGCGAGCGTGCAGACCAGTGCCGGATCGGCGTCGTAATTGGTGCCGAAGGAAATCTTCACCAGCGTGTTCTTGTCGGTATAGGTCCAGTTCACGACCTTCTGCGTCACCAGATCCTCGTTCGGCACCAGGAATTCGCGCCCGTCGCCGGCAGCGACGGAAATATAGCGCGTCTTCATCGCGCTGATGCGCCCGGTGTTGTCGCCGATCGTGACGAGATCGCCGGGCTTCACCGACTTGTCGGCGAGCAGGATGATGCCCGAGATGAAATTGGCCACGATCTTCTGCAGGCCGATACCGATGCCGACGCCGACCGCGCCGGAGAATACCGCGAGCGCCGACAGGTCGATCCCGACCGCGCCGAGCGCAATCACGATGGCGACGGTAAGAAGCCCGATGCGGATGATCTTCATCAGCAGCACCTGCACCGACGGCGTCAGATCGGTGGTCGCGTTGATGCGGCTCTCGGCGAAATTGCTGGCGATGTTGGTGAGCCAGAGCGCGATCAGGAGCAGTGCGCCGGCCTTGAGCACCAGCAGGGGGGTCAGCCTGAGACCGCCGAGCACGATCGCAAAGGAATCCAACAGGTCGACGGTGGCATCGAGCTGGCCGATGATGGAGAGCGCCGCGACCAACCACGCCGTGATCGACACCACCTTGACGATGAAGGCGTTGCGCAGCACCGAGGTCACGAGCCGGATCACGAGCCAGGCGAAGCCCAGCTTGGCTGCGACCATCAGCAGATAGGAGCGGCTCGGCCAGGTCGCGTGATACATCACCACGCGGGAGACGATCACGAGCAGCGTGAACACCGCCGTCGAGGTACTGGCGACCATCACCCGGACGAAGTGCCGAAGCGGCAGCGGCCAGCGCAGCGCCAGCGAAGTCAGGTCGAGGCGTCCGCGAATGGCCGCCTCTGCTGCATAGGCGATGCCGGCCGCGGCCAGGATGAGACCGAATTGCAGGTAGAACCACGGTGAGGAGATCTCCGCGCCGACGCTGCGTGCGGTCGTCTGCACGAACTCCATGAAGTCTTTGAGGTCCATGTCCATCGGTCTCGTCGGCAGGCGGGGGAGGGATTGATTCGAGGGCGCCGGACAATCCCACAAAGGGTGCGGCCGGGCCATCGATACACCGGCAAGTGAGGCGCGTTAAGGCCGTAAAATGCAGGCTGCTTGCCGCGAGGGGCGAAAATGGGTTGGCGCGGGAGAATGCCGACGATATGCATGCCTTTCCAGCGAATGTACCCGGAAGGTGGATGGCTTCCCTCGACACCGTCAGTCTCGCCATATTGCTCGGCGCCGTCCTCGTCATGGCCGGCATCCTCTCCAGCCTGCTTGCGCTGCGCTTCGGCGCGCCGTTGCTATTGGTGTTCCTCGCCATCGGCATGCTGGCCGGCGATTCCGGTCCCGGCCAGCTCCAGTTCGATGACGTCCGCACCACCTATCTGGTCGGCTCCGTCGCGCTCGCCCTGATCCTGTTCGACGGCGGTTTGCGGACGCGCTTTGCCAGCATCCGCACGGTGCTGGCGCCGTCCATCCTGCTCGCGACAATCGGCGTGCTGTTGACGGCGCTGATCACGGCCCCATTCGCCAAGTTCGCGCTCGATCTCAACTGGGCAGAATCGCTGCTGGTCGGCGCCGTGGTGGCCTCCACCGACGCGGCGGCCGTATTTCTCCTCGTGCACACCCAGGGCCTGCGCCTGCGCCCCCGCGTCGGCGCGACGCTGGAAGCCGAATCCGGCACCAACGATCCGTTCGCGATCTTCCTCACGCTGATGCTGGTGGAGTACATTTCGGTGGGCTCGAGCTCGCCCGGGCGGGTGCTGACAGAGTTCGTGCTGGAGGCGGTGCTGGGCGGGGTGGTCGGCGTGTTCGGCGGTCGCCTCGTCGTGATCGCGCTCAACAAGGTCGCGCTGCCGCAGGGCCTGCATGCGCCGTTCGTGACCACGGCGGCGCTGGTGATCTTCGGCGGCTCCCAGATCATGCACGCCTCCGGCTTTCTCGCGGTCTATCTCGCCGGCATCATCATCGGCAACCGGCCGACGCGCGCGCATAATTCGGTGGTGGCCTTCCTCGATGCGGCGACCTGGCTGGCACAGATCGTGATGTTCGTGCTGCTCGGCCTTCTGGTCTCGCCGAGCCGGCTGGGTGACAGCATATTGCCGGCGGTCGCCGTCGCGCTCGTCCTGATGCTGGTGGCGCGGCCGATCGCGGTGTTCGTGTGCCTTTGGCCATTCCGCTTCAACTGGCGCGAGAGGATCTTCATCGCCTGGACAGGTCTGCGCGGCGCGGTCGCGATCTTCCTCGCCTCGATCCCGATGCTGGTCGGCCTGTCAAAGGCCTATCTCTATTTCGACGTCGCCTTCGTCGTCGTCATCATCTCGCTCCTGCTGCAGGGCTGGACCCTGGCGGCCGCCGCGCGCAAGCTGCACGTGGCGCTGCCCCGCGCCGAGCGCGGCCCGCGCCGCGTCGAATTGGATCTGCCCGGCCAGCTCGAGCAGCAGCTGGTCGGCTATCCGGTGCGGCCCAAGAGCCTGTACTTCCGCCGAGGCCTGATCCCGTCCTGGTCCAAGCCGACGCTGGTGATCCGCAATGAGCACATCCTGACGCCGGCGGAGGCCGATCCCGTCGCGCCCGGCGACTACATCTACCTGCTGGCGCCGCCGGAAAAGGCCGAGGCGCTCGACCGCTTCTTCGTCGACATGCAGACGAGCTCGGCGCCCGACCCGCATCTGCTCGGTGACTTCATGGTCTCCGGCGAGCACACGCTGGCCGAGCTCACCGAGATCTACGGCGTGACCGTGAGCGAGGAAGCGAGCAAGCTGACCCTGGCCGATTACTTCGACGTGCATCTCGACCACGCGCCGAAAGAGGGCGCCGAGCTGCCGCTGGACGCGATCGTGCTGGTCGCACGCAGCATCTCAGGCGGCCGCGTCAACCTCGTCGGCCTGCGCCTGCCGGAGGAGGACGAGACCCCGCCACAGCTGACGGGCGCCCAGGCGCTGCGCAAGAAGCTCGCCGATGTCTGGGCTTCGGTGGCGCGGGTTTAGGTGCTTCCTCGTCATTGCGAGCGCAGCGAAGCAATCCAGGCTGCTGCCGCAGGGACAGTCTGGATTGCTTCGTCGCAAGGGCTCCTCGCAATGACGAGAAGAGGCCATGCCCTCACGCCAGCACCTTCACCCCGCCGAAACTGGTCACCCGGCCCTGCTTGAGCATCACGATCTGTGTCGCGAGCTGGCGCAGCTCGGCGACGTCGTGGCTGACATAGACCATCGGAACGTTGGCCTCGTCGCGCAGCCGCACCAGATAGGGCAGGATCTCGAGCTTGCGGCCCTCGTCGAGCGCGCCGAGCGGCTCGTCGAGCAGCAACAGGCGCGGCTTCGACAGCAGCGCGCGGCCGAGCGCGACGCGCTGGCGCTCGCCGCCGGAGAGCTTCCCGGGGCGACGATCCCTGAGCGCGCCGATGTCGAGCAGGTCGACGATGCGCTTGTGCTGCGCCGGATCCGGCGCAAGGCCGTTCATCCGCCGCCCGTAGTCCAGGTTCTGCGCCACGCTGAAATGCGGAAACAGCCGCGCGTCCTGGAACACGTAACCGATGCGGCGGCGATATGTGGGCACATGGATGCCGGCGGCGGTATCGTCGACGGTTTCGCCGTCGATCACGATGCTGCCGCGGTCGGGCCGCAACAGCCCTGCGATCATGTTGACCAGCGAGCTCTTGCCGGCGCCCGAGGCTCCGAACAGGCCGATGACGCGGCCTTCGCTGCTGAAGGATGCCTGCAGCGAGAATTCACCGAGCTGCTTTTCGACGTCGACGCGCAGCATGGTCAGTTTCCATGCAGCCGCGCGGTGGCGCGGCGGGCGAACCATTCGGCCGCGATCAATGCGCCCAGCGCCAGCCCGATCGAGACGATCACCAGCCGGCCCGCGGCGGCATCGCCGTCCGGCGTCTGGATCAGCGAGTAGATCGCCGAGGAAATCGTCTGGGTCTCGCCGGGAATGTTGGAGACGAAGGTGATGGTGGCGCCGAACTCGCCGATGGCCTTGGCAAAGCCCAGCACCATGCCGGCGAGCACGCCGGGCAGCGCCAGCGGTAGTGTTACCGTGAAGAACACCTTCCAGGGCGCGGCGCCCAGCGTCTCGGCCGCCTGCTCGAGCCTTCGGTCGATCGCCTCGATCGACAGGCGCATCGGCCGCACCAGCAGCGGGAACGCCATCACGCCGCAGGCGAGCGCAGCACCGGTCCAGCGGAACGAGAACACGATGCCGAGGTGGTCGGCGAGAAATCCGCCGACGAGTCCCTTGCGGCCGAAGGTCAGAAGCAGGAGATAGCCGGTGACCACCGGCGGCAGCACCAAGGGCAGATGCACCAATGCGTCGAGAAACGACTTGCCCCAGAAGTCACGGCGCGCAAGCAGCCAGGCCAGCGCAAGGCCGAACGGCGTCGCCACCAGCGTGGCGATGACCGCGACCCTGAGCGAAAGCAGGATCGCCGTCCATTCGTCGGGAGATATCTCGAACATGAAGCCGGGGATATCAGGTGGTGGGGCTCACCAGGAACTTGAAGCCGTATTTCTCCAGAATGGTCTTGGCCGCCGTCGAGCGCAGGAAGGCGAGATAGTCGTTCGTCTCCGGCCTGGCCGTCGTGGTCGCGGCGACCGGATAGACGATCGCGGGATGCGACTCCGCCGGGAAGGTGCCGACGACCTTGACGCCGGGCTCGACTTTCGCGTCGGTCGCGTAGACGATGCCGAGGGCTGCCTCGCCGCGCGCGACCAGCGTCAGCGCGGCGCGCACGCTCTCGGCCATGGCGAATTTCGGCTCCACGGCCTGCCAGGCGCCGAGCTTCTCGAGCGCGGCCTTGGCATACTTGCCTGCGGGCACCGACTTGACGTCGCCGGTCGCGATCCGGCCGTCGCCGGCGAGTTTTGCGAGGTCGAAGCCGGGTGCGATCGTGACGTTGTCGACCTTGGACTCCTTCGGCGCGATCAGCACGATGCTGTTGCCGAGCAAATTGACCCTGGAAGCCCCGTTGATCGTCTTCTTCGAGATCGCATAGTCCATCCAGTCGGTGTCGGCGGACACGAACACGTCGGCCGGCGCGCCCTGCTCGATCTGCTTGGCCAGCACCGAGCTTGCGGCATAGCTGACGCTGAACTTGACGCCGGTCCTGGCAGTGTAGGCGGCGTCGATCTCGTCCAGCGCGTTCTTCATCGAGGCGGCGGCGAACACGGTGATGGTCTTGTCCTGGGCAGCGGCGGGCGAGAGGGCCGCGCCGGCGAGGATGACGAAGGCGACGAAAAGTGCGGATAGGCGAAACATGGGGTGCGCTCCGTGCGAGCTTGCGCGGACGATGCACGCGCAAATCAGGCGTTGGTGGTGTGATGCGACGAGCGGACGCGCTGTTCCACGGCGCCACGGTGGCTTACGGCCAGCGTGGGAGATCGCAACTGCGAAGATAGCAGGCCACGCCGGAAGGTCAAACCCGGTGCGTCAGCCCCGGCTCGCTTCGCGCCCCGGGACGACCGTGGTGGATGCCGTGGACGTGAATCCTACGGCTTCGCATCGCCCGCGTGCAGCACCGCCTTGCAGGCCGCCGGCATCTGCGCCAGCGTCATCGGCGGTTTCGGCTTGGGCGGCTCGGGCGGCGGCTTGGGGTGCAGCACCGCGTCGGAGAACCAATAGGCGAGATCGGCGGGCTTGCAGCCTTCGTCCTCGGCTTGCGATGGCTGGCTCTCGCATTCCGCGGCGCCCGCCGGGCAGCGCATGCGGATGTGGAAGTGGTAGTCGTGACCCCACCAGGGGCGGATCTTGGACAGCCAGGCGCGGTCGCCCCTGGCCTCGCGGCACAGCGCCTTCTTGATCGCGGCGTTGACGAAGATGCGCTGCACGGCGGGCTCCCGCGCCGCATCGCGCAGCACGAGCACGTGGCCCGGCGTGAACACCTTGGGATCGACGTCGAGCCGGTCCGGCCGCACCATCATCACCGCCGACATCTCCTCGCGTTCCTCGCGCGAGAGCCGGCGGTCCGGCATCGGCGTCAGCCAGATGTCGGCATCCAGCCCGATCTGGTGACTGGCATGGCCCGACAGCGCCGGCCCGCCGCGCGGCTGGGCTATATCGCCGACCAGGATGCCGGGCCAGCCTGCGTCCTTGTGCGCCTTCGCGGCGAGCCGCTTGATCAGGGCGATCATGTCCGGGTGACCGTAGCTGCGGTTCCGCGACAGCCGCATCACCTGCCAATGCGCGCCGTTGACCGGAATCGGCTCCGCGCCGCCGATGCAGCCCCTCGTGTAGGAGCCGATGACGTGGGCCGGCCCCTTCGACGGCAGCAGCTTTCGCGCGAACAGCTCCTTGGCGGCCACATTGGGGTCGTTCGGATTGGCGAGCGGCGGCAGCGGCTTCGGGCTCACGCTGCCCTTGTCCTGCGCCAGCGTGTTGCCAGCGGGCAGGAGGGCGAGCGAAAGCAGGAGGAGGGTAATGCCGCGGCGACTCATGCTGACGTCCTTATAGCCCAATGCCGCATCAGGGTTAAGGACGGGGCTTCGAGGCGGCCGCCCGCTCGCTGCGCGGATCCGAAACAATCCCGAGCCCGCAGTTTCTTAAGAGTGCGATAACCGTATCCTGCATTGACCAGAATTCGTGCGCGGAGCGAGGAGCGTTCGCGGCTCGCATGGATTTGCGCGCGATTTCGGAACTGGTTCAGTCGCGCGCGCAATTTTGCGCCAGATCGATCCTTGATTGCGGCGCCTGGACCGCTCCGACGACGCCTGCTGCCGTGAGCCGCGGCGCGCAAAGAGGCAGCAGGCGGCACCGCGCGCGAGGTGGTCTGCGGCAAGATTACTTTTTTTTCAGACACTTGCCCCAAAGCTTGCGGTCGCCGGGCGTGACCGAGGCGAGTGAAGTTGAGTTTGGGGTTTCGAAAAGCAAGACAGGGAAAGCACGGTGGGCTTGCCCGCGCCGGCCGGAAGGCGCGCAAGCCGCGCTTTGCGTGTACGCGCGCACTCGCCGGGCGCGACGAGGTCCTGCGCAGCCGTGCCGAGGCGGAGGCCGCGATCGCGGACGCGCGCAGATCCCATGAGCGGCTGCGCCAGGCCATCGACATGCTGCCGCAGGGCATCGTGTTTCTCGATGCCGATGGCCGCTACGTCCTCTGGAACAAGAAATACGCCGAGATCTACAGCAAGACCGCCGATCTGTTCGCCGAGGGCGCCCGCCTCGAAGACACGCTGCGCATCGGTGTCGCCCGCGGCGACTATCCGGAAGCGCTCGGTAACGAGGACGCGTGGATCGCCGAGCGGCTGCAAAAGCTCTACAAGCCGGGGGCACGGCACGAGCAGAAGCTCTCGGACGGCCGCGTCATCCTGATCGACGAGCGCCTGACCGATGACGGCGGCGTCGTCGGCCTGCGCGTCGACATCACCGAGTTGAAGCAGCGCGAGGCCTCGTTCCGCCTGCTGTTCGACGGCAATCCCGTGCCCATGATCGTCTGCGCACTGGACGACGAAAGCATCATCGCGGTCAACGACGCCGCGGTCGCGCATTACGGCTACGGCCGCGCCGAGTTCGAGCGGCTGAAGATCCGCTCCTTGCAGGCCTTCGACAGCGAGCCGCCCTGGATCGCGGACGCGGCCGGCGAGGAACAGGCCGGCCGCACCTGGAAGCACGTCAAGGCCGACGGCGCGCTGATCGACCTTGCGATCTATTCCCGCGAACTGACCTATGCCGAGCGGCCCGCGGTTCTCCTCGCGCTGATGGACATCACCGAGCGCAAGCGCGCCGAGGCGCGGCTCGCCTTCATGGCCCAGCATGACACCCTGACCGGCCTGCCCAACCGCAGCCTGCTGCGGCAGCAGATGGACGAGATGCTGCTGCATACGCGGCGCAGCACCGACAAGGTTGCGCTGCTGATCCTCGGGCTCGACAATTTCAAGGCGGTCAACGACACGCTGGGGCACGCGGTCGGCGACAAGCTGCTGCGCGGCGTTGCCAAGCGGCTGCGCTCCACCTTGCGCGAGCAGGACGCGCTGGCGCGCCTCAACTCCGACGAGTTCGCGGTTCTGCAGAGCGGGTTGGCCCGGCCGGAAGAAGCGGTGGGCCTCGCCAAGCGCCTGCTGGAGGCCATCGCCGATCCCTATCTGCTCGACGGCCATTCCGTGGTGATCGGCGCCTCGATCGGCATCGCGATGGCGCCGGGCGACGGCGACGATTCCGAGAAGCTGCTCAAGAGCGCCGACATGGCGCTGTCGCGCGCCAAGCTGGACGCGCGCGGCAGCTTCGCCTTCTTCGAGGCCGCGCTCGATGCGAAAGCGCAGAGCCGGCGCAAGATCGAGGTCGAGCTGCGCGAGGCGATCCAGAACGACGTGCTCCGTCCCTATTACCAGCCGCTGGTCGATCTCCAGAGCGGCCGCATCACCGGCTGCGAGGCGCTGGTGCGCTGGCCGCATGCCGAGCGCGGCATGGTCTCGCCGGCCGACTTCATTCCGGTCGCCGAGGAGACGGGCCTGATCAATCCGCTCGGCGGGCTGATGCTGCGCCGGGCCTGCCTCGATGCCGCGGCCTGGCCCGACGACGTCCGCGTCGCCGTCAACCTGTCGCCGCTCCAGTTCCGCAGCGGCAATCTGCTCTCGGTGGTGACGGACGCGCTGAAGCATTCCGGCTTGCCGCCGCGCCGGCTCGAGCTCGAGATCACCGAGACGCTGCTGCTCGAGAAGAGCGCGCAGGTGCTGGCGACGCTGCACGCGCTGCGCGCGCTCGGGGTGCGCATCTCCATGGACGATTTCGGCACCGGCTATTCCAGCCTCAGTTACTTGCGCAGCTTTCCCTTCGACAAGATCAAGATCGACCAGTCCTTCGTGCGCGACCTCGGGGCCAACCGGGAGGCCCAGGCGATCATCCGCTCCATCGTCAGCCTCGGCAAAGGCCTCGGCGTCACCATCACCGCGGAGGGCGTCGAGACCGAAGCCGAGCTCAGCTGCCTTCGTGCCGAGGGCTGCCACGAAGGCCAGGGCTTCCTGTTCAGCAAGGCCCGGCCGAATGCGGAGATCGTCAGCCTGCTGGCGGCGCAGCGCGGCATCGACGGCACCGAGGACGCCGCGCTGGTGGCGTGACCACTCGCTTCGTCGAGATGTGGGACCACACCGCTCTCTCCGCCGACCTCGCCTGGCGCCGCAGGGCAATCACGTATGGTGACGTCCCTCCTGCGGCGCATCCTTCGAGACGCCTGCCTTCGGCAGGCCCTCAGGATGAGGGCAGAGTGTGTGGCAGCTGTTTTGGCAGGCACCAGTGCTGCTTAGCCTCATCCTGAGGGACCGCGAAAGCGGTCGTCTCGAAGGACGAGGCGCGCGCTCAGGTCTTTTTGACAAGCCAGACGCGATTGCTTCGCTTGGCGCCGGCAACCTTGACGTGCCTCAACAATGGTGCCGAAGGCGGGTGCAACATGACGGCACGACGCGGGTTGTTTTAAGTCAGAAACGAATGCGCAGGGCGCATGCTTGCGGCGTCAGGCGGCGGCGCGGCCGAGATTGAGCGCTGGCCTGCGCCTCGTCGGGAAGCTCAGCGCCACCGCAACGGCAGCAAGCCCGATCGCGAACGAACCGACGTGCAGCCAAGTGTATTGCTGGAAGCTGTCGAACACGAGCCCGCCGGCCCAGGGCCCGAGCGCCATGCCGAGGCTGGCAAAGGCCGACACCGCGCCGAACACGGTGCCCATGATGCGCGCGCCGAAGAACTCCCGCACCAGCACCGCATAGAGCGGCATCACCCCGCCATAGGCGAGGCCGAACACCACCGAGAGCGCGTAGAACTCGCCGAGTTGCGCCACCGCGAGATAGGTCGCGATGCACATCGCCTGCACGAACAGTCCGCCGACCAGCACGGGCTTGGCACCGATTCGATCGGCAGCCGCGCCCAGCAGCAGGCGGCCGCCGAGGCCCGAGACGCCGGCGACGCTGTAGACCGTCACCGCCGTGAGCGGAGCGATGCCGCAGACCATCGCATAAGACACCATGTGGAAGATCGGGCCGGAATGCGCCGCGCAGCAGGCGAAATGCGCCGCGGCGAGCGCAATGAATTGCGGCGTGCGCAGCGCCTGCGCCGCCGTGAGGTCGCCTCCCGGCGCTGTGTCTGGCGTTGCGGGACCTGTCGCGACCGGCGCCGGACGCACCAGGAAGCAGGCGGGGATCAGAAGCGCCCACGAAGCGACACCGATCACCAGCATCGCGGTGCGCCAGTCATAAGCCGTGATCAGCCAGCTTGCGGTCGGGGCCACCGTCACCGGCGAGACGCCCATGCCGGCGGAGACCAATGCCACCGCAAGGCTGCGGTTCTTCTCGATCCAGGCGCTCGCAAGCGCCATCATCGGCGCGTAGAAGCTGCCGGCGGCGATGCCGATCAGCACGCCGAAGCACAGCTGGAACTGCCACAGATGCGTGGCCTGGCCCGCGGTGACGAGACCGAGCCCCAGCAGCAGGCTGCCCGAGAGCACCACGATGCGGGTGCCGAAGCGGTCCGACAGCGCGCCCCACAGGAACGCGGCAAATCCCATGCAGAGGAAATCCAGCGTCGCCGCCGCCGACACCCCGGCGCGCGACCAGCCCATCGCTTCGGAGATCGGCTGCAGGAACACCGCCAGCGACAGCATCGTGCCGAACCCGACGCAGGTCATCAGCGCGCCCGCGGCGACCACGACCCAGCCATAGTCGAAGCGGGATGGTTTGCTCATGCGTTTCCTCGGCGCTGTTGCTTTTGGAGGTGGTGCGCGGGAGGGATGGTGACTTATCTCCCGGGTGAGAGCAAGGCGGGTTGCCACCGCTGGCTGACATGCTTTGCTTGTAATGATAGCATGCCTCATCATCAACCTGCGATGCTGTTCTCATGACGCGCACACCAGGAACGTGCGAGGAGGAGAGTGCGATGAACTGGGGAACGCTGCTCAGACTGCGCATTTGCAGCATGCTGGTTCTGCTCGTCCTTCTCGCCGCCGCGGCCGCATCACCTCTCGCATGCGCAGAGGACAGCCGGACCTCCCCCGCCGCGCCGGGACCGGTGTTTTCGGACAGCGGCCCCGAGGCCGAACTCTACGGCGCGGCCGAGGGCTATCCGATCGGCAGGCAGCGCGCCGTCCCCCAGATCGACAAGC
Organism: Bradyrhizobium sp.; assembly: GCA_035575945.1. GTDB lineage: Bacteria > Pseudomonadota > Alphaproteobacteria > Rhizobiales > Xanthobacteraceae > Bradyrhizobium. The sequence continues at coordinate 175,910 of DATLXF010000017.1, read as the reverse complement.
TGGTCGGGAGCTACAGTCATTTCGACGAGATCAATGCCTCGCGGCGGGTCGGTCGCGCGACGGTGCCCTGGCAATTCAAGCGCGCGCCGGAGCCGTCGATCACCTATCATTTCAACGGTGAGCGGCTGAGTATCGCGGACTACCTCAAGCGCAACCCCGTGACGGGACTTCTGATCGCCAGGAACGACACCATTCTCTACGAGCACTACCAATATGCGCGGACCGACCGTCACCGCTTCGTTTCGCAGTCCATGGCCAAGACGCTGGTGGCCATGCTGGTCGGGATCGCGGTCTCGGAGGGGCGGATCAAGTCGATCGACGACCTCGTCTCGACCTATGTCGTTGGCCTCGCAGGCACCGAATATGGCAACACGTCCATCCGCGCTTTGCTGAACATGTCGTCGGGCGTCGAGTTTTCGGAAGTCTATGACGGCACGGACGACATCGCCCGACTTGGGCGGGCGTTGTTTCGTGGCGAGCCCAAGGATCCCGCTGCCGTCGTCGCGCAATTCAACACCCGGACGGCACCACCGGGCACCCGCTTTCACTACGCCAGCATTGAAACCGAGATCCTCGGCCTGGTCCTGCGCGCCGCCACGGGCACGCCGCTGGCCGATTATCTCCATGACCGGATCTGGGATCCCATCGGCACCGAAGCGGATGCGTCGTGGGCGATCGACGGCAGCGGTCAGGAGATCGCCTTTTGTTGCTTCAACGCGACCTTGCGCGACTATGCGCGCCTCGCCCGCTTGCTGGCCCATGACGGCGCCTGGGAAGGCCGGCAGTTGATCCCCCGGCAGTGGCTGCTCGACGCCACGACCGTGCGGCCGGCCGATGGCCATCTCGCGCCGCGCGTGGCCACGCCCTATCTGGGCTACGGCTATCAGGTGTGGCTGCTCCCGGGCGAGCCGCGCCGATTCGTCCTGCTCGGCATCCGCGGCCAGATCATCCTCGTCGATCCCGCCTCCAAGATCGTGATGGTGCACACGGCCGTTCGCAAGAAGCCGAGGGAGCCGGGCGCGCTCCGGGAGCCGCTTGCGTTGTGGTCTGCCGTGCTTCAACAACTCGGGCAATGATGAATTGGCCGCGGCAACAACTCTCCGATGCGATAGCCCTGCGGCCATGGTCTATGCCGTCGCACTTCGGACGGCTAGAGTGGCGGGGTAGTCGGCCGGACCATTCTCGACATTCGATGATCTGGGAGACGTGATGAAGCATCTCGCGCTCGCGCTGGCCATTTGGTTGGGAGCTTCCGCAGCGACTGCGGTCGCAGGACCGGCGGATGAAGCCAATGCGGTGATCGACCAATGGTCGGCCACCTACAGCGCGAACGACCGCGATGCGCTGGTCGGCCTTTACGCCCCCGATGCGATCCTGCTCGGGACGACAAGCCCGGTGATGTCCGAAGGCACCGAGGAGATACGAAAATACTTCCAGGAGTTGCCGGGCAGCGGTCGTAAGAACACGATCGTCGAGAGGCGCACCATCGTCCTCAGCGAGACGTCAGTGGTAGGGACCGGATTCTATGACTTTGCCCGGGCCGCGGAAAACGATAGGCCTCGTCCGTCACGCTTCACCATGGTGCTCGCAAAACGCGACGGTCGATGGAAAATCGTCCACCATCATTCATCACCCCTGTCGGCCGTCCGCCAATAAGTTCCGGACAGTGGCTCGCGGGAAGGGTTGAGCAACGCGAAGATCCATCAAGCTTATCCTGACGATCGGGTTGAGCTAGCGGGCATTGCCGGATGCAACGCCGCCGGTCCCGCGACGGTTTGGCAGGAGCCCGACCCATCCACCGGGCCGCCATTCTTCCCGACCGCAGACAAATTTCGGTGCGCTCCAACTTTGTCGGCGCATTCACGGCCGGACCATGTCGGCATAGGTCGGTCTCGATCGTCCTCGGGTGGACACGTCCCAAACGCGCTGGAAATCGACCCGGCACACGTGACGTGACTCCATCAATTCGAACGTCAAACTCGCAACTGGAGCAATGCCGATGAAGATCACCGTCGAAACCAGCGTCGCCGCCCCGATCGATCAGGTCTGGCGTGCCTATACGACGCCAGCCGACATCGTGAAGTGGAATGCCGCCTCCGACGACTGGCATACGACCAGGGCGACGGTCGACCTGCGGGAAGGTGGCGCCTTCTCGTCGCGGATGGAAGCCAAGGACGGCAGCATGGGCTTCGACTTCGCCGGCACCTACACGAAGATCGTCCCGCACGAGCGAATCGAATATGCGTTCGGCGATCGGAAAGCCGAGGTCGAGTTCGTGCCGGGCGTGAATGGCGTTACCGTCCGCGTCGTCTTCGACGCCGAAATCACGCACTCGGTCGAACAGCAGCAGGGCGGCTGGCAGGCGATCCTCGACAGCTTTGCGCGATACGTCGAGGCGAAGAAGAACTCGTTGGATGGGTAGAGCAAAATCAGAACAGGCAATTACGTCAGAGAACCTGCTTTCCCTCCGCCTGAGCGATAGGTTTCGCAAGGGCTCGACCCATCCTAGGCGCTGAGGGAAAGTATGCAATACGCGGCATTGTTTCTGATCCTGGTCGCCCTTCATGTCGCGCGCCACAGCATCGGAGAATGGTTTTCGGCGTTGACGATGATCTACGCCGCTATTTGGTCAGCCATCTCAATCGGGATCTACGCAGCCGTTTCCGGGAAATTTGAGAGGACAGCTCTGGGAGTTGGGCTTTCTTCGGTCCTACTATCTGTCGTCTACTTTCTTACGTACCTCGTTTTTGTCTATCCAAGTTTCATCGCGTTGACGATTTTTGGAGTGCGCATCGTGCGCGACAGCGCAGTCACGAATTCCGGACTCTTCTACTTATCGCTGGTCTCGCTTATGGAAGGATGCTTGTTGATCGCTGCTGTCTCCATTTTGCGTTTGCTTCGCAGTCTCCGTTTGTGCCCTTTTGCCTGACTTCGATTCGAGCGCCCTGCTCGTCTGTCGGCTCCGCTTCGGAAATCCTGGTCGATGACATGGCTGCCTCGTTCTCATTGTGAAAATTTTGAAACCAGCCGCTGGATGAGCTCGATACTCCTCAGAAGCATCCAGAACGCGACGACAAGCGCGGATACTGTGCCCAAGATGGTCGAGGCCCACGCCGTCTGAAGGAGCGTCTGCCCAAGTGTTAGAACGCCCTGCGAAAACTGGAGATAAGAGGAGTGAAGTTGCACCGCAAAAAGTAGGCAAAGCGGCAACGCATATGTGATGACAAGCGCAGGGACATGCCGACAAAGCAGCAATGCAACCGCGGGCATAAACCAAACAGAGTACGTGACGAGATCATCGGAATTGACCCAGGGGGTTTGGTGAACGAGTCCGACCGTGGTTAGGGTGTGAATGGACGCCAGCATGAGAGCGAATTTAGCGCACAAGCTGAAAGTCGCCGGCTTTGCATCTTTGCTATTCATCTCTCCCTCCAAGCCTCTTGCCGATAGCGTAGCAGTGGCGAGAGAAGACATTCGATGATCCGGCGCTGCCCGGTCTTGATCTCGACGGTGACCGCCATCCCAGGCGCAAGGTCGACGATAGTCCCCTCGACCTGCATGCGCGCCTCGTCGAGGGCGATGCGGGCGGCGTAAACCAGCTCTTGGCCGGGCGGCACGCTCGAATGCGTCGTTCGCCGCAACTTAATCGCTTTCATCGGCATCGCGATGAAGCTCATAGTTCTCGAGCGAGAGCGGCGGCATCTTCGAAAAAATCCCGCGCCACCTCGACGTCGTCAGATGGCGACGCATGATCTCCTCGACGAGTTGTTTCACGCTCACATGGTCAAGCCGAGCAACGCGCGAAGCCTTGTCGCAAAGCTCGGCGTCGAGATGGACGATGATGTCGGCCATGACGGGGTCTTTCGGCGGAGGCGGCTGAATTTACCTGAGAATATCGCGAGTCTTGCCGCCGCATTAAGATGCCGCCCAGGGCGCCGCGAATGGCACGGTTCACGATAACATTCTACCCCTGTTTTGCCCGACGGAGCAAATCGATTTCGCAAAAACGAAAAAACACAATGCCGCCAAGGCGGCGGCTACTGTGCATGGGGTTGTTTTCGCACTTTTGTTTGCCGGCCCCGCGAGAGCGGGGCGCCCGTTCCCCAGCCCCGCCTCAGCTGTCGACCTTCAGCGCGGCGATGAAGGCCTCCTGCGGGATGTCGACCTTGCCGAACTGCCGCATCTTCTTCTTGCCTTCCTTCTGCTTCTCCAGAAGCTTGCGTTTGCGCGTGATGTCGCCGCCGTAGCACTTTGCGGTGACGTCCTTGCGGAGTGCGCGCACCGTTTCGCGCGCGATCGCCTTGCCGCCGATCGCCGCCTAGATCGGGATCTGGAACATGTGCGGCGGGATCAGCTCCTTCATCTTCTCGACCATGGCGCGGCCGCGCCCTTCGGCGCGGGTGCGGTGGACCAGCATCGAGAGCGCATCGACCGGCTCGGCATTGACCAGGATCTGCATCTTGACGAGATCGGCCGGCTTGTAGTCGGTCAAGTGATAGTCGAACGAGGCGTAGCCCTTGGAGACCGACTTGAGGCGGTCGTAGAAGTCGAACACGACCTCGTTGAGCGGCAGGTCGTATTTCACCATGGCGCGGGCGCCGACGTAGGTGAGCTCCTTCTGCGCGCCGCGGCGGTCCTGGCACAGCTTCAAGACGCTGCCGAGATATTCGTCGGGCGTCAGGATGGTGGCCTCGATCCAGGGCTCCTGGATCTCGGCGATCTTCACCACGTCGGGCATGTCGACGGGATTGTGGATTTCGAGCTCGCTGCCGTCGGTGAGCTTCATCTTGTAGATCACGCTCGGCGCGGTCGCGATCAAATTGAGATCGAACTCGCGCGACAGCCGCTCCTGGATGATCTCGAGGTGGAGAAGCCCGAGGAAGCCGCAGCGGAAGCCGAAGCCGAGCGCGGCCGACGTCTCCATCTCGAACGAGAAGCTGGCGTCGTTGAGGCGCAGCTTGCCCATCGCGGCGCGCAGCGTCTCGAAGTCGTCAGCGTCGACCGGGAACAGGCCGCAGAACACCACCGGGATCGCCGGCTTGAAGCCCGGCAGCATCTCGGCGACCGGCTTCTTGTCGTCGGTGATGGTGTCGCCGACGCGGGTATCGGCGACCTCCTTGATCGCGGCGGTGATGAAGCCGATCTCGCCGGGGCCGAGCTCCTCGACCTGCTGCATCTTCGGCGTGAAGAAGCCGACACGCTCGACGTCGTAGGCGGCGCCCGTGCCCATCATGCGCACGCGCTGGCCCTTCTTCATCGTGCCGTCGACGATGCGCACCAGGACGACGACGCCGAGATAGACGTCGTACCAGCTGTCGACCAGGAGCGCCTTCAGCGTCGCGTCGCGGTCGCCCTTCGGCGGCGGCAGGCGGGTGACGATGGCCTCCAGCACGTCTGGGACGCCGAGGCCGGTCTTGGCCGAAATCATCACCGCGTCGGAAGCGTCGATGCCGATGACGTCCTCGATCTGCTGCTTGACCTTCTCGGGCTCGGCCGCGGGCAGGTCGACCTTGTTCAGGACCGGGACGATCTCGTGATTGTTGTCGAGCGCCTGGTAGACGTTGGCGAGCGTCTGCGCCTCGACGCCCTGGCTGGCGTCGACCACGAGCAGGGAACCCTCGCACGCCGCCAGCGACCGCGAGACTTCGTAGGCGAAGTCGACATGGCCGGGCGTGTCCATCAGGTTGAAGATGTAGTCCTTGCCGTCCTTGGCGCGGTACTGCAGGCGCACCGTCTGCGCCTTGATGGTGATGCCGCGTTCGCGCTCGATGTCCATGGAATCGAGCACCTGCTCCTTGCCCGCCATCTCGCGGTCGGAGAGGCCGCCGGTCATCTGGATCAGGCGGTCGGCCAGCGTCGATTTGCCATGGTCGATATGGGCGACGATGGAGAAATTGCGGATGTTGGAAATGGGGACGGTCGTCATGGGCGCGGGATACCACTCACATCCCCGTGCGGCAACCATATTGCTGTATTTTCAGGGCCTTTCTTCACGCCAAGCTGATTCCACCATCGCTCAAAACGCGCTAGGCAAGCGCCCATGTCGACCACCTCGATCCCCATCACCAAAGCGCGCACGAAGACCCGCCCGAGCTTTGACCGCATCCGGGCCTTCCTGGTGGCCTGCGCGGTCCGTCCCGAGACGCGGCTGTGGCTGGTGATCCAGTTCGCGATCCTGCATGCGGTGCTCTGGACCTTCATCCTGATCAATCTGAAGGCGGCGCAGGACGTTCACATGGACGTCGCAGAAGCCTGGGGCTGGGGCCAGAAATTCCTCTGGGGCTACGGCAAGCACCCGCCGCTGTCGGGCTGGGTGGCCGGCCTCTGGTTCAGCGCGTTCCCGGCGGCGGATTGGGCGACCTATGCGCTCGCGATGACGACCGTGAGCGTGGGCATGGTGATCTGCTGGCTGATCGCCTTGCGCGTGGTCGATGCGCGCCGCGCGTTCCTGGTCGTGGCGATGATCGCGCTCTACCCGATCTTCAATTTCAAGGGCTTCAAGTACAACCCGGACCTGCTGCAGCTCGTCACGCTGCCGCTGCTCGTGCTCGCCTATCTCCACGCCTTCGAGAAGCGGAGCTGGCAGTCCGGCATCCTGCTCGGACTCGCCGGCGCGCTGGCGCTGATGACCAAATACTGGGTGCTGACCATGATCGGCGCCATCGGCCTTGCCGCGCTGATCCATCCCGAGCGGTGGCGGTTCCTTGCATCGCCCGCGCCGTGGCTGGCGATCGTGACGATGGGGCTTGCGATGATCCCGCACATCGTCTGGCTGGCGGACGCGCATTTCGTGCCGCTGACCTATGCCGGCGACACCTACAGTCTCGCCGACAGTGTCCAGGTGCATCAACTCGTCGCCGGCTATGTCCTGCACAATCTCGGGCTGCTCGCCTTGCCTGTGGCGCTCGCGGCGCTCGCCATGGCGCTGGTGCCGCCGTGGAGCAAGCTGCTGCTGCGCGCGCCCGCGCGCATCGTCACGCGCGCCTGGGCGCGCGGCGGCAATGCCGGCGTCAATGTCTCGCAGGCGCTCAACGTCTGGATCATCCAGATCATCGTCGCCCTCGGCCCGCCGCTCGGCGCGCTGGTGTTCAGCATCTACATGAAGACCGATTGGGGCATCTCGCTGTTCTTTCTAGTCCCGCTCGCGCTGGTCGCGATTCCGGCGCTGCGCGTGCAGGCCGCCGCGCTGTTCAACATCGCCGCGATCTGGCTGGTGCTCAGCGCGGCGACGCTCGCCGCCTCGCCCTGGATCGCCGCGCGCGAGATGGCGGCCAATGCCGGCAACACCGCGACCTATGGCGCGCGCTCGGAGCTGGCGCGCAAACTGACCCAGGAGTGGCACATGCGCTTTGCCTCGCGCTGGGCGGTGGTTGCCGGCACCATGGAATCGATCCAGCCGATGGTGTTCTACAGCCCCGATCACCCCTCCGCATTGCTGCCGCTCGAGGCCTGGGATTCCGGGCTGACTTCGCAGGAGGACGCCAGGAAGTACGGCTTCATCGGCGTGTTCGATCCGACCGACGAGCGGCTGCCCAAGTTCGAGAAATGGATTTTGGAAGTCGCGCCCAATGCCGAACGCATGGTGCTGAGCACGCGCCGCTTCACGAACGGCAAGGCCGGCCCGTCGATGAGCTGGAACGTCTACATCGCGCCGCCGGCGAAGTGACCGAAGGTCATCCCGGGGCGATGCGCAGCATCGAACGACGGTGCGCAGTTGCGCACCTGAGGATCTCGAGATTCCGGGCCTGGTGCTAACGCACCATCCCGGAATGACGATGGGCCTAAACCCCTTCCTCGTTGAACTTGCTCTCCACGAGCTCCGTGATCGCCGCGAGGGCGGCTTCGGCTTCGGCGCCGGCCGCCGCCACCGTGATCGTCGTGCCCGGTCCGGCCGCCAGCATCATCAGGCCCATGATCGAGGTGCCGCCGACTGTCTCGCCGCCGCGCGTCACCCACACCTGCGCATCGAAGCGCTCGACGGCCTGGACGAATTTCGCGGAGGCGCGGGCGTGCAGGCCGCGCTTGTTGATGATCAGGAGATCCCTGGAGATCGCACCGTCGGGCACGCCGGTCCCGGCTTGTGGCGCCTCCTCGCTCATTTGCCGGCGAGCACGCGGCTGGCGATGGTGACGTATTTGCGGCCCGCTTCCTGGGCCATCGCGATGGCGTCGGGCAGCGGCCGCTCCTCGCGCACCTTGGCGAGTTTCACCAGCATGGGCAGGTTGATGCCCGCGAGCACTTCGACCTTGGGCCGGCTCATGCAGGAGATAGCGAGGTTCGAAGGCGTGCCGCCGAACATGTCGGTGAGGATCGCAACGCCGTCGCCGGAATCGACGCGGTTCACCGCCTCGATGATGTCGCTTCGGCAGAGATCGGAATCATCTTCGGCGCCGATCGTGATCGCTTCGATTTGCTTTTGTGGACCCATGACATGCTCAAGCGCCGCCTTGAATTCGTCGGCAAGGCGCCCGTGGGTCACAAGTACTAGACCAATCATCGGAAAACTCCTCGCGGGCGCTTTTGGTGCACCGCACGAACGCGCCACTTTGACCATCCAGAGCCCCCGCGCAAGAGGGGATGTTGCGTATCTCCCTGAATCTAGACGGATGGATAAGGGGAGCTGCGCCGGTCTATTCGGTCGCGATAGTGGGGTTCATATGGTTACCATTTCCCTTCAAACAATCGCCTTAGGGGTTAACGGAAGATGAACTCTTGGTAGTGGTCAAGGCCGCGACAACCAGCGAGAGGGACGAATAGTCGCGGGCAATGGGGATTCGCGGTATTTCGACACCAAAAATGCTGGTTTTCAGGGCCTCGGCCGCCGGCAGGCGTTCTGCGTCGTTGGCGTCCAGATCGACCACGAGACCGACGGTCGCATGCTCCACGAAGTCGCAGTGGCGGATTCCAAGGCCCCGGATCTCGATCAGGCCGGCCAGACCAGCTGCGGGGCGGACCTCAATTTCATCGCCGAGTGTCGCCAGATGGACACGGTCATCCCCGACCAGGACCGCGCTTTCCACGACGCCCGCGCGTCCGGCCATGATCAAATCGAACGCAAGGCGCGACTTGCCGGACCCGGAGGGACCGCGGATCAGAACGGCACGAGACCCGACCCGGACGGCGGAGGCGTGAACGCTGGGCCCGCCTTCCTTCGAGCTTCCTTCGTTCAAACGGCCTTCGTTCGAACCGCCCTGGCTCATAGCGCCGGCAGCCTCACCACGAAGCGCGCGCCCGAGACGGTCGGGACGCCCTCCTCATCCGGCGGGCCGGGACGGTTCTCCGCCCAGATCCGTCCGCCATGGGCGTCGACGATCTGCTTGGAGATCGACAGGCCGAGGCCGGAGTTCTGGCCAAAACCCTGATGCGGACGGTCGGTGTAGAAGCGCTCGAAGATGCGCTCCAGCGCGTCGTCGCGAATGCCGGGACCGTCGTCGTCGACCACGATCTCGATCTCGCCGCGCACGCGGCGGCAGGTGAGGCGCACCTTGCTGCCGCGCTCGGAGAAGGACTGTGCGTTGGAGAGCAGGTTGGAGACGACCTGCCCGAGGCGTGAATCGTGGCCGCTGACGGCGAAGGTGTCGGTCGGGCCGCGGCCCTCGAAGCGCGTCTCGACCGCGACGTCGTGACCGAGCTTGGTCTCGTTGGCGACCGATACCAGCGTCGTCAGCAGGCGGCGCAGATCGACCGGGATCGCATCCTGCCGCTGCAACTCGGCATCGAGCCGGCTGGCGTCGGAGATGTCGGAGATCAGCCGGTCGAGCCGCTTGACGTCGTGCTCGATCACCTCGAGCAGGCGCGCGCGGCTGGTCTCGTTGCGGGCCAGCGGCAGCGTCTCGACCGCCGAGCGCAACGACGTCAACGGGTTCTTCAATTCATGGGCGACGTCGGCGGCGAACATCTCGATCGCCTCGATGCGGCTGTAGAGCGCGCTGGTCATGTCGCGAAGCGCGCCGGAGAGGTGGCCGATCTCGTCGCGGCGACGGGTGAAATCGGGAATCTCGATGCGGGCCTTGATGCGGCGGCGCACGCGCTCGGCGCTGTCGGCGAGCCGGCGCACGGGACCTGCGATCGTGCTCGCGAGCAGGAGCGACAGCATGATCATCACGGCGGCCGCGACGCCGCCGACCTTCAGGATGGCGAGGCGCTCGGCCGTCACCATCTGGTCGATGTCGTCGCCTTGCGTCGACAGCATCAAGGCGCCATGGATGGCGCGCGAGCGGAGCACGGGGACCGCAACCGACACGATCACCTCGCCTCGGGCGTTGACCCGCACCATCGAGCGCTTCTGGCCCTGAAGCGCATTGCTCACTTCAGCATAGCCGTTGCCGTTCTCCGGGCCGAGCTCGCGATAGAGCGGCAGGTCGCCGCGGTTCAGCCAGGTGCGCACCGCGACCTTGCCCCGCTCGATGATGCCGGGCTTGTCGGCCGGCGGCGGCAGGTCGAAGCGCAGCACGTTTTCGAGGTTGCGGCTGTCGAGAAGCAGGCTGCCGTTCGGATCGTAGATGCGGGCCCGCGTCTTGGTCGGCGAGATCAGCGTGCGCAGCACCGGCGCGACGCGCTCCGGATTGATCGGAAAGTCCAGCGGGGAATATTCGTCGGGGCCGCCATAGGTCTCGCCCGGCTTGAGGTCGAGCAGCCGGTCGGGGTCGATGGTGATGGCGTTGGTCTGCACCGTCGCGGAGGCCGCGATCGCGCCGGCGATGATCTCGGCCTGCACCAGCAGGCTCTGCGCGCGCGCGTCGATCAGGCCGGCGCGGAATTGCGACAGGTACAGGATGCTCGCCACCAGCGCGACGAGGCCGGCAAGGTTCAGCGAGACGATGCGCCGGGTCAGGCTGGAGAAGGACAGCGCGAAGAAGAACTGCCCGGCGCGCTTCAGCCAGTTCAGCGGCCGAAAGCCCGGCGGCTTGGCTTCGGCAAATTGCTCCTGAACGCCGTCGGGTGCGAAATCCCCGGCGCTCTGGTTCGGATCAGGCTGCGTTCGGTCAAGCAATGCTTACGCCCGCGTTAGGACGGCTCGTTCAGAAGGTCCCCGCATCCTAGAATCATCCCGGTCGTGATGGAATCAGATCCGGGGATGCTCTCAGTCGTTCGCGACGGCGCCGGCCGCCTCAGGCTTCCTTGAAGCGGTAGCCGACGCCGTAAAGGGTCTCGATCATCTCGAACTCGTTGTCGACCACCTTGAACTTCTTGCGCAGCCGCTTGATGTGGCTGTCGATGGTGCGGTCGTCGACATAGACTTGGTCGTCATAGGCGGCGTCCATCAGCGCGTTGCGGCTCTTCACAACGCCGGGCCGGGTCGCGAGCGCCTGCAGGATCAGGAACTCGGTCACCGTCAGCGTCACGGGCTCGTTCTTCCAGGTGCAGGTATGCCGTTCCGGGTCCATGCGCAGAAGGCCGCGGTCGAGCGCCTTGGCATCGTTCTCCTTCGGCGCGACGGTCGGATCCTTCGGCGCCGAGCGGCGCAGCACCGCCTTGACGCGCTCGACCAGCAGGCGCTGCGAGAACGGTTTGCGGATGAAGTCGTCGGCGCCCATCTTGAGGCCGAACAGCTCGTCGATCTCCTCGTCCTTGGAGGTCAGGAAGATCACCGGCAGGTCGGATTTCTGCCTGAGGCGGCGCAGCGTCTCCATGCCGTCCATGCGCGGCATCTTGATGTCGAGGATGGCGAGATCGGGCTGGGTGGTGCGGAAACCGTCGAGCGCGGAGGCGCCGTCGGTGTAGGTCATGATGCGGTAGCCCTCGGCTTCCAGCGCGATCGAGACGGATGTGAGAATGTTGCGGTCGTCGTCGACCAAAGCGATTGTGGGCATGAGCCTCTGCTTTCTGCTTTCCGTTTGGGTCGTGGCTTGAAACGGCGAGCAATCCAGTGATGCGCCGCATACATGGGTGCCGAAGTGGCGTTCGAACCTTGTCACCGAGCAATGCAAGCTGGGCTGAAGTGTGACCAAGTTCCACGAAACACGGCAGATTCGCCGCATCTCGACCCATAACCGGGCCCCCGTTTACCCGAAAAAAGGCCCTCCTTGCAACCACCTGACCCGAGAAAGCCGATGCAACCGACGCCCGATTTCGACCCCGCAAAGCTCGCCAAATCGCTGCTGAGGCGGTCCCGGCAGGGGGCGCTGGCGACGCTGATGGCCGGCAGCGGCGATCCCTATTGTTCCCTGGTCAATCTGGCCAGCCATCCCGACGGCTCGCCGATCCTGCTGATCTCGCGCCTTGCCGTGCACACCAAGAATATCCTTGCCGATAGCAGGATTTCGCTGATGCTGGACGAACGGGCGGCCGGCGATCCGCTTGAAGGGGCCCGGATCATGCTGTCCGGTCGGGCGGAGCAGGCCGATGCCGAGAAGGACCTGCTCCAGCGGCGGTATCTCAATGCCCATCCGTCAGCAGAAGGCTTTGTTTCCTTTAAAGATTTCTCGTTCTTCAGAATCCATCCCACGGGAACACACCTGGTCGCCGGCTTCGGCCGGATCGTCGATCTCGAGCCAGACCAGTTCATCACGGACCTCGCCGATGCCGTGGACTTGCTGGCGGCGGAAGAGGGCGCCGTCGCGCACATGAACGCCGACCACCGCGACACCATGAATCTCTATGCGACCAAGCTCCTGGGCGCGGCCGCGGGTGACTGGCGCTGCACCGGCTGCGATCCGGAAGGCCTCGACTTGCAAGAGGGCCAGACCGCGCTGCGGCTCGACTTCCCGGAGCGGGTGACGGACGGCACATCACTGCGCAAGATGCTGGTGCGCCTCGCTGGCGAAGCACGCAGCAGGATGGACGAGAACGCAACATTTTGAACGCCGCGACCCATCGCTGCGACCAAGACCACAAGGTTTTATGGCTCGCAGCGAGGGTTCATGGCGCGTCGTCGTTTGGCATTGGCTGCAGGTCTGGCGCTCGCGATCACCACCTCGTTTGCCGCGCCGGGGCTTGCCCAGAAGGGCGATCTGTCGGCGCAGAGCGCGCGGATCAATGCGCTTCGGACAGCCGGCAAATATTCGGAGGCGCTGTTGCTGGCGCAGTCCATGGTGGACGCGCTCGAGAAGACCAGCAACAGCCGCGACCTTGCCGCCGCGCTCAACAATCTCGCGCAGATCCACGCCGACCAGGGCCACGATGATCAGGCCGAGCCGCTCTATAGGCGCGCCATCGCGCTGATGGAGAAGGGCACCGGCCAGGGCAGCGTCGAGATCGCGCCGCTCCTGAACAATCTCGCGGCGCTCTATCAGCGGCAGAGCCGCTTCGCCGAGGCCGAGCCGCTGTTCAAGCGCGCGCTGGCCGTTCGCGAGCAGGCGCTGTCGCGCGAGCATCCCGACGTCGGCCAGTCCCTCAACAACCTCGCCACCTACTATGTGAAGCAGCAGCGTTACGCCGAGGCCGAGCCGCTGTTCCGCCGTGCGCTTGCGATCTATCAGAAGGCTGCCGGGCCGGAGCATCCTGCGGTCGCCACCGTGCTGAACAACATCGGCCAGGTCGATCGCGACCTCAACCGCGATGCCGATGCCGAAGCGCCGATCAAGCGCTCGCTCGCGATCCGCGAAAAGGTGCTGGGCCCTGATCATCCCGACGTGGCGCGCTCGCTCAACAACCTCGCCGGGCTCTATCAACATCAGCAGCGCTATGCCGATGCCGAGCCGCTGTATCGCCGCGCGCTGGCGATCCGCGAGCGTGCGCTCGGGCCTGATCACCCCGACGCCGCGACCTCGGCGAGCAATCTTGCCGATTTCCTGCAGGCGACGGGACGGACGGCGGACGCCTTGCCGCTCGCGCAGAAGACGCTCGCGGACAATCGTGCGCAACTGCGCGTGGTGTTGCCGATCCTGTTCGCGGCGCGGCAGCAATCGCTGCTGGCGGGCGACAAGGCGCTCGATGACGCGCTCGCTGCGATCCAGCGCGGCACGCAATCCTCCGCCGCCTCTGCCGTGAACAAGCTCGCGGTGCGGCTTGCCGCCGGCAGCGACCGGCTCGCCGAGCTGGTGCGCCGCGACCAGGATCTCGCGGCCGAGTCCGAAGCGCTCGACAAGGCGATCGTTTCCGCGGTGTCGAAGCCCTCGGCGCAGCGCGACGCCGCAGGCGAGCAGCGCAACCGCGCGCGGATTGCAGCTGTCGCGAACGAGCGTAAAGGCCTGCAGAAGACGCTCGCGGTCGAATTTCCCGACTATGCCTCGCTCTCCAACCCGCTGCCGCTGGCGGTGAAGGAGATCCAGCCGCTGCTGTCGGCCGACGAGGCGATGGTGGTTTATTGCGTCGTCGACAAGCAGAGTTATGTCGTCGCGATCACGCGCGAGGGCGTTGACTGGAGGCAGATCCCCTTCGGCGCGGATGCGTTGGCGCAGAAGGTGGCTGCATTTCGCAGGGGACTCGATGTCGGCAAGGCGCACGATGCCTCCGGCAAGGCGGGTTTGTTCGACCTCGGGCTCGCCAACGAGCTCTATGTCGCGCTGCTCGGCCCGGTCGCGGCTCTGACCAAGGACAAGCACAATTTGCTGGTCGTGCCGTCGGGGGCGCTGACCGCATTGCCGTTTCATCTGCTGGTCACCGAGAAGCCGCAGGCGGCGATCCCGGATCGGCTCGAGGGCTATCGCGACGCGGCCTGGCTGCTGAAACGTCAGCCCGTTTCGGTGCTGCCGTCTGTGATCAGCCTGAAATCGTTGCGCGCCTTTGCCCGCAGGGATCAAACCGTCAAGCCGATGACCGGCTTCGGCGACCCCGTGTTCAACCCTGCAGCCGAAGGTCCTGCCGACCGGCGCGCCGCGAGCGGCAAGGTCGCCGCGCGCAGCATTGCGACGACCGCCTATGCCGATTTCTGGCGCGGTGCAGGCGTGGATCGTGCACGCCTTGCGCAGGCGCTGCCGCAACTGCCCGACACCGCGGACGAGCTGACCGCCGTTGCGAGGGACGTCGGCGCCGCTGCGGCCGATATCCATCTCGGCCGCGATGCCAGCGAGACGACGTTGAAGCGTGCAGCGCTTGCCCAATACGGCATCATCTATTTTGCCACCCACGGCCTCGT
Organism: Bradyrhizobium sp.; assembly: GCA_035575945.1. Classification (GTDB taxonomy): domain Bacteria; phylum Pseudomonadota; class Alphaproteobacteria; order Rhizobiales; family Xanthobacteraceae; genus Bradyrhizobium. The sequence continues at coordinate 160,891 of DATLXF010000017.1, read as the reverse complement.
GGCCGGCGATGTCAAGGGATTGGGCGAGCCATCGCTCGCGCTCTCCATTCCGGATCGGCCGTCGGAACTCGACGACGGTCTTCTCACCGCGAGCGAAGTGGCCCAGCTCAAGCTCAACGCCGATTGGGTGGTGCTGTCCGCCTGCAATACGATCGCGGGTGACAAGCCCGGCGCCGAGGCGCTGTCGGGATTGGCGCGCGCGTTCTTCTATGCAGGCGCCCGTGCGCTCCTGGTGTCGCATTGGGCCGTGGATTCGGAAGCCGCGACCCGATTGACCACGTCGACGTTCGAGCTGCTCAAGAACGAACCAAAGCTCGGCCGTGCCGAAGCCTTGCGGCGCGCGATGTTAACCTATCTCGACGACGCCTCGTCACCGCGCAACGCCTATCCCGCAATATGGGGGCCGTTCGCCATGATCGGCGAGGGCGAGGTAAGATAGGCGGATTGTGCGTTGCAACAACCGGATGTAACGCCCAAACGCGCACTTGGTTGCGCGATCATTCACGCTTTTCGATGCGCCGGCTCAGAGCTGACATGCGCGACCTTTGGCGCGGTCCTTGAATAAACCAAATCCTGCGGGATCAGCTTGGCAACGCCAGCGTTCATCAGTATTAGGTCATTCAGCCGAGGCCGAATGGCCCAATTGTCACGGTGACCGCGATGGCGCCAAACTTGGCCGCGCTTGGTATCGCGGGTTCTAGGAGGATTTTTTCGTGCAAGAGACGGGCGTGCGCAACGGTGCCTTCGGCGCCGACAAGTTCGGCTTAAAAAATCTCAAGCAGGTTCACTGGAACCTCGGTGCGCCGCAGCTCTATCAATACTCGCTCGCGGCCGGCGAGGCGGTGCTGTCCGCCGATGGCGCGCTCTGCGCCGACACCGGCGAGTTCACCGGGCGCAGCCCGAAGGACAAGTTCACGGTGCGCGACGCCACCACCGACAAGAAGATGTGGTGGGCCGGCAACCAGTCGATTACCGCCGAGCAGTTCGAGACGCTCTATAAGGACTTTCTCAAGCACGCCGAAGGCAAGAAGCTGTTCGCGCAGGACCTCTACGGCGGCGCCGACCCGGCCTACCGGATCAAGACGCGCGTCTTCACCGAGCTTGCCTGGCACTCGCTGTTTATCCGCACGCTGCTGATCCGCCCCGAGGCGATCGAGCTGTCGACCTTCGTGCCGGAGCTCACCATCATCGACATGCCGAGCTTCCGCGCCGATCCCAAACGCCACGGCTGCCGCTCGGAGAACGTCGTCGCGATCGATTTCGCCCGCAAGATCGTCCTGATCGGCGGGTCTTATTATGCCGGCGAGATGAAGAAGTCGGTCTTCACCACGCTGAACTATTATCTGCCCGAACGCGGCGTGATGCCGATGCACTGCTCGGCCAATGTCGGCGCCAAGGGCGACACCGCGATCTTCTTCGGCCTGTCGGGCACCGGCAAGACCACTTTGTCGGCCGATCCCAACCGCACGCTGATCGGCGACGACGAGCACGGCTGGGGCCCGAACGGCGTCTTCAATTTCGAGGGCGGCTGCTACGCCAAGTGCATCAAGCTGTCGAAGGAGGCGGAGCCCGAGATCTTCGCGGCATCGACCCGCTTCGGCGCGGTGCTCGAGAATTGCGTGCTCGACGAGGACACAAGGGTCGTCGATTTCGACGACGGCTCCAAGACCGAGAACACGCGCTCGGCCTATCCGCTCGACTTCATCCCGAACGCCTCGCGCACCGGGCGTGCGCCGCAGCCGAAGAACGTGGTGATGCTCGCCGCCGACGCCTTCGGCGTGCTGCCCCCGATCGCAAAACTCTCTCCGGCGCAGGCGATGTATCACTTCCTCTCCGGCTACACCGCCAAGGTCGCCGGCACCGAGCGCGGTCTCGGCAACGAGCCGCAGCCGGAGTTCTCGACCTGCTTCGGCTCGCCCTTCCTGCCGCTCGACCCATCCGTCTACGGCAACATGCTGCGCGACCTCATCGCCCAGCACAATGTCGATTGCTGGCTGGTCAACACGGGCTGGACCGGCGGCAAGTACGGCGTCGGCTCGCGGATGCCGATCAAGGTGACGCGCGCCCTGCTCACCGCCGCGCTCGACGGCTCGCTTCGCAACGTCGAATTCCGCACCGACAAATATTTCGGCTTCGCGGTCCCGACCGCGCTGCCGGGCGTGCCGGCCGAGATCCTGAACCCGGTCAACACCTGGAAGGACAAGGACGAGTTCGACAAGACCGCCCGCGCGCTGGTCGGCATGTTCCAGAAGAATTTCGCCAAGTTCGAAGCCCAGGTCGACGCCGAAGTGCGCGCCGCAGCTCCGGACGTGAAGCTCGCGGCGGAGTAGTTCTCCGCTGTCTTGAATACGGAAGGGCGGCCGCAAGGCCGCCCTTTTTGCTATTGGGTTCTTCCTTCTCCCCTTGTGGAGAAGGTGGCGCGAAGCGCCGGATGAGGGGTTCTATCCGCGAGTACGATCGAGCTTTATCGCGGAGAGAACCCCTCACCCGTCTCGTCGCTTCGCGACGAGCCACCCTCTCCCGCAAGCGGGCCCAACAAGGGGAGAGGGAAAACACTCACGCCTTGAAATACGCGATCTGCGTGCTCGTCGCGAGCAGCCGGCCGTTCGGCGACCACAGCTCGGCATTCTGGTCGGCGTAGCTCTTGTGCATGATCTTGGAATCGGCCGTCGCGAGCACACGCGTGATGTCTTCGGTGGCGAGCTCTGCGCTGTCGGTGTGGAAATACGTTGTCAGCGACACCGTGCCGAACGGCACCAGCTCGCGGCGTGCGTGGAAGATGCGGCCGAAGAAGGCATCCGACATCGACATCAGCGACAGCATGTCGAGCTTGCGCGGCGTGCGGTCGCTGATCCAGATCTTGGAATAGGTGCTGGCGAGCTCGGGCTGCGGCGGGCCGATCCGCATCTCGCCCTCGACGAAGCGGAATTCGTACTGGTTGGCCCAGGAGGCCTGGATCTTCGGGAACGGCAGCGTCTCCTCGAACGGCTTCGCATCGGGATATTGCGCCACCCGGTGCTCCCAGGACGGCCGGCGCTCGGCGAACACGGCGGTGGCGAGCGTTGCGACTTCGCCGCCGCCCTGGCTGAGTTCGACGCTCCAGTGCTGGCTGGACCGGTTGGCCTTCACCAGCCGCACATCGAGATCGAACGGCCCCTTCGCGATCGGCGCGCAGTAATTGACGGTGAGCGCGAGCGGATCGCCGGCGGCTTGCGGATGCTCGATCAGCGCCCGCAAAATGGTCGCGGCCGTGGCGCCGCCGAATGGGCCGACGAAGGCCCAGTAGTCGTCGCTGGTGTGCCCCTGCCAGCTGGAGTCGCCGGCGGTGACGCGCGTGGCCTCGTCGAACGGGTGCGGGAGTTTTGCGTGCATTTGTGATCCTCGATGTCTCCCCGGCCGTCATTGCGAGCGCAGCGAAGCATCCAGACTGCCTCCGCGGAAAGATTCTGGATTGCTTCGCTGCGCTCGCAATGACGGTGGTTGAGGTCACGGCGTCCGCCTCGCAGGCGCCGGCTAGGGAATGATGATGATCATATCATCATCGGTCCCGCTGGTTGCAATAACCTCGCAGGCAACACCGCTTCCATCTCGCGGAAAATCAGCCCGCGGCGTCGCGCAAATTCGGCAGCGATGGCGTCGTCGGATTCACCGGGACGTTCCAGATCTCCTCGGCATATTCGCGGATGGTGCGGTCCGAGGAGAACCACGCCATGCGCGCGACGTTGAGGATCGAGGCGCGCGTCCAGGCCGGCGTCACCTGCCAGCGCGCGTCGACCGCACGCTGCGCCTCGTAGTAGGAATCGAAATCGGCGCTGACCATGTAATGGTCGAGATAGCGCAGCGCATGCGCGATGGATTCGAAGCGGCCGGGATCGCCGGGCGAGAACTCGCCGCCGCCGATCGCGTTGATCGCGCGCTGCAGTTTCGGGGAATTGCGGATCACGTCCGAGGCGTCCAGTCCCTGCTTGCGCCGGATCATCACGTCCCCGGCCTCCATGCCGAAGATCGCGATGTTCTCGGGGCCGACATGGTCGCGGATCTCGATATTGGCGCCGTCGAGCGTGCCGATGGTGATGGCCCCGTTCAGCGCCAGCTTCATGTTGCCGGTGCCGGACGCCTCCATGCCGGCGGTCGAGATCTGCTCGGAGAGGTCGGCGGCGGGGATGATCACCTCGGCGAGGCTGACATTGTAGTCGGGCAGGAACACGACCTTGAGCTTGCCGCCGATCGCGGCATCGTTGTTCACGACTTCGGCGACGTCGTTGATCAGCTTGATGATCAACTTGGCGTAACGATAGCTCGCCGCCGCCTTGCCGGCGAAGATCTTCACCCGCGGCACCCAATTGCCGTTCGGGTCGTCCTTGATCGCCTGGTACAGCGCGACCGTCTCGATGATGTTGAGCAGCTGGCGCTTGTATTCGTGGATCCGCTTGATCTGCACGTCGAACAGCGCGCTCGGATCGACCAAGATGCCGAGGCGCTCGCCGATCAGGCGCGCCAGCTGTGTCTTGTTGTGGTGCTTGACGCTGCGGAACCTCTTCTGGAATTCGACGTCGCTGGCGCGGGCCTCGATCAGGGAGAGCTGGGTCGGGTCGTCGAGCACGGCCTCGCCGCAGGCCTCGCGCAGCAGATCGGTCAGCTTCGGGTTCGCCAGCATCAGCCAGCGGCGGAAGGTGATGCCGTTGGTCTTGTTGGTGATGCGGCCGGGATAGAGATGGTTGAGGTCGTGGAACACGGTCTCGCGCATCAGGTCCGAATGCATCGCCGAGACGCCGTTGATGCGGTGCGAGCCGACGAAGGCGAGCTGGCCCATGCGCACGCGGCGGCCGCTCTTCTCGTCGATCAGCGAGACCGAGGCGCGGAAGTCGATGTCGCCGGGGCAGCGCGCTTCGGCAAGCGCCAGGTGTTGCACGTTGATGCGGTAGATGATCTCGAGATGCCGCGGCAGCAGCCGCTCGAACAGCTCGACCGGCCAGGTCTCCAGCGCTTCCGGCAGCAGCGTGTGGTTGGTGTAGGAGAGCGTCGCGACCGTGATCTTCCAGGCTTCGTCCCAGCGGAAATTGTGCAAATCGACCAGGATCCGCATCAGCTCGGTGACGGCGAGGCTCGGATGGGTGTCGTTGAGCTGCACCGCGACCTTGCTCGACAGGCTGCGCAGCTGGCCGTCGGAGCCGAGATGCCGCTTCACCAGATCCTGGAGCGAGGCCGAGACGAAGAAATATTCCTGGCGCAGGCGCAGCTCGCGGCCGGCCGGGCTCTCGTCGTTGGGATAGAGGAATTTGCAGATCGCTTCCGCGCGCGACTGCTCGGCGCTGGCGCTGACGTAATCACCCTTGTTGAAGGCATCGAGCTTGAGCGGATCGGGCGAGCGTGCCGACCACAGCCTGAGCGCATTGACGTGCTGGCCGCGCCAGCCGACGATCGGCGTGTCATAGGCTATCGCCTGCACGGTCTCGGACGGATGCCAGATCGCGCGGTCGCGGCCCTTGTCGTCGACGTGCTCGACGCCGCCGCCGAAATGGACGTCATAGATCACTTCGGGCCGCTGCAATTCCCAGGGGTTGCCGAAGCTCAGCCATTCGTCGGGATATTCCTGCTGCCAGCCGTGATTGATGATCTGGCGGAACAGGCCGTAATCGTAGCGGATGCCGTAGCCGATCGCGGGGATCGACAGCGTCGCCATGCTCTCCATGAAGCAGGCGGCGAGCCGGCCGAGACCGCCATTGCCGAGCGCGGCGTCCGGCTCGCATTTGCGCAGCTCCGGCAGCGAGACGCCGAGATCGCCGAGCGCAATTTCGAATATCTTGAGCAGGCCCATGTTGTTGAGCGCGTCGCTGAACAGGCGGCCGATCAGGAATTCGAGCGACAGATAATAGACGCGCTTGCGGCCCGCGTCGTAACTGTGCTTCTCGGCCGTGAGCCAGCGATGCACGATGCGGTCGCGCAGCGCCAGCGCCGCGGCCTTGTACCAGTCGTGTCTGGTCGCCATGCCGGCGTCCTTGCCGATGGCAAGCCGCAGCTTCGCCAGGATGGCGCCCTTGATCTCGGCCAGCGCGAGTTCGTCGATCGGCTGCCCCGGGGCCGGAAAACTGGGCTGGAACGATGAATCCTGCAAAGCCGTCACTTCCTAAGTCAAACTCTTACCAACTGCGTCGTGCTCTTGCACCGGACCTGTCGCCCGTGGCCGTGCATGCGCTGGCGCCAAATTATGCAAGGAACGGGCCGAGTTGGGAACCCGGGCGAGCACGGAGAAGCCCGGATTCGGTGCTAGATAACGAAAGATTCAGCCCTCAGTGTGGAGAGGAGACGACCATGAGACTGTTGATCGACATTGCCACCGCGGCTCTGCTCGTCGTCTGCATCAGCGCCTCCGGCGCGGCGTTTGCCGCCGGCAAACCCGGCCGCAGCGCTGATGGCCTCAGCTGCGGCTTCGCGCTCCCGCAAAACGCGTCGCCGGCAGCCCGCTGCGCTGCGATCAAGCGCCAATGCGGCGGCAGGTTTTACGCACATGCGTGCGGCGACAAGCTGCTGTCCGCGGCCAAGTGAGCGGCCGGACACCCAGCGCCTTCAAGCCGCCTTGGTCTGCACCGCATCGCAAAACTCCGCGAGGCGATCCGCGAGCCGCAGCGTTGCCGGACTCGCGCCCGGCGATGCCATCAAGGCGACCTCGGTCTTGTTGATCGGCGCAAAGCCGTCTTTCGCGGTCAGCACGCGGTGGTCGGACTGGATCGCCATTTCCGAGAGGATGCTGAGGCCCATGCCGGCGGCGACCGCGGCCTGGATGCCGGCGAGACTCGATGACGTATAGGCGGTGTGCCAGGCGCGGCCGGCGCTTTCGAGCGCATGGATGGCGCCGGCGCGATAGATGCAGCCGAGTGGAAACCCGATCAAAGGCACCGAGGGAACGTCGACGTCGATGGGATGGTTCTTGCTGGTGACCCAGTGCACCCGCTCCGGCCACACCGCGATGGCGTCCTTGGCACCGGCCTCGCGCTTGTAGAGCGCGAGGTCGAGCTCGCCGCGTTCGAGGTCGCGGGCGAGGTGCTTGCTCTGGTCCGCGCGCACGTCGAGCCGCAATCGCGGATGCGAGCGCGAGAACGCGCCCAGCAGTTTCGCCAGCCGGTAGGCCGCGAAATCCTCGGGAATGCCGAGCCGGATGGCGCCTTCGCCATTGGGCTCACGCAGCACGTCGCGCGCCTCCTCGGCGAGCGAGAGCAGCCGCCGCGCGTAGGACAAGAGCCGCTCGCCGGCCTCGGTCGGGCGCACGTCCTTGCCGTCGCGGTGCAGCAGCACCTGGCCGACATCCTCCTCCAGCCGCTTGATCTGCTGGCTCACGGTCGATTGCGTGCGGTGGACGCGCGCTCCGGCGCGGGTGAAGCCGCCGGATTCCACCACCGAGACGAAGCTGCGCAGCAGTTCGAGATCCAGCATGGCTTGCCCATTCGAAAATCAACTTATCGGAAGTTAATCATTTAATTTCCAAATGACAACCGCCGTCCCTAGATCGAGGGCCGAAGAAAAACAGCCGGGATGCCCCCATGTCACTCGCGCCCTCGATCGCGGTCCCGCGCAGCCGCTTCAACACGCTGCCGCTCGCGATCGGCCTGTTCTGCCTGCTCTGGAGCTACGCCTTCGTCGCCGGCAAGATCGGCGTCACCCATTGCCCGCCGTTGATCCTGCTCGCCGCGCGCTTCTCGCTCGCCGGGGTCCTGATCCTCGGGGCGACGCTGGTCCGCGGTGAGGCCTGGTCACTCTCTTGGCGCGATGCAGCTGTTTTCGCCGTGCTCGGCATCGCCAACAACGCGCTCTATCTCGGCCTCGGCTACACCGGCCTGCAATCGGTCTCAGCCGGCCTCGGCGGCCTGATCGTGTCCGCCAATCCGGTTTTCACTGCCGGCCTCGCCGCGCTGCTGCTCGGCGAAGGCATGACCTGGCGCAAGGCAAGCGGGCTCCTGCTCGGTGTCGTCGGCGTGACCGCGATCGTCTGGCACCGCCTCGCGGTCGGCACGGACAGCCTCAACGGCATCGTCTTTACGCTGGCCTCGCTCGCCTCGATCGTTGCCGGCACCATCCTGTTCAAGCTGCTCTCGCCCAAGGGGTCGTTGTGGATCGGCAACGGCGTGCAGAACCTCGCCGCCGGAATCGTGCTCGCGCCGGTCGCGCTCATTTTCGCCGATATCCAGGCGATCGACTATACGCCGAGCCTGATCGGCGCGTTCGCCTTCCTGGTGCTCGGCGGCTCGATCCTCGCTTATTGGCTCTGGTTCCATCTCCTGAAGGTCTGCGGCGCCACCGCCGCCAGCGCCTATCATTTCCTGATGCCGCCGCTCGGCATGCTGTTCGCGTTCCTCGTGCTCGGCGAGCAGGTCGAGGCGCGCGATCTCCTGGGCATCATCCCGGTCGCGCTCGGCATCTATCTGGTGACGCGGCCGGCGAAGGCGAAGCTGCAGGCGATGTGAAGGCGTGCTATCGCACCGGTGTCCGCCGCTAATCCTTCCTGAACACGATCGACGCCATCCAGCCCGTCATCAGCGCCATCGCCACCGTGGCGAGACCGTAGAGCAGCCCGTTGTGCCGCGCGGTCGTGGCCACGAACTGCTCGAAGCCGACCTTGACGATCTCGAACGCGGTCTCGGTCTTGCCGATGAACGCTCCGTTCGCGAACAGCTTGATCTCGACCTCGTAGGTCCCGATCGGCACCTCCGCCGGCAGCGGAATGCCGGTCCGGAACAGCGTCGGGGTCAGGAATGTCACCGCGCTTCCGTCTTCGCGATAGAGCCCGCGCTGGGTGCGCAGGCGAATGAAGGCCGAGCGGAACGCGTCGTTCGGCACCACGTCGGCGAAATCGCCGCTGACTCGCTGCGTCAGCAGCACGTTGTTCAGCCCGATCTGCTGCCGCCGCGCGATCTCGGGCGAGGTGATGGCGTCGAAGGGGCGGTTGGCGAACAGCGCCAGATAGCTCGGCACCTGCAGGAACTGCCGGTAGTCGGTGTTGATCCAGATGCCGAAGGTGCGTTCCTTCCGCCGCGTCACCATGTCGGCACGGGGGCCCTTCACGGTGACGACGAGATCGTAGGCCGCGCGGTCGGCCGGCGTCGTGGCGTCCTTCTCGACCGATCCAAACAGCACCAGCTCCTCGCCGGAATAGTCCGGCGTCACCGTGACGCGGTGGTTGGAAACCGACACGATCAGCCGTTCGGCCCGGGCGACGCCGCCGAGCAGCAGGACGAGGACGATGGCGAGAAGCGTGCGCATCATCCGCTCGCTCCGAGCTCGCGGATGGTGAAGAGGTCCGAAGGCTGGATCACCAGCTCGATCGCGAAGCGGATTCCGACCGAGAGGATCAAAAGGCCGAGCAGCAGCCGCAGCTGCTCGCCACGGATCTTCTGGCCGGCGCGGGCGCCGAACTGCGCCCCGGTGACGCCGCCGACCATCAGGATCAGCGCCAGCACCGCGTCGACCAAATGATTGGTCACCGCGTGCAGCATGGTCGCGAACAGCATGGTGACCAGCGTCAGCACCATCGAGGTCCCGATCACCGTCGAGGTCGGCACCCTCAAGAGATAGATCATGATCGGCACCAGGATGAAGCCGCCGCCGATGCCCATGATGGCGCCGATGAAGCCGATCAGGATGCCGACGACCACGACCGGGATCACCGAGAGATAGATCTTCGACCGCTTGAACCGCATCTTCAGCGGCAGGCCGTGGATCCAGTTGTGCGTGCGGCGCGGCGGCAGCGCGCCACGCCGGGTCCGCATCAAGGCGCGCAGGCCTTCGGAGAACATCAGGCTGCCCACGGTGGTGAGCAGCACGACGTAGGAGAGCGCGATCATCAGGTCGAGCTGGCCGAGCGCGCGGAGCTGGGTGAAGGCCCAGACGCCGAGCGTCGTGCCGGTGACGCCGCCGCAAAGCAGCACGCTCGCCAGCGCCGGATCGATCGCGCGCCGCCGCCAATATGACAGCGCGCCGGAAAAGGACGAGGCGGCGATGTGGCTCGCCACGGAGGCGACCGCCACCGCCGGCGTGATGCCGATGAAGATCAGCAGCGGCGTCATCAGGAAGCCGCCGCCGATGCCGAACATGCCGGAGACGAAGCCGACCGCGGCGCCCATCGCCAGCACCAGCAGGACGTTGACCGGAAGATCGGCGATCGGAAGATAGAGCTGCATCGAGGGACCACGCTCCGGCGAGACGGATCGATGAACGCGGAATGCCCGCCGGAGGGCGCAACGATTGCCGCGCCCTTCAATAGCGGAATTCGTCCGCCGGAGGGACCGGGAAATGTGCGCGTGGTGAATGCGTGCAGCGAGCGCCGAGAAACCCGCGATGCCTCCGACGATGGAGGTGCGCTCCCTCCCCCGCTTGCGGGGGAGGGCGGGGGAGAGGGTATCTCCGCAACGGGACAATCCCCCAGAGGAGAAACCCTCACCCGCGTCGCTTCGCGCCGCGACCTCTCCCGCATGCGGGAGAGGTGCACCGAGTTCGAGGCTTTTTTTACCTAAACCTAGATCGCGCTCAGTGCGCCGCTGAGGCCGACCGCTTCGTCGCGACCGCCTTCGCCGCCGGCTTCGCGCTCGCCTGCGGCGCGCTGTCCCAGCCGCCGTTCGGCGTCGCGACGTTGACGGCGTCGTCGGGCTGAGGCTCGGCGCTGAAGGTCTGGATCGCGAGCTTGGCGGCGGCGAGCGATTGCGGGTCGAGGCGCTTGGCGACGTCGTCGCGCTTGCCGGACGCATCGGTGTCGCCCTGGGCGGCCGCCAGGCTGAACCATTTGTAGGATTCGGCGAGGTTCTGCTCGACCCCGATGCCGCGGGCATAGAGGATGCCGAGGTTGAACTGGCTGTCGGCGACGCCGCGATCGGCCGCTTTGCGGAACCAATGCGCCGCGCTCTTGTAATTCGCGCCGCGGCCGCCGCCGTCGGCGTCGAGCACCGCGAGGTTGTGCATCGCCTTGGCGTTGCCGCGCTCGGCGGCCTGGGTGTAGTAGCGGCGGGCGATGTCGGCGTCCTTCTTCACCCCGAGACCCTTTTCGTAGAGCGTGCCCAGGCGGAAAGTCGCAGGGACGACGCCCGCCTGCGCGGCGCGGTCGTACCATTTGGCGGCTTCGTCGTAATTCGTCGCCGCGCCCTTGCCTTCGGCAAAGCGGACGGCGACCTCGTAGGCCGCGGTCGCATCGCCCTTCATCGCGGCGGTACGCAAGGCCGGGCCGCCGATGCCGTCGGGCAGTCTCTCGCTCGGCGGCACCTGGACGAGGCCGAGCTTGGCCCGGCTCGTGCCCGACAGCGCGCCGGTGACCTCGCCGGAGGCCGGCGGTGAGGCCGCGGCAGGTGCGGAGGGGATTTCGACCGAGGCCGAACTGCCCGGACTGGTAGCGGGCACCGGCGCGGCATTGTTCTGAGACTGCCGTCCGATCGGCGTCGGCGACGTCATCGAGGGCGTGATCTGCTCGGGCGCGGTGGGCTTGCTCTCCGCCGGCGGCGGTGCGGGCTGCGGCGCCGGCTCGCTTGGAACGTCCTGCATTGCCTGCGGCGCCGGCGCGCTGCCGCCATCGAGCAGATTCATGGCCATCTTGAAGGTGCCGAGCACGATCACGACCACGCTCGCGCCGACCAGCAGCGAACGGATCTTCGAGGTGATGGTCGAACCCCCGTCCTTGCCCTTCTCCTTGGCGCGGTCAGCCCCGGCCTTGGCGGCGCGGCCGCTCTTTTCCGGCTGCGCGGCGGCGGCCTGCGCGGCACGCCGTGCGGCGGCAATGAAGCTCGACGACGACACCGGCTCTTTCGGCGCTGGGGCAATTCCGCTGATCGCGCTCTCGGAGGCCGCGATGCGCTCGGACGGGGTGGCGATGCGTCCGCCCGGCCGTGTGCCCGGCTCGAGCGGATGATCCGGCGGCAATTCGGGTGCGAGCGCGGCCCGGGCCGTGTGCGGCTCCAGGATTTCGCTGATTGCCCGCGGCGGAATCGGGGGCGCCTGCGGCACCGGCGGCGGCGCGACGGGAGCGGCGGCATGAAATTCGCGCGGGGCGGCGACGAACGCGGCCTGCGCGGCGGCGGGATTGGGCAGCTCAGGCTTGGGGTCGTAGTTCGGCTGTTGGGCCTGAGGCCGGGGCTCGCGCGGCAACGGCGCGGGCTCGACCGGGGCGGCCATCGGCGCCGGCTGCGGGGCTGGGGCCGCCGGCGCCGTGCGGACGGCGCGCAGATCGCCCTCGATCATCGAGAGGCGATCGACGACGTGGCCGAGCGCGCTGTGCACGGCTTCGAGCGAGTCCTGGGTGTGCCGGTTGGTCTCGGCCTGGCTGAAGCGGAGGTCGGAGAGCTCGCGCTGGACGAGGTCGACCATACCGGAATCGGGCGGCGGCGCGGAACTGCGGCTCTCGGCCAGAGCGGCATAGGTCGCCTGCTGGCGCTCCAGGTGCCTGAGGATATCGTGCAGCCCGTCCTCGACGCGGCTCAGGTTTGTATTGCGCGGATCGGCGGCGGCCTCGATCCGCTCCAGCAGATAGGTCACGCGCTGTTCGAGATGTGCGAAGGTCGAGGCGGAATCGTTGCCGACCTGCATGCGGTCGAAACGGTCGGACAGCGCCCGGATCGCAGCTTCCAGATGCTCGGTGCTCTCGGACGGCTGCGGCCGCTCGCGCGTTTCCAGCGCCGCCGTGAGCGCCGCGATGCGCTGCTCCAGCACCGCAAAGCTGTCGCCGGGGCCGGAGGAGCGGGTGATCTGGTCGACCTTGGACGACAGCAGCTGCACGTCTTCGGACAGGCGCGCGAGCGCCTCGTTTGATGCGACGTTGGAGACGATGGCGCGCAGCGCGGAGATGGCGCCTTCGAGCTGCTGCACCGTCGAGGGATCGTCGTTGGCGCGCAGGATCAGGTCGAGCTTGGCGCCGAGGTTGCGAATCGCCTCGTCATAGCCCGTGAGCTGCTCGGCCGGCGTCAGCGTGCGCAGCACCTGCTTGATGTCGGACAGCGCGCGCTCGATTCCTGCCAGTACCTGGCCATCGGTCCCGTTGGAGCGGGTCTCGTCGATCCGGCGGTGCAGCGAGCGGATTTCGTTCTCGATCGATTCGATGGCACGCCGCGGCATCGCCTCGGTGATGGCGACGCGGATCTCGGCGAGCTCGCTGCGGAACGCTGCGATCGCCTGCTCAGTGTTGTCGGGGCGCTGCAGCGACTCGATCTGGCTCGTGATCTTGAGCAGATGGCGCTCGAGCGAGGAGAAATCCGGCCCAGGCTGCGGTGGCGGCGGCGCGTAGGCGGGTGAGGGCGGCGCCATTGGCGGCGCGTAGGGTGCGGCCGGCGCAAGCGGCGGCGCGGCACGCGGCGGCACCTGGCGTGGCGCAAAGCCGTCCAGCTCGCTCTGGCGCGCGGTGATCTCGGCGACGGCGACGTCGAACGAAGCCGGGCTCAGGGGAGGGGAGCTGCGATAGACCTGCGCTGCTGCGCGCTCGACCGCATCGGCCTGGCGCTGGCGCGTTTCTACCGGTGAGGGCGCTGGGGCCGGCCGCGGCGGCTGAGGCTGTTGCGGGCGGGAGATTTGTGACAGGCGTGCATCGAGCCGCGAGATCGCGTCGTTGAGCTGGCGGGCGACGCCCTGCTCGCGCGAGAGGTCGGGCCTGGACGGATCTTGTCGCGAAGAGTCTTGCCGCGGCGCGGGCTTCGAGATCCGCTCGATCTGCTGGGTGATGGCGTCGAGCCGCTGGTGGATGTCCGCGACTTCACGGCTCTCCTGGCTGGGCCCTTGGCTCGGCATGTGTTGCGGACGTTGATCCTGATGTGGATCTTTGCGCTGATCGTAAGGTCCGCGGAAATTCGGCGGGGCCGTTTCGCCGAGCGTGGAGTTCAGCCAATCGTTGAGCGACATGCCGGCACGACGCGCAGCAGCTTCGGCCCGCTCCCGGACGGATGGATCGATGCCGTCGACACTCCACGATACGCGCGAATTCATGACTCTGTCCGGTCCCGACTCCGGCGCCCCACCCCGGCGCCTCCAGCCTCCCCACGCGCCCCGGTTGCAAGGACAATCGAATATGACGCGGGTCGTCTGCCTCGAAAACCGACTTTTGTCCGTTACGGTAAACAACGAGTTAAGGAATGCGGCGCGGCTGTCTTAAAGTTGGGCGGCCTCTGCTCCTGGGCCGTCGCTGCAATCTCGCCCGACTAGGAACCGTAGGCGAGTTCAAAGCTTGGAACTTCCGCAACAAGGGTGGTTCAATGACCGGTCTGACCGAAGAAGAGATCCGCAAGCGCGCCTATGAGATCTGGAAAGGTGCTGGCGAGCCAAGCGGGAAAATGGATACCTTCTGGTATCAGGCTGAAAAAGAGCTTCTGGCCGAGCGGTCAGAGCAAGGCGAAGTCCCGCCCGGGATGACGGACAATTTGCCGGTCTAGCGGGCTCAACCCTTCCCTTCGCGTTTGCTCTCCTCGATCGGCACCACCGTGGCCTTGCCGCTCGTGGCCGACAGCGCCTCGAGCGCCTCCTCGCAGAAGTCGGCCACCATCTGCTCGTGGCGGGCCCCCAGGCGGAGCAGGAGGAGGTTGCCGAGATCGAGCCGGCCTTCCGCCGTGCCGTCCGGGAAGCGCTTCTTCAGGATGCGCTCGTAATTGGCGTGGCGGTCGCGGTGGTGCTCCAGGCGGGCCATCAAGTCGGTGCGCAGCGGCTCGATGTCGATGCTGTCGAGCGCGTGGAGGCGCACCAGCAGGTCGTCCTTGGTCGAGGCCGGCGTGCTCGGCCGCGCGGCCCAGTGCCGCAGCGCTGTTCGCCCCTCCGGAGTGAGGGTATAAACCAGCTTGTTGGGTTTGCCCGATTGCACGACCTCGCGGCCCTGGATGTAGCCGCGGTCGCGCAGCTTCGAGAGTTCGCGGTAGATCTGCTGGTGGTCGGCCTTCCAGAAGAAGCCGATCGAGGAGTCGAAGGTTTTGGCGAGCTCGTAGCCCGTCATCGGACGTTCCGTCAGGCATGCGAGGATTGCGTCGCCCAGTGCCATGACCGGCTTCCTTTTCTTCGGCTCGACCAACTCCGCTTGACTTTATGCGCATCGGCGCATATGCGTCAATGTGCATATGAGTCAGCGAGCAGGCGGGTCAAGTATCCGACTGAAAAAACCAGCGGAATCAACCCTGTCGATACTGTGCATGGGGTTGTTTTCGCAAGTTTTGCCTTTGGCCTAGGGAGGCACCTGAATGACCGGCCTCGACTCCTGGTACGCCTACATGAAGTCTCATGACCGCGCCGCGCTCTGGGACCTCCTGCACCCCGATGCCGTGTTCGAAAGCCCCGTGGTGCATAGCCCGCAGCGTGGCCGCGACATCACGTTCAAATACCTCGCCAGCGCCGAGAAGGTGCTCGGCGGCCCCGGCTTCACCTATGTCGGCGAGTGGCGCAGCGACAACGGCGCCGTGCTCGAATTCAAGACCATGATCGACGGCATCGAGATCAACGGCGTCGACATCATCAGCTTCGATAACGAGGGACGCATCACTCACTTCAAGGTGATGGTGCGTCCGCTCAAGGCGATCAACATGCTGCACCGCCTGATGGCGGAGCAGCTTGCCGCCGCCCCATCATAGCCTCAACATCATCCCCTCAGGCCCCGCCGGGAGAACCCCATGCCGATCTACAAAGCCCCCGTCGAAGACGTGAACTTCCTGCTCAACGACGTCTTCCAGATCGACCGCTACGACAATCTGCCGGGCTTCTCCGATGCATCGAGCGACGTGCGCGAGGCCATCCTGGGCGAAGCCGCCAAGCTCGCCGAGGAGGTGCTGCAGCCGCTCAACCGTGTCGGCGATCTCGAAGGCTGCAAGCGCGCAGACGATGGCAGCGTCACCACCCCCAAGGGCTTCAAGGAGGCGTTCAAGCAGGTTGCCGAGGGCGGTTGGCTCGGTCTGTCGGCGCCGACCGAATATGGCGGGCAGGGCCTGCCGGTGACGCTGTCGCAGGCCGTCAACGAATTCCAGATCTCCGCCAACATGGCCTTCTCGATGTATGGCGGCCTCACCATGGGCGCCACCGCCGCGCTGCTGGTCCACGGCACGCCCGAGCAGAAGAAGACCTATGTCCCGAAGATGGTGGCCGGCGAATGGACCGGCACCATGAACCTGACCGAGCCGCATTGCGGCACCGATCTCGGCATGCTCCGCACCAAGGCGGTCCGGCAGGGCGACGGCAGCTTCAAGATCACGGGCACCAAGATCTTCATCTCGGCCGGCGAGCATGATCTCGCCGACAACATCATCCATCTCGTGCTCGCCCGCATCGAGGGCGCGCCGGCCGGCATCAAGGGCGTCTCGCTGTTCGTGGTGCCCAAGTTCCTCGTGAATCCGGATGGCTCTGTGGGGCAGCGCAACGGCGTCGTCTGCGGCTCGATCGAGCACAAGATGGGCATCCACGGCAATTCGACCTGCGTGATGAACTACGACAACGCCACCGGCTGGCTGATCGGCGAAGAGAACAAGGGCATGCAGGGCATGTTCGTGATGATGAACGAGGCCCGGCTCGGCGTCGCCGTGCAGGGCCTCGCGCAGTCCGAAGTGGCCTATCAGAACGCGGTCGCCTATGCCCGCGAGCGCATCCAGGGCCGCTCGCTCACCGGCGCCAAGGCGCCGGACAAGCAGGCCGACCCGATCATCGTGCATCCGGACGTGCGCCGCACGCTGCTCTCGATCCGCGCCTTCAACGAGGCCGCCCGCGCCTTCGTGATCTGGACCGCGCTGAAGAGCGACGTCGCCCACCGCTCCGAGGACCCGAAGGACCGCCAGGCCGCCGACGATCACATGGGCCTGATGACCCCGGTGCTGAAGGGCTTCCTCACCGATTACGGCTTCGCCAACGCGGTGCAGGCGCAGCAGATGTATGGCGGCCACGGCTACATCGCCGAGCACGGCATGGAGCAGTTCGTGCGCGATGCGCGCATCGCCATGATCTACGAAGGCGCCAACGGCATCCAGGCGCTCGACCTCGTCGGCCGCAAGCTGCCGCGCGACGGCGGCCGCGCCATCATGGCGTTCTTCGGCGAGGTCATGGCCTTCGCCAAGGAGAACGGCGGCGACGAGGCGCTGAAGCCCTTCATCACGCCGCTCTCGATGTCGCTCGGTCACCTGCAGCAGGCCACCACCTGGCTGATGCAGAACGCGATGGCCAAGCCCGACAATGCCGGGGCCGCCGCAACCGATTACCTGCATCTGTTCGGCTTCGTCGCGCTTGGCTACATGTGGGCGAAGATGGCGAAGGTGACCAATGCCAAGATTGCCGAGAGCGGGGCGACGCCCTATCTCTCGACCAAGCTCGTCACCGGCCGTTTCTTCATGGAGCGGATGCTGCCGGAGACGGCCGCCAATCTCGCGCGCATCCAGGCCGGCTGCGCCACCATCATGGAATTGCCGGCGGAGGCGTTCTGAGCCTGCTTCCGCTGTCTGCTCCCAATCGTATCGAACAACACACCAGGAGGGCGTCATGCCTGAGGCATTCATCTACGACCACGTTCGCACCCCGCGCGGCCGCGGCAAGGCGGACGGCGCGCTGCACGAAGTCACCGCGCTTGCGCTCGCGACCGTGCCGCTGAAGGCGCTGAAGGACCGCAACAACCTGCCTGAAGACTCGGTCGACGACGTCGTGCTCGGCGTGGTCGATCCGGTCGGCGAAGCGGGTTCCGACATCGCGCGCTTCGCCGCGCTGAAGGCCGGCCTCGGCGAAGCCGTCCCCGGCGTGCAGATCAGCCGCTTCTGCGCCTCCGGCCTCGATGCCGTGAACTTCGCCGCGGCGCAGATCATGAGCGGCCAGCATGAGCTCGTGATCGGCGGCGGCGCCGAATCGATGAGCCGCGTCGGCATCGGCGCCTCCGGCGGCGCCTGGCCGATGGACCCCTCGATCGCGGTGCCGGCCTATTTCATGCCGCAGGGCGTCTCGGCCGATCTGATCGCCACCAAATACGGCTTCTCGCGCGACGACGTCGATGCCTATGCGGTGCAGAGCCAGCAGCGCGCGGCCAAGGCCTGGGACGAGGGCCGCTTCGACAAGTCCGTGGTGCCGGTCAAGGACATCAACGGCCTGACCATCCTCGCCAAGGACGAGCACATGCGGCCCTCGACCACGATGCAATCGCTGGCGCAGCTGCAGCCGTCGTTCACGATGATGGCGCAGATGGGCGGCTTCGACGGGGTTGCGGTGCAGTCGCATCCGGAGATCGAGCGCGTCAACTACGTGCACCACGCCGGCAATTCCTCGGGCATCGTCGACGGCGCCGGTGCCGTCCTGCTCGGCAGCAAGGAAGCGGGCAGCAAGTACGGCATGAAGCCGCGCGCAAGGATCCGCGCCTTCGCTAACATCGGCTCGGAGCCGGCAATGATGCTGACCGGTCCCGTCGACGTCACCGAGAAGCTGTTCGCGCGCTCCGGCATGAAGAAGTCGGACATCGACCTGTTCGAGCTCAACGAGGCCTTCGCCTCCGTCGTGCTGCGCTACATCCAGGCCTTCGACATCGACAATGCCAAGATCAACGTCAATGGCGGCGCCATCGCGCTCGGCCATCCGCTCGGCGCGACCGGCGCGATGATCCTCGGCACCGTGCTCGACGAGCTCGAGCGCACCAACAAGTCCACCGCCCTCGTCACGCTCTGCATCGGCGGCGGCATGGGCACCGCGACCATCATCGAGCGCGTCTAAAGGGTAGGGAGCAACCAACATGTCGTACAAGAACTTCAAGGTTGAGACCGACGCAGACGGCATCGCGCTCGTCACCTGGGACATCCCGGGCCGTTCGATGAACGTGCTCGACGAGACCTCGACCAACGAGCTCGAGGCGATCGTCAAGGCGACCACGGCGGATGCGGCGGTGAAGGGCGTCGTCATCACCTCGGCGAAAGAAGCGTTCTGCGCCGGCGCAGATCTCTCCATGCTCGAAGGCATGAACCAGGCCTATGCCAAGGTGTTCAAGGAGCAGGGCGAGACCGCGGCGAACCAGATGCTGTTCGACCAGAGCCGCCGCTTCTCCCAGGTGCTGCGCGGCATCGAAACCTCGGGCAAGCCGTGGGCGGCCGCGATCAACGGCCTCGCCCTTGGCGGCGGCTTCGAGATTACGCTGTGCTGTCACTATCGAGTCGCCGCGGAAAATCCCAAGACGCGGCTGGGACTGCCCGAGGTCAAGGTCGGCCTGTTCCCAGGCGCCGGCGGCACGCAGCGTGTGCCGCGTCTGGTGCCGCCGCAGGACGCGATGACGATCCTCCTCAAGGGCGATTTCGTCACCGTCGAGAAGGCCAAGCAGCTCAATCTCATTCACGCCATCGTGCCCGCCGCCGATCTGGTCAAGGCGGCGAAAGACTGGATCAAGGGTGGCGGCAAGGCTGTCGCGCCCTGGGACGAGAAAGGCTTCAGGCTCCCGGGCGGCCCCGTGTTCTCCAAGGCCGGCATGATGATGTTCCCGGCCGGCAACGCGATCTATCGCCGTGAGACCTACGACAATTACCCGGCCGCGCGCGCGATCATGAGCTGTGTCTATGAGGGCCTGCAGCTGCCGATCGACGCCGCGTTG
This sequence comes from Bradyrhizobium sp., assembly GCA_035575945.1. Taxonomy (GTDB): domain Bacteria; phylum Pseudomonadota; class Alphaproteobacteria; order Rhizobiales; family Xanthobacteraceae; genus Bradyrhizobium. Next base: position 141,366 of record DATLXF010000017.1, on the reverse strand, counting down.
CGCGTCGAGTCGCGATACTTCGCCTCGGTGCTGCGCTCCAAGGAAGCGGCCGCGATGATCCGCAGCCTGTTCCTGTCGATGCAGGAGCTCAACAAGGGCGCGCGCCGGCCGAAGGACGTGCCCGCGACCAAGGTGAAGAAGATTGCGGTGATCGGCGCCGGCTTCATGGGCGCCAGCGTCGGCTATGTCTCGGCCCGTGCCGGGCTCGACGTCGTGCTGATCGATCGCGACCAGGAGAGCGCCGACAAGGGCAAGGCGCACGCGCAGAAGGTGATCGAGGAGCAGATCAAGAAAGGCCGCGCCAAGCCGACGGACGCCGAAGCGCTGCTCGCGCGCATCACGCCGACGGCGGACTACGCCGCGCTGAAGGACGTCGACCTTGTCATCGAGGCCGTGTTCGAGGACCGCAAGGTCAAGGCGGACACCTTTGCCAAGGCGCAGGAATATCTGAAGCCGGACGTGATCTTCGCCTCCAACACCTCGACGCTGCCGATCACCTCGCTGGCGGAGAGCTTCAAGGACCAGGGCAAGTTCATCGGCATCCACTTCTTCTCGCCGGTCGAGAAGATGATGCTGGTCGAGATCATCCTCGGCAAGAACACCGGCGACGTCGCGCTCGCGACCGCGCTCGACTACGTCCGTCAGATCGGCAAGACGCCGATCGTCGTGAACGACTCTCGCGGCTTCTTCGCCAATCGCTGCGTCGGCCGTTATGTTGCCGAGGGCAACGAGATGTTCCTCGAAGGCGTCCCGCCGGCGATGATCGAGAACTGCGCCAAGATGGCCGGCATGCCGGTCGGCCCGCTCTCGCTGTCGGATGAAGTCGCGCTCGACCTCGGTCTGAAGATCATGAAGGCCACCGAGGCGGATCTCGGCCCCAACGCCATCAATCCCGATCAGAAGAAGCTGATGGTGGAGATGGTCGAGAAGCAGGGCCGCCTGGGGCGCAAGAACAGCAAGGGGTTCTACGACTATCCCGAGAAGGGAAAGGGCCAGAAGAGCCTTTGGCCGGGCCTTTCGGCCTTGCAGCCGAAGCAGCTCGATCCCGATACGCTGGACGTCGAGGAGCTGAAGCAGCGCTTCCTGGTGGTGCAGGCCGTGGAAGCCGCGCGCACGGTGGAGGATCACGTCATCACCGATCCGCGCGAAGCCGATGTCGGCTCCATCCTCGGCTTCGGCTTTGCGCCGTTCACCGGCGGCACGCTGTCCTACATCGATTTCATGGGCACGAAGAAGTTCGTCGAGCTCTGCCACAAGCTGGAGGCGAAGTACGGATCGCGCTTCGCTCCGCCCAAGCTGCTCGAGGAGATGGCGGCGAAGGGCGAGACCTTCTACGGCCGCTTCGCGCCGAAAAAGGCGGCGGCCTGAGAAAGGCGTGTAGCCGGCCGTACATGCCGCCCCACAAAGGCCGGATCGCCTGATCCGGCCTTTCGCGCGTCGGTACCTGCGATCGCTGGACAATCAGCAGGCCTTCGGTCACGATCCCACCGCTGCCGAGGCCCGGGCAGGGGACTGGGTTCAGCTTCAGACACACAATTTTCGAGCGTTTTGGCGCCAAAAATCCCCCTCGGTCGGCTCGGCTTGGCAGGGCGGCTTCCAGGAGCGCAATGTGGGAGGACAGTGAGCCGGCAACGAGGCGATTCGCCCCGTTTCGCGGAGTTTCCTTCGTCTGATGCTTGGTTCGGCCGAAAGTGCGACTACCTGCATCTGCTTGAAAGAGTCAAGATTGATGCACATGCATCAAATGGAGTAAGAGACGGGAACGAGTTTGAGCGGGACCATGAAACGCAAACCATCGACCGAGGCAACAGCCGCCTGGATCCGCCTGATGCGGGTGCAGAGCCGGGTGCTCGATTGCGTCGAGCAGGATCTGAAGAAGGCCGGCTTTCCACCGCTGGCCTGGTATGACGCGCTGCTCGAATTGTCGCGCGCCCCATCGGGCGAGCTGCGGCCGGTCGAACTCGAGCGGCAGATGCTGATCCCGCAATATTCCACCTCGCGGCTGATCGATCGCTTGGTCGATGAGGGCCTCGCCTCGCGCCGCGAATGCAAGATCGACAAGCGCGGTCAGTTCGTCGAGATCACCGAAGCCGGCCGCGAGCTGCAGAAGCGGATGTGGGGTGCTTATTCGGCCGCGATCGAGAAATATGTCGGTTCGAAGCTGTCGGACGCCGACGCCGTCAAGCTCAGCAATCTGCTCGATCGCCTCGGCTGCTCGTGCGGTGAGATGAAGCTGCCGCCCGCGGTCGCCAACGAAACCATGCCGTCGCGATGATCGCGTCGCAAACTCGCTCGCCCGCGCAACCGGTGGGTTCGCGGCCCGTCCCTGTCACCCGCGCGCGTTCGGTCGAAGCGCTTTTGATTAGAGTTTGATATGGCGCGAGACCAGATCGACATGACGCCACTGCAATCACGCGACGAACTCGTCGAGTGGTTCGAGGCCGGCTGCAAGGACCCCTCCGAATTCCGCATGGGCACCGAGCACGAGAAGACGCCGTTCACGCTCGAAGGCCACCGCCCGGTGCCTTACGAAGGCGCGCGCGGCATCGGCGCGCTGCTCGAAGGCATGAAGCTCCTGCTCGGCTGGGAGCCGATCATGGAGAAGGGCAATATCATCGGCCTTCACGACGTCACCGGCGGCGGCGCGATCTCGCTCGAGCCCGGCGGACAGTTCGAGCTGTCCGGCGCGCCGGTCGAGAACGTGCATCAGACCCAGAGCGAGTTGATGGCGCATCTTGCCCAGGTGCGCGAGATCGCAACGCCGCTCGGCATCGGGTTCCTCGGCCTCGGAATGACGCCGTCCTGGTCGCGCGCCGACATTCCGATGATGCCCAAGGGCCGCTACAAGATCATGACCAACTACATGCCGAAGGTCGGCCAGTACGGCCTCGACATGATGTACCGGACCTGCACCGTGCAGACCAATCTCGACTTTTCCTCGGAAGCCGACATGGTCAAGAAGCTGCGCGTCTCGCTTGCGCTGCAGCCGGTCGCGACCGCGCTGTTCGCCAATTCGCCGTTCACCGAGGGCAGGCCGAACGGCTTTCTCTCCTTCCGCTCCGAAATCTGGCGCGACACCGACAATGCCCGTTCGGGCATGATGCCCTGGGCGTTCGAGGACGGCATGGGATTCGAGCGCTATGTCGACTACGCGCTCGACGTGCCCATGTATTTCGTCAAGCGCGGCGAGGAGTACATCGACGTGTCGGGCTCCTCGTTCCGCGCGTTCTTCGAGGGCCGCAACAACAACCTTCCGGGCGAGCGTCCGACGCTGTCGGACTGGGCCAATCATCTCTCGACGATCTTCCCGGAAGTGCGGCTCAAACGCTATCTGGAGATGCGCGGCTCCGACGGCGGCCCGTGGGGGCGCTTGCCGGCGCTGCCGGCGTTCTGGGTCGGTCTGCTCTATGACGAGGCTTCGCTCGACGCCGCCTGGGACCTGGTGAAGCACTGGACCGCATATGAGCGTCAGGCCTTGCGTGACGACGTGCCGCGCCTCGGCTTCAAGGCGCGAATCAAGGATCGTTATCTTTTCGAGATCGCCAAGGAGTGCCTTGTCCTTGCACATGCCGGCTTGCGCCGGCGCGGCCGGATCGACCAGCTCGGCCGCGACGAGACCCGCCATCTCGAGCCGCTGGACCGCATCATCGATTCAGGCCGGACGCCGGCCGAGGAGATGCTCGACAAATTCAATGGTCCTTGGAAGGGTTCGGTGGAACCAGCCTACGCGGAATACGCGTTCTAGATCGGCAAGCTCGATCAGGATTTGAGCCGTTCATCGCCCATACAGGTTTGCGGCGATCAAATGACCGGCTGGAAAAACCTGAGCGCCGTCAATAACTCGAAAGCTGTTCCGATGGGAATGTGCCGCCCGTCCGGGGCCGTCCTGGCAAAGGTCCTGGCAAAGGTCCTGGCAAACGTCGTGGCATGTGTCACGCTGCTTTCGCTCGCATTAGCGAGCGTGCCGGCGCGCGCCCAGACCGCATTCGACCGGCCCGGCGGCGATTATTTCAGCGCGCCGGTCGCATCAGGCGATCCGGAGGACTGCGCTTTGCTGTGCGAGCGCGACCGCCGCTGCCGCTCCTGGAGCTTCAGCTATCCCGACGTCGAGGGCGGCTCGGCGGTCTGCTGGCTGAAGAACTCCGTGCCGGCACGCGTGCCGGGGAGTTGCTGCATCTCCGGGGTACGCGGCGCCGGCGTGATCGAACCGCGCGTCGAGGGTGTCGAGACCTCGATCGACCGCCCCGGCGGCGACTTGCGCAATTTCGAACTGAAGGAGGGGGATGGCGTCGAGGCCTGCAAGGCCGCCTGCACCGCCGACAACAAATGCCGCGCCTTCACCTATACCCGCCCGGGCTACACCGGGCGCGAGGCGCGCTGCTTCCTGAAAAAGGAGATCAAGCCGCCGCGACGGAAGGCGGGGTTTACATCGGGCGTGGTGCGGTAAATGCGGTGCCGAGTGGTGGGCAAAGGCACCCTTGCGCCGTGCCCACGATCCTTCCGATACGGCGACAGACGTGTGGGCACGTTCCGCTATGCCCATTCTGCGAGCTCTCATTCCGCCGCGATCACCGTGAGTTCCGGCCACAGCGCCTTCCATCGCGCGGCCTTCGCCGTGTAATTCGCCACTGAAAAATTGAGCGCCCGGTTGGGCCGCACGATCAGCGCCGCAATGTCGTCAAACCCGTGCGGTGCATAGACCTCATGGCCATCGGCGGCGCGCCTCACCCCAACTTGCGTGTTCTCGGTGAGGAAGCGATCTATGCCGTCGGTCGAGCGCATCAATGGCGGATAGGGCAGGCCGTGCTTGTCGGGGTACCACAGATGCACGCGCGCCTGATTGCGGATCTCGATCTTGTCCCCGCGATGGCCAAGCTGCGCATGAAGTCTGCGAATCACTGAGTCCTCCGCCTCCCACGACGTATCGGGATCGAAGTAGAACACGTCGTAGTCGGCGATGCCGTGACCGATCGCACGGCCGGTGAGCACGTTCCACACCGTCTGCACCAGGCAGCCTGCGACCAGCCACGGATCCGGCAGTGCGAGGCGATGAAGTTCGTCGAGAATCGCTGCGTTGACGGGATTTCGCAAGGCAAGAGCGAGAAATTCGTCCTCACCCACGGTTGCGATCCGCTCAATGCACCGCGGTGAAGAACCGCGCCAGCCTGAACCCCGACGGCCAGGTCCATAGCGGCTGGCTGCGCATGCCGAGATCCCAGGAGCCGACCACCGCATCCGCACGGCCGATCAGATTGTCGATCGGCAGCAGGCCGACGCCGCCGGAGCGGAGCGGCACGCGGCTGTCGGCGGAATTGTCGCGGTTGTCGCCGAGCACGAAGAGGTGGCCGGCCGGCACCGTCACTTCCGCCGTGTTGTCGAGCGGACCGTTGTCGCGCATCTTGAAGATCAGGTGCGAGACGCCATTCGGCAGCGTTTCGACATAGCGGTAGGCGGGTTCGCTGCCACCGCTGTCGTTCTCGGCCGACCCGACCCCGTCCGGCTTCAGTTCGGCGGGGCGGTCGTTGATGAAGAGCTGGCCCTGCCGCATCTGGATGCGATCACCGGGCAGGCCCACGACGCGCTTGACCCAGGCCTGCGAGCGATCGCCGGGCCAGCGGAAGACCACGACGTCGCCGAGCTTGGGCGTCTCCGCGAAGACGCGGCCGCTTTCGGGCAGGTTGATCTGGATCGGAAGCGACGAAGTGCCGTAACCATAGGGGAATTTCGAGGCGAGCAGCGCGTCGCCGATCAGGAGCGTCGGCTCCATTGATCCCGACGGCACGTAGAACGGCTCGGCGAGCGCGCCCTTGGCGATGAAGACCGCGGCGACGATGCCGGCGAGCTGTGCAAGTTGCCCGGCCCAGCCGCTGCTCTTCCGCTTGGGAGCTACAGTGACCTTCTCTTCAACACTCATGCGCCCGTTCCACCCACGGTGATGCGTTCCATCAGCAGCGACGGCTGGCCGACGCCCACAGGCACGCCCTGGCCGTTCTTGCCGCAGGTACCGATGCCAGTGTCGAGCGCGAGGTCGTTGCCGATCATGCGGATGCGATGCAGGTCGGTCGGTCCGTTGCCGATCAGCATGGCGCCCTTCAGCGGCGCCCCGATCTTGCCGTTCTCGATCTTGTAGGCCTCGGTGCACTGGAACACGTACTTGCCCGAGGTGATGTCGACCTGGCCGCCGCCGAAATTGGCGGCGAATACGCCGTTCTTCACCGATGCGATGATCTCGGCCGGATCGCGGTCGCCGGCGAGCATGTAGGTGTTGGTCATACGCGGCATCGGCACATGGGCATAGCCCTGTCGGCGGCCGTTGCCGGTCGGCTTCATGTTCATCAGCCGCGCGTTCTGACGATCCTGCATGTAGCCGACCAGGATGCCGTCATCGATCAGCACGGTGCGGTTGGTCGGCGTGCCCTCGTCGTCGATCGAGAGCGAGCCGCGCCGCGAGGCAATCGTGCCGTCGTCGACCACCGTGACGCCCTTGGCCGCGACCTGCTGGCCCATCAGTCCGGCAAATGCCGAGGTCTTCTTGCGGTTGAAGTCGCCCTCGAGGCCATGGCCGACCGCTTCATGCAGCATCACGCCGGGCCAGCCGGCGCCCAGCACAACGTCCATCTCCCCAGCGGGCGCCGGAATCGATTCCAGATTGACCAGCGCCTCGCGCAGCGCACCGTCGGCGGCCTCGCGCCAGGACCTGGTCTCGATGAATTCGGCATAGCCGGCACGGCCGCCATAGCCCTTGCTGCCGCTCTCCTGGCGGTCGCCCTGGCCGGCGACGACGGAAACATTGACGCGCACGAGCGGGCGGATGTCGCGGTAGCTCTCGCCGTCGGGCCGCAGGATCTCGACCACCTGCCAGGTCGCGCCCAGGCTGACACTGACCTGCCGCACCCGCGGATCCTTGTCGCGCAGGTAAGCGTCGATCTCGGCGAGCAGCTTGACCTTGGTTTCGAAGCCTGGGGCATCGAGCGGATTGTCGTCGCCATAGAGGCGCACATTGGTGTGCGGAGGCGGCGCGGCAAAGCTGCCGGAATAGCCGCCGCGCACGGCAGCGACCGCGTCGGCCGCGCGAATCAGCGCCGGCAGCGAAACGTCGGAGGAATGCGCATAGCCGACCGCATCGTCCTTGACGGCGCGCAGGCCAAAGCCTTGCGAGGTGTCGTAGGTCGCCTGCTTCAGCCGCCCATTGTCGAACATCAGTGCTTCGGTCTGGCTGTACTCCAGGAACAGCTCGCCGTCGTCGGCACCGGAAAGTCCGCGCGCGACCTCGTGGCGAACCTGGTCGCGGTCGAGATTGGCGCGGTCGAGCAGGGAGGTCGCGGCAGGATTGGTCATCGGTCATCCATTCTCGGAGAGATGTCCGGCAAGATAATGGCTTCCCGGCCGTTCGGCGAGAGGGCGCGCCGTCACATTACCGAAACGACATGATTGAAATCATTGCCCTTTCCCCGAGCCAGGCGAAAGCGTCCACGGGCGGTGATGCCAGTGAGGCCTCGCGCTCGGGGCAAGAAGCATTCGCGGCCCATCGGAATTCGCAGCGCGGCGCCGTAGTTCTACGGGCCGAAGTCTTCACCGGCACTTAGGGCGTCGATGGAACCTTTCCCGCTCGCGCGTGCGATCCCGCGTCGCGCTGGGAAGCCCGGTTGTGACCAGTCTCGATCAAGCCGACACACTGCCGCTGCGGCCAAAATTGTCTTTTGCCAGTGCGGCCTATGAAGACAAGTTTTGCCGCTATTATCACGGCTTCTATTATCGTTACGCCCAGGCAAGCCTCGTGGTGGGGATGGCGCTGATACTCGGCGACTATCTCGTCGACCGGATGGCCTTCAACGCATCGGCGAATTTCTACCGCATCCAGCTCTGCCTGCCCCTACTCGGAATCGGGCTGGCTTATTCCTTCACCGAGACGGCGCGGCGGCACTGGCAATCGGTGATGTCCACCTTCATCGTGGCGGTGGCCTGGAGCCTGTTCTGGGTTCTGTCCCTCATCGACGAGCAGGGCGGCATGGGGCTGAAGTCGTGGGTCGGAATCCTCAACTTCACCTTTCTCGAGTTCTATTGCTTCGTCATCCTGGGCGTCCAATTCCGCTTCGCGCTGCCGGCGGGGCTCGCGATCCTGCTGACGTTCGAAGCTGCGATGCAGGCCGAACTCGGGGCTGATGTCGGGGCATTCTTCTACTGGTCCTATCACGTCGTGACGCTGTTCATCCTGGCGGCGGGAATCGGATGGTGGCGCGAATTCCTCGTACGCAAGGAGTACTCGACGCAGACCACCTTGAAGGCCGCGCGGGACGTTCTGAAGAACCAGAACGACCTGCTCGAGATCGAGGTCGAAAAGCGGACCCGCAAACTCCTGGCGATGCAGGATGCCACGATCGTGATCCTGGCATCGCTGGTGGAGACGCGCGACAACGAGACCGGAAATCACATCCGGCGCACCCAGCATTACGTGCGGGCACTGGCGCGGCACCTGCAATCCCATCCGGCCTTCGCCGCCCATCTGGCCGGGGCTAGCCTCGACATCCTGTTCAAGTCCGCCCCGCTGCACGACATCGGCAAGGTCGGCATTCCCGACAGCATCCTGTTGAAGCCCGGCAGGCTCGACCCTGAGGAATTCGAGATCATGAAGACCCACGCGAGGCTCGGCCACCAGGCGATCGAGAAGGCCGAGACGCAGCTCGGCATCACCGTCGATTTCCTCGCCTGCGCCAAGGAGATCGCCCTGAACCATCATGAGCAATGGGACGGCAGCGGTTATCCGAACGGGCTTGCGGGCGCCGCCATTCCGATCTCGGCCCGCCTGATGGCGGTGGCCGACGTCTACGACGCCCTGACCACGCATCGGGTCTACAAGGACGCGATGTCCCATGACGAGGCGGTCAAGATCATCCTCGACGGCCGCGGCCGTCACTTCGATCCGGATGTCGTGGACGCCTTCGCCGAGATCAGCGAGCAGTTCCGGGATATCGCCGCCCGCTACGCCGACTGATAGCGGCAACCAGCTGCCGGCGTGACGCGCTGCCTCCTACGGCAGCTTGTCGTATCCCTCACCCAGCCCGTTCAGGCTGAGCGGGAAGCCGATGCCTTCTTCCGGCGTCTCGAAGATGATGAAAGTCGCGGTCTTGGCGCTGCGGAGCTGGCCGAGCAGCTTGTCTTCGAGGACGACCTCGGCGACGCAGCCGTTGGGCAGGCAGCGGACGAAGCCGGCGCGGCCGACGTCCTGGTTGTCGAGCTTGAGCCCGAGGCCTGAGGGCAAGAGGACCCCAAGCGGCGCGACCACCCGCATCAAGCGGCTCTTCTGGTCGGCGGTCTTGAGCACGATCACGGTCAGGCCGGCATTGGAGCGGTCTTCCGCGACCACGCTCTGGATCAGCGCGCATTGCTCGGTCTGGGCGCCAGGCGGGGTGTCGCAGCGAATCTGCCAATCGCCATGCACGGAGCGCACCGCGCCCTGCGCATGGGCACGGCCTGGTAACGCCAGGATGACCATTGCAGCCAAGAGGACGGCCACCGCCGCGAGGCCATTTTCCCGCCTTGCCATCGATGTCGAAAGCCCCATGGGGTCGGTCCCTCTGCTCGCCTTCCTTTGCGTGCACCTGGCGGACTGATACGGGAATGACGGCGTTGTGAAGGCGATTCACAAGCAAATTCCGCGCCGCCCACATCGCTGGTGTCCGCACGAATCAGCCTCCGGCGCGGCTGTCAGTCAGTGCCTAACGCGGGCAATTCCGCTGTCAAGCCGCAGCCTCCCGGGCAACGGTATTTTTGTCTGAAGTTACCGGGAATTATCCTGCCGGTGATGGCTGGCAGGCCGAGCTCAAGACTGCATTGCGATAGATCAAGAATTATGGTTTGAGAGGCTTGATTTCGCGTTCTAGCGATCTGGCCCCAATTCCTCTTAGAGGTATTCTTGCGTGGCGGTTGTCGGACTGGCGGGTCGAATAAGCGTTCCCGCAAACAGGGGGAACGCATTCGGGGTGATTTCGTAAGGGGAGCGCGAACGGCATGAGGATGTCGATGGGTCGGGTGGGCCGGCAATTGCTGGGATTGACCGCCACCGCCTTGGCGGCGGCTGGGGTCGTGCTGGCGACGGGTGGTGCGGCATACGCCGAGCTTGGGCAGCCGGCGCCGTGGGAATGGACGCTTCAGCAGTCCGGTTCTCCCGTGATGGACAACATTGTCTGGTTCCACAACTTCTTGTTCGTGTTGATCACGCTGATCACGCTGTTCGTCCTGGCGCTGCTCGTGATCGTGGTCATCAAGTTCAACGCGAAGGCCAATCCGGTGCCGTCGCGGACCACTCACAACACGCTGATCGAGGTGGCCTGGACACTCGTGCCGGTGCTGATCCTGGTCGGCATCTCGGTGCCCTCGTTCCGGCTTCTGTTCCTGGAGCTCGACATTCCGAAGGCGGACCTGACCGTCAAGGCCACCGGCAAGCAGTGGTACTGGTCCTATGCCTATCCGGACAACGGCAAGTTCGAGTTTGATTCACTGATGGCGCAGGACAAGCAGCCCCGCCTCCTCGGCGTCGACAACGAGATGGTGGTTCCGGTCGACAAGGTGATTCGGGTCCAGACCACGGGCGCGGACGTCATCCACGCCTTTGCCCTGCCGGCTTTCGGCGTCAAGATCGACGCCATCCCGGGTCGCCTGAACGAGACCTGGTTCAAGGCCACCAAGACCGGCATGTATTACGGTCAGTGCTCGGAACTGTGCGGCAAGGATCACGCCTTCATGCCGATCGCGATCCGCGTGGTCAGCGACCAGGAGTTCGCCTCTTGGGTCGAGGCGGCGAAGAAGAAGTTTGCGAGCGGCGGCACCAGCACCTACGCCTCCGCGGCCGGTCCGACGCAATAGCGTCGGGTGACGGCTTGAGGGACTGAAAGCGAATAAGGGCGGGACCTCCAGAGGTCCGAACGGGACGCAAGGCAGGATTTGAAAATGGCAACGAGCGCAGCGGCACACGGCGATCACGCGCAAGCCCACGGGCATGACGAGCACGCCCATCCGACCGGATGGCGGCGCTACGTCTATTCGACCAACCACAAGGACATCGGCACGATGTACCTGGTCTTCGCAGTCATCGCCGGCATCATCGGTGCCGCGATGTCGATCGCGATCCGGGCCGAGCTGATGTATCCGGGCGTGCAGATCTTCCACGAGGCTCACACCTACAACGTGTTCGTGACCTCTCACGGCCTGATCATGATCTTCTTCATGGTCATGCCTGCGATGATCGGCGGCTTCGGCAACTGGTTCGTGCCGCTGATGATCGGCGCGCCCGACATGGCGTTCCCGCGCATGAACAACATCTCGTTCTGGCTGCTGCCGGCCTCGTTCGCACTGCTCCTGATGTCGACCTTCGTCGAGGGCGAGCCGGGCTCCAACGGCGTCGGGGCGGGTTGGACCATGTACGCGCCGCTGTCGACCTCGGGCCATCCCGGGCCGGCGGTCGACTTCGCGATCCTGTCGCTGCATCTGGCGGGCGCCTCGTCGATCCTCGGTGCCATCAACTTCATCACCACGATCTTCAACATGCGCGCACCGGGCATGACCCTGCACAAGATGCCGCTGTTCGTGTGGTCGATCCTGGTGACGGTATTCCTGCTGCTGCTGTCGCTGCCGGTGCTCGCCGGTGCGATCACCATGCTGCTGACCGACCGCAATTTCGGCACGACGTTCTTCGCGCCCGACGGCGGCGGCGACCCCGTGCTGTTCCAGCATCTGTTCTGGTTCTTCGGTCACCCCGAGGTGTACATCCTGATCCTGCCCGGCTTCGGCATGATCAGCCAGATCGTCTCGACCTTCTCGCGCAAGCCCGTGTTCGGCTATCTCGGCATGGCCTACGCCATGGTCGCGATCGGCGGCATCGGCTTCGTGGTCTGGGCGCATCACATGTACACGGTCGGCATGTCCTCGGCGACGCAGGCCTATTTCGTGGCGGCGACGATGGTCATCGCAGTTCCGACCGGCGTGAAGATCTTCTCCTGGATCGCCACGATGTGGGGCGGCTCGATCGAGTTCCGGGCCCCGATGATCTGGGCGGTCGGCTTCATCTTCCTGTTCACGATCGGAGGCGTCACCGGTGTCGTGCTGGCAAACGCCGGTGTCGACCGCGTGCTCCAGGAGACCTACTACGTCGTCGCGCACTTCCACTACGTGCTGTCGCTCGGTGCGGTGTTCGCGATTTTCGCCGGCTGGTACTACTGGTTCCCGAAGATGTCGGGCTACATGTACAATGAAGGCCTCGCCAAGCTGCATTTCTGGGTCACCTTCGTCGGCGTCAACCTGGTGTTTTTCCCGCAGCACTTCCTCGGCCTGTCGGGCATGCCGCGCCGCTATATCGACTATCCCGACGCGTTCGCGGGCTGGAACCTGATCTCCTCGCTCGGCTCCTACATCTCCGGTTTCGGCGTACTGATATTCCTCTACTGCGTGCTCGACGCCTACATGAAGAAGGTGCCGGCGGGCGACAATCCCTGGGGTGCCGGCGCGACCACACTGGAGTGGACGCTGTCCTCGCCGCCGCCCTTCCACCAGTTCGAAGTGCTGCCCCGCGTGCAGTAAGCAATCTCCCGCGGCGCCCGTGACGGGCGCCGCGGCGCTACAATGAAGCGAGTAGATCTAAGTGTCCGTCCTCGACCACAATGCCATCGACATCGATCCCCGCATCTCCGAGGCGGAGGTCGGTGACTATCTCGCACTGCTCAAGCCGCGGGTGATGTCGCTGGTGATCTTCACCGCACTGGTCGGAATGGCCTTGGCGCCGGGGCATTTTCATCCCGTGCTGGCGATCACGTCGCTGCTTTGCATCGCGGTCGGTGCCGGCGCCTCCGGGGCGCTCAACATGGCGCTCGAAGGCGACATCGACGCGAAGATGTCGCGCACGGCCAACCGGCCGATCCCGCGCGGTCGCATCACCCGTCCCGAGGCCATTGCGTTCGGCACGACGCTCGCCTTCTTCTCGGTGATGACGCTCGGCATCCTCGTCAACTGGGTCGCGGGCGCGCTGCTCGCCTTCACCATCTTCTTCTACGTCGTGATCTATACGATGGGCCTGAAGCGCTGGACCGCGCAGAACATCGTGATCGGCGGCGCGGCCGGCGCGCTGCCGCCGGTGGTGGCCTGGGCCTCTGTGACGGGCACGGTCGATGTCGAGCCGCTGCTGCTGTTTGCCATCATCTTCTTCTGGACCCCGCCGCATTTCTGGGCGCTGGCACTGTTCCGATCCGACGACTACGCGCGCGCCGGCATCCCGATGCTTCCCAATGTCGCCGGCCCCGATGCGACGCGCCTGCAGATCCTGCTCTACACCATCGTGTTGATCGCGGTCGCCGCCGCGCCGTGGGCTCTCGGCTATTTCGACGCCGTCTACGGCATCGTCTCGCTGATTCTCGGTGCCGGCATGCTGGGGCTCGCCATCAACGTCTATCTGCGCCGCGAACGCAGCCAGTCGCTGCGCGCAACCCGCAAGCTGTTTGCCTTCTCGATCCTGTACCTGTTCGCGCTGTTTGCGACCCTGCTGGCCGAGGTCGTGTACCGGGCGCTGGCTTCGATGGTTGGGGGCGCATGAGGCAGGAATGGCCGAAAGACGCGAGCGAGATGGAATCGTCCTCACCGAGGCGCAGCGGAAGAGCCGCCGTCAGCGTTCGATTGCGATCGCGCTCGCGCTCGGCGTGCTCGTGGTGCTGTTCTTTGCCGTCACCTTGGTCAAGGGACCGGCAGTGCTAGTCCGGCCGATGTAGGAAACATGGATCACGAGCCGACCATATCGCAGGACCAGAGCCGGACGGCCAAGAAGGGTCGTGGCCTTGGCCGCGACGCGATGGTCGCCTCGATCTGCGGCGGCGTGGCCGCGCTGATGGTCGGTGCCTCCTACGCCGCGGTGCCGTTCTATGACTGGTTCTGCCGCGCCACCGGCTTCAACGGCACGACACAGGTTGCGACCTCTGCGCCGGCCACTGGCCCGATCGCGCGGAAGATCTCGGTGCGCTTCGATTCCAACGTGGCGCCCGGCCTGCCCTGGAAGTTCGAGCCGGAGCAGAGCGAGATCGAGGTCAATATCGGCCAGGTCGTGACGGTCTTCTACACCGTGACCAATCAGGCCGCGCGCAGCACTTCGGCCCAGGCCGCCTACAACGTCGCGCCGCTGACGGTCGGCGCCTATTTCCAGAAGATCAACTGCTTCTGCTTCACGGAGCAGACCATGGGGCCCGGCGAGAAGCGCGAGATGCCGGTCGTGTTCTACGTCGATCCGTCGCTCGCGGATGATCACGAGAATGACGGGCTGAGCACCATCACGTTGTCCTACACATTCTATCCCATGAAGGATCCGGTGGCGAAGCCGCTGGCCGCCAGTAGGGACGACAAGCGCAAGGGAAATCTCTGACCGCCGCGCCTGCGCTCAGGCGGTTGGAAACGAGGGGATAAGTGCCTGACGGGCACCGGATTGAGGAGAGAGACGGAAATGGCCACGGCGCACACCAAGCATCACGACTATCACCTGGTCGATCCCTCTCCCTGGCCGGCCGTCGGTTCGCTCTCGGCCTTCATCATGGCGGTCGGCGCGGTCGCCTGGATGCACCACATGTTCTCGGCGGCGCCGATCGTGTTCGGCGTCGGCACGGTGGGCGTGCTCTACACCATGGCGAGCTGGTGGGGCGACGTGATGAAGGAAGCCCAGTACAAGGGCGACCACACTCGTGTCGTGCAGCTGCATCACCGCTACGGCATGATCCTGTTCATCGCCTCGGAGGTGATGTTCTTCGTCGCCTGGTTCTGGGCCTATTTCAACGCGGCGCTGTTTCCGGCCGACGCTGTCCACGCCACCCGCGATGCGGTGTTCGGCTGCGGTCTCGGCACCCAGCCCGGGACCTGCGCGGTCCCCGGCACCTGGCCGCCGAAGGGCATCGAGACCTTCGATCCCTGGCATCTGCCGCTCCTGAACACGCTGATCCTGCTCACCTCGGGCACCACCGTGACCTGGGCCCACCATGCGTTGCTCGAGAACGACCGCCAGGGCCTGAAATACGGCCTGATCCTCACCGTCGTGCTCGGGGCGCTATTCACCTGCGTGCAGGCCTATGAGTACAGCCATGCGGCGTTCTCCTTCGCCGGCAACGTGTACGGTGCGACGTTCTTCATGGCGACGGGCTTCCACGGCTTTCACGTGCTGGTGGGCACCATCTTCCTGCTGGTCTGCCTATTCCGCGCCTATGCCGGCCACTTCACGCCGAAGCAGCATCTCGGCTTCGAGTTTGCCGCTTGGTACTGGCATTTCGTCGACGTGGTCTGGCTGTTCCTGTTCCTCTGCATCTATGTCTGGGGGCGGGGCGCGGCGTCCATGGCCGGCGCGCACTGAGAGCTGTATCGTACCGTTTGGAAAGGGCGGCCGTGGGGCCGCCCTTTCGCGTTCCGGACCGCCGCAAGCTTCGGCGCAAACTGTGATAGGGTCCGCCATCATGAACGACAGCGTCGGCCAAAGCCAGTCCGAAACCACCGTCCTGCAGAGCGCGATGCGGGGGCTTGCCTGCAAGTGTCCGCGCTGCGGTCAAGGCAAGCTCTATGCGGGCTTTCTGACGCTCGCGCCCGCTTGCGACCGCTGCGGCCTCGACTACGCCTTCATCGACACCGGCGACGGCCCGGCGATCTTCATCATCATGCTTGCCGGCGCCATCGTCGTCGGCTGCGCGCTGGTCGTCGAGGTCAAGTACCAGCCGCCGTTCTGGCTCCATGCGGTGCTCTGGCTGCCGCTGATCCTGGCCACCACGCTGCTGCCGCTGCGTGCGATGAAATCGCTGCTCATCGCGCTGCAGTTTCACCACAAGGCGGCGCCGGGCCGGCTGGTCGACCGCGCCAAATGAATCACCCTGCGCGCAAGGGCAGCGTGGCCGGCTTCGCGTTGTTCACGCTCTTCCTCACGGCTGTGCTGGTTGGGCTCGGTGTCTGGCAGTTGCAGCGCCGGACAGCCAAGCACGAGCTGATCGCGGCACTCACCGAACGGCTTGCGGCGGCGCCGGTCGCTTTGCCGGCGGCCGCGCAGTGGCCTGCGCTCAATCCCGCCCGCGACGAATTTCGCCGCGTCAGCTTCACCGCCACCTACGCGGCCCTGCCCGATGCGATGGTGTATTCCTCCGGCTCCGCGGTGCGCAAGGACGCCTCCGGCCCGGGCACCTGGGCGTTCCTGCCGGCGCGGCTCCCCGGCGGTGAAACGGTCGTGATCGATGCGGGCTTCGTCGAGAACACGATGCAGGATCGCGGCGTCGAGGACCGCGCGGTGAAGAAGCTCGTCACGGGCCAACCTGTCGAGCTCACCGGCTATCTGCGCTTTCCCGAGGCGCCAAGCTGGCTGACGCCGGCGGAGAACCGCGACAAGCGGCTCTGGTTCGTGCGCGATCATCTGGGAATCGCTGGCGCGCTCGGCTGGGGCGCGGTCGCGCCGTTCTACATCGATCTCGAAGGGCCCGCGCCCGCGAACGGTATTCCGCGTCCCGGCCGGCTCGAGGTGAACCTGAAGGACGATCACCTGCAATATGCCGTGACCTGGTTCACGCTCGCAGGCGCCGTGCTGATCGCCTTCTCCGTGTGGGCAAGAGGCCGGCGGCAGAGCTGAGCTCATGCGCCAGAGAACCCGGTATCGCCCGGGCTTTATTATTCAGCCCATATTCACGAGTGTGGTCCTAAGCCGCCGGTATTTTCCGCGGCAGACAGGATTGCAGCGTGAGCGATTTCGATCAGATGGGAATTATCGTCGATTGGGTGGACGCCTGCCGGAAGGGCGACCTCGCGACACTGCTCGACCTCTATGCCGACGATGCGCAGCTCGAATGCACATGTCACGGCACGCGTCGCTATCGCGGCCGGAACGAGATCGAGGCCTATTGGCAGCCGCGGCTCATCGCCTTCTCGTCGGCAGGTTTCGGCCTGGAGGAGATTCACCCCGTGCCCCACGGCGTCGATCTTGAATATTCCGTCGCCGGTACGCTGCGCATCCAGGCTTCGTTTCGCTTCGGCCCCGATGGCAAGATCCGCAGCACGCTGTGCGAACCTGCGCCGCAGAATGCGCATGATGGCTGCTGCGCGTGCTAGAGCGGAACGGCTTCAGCTCGAATTGAAGGTGCGGCTCGTTCGCCTCTCTTTCAGGCCCCGACCGGCGTCTCGCGTGCCGGTTCGACCGGAAGGCAGCACCGCACGTAAGTCCGGTCCTGCACGCGCAACAGCGACAGCGATCCGCTGAGCGCACGCACGCGCTCATGCATGCCGGTCAGGCCCCGGCCGAAGACGTTGCCCGCAGGAAAACCGCCGCCGTCGTCCGAAATCTCGATCACGATCATCTCGGTCTCGACGGTCGCCTGTACGTGAGCGTTACAGGCGTCGGCATGACGTAGCACGTTGGTCAGTGCTTCCTGGATCACCCGGTACACGGTCTGAGCCAGCGGCCCGTCGGTATGGTCGAGAGCGGCATCGATCGTGTCCGTCAGGACGATATGTGGCGCCTGCTTGCGAAAGTTCCGGAGCAGTGTCTCCACGCTGCGCGAAAGGCCGAGCTCCTCGATATAGAGCGGTCGCAACCGGTCGAGGATGCGGCGGTTGGTCTGCTGGAGTGCCTCGACCGATCGCAGCAGGTCCTGGGCCAAATTTCCGAGATTTCCTATTGGCGGGGAGGCCTCGGCCAGCGCGATCGTGCCGGCGCGGATACTGAACAGCAACGGTCCGAGCTCGTCGTGCAGTTCGCGGGCGAGATCGCGCCGCTCGTCGTCCTGGACCGACACGAGGCGGTGCATCAACTCGCGATTGTCCTGGTTCAGTTGCGCCAGCGTTGCAGCCAGCGCGTTGGCCTCTTCGCAGCCTTCCCGGATCTCTGCCGGACCGCCGACGGGAATCGGCCGGGTGTAGTCGCCCCGTCGCATTCGCGTGAGACCTTCGCCGAGATCTTGCAGCGGACGCAGGGCCGATCCGGTCAAGACATGGGCGATCGTTCCGGTAAGAACCATCATCAGGACGACCAGGCCGGTGAGCGCAAGAAAGCCGATCCATTTCTCGAACAGGTCGGCCGACATGTCAGGCACGGATACGATATCGCCGACACGTCTGCCCGCGATCATGACCGGGGCCGCTGCCTCCATGTCGGGCATGGCGACAAGGTCGATGAACCATTGCGGCACGCCATGCGGCTTGTGCAGGCCCCTCGGCGGCGGCAAGGGACCTGCCTCCACGGCGCGGAACTGGATATTGGCGGGGGTGTCCAGGGAATGGACGAAAGTGTCGAGCGTCCGCTGTGGATCGTCCGATGCGCGCAGGGTGTTGTTGAGGGCAGCGGCAATCGCCTCGGTCGAACGCCGCCGCGGCTCGCGCTCCTCCGCCAATTGGCCCGTCGCAAATATTTGGAGCAGCACGCCGCCCAGGATCAGCGCAGCGAGAAAGCTGGCGCCGAGCGGAAGAAACAGTTGCGTTCGGAACGAAAGTCGCTGCCACATTAGGTCAATTCTAACGCGCGTCGGCCGGATTTTCTCTTTCCATTTGTTCCCGCCGGTCTATGAGTCGAAAAACAAGAGAGCGCGCGATGCAAGATACCACCAAGCTGGCAACCAAGGTCCTGATCGTCGATGACCATCCCGTCGTGCTGTCGGGCTGCCGCACCCTGTTCGCGACCGACCATTCGATCCGCATCGAGGAGGCGACGGACGCCAAATCCGGGCATCGCGCCTATGTCAGCAAGCGCCCGGACGTGACGGTGATCGATATCAGCTTGCCTGATGTCTCCGGCTTCGAGCTGATGCGGCGCATCCGCAAGGACGATCCCGGCGCCAAGATCATCATGTTCAGCATGAACGATGATCCGGCCTTCGTGGTGCGGGCAGTCGAGCTTGGGGCGCAAGGCTATGTCTCCAAGGGAGACGATCCCAGAGTCCTGCTGAAGGCAGTGCGCAAGGTGGTCGCGGGCGACAATTTCATCTCTCCGCAGCTCGCCGAGGCGGTGACGTTTTCAGGCGCGGCGATCAAGGCCAATCCGGCTTCCCAGATGACGCCGCGGGAGCTTGAAATTCTTCGCCTGCTCGGCCGCGGCAACAAGATCGTCGAGGTCGCCGAGGCACTCGGCATCTCCTACAAGACGGTCGCGAACACGACTTCCCTGCTCAAGCAGAAACTGGGCGCCAAGAACCACTCCGACCTGATCCGGATCGCCGTGGAAATCGGGATGAACTGACCTTGCGCCGGCGACCGAAACCGGCAGCTCCAGGATGCAGCGGTTCGGTCGACGGATCGACGCCGCCCTTGCCGGGCAACGCATGGACAAAGGGCGGACACCTTGCGCGCACATAATGGGCGCAGGCTGCGTTTCATTCTGGCTGCGGGAAATGTTTCGGGAATGAGTGGTATTTTTGGTTAGGTTTGGCAGATGATCGGGCCGTTCGTATTTCGACCAAGATCGGGACAAATAGGAACATTTTTCCGCGGGCGCGGTTTTGGCCCTTGACGAATTCGTGACGGGCGTCAAAAGCTTGCCGAACAGCTTTGATGGGTCGGCGATCGCCGATTAGGCAAATCGGTCTGCACACCAACGACAGACCTTCCAAGAGAAGGGCTGCGGCGAATGCCGCAGCCCTTTTGCGTTTGGCGGATGTGGGCGGAAGAGCGGTTTCCCGATGCCGCAAAACACTTTATGGTGGCCGAAAGCCTCTGGCTGATGACAAGTAATATCGTGAAATCAAAGGCTTAAGGATCGAGCTTCGGCTCGTCCCGCCTTTGGAGGGCAGTTTGACTCGTTATATCTCGACCCGGGGCGAGGCCCCCGAACTCGGCTTCTGCGATGTGATGCTGACCGGCCTCGCGCGCGACGGCGGCTTGTATGTGCCGACCGTTTGGCCGCAGCTCTCCACTGAAGCCATCGCCGGTTTCTTCGGTCGCCCCTATTGGGAGGTCGCGGTCGAGGTGATTCGTCCCTTTGCCGCCGGCGAGATCTCGGACGCCGAGATCGGCCGCATGGCTAATGAGGCCTATGCCACCTTCCGCCATCCTGCGGTGGTGCCGCTGCGCCAGATGGCGCCGCATCAGTTCGTGCTGGAGCTGTTCCACGGCCCGACGCTCGCCTTCAAGGACGTGGCGATGCAGCTGATCTCGCAGCTGATGGACCATGTGCTCGCCAAGCGGAGCCAGCGCACCACGATCGTGGTCGCGACCTCGGGCGATACCGGTGGTGCCGCCGTGGAAGCCTTCGCCGGCCTCGAGAATGTCGATCTCATCGTGCTGTTTCCGCATGGCCGCATCTCCGAGGTGCAGCGGCGGATGATGACGACGACGGGCGCGGCCAATGTCCATGTGCTCGCCATCGAAGGCAATTTCGACGATTGCCAGGCGCTGGTTAAAGCGATGTTCAATAACCATCGTTTCCGCGATGCAACCGCGCTGTCGGGCGTCAATTCCATCAATTGGGCACGCATTGTCGCCCAGGTGGTCTATTATTTCACTTCCGCCGTTGCCGTCGGTGCGCCGGCGCGTGCGGTCGATTTCGTCGTGCCGACGGGCAATTTCGGCGACATCTTTGCCGGCTACGTCGCCAAGCGCATGGGGCTTCCTGTGCGCACGCTGCGCATCGCCGCCAACGTCAACGACATCCTGGCGCGCACGCTGAAGACCGGAATCTACGAGGTGCGCGAGGTGCATGCGACGGCATCGCCATCGATGGACATCCAGATCTCGTCGAATTTCGAGCGGCTGCTGTTCGAGGCCGGCCGGCGCGATGCGGCAGGCGTGCGCCGTCTGATGGAACAGCTGAAGCAGTCAGGACGTTTCGTGCTTCCCGATGCGACGCTCGCCGCGATACGCGATGAGTTCGACGCCGGGCGCGCCGACGAGACCGAGACGGCAGCTGCGATCCGGGCCGCCTGGCGCGAAGCAGGCGAACTGGTCGATCCCCATACGGCCGTGGCGCTGGCCGTCGCGGACCGCGACACCACCGACACGCGGGTGCCGAGCATCGTGCTCTCCACCGCCCATCCGGCCAAATTCCCCGATGCGGTCGAGGCGGCGTGCGGCCAGCGGCCGCAACTGCCGGCCTGGCTCGACGGCCTCATGACCAAATCCGAACACATCAAGGTGATGAAGAACGATCAGGCCGAGCTCGAGCGGTTCGTGTTGTCGGTCAGCCGCGCTGCGAAGCAGGGAGTTGCCGGATGAGCGTCGAGATGTCCAAGCTTTCCTCCGGCCTGACCATCGTCACCGACAAGATGCCTCATCTCGAAACTGCCGCGCTCGGCGTCTGGGCCGGCGTCGGCGGGCGCGACGAGAAGCCGAACGAGCACGGCATCTCGCATCTGCTCGAGCACATGGCGTTCAAGGGCACGACGACGCGCTCCTCGCGCGAGATCGTCGAGGAGATCGAGGCGGTCGGCGGCGACCTCAATGCCGGCACCTCGACCGAAACCACGTCCTATTACGCGCGGGTGCTGAAGGCCGACGTGCCGCTCGCGCTCGACGTGCTCGCCGACATCCTCGCCAATCCCGCCTTCGAGCCCGACGAGCTGGAGCGTGAGAAGAACGTCATCGTGCAGGAAATCGGGGCGGCGCAGGACACGCCTGATGACGTCGTGTTCGAGCATCTGAACGAGCTTTGCTATCCCGACCAGCCGATGGGCCGCTCGCTGCTCGGCACCGCCAAGACCCTGCGCGCCTTCGATCGCGACATGCTGCGCGGTTACCTCTCGACGCATTATCGCGGGCCCGACATGGTGGTGGCGGCGGCGGGCGCGGTCGATCACGGCCAGGTGGTCGCCGAGGTCGAAAGGCGCTTCGCAAGCTTCGAGGGGACGCCGGGACCCAAGCCGCAATCGGCCCAGTTCGGCCAGGGCGGGGCCAAGGTGGTGCATCGCGAGCTCGAACAGGCGCATCTGACGCTTGCGCTTGAGGGCGTGCCGCAGGCCGATCCATCGCTGTTCTCGCTCCAGGTCTTCACCAATATCCTCGGCGGCGGGATGTCGTCGCGCCTGTTCCAGGAAGTGCGCGAGAAGCGCGGTCTTTGCTACTCCATCTATTCGTTCCACGCGCCCTATACCGACACAGGCTTCTTCGGCCTCTACACCGGCACCGATCCGGCCGATGCTCCGGAGATGATGGAGGTGGTGGTCGACATCATGAACGAGTCGGTGGAGACGCTGACCGAGGCCGAGATCGCCCGGGCCAAGGCGCAGATGAAGGCCGGTCTGCTGATGGCGCTGGAGAGCTGTTCCTCCCGCGCCGAGCAGCTCGCCCGGCATGTGTTGGCCTATGGGCGGCCGCAAACCGTCCAGGAACTGGTCACCCGGATCGATGCCGTCAGCATCGAATCGACGCGGGACGCGGCGCGTGCGCTGCTATCGCGGAGCCGGCCCGCCGTTGTCGCGCTGGGCAGCGGCAGGGGTCTGGACACGGCGGTGTCTTTTGCGGAAGGATTGACCCGGGCGCGCGCCAAGGCGCGGCTGCATTAGGAGCCGCGCGCGGGCTGATCTGCCTCGGGAAGCATCACCATGGCCCTGTTTCGCCTGCCATCCAGTGGACCCGCCGCGCTCGCGCCGCGCGGCAACGGGCTGTTGCTGCGCGCGCCGCAAATGTCGGACTTCCTGCAATGGGCTCATTTGCGCGAGACCAGCCGCGATTATCTCACGCCCTGGGAGCCGATCTGGCCCTCTGACGATCTGACGCGCTCCGGCTTCCGCCGCCGCCTGCGCCGCTATGCCGAGGACATCGCGGCAGACCGCTCCTATCCCTTTCTGATCTTCCGCGAGCTCGATGGCGCCCTGGTCGGTGGCATCACGCTGGCCAATGTCCGGCGCGGCATCGTGCAGGCGGGCACCATCGGCTATTGGGTGGGTCAGCCTCATGCCCATCGCGGCTATATGACGGCGGCACTGCGGGTGCTGCTGCCGACACTGTTCGGCGAACTCAACCTGCATCGGGTCGAAGCCGCCTGCATCCCCACCAATGCGCCGTCGATCCGGGTTCTGGAAAAGTGCGGCTTCTCGCGCGAGGGCCTGGCGCGCCGTTACCTCTGCATCAACGGGGTCTGGCAGGATCATTTGCTGTTCGGCCTCTTGCACGAGGATTTCCGCGGCTAAGCGGGCGTTTCGTGCGTCCAATCATCTTTTTGCTGCCTTGGGTTCGCCGATTTTGGCGATATAACCCGCGGGGCCTGCCGGTGATCGGCCGGATCTTGTCATGGAGTAGCGGCATTGAAGGGGAAGCAGCTTCGGTCATCGCGGAATGGGCTGCGGCTTGTGCCTGCGATCGCTCTTGTCCTGTCGGTGTCGTGCGCGACGATATCGCCCGTGGCGGCGCAATCGTTCACCGACCGCTTCAAAAACCTGTTCGGCGGCAAGTCGGACGAGCCGGCCCAGCCCAATCCTGCCCCCGCGCCAGGCCAACCGGCCGAAGACGACATCGATTGTCCGCAGGTGACGGTACGTTCGGGGGCTTCGACCTACGCGGTCGGCGCCAGCGGCAAGCCTGCCGTCGGCAGTGAGATTCGTTTCCAGGCCACGATCTCCAAGATGGCGCGCGAATGCTCCCGCAGCAGCGAGGGCATCACCGCCCGGATCGGCATCCAGGGCCGGGTGATCGCCGGTCCCGCGGGTGCGCCCGCCACCGTCGAGGTGCCGCTGCGCATCGCCGTCGTGCAGGGCGGCATCGGCGAGAAGGTGATCGCCTCGAAGGCTTACCGGACCACGGTCCAAATGTCGGACGGCGGCAGCGTGCCTTTCACCTTCATCGCCGAGGACCTGACCTATCCGGTGCCGGCGGCCGCGGTCGCCGAGAACTACATCTTCTATGTCGGCTTCGACCCTCAGGCGCTGTCGCCCGAGCCGAAGGGGCGAAAGAAAAAGTAGGGCGAGGTGTCGCCACAAGCTCAACTGTCATTGCCCGCGGGGGATGACACTTCGATCGTGGATGTGGATACGCACCAAACAAAAGCCGGCGCTCACCGCGCCGGCTTTTTTGTTTGGGGACGGCAAACGCCTCAGTTCAGCTTCTGCCTGATTTCGTTGATGCCCTTGGCGAGCAGATCGTCGGCGACCTGGCCCCTGACCGACTGCGACAGGATCGTGGAAGCGGCCTGGACGGCGGCCTCTGCCGCAGCGGCACGGACGTCGGCGACAGCCTGGGCCTCGGCGAGCGCGATCTTGCCCTCCGCGGTCTTGGTCCGTCGAGCAACGAAGTCTTCCATCTTCGCCTTGGCCTCGGCTGCGATTCGCTCCGCTTCGGCGTTTGCGCCGGTGATGATGTCGGCGGCCTCGCGTTCAGCCGATGCAGTGCGCGCCTTGTAATCGGCCAGCACCTTGGCTGCCTCTTGCTTGAGCCGTGCCGCCTCTTCGAGTTCGGCCTTGATGCGAGCGGCACGATGATCGAGCGCCGCCATCGCCGTCTTGAACACCCCGACATAGCCGAAGATCACCATCAGGATCACGAAGGCGACGGCGACCCAGAATTCTGGTGTGAAGAACATCTCGACTAACCCTTCAAGGACGCATCGACGGCGGCATTGACCGACGCAGCGTCAGGGACGACGCCGGTGAGGTGCTGCACGATCTCGCCCGCCGCATCGGCCGCGATGCCGCGGACGTTGCTCATGGCGGCGGCGCGGGTCGAGGCAATGGCGTGTTCGGCCCCGGCGAGCTTGGCCGCCAATTGTTCTTCCAGCGCCTTGCGCTCGGCTTCCGCCTGCGCGGTCGCCTTCTCGCGCGATTCGTTGCCGATTGCCTGGGCACGCGCGCGCGCCGACGCGAGCTCGCCTTCATAGGCCTTGAGCGCCGCCTCGGACTGATCCTTCAGCTTCTGCGCTTCGGCGAGATCGCCTTCGATCTTGTTCTGGCGCGCCTCGATGGCACCGCCGACACGTGGCAGCGCGAGACGGGACACGATCAGATACAGCACGACGAAGGCGATCGCGAGCGACACCAGTTGCGAGGCAAAGGTGCTGCTCTCGAACGGGGGAAAGCCGCCGCCGTGGTGACCGCCATCGGCCTCCGTGTGAGCGCCGGTACCCTTGGCGCCGCTTTCAGCCATGGAGTTCTCCTGTTGCTGTCAGACGCGCCGCCTCCGGCCAGGAAGCGGCGCGAAACGCGTTCAGAGCGGGACGAACAGCAGCAGCAGAGCGATCAGCAGCGAGAAGATGCCGAGCGCTTCGGTCACGGCGAAGCCGAAAATCAGGTTGCCGAACTGGCCCTGGGCAGCTGCCGGGTTGCGCATCGCGGCGGACAGATAGTTGCCGAAGATGAAGGCCACGCCGATGCCGGCGCCGCCCATGCCGATGCACGCGATGCCCGCGCCGAGAAATTTCGCTGCTTGCGGATCCATTTTTGACTCCTTCGAAAGAAAGACTGGTGTGGGTGGAGAAGCACCCGGATCACTCAGTGTCCAGGGTGAATGGCGTCGTTCAGGTAGATACAGGTCAAGATCGCAAACACATAGGCTTGCAGGAACGCGACCAGCAGTTCGAGCGCGGTGAGCGCCACGGCGAGGGCCAGCGGCATCACGCCGCCGATCCAGCCGACCACGCCAAGCGAGGCGCCGAGCATGGCGACGAAGCCGGCGAACACCTTGAGGGCGATGTGGCCGGCCAGCATGTTCGCGAACAGTCGGACGCTGTGAGAGACCGGGCGCAGGAAGAACGACAGCACCTCGATCGCCATGACCAGCGGCAGGATGTAGCCCGGAACGCCCGAGGGCACGAACACTTTCAGGAACTTCAGCCCGTTCTTGTAGAGGCCGTAGATCAGGACCGTGAAGAACACCAGCAGCGCGAGCGCGGCGGTGACGATGAGGTGGCTCGTCACCGTGAACGTGTAGGGCACGATGCCGACGAGATTCGAGACGCAGATGAACATGAACAGCGAGAAGATCAACGGGAAGAACCGCATGCCGTCCGCGCCGGCGGTGCTCCGGATCATGCTGGCCACGAATTCATAGGAGAGTTCGGCCACAGACTGCAGGCGACCAGGAACAAGCTGCTTGCCGCTGGTGAGCAGCAGCAGCGCAATGATCCCCACCGCCAGAAACATGTAGAGAGAGGCGTTGGTGAAGGCGATCGTGTGGTCGCCGATACGGCCGATCGTGAAGAGCGGTTCGACGTTGAATTGGTGGATCGGGTCGATTTTCATCCGCGCGGCATCTCTCGTCTGCCGGACGAGCCGACCTGTCAAGGTCAGCCGGCCGGCCGTGCCGGCGAGCGGCACGTCAGTTAATCTGGCCAAGCCAGTTACGAACCACCGCGCCTGTTCCGACCCGCGCCCGCCGTTCTCACCACATTCACCACGCCGGCGGCGAAGCCAAGCAACAGGAACACGATAAACCCGAAAGGCGACGTCGACAGCAAGTGGTCGAAGCCCCAGCCAATCCCCGCTCCGACAGCGACTCCGGCGATCAACTCCGAGGATAATCGAAAACCAAGCGCCATCGCCGAGGCTCTGGCCGCTCTGTCTCCATCGTCACCTACGGGTTGCTCGGTCCTGGTCCGGCGGTCGCGAAACTCGGACAACCGTTGATCCAGACTCCCGAGCCGTTCGGAAAGCGCAGCTTCCTCGGATGACCGATCGCGATTTCCATCCTCGCCGTGTCCCGTGCCCTGTGTCATGCAACGAAGACCCGAAACGCTGCGGCTGAATGGAAATTACGCCCGTCACCCTCAAAAGCCGCGCGGACCATACTGATGGCCCATAATCAAGTCAAGCCAAGTCACGATTGTGTTCAAATCGGTTATGTAGCTGATTTAGTTGAAGATATCGGTGCGTGCGACAGCGCTGCACACAGCGTGACGCCGCACCGCAGCAGGTCTCCTCGCGATCGGCGGATGCAACCGTCCTTTCGCCGCACCGGCGGGATCAAAGAAGCCATCGCGCTCGTTGATTTCAGGGGCGGTTTTGAACGACGGATGGCCCGTCGGGGTGTAGAATTGCGCAGAACCCGCGGCAAGGCCGTGCCGGAGGAGGCGATGAGACCAGCGACTTCATCCATAACGCCCTGGCTCGCGGCCGCTGCCGCGGTGATGGTCCTCAGCGGCGGCCTGGTAGCCGCGCAATCTGCGCCCAACGGCGAAAATGGTCGCTACAGCATGACGCCCATCCCTGATGGCGTGCTGCGGCTCGATACGCGCAGCGGCACGGTGTCGACCTGCACCAAGAACGAGGCCGGCTGGGCCTGTTATGCCGTGCCTGATGAGCGGACCGCACTCGACGCCGAGATCGGCAGGCTCCAGGCCGAGGTCGAAAGCCTGAAAGGACAGCTCGCGGCGGGCCCGACAGTGTCGGGCAAGATCGACGAGGCGCTGCCGAAATCCGACCCGCTGAAGAAATCCGAACCAAGGACCGCAGAAGGCGAGCGCAAGGCCGGCGAGCGCAAGATCGAGATCCCGCTGCCGAGCGACCAGGACCTCGATCGCGTGATGTCGTTCATGGAGAAGGCCTGGCGGCGGCTGATCGACATGGCCAATCGCGTGCAGAAAGACGTGTCGGGAAAGATTTGAGACGTGACAAACTGCCGTGGGTGGGCAAAGGCTTTCCCGACCGCCGTGCCCACCATGTCCCTACGACAACGAAGGAAGACGTAGGCTCGGCGCCGGCGCGCCCTTGCCCGCGCTACCGAATGTCGATCAATCGAGACCTTTGATGACATCAGCCAGATCCATGACCCGCTCGGCACCGTCGTCGGCGCAGGCCACCACCATCGCATCGTCGTTGCTCACCGTGCAGACGCCGGGACGCGGCTTCACCGATCTCACCAGCGAGGCCGCAAAATTCGTCGACGAGATTCGTGGGCGCGACGGCGCGCTGACGCTCTTCATCCGCCACACCTCGGCCTCGCTGACGATTCAGGAGAACGCCGACCCTTCCGTTCTGGTCGACCTCACCACGGCGCTGTCCCGGTTCGCACCGGAGAACGCGGGGTGGACCCACGACACCGAAGGACCGGACGACATGCCGGCTCACGTCAAGACGATGTTGACAGGGGCCTCACTCCAGATCCCGGTTCTGAACGGCAGGCTCGCACTCGGCACCTGGCAGGCCATCTATCTGATCGAGCATCGCAGTCGCCCGCACCGCCGCGAGATCGTGCTGCAATTCATCGGCGGCGACCGGTAATCCCTCGAAACAAAACCGGCCGCGGAGAGCGCGGCCGGTTGGTGTCGTCGATCGCTGCCGTCGATCAGTTCGCCTTGATGTCGACGTCCTTGGTTTCCGGCAGGAAGAAGAGGCCGATCACGACGGTAATCGAGGCGAAGATGATCGGGTACCAGAGGCCGGCATAGATGTCGCCGGTGGAGGCCACGATGGCGAAGGCGGTGGCGGGCAGGAGGCCGCCGAACCAGCCGTTGCCGATGTGGTAGGGCAGCGACATCGAGGTGTAGCGGATGCGAGTCGGGAACAATTCGACCAGCATCGCCGCGATCGGGCCGTACACCATGGTGACGAACAGCACCAGGACGAACAGCAGACCGATGATCGCCGCCGGCTGCGAACGGAAGACGTCGAACGGATGCGACATCTTCACGATGCCGGCGTCGCCCGCCTTCGGATAGCCGGCGCTCTGCACCGCGGCGAGGACGGCCGGGTTGCTGTCCTTGGCGCTGGTGTAGGGGACGTCCTTGCCGTTGACCACGACCTTCACGCCGGAGCCTGCAGGGCCATTGACCGTCGTGTACTTGACCGAGGATTGCGACAGGTAGGCGCGCGCGAGGTCGCAAGGCGCGGTGAACACGCGGGTGCCGACCGGGTTGAACAAATCGCCGCAGCCGGCGGGATCGGCCACCACCTCGACCTTGACCTGCTCGATGGCCTTTTCCAGCGCCGGGTTGGCGTTGCTGGTGATCATCTTGAAGATCGGGAAGAAGGAGAGCGCCGCGATCAGGCAGCCGCCGAGGATGATCGGCTTGCGGCCGATCTTGTCGGACAGCATGCCGAACACGATGAAGAAGCCGGTGCCGAGCAGCAGAGACCAGGCAACAAGAAGGTTGGCGGTGTAGCCGTCGACCTTCAGGATCGATTGCAGGAAGAACAGCGCGTAGAACTGGCCGGTGTACCAGACCACGCCCTGGCCCATCACGCCGCCGAGCAGGGCAAGCAGCACAAGCTTGCCGTTCTGCCAGTTGCCGAAGGCTTCGGTGAGCGGCGCCTTCGAGCCCTTCCCCTCTTCCTTCATCTTCTGGAAGATCGGCGACTCGTTGAGGCGCAGACGGATCCAGACCGAGATGCCGAGCAGCACCACGGAGACCAGGAACGGAATGCGCCACCCCCATTTCGCGAACTCGGCTTCGCCGGTCGCGGTGCGAGTGAACAGGATCACCAGCAGCGACAGGAACAGGCCGAGCGTAGCCGTGGTCTGGATGAAGGAGGTGTAGTAGCCACGCTGCCCGTTCGGCGCGTGCTCCGCGACATAGGTCGCCGCACCGCCATACTCGCCGCCGAGCGCCAGGCCCTGGGCGAGGCGCAGCACGATCAGGATGATCGGGGCGGCTATACCGATGGTGGCCGCGTTGGGCAGCAAGCCGACGATGAAGGTCGACAGGCCCATGATCAGGATGGTGACGAGGAAGGTGTATTTGCGGCCGACGATATCGCCGACGCGGCCGAACACGATGGCACCGAACGGCCGCACCAGGAAGCCCGCCGCAAAGGCCAGCAGCGCAAAGATGTCGCGGGTGGCCGGCGGATAGTCCGAAAAGAATTGCGCGCCGATGATCGAGGCGAGTGAGCCGTAAAGATAGAAATCGTACCACTCGAAGACTGTACCGAGCGAAGAGGCGAGAATGACGAAACGTTCGTCCTTCGTCATACCTCCCGCGCGTGTTTCAGACACGGCCATTGTAGACATGTTGGATCGCTCCCCAAAAATGCGTTTCCCTCGCGCCCCGGATGTCCGGACGTGCCGGATCAACCCAGGTCTTGGCCACAAGGTAACATCGGCGTGAAACGGGCCCCAATACGACTTTCGGCCTTGCGCACTGACGCGCAGCCGACGCTGTGGTATCCGGCACCGGTGCGCAGGCCGCAGGGGCCGGGATTAACCCCTTTGCAGCAAGGGGATAATGGGCACTTGCATGCCACGGCCGCTCAGGGAAGAATTGACGCACCCCGGGGGATAGCTTCGCCGGCCGGGCCGCGAACGACAGCAAGAGAACGATGAACGCTCCCACGACCCATCTCGTCATCGCCGATGATCATCCCCTGTTCCGCGATGCGCTGCGGCAGGCGGTGGCGGGCGTTCTGCCGTCGGCAAGGATCGACGAGGCCGGATCCTTCGAGGACCTCACCCAGCTCCTGGAGCGGACGTCCGAGGTCGACCTCATCCTGCTCGACCTCTCGATGCCCGGGATCTCCGGCTTTTCCGGCCTGATCTATCTGCGCGCGCAATATCCGGCAATTCCGGTCGTGATCGTCTCGGCCTCGGACGACAGCGCCACGATCCGCCGCTCGCTCGATTTCGGTGCGTCCGGCTTCATTCCAAAGCGTTTCGGCGTCGAGACCTTGCGCGACGCCATCCTCAAGGTCATGGAAGGCGACGTCTGGGTTCCCGCCGACACCGACCTGTCGGCTGCGGCCGATCCCGACATGACGCGACTGCGCGACCGCTTGGTGACGCTGACGCCGCAGCAGGTCCGCGTCCTGATGATGCTGTCGGAGGGCCTTCTCAACAAGCAGATCGCCTACGAGCTCGGCGTCTCCGAGGCCACCATCAAGGCGCATGTCTCGGCCATCCTGCAGAAGCTCGGCGTCGAGAGCCGGACGCAGGCGGTGATCGCAGCGGCGAAGATCGCCGGCAGCCAGTGGAAGCAGAGCACGCCGACGGAGTGAGGAGATTGCTCGATAGCTCGCGGGAGTCCGGTCTCGAGAGGCGAAGCGGAAGCATTCGGCTCTTTCAGAGCGTGCCGGCTTTGACCCGGAGCAGACCAGCGCCGCCTGTCGCCACTCATTCAGCACGCAAGCATCTTCTCTAGCTCAGTCATGGAGCGATCAAGAATTGCTGCTCCCGTGGCCGGCCGGGTTCACCAAGACGGAAACTATGGTCTCTTCATACCTCGCCCATTCCATTCCGGAGTTCTCGATGCTGATCTTCGGGATATCGAGCTCCGCGTAGAGACCGTCGGTAAGCCGGCGGTAATCACGATAGAGCTCGATGAGTCCCTCAAGACCAGCGTAGCCGTGCCTAACGGCGTACGGCGACGTCAGCTTCCAATGACCTGATATGCCACCCATGAGTCCCCCCGCTCGGCGGAAATCGCTCTAATCGCTCGGTCAACGTCGTCTTGGTGAAAGTAGATCAGCAAAGGATGCAGCGGCTTGATAGTGGCTACCACTTCACGAAGGTAGCCGCGGATCAGAGCGATGTCGGCATCAAGCAGAAACAGCGACGTTAAATTCCCATGGAAAAGCTGCCATCGACAACCGTGATGCTCGCCGACGTCGCGGCAGAATTGGCATAAGCACTCCAACGCGCAGCGGCTGACTTCCCCAGATGCGTTGCCGGCATGTCCTCCCATGGCACGTCCCAATCAAAGCGGACCGGATGTGGGTTGGTGCCCTCGGTAATGCCGAGGGCGGACACACCGGAAGCCTTCAAGCGATCAGCAATTCGCCGCACGGTCGTCGACTTGCCGGACCCCATGATCCCTTCGACGATCACAATTCTGGACCATATGTTGCAAAAGGGCCGGGCCATGCAAAGCCAATGATGACCTGTCTCATGCGCCACTACCAGCGAAAGTTCTTCTGCTTATGGAGGATGAGCGGACCTCGAGTGCGCATTCTTTCAAAGCAATGCGACCTGGCCCCCCCAAGCGCTTGGGTTGCCCGCAGAGCAAAATAGCAATGGCTGGGTCAATCGACCGCCAGATAAAAATTCTGCTTTAAAGAAGTTCGGATTCAGCGTAAATGTCGCCCACCCTGATCCGACGAAGAGGGGCGGTCGTACCTCGTCACGAGCCGCGGATCGGGCTGCGGTGGACGCAATGGCGCCGTCGCGGATGCGAAGCGCAGGGCGGGGTGATGGATTGAGCCGAGCCCCGTGAGCGCCTCGCAAGCCGCGTTGTACGAACGGCGTTGATGCGTAACGGCAAAACCGTGTGGTCCTGGCCGTCGTTGCTACGGTCAAGTCTTGCGGAGGCGGCATGGCGCCAACCGGCGCCACGTCGGCGAATTCCGTGAGGCGAGGGAGGCCAAAAGGAAAGTTCGGCTCCCGGGAGAGCGCGGCATAAGCCGTCCGACCATCGCGCAGGGAAGGCCGTGTGTTCGGCTTCACCTGTATGCTGCTGTGCGGTTCCTTCTGCGTGTGCATTCGCGCAGCGGACCGTGGGTGCGAGCCAGCACCCGGCCTTCCCTGCGCCCTTTTCTCCAGAGGGTGCGACGCGAAGCGCAAAACTCGGGCGAAACGCGCCGCGGGAATGAGAAGCCGTGTCTACGATTTCAAGCGCATGTTGGAGGACGGCAATGCTGCCCCTAGCTCCGTCATTGCGAGGAGCCCTCGCGACGAAGCAATCCAGAATGCCTCCGCGGAAAGATTCTGGATTGCTTCGCTGCGCTCGCAATGACGATGTGGCGAGAGCAGAGTAGCGCGTCTCACTCCGCCGCCACCATCTGCTGCGTGCGCCACTGGCCGAGCAGCGCGCGGAGCGAGGCCGGCTTCACCGGCTTGTTCAGCACCGCGACCCTCTCCTCGCGGGCGGCGACCTGCACGGCGGGGCTGCGGTCGGCGGTGATCAGGATCGCGGGGATGGCATCGCCGAAGCGGCGGCGGATCTCGCGGATGGCGGCGATGCCGTTGCCGCGGTCGAGGTGATAGTCGACCAGAAGGCCGGTGACGCGGCGGCCGGCAGTTTCGATCGCCGCGATCGCGCCTTCGGGATCGGCGACCGCGATCACCTCGGCATCCCAGGCCTTGAGCAGCGTGCGCATGCCGTCGAGGATCGCCGCATCGTTCTCGATGCAAACGATCAGCGCGCCCGAGATCGGCGTGCGCGCCAGCGGCGTCGCGCTGGTCACGGCTGCAGTGTGGGTGATCGCTTTCGCCGTCGGCACCGTTACGGAGAATACCGAGCCGCCGCCGCTATTGCCGTCAATTGCGATGCCGTGCTTGAGCACCCGCGCCAGCCGTTCGACGATCGACAGGCCGAGCCCCAGCCCGCGCGCGATCCGCGCACCCTGTTCGAGGCGATGGAATTCCTTGAAGATCTCGCCGCGCTTGACCGCGGGAATGCCGACGCCGGTGTCGTAGACGCAGATCTTGAGCGAAGCGCCCTGGCGGCGGCAGCCGACCAGCACGCGGCCGCGCGGGGTATATTTGATTGCATTCGAGATCAGATTCTGGAGCAGGCGCCGCAGCAAAAGCCGGTCGGACTCGACCGGGAGCGAGCAGGGTACGAAGATCAGCTCCAGGCCCTTGGCGCGGGCGATCGGCGCGAATTCGATCTCCAGCGAGCGCATCAGGTCGGCCATCTTGAAGCTCGAGATCGAGGTCGCCATGGCGCCGGCGTCGAGCCTGGAGATGTCGAGCAGCGCGCCGAGGATCTCCTCGATGGCCTGCAAGGATTCGTCGATGTTCTCGACCAGCCGGGTCTCTTCACCGTTATGCTGGCGCTCGACGAGGCTGGTGACATAGAGCCGCGCCGCGTTCAGCGGTTGCAGGATGTCGTGGCTGGCCGCGGCGAGGAATCGCGTCTTGGAGATGCTGGCGTCCTCCGCCGCGCTCTTGGCCTGCGCCAGCTCGGAGTTCAGCCGTGTCAGTTCTTCCGTGCGGTCGCGCACGCGCTTTTCCAGCGTCGCATTGGCCCGCTCCAGCGCTTCCGCGGCTTCGAACGTGGGCGTGACGTCGGTGAAGGTGATGACGAACCCGCCGCCGGGCATCTGGTTGGTGAGCACCTCGATCACCATGTGCCGTTCCGGCAGGCGTTCGAGATAGGGCTCGCTGTCGGTGGTGTAGGCGGCGAGGCGCCGCTCCAGCAGGGCCTCGCTCTCCTGCGGATGGTCCGGATCGCCCGCGCCGATGAATTCCAGGATTTCGCGCAGGGGCGTCCCGAACTGGATCAGATGCGGGGGAACGTTGAGGAGATCCCCGAACTGCCGGTTGGAGCAGATCAGTTGCAGATCGGCATCGAACACGGCGATGCCCTGGCGCACATGGTTGAGCGCAGTCTGGAGGATCTCGCGGTTGAAATGCAGCGCGGCGTGCGAATCGTCGAGCAGCTTCAGCGCGGCCTTGGCGGAGACCGTGCGCTTGCGCAGCAGCAGTGACATCACGAGCCGCGACGACGCGGCGCCGATGGAGGAGGCGATCAGGTGCTCGGCGTGCTGCAACAGCTCGAAATCGGCGGGCGCTCCGGGCTCCAGCCGCAGGTTTCGTCGTGCGGAGAAGGCCTCGAAGGATTGCCGGGCGCGGTCGGGTCCGAGATATTGCGCGACCGTGGTCTGGATGTCCTGCACGGTGACGCTGGTGCGCCAGCGGCGGAAGCTCGGGGAGATCGGCGCGATCGTGTTGGGCACGAACAGGTCGGCCTGCAGCAGCTCGATCGACGAGGGATTTCGTGCCAGCGACAGCAGCACATAGGTCAGGATGTTGAGCGAGAGCGACCAGATCACGCCGTGCATCAGGGGCGGCAGGTCGGCGCCGAACAGCGCCTGCGGCCGCAGCGCCTCGATGCCGAACGGGCCGTGCTGAAGCAGCAGAATTCCCGCAGTCGAGGAATCCATGAAGCTCGGTATGAACAGCGTATAGAGCCACACGGCGAATCCGACCGCCATGCCGCCGATCGCGCCGCGTGCGGTCGCGCGCCGCCACAAAAGCCCGCCGAAAAAGCTCGGTGCAAGCTGTGCGATGGCGGCAAAGGAGAGCAGGCCGATCGCCGCGAGTTGGGTGCTGCCGAGTGCGCGATAGTAGAAGTAAGCCATCACCATGATGGCGAAGATCGCAAGCCGCCGCGAGCGCAGCAGGAAATTGCTGAAATCGGCACCGCCGGCGCGCCCCTCCGGGCGGCGTTGCAACACCAGGGGCACCACGAGGTCGTTCGAGACCATGATGGAGAGCGCGACGCATTCGACGATCACCATCGCGGTTGCCGCCGACAGGCCGCCGACGAAGACGACGACGCTGAGCAGGTCCGCGCCGCCCTCCATCGGCAGGGCCAGCACGTACATGTCGGGATCTGCGGCGCCGAAGGGGAAGGTCACGAGGCCGGCGATCGCGATTGGTATCACGAACAGGTTGATGGCGACGAGGTAGAGCGGGAACAGCCAGCGCGCGCGGCCGACCTCGGCATCGGAGGAGTTCTCCACCACGCTGACGTGGAACTGGCGCGGCAGGAGCATGATCGCGCACAGCGACAGCAGCGTCATGGTGAGGAAATTGCCGATCGACGGCGAATAGTTGATCGCGCGCACGGCCTCCGGCGTCTTCATGGCGCGCTCGATCAGTTCGTGCGGCGAGAACATCCAGAAGGTGACGAAGATGCCCGCGGCGAGGAAGGCGACCAGCTTGATGATGGATTCGGTCGCGACCGCCAGCATCAATCCGTGCTGGTGCTCGGTGGCGTCGGTCTGCCGTGTGCCGAACAGCACCGCGAAGGCCGCCATCGACAGCGTCACCATCAGCGCCACGTCGCCGACGAGCGGGATATGGGAGAAGGCCTGGTCCTCGGTCAGGATCGTTTCGAGCGAGGAGGCCACCGCCTTGAGCTGGAGCGCGATGTAGGGCACCGAGCCGATGATGGCGATCAGCGCCACGGTTGCGGCCACCGCCTGGCTCTTGCCGTAGCGCGCGCCGATGAAGTCGGCGATCGAGGTGATGTTGTGGGCCTTCGCCAGCTGGATCACGCGCCGAAGCACGCCGGCGCCCAACCCGATCATCAGGATCGGGCCGAGATAGATGGCGAGGAAGTCGGTCGAGGTGCGGGTGGCGAAGCCGACCGAGCCGAAGAAGGTCCAGGAGGTGCAGTAGATCGCAAGCGACAGCGGGTAGATCAGCCCGGAGGCGCGGCCGGGCCCGGCCGCCGACCGGCGGTCGCCGTGGCTCGCCACCAGGAACAGAAAACCGATGTAGCCGAAGGCGGCGGCGATCACGCCCCAATCGTGCAGCATGGTGAGCGCGCTTCTCCCTGGACGCTGACCGCGCCCGAGCTCATTTTCTTCCCGGCAAGCCTAGCGCGTTGGCCGGGACGAGGCGACTGCGAAATGTCGCGCCGGGGGAGGGAACTGGGGTCGTCGTTAAGCCGGAGGGCGAGCCGCCTGATCCGCGCCGCAAGCAGGGAGAGGCTCGAGAAGCGCCTACTCCGCCGCGAGAGACCTGGCGCGCAGCGGCAGGCCGAGGCGATCCCACACTTGAAGCAGCGCTTCGGCGAGCTGGTCGATCAAGCCGTCGTCGTGATAGGGCGAAGGGGTGATGCGCAGGCGCTCGGTGCCCTTGGCAACGGTCGGATAATTGATCGGCTGGATGTAGATTCCGTGCTGTTCGAGCAGCAAGTCGGAGGCCTGCTTGCACTTTTCGGGATCGCCGACGAACAGCGGCACGATGTGGGTGTCGCTCGACATCACCGGCAGGCCGGCGGCATTGAGGATCGCCTTGACGCGGGCGGCGCGGTCCTGGTGGCGCTCGCGCTCCCAGTTCGAGGTCTTCAGGTGCTTGATCGCGGCGGTCGCGGCCGAGCAAACCGCCGGCGGCAGCGCCGTGGTGAAGATGAAGCCCGGCGCGTAGGAACGCACGGCGTCGATGATCTGGCCGTTGGCGGCGATGTAGCCGCCGAGGCAGCCGAATGCCTTGGCCAGCGTGCCCTCGAGAATGTCGATGCGGTGCATCACGCCGTCGCGCTCCGCGATGCCGCCGCCGCGCGGGCCGTACATGCCGACGGCGTGGACCTCGTCGACATAGGTCATGGCGCCGTATGTCTCGGCGAGATCGCAGATCCTGGCGAGCGGCGCGACGTCGCCGTCCATCGAATAGAGGCTCTCGCAGACGATCAGCTTCGGCCGGTTCGGGCCCGCCGCCTGCAGCAGCTCTTCGAGATGCGCAACGTCGTTGTGGCGGAACACGACCCGCTCGCAGCCGGACTGGCGGATGCCCTCGATCATCGAATTGTGGTTGAGCTCGTCCGACAGGATCAGGCAGTTCGGAATGAGCTTTGCGATGGTCGAGATGCCGGTCTGGTTGGAGACATAGCCCGAGGTGAACAGCAGCGCGGCTTCCTTGCCGTGGAGGTCGGCGAGTTCGGCCTCGAGCTGCACCAGCGGATGATGCGTGCCTGCGATGTTGCGGGTGCCGCCGGCGCCGGTGCCGACGCGCGTGGCCGTCTCGACCATGGCGCCGACCACCTTCGGATGCTGACCCATGCCGAGATAGTCGTTGGAACACCAGATCACGACGTCGAGCTTGCCCTTGGGCGAATGCCAGACCGCGTGCGGAAACCGCCCGGCGGTGCGCTCGAGATCCGCGAACACGCGATAACGTCGCTCGGTGTGGAGACGATCGAGGGCAGTATTGAAGAACTGGGCGTAATCCATCGGCAAAACCTGCAACGGAACCTGGCCAAAGGGCTGCATCTTCTTAGAGCTTTTCCAGCTCCGATGTCTATGCGCTATCCCACATTTGGCCGTGTGGGGCATTTGGTCAAAATGCCCTATTGGGCGCGGTGCAACTTGATCCCGATCAAGCCGGCGCGAGATCCAATGCTGCTCTGCACCATCCGCCGGGATGAGAGCTTGGCCGGCGATGGTCTTCCCTCGCGGCCCGGCACGCGCTTTCCTTGACCGCGGCCGCCGGCCTTATCCGATCCGATTCTCGCATAGCATGCGCCGCTGGCCCGGAAAGCATGCTCAAACCCGGCTTTCAAAAGGACCTCCCCATGAAGCGCGTGATGATCCTCAACGGTCCCAACCTCAACATGCTCGGCATCCGCGAGCCGCACATCTACGGCACGACGACGCTCGCGGAGATCAACGCAAGCTGCGAGGACGCCGCCACCAGGCTCGGCCTCAAGCTCACCTTCCACCAATCCAACCACGAGGGCGTGCTGGTCGATCTGATCCAGTCGGCGCGGCAGGATGCCGACGCCATCGTCATCAATCCGGCCGGCCTCTCCTTCACCTCGGTCTCGATCATGGACGCGATCAAGATATTCGAGGGTCCGGTGCTGGAGGTGCACATCTCCAACATCCACGCCCGCGACGAATATCACCGGCATTCCAAGATCTCGTTCGTGGCGACCGGCGTGATCTGCGGCCTCGGACCGTTCGGCTACATCGCGGCGCTGCACGCGATCGCGAACATGAAGTGAGACCTTCTCCCTCCCCGCAAGCGGAGCGACGTGAGATGAAGTATCGCTCACGTCGTCCTGAACTGCAGCACACCGTCCTTGGTCTCCGCCGTCAGCCGGCCCTCGACGATCATGTAGTTGACGTGGGCGACGAGCTCGCCGGCGGCAAAGCCCATCTGGTGCTCGTCCAGCACGTGCTTGTTGAACACCACGGGCACCAGGGCGCGCGAGGTTTGCGGCACCTCGCGGCAGGCTTCCGCGATCAGCCGGCAGCGCTCCTCGTGGTGATCGGCCAGCTGCTTGATACGGGTCTTAAATCCGTAGAACGGGACGCCGTGGCCGGGCAGCACCAGCACGTCATAGGGAAGAGTCGTGGTGAGGCTGGCGAGCGAGGCCAGATACTCGCCGAGCGAGTTCTGGTCGGGCTCGACCGCCCACACGCTGACATTCGGCGAGATCTTGCTCAGCACCTGGTCAGCCGACAGGAACAGCTTGTCGTCGGCGCAATACAGCATCACCTGGTCGAGCGCGTGGCCGCCGCCGGTGATGACCCTGAAGCGCCGCGTGCCGATCACGACGTCCTCGCCGTGCGAGATGCGGCGGTAGGACGGCGGCAGCACGGAGACGCGCTTGAGATAATCCTGGCCGCGGCCGAGCAGCTTCTCGGTGAGCGACTCGTCCATGCCATGGCGGCGGAAGAACAGCCGCTGCGCCTCGCGCCGCTCGTCGGTGCCGCGGTTCTGATGGTAGACCGATTGCAGATATTCGACCTGCGACATCACCAGCGGGCAGTTGAAGCGCTCGACGATCCACCCCGCGAGCCCAACATGGTCGGGGTGGGAGTGGGTGACGATCAGGCGCGTGATGTTGACGCCCTTCAGCGGTCCGTCGAACAGTTTGGTCCAGGCCTCGATCGTCTCCTCATTGCCGAAGCCGGCATCGATCATGGCATAGCCGTCGCCGTCGGCGAGCAGGTAGATGTTGACGTGGTTGAGGCGAAACGGCAGCTTCAGCCGCGCCCACAAC
The DNA here is from genome assembly GCA_035575945.1 of Bradyrhizobium sp. Classification (GTDB taxonomy): domain Bacteria; phylum Pseudomonadota; class Alphaproteobacteria; order Rhizobiales; family Xanthobacteraceae; genus Bradyrhizobium. The sequence goes on along the minus strand of DATLXF010000017.1, from coordinate 102,080 downwards.
ACGCCGGGCCGGACCTCGACCACCTGGTCGGGGCCGGGATGCTGTTCCCAGGGATACCGCAAGGCCTCGGCCGAGGAGGGGGCGGGGTCGATTGTCGCGTTCATGCTACCGGCTTAAACCCCGCGCGAGCCGCGCGCCAGCCGAAAAAGGATGGCTGCCGGGCGCCGCATGGCGGTCATGCCAAGCAACGTTTTTCCGCGCGCCGGTCGAAGCCCGGGAAAAGCGCGGTCATTCCGGGGCGCGCGTGGGCGCGAACCCGGAATCCAGAGGTTGATGCGAGCCTCCGGTTCGTCGCTTCGCGACGCCCCGGAATGACGATCAGGCCGCCCGCATGTCGTTGAGGAACGCGTCAATCTCCCCGCGGAGCATGTCGGCCTCGCGCCGGAGCGCGTCCGAGGCGTTCAGCACTTCGCCGGCCGCCGCGCCCGCTTCGGCGGAGGCGGTGGAGACGCCGACGATGTTGCTGGAGACTTCGCTGGTGCCGCCGGCGGCATGCTGGATGTTCCGGGCGATTTCGCGCGTGGCGGCGCCCTGCTCCTCGACGGCGGCTGCGATCGTCGTGGTGACGTCGTTGATCTCGCCGATGATCCGGCCGATGCCCTGGATGGCGCCGACCGCGGAGGTCGTGACTGACTGCATGCTGGCGATCTGGGTGCGGATCTCGTCCGTCGCCTTGGCGGTCTGGCTCGCCAGGCTCTTCACCTCGGAGGCGACTACCGCGAAGCCGCGGCCGGCCTCACCTGCGCGCGCGGCCTCGATGGTGGCGTTGAGCGCGAGCAGATTGGTCTGCGAGGCAATGGTCTGGATCAGGTCCACGACGACGCTGATGCGGCTCGCGCTATCGGCGAGGCTCTGCACGGTGGCGTCCGTCGCTCCCGCCTCGTCGACGGCCTTCTTGGCAATCTCGGCGGAGGTCACGACCTGGCGGCTGATCTCCTGGATCGAGGAGGACAGCTGCTCGGTGCCTGCCGACACCGTCTGCACGTTGACCGAGGTCTCCTCCGCAGCGGAGGCGACCGCGTTCACCAGCGCATTGGACTGGTCGGCGGTATTCGACATGCTCTGCGCGGTCGATTGCATCGAATTGGCCGATTGCGCGAGATTGTCGAGCGCGGAGCGCACTGTGCTTTCGAACTCGGCGATCTTCGCTTCCATGCGCGCGGCGCGCTCGGCCTTGGCGATACGGTCCTTGTCCTGCTCGTTCGTCAGCGCACGGGTCTCGATCATGCTCTCCCGGAACACCTGCAGCGTGTTCGCCATCACCGAGATTTCGTCGTTGTGGTTCTTCGAGCGGTAGATCTCGGTTTCGAGATCGCCGTTCGCGAGCAGCTGCATCGACTGATGCAAGGCGCCGATCCGGCGGAGGATGTTGCGGCCGACATAGAGCCAGACGAACAGCGCCGAGCCGACCAGCATCAACGCGCCCATCGCCAGCATGACCGACGTCGCGAGCGAAATCTCCTGCCGTGCCTGGGAGGTCGAGGTGTTGGTCTCGGTCTGGACGCCGTCGACGAGCTGCTGCACGCTGATGCCGAGGCCGACATTGAGTTTGCGGGTCTCGTCCAGGATGGTCTGGCCGTAGTCGATGGAGTCGAGCTCCTTCTCGCGCAGATTGAATACGCCGGTCTTGCCGGTGCCGAGCGCAAGCAGCTTTTCCGCCGTCTCGCGCAGCATCTTGTTGCCCTGGTTGTCCGGCAACAGATCGAGGTTGGAGCGCAGACGCCCCTGCGCCGTCTTGAATTCCTTCTGGATGTCGTCGAGCTTGTCGCTGGTGTTCGCCGACAGCGCCGCGCTCATGTTGGCGGCCGCGAGATTGCCGCTGGCGACGACGTTGCCGAGCTGGCCGACGGTCTGCGCGGCCTCGGTTGCATCCGCGGCGGACAGGTCGGCGGCGCCGAGGATGGCGTTGACCCGGGTCTGCGCATCCAGCATCGCCGGGCTGGCGGCGCCGACGAACGCGCCCTGCGCGCTGCGAAGGGCGTCATATTGCTTGTCGTGGAGGGCCGCGATATCGAGCCGCTCGCGGGCGGCCTTCGCCAGGCTCTGAGCCGCCTCGTTGATGCTCTTCATCGTCTCGCTGAGCCCGGAGACGACGGTTTTGTCGCCGCCGAGTTCGATGATTTCGTTGAGCTTCTGCTGCGTCTGCTCCTGCAATTCCCTGAGCTTCTTGGTGCGCTCGTTCAGGGCGTCCTCGCTCTGCGCAGCGAGCAGGGCCGGTCCCTGTGCCGCAAGGCTGGCGCTCAGTGCCGACAGTTGCAGGCTGGCGGCAAGGCGCGGAATGTCCCGCCCGCTCAGTTCGGTGATGCGTCCGCCGAGATTTTGCAGCGCCAGGCCGGCGCCGGCCGCGATCACGAGGCCCATGCCCGCAATCACCGCAAAGGCCGCGAACAGGCTGCCGCGCACGCCCCATTTCGGCATTCTGAGACGAGGACGGAAACGGCCAAAGAAGCGGCCAAGGCCCAAGTGGATCGGCATCGAAAATTCCCCCAATGTTCTTCTATTTGTGGCTGCAGTATCGGCAGCACCGGTTAAGGAATCGCAATGAGCCCAATCGGTTGTTCTTGTTCCGCAGAGCGAAAAAGAAGGGCCGGCAACGAGGCCGGCCCTTCACTTGATAAGGTCCTGGTAACGATCAGTAGCGCGCCATGGCCGGGCTCGCCCAGTTGAAGCGGTAGTTGAGGCCCGCTTTGAAGGTATGGTCGTCGGTGGTGAAGGCGCCGGTGCCGGCGAGCGGTCCGGCGGTGAAGCTTGCGTCGCCGAAATTGTAATACTGGTACTCGGCCTTGGCCGACCAGTTCGGGGCGAACATGTATTCGAGGCCGGCGCCGACGGTGTAGCCGTTGCGGTGATCGCCCGTGATGATGAAGGCGGTCGGCACGCCGCCCACGGTCACCTTCTCGTTGTTGTCCGAATAGGCGTAGCCGCCCTTCACATAGACGAGGCCAGGACCCCAGGTGTAGCCGACGCGGCCGGTGATCGAGCCGAGGCCGCGCTGGTCGTTGGTGTAGGCGACGCCGCCCGGGAATACGGCGCCGACGCTGCCCGAGAGCCAGGAATACTGGCCCTCGACGCCGACCAGGAAATTCGGGTGGAACTGCCAGTCCCCGCCGACCTGCACGCCACCGAGGAAGCGGCCGTTGCCGTTGTTGCCGGTGGAGAGGCCGTTGAAATTGTTGTCGCTGGAGAACGCGCCGCCGACATGGCCGCCGACATAGAAGCCGGTCCAATTGTAGATCGGCGCGGCGTAGGCCGGCGCGGGCGTCTTGTAATAGTTGCGATTGCCGAGATCGGCGCCGACGGCCGGCGCAGCAGCGCCCACCGCGAGCAGCGCTACGGTCGCAAACAGAATCTTCTTCATCGTCTTGAACTCCAGCACTCGATGTCCCCGGTCGGCGCGCTTTGCACGCCGCGTTGGTTTTTCAGATAGCTCGCTTTTGACGAAAATGCTGTCACATGCGTGGCACAACGACAGCCAAGCCAACTTATTGGGCGGCAATCGGTTTTCGTGCTTAATCGCGGCTTAAGAAGTGGTGAAGGAAGGCTTAACGTCGCAGCGTCCCGGTAACCTCCGCGGGCTGTTCGTTAACCGAGACGCCGGCGCGCCTCATCGCGCATCTGCGCGCGGAATGCGGCGCGCTTCGCTGGACGGTCTTCTTCGCGTACGTCATGGCGATCGAAGATGTCGAACTTCTCCAGGATCGGATAGCGCTCGCTCGCCATCGCGAGCACGCGCAGGAGCTTGGTCGCTTCGGGCGTCGGGCCGCTCACCTCCCAGCGCCGGATGGTGTCGGCGCCGCCCTTCTCGGGCAATCCGCACAGCTTTGCCATGTCGGCCGCGCTGAGCTTGCGTTCGAGAGCATCGGAGAGGTCGTTGCGAAGCTGCTTCAGTTCGGCGCCGGTCATGCTTGCATCCAGGGGACACTGAACGCAAAGCACTAACGCTGATTCGGGTCCATCCGAAGGCGGTGGGCCGTGGCGCTCAGGCACAGCCGACCGGGTACAGAGTTGTGAAGAGAGAGCCCATGGATATTCTCCAAAGAGTGAACACTTGCCAGATCGGGGCGCGCAACGGACAAGGGGATCAGCCATGAAGACCATCAGAGTCGCCCTTTCCGCGCTCATTATGACGGGATTGCTTGCTGCGCCATTCGCAGTCGAGGCGAAAAAGGTGCGGTCCACCCGCCAATCCAGCACCGGTATGGTTGCGCCGACCTATGGCGGTGCCGGCGCACCGACGGCACAGCCCAGGGCGTCGTACGGGTCATCCGGACAGACGGTCGGTACCGTCACGGCGCCATCGATCGGATCATACAATTGGCCATCGGTCGGCGTGACCAACTCGGTCCCGACCTGGAGCAACACCACGCGATAGAGGCGCGATCCGGGATCCATCCCGCCGCACCATGCCGCCGAGGCACGTTTTCGTCGGTCACGCGTTATCGGACAGGATTCGCACCGCATCGGAAAGGATCACGCGATGACAAGAACGAAACGCCTCCTTGCCGTCCTCGCCGCAGCAGGAACCGTCGCATTGCCGTTCGCAGCCGGCGCACAGACCTCTGCCGGGGGCGCCCCGAGCAGCACGACCGGAAGTCCGGGCGTGCCAGCCGCGCAGGCCGCGCCCTACGGAAGCTCCGGGCAGACGGTCGGGACGACGACGGCGCCGTCGGTCGGGAGCTACAACCGGCCCTCGGTCGGCGTGACCAACTCGGTCCCCACCTGGCAAAACACCAATCCTCCCGCCAAGTAGGACCCGCGCAGATTTGCTCGCTGGCTTCAGCTGGCTGGCACGCGCCCTTTTCTTCCCGGCACCGCCGCGAGCAGCTCGCGCGTATAGGCATGCTCGGGCGCTGCGAAGAGCTGTGCAGTCGGCTTCAGCTCGACGATGACGCCCCGCTGCATCACGGCGATGCGGTCGCAGATCTGGGCCGCCACGCGCAGGTCGTGGGTGATGAACAGCATCGAGAGGCCGAGGCGCGCCTTGAGGTCTTCGAGCAGCTTCAACACTTGCGCTTGCACCGAGACGTCGAGCGCGGAGACGGCCTCGTCGGCGACGATGATCTCCGGCTCGAGCGCGAGCGCGCGCGCAATGCCGATGCGCTGGCGCTGGCCGCCTGAGAATTCGTGCGGATAGCGGTCGAGCGCGCCGGCATCGAGGCCGACCATCTTGAGGAGAGCGCGGGCGCGGTCGAATGCGACCTTCGGATCGATACCGGCCGCGATCGGACCGTCGGCGATGATGTGGCCGACCTTGCGGCGCGGATTGAGCGAGGCGAACGGATCCTGAAAGATCATCTGGATGCGATGACGCTCGGCGCGGAGCGCCCTGCCCGACAGAGACGTGAGATCAGTTTCGCCGATCCGCACCGTGCCCCGGTCGGCTTCGATCAGCCGCATGACGAGGCGTGCCACCGAGGATTTGCCGGAGCCGGACTCGCCGACGAGACCGAGCGTCTCGCCCTTGAGAATCCTGAAATTGACCGCGCGCGCTGCATCGACGCGGCGGTCCTGGCGAAACCAGCCGCCCGAGGTCACATAGGTCTTGTCCAGCCCGATCACCTCGACCGCTCGGACCCGATCGTCCAGCGGCGCGCGTATTGGTGGATCGATCGACGGCACGGCCGCGAGCAGCGCCTTGGTGTAGTCGTGCTGGGGTGCGTTGAACACGGTCGCCGCGAGGCCTTCCTCGACCACCTTGCCGTGGCGGAGCACCACGACCTGGTCGGCGATGTCGGCGACCACGCCGAAGTCGTGGGTGATGAACATCACCGCCATGTTGCGGCTCCGCTGGAGATTGCGGATCAGCTTCAGGATCTGCGCCTGCGTGGTGACGTCGAGCGCGGTGGTCGGCTCGTCCGCAACAAGAACGGCGGGTTCGAGCGCCAGCGCCATGGCGATCATGGCACGCTGGCGCTGGCCGCCGGAGAGCTGGTGCGGGTAGGCGCGGACGATGCGTTCGGGGTCGGGCAGGCCGACCTCGTTTGCCAGCGAGAGGGCCTTGGCACGCCGCTCCTTCGGCGAGAGCAGGCCGTGCGCCTCGAACATCTCCGCCATCTGGTCGCCGATCCGCATCAACGGGTTGAGCGCGGTCATCGGTTCCTGGAAGATCATGGCCAGGCGGCGACCGCGCAGATCGCGCCAGCCGTCGTCATCGAGCTTGAGCAGGTCGCTTCCTTCGAACTGGATCTCGCCCGATGTGACCGAAACCGTGTCGGGCAGCAGCCCCATCAGCGCATGCGCGCACATCGACTTGCCGGAGCCGGACTCGCCGACGACGCAGACGATCTTGCCGGGCCGCAGATCGAGCGAGACGCCGTCGACAGCGTACGGGCGCTCGGCGCCCTTGGGCAGCGCGATCCGCAGATTTTTGATGGAGACGGCAGGCGGTGCGCTCATCGTCAGCGGCCCTCCCGAGACAGGCGCGGATTGAGCGCATCATTGAGGCCTTCGCCGATCAGATTAAGGCCGAGCACCGAGATCAGGATGGCGACGCCGGGAAACACCGTGATCCACCAGGCCTGCCGGATCACGGTGCGGCCGGCGCCCACCATGTAGCCCCAGGAGATCAGATTGGGATCGCCGAGGCCGAGGAACGACAGCGACGATTCCAAGAGAATCGCGGTCGCCACCATCAGCGAGGCCAGCACGATCACGGGCGACAGCGCGTTGGGGAGGATCTCGCGCAGGATGATCCAGCTGTTGCTCTGGCCGGTGACGATTGCGGCCTGGACATATTCGCGCGTGCGCAGCGACAGCACCTCGCCGCGGACGAGGCGGGCAACCGGCGGCCAGCTCACGATGGCGATCGAGGCCACGATCGAATAGATCGAGGGTTGCAGGATCGCGACCAGCACGATCGCGAGCGCGAAGCTCGGGATGGTCTGGAAGAACTCGGTGAAGCGCATCAAGCCGTCGTCGACCTTGCCGCCGAAATAGCCGGCCATCGCGCCGATGGGGATCCCGACCAGCAGCGCCACCAGCGTCGAGACGAGGCCGACCAGCAGCGAGACGCGGGCGCCGAAGATCATACCGGCGAACACGTCGCGGCCGAGCGCGTCGGTGCCGAGCGGCACGGTCCCGAGCGTGAACGGCGGCAGGAACGGCCGCTGCACCATGCGCCAGGGCGAATTCGGGAACAGCATCGGTCCGAACACCGCGACGGAAACCGCAAGCAGGAGGATAATGAGCCCGATGACGCCGCTCGGGCTCCTGAGCATCGATTTCCAGAACTGTCTCATGAGGCGAATTCGATGCGCGGATCGACCAGGCGGTACACCAGGTCGGTGATGAGGTTGAAGATCAGCACCATCGCGGAGCAGATCACGAAGACGCCGAGCAGCAGATTGTAGTCGCGCTGGAGCAGGGCGTCGTACATCAGCCGGCCGATGCCGGGCCAGGCGAACACGGTCTCGGTGATGACGGCCCCGCCGATCAGCGTGCCGGAATGCACGCCGGCCAGCGTCACGACGGGAAGCAGCGCATTGCGCAGTACGTGGCGTCGCTGGATCACGGCATCCGAGAGGCCCTTGGCGCGTGCCGTCTTGACGAAATCGAGCCGCTTCACTTCCAGCATCGATGCGCGCGTCATGCGGGTGTAGGTCGCCATGAAGAACAGGCCGAGCGTCATCGCCGGCATGATCAGGTGCTTTGCGACGTCGACCGCGTGGGCAAGGCCGGTGAGGTTGGCGCCGACCGTCTCGTAACCGAAGCTCGGCAGCCAATCCATGGTAACCGAGAACAGGAGGATGCCCATCAGCGCCACCCAGAAGATCGGCATGGCGTAGAAGATAAGGGCGAACACGGTGATGGCGGTGTCGAGGAAGGTTCCGGCAAAGCGCGCGGCGAAGGTGCCGAACAGGATGCCGAGCGTCAGCGAGATCGCGAACGCGGTCAGCGTCAGCAACAGCGTCGCCGGCAGCCGCTCGCCGATCAGCTTGACGACCGGTGCCTGCTGGCGAAACGAGAAGCCGAGGTCGAGGCTGACCACGCCCTTGACGTAGAGGAACAGCTGCTCCGGCAGCGGCTTGTCGAGGCCGAATTTTTCCCGGAGCTGCTTGACGAAGACCTGGTCACTGGCCCCGGCCTCGCCGGCCATCACGACCGCGGGGTCACCGGGCGCCAGTCGGATCAGGAAGAAATTGAGCACGACGATCGCAAGCAGGACGATCACGCCCTTGAGGACACGCTGAGCGATGAAGGAGAGCATGATCAGATGGCGATGAGATCGGGGTGGGCGCAGCCGCAGCGGCGGTACGCTCCCTCTCCCGCTTGCGGGGGAGGGCAGGGGAGGGGGTGCTTCCGCACAGGGATTGCCAAGAGGAGAGAGCCCTCACCCGCTACGCTCTTCGAGCGTAGCGACCTCTCCCGCAAGCGGGAGAGGTAAGGGGAGCTCGGAGCGCCTGCCGTCACTTGTCGAGCCATGCGTCCCTGAAGCCGTCATTGACGCCAATTCCCGTGGTGATCAGGTTCTTGACTTTGCACCGCGTGATGGTGGGGAATTGCAGCTCCAGCATCCAGGCCACCGGCACGTCCTCGACCAGGATCTTCTGCGCCTTCTCGTAGATCTCCTTGCGCTTGGAGTCCGGCGTGGCGACGGCGCCCTCGGCGAACAGCTTGTCGATCTCCGGGTTGGAATAGCCCTCGACGTTGTTGAAGACCTGGCCCTTGGCGATGTTGCTGGAGATGTAGTTGCGGCCGACGCCGAGCGCGGGATCGCCGTACTGGTAGAGATAGGTGAAGGCGATGTCGTAATCCCACTCGGCGATCTTCTGGTTGCCGCCGGCAACGTCGGTGGCGACCGTCTCGATGTTCATGCCGACGTCCATGAGATTCTGCTTCACCGCTTCGCCCCAGCGCTGCCAGGTCTCGCCATAGGCGAGCGGCATGATGCGGATCTTCTCGCCCTTGTATCCGGCTTCCTTCAGCAGCGCCTTGGCCTTGGCAGGGTCGTAGGGGTATTTTTTCACGTCGTCGGTGTAGTACTTGATGGTCGAGGCGGATGGGCCGGTGGCGACCTTGCCGAGCCCGTTCCAGATCACGTCCTTGGCGAAGTCGCGGTCGACCGCATACATGACCGCTTGGCGGACGCGCTTGTCCGCGAGCGGACCCTGGCGGTTGTTGAGCCACAGCCAGGCCAGCGGCGAGAAGAACTCCCAGCCGGCGCCGGTGACGCAGGTATCCTTCAGCTTGGACAGCCGCGGCACGTCGAAATTCTCCACCGAGCCGCCGGGCAACACGTCGACCTTGCCGGTCTCGTACGCTACCGAGCGCGCCGCCGCGTCCGGAATGATCTGCCAGTAGATCTCGTCGAGATAGGGCTTGCCCTTCTCGTGGTAGTTCGGGTTCTTGACCAGGCGGATGAACGAGCCCTTCTGCCACTCCTTGAACATGAACGGGCCGGTGCCGACGGGCGCGTTGTTGTACGCGTTGGTCTTCCAATCGGTGCCTTCATAGAGGTGTTTCGGCACGATCGGCATCGAGCCGACCTCGAAGATGCCGAGGAACGGGCCGAAGGGCTGCTTCAGCGTGAACACCACCGTATAGTCGTCCGGCGTCTCGATCTTGTCGACCTGCGCCAGATTGGTGCGGGCGCGCGCATGCGTCTGCTTCAGCATCTCCATCGAGAACAGGACGTCGGCGGCGGTAAAGGGCTTGCCGTCGTGCCAGGTCACGCCCTTCTTCAGCTTGAAGGTGTAGGTCTTGGCGTCCTCGCTGACGCTCCAGCTTTCGGCAAGCCCCGGCTGCGGCTCGAGCTTGGGGCTGTAGCGCAGCAGCCCTTCGAAGATATTGCCCGATACCATCTGGGTCGGGCCGTTCTGGACCTGCGCAAGCATCAGGCCGGGCGGCTCCGGCTGGATCACGGCGTTGATCACGCCCCCCGTCTTCGGCGCCTGCGCCAATGCCGGGGCCGTAAGGCCGCAAGCCAGGAGGAGACCAAGCAATACACTTTTCGGCATGTCTAATCTTTCTCAAGCAAGGCCAGCCGAAAACGCTTCGCGACATCATGGTGTGCGAAGCTGTGGCCAGCCCATCCCAGTCCCCATCCGCTGGCGAGGCTCACACAGTCCTGTTCGGCGCCGCAAGATGAAAGTCTCGACAGTGTTCGCACAAAAAATGTACAGCGCGTCCTGTTTTGATCGCTGGCCGTCGCGCGCTGCGGGGCGGCACGTGCCTTGGGGTCGGGAGACTTCCGCTGTGTCGAGAGTCGGCGGACATGCTGCCCAAGCCTGCACCTGCGGCCAAAAGCATCAGGTCGCTATTTCGCGCCGAGCGCCCGCCGCAGTTCGTCGAGGGCATCGGCGAGTTGCTCCCGGTGCGCGATGTCGTCCGCAGGGATTGCGGCGACGCTGCCTGCGAGCTCCCGCAGGATACCGGCGAGCAGGCCGAAATTGATGTGCAGATGCACGGATTTGCGTTCGTCGGGCGCACCGGGATGTTGCAGCACCAGCGCAACGCCGCTGCCGTCGAGCCGCGCCTCGAAGCGGGACGAGTGTTCGAAAGTGCCGACATAGAACTTGTCGGGATATTCGAGCGCAACCTCTGCCTTGTCGGGAACCGGCTTGGACATGTGACCCCTCATCGAGACCGTACCCCTTGTGGCCGAGAAGTGGCACGGCAGCCTTGCGATAGGTCAGAGGCGGCGTTGCTTCCGATTTGATCCGGATCAAAGCCGCAGCTTCGCCTTTGCGATCGAATGGCAACTGGCGGGACGCGGCTACGCGCCCTGTGCCTTCAAGCGGTGAGACCATCGATGGACATTCAGGCCACGACCATCCCAGCCGATGACGATGCTGGACCCGATATCGATCTCACGGGAGAGGCGCGCCTGCAGCGCTGCCTGCAATTGCTTGGCAGTGCCGGCCTGCGCCCAACCCGTCAGCGCCTGGCGCTCGGCCAGTTGCTGTTCCTGGGCGGCCATCGCCATGTGACCGCCGAGAGCCTTTATGAAGAAGCGATCGCGGCCGATACGTATCTGTCGCTCGCGACCGTCTACAACACGCTGAACCAGTTCACCGAAGCTGGCCTCTTGCGCCGGATCGCGGCCGACGGCCTCAAATCGTTCTTCGACACGGATACGTCCGTGCACCCGCACTTCTATCTGGAAGGCGAGGATATGCTGGTCGATGTTGCCGATGGCCTCGGCTTCACCAAGCTGCCCGAGCCGCTTCCCGGCCACGAGATCGCGCGGCTCGACGTCATCGTCCATTTGCGCCGCAAGCCTACGTAGCGCCGGCACGTTCGGGGCGTGGGGGCATGCGCTCAGTGCAATCCGGCCCGGCGAAATCCTTCCAGATAGTGCTCGCGGTCGCCGTCATTGGCCCACGGCAGCTGCGTCGCGATCCAGCGCAGCGAGATTCCCGGTTGGGTGCGGCGGAGCTCGCCCAGCGCCATCTCGGCAAGCGGCCCATCGCCCGTCATTCCCGCGGATACTGCGAGTACGCGATAGGCGCCGGTGAGGTCGCCGCGGTGGCGGATCGCCTCGCGCGCGAGCGCGATGGCCTCGTCATAGCGACGCTCGGTGAAGCGCGCATAGGCGGCGATGCCGTGATAGATCGCCAGCGACGGATCGCGCGGCGACAGCCGGATCGCCCGTTGCGCGGCCTCGAACGAATCCCGGGACCGTCCGGCATAGGACAGCGCCAGCGCGTAATAGCCCTGCGCCAGCGAGAAGTTCGGATTGAGCGCGAGCGCCTGCTCGAACTCCGCCAGCGCGTCCGCAAGCCTGCGTGTCGAGAAGCAGACGCTGCCGAGCGCGGCATGCGCCCAGGCGTCCTCATGGTCGCAGCGCACCGCGGCCAGCGCGGCGGCTTCGGCGGCCGGCGCGACCGCGGTCAGCTGCGTCCAGCCGAGATGCACGCCGAACATGGCGTTGACGGCCAGCAGCGACAGCGCCTGACCGTAATTCGGATCGATCGCGATCGCGCGTTCGAGCAGGGCTCGGGCGGTGTCGTGATCCTGCCGGGTCACGCGCCAATAGTGCGATAGCGCGCGCATCAGGAGGTCCCAGGCGTCCAGGCTTGCCGGGGGCTTGCGATGGCTGCGAAAACTCTCCGCGGCGTGGATCTGCGGCTCGATCGCCGCGGCGATCGCGTTGGTGATCTCGTCCTGCACGGCGAAGACATCGACGAGCTCGCGGTCGTAGCGCTCGGCCCAGAGATGGTTTCCTGACAAGGCATCGTTGAGCTGCGCGGTGATGCGCACTCTTTTGTCCGCCTTGCGCACGCTGCCCTCGACGACGTAGCGGACGCCGAGCTCCTCGGCGATCTGCCTGATATGAACCGCGCGTCCCTTGTAGGTGAAGGACGAGTTGCGGGCGATCACCATGAACCAGCGCTGCTTCGACAGCGCAGTGAGGATGTCTTCGCTGATCCCGTCGCCGAAATAGTCCTGCGCGGGATCGCCGCTCATGTTCTCGAATGCGAGCACCGCAACGGCGGGGCGGTCCGCAATGCGCGGGGCCGAGGGTGTGGTTTCCACCCGCACCGGAGATGCTGCCGCTTCTTCCCGGACCTCGCCGACGAAACGAAAGCCCTTGCGTGGAATAGTCTTGATCAACCGCTGGGTGGCGCCGTCGTCACCGAGCGCCTTGCGCGCGGCGTTGATCCGGCTGTTCAAGGCGGAATCCGAGACGATGCGGTCGCTCCAGATGCGGCTGATCAGGTCATCCTTGCTCACCACGCGGTCCCGCTCCGTGACGAGGTAGAGCAGCAGGTCGAAGACCTGCGGCTGCAGCGGCACGGCTGCCCCGCCGCAGGTGAGCTCCCGCAGATCCCCGTCGAGAACGTTGTTTTCAAAGTAAAATCGCACGTTTCGGTCGTCTCAAGCAAAAATCAAAGTCATCTCAGGCGAAAATAGACCGTCCGCGAAAGCCGCGGGACGTCCGATCCGGCATGGTGCGGAGACCAAACCGTGTCTTTATTTCGGCACAACGGAGCGTTTCATGACCCAGATTGATCACCAAGTTCATTCCATCGGCCCGGACGTTGCGGGCTCCCGCGTTTTCAAATTCATCGCCTTTCTGTACGGAATTGCGGCATATCTCGTGTTTTTCGTCACCATTCTCTACGCCATCGGCTTCGTCATGGGGGTGATGGTGCCCAAGACCATCGACACGGGTGCCGAAGCCCCCGTCGTTCGCGCCGTCATCATCAACCTGTTGCTGATGTCGCTGTTCGCGGTTCAACACAGCGTGATGGCGCGCCGGCAGTTCAAGGCCTGGTGGACCCAGTTCGTCCCCAAGCCGGTCGAGCGAAGCACGTATGTGCTGCTAGCGAGCCTGTCACTGCTCCTCCTGTTCTGGCAATGGCGCCCGCTGCCGGCGGTGGTATGGAACGTCGAGAATCCGGATCTCGCCGTGACGTTGGTCACGCTGTCCTTCGCCGGCTGGGTGCTGGTGTTCACCTCGACCTTCATGATCAACCATTTCGAGCTGTTCGGATTGCATCAGGTCGCCGACCATCTCGTCGGCAAGCAGGCGGCCGCGCCGCGCTTCAAGACGCCGCTGCTCTACAAGTTCGTCCGCCACCCGATCTATCTCGGCTTCATCGTCGCGTTCTGGGCGGCGCCGACCATGACGGTGGGGCATCTGCTGTTCGCCGCCGTGACCACGCTCTACATTTTCGTTGGAATTGCACTGGAGGAGCGCGACCTCGTCGACCTGTTCGGCGATGAGTACCGACAGTACAAGCAACGCGTTTCCATGCTTATTCCCTGGCGCCGGTCGGTATAGTCTAGCCTCGTCCCGTGCGCCGTCGAAAGGAGGACGCACGGGACGCCGACGCACAAACAAGATCCCAAGAAAGAACGGAGACGCCCAAATGAAACATGTCGGAAACTGCTTCTGTGGCGCTGTCACGGTCGAGGTCACGGGCGCGCCGGAGGCGATGGGCTATTGCCATTGCCGCTCCTGCCGCTCCTGGTCGGGCGGCCCGGTCAACGCCTTCAGCCTGTGGAAGCCGGAAGCCGTGCGCATCACCGAAGGCGCTAAGAACGTCGAGACCTTCGCCAAGACGCCGCTCAGCCAGCGCAAATACTGCAAGACGTGCGGCGGCCATCTCATGACCAACCATCCGCCGCTCGGTCTGGTCGACGTCTTCACCGCCACCATCCCGACGCTCGCGTTCACACCCGGCGTCCACGTCAACTATGCCGAGACCGTGCTGCCGATGCGCGACGGCCTGCCCAAGCTGAAGGATTTTCCCGCCGAGTTCGGCGGCAGCGGCGAGATGATGCAGGAATAGCGGTGCGCGGTTGGCGTTTTTTCGAGAGGGCGGGAGAGCGCCGCCCTCTCACTCTTCTTCCAAGAGAGAAGGATGAACGGCTAGCCGCCGCGCGATTCAACCACTTTGCGGCAGGAATCCGAGAGCTTCGCCTTGTTCTCGCGCAGGCAGGCGTTCATCTGCGGCGGCTTGCCGATATGATCGGCGCAAAATTTGCTGGCATCGCCGCGGCAGGCCATCTGCTCCTGGACCGATGGGCCGGATTGTGCGGCAGCGGGCAGCGCGGCAGCAGCGAGCAGCAGCGCGGCAAGAACCGAAATCTTCATGAAGCACCTCTTTGGAATCCTCGTTGGTCCCGACCGGGATCAATCGCGCCGGACCATCCCGCAAAGGCTCGACACCGGTCCATGCCATGTTCATGGCACCGCCCGGTCCTCCCGGGCGGGCCCCGGACGCTGGACCCCCATCTTCATGGCATGTTTCCGCGCTCCGTCTTTTGCCATTCAGGTTGCACCTCGGCTGCGAGACCCGGCGATTGCGCCGGGACGCCGAACGGGAGCAGGAGAGCAGAATGTCGAAGAGAGCTGGAGCGCTGAGCGCCGGGCTGACGATCATGGTCTTGGCCGGCGCCGCGATGCTGTCGCTGGGCACGAGCCCGGCGCAGGCGGTGGTCTATTGCAAGACCGTCGGGGTGCCCAAGGGCTGCGTGGCGCGGCCGACCGCGGCGGTGGCGGTCGCGCCGGGAGCCCCGGTTGCGCGAGCTGCGGTCGCGACGCCCGGTGTCGGTGCGCCCGGCGTCGGCGTGCGTGCCGGGACGCCCATGAACCGCGGCGGCCCGGTCAATCGCGTCGGCCGGCGCTGATATTGTTTCAACCGATCGATTTGATTGCATTGCTTCGGGCCAATGGGACCTGCGGCCGACCACCCCCGTCCTCCGCAGGCAAATCACCCGGCCCGTCCCCTCTCTCCGTGCGCCACACACGTTCGGAGAGGGGGCTTTTCAGCCCGCAGCCATGTCGCTGTCGGGAAAGCGCTGCGGCAATTGCAGTTGCACGCGGGTGCCTGAGGCATCCGAACTCAGATCGAGGACTGCGCCGCAGCGCATCGCGCGGCTTCTCATGTTGCGCAGGCCGCGCGCAGTCTGGCCGGCGCCCGCGGCCGCGCTATTGCCGGCCGGCGCGAAGCCGCGGCCGTCGTCCGCCACGCTGATCACGCCGTACGGCCCCTGACCACCGTCACGTGTCTCGATGGTGACCACGACGCGGCGGGCCTGTGCGTGCTTGACAGCATTGGTCACGGCCTCGTCGAGGATGCGCACGATCTGGATGACGTGCCATGGCCGGAGTTCGGGATGCAGCGGCAGGCCCTGTGGCGTCGCCACGCGCCAGTCGAGCGCGATGTCGTGCGGCCGCAATTGCGCCGTCGCGCGCTCCCGCCAGGAGCCGAGCGCGAGCATCAGGTCGCCGCCGATGTCGTCCATTGAATCGATGACGAGGCGCAGATCCTTCAACGCCCCGCGGGCCGCATCCGCGATGGTCGCGCCCTCATTGCCGCGCTCGGACAGTGCAACGATGCTGACAAGCTGGCCGCCGAGGCCGTCATGCAGGTCCCGCATCAGGCGCGTGCGCTCGTTGGCGAGCGCCGCGGCGCGGGCGCGCTCCTCCTCGCGGGCAAAACTCGCCTTCAGCCGCTCCTCGGCCTCGCGCACCCGCGTCACGAGTTGCCCGGCAAAGCTGTCGACCTGGTTCAAGGCGCGGGCAAAGCGCCAGGTCAGCCCCGCGCCGATCGCCACCAGCATCGCCGAATAGGACAGCCGCGAGACGAAGATGCGATCGTTGCTCACGATCTCGAGCACCGTGAGCATGTCGTGGATCCAGCAGACCAGCACGATGGTTACCGCGCAGCCGATCGTGAAGCTCGCCGCGTCCTGCCGCCGCACCGTTGCGGTCGCCGTGACGCATGCCATCAGCAACAGGCAGAGCCCGACGGTGGGAATGCCGAGCACCAGGAACAGGATGCGCGGCAGCGGCGGGCCGCCGATCAGCCCGACCACGAACACGACGATGCCGGGCACGAACAGCAGCGTACCCCAGCGCGGCCAGCGCCAGCCGAAGAACAGGACGCCGAATACGACGACCAGCGCGCTCTCGATCGGTGCGGAGGCCAGCAGCACCGCGGCAAGCCGCGAGGCGGTGGCCGGCGGCACCGGCGGCGGCGCGAACGCCTGCACCACGCCGAGCACCATCGCCACGGCCAGCACGCCATAGACCGGCTCGCGTCGCCGCATCAGCCACATGATCGCGAGGATGACGGCGAGGATCGCCTGCCAGGCGGAGAAAACCACCGGCAGCGTGACGAACAGCAGCGTGCGGGTCTCATAGGCCGGACGCAGGGCGGCATCCGGCCCGACATAGACGGTGTCGAGAAAGCCCTTGAGCGGTCCCCACACGAACAGCCGCACCGTGATCTCGTTGCCGCCCTCGCGCAGCAGCGAAGCGGGAATGGCCGCGATCTGCGGCGTGTTGCGGTCGGGCCGGTTGGCATTGGCATCGCGCCGGGAATCGAGCACGACGTCGCCGTTGACGGCGACTTCCACTGCGTTGCTGAAGCGCGGCAGGTAGACGGACCAGCCCGAGGCCGCATCGCTGCTCCGGAACGTGAAGGCGCCGGTGTAGAGCGGCGGGTCGTCCAGCGAGCCGCGCGACGACGTGAAATGCGGCAGCGTCACGGGGCGGGTCAGGCCGTCTTCGCGCGCCGAAAAGTCGCTGAGAGCGAAATCGTCGGGATCGCTTGGTTGCAGCCGAAGCCCGAGCAGGGTGACGATCACGATCAGGGCCTGAAGCAGCAGATAGGGCACGAGGCGCGAGGCCAGCAGCCGGCGCCGCGCGGATCCGGCGGAGGCCTTCTCAGGTGCCTTCACAGATGCCTTGGTCGGTGCTTTGGCCGCGACCTCGCTCACAGCTTGATCAGGCCCTGCTGCACGGCCTCGAAAACCGCTTCGCTCCGTGTGTGGACTTCGAGCTTGCGGTAGATGTTCTTGATGTGGCCCGGCACGGTCTGCTTGGAGAGGCCCAGATGGCCAGCGATCTCGGCATAGCTGAAGCCCTTCGCGATGCCCCAGAGGATGTCGATTTCGCGCGGGGTGAGCCTCGCCGTGTTGAGCGCTGGCCCCCGCGGCGGCTCCGCCGAATTCTGTGCGGCGCCTTGCGTTCTGCGCACGATGAAACGGGCGATCGAGGCCGAGATCGGCGAATGCCCCGCGACCAGGTCGCGAACGGTGGTGGCGATGTCGGTGGGGAAGGCGTCCTTGAGCAGATAGCCGGTGGCGCCGACCGTGATCGCGGAAATCACGCTCTCCTCGTCGCCGAGTGCGGAGATCACCATGATCTCGGTGTCCGGAAAGCGCTGCCTCATCTCGCGGATCAGCTCGACGCCGTGGCCGTCGGGCAGCCGCAGGTCGGTCAGCAGCACGCGCGGGGCGCCGCCGGCGAGGGCCTGCCGCGCCTCGCCGAGCGTACCTGCGCTGCGCACCTCGTAGCCGGCCTTGACCAGCGCATCCTGGAGCCGCCAGCAGGTCGGCGCGTCGTCCTCGACGAGGAGGATGGTGATGGTGTCACCCGTCTCGCCCTGTTCGCTCATGTTCATCGTCCCGCGCCCCGCGTGTCCCCCGCGGCGCAAGGCAAGTTTAGCTGGAGGGGGGAAGCGGTGACACCCATAATCATGGGGCGGGCGGCGACAACTTGGCCTCGGGCGCGGATTCACGATGACGGGTGCTGCCTCGGCTTGGGCGGGCTTTCATGATCGGGCTGCACTCGACGCATCGTCGGTCCGCTCGGCCTGCGATAGCCCCTGCCCCCTGCCGCAGGCATCCGAGTTCGGCGGAGGCGACCTTGGCAAGGTCGGGCAAGCTCGCCAACGACAATGCAGCCCATGCCGATGAACGGGTCTGCTATATCCAATGCGGCAACGACCGGATAAAGAACGGAGGCGATGTCAATGAGCCACGGCCTGGCGCATCACCCGTGGGGAGTGCAAAATCAAGGTGCTTTGGCCGACGATCCAAAGGAACGCGCGTGTTGAGGGTCCGCTTTGCTTCACTGCTGTCGGCTCGGAAGGCTGGTTGACGGGAAACGGTCATCGTGAATACGCCACCCTTTGATTTCGATTTGTTGCGAACCTTCGTGGCGGTGGTCGACAACAACGGCTTCACGCGAGCCGGCGAGCGTATTGGCCGGACGCAGTCGACGGTCAGCCTGCAAATCAAGAAGCTCGAGGACAATCTTAAGAAGCCGCTGTTTGAGCGTAGCGGCCGCGAGGTTCTGCTGACCGCCGACGGCGAGGTCCTGTTGGCCTATGCCCGGCAACTCCTGCATATCGCGGACGAAGCCCGTGCCCGCTTCCTGGAGCCCGATATCGAAGGCACTGTCCGTCTCGGCACCACGGAGGATTTCGCGACCGTTTACCTGCCGGACATTCTGGCGCGCTTTGCCCGAGCCCATCGTGGCGTCACGCTCGACGTCAATTGCAACTTCAGCTTCAGTCTTCTCGAGGGATTTTCCCGGGGTGAGTACGACCTCGTGCTGATCAAGCGCGAGCCGCAGGCCCCTTTGGGTGGAGTTCCGGTCTGGCGAGATGTTCTTGTCTGGGTTTGCTCGCCGCAGTTTGTCTTCGAAAGCGGAAGTCCGATTCCGTTGGCGTTGGCTCCTGCACCGGATGTCTACCGCAAGCGCGCGTTGGCGAGCCTGCAGGCGCAGGGACGCGAGTGGCGCATCGTCTACACCAGTGTCAGCAGCGAGGGCTTGCAAGCCGCCGTTCGTGCCGGATTGGGTATCACCATACTGTCCAAGGACATGGTGCCGCCAGGCCTCAAGATTGTCGGCGTCGAGCAGCAGCTCCCGCAGCTTCCGGATTCGGAGATCGCCCTTTACCGCTCGCCGGGCAAGTTGTCTCGTGCGGCCGAAATGCTGGCCGAGCATATCACTCACTCGCTCGAATACCGGCGCCCGCAATCGCCGGAGTGACGCCCCTGGGCACGTGACGCAGGAGCGGCGCTGCCGCCGCCATTCCGAAGTCCAGCAATCCGGCGAAATCGCCGGCTCGGTGACGGCGCCGACGCGGCCGACCCATCAAGCTCTCACATCGACCGCATTGAGCATTCCAATTGGTGTTTGACCTGCCGCGCCCATATCCAGGGTGGAGATCAACCGGAGCTAAGACAATGGCGAAGGATCCGGCGCTCAGGAAGCTGGATTTGAATGTGATCGATGGCTTGGACCAGATCGACGACGACACGCGAGCCGGCGAGATCGCTCGCAGAAACGTCCTGTTCGGCTTATGGGCCGGGAGGCATGTCGGACTGAAAGACGAGGCGCTCGAGGCTTACGCTCTCGCGGTTCATCTGGCCGACCACCATAGCCCGGGCCATGACGACGTGGTTGCGAAAGTTGCCGCGGACCTCGTTTCCTGCGGGAAGCCGATGAGCGAACGGCAATTGCGCAACCGTCTCCGCGAGATGGCGATGCGAGCCAGTCTTTAGCTGCTTCGCGAGCCGATTCCCGGCGACGTCGGCCCGCGAGCGGCTGGCTGCCCACGGGCCTCCCGACATCGGGTGCAACCGTTTCCGATCGTTCGACCTCGACTTGTGCGGAAAGGAGAAGCACCATGAAGTCGCTGGCCGTCCTATCCGTAGCGTTGGCCGCTGCGACCTTCGCCAACATCACGGCGTCCTTCGCGCGCGGCGCCGGTCCTCACAAATCGCTCGACGACGCCGAGCTCGTTCGTTCCAACATCCGTGGGTGTCCGAAGCAAGAATCCGGCGATTGAACGCGAACCGGATTGCCGATGCCCTCAATTGCGAGAGCGCCAGCCCGGAAAGATCGCCCCTGGGCGACGGCAGGGCAATCGCATCTGGCGTGCACGAGGCGGCAGTATCGGCACTGGGCTCCCTCCCCCGCTTGCGGGGGAGGGTGGAGAGGGTATCTCCACGTTGAGGTTGTCGTGAATTTGCCGAGTATGTCCCTGCGCGGTGAGAGCCCTCACCCGCCGCGCTCTGCGAGCGCGTCGGCCTCTCCCGCAAGCGGGAGAGGAGCAAGCCCGCGGACAGTCCCCGTGAAAGCATATGCGATTGCCCTGCGGGCGACGGGGGGGTCCCTCAACGCCGTACCCGGCGGGCCGCCCCGCGCCTCCAGGCATAGGCAGCTTCAATGCATCTCATTTGAAATCCCGATGAGCGGATTTGGCTCTTGTCGAATTGGATGACGAGCTCCCATTTCAGCGGCGCACTCGCAGGACGTCCTCATTCCACATCACGCCGTTATTCAGCTCTCAGGGAAACCATGCATCCGCTCGTCGAACGATTGCGCGCTCGCACCAAGCTTGTCCCGGATCCGCCGGGACGGCCGCCCGAAACGGCGAGGGCAATCGATCAGAAGGTCCTTACGGTGATGTCTAGAAGACAGCATTCTTTCCGGCACCCCGCGCTTGCGGGCCTGGTACTCGCGCTCAACGTGCTCGCCGCTACGACGTCGAGGGCGGCGGAGGGCGACATCGCGATTACCATGGACGAACGGGAGATCAGGTTCGCCGGCATCACCACGGTTCGTCCCGACAAGGAGCAGCCGGAGATCGAGCTGTCCTTTCCGGGCACCGTCGTCATTCCGCCGCAACAGATGCGGATCGTCGCTGCGCCGGCGAACGGTTTGGTCGAATCCATGCTCGTGGCCGCGGACGAGCCCATCAATGCCGGCGAGCCGGTCGCACAGCTACGCTCGATGGAAATCGTCGAGGCCCAGCGGCAATTCCTGGCCGCGCTGGCCGACGAAGCTCTCGCTGCCGATCGGTTGCGGCGCATGCAGCAGCTGTTCGAGGGACGCGCCGCACCCGAACGCGAATTGCGGACCGCGGAGACCTCGGCGATCAACGCCAAGGCGCATCTCGACGAGCGCCGCCAGATCCTGGCGCTGATGGAGCTTTCGGAGGCCGATATCGGAGCTCTGCAAAGCACGAGAAAGATATTTCCGGCGGTCACCGTTCACGCGGCGGTGAGCGGAATCGTCGTGAAGCGGCATGTTTCGCCGGGCGAGCGTGTCGATGCGGCCGCCCCGCTCTACACCATCGCCAAACTCAATCCGCTGTGGATCAATATCCAGGTGCCGGCCTCGCGCCTGTCGGCGCTCAAGACGGGCGCTTCCGTGGTGCTCCCGGCCTATGGCGCGCGCGGTCGCCTCATCCGGCTCGGGCGCTCCGTCGATGCGCAGACGCAATCGGCGACCGCCGTGGCGGAGATCGACACCAACGGAGGAACGGTGCGTCCCGGCCTGGCGACCACCGCCACGATCCGTCTGGATCAAGGTCCGGGTGCACAATGGTCGGTCCCTGCTGCAGCTCTCATCCGGCATCGCGATCGTAGCTGGATCTTCGTCCGCACCAAGGACGGCTTCGCCGCCCGGCCGGTTCAGGTCCTCGCCGAGTCGCCGGCGCGCACGTCGATCCGAGCCGATCTGAGCGCCGACGACATGGTCGCGGATCGTGGACTGATCGCGCTGTTGTCCGAACTCGCCGCGGCGGACAAGGGCTGACCCGATGCTGGCAGGGCTCATCAACGGCGCGCTGAAGCAGCGCATCCTGGTCGTGCTGGGAGCACTGGCGCTGGCGGTCTGGGGCGCGAATGCCTACCGCCAACTGTCCATCGACGCCTTCCCGGATGTGGCGCCAACCCAGGTCCTGGTCTCGATGAGGGCTCCGGGCCTGACGCCCGAGGAGCTCGAAAGCCGGATCACGCAGCCGATCGAACTCGCCGCGCGCGGAATTCCCCATCTGATCAAGATGCGATCGACGACACGTTACTCGGTCGCACTGCTGACGTTCGAGTTCGCCGACGGCACCGATATCTTCTGGGCACGCGCGCAAGTCAACGAGCGGCTGGCGGATGTGCGCGACCAGTTGCCGGCCGGTGCGGACGGTGGACTGGCGCCGATCGTGACGCCGCTGGCTGAAATGGTGATGTTCACCATCGAATCCGAGACGATGACGCCGCAGGAGAAGCGGTATCTGGTCGACTGGACCATCCGTCCCGCCCTGCGCGGCCTCCCTGGAGTCGCGGACGTCAACGTGCTCGGCGGATTCGTGCGGACCTTCGAGGTCGTTCCGTCGGCGGCCGCGATGGCCGCGCGGGGGATCACCACCGAACTCTTGGAGAACGTGCTCCGCTCCAACAACCGCAACGACGGCGCGGGGCGGATCCGCAACGGCGAGGAGGCCCTGCTGGTTCGGACCGAAGGCCGGATCCGGACGATCGAGGATATCCGCAACATCATCGTCACGACGCGGGATTCCGCCGTGGTCAAGGTCGGCGACGTTGCGGACGTGCGGTTCGGCTCGCTCGCCCGCAACGGGGTGGTGACCGCGAACGGCGAGGAAGAGACCGTCTGGGGCATGGTCTTGGCGCTGCGTGGCGCCAATGCTCGAACCGTCGTGGACGGCGTCAAGGCGAAGTTCGAGGAGCTCAAGCCGTTGCTGCCGGACGGGGCCCGCATCGGAATCTTCTACGACCGCAGCGAACTGATCGGCAAGGCGGTCTGGACGGTTCAGAAGGTCCTGCTGGAGGCGATTGCGCTCGTCGTGATCCTGCTGCTCGTGTTTCTCGGAAATCTGCGTTCGGCACTCGTGGTGTCCGTCATTCTCCCGCTTGCCGTCCTGATCACCTTCGGAATCATGCGTCTGTTCGGCTGGTCCGCCAACATCATGTCGCTCGGCGGCCTCGCCATCGCCATCGGACTGCTGGTGGACTGTGCCGTGGTGGTCGTGGAAAACGTCGAACATCGGCTGGCGCACGCCCAACACCCAGATCTCCGGGCGCGGCTCAGGCTGACGTTCGAGGCCACGCGGGAAGTCGCCTTGCCGCTGATCTCGGGCGTCGCCATCATCATCATGGTGTTCACGCCGCTGCTGTCGCTGCAGGGACTCGAGGGGCGGCTGTTCAGCCCGGTGGCCTTGACCATTGCGTTCGCGCTCGGTGCGGCCTTGCTGCTGTCGCTGACGGTCGTACCGACCCTGTCGACCTATCTGCTGCGTTCCGGCTCCGCGAAGGAGCCCTGGCTCGTGCGCAAGCTCCACGCGCTGTATGATCCTGCGCTGGCCTATGTCATGCGCCGTCCGCTCGTCCTCGTGATCGGACTTGCGCTGGGCGTCGCGTCAGTTGCGGTCGTGTTTCCGCGCATCGGCGCCACCTTCATGCCGGTCATGGACGAGGGAACGCCGGTCGTGACCATCAGGAAGTTTCCCACGGTTTCGGTCGAAGAGGCGGCGCAGACCGATCTGCGGATCCAGCGTGCGCTCATGGCAGAAATCCCGGTGATCAAAGGCATCATCGCGCGGGCCGGCGCCGACGAGCTCGGCATCGATCCGGTCGGTTTGAACGAGACCGACATGTTCATGTCGTTGGCGCCGAAATCGGAGTGGCCCAACGCCGACAAGCAATGGTTCCTCGGCGAACTCCGGCGTGTGCTGGATTCGATCCCGGGCATTGCCTACGCGTTCACCCAGCCGATCGACATGCGTGTCCAGGAGATGATCATCGGTGCCCGCGGCGACGTGGTGGTCAAGGTGCTGGGCGACGATATCGAAACGCTCAACCGGCTTTCGCGCGACATCGCCGGGGTGATCCAGCAGATCCCGGGCGCGGTCGACGTTTTCGCGCTTCGCAACGCCGGCATGCGCTATTTCACAGTCGCGGTGGACCGTGCCAGGGCCGGACGCTTTGGACTGAACGCAGAACAGGTCCAGGAGGCGCTGCGTGTTTGGGTCGACGGGCGTGACCTCGGCATCGTCCTGGAGGGCCAGGTTCGCACGCCGCTGATGGTTCGCGGCGAGGAGCGGCAGAGGGCCTCGGCCTCGGACCTCGCGCGCGTGCCGATCGTGCTGCCCCGCGGCGGAACGGTGGAGTTGTCGCAGATCGCCGACGTTCGCGTCGAGGACGGTCCCATCCAGGTGATCCGGGAGGACGGCCAGCGCTTCGCGACCGTTCTGAGCAACGTGCGCGGACGCGATCTCGTCGGCTTCGTGGACGAAGCGAAGGCTGCCGTTGCCGGCAAGCTCGAGATTCCGCGCGGATACACGTTGGTTTGGGGCGGACAGTTCGAGAACCAGCAGCGTGCCTCGGCCCGGCTCGCGCTCGTCGTGCCGGTTGCGCTCGCGATGATCTTCCTGCTGCTGTATCTCACGTTCAACTCGGTGCGGCAGGCGGTCCTGGTGTTCTGCAACGTGCCGTTTGCCACCATTGGCGGCGTGGTGGCCCTATGGGCTTCGGGCGAATTCCTCTCCGTTCCAGCGTCGGTCGGGTTCATCGCTTTGATGGGCATCGCCGTCCTCAACGGTGTCGTGCTGATTTCCTACATCAATGAAGTCGTGGCCCGGCGCGAACATCCGTTACGAGACGCGGTCATGGAGGGCGCCAGGCGTCGGCTCAGGCCGGTGATGCTGACCGCCTCCATCGCGGCGCTTGGCCTCGTGCCGTTCCTGTTTGCGACCGGACCGGGAGCCGAGATCCAGCGTCCGCTCGCCATCGTCGTCATCGGCGGCCTCGTCACCGCGACCGCGCTCACGCTTCTGCTGCTGCCTGTGCTCTACGAGCGGTTCGGCCTGTCCCGAGGCGAGCGCGTCCTTCTCGCGGAGGGGCCGAGGCCGGAACTGCGCAAGCCCGAACAGGCACCCTCGCCGGAGCAGGCCCGCACCACGCCGGCGCCGCGGACCGTCAGCGGGGTCGCACAATAGAGCGCTCGCGACATGCTCATCGCGGGCGTTGCCCATCGCGACCATCGAGCCTTTCGCCCCGACGAGCGAACGCAGATGGCGTGCGAGCGTCAGGAAAGATCCACCCCCGGCGGCGGATAGCGCCGGGCCAGCACCGATAGCGACAGGTGCCGTTCGTCCGCCGGCAGCTCCAGATAGGCCAACACGAGCGGCCGCTTCCAGTCACTGACGCCGAAATCCATGGCCATCCACTTCTGCGGCTCGGGGCCTTCGAGGCCTCGAACCCAGACGAAGTAGCGGGGAAGATCGTCGGCCTCCGTCGTGCGTGTCCTGGCCATGTAAATGTCTGCCTCGGGTCTCTGCCGGAGGATATAGGGACTGCCGCAGCGAAGTCGAAGGGGCGGGGCAGCTCGCCAAGATGGTCGCGGCGATGGTGGGGCGTTTTTGCGCGTATCTTCGGCTTCGACGTCGAATCGATACAAAATTCTGCTTGACCGAATTTCGGAAAGAGCGTATTGATCCCCCCATCCTGGCCCATGGACAAGGGGCGTTTCGCGATCGTCACGATACGCGGGCCGGGTCGCGGTGGACGTGGAGCGCATCGCGCGCCGGCAGTCGCAGGGCGGGCTTCGGCCCGTGAGCGATTGAGCAGCGCGCACGCGACCGATGCGATTTCAGCGTACGGCGAAAGCGTGTGGTCCTGACGCCCGGGGTCTGTGCGTCAAGGCTTGCGGTGGTGCAGCGGTCCGACCGGCCGCGCGCATCGGTGGTCCGCAAGGCGACGGGGGCAATAGTGCATCGCTCCCCGGGGAGAGCGCGCCATAAGTCGTCAAACCATCGCGCAGGGAAAGGCCGGGATGTCCGGGCTGCCCTGTATGCCGCTGTGCATCTGTCTTCGCGCAATTGGCGCGCAGCGGACCGCGGGTGCCAGCCGGCGCCCGGCCTTCCCTGCGCCCTTTCCAAGGAAGGGCGTCGAGAGGAGCTCAGGACTCGGGCGTCATGCGCCGCGAGGCCGCAGTGGCGTGATTTGCGTTCGTTGGAATTTGCGCCGGCGATCTCGACCGGCAGCGGGCCGCGTCGAAGCGAGTCACCATGGTTGCCGATGAGCCTGTTCGGCGCGCAGCCTAGGCGTTCAAGGAAGGCGGTGTGCAAGGCAAAACGAAAAGACCGCCCGTGGGCGGTCTCGTGGATCGGCTTGAGCACCTACATCAAGCGGCCATGCACCGGCGGCGCCAGGCGAGAAGGCTCCAATGCTATGATCAGGCCAAAATCCTGCCCCGACGGCTGATGGGCACCCGGCCTTCCGGCCTGGTGCCCACTCTGGAGGCATCCCCGTCTCGAACGTTCATGCCGGCAATCTCGGCACGAAGGAGAGACCGAGCTCTAGACCGGGTTCGTTCAAAGCCCTTATGCGTTGCTAGCCAGGCGGCGCCGCCTCCAGGCGAGCAATCCGGCACATGCGGCGATCAGGCCGGGAAGGCCGGCACCGACGATGGGGCCCGGCACCGGGGTGACATTCAGGCTCGCACTGCCGGTCGAGGACTGGAACAGCAGCTGTGAGCCGGTCAGCGTGCTTGAGAAGCCGCCGATGGCGAACAGATGGTTCGCAGAGTGAAGCGCGCTGTTGATCGCGGCGACTGCGTCATCGTTCAGCATGATCGTCAGGATCGAAAGGGCGCCGACGGGCTTTGCGATGACCGTGCTTCCGTAGCTGATCCCGCTCCGCAGGTCTTCTCGGATCGATGCTGCGTCTGCCGCTGAAGGCGGGTTGGCGAAGCCGTAATTCTTCAGCGCATTCACATTCCCGGTAAAATCCCACAGCGTGAATGTCTCTGTCGCGTCAGCGCTGCTGTAGAAGCCGGGCTGGTTGAGCGTCAACGTGACGGATTTTGCGTCCTTGCCGCCAAGCATGGCAGCGAGAGGGCCGACGTCGAAAACGAGATAATTCGAACGATTGTTGGCGGCATCGAGAATGATGTTGGGAAACACCTGACCATTTTTGCAGCAGTCAGCTCCCACGACAGCCACGCTCCCGCTGGCGACGTTGTTGATGCTTGCAGCCTGGGCACCATTGATGCCGGCTGCCGCGAACGCAATGGCCGCAAGGCCGAACTTAAATTTATTCACTGTACTTGATCCTTACTGGATGCTGATTTCCGGAGACAACGTTCGTTGCCCCGTCTCGGGCACGCCATCCAGCGACCTTGCAGCCCTACGACTGAAGGTGGGACCGATGGTTCGCGAGTTGGCATCCCCGATGCGGCGGACGCTAGCGATCCCACATGTAGCTTCGATGACACGGCGAGCAGCGCCGACTTTGGCCCGAGCTGCAAGGCCATGGATAACCACACCGGCATGACGACGGCGGCCGTCACGTTTCGCGCGCATCGGATCCGGACAGCAAGCAACGAAGCTGCAGTCGCTTCAGCCAATCCGAATGGTGCCCCTGGCCGGAATCGAACCAGCACTCCTTGCGGAACTCGATTTTGAGTCGAGCGCGTCTACCAGTTCCGCCACAGGGGCCCTCGGTCGGCCCTCGAAGGGACCGTCGCGAAGCGGGCGGACTATAGCCATGGACAAAGCGGGGTCAACCCGCGCCAAAGTGATGCCGGACGTTCTCGACAGCCGCGGGGGCCGGGGCTAGAGGCTTGGGAGCGCGAGAGATGCGAGAGGGGCTGCCGTGACGACCCAGAGTGCCGCGATACCTGCGTTCAAGCCGGCAGCCGGCGGCGCTGCGCTGACGGCCTCGCTGCTCGTCACGCTGATTGCGGCCGCGACGATCGCGGGGGCCTGGTTCTTCCAGCTCGTGCTGGAGATCCTGCCATGTCCGCTCTGCCTGGAGCAGCGCTACGCCTATTACCTCGCAATTCCGGTCGGCGCGCTGACGGCGCTGGCGGCGAGGAACGGCGCGCCGCGGCCGCTGCTGCTCGCGGGGCTCGCGATCCTCGCGCTGGCGACGCTCGCCAATGCCGGGCTCGGCGCCTACCACTCGGGCGTCGAATGGGGATTCTGGAAGGGGCCGACCGATTGCAGCGGTCCCGTCGTCAATCTCGGCAGCGCCGCCGATCTGCTGTCGAAGCTCGACACCGTGAAGGTGGTGCGCTGCGACGAGGTGCAGTGGCGCTTCCTCGGCCTCTCGCTCGCCGGCTACAACGTGCTGATCTCGCTGCTGATGGCCGCGATCGCTGCATGGGGGTTGGTGCGGACGGCGGAGCGCTAAAGGCTCAATCGTCCACGTCGTCCTGCGTGCGTCCGAACAGATGCACGATGCCCGGCGTTGCGATCGTCACGAACACGAAGCGCGACAGATGGTGGGCGCCGACGAAGATCGGGTCGATGTGCAGCGTCAGCGCCAGAGCCAGCATCGCATCCATCGCGCCGGGCGCGAAGGCGACGACGACGTCGGAGAGCTTCACCTGCGTGGTCAGCGCCACGATGCCGACGAAGACGGCGGAAACGGTGATGGCGACGGCGAACGATCCCAGTGCCGCGCGGAGGTGTCCGGCGAGTGTCCTGATCCGCATGCGCGCGAAGCGGCTGCCGATCAGCGCGCCGATGCCGATCAGCGCTACGCCCCGCATCCAGTCCGGCAGGCCGCCCTCGACCCATCCGGCGCCATGCAGCACGCTCGAGCCGATCATCGCGCCGAACATCCAGCTCGCCGGAAATTTGATCAGCCGCAGCACGAGTGCTGCGGCCAGCGAGGCCGCGGCCAGTTCGAGAAGGTCGAGCGGCGAGGCGATGGCCGTCGTCGGCGAGGGGACAGCGGAGGGCGTCACGCCGGCAATCGCCAGCACCAGCGGCAGCGCGGCGGTGAGGATGATGACGCGCAGGGTCTGCACCACCGCGATACCCGGCAGGTCGGCGCCGCGCTCGACCGCCAGCATCGTGATCTGCGACAGCGCGCCGGGGCTGCCGGCCAGGAGAGCCGAGGTGCGATCCCAGCCGTGGAAGCGCTGGAGGTAGTAGCTCGATCCGAAGGTCGAGCAGAAGGTGGCGAGCGCCAGCAGGCCGATGGTGACGGGATAGGCGCTGACCTGCTGGAGCAAATGGCGCGAGACCACCGAGCCCAGCGAGATGCCGAGCAGCACCAGCACGGTTTGGGCCAGGATCGGCGGCAGCGTCAGTTGGCGGCCGGCCATTGCGGCGATCCCGACCGCGATCATCGCGCCCGAGATCAGCCCGCCGGGAAGGTTCGCAACGAGAAATACGAGGCCGCCGGCGGTGCCGATGACGATCGTCTCCACCGTGCTCAGGATCATGGCACGGCTCGGCCATGCGAACGGCAGGGAGGCGCTGATCTGCTTCACACCGCCTTATTGCAAATCGGCTCGAGGCGCACAATTGCAGGCTCGTCATGCGGCAATGCGCGCGCCTCTCGCGGCTGCAGGAATTGCGAAGGGCCGGGACCGTCGGCCCGCGTTGCTGAATGCAACATGAATTATATGAACGCCGGGATGACTAAATTTTGCCCGCGCAGCTCATCGCATCCTTGTCGCAAGCGGCCGACACGCTAGGATAGCAATCTTCATTTCACTTTCGTCGGGAAGACCAAGCAGGAGAAATCAGGGATGACCATTCAGGCAAAACTGTCGTGCGCGATTGCAGCGTCTTGTGTCGCCGCATTGCTGACGAGCGCGCCGGCGCAGGCGCTGACCGCGCAGGAGTGCGGCGCCAAATACCAGGCTGCCAAGAAGGACGGCTCGCTCGGGACCATGAAGTGGAACGATTTCCGCAAGGCCCAGTGCGGCGCAGACGCGACGCCCGCCGCGGCTGCCCCAGCTGCTCCTGCGGAGCCGAAGCAGGCG
This sequence comes from Bradyrhizobium sp., assembly GCA_035575945.1. Taxonomy (GTDB): domain Bacteria; phylum Pseudomonadota; class Alphaproteobacteria; order Rhizobiales; family Xanthobacteraceae; genus Bradyrhizobium. Next base: position 72,304 of record DATLXF010000017.1, on the reverse strand, counting down.
AAGAAGGAGGAGGCGCCCGCCGCCGCGCCGGCGCTGCCGGCTGGACCCGCGGTCTATCCGAACGCAGTCGATCCGAAATATGCCAAGGAGACCCCTGGAAAGGCGCGGCTGCACACCTGCGTCGATCAGTACAACGCCAACAAGACCACCAACGGCAATGGCGGCCTGAAATGGATCCAGAAGGGCGGCGGGTATTACAGCGAGTGCACCAAGAAGCTGAAGGGCGCCGCCTGAACTTCGAATTGAGGCGATGGCCGGAGCAGCGCTCCGGCCATTTCGCTGGAATCTTTCGTGCTTTTCCGGATCACGCTCAGTCGAGCAACTTCTCGGCCGATTTCGCCGCAAGCTGCGACAGCTTGCGCGGGCCGCGCTCGACGAACAACAGGCTCTGGCCGAAGATGAAGCAGTAGAACAGGAAGGCCTGCGCGTCGGCCTCCTCGGCCGCAAGGCCGGTCGCTCGATAGAGCTCGGCGACATGCTTGAGCCGAGCCGCGTCGACGCTCGCGACTGCCGCCGCGGCGTTCTCGTCCGAGCGCGCCCATTGCCGGATCGCAAGCTCGATCGCCATTCCTTCCGGATTGAGCCGCTCGGAATACAGTTGGATCACGGCCCGGAGCCGCTCGCGGGGCGCTTGCCCGTCGAGACTGGTCTGCTGCGCGACAGCTACGATGCGTCCCCGGCGCCAGGCTTCCAGCATGGCCTCGAGCAGCGCGGCGCGGTCGGCGAAGCGGCGGTAGAAGCCGCCCTTGGTGACACCCAGGTTCTTGGCGAGCACCTCGACCCGCACGCCCTCCAGCCCTGCGCGGGCGAGCTCGGCAAAACCTGCCTCGACCCAGGCATCGCCCTTGCCGTCACTCATGGAGGAAGCCTCGCCGGTTGTTGATACGGTGCCGTATTGCTAACGCGGCACGGGTTTGATACGTTACCGTATCAACGTTCAAAGGCGAAAGATACGGGGAGGAGTGCGATGGAGCTGGACGCGATCTATCGCGGCACGGTCTATCCTTGGCAATGCGACCATGTCGATCGTCAGCTCCGCACATCAGCGCGGTTCGCCGCCGCCATTCGCGAGGCTGCCTCGAGCCACATTGCCGAACCAGCCGAGGTATGAGCCATGACCGGCTTCGAGCCGAAGAATCCCGGCTATCGCGCGGCCGCCATCGCCATGTTCGATCGCCAGCCGGCCATGCGCACGCTCGGCATCGTCATCGTCCGACTCGCGCCCGGTGAGGCCGAGCTGGCGATGCTGCATGCGCCCGCCTTGACGCAGCAGAACGGTTTGATCCATGCCGGGATCATCACGGCCGGACTCGACAACGCTTGCGGCGTTGCGGCCTTCAGCTTGATGCCGGCCGAGGCCGACATACTCACCGTCGAGTTCAAGACCACGCTGCTCGCACCCGCCCGCGGCGAGCGATTCGTGTTCAAGGCCGAAGTCGTCAAGCCCGGCCGCACGCTGACCTTCTGCGAGGCCAAGGCGTTCGCCGAGTACGAGGCCAAGGAGACGCTGGTTGCGACCATGAGCGGGACCCTGATGGCGATGATGCCTCGCCCCGCAGCTTAGTCGAGCCCGGCTCGAATCGCGTGGCAATTGCGCTCCCGGCGCTCTATATGACCGTAACAGTTCCTGATTTCAGATCGTATGACGGGAATGGGAACCCAACCGGGATGAAGTATGGCTGGATCTAGGAAAGGGCGCTTCCTGCCCACGCGTCGTGCCGCGTTGACACTGGTCGGAGCAGGTATCCTGGCGGCGAGCGGGATTAGCCTCGCGGGCGCCGCGACCGCTGAGGACGAGGTGCTGACCGAGGCCAAGGTGCTGCGCGATCCCGACACGCCCGTCGCAGGCAATCCCAACGGCGATGTCACCATCGTCGAATGGTCCGACTATAATTGTCCCTATTGCCGCAAGCTCGAGCCCGAGCTGCGCCAGGTCGTGCAGGACGACGGCAAGGTGCGGCTGGTGATGAAGGACTGGCCGATCCTCGGACCCGTGTCGGTCACCGCAGCGCGTAGCGCGCTGGCCGCCAAGTTCCAGGACAAGTACCATCAGGCCCATGACGCCCTGATCGGCGTCAGTTCGCGCCTGACCGAGCCGCGCATCAACGAGCTGCTCGCGTCTGCCGGCGTCGACCTGGACCGGCTGAAGCGCGATCTCACCGGGCACGCCAAGGACATCGACGCCATCCTCAAGCGCAACAACGAGCAGGCCGAAGCCTTCGGCTTCCGCGGCACGCCGTCCTTCATCGTCGGCAAGTATCGCGTGCCCCGCGCGCTCAGCATGGCCGAGTTCGAGCAGGTCATTGCCGACGCACGCAAGGCCAAGATGAACTGAGCCGGCGCCACGCGACGCGCAACGCAAAGGCGCCGCCGCGGACCTGCGACGGCGCCTGGTCACGTAGCTTGGACGAGATTACTTCGACGAGATCCGGACCCAGTCCTTGTGCGCGCGATCGCGCAGCGCGTCGAAGTCGGCCTTGGCGACGTCCCAGTTCACGATGGTGCGATTGGTGGTCGCGACCTGGCCATTGGCGACCGATGACGTTTGCATGGAATCATAGACGTAGACGCCGCCCGCAAGCAGCAAAGCGCCCAGGATCATTCCGAAAAAAGTCTGCATGGCGAACCTCCGGTGACGGGCGATAACGTCGGCCCGACATGATGGTTCCCGCGCCAGTGCGGCGCTGACAAGGAGGGCTCGTTCATCCCGCATTCAGCCACTGCACCAGCTCTGCGTTGATCTCGCGCGGGTAGGTGTGGCTGAGATCATCGATCTCGCGATAGGTGACATCAGCGCCGGCGGCGGCGAGCGCCGCTTGCGTCTGCCGCGCGGTCTGCACCGGAAACATCCAGTCGAGCTTGCCGTGGGTGATGAAGATCGGCAGTCCCTGCAGACGCGTGGCGTCGGCCATCTCCGCCATCAACGGATGGAAGGTCGCGGACACCGGCGCCAGATGCGTGAAGGGTGATGCGCCGTCGAGCCCGCTGACGTAACAAAAGGTGCCGCCGTCGCTCATGCCGGTGAGCAGCATGCGCGAGGCATCGACGGTCCAGCGGCTCCGTATGATCTCGATGATGCGCATGAGATTCGGCGTATCGGCATCATCGCCCATCAGGGCCCAGGTCGACCCGATCGCGGTCGGCGCGACCAGGATCGCGCCGAGGCTGCGGGCGTCCCGGAGCCAGCTCCACAGGAAGCCGCGGCCGTTGCCGCTGCCGCCATGCAGCGCTATCACCAGCGGCATTGGCCGGTCCGGGGTGTAGTATTCGGGCACATAGACCGAGAAGCCGCCGCGGCTGCCGGGTTCGTTGTGATCGTGGAAGATGCCGCTGCTTTCGTCCGCGCCGCCTTCGAGCCCCGATAAAAGATCCGCATCGTCGCGATGGGCGGCGTTGAGGAAGAAGCTGCTCACCGGCGGAAACTGCACGGCCAGCGGATACAGTGCCTCCTGCGCGCGCGGCAGGTGGCGCAGCGCGCGGAAGACCGCGACGAGATCGCCATGGCCACGCTCGACCTCGCGAATGCCGGCAAAGGCGGCGAGCGTCTCGTTGCAAGCCGCATCGAGCCGAGCGCGCAAGCCGGCGAACTGCTGCGGCCACCCTCCGATCTCGGTGTGCGCGGCCTGCAGCGCTTCGTCAGGTCTGCCGATTGCGCTCATCACGCTGGCGAAAGCCGGCGGATGCAGATGCCGCTGGAAGAACCCGAGCGCCTCCAGTGCATTGAGCAGCGGCGGCAGCACGGCCACGATGTCGTCCACCACGGCCTCGGTCATCGCCTGCTTCCTCGATGATGGAGTCAGTGCAGCTTCGGCGCCTTCAGGAGCTTGAAGCGGTCGGTCGAGGTCACCGTGACGTCGAAGGTGACGCCTTCGTGGTGCACGGTGAGCGGCACGTCGACGCCGGCGGCGCCGAGCGCCCACATTTTCTTGTAGAACGCGGTCTGGCTCGTGACCTTGTCGCCGTTGACGGCGAGAATGACGTCGCCGGTCTTGAGCTCGGCGCGCGCCGCCGGACCGCCCGCGGAGATCCCGATCACCACCACGCGGTTGTCGATCTCGGTCGAGAACAGCCCGAGCCAGGGCCTCGCCGGCTTGTTGACGCGGCCGAATTTGCGCAAATCGTCCAGGACCGGCTTCAGCTCGTCGATCGGCACGATCATGTTGACGTGCTCCGCCTTGCCATCGCGCTCACGATCGAGCTGGAGCGAGCCGATCCCGATCAGCTCGCCGCGCTCGTTGAGCAGCGCCGTCCCGCCCCAGTTCGGATGGGCCGGATAGGTGAAGATCGCTTCATCGAGCAGATATTCCCAATAGCCGGCGAATTCCTGCTTGGCCACGATCTGGCTCGCGACGGAGCGCGTGCGCCCGCCGGCGCCGCCGACCACGACGCCGTCGCCGATCCGGGTTGCCGCCGACGAACCGAGCGGCAGAGGCGCGACGTCGAGCTGGCCGAGCGCCTGCACCAGCCCGAACCCGGTCTCGGAGTCAAAGCCGAGTGCATGACCCTCCACCACGCGTCCGTCGGCGCGGTGGAGCCAGACCGACTCGGCCTCGGTGATGAGGTAACCGATGGTGAGCACTAGGCCGTCGTCGATCACGACGCCGTTGCCGGCGCGCTCGGTGCCCAGTGTCTCGGCACTGAAGGCATCCGGCGGGATGATGGCGTGCAGGCCGACGACGGAGCCGAGCGCGCGGTCGAGATCGAAACCATAATCGCTGGCCCGCGGCTGGTTCGCCGGCGGCACTCTCCATTCGGTCAGGGTGGGCATGGAGTTCTCCTGGCTGAGACCATCGCTTCCATATGGCTGACGGAACGACGTGCGAAGCACGGATAATTTAGGCCGGAGTAGGCGATCTTGAAAGCCTCGGCCCCCAACTATTCGTCAGAAGGTCGCGTGAAATTTCCGAAAGGCACGGAGACAGCTCGTGATGGGCATCGTGGGATCCGGCACGAGCCGCATGGCTGCTGTCCGGCGAGATGCTAGGCGACACACGGCGAAGCTGCTAACCCTTGCCGCTTCGTTTGACTAGGGATCACGGATCGAAGCATGGACAACCGCAGCGACATCTGGCGTGGCGTCGACACGATCAAGGCGCGCTTCATCGACCTCAGCGACAGGGTCTGGGGCATGCCGGAGGTGTGCTACACCGAGGCGCGGTCTGCCGCCGAGCATCTTGCCGAGCTGCGCCATCAGGGCTTCCGCATCGCCGAGAACGTCGCCGGCATTCCGACTGCGCTGACGGGCGAGTGGGGCGAGGGCGGTCCGGTCATCGCCTTCATGGGTGAATACGACGCGCTGCCGGGCCTCAGCCAGGAGGCGGGTGTCGCCGAGCATCGCCCCGTCGAAACCGGCGGCCATGGTCATGGCTGCGGTCACAACCTGCTCGGTTCCGCCGCACTGCTCGCCGCGACCGCGGTGAAGGACTGGCTCGCCGAGAACAAGGTACCTGGACGCGTGCGCTATTATGGCTGTCCGGCCGAAGAGGGCGGCGCGGCCAAGGCCTTCATGGTGCGCTCCGGCGCGTTCGAGGACGCCGACATCGCCATCACCTGGCATCCGCACAGCTTCTGGGAGGTGGCGGTGACGCCCTCGCTCGCCAACACGCGCGCGGATTTCATCTTCACCGGCCGCACCTCGCATGCGGCGGCCTCGCCGCATCTCGGGCGCTCCGCGCTCGATGCGGTCGAGCTGATGAATGTCGGCGTGAACTACATGCGGGAGCATATGCCGAGCGACGCGCGCGTCCATTATGCCTTGCTCGACACCGGCGGCATTGCGCCCAACGTGGTGCAGGCCCATGCACGCGTGCGCTATTCGATCCGCGCCCGCGATCTTCCCGGCATGAACGAACTGGTCGGGCGCGTGAGCAAGATCGCAGAGGGCGCGGCTCTGATGACCGAGACCAAGGTCGAGATGAAGATCATCTCCGCGGTCTCGAACATCCTGCCGAACGCGCCGCTGGAGCAGGCGCTGCACCAGCTGATGGAAGAGCTCGGGCCGCCGCATTTCGACGAGGCGGATAAAAACTTTGCCGGCCAGATCCGGGCGACGCTTAGCGACAAGGACATCGCGTCCGTCTATTACGCGATCGGGATGGAGCCGACCGATCGGCCGCTGGCCGACTTCCTGGTGCCGCTCGACGCCAAGCGCAATCCGCTGGTCGGCTCGACCGACGTCGGCGATGTCAGCTGGGTCGTGCCCACCGTGCAGGTCCATGCGCCGACGGTTGCAATCGGCACGCCCTTCCACACCTGGCAGGTGGTGGCGCAGGGCAAGAGCGCGCACGCGCACAAGGCCATGGTGCAGGCGGCCAAGGCGATGGCCGGCCTCGGCATCAAGGCGCTGACGGAACCAGAGTTGATCCAGGCGGCCAAGGCCGATCTGCAAAGGCGGACGGCCAAGACGCCTTACGTCTGTCCGCTGCCGGACCACGTCGCGCCCCCGCTCGACATGTCCGTGGCGTAGGGTTTGCCTCAATAGTTCGTCGGTGCGCCGAACAAATTTTCCGCAGTGCAGCGCGCAATCCATCGCACTTTGACGCTGGAATGCCGCAGGGATGGGCTGACGAACGGAATTTTGCCCAACATGCAGTCAGAGGACCGTTTGCATACACACGGTCCCAGTTGACGTGCACCCTATTCGGTGTGCCATCTACTGCCAGCCAAATAGGCTGCCGCGCTCGTCGGCCGCCATCGTCACTATAGGAACCAGACGGGGGACACCATGCTGGATAAAGAACTGCGTTCACTGATCGGGCAGGTGAAGGATGGGCGGATGGATCGCCGCGCCTTCGTCAAGCGCCTCGCCGCCGTTGGCCTGACCGCGCCGCTCGCCAATCAGATTCTCGCGCTCGGCGGTGTCGCCATGGCCCAGGGTGTGTCCACCTACAAGCCTACCAAGCGCGGCGGTGGCGGTGCGCTGAAGCTGCTGTGGTGGCAGGGCCCCACCTTGCTCAATCCGCATTTCGCCACTGGCACCAAGGACCAGGACGGCTCGCGCCTGTTCTACGAACCGCTCGCCTGCTGGGATCCGGATGGCAACATGAAGTTGGTGCTGGCGGCGGAGATCCCGTCGATCCAGAGCGGTTTGCTCGCCGCCGACGGCAAGTCGGTGACGTGGAAGCTGAAGCCCGGCGTGAAATGGCACGACGGCAAGCCGTTCTCGGCCGACGACGTCGTCTTTACCTGGGACTACGTGCGCGATCCGGCGACGGCCGCCATCACCGTGGCGACCTATCGCGACATCACGGTCGAGAAGGTGGACGACCTGACGGTCCGCCTCAGCTTCAAGAAGCCCACACCGTTCTGGGCGGACGCCTTCGTCGGCGCGACCGGACAGATTCTGCCCAAGCACCTGTTCGCCGAGTACAAGGGCTCCAAGTCGCGCGAAGCGCCAAACAATCTCGCGCCGGTCGGCACCGGCCCCTACAAATTTCTTGAGTTCAAGCCCGGCGATCTGATCCGCGGTGAGATCAACAAAGACTATCACATGCCGAACCGCCCCTATTTCGACACGCTCGAGATGAAGGGCGGTGGCGACGCGGTCTCGGCCGCACGTGCGGTGATCCAGACCGGCGAGTATGATTTCGGCTGGAACATTCAGGTCGAGGACGACGTGCTGCTGCGCCTCGAGAAGGGCGGCAAGGGAAAGACCATCTACGCCACCGGCGGCGACACCGAGTTCATCGCGCTCAACTTCACCGATCCCAACACGGAGGTCGACGGCGAGCGCTCGTCAATGAAGACCAAGCATCCGTTGTTCTCCGATCCCGCCGTGCGCAAGGCGCTGTCGCTGCTGGTCGATCGCGAGTCGATCAAGAAGGCTATCTATGGCCGCGCCGGCCGCACCACCGCGAACTTTCTCAACGGCCCCGAAAAGTTCGTTTCCAAGAACACCTCCTGGGAGTTCAGCATCGAGAAGGCCTCGAAGATCCTGGACGATGCCGGCTGGAAGCCCGGCGCGGACGGCATCCGCGAGAAGGACGGCAAGAAGCTCAAGCTGCTCTACCAGACCTCGATCAACGGCCCCCGCCAGAAGACGCAGGCGATCGTCAAACAGGCTTGTCAGAAGGCCGGCATTGACGTCGAGCTGAAGTCGGTCGTGGCTTCCGTGTTCTTCTCGTCGGATGTCGCCAACCCCGACACCTACGCGAAATTCTACGCGGACATCGAGATGTTCCAGATCCCGATGAGCCAGCCCGATCCGGCCCAGCACATGCGCCGCTACCATTCGAGCAATGTAGCGACGAAGGAGAACAAGTGGCAGGGCACCAACTTTCCACGCTACGTCAACAAGGAGTATGACGCGACCATCGACGCCGCAGACGGCGAGATGGATCCGGTCAAGCGCGCGGCCCTCTACATCAAGGCCAACGACCTGCTGTTCCAGGACACCGTGTTCATCCCGGCGCAGCACCGCCTCAAGGTTGAAGCGGCGTCCAACACGCTGCGCCCGGTGATCTCCGGCTGGGCCAACGAGACCGACAATCTGTTCGACTGGTACCGCGAGGAATGATCCCCCAACTCTAGACGGGGCCCTTCTCTCATGAGCCAATACGTCCTGCGTCGCCTGCTGATCGCGATTCCGAGCCTGCTCGGGATCTCGGTCGTGCTGTTCGTCGTGCTCGCGCTCGCCCCCGGCGATCCGTTCTCCGAGCTGGCGACCAACCCGAACGTGCCGCCGGAAGTGCAGGCCGCACTCCGCGCCAAGTTCGGTCTCGACGATCCCATCTATCTCCGCTACCTGCACTGGCTCAACGCCATGCTGCACGGCGATTGGGGCTTCTCCTTCGTCAGCCGGATGGACGTCGACACGCTGATCCTCCAGCGCCTGCCGGCCACGCTCTACGTGATCGGCTCGGCGCAGATCCTGGCGCTGCTGATCGCGATTCCGGTCGGCGTCTATGCCGCGACGAAGCCCTATTCGCTGTTCGACCAGATCGCGAATACGCTCGCCTTCGTCGGTTTCTCGCTGCCGACCTTCTTCACCGGCATCCTTTTCATCCTGATCTTCTCGGTCACGCTGGACTGGCTGCCTTTCGTCTACACCACGGACATCAAGGCAACCGGGATCCGATGGGTTCTGGAGATGGTTCGTCAGGCGATCATGCCGGTGGCGGTGCTTGGCCTGTTCCAGGCGGCGTCGATGACGCGCTTCGTGCGCTCGGCGATGCTCGACGTCATCCGGCTCGACTACGTCACCACGGCGCGGGCCAAGGGCCTAGGCCAAGCCACGGTGATCATCAAGCACGTGATGCGCAACGCCATGATCCCCGTGGTCACGCTGATCGCGTTGCAGATGCCCGCGGTGTTCGGCGGCGCCATCGTCACCGAGCAGATCTTCCGCATTCCCGGCATCGGCTCGCTGCTGATCTCCTCCATCCTCTCCAACGATACGCCGGTGGTGATGGCCGTGACCTTCGTCTTCGCGTGCCTTGTGGTCCTGTTCAATCTCATCGCGGACGTCCTGTATGGCTGGCTTGACCCTCGCATCTCCCTCCGCTGAGCGGCGCGTGTACTCACCCTGGCGCGAGACGTGGCGGCGTTACAGCCGCCACAAGCTTGCCGTGGTCAGCGCGTTTCTGCTCCTGGTTCTGGTCCTGGCAGTCGTGTTCGGTCCGTTCGTCTGGCGGGTCAAGATCGACGAGATCGACGTCGTCGCAGGCATGCAAGGGCCGTCGCTTGCCCACCCCTTCGGCACCGACGATCTGGGGCAGGACATCCTCGCGCGGATGATCTATGGCGGGCGCATCTCGCTTGCGGTCGGCCTTGCCGCGATGCTGGTCTCCGTCATCATCGGGGTGCTGGTCGGAGCGCTCGCCGGCATGTCGCGCGGCGCGCTCGGGCACGGGTTGATGTGGCTCACCGACCTGTTCCTGTCGCTGCCGCAACTGCCGCTGCTGCTGTTGCTGATCTATCTCTTCCGCGACGGGCTGAAGGTCGCGTTCGGCCCCGAAGGCGGCATCTTCATCCTGATCGTGCTCGTGATCGGGGGGCTGCGCTGGATGCCGGTCGCCCGCCTCGTACGCGCGCAGTTCCTGTCGATCCGCGAAAAGGAGTTCGTGGAAGCGGCGCGCGCGCTCGGCGCCAGTCCGGTGCGGCAGGTGCTGCGCCACATCCTGCCCAATGCGCTTGGCCCGGTGATCATCGCCGGCACCATCGACGTTGCCGCTGCCATCATCGCTGAATCGACGCTGTCATTCCTCGGCCTCGGCTTTCCGCCCGATACCCCGACCTGGGGACGGCTGCTCTACGACGCCAAGGACTTCCTCGACATCGGCCCGCACTGGGCGCTGTTCCCGGGCGGCGCGATCTTCATCGCGGTGGTCGCCATCAACTTCATCGGCGACGGTCTGCGTGACGCGCTCGATGCGCGGCGGGTGATCTGATGGCGCCGCTGCTCGAGATCAAGGGCCTGAAGACTCATTTCTCCACCGACGACGGCATCCTCCAGGCCGTCGATGGTGTCGATATCTCCATCAACCGCGGCGAAACCCTCTGCGTCGTCGGCGAGTCCGGCTGCGGCAAGACCGTGACCGCGATGTCGATCCTGAAGCTCATCGCGATGCCGCCGGGCCGGATTGCGGCCGGGCAGATCATCTTCGAGGGCCGCGATCTCGTGCCGCTGACAAGCAACCAGCTCGACGAGATCAGGGCCAAGGAGATCGGCTTCATTTTCCAGGAGCCGATGACCTCGCTCAATCCGGTGCTCACCATCGGCGAGCAGATCGCCGAGAGCCTGCGTCGGCACGAAGCGGTGACGAGGAAGCAGGCGCTCGAGCGCACCATCGAGATGCTGAAGCTGGTGCAGATTCCCAATGCCGAAGGCCGGGTGCACAACTATCCGCACCAGTTCTCTGGCGGCATGCGCCAGCGCGTGATGATCGCGATGGCGCTCGCCTGCAAGCCCAAGCTGATCATCGCCGACGAGCCGACCACCGCGCTCGACGTCACCATCCAGGCGCAGATCCTCGACCTCTTGCAGGACATGAAGGAACGCTTCGGCATGGCGGTGATGTTGATCACCCATGCCATGGGTGTCGTCGCCGAGACCGCGCAGCGCGTCGTCGTGATGTATGCCGGCAAGGTGGTGGAGGAGGCGGCCGTCGACGAGCTCTTCGGCGATCCCCGCCATCCCTATACGCAAGGGTTGATCCGCTCGATCCCGCGTATCGACCTCGACAGCGAGCACAAGACGCGGCTCGAGGCGATCGGCGGTTCGGTGCCGATCCTGATCAATCCGCCAGTCGGCTGCCGCTTCGCCCCGCGCTGCAAGTTCGCCATGGACGTCTGCACCGAGAAGGAGCCGCTGCTGCGCGAGGTCGCGCCCGGCCATCGCATGGCCTGTCACTTGGGAGATACCAGCCTGGGAGGCGTGGCATGAGCGAACCGTTGCTGCGCGTCAGCGGCCTGAAGAAACACTTCCCTGTGCTGGGCGGCCTGCTGTCGCGCCAAGTCGGCACAGTCTACGCTGTCGACGGCGTGTCGTTCTCGGTCAACCGTGGCGAGACGCTCGGTCTCGTTGGCGAATCCGGTTGCGGCAAGTCGACCACGGGCCGCTGCGTGCTGCGCCTGATCGAGCCGACCGACGGCGAGGTCACCTTCGACGGCCAGGACGTCCGCAAGCTCGGCGGCAACGATCTGCGGGCGATGCGGCGGAACATGCAGCTGGTGTTCCAGGATCCGTTCGCTTCGCTCAATCCGCGCATGACGGTCGGCGCCATCCTCGGAGAGGCCTTCACCATCCACAATCTGGCCTCCTCTCCGAAAGAGCGCGAGGAGCGCGTCGCGAGCCTGCTGGTCAAGGTCGGGCTCAAGGCCGAGCACATGCGGCGCTACCCGCACGAATTCTCCGGCGGCCAGCGCCAGCGCATCGTGATCGCGCGCGCGCTCGCCGTCGAGCCGAAGCTGATCGTCTGTGACGAGCCGGTCTCCGCGCTCGACGTGTCGATCCAGGCCCAGGTCATCAACCTCTTGGAGGATCTCCAGGCGGAGCTGAACCTGACCTATCTGTTCGTCGCGCACGACCTCTCGGTGGTCGAGCACATCTCCGATCGCGTCGCGGTAATGTATCTCGGCCGCATCGTCGAGCTCGCCAAGGCCAGCGATCTCTACCGCAACCCGCAGCATCCCTACACCCGGGCGCTGCTGTCCGCGGTGCCGGTGCCAGATCCCAAGCTGAAGCGCGAACGCATCCGCCTCAAGGGCGACGTGCCGAGCCCGATGAAGCCGCCGTCGGGCTGCCACTTCCACACCCGCTGCCCGATCGCCCAGCCGCGCTGCTCCGAAAGCACGCCGGTGCTGAGGGAGGGGGCGGGGGGCCATTTCGTGGCGTGCCATCTGGCCTGACCTATGTCACCCCGAGAGTTGGCCGGTGTCCCGAACGACTTCCAGAACACGTTCAGCGGCGCGGGATGTGCAAACCGGCCCTGTGCCGAGGCCGTGAATCGGCCAGGGCCTCGGGCCTGCCGTCACTCTTCGAGCGTGAAGCCGACGCGCAACGTGACCTGATAATGGCCGATGGCGCCGTTTTCGATGTGGCCACGAGTCTGCACCACCTCGAACCATTTCATCTCGCGAACGGTCTTTGAGGCGCGGCTGATCGCGTTCTGGATCGCGTCCTCGATCGAGCTCTCGGACGATCCGACCAGGTCCAGGATCTTGTAGACGTGGTCTTTCTCAGCTGCCGGCATGATGGCCTCCCTGGGTTGTGCTGCGGCACGCATCGACGCGTGGGCTTCCATTTGAACGACCGTTGCGCGGTCCGGTTCCGTTCCGCGCGATGGCTCGCATGCACCGGGCGCGGTGGAGCGGCCGGCGCCGGCCTGCTAAGCGCTTTGAATGGATTTGACGCGGCGCGACAGCACGATCGGCTCTCTCTGCCTTTGCGTTACGGCGCTTGGCTGGGCACTGAACTGGCCGCTGATGAAGCTGTTGCTCCAGCAATGGCCGCCGCTGTTTGCCCGTGGCCTGGCCGGGGTTTGCGCTTCGCTGATTCTCGGCGCTCTGGTGCTGAGCCGGAAGGAATCGTTCGCGGTACCGCGCGAGGCCATCCCGCGGCTGCTGTTTGCGACCTTCACCAATGTCTTTGCCTGGATGGGTCTCGGCACGGTCGCGATGAAATACGTGACCGTGAGCGAGGGCGCTCTGCTCGCCTATACCATGCCGATCTGGGCGATGCTGTTCGCCTGGCCGGTGCTGCACACCCGGCCGGCGCCGAGGGATATTCTAGGGCTGGCCCTTGGCGCTGCCGGCGTCACGCTGCTCCTGAGCGGCAACGGCTTTGCGTTCAGTGCCGACAAGCTGCTGGGCATCGTGCTCGCGCTGCTCTGCGCCATCCTGTTCGCGCTCGGCAACCTGCTCAACCGCAAGGCGCTGCCGATGCCGCCGCTGGTCGTCGTCGCCTGGCAGGTCGGGCTCGGCTGCGCCGCGATGCTGGTTCTCGGCGTCGTGTTCGAGCAGCCTGATGTCGGCGCGATCACCCCGCTGGGACTCGGATGCTTCGTCTACATGACGCTGGTGCCGATGGGCCTCTGCTACGTCACTTGGTTCGAGACGCTACGCCGTCTGCCGCCGACCACGGCTTCGACCGGCATGCTGATCGTGCCCGTGATCGGCGTCGTCTCCGCCGCCATCATTCTGGGAGAGCCGCTGGGCTATCGCGAATGGACGGCGATGGCGCTCACGCTCGGCGGCGTGACCCTGGCGTTGCAGCGGGGATAATCCCTGCCGTGATGATCTTAGCTGTCCTTGCTCGCTTGGCGAGGTCCGAAGGTCAAACGATTTCGAAAGTCGGGCTCTTTTGCCGGTTGGCGATGTGGCCGCATGCTGAGCAACGATGGATGGGAGGTCTATTATTTTTGCCGCAGCGCACGGGCGAGCTGATCTTCCAGCGGTTTGCGCAGGTAGGCGATCGCCGTCCGCACGCCGTTCTGGATGAAGGCTTCAACGGGCATGCCGGGCACCAGAACCTTACCGTCGAGCTTGGCGAGTTCGCTCGCGTCGAGGCCGATGCGGGCGACGTAATATGCCGCGCCGGACTGCGGGTCTTTGGTCAGGTCGGCGGCGATCCGCGTCAGCGTGCCGTCGAGCTCGGGAGTCACGGCGGCGTCGAATGCGCTGAAGCGGAGCTTGGCGGATTGCCCGACCTTGAGCCGGTCGATCATTTGTGGATCGATCCGGGCCTCCACCACAAGCGAATCCTTCGGCACGATGAGCATCAGCTGTTCGCCCGCGGTGATCACGCCACCGACGGTGAAGACCGATTTCTGGTGGATCAGACCGTCTTGCGGCGCGCGCAGTATCACGCGATCGAGCTGGTCCATCGCGGCGATGCGGCGTTCGCCGAGATCTGCAAGCTTGGTCTCGACGTCGCGCAATTCGGTCGCGACTTCACGGCGCTGGTCCTGAACCAGCTGGATGATCTGCAGCTCGGTTTCGGTGATCCGGCCCTTGGCGCGTGCGATCTCGGCAATCAGCTGGCCTTCCTCGCCAGTCAGGCGGGAGGCCTCGCGCTCGAGCGCAGTGAGGCGCGCATAGGGCACCAGACGCTTTTCGTACAACTCGCGGACGCCCTCCAGCTCGGTTTCGATCCAGCGGATCTGTTCGCGCTTCGAGGCGATCTGCGCCTCCAGGCCGCGGATTTCGTCGGCGATCTGGGCCTTGCGTTCGCGCAGCTGCGATTGCTGGCCGCTGATCGCCTCGCGCCGCCGGGCGAACAGCGTTGTCTCGCCCTCGATCATCTCCGCGATCGCGGCGCCGGCGCTGCGCGAGGCGATCTCGCCGGGCAGCATCACCGCATCGCGGCCGTTCTGCTCGGACTGCAGCCGGGCACGACGCACCCCGAGCTGGTTCAGTTGGTTTTCGATCAGCGCCAGGTTGGCGCGCGGCAGAGTCTCGTCGAGGCGGACCAGCATGTCTCCGGCCCGTACCTGGTCACCGTCGTTGACGTAGATGTCGGCGACCACGCCGCCGGTGGGGTGCTGAACCCGTCGGACGTTGCTGTCGACAACCACCTGTGCCGGCGCGATCACGGCGCTGGCGAGCGGCGCGGTCATCGCCCAAACGCCGGCGGTGGACACGACGATCGCCAGCGTGCCGATCCCGAATGCGGTGGCGCGCCGGATGTCGCGAAACGGATCGTTGCGGCGAGCCTCGGGCGTGTGGGCTGCGGTCATATGAAAGTCCTCAACTGGCGGCGGCGGCCGGAACCGAGCGCGCGTCGGGCACCGCCTGCAGCGCCGCGCCGCCCGGCGCCGGATGCGCGGCCAGCGATTTGCGCAACACCTCGTCCTTCGGGCCGAAGGCCTGCACCTGGCCGTTTGCAAGCGTCAGCACGAGATCGACCGCGGCGAGCGCCGCCGGCCGATGCGCAATGATGACGGCAATGCCGCCACGAGCCCGGACACGCCGGATGGCGTCGGTCAGCGCGGCGTCGCCTTCGGCGTCCAGGCTGGCGTTCGGCTCGTCGAGCACCACCATGAACGGATCCTTGTAGAGTGCGCGCGCCAATGCGATCCGCTGCCGCTGGCCGCCCGACAGGGCGGCGCCGGCTTCGCCGATCCGCATCTCGAACCCCTTCGGCAGTTTCAGGATCATCTCGTAGGCGCCGGCCGCCTTCGCCGCGGCGATCACCGCTGCCTCGTCGATCTCAGGGTCGAAACGCGCGATGTTTTCCGCTACCGTTCCGTCGAACAATTCGACGTCCTGCGGCAGATAGCCGATCATTCCGCCGCGAATCTCTGCCGGCCACTGATCGAGGGTGGCGCCATCGAGGCGGATCTCGCCACGAGCGATCGGCCAGATCCCGACCAGCGCCCGCGCCAGCGTCGATTTGCCGGCGGCTGACGGGCCGATGATGCCGACCGCCTGGCCCGCTTCAAGTGCGAACGAGGCGTTGTGCACGATCGCGGTGGTGCCGCCAGGCGCGGCGATCGTTACCTGCTCGACCGTGAGCCGATGTACGGCGCGTTCGGGCGCGACGTCGGGTGGCGGGGCGTCGCCGTCGCGCAGGGCGGCGCGGAGCCGTTGGCCCGCCTGTCGCGCCCCGATGAACGGTCGCCAGATGGAGATTGCAAGCTCCACCGGCGCGAGCGCGCGACTGCCCATGATCGACGCGGCGATCATCACACCGCCGCTCGCCAATCCCTCGATCACGAGATAGGCGCCGAGGCCAAGCAGCGCCGATTGCAGCATGAAGCGCAGCGTCTTCGACAACGCGCCGAGCGATCCGGCGATATCCGCGTTGCGCTGCTGCGCCGCAACGAGATCGTCGTTGGCTGCGCCGATCCGGTGGATCAACCGCTGCTCCATCCCCAATGCGGCCACGATTTCGGCGTTACGCCGACCGGCTTCAAGCTGGACGCCGCGGATCGCGCCGGCACGGGACGCGTCCCGGGTCGGGGCCCGCGTCAGCACCTCGGTGAGCAGCGCGATCGCGAACAGCAGCACCGCGCCTACGACCAGCGTCCAGCCGAGATATGGATGAAGGAGAAAGCAGCCGGCGAGATACAACGGCATCCACGGCAAGTCGAACAAGGTCGTCGGGCCGAGCCCGGACAGGAACGAGCGGACCGAGTCCAGATCATGGGACAATTGCAGGCCGCGATTTGCGCCGCCGCCGCGTAGCGGCCCGCGCAGGATGTTGCAGACGACCGGTTCCCACAGCGCGGCGTGCAGCGCCGATCCAATCCGGGTCAAAATGCGCTGACGCAGCAGGTCGAACAATCCCTGCATCGCATACGCTGCCGCCACCGCGATCGACAGTGCAATCAATGTCGGAATGCTGTGCGATGGAATGACACGGTCGTACACCTGCAGCATGTAGATCGAGCCGGTAAGCATCAGCAGATTGAGCACCGCAGAGAACAGTCCCACCGTCAGAAAGGCCGTTCTGCAGGATGCGATCGCGGCCGACGCGAGATCGCCGGACGCGGGGGACGACGCGGAGGGCGTTTTTGCGGTCATAATACTCTATTCAAAACGACGTCGGACCGTCACGGGCGGATGCGGTCGGCGTTCGTTAGCGAGGTTCAACGTCAGGCGCATGACAGTTCGGCGCCTGCCTGCGACGAAACGCCGCCTTGGTCTGAGGTTAGGCCGCGCCCGCCCGACAATCCAGGCCGCCGGCCGAGGCGGGCCGATCCAGCCGCAATGCGGGGACTCGTTGGCGATTGCTGCCGGCCGAGAGATCGAGCGCGTCGCTTGTTCCACTACGAGTCGTTGCTTCGCTCGGCCCTCACATGCCCTTTCGGGTCATCCCTTCACCGGCCCGTTAAGAAGTAGTCACCGATCTGTTGTCATCGGCGTTCTATCAAAGCGCATTAACGATCCGTTAACCATCGGCCGTCTGGACCGTGCCCTTACGCATGCCGTGAGGCGGCGATCCGCGACGTCATCTCTCAAGCGCTGGAGTGGCTATCCATGTCGACGACCCCTCATGTCCTGGCGAACGGCGATTTCCTGCAGGATTGGTCCAATACCGGCCAAGTCACGACCAATGATGACTGGTCGGGTGTCGCATCGATCGTCGGCTATCTTGGCAACGATGTCGTTACGGCCACTGGGGTTGACGCGCGCACGGCTACCGGATCCTCGTCGGGCGACGTGGACATCATCGCCAACCAGACCAACACCACGATCACCAACGGCGGTGTCGCCGAGTTCCAGCTTACCGATTCGACAGTGGCGCTGAACGGCTCGAACACTGCGGACGCCCCTGGCCTCGTGATCCATCTCGACGCCACCGACCGCAAGGATGTCCGGCTGAGCTTCAACGCACGCGACCTCGACGCCAGCACGGACGATTCCGCGCAGCAGATCAACGTGCAGTACAGGCTCGGTTCGAGCGGGTCGTGGACCAATGTTCCCGGCGGTTACGCCGCTGACGTCACCACTGGCGGTTCCGCGACCCAGGTGACGCCGTTCGAACTGCTGCTGCCTGACGCCGTCAACGGCCGCAGCGACCTCCAGGTTCGCATTCTCACCACCAACGCCGTCGGCAATGACGAGTGGGTCGGCATCGACGACATCCGCGTCACCAGCGCGCCCGAATCGTCGGTCGAGACGCAGCTTGTCGCCCTCGCGCCGGATTCGCTCACGGTGGCGCATGATGAGGGTGACAGCGGTCCAACCGTCTTCCAATTCACCGTCGAGCGTAGCGGCGGCACCACGGGCGACGTCGCGTTCTCGGGCACGATCGCTTCGGCACAGACCGATGCTGCCGACTATGTCGGCGGCGAGCCCGTCAGCTTCAGCGGCGCCATCGCCGCAGGAGAGACCTCCGCGGTCGTGACCGTCACCGTCGCCGGCGACACCGTCAATGAGCCGAACGAGAGCTTCACGCTGACGCTGCAGGACGTTTCCAATTCGGCGGCCGTGACCACCACGATCGGCAGCGCCGCGACGGCGACTGGCACCATCGTCAACGACGACCTCGGCATCACCAAGATCAGCGCGATTCAGGGCAGCGGAGCCAGCAGCGCGATGGTCGGTCAGATTGTGACTGTCGAAGCCATTGTGGTTGGCGACTTCCAGAACGGTGATGGCGACGCCAACCGCAATCTCAACGGCTTCTATCTCCAGGAGGAGACCACCGATTCCGACGGCAACGTGCAGACCTCCGAGGCGATCTTCGTGTACGGCGGCGCAACCGACGTCCAGATCGGCGACCGGGTCCGCGTCACCGGCTCGATCAGCGAATATTTCGGCCTGACCGAGCTCACCGCCAGCAGCATTTCGGTCGTTCAGGCCGGCGCGGTTGCCGACATTGACACGATGGCGGTTCAGATCGACCTGCCGTCGGCGGGCACCACGCTGAGCCAGGACGGCGACTACCAGCCCGATCTTGAAGCCTATGAAGGCATGCTGGTCACGGTTGCGGACACCCTGACCGTCACCGAGCAGTTCAATCTCGACCGGTTCAACGAGATCAAGCTTGTGGCGGGCGAGCGGCCCGAACAGTTCACGCAGGAGAACGCGCCGGACGCTGCCGCCTATCAGGCGTATCTCGCCGAGCTCGGTGCCCGTACCATCACCTATGACGATGGCCTGAACGTCCAGAACGCCGCAATCAACACCCTCGACGGCTTCGATCCGAACGACAACCCCTCCGCCACGCCGAACTACGGCACTGCCGACGCAGTGCGGATGGGTGACACTATCACCGGCCTGACCGGTGTGCTCGACTATCAATGGGCCGGCAACTCCGCCTCTGGGGCGACCTGGCGGATTCGCTCGGTCGAGGATGGCGCCAACACCTTCGGAGCCGGCGGTAACCCGCGCACCGATGCGCCGGAGGACGTCGGTGGCCGCCTGAAGGTGGCGAGCTTCAACGTGCTGAACTATTTCACCACGCTCGACAATGGCGGCACCACCGCGATCGGCCAAGCGCCGCGCGGCGCCGACAACGCCGCTGAGTTCGCACGTCAGACCGAGAAGCTGGTCGCGACCATCCTCGACATGGACGTCGACGTGCTGGCGCTGACCGAGCTGGAGAACGACTTCTCCGCCGCATCGTCCGGCAACGCGGTCAAGTACCTGGTCGAGCAGCTCAATGCCGTGGCTGGGGCCGGTACCTATGCCTGGGTCGATCCCGGCCAGCAGTTCGTTGGCGGCGACGCCATCGCGGTCGGCTTCATCTACGACACCACCGCGGTGAAGATCGCCGACGGTACGACCATCGAGACCCTCAACGACGCCGACCTGCCCGGCCTCGGCCTCGGCGGCTTGCTCGGGCAGAGCACGGTCGGTGCCGTGTTCGACGGCGAGAACACCAGCCGCAATGCGCTTGCGGTGACCTTCGAGGAGCTTGCGACCGGCGAAACCTTCACGGCGATCGCCAACCATCTCAAGTCCAAGAGCGGTACCGGTTCCGGCGCCGATTCCGATCAGGGCGACGGCCAGGGCAATTGGCAGAACCAGCGCGAGCTGGCCGCCACCGCGCTGACCGCGTGGGCTGCGACCGATCCGACCGGCTCGGGCGATCCGGATGTCATGCTGCTCGGCGACTTCAACGGCTACGCCAAGGAGCAGTCGACCGCGATCATCGCGAGCGCAGGATATGAGGATCTGCAGGCCCGCGAGGACGACGCCTATTCCTATGTGTTCGACGGCCAGACCGGCACGCTCGACTATGCCTTCGCCAATGCCAGCCTTGGCGAGCAGGTGTCCGGCGTGACCACCTGGCACATCAACGCCGACGAGGCGGACGCGCTCGACTACAACACCGATTTCGGCCGCGACACCTCGATCTTCGACGGCGACGCCCCGATCCGGGTGTCCGATCATGATCCGGTGATCGTCGGCCTCGATCTCGGGGAGCCGGAGCCGACCCCGGCTTACACACTGCAAATCCTGCATGCGTCGGACTTCGAGGCAGGCCTGAACGCAGTCAATCGCGCCGGCAATTTTGCGGCGATCGTCGACTATCTCGAGGAGACCTACGAGAACTCGATCACGCTGTCGTCGGGCGACAATTTCCTTCCCAGCCCGTTCTTCAGTGCCGGCAGCGACGCCTCGCTGAAGGAGGTCTATGAAAACGCGCTGGAGACCTATTACGGCCTCGCCGCCGGGACGCTGAACATCTCGCCCGGCTTCGGCACCGCCGACATGGCGATGCTGAACATCATCGGCGTGCAAGCCTCGGCCATCGGCAATCACGAATTTGACGCCGGCACCCGGGCGTTCGCCGACATCATCAGGCAGACCTCCGGTTACCCCGGCGCGCAGTTCCCGTACCTCTCGGCCAATCTGGATTTCTCCGGCGATGCCAACCTCGCGTCGCTCTACACCAGCACGATCCAGGATGCCGACGCCTACACCGGCTTCCCGCCAGCGGCCGGAATCGGCAAGAAGATCGCGCCGGCCGCGATCATCGAGGAGAACGGCGAGAAGATCGGCGTGATCGGTGCGACCACCCAGATCGTGCAGAGCATCTCCTCGACCGGCGGGGTCGAAGTGATCGGCGACAACGTCGATGACATGGCGGCGCTAGCGGCCATCCTGCAGCCGACCATCGACGGAATGCTGGCTCAGGGCATCGACAAGATCATTCTGGTCAGCCATCTGCAGCAGCTCGCGCTCGAAAAAGCGCTGGCGCCCCTGCTGCACGGCGTCGATGTCATCATCGCCGGCGGCTCGCACACGCTGCTGGCAGATGAGACCGACGTGCTCCGTGCCGGCGACACCGCTGCCGACACCTATCCGATCGTCACCGCGAATGCCGACGGCAAGACCACGCTGATCGTCAACACCTCCAGCGAGTACTCCTATGTCGGACGACTGGTGGTCGATTTCGATGCTGAAGGCAACGTGATCTACACCCCCGATACGGCGGTCAACGGCGCCTACGCCAGCACGGAAGAGGTGGTCACCTCGCTCTACGACGGCAACACCACGGTCGATGTCGACGATGACGGCGACGTCGATGCCAACGACGCCAACGCGTTCGCCGACGGCAGCCGTGGCGATCTGGTCAACGACATCGCCCAGGCAGTGGGCGGCATCATCGACGCGCAAGACGGCAACACTTTCGGCAAGACGGACGTTTATCTCGAGGGCCGCCGCGTCGAGGTGCGGACCGAGGAGACCAACCTCGGCGACCTCACCGCCGATGCAAACCTGTGGTACGCCCAAAAGGTCGACCCGACCGTGCTGGTGTCGATCAAGAACGGCGGCGGCATTCGCGACTCGATCGGCTACGTCTATGCGGTCGGCGACGAAGCGGTGGAGAGCCCGCCGCTGGGGAATGCCGGCGTCGGCAAGGAAGCGGGCGAGGTGTCGCAGCTCGATATCGCCAACTCGCTGCGCTTCAACAACGCGCTGTCGATGGTCACGGTGACCGCGGATCAACTGCTCAAGGTGCTCGAGCACGCGGTGGCGGCGACCACGGCGACCGCGACGCCCGGCCAGTTCGCCCAGGTTGGCGGCATCGCGTTCTCGTTCGACAAGGACTTGCCCGCCGGCAACCGCGTGCAGTCGGCGGCGCTGATCGATGACAATGGCAATCCGGTGCTGGCGCTGGTCGAGAATGGAGACCTGGTGGTCGATCCGGAGATGGCGATCCGGGTCGTGACCTTGAGCTTCCTGCTCACCGGCGGGGACAGCTATCCGTTCGCGAGCTTCATCGCCGCCAATCCCGCTTTCGCCAATGTCGTCAACCTGTCGCCGGACCTGGTTCCGGATGCCGAGCAAGTGGCGAACTTCGCCACCGAAGGCACCGAGCAGGACGCTTTCGCAGAATACTTGGCGGCGAACTACTCCGACACGGCCTACGACGTTGCCGACACCGATCGGGCGCACGACGAGCGCATCCAGAATCTCGACTATCGTCAAGACACGGTGCTGGAAGGCGAACCCTTGGTGCTGGTCGGCGACGACGGTGACAACGTACTCACCGGCGCGATTGGCGACGACGTCATCGCCGGCCTCGGGGGCGACGATGTCCTCGCCGGGCTCGCAGGCGACGACCAGCTCGACGGCGGCGAAGGCGATGACACCCTGTCCGGCGGCGAGGGCGACGACACGCTGCTTGGCGGTGCGGGCGACGACACCCTCGGCGGTGGCGCCGGCGACGACCAATTGGCAGGCGGTGAGGGTGACGACACCCTGACCGGAGGCGAGGGCGACGACGTCCTGGTCGGCGGCGAGGGCTACGACACCCTGGAAGGCGGCGAAGGCAACGACGAATTGGCGGCCGGCGCCGGCGACACTGCCGAAGCCGGCGATGGCGATGATCTCATCATCGTCTCCACCGACGACGCCGCGCCGAGCTTGATCGACGGCGGCGACGGCAACGACACGGTCAAGCTGATCGGCGGCGGCACGGCGGAATTGATCGCCACGCTCGATGTCGAGAACCTGCTGGTGGCCGAAGGCACTTGGTCGGCGGCCGGGTCGGCATCGTACGACAACGTGACGATCCAGGACGGCGCCAAGCTGGCCTCGAGCCTCATTGTCGACAACAACGACCACGTCGTCATCGAGGCCGGCGGCGCGCTCTCGGTGTCCGGCAACGCGATCATCTGGCAGGGCGGTGGCGACGCGGTCGTCGACAATGCCGGCGAGATCGCGGGCTCGTCCCGTGCGCTTACCACCACGGCGGGGGCGACGGGTTCGTTGACCCTGAACAACCAGGCGGGCGGCGTCGTCCGCGGCGCACTGACCCCGGAACGGGCCGGTCACGCCGACGCCACGATCACCGTCAACAACGCCGGCGTGATCGAAGCGAACGGCCGCGTCCTGGATTTCCGCACCTTCGACAACAGCGGCGCGTCGGCGACGATCAACAATCTCGCCGGGGGCGTCATCCGTCAGCACAACTCCGATACGGACGTGATCCGGCCCGGCACTGACGGCGTCGTCAACAACTGGGGAACGATCACGACGGATCCGACATTCGTGGGCGGAGGCGATCTGATCGACTTCCAGAGCGACACCGGCGGCAAGGTCAACAACTACGCCGGCGGCTGGATGGAAGCTTCGCGTCATGCCGTCACCGGTGACAATGCCGTCACCGTCATCAACAACGGCACGATGATCGGCCGCAACGGGTCAGCGGTGAATCTCGACACCGACGGAACCGAAGCGCAGAAGGCGTTCATCACCAACCACGGCGTGATGGAGGGCCGCTCGGCCGAACTGTCCGACAGCGACGGCGACGCCATCGATGTCGACGGTCTGGTGCAGATCGTGAACCACGGCAAGATCTCGGGCCTCGGCGCCGAGGGCTATCACGACGGCGAGCCGAACGTCTCCGAAGCGATCGCGATCGGCGGTGGCAGTATCGTCAACAATGCCGGCGGAGAGATCTACGGCTACGGCCGTGCGATCCAGGTCGACAACTCCAGCAACGCCAACGCGCTGGGGGTGACGACCATCGTCAACCACGGCCTGATCAAGGGCGACGGCCACGGTCCGGAAGGGGTCACCCCCGAGGATGCGGCGCGGTTCGACCTGCGCGGCAACGAGGCGATCAACCTGGTCGGCATATATGCCGACAGCCTCACCAACAGCGCCACCGGTCAGATCGTCGGCGGCGTCTCGATGGGCGGCGGCAGCGATACGCTGAGCAATGACGGCTCGATCACCGCCACCGGCGGATCAGCGGTGAACATGGGCGAGGGTGACGATCTGATCGTCAACCGCGCCATCATCACCGGCGATGTCCTGCTCGGCGCCGGTGCCGACGAGCTGATCAACCAGAGCTCCGGCGTCATCACCGGCGACGTCAGCTTCGGCGACGGCAACGACAAGCTCGGCAACACCGGCAAGATCGTCGGCACGGTCGATCTCGGCGCCGGCGACGACTTCGTCAACATCTGGATCGGGTCCGATATCCAGGGCCAGATCCTGCTCGGCGACGGCAACGATATCTTGATCTCCAACGACTGGATCTCGACCAACATGGAGATCGACGGCGGTGCCGGGAACGACGAGATCTACACCTCGTTCGGTAACGACACCATCCACGGCGGCGAAGGCAACGATCGGACCTATGCCAACCAGGGCAACGACACCGTCTACGGCGAAGCAGGCAACGACGAGATCTACGGCAACGACGGCGACGATCTGATCATTGGTGGTGCCGGCGACGACACCATCGATGGCGGCGCCGGCATCGACACCGCGACCTTCTCCGGCGCGATTGCCGGATACGCGATGACGCTCAATGCCGACGGCACGTTGAACGTCGCCGATCAGCTCGGCGGCGATGGCACGGACACGATCGGCAACATCGAGGAAGTTCACTTCGCCGACGGCATCTGGAAGCTGCGCATCGGAACCGGCGGCAGCGATACGATCGTTGGTGGCGTCGGCAACGATCTGGTTTTCGGCGGTGCCGGCAACGACACCTTCATCGGCGGCGCGGGTCTGGATCGGTACGACGGTGGCGACGGCGTCGACACCATCGACTACAGTCAGATCCTGTTCAAGCTGACGGTCGATCTCGAGGCCGGGCTTGCCTATTATCCCGGCTATCTCCCGGGCGCCGACCATCTCGCCGCGATCGAGAACGCGGTAGGCACGGCGTATGACGACACGCTGATCGGCTCGGCCGGAGCCAACACCCTGAATGGCGGCGTTGGAAATGACCTGCTGATCGGCGGCGCCGGAAACGACGTTCTGCTCGGCGGCGTCGGCGACGACGTGCTCCGAGGCGGTGCCGGTGACGACACCATCGAAGGCGGCAATGGTCAGGATGTGCTGGATCTGTCCGACGCGACCGGGCCGGTCACGATCAACCTGGTGTCCGGCACTGCGTCCGGCGCCGGCATTGGCACCGACCATTTCAGCGGCATCGAGGGCTTCGTGCTCGGGGCCGGTGCGGACAATCTCACAGGCGGCAACGGCACCGATGTTTTCGATGGCGGAGCCGGCAACGACGTCATAGCTGGTGGTGCCGGCAATGATACGCTGCGCGGCGGCGACGGCGACGATGGCGTCGACGGCGGCTCCGGCAACGACCTGGTCGAGGGTGGCCTCGGCAAGGATACGTTGAAGGGTGGTTCGGGTGTTGACGTCGTCTCCGGCGGCGACGGCGACGACAACATCGACGGCGGCTCCGAGAACGACTTGCTGAATGGTGGTGCCGGCAACGACATCATCAAGGGCGGCTCGGGTGCCGACATCATCGCGGGCGATGCCGGCAACGACATGCTGTCGGGCGGCTCGGGTGCCGATGTGTTCACGTTCGCCGCCGGCTTCGGCAAGGACACTGTCACCGACTTCGCCGCCACCGGTACCTCGGGCGATGTGCTGCAATTCTCGAGCAGCCTCTTCGCCGACTACACCGAAGTGATGTCGCACACCACGCAGGTCGGCAGCGACGTCGTCGTGACGCTCGATGCCGACAACACCTTGACGCTGTCAAATCTGCAGATGGCCTCGCTCACGGCAGACGACTTCCGTTTCGTCTGATCGATCGCGGGACTAACCGAGCCACGGAACGCAAGAGCGTTCCGTGGCTCTTCGCAGAAGAGCCACGTGAAGCCTGCCAGAGCCGCGCTTCTGGCCTGCGCTTGTTGCGCGAGTTGTTGGTCGAGTCGTGATTGGCTGCCGGCATGATCCAGGAGCCGACATCACACTCGCAGCGCCGTCAGGGTCTCGCGTCCGACAATCCTCATAGGCAAGGCCCGGACCATCGGCATCATGCGTCCGGTTGAGCATCACGTCGCAAAACGTGATCCACGTGTGTGTCCTGACACCTTCACGAGTGCAACAGCAGCGGAGGCGTGCGCCTACGGATCCAGCTCCGTATCCCAGTACAGATAGTCGAGCCAGCTGTCGTGCAAATAGTTCGGCGGAAACAGGCGGCCGTTGCGGTGGAGCTGGTGCACAGTGGGCGCGAACGCGCTTTGGCGCGGAAACATTTTGGCCTGCGCCGGCGTGAGATTGCCCTTGCGCAAATTGCACGGCGAGCACGCCGCGACCACGTTCTCCCAGGTGGTTTGTCCGCCTTTGCTGCGCGGGATGATGTGATCGAAGGTGAGGTCTTCGGGCGAGCCGCAATATTGGCAGGAGAAGCGATCGCGCAGGAAGACGTTGAAGCGGGTAAAGGCGGGGTGCGTGGTCGGCTTGACGAACGACTTGAGCGAGACGACGCTCGGCAGCTGCATTTGTAGCGTGGGACTTCGAACCGCCTGGTCGTAATGCGCGACGATGTTGACGCGGTCGAGGAACACCGCCTTGATCGCGTCCTGCCACGACCACAACGACAGTGGGTAGTAACTCAGCGGCCGGAAGTCCGCATTCAGCACCAACACCGGCCAACTGCCTTGCGAGACATGTGCGTTCAAGTAACGCTCCCGGCCTCCAACGTACGCTGCGAAGCAGCATGTAGTGACATACTACATGCAGCGTGACGGGATTGTGAAGCCCGTTGAGCGACTTATTCAGGCGGGAGCAATGCGGCGGCGGGGTGGCGAGCGCCCAAAAACGCCGTGTTTTGGGGATGGCAGGACGAGGCTGGCCCGGAACCGCCGGGCCCGGGGCGATGCCTCATTCCCCTACCCGCTCCAGCTTCTGCATAGGACCACCATCGGGTGAGCGCCGCGGTTGAAGACGTAGACGCGGTCCTTGCTGTCGACCGCGACCGCGGCGACGTCGGTCAGCTGCCAGCCGTCCGGCAGCTTCGCGAAATTGTCGACGACGCGGTAGCGGTGCTCGCCGCGGCCGAGAATGGCTGGCATGGGTGGTCTCCCTCAATTTGGCCGTCGGCGCGACGCCCTCTCCAATGACGATGGGGTTCAAGCCGAGCTCACCTGCGTCCCAAAATCCCTTCCTCGATCGCCTTGATCTGCAGCGCGAGATATTTCGAATTGATGCGGCACTGGGCGAGGCTGCCGGCGATGAACCAGAGGCCGGGCTGCTTCGTCCGTGCATACATGTTGCGCAGCTCGAAGCCGTCGCCATAGCCCCAGATCGGGCCCACGCGGTCGGCGACGGCATCGCCGAACAGTTTTCGCACCAGATATTCCTGCGGCTTGTATCCCGTGGAGAGCACGATGAGGTCGGCCGCAATGATCGAACCGTCCTTCATCCGCGCACCATCGGCGACGAAGCCCTCGATGTCGTCGAACTGCCTGAGCTTGATCTTGCCCTCGACGATCAGGTTGGAGCAGCCGACGTTGAAATAATAGCCGCCGCCGCGGGTGAGGTATTTGAACTGCCAGCCGGTGCCGGCTTCGCCGAAGTCGAGTTTGAAGCCGACGCGCGAGAGGCCGTCGAGCAGCTCCTTGTCGAGCTGCTTCGACTGCTCGGTCAGCATCACGTGCGTCTTCTTCGCAAGAGGCGTCGGCATCGAGGCCGCGATCAGATCGTTGTCCTCGAGCGAGCCCTCGTTGTAGGTCGCATAGGCCAGCTGCGCCGACGGCTCGATGTTGGTGACCAGCGTTGGCGAGCGCTGCACCAGCGTCACCTCGGCCCCGCTGGAATGAAGATCCTGCGCGATGTCGTGCCCGCTATTGCCGGTGCCGATGACGATGGCGCGCTTGCCGGTCCAGTTCTCGCCGTCCTCGTAACGGCTGGAATGCATCAGCGTGCCCTTGAAATTGTCGAGCATCGCAATGTCCGGGATGTTGGCGATGCCGCTGACGCCGGTCGCCATGATCACATGGCGCGGATGCATGGTGCGCTTGCTGCCGTCGGCGCGCCGCAGCGTGATGGTCCAGCGGCCGCTCGCCTCGTCATAAGCGCCGCCCTCGAACTCGGTGCCGGTCCAGAAGTTCAGCTCCATCGCATCGACGTAAGCCTCGAACCAGTTGGCGAGCTTGTCCTTGGGGATATAGGTCGGCCAGCTCGGCGGGAACGGCATGTAGGGGAGGTGATTGACCTGGACCTGATTGTGCAGGGTGAGCGCATGGTAACGCTTGCGCCAGTTGTCGCCGATCCTGGCCTCGCGATCGACGATCAGCGTGTCGACGTTCAACTGCTTCAGCCGCGCCGCGATCGCGAGCCCGGCCTGCCCGCCGCCGACCACCAGCACGGCCGGGTCGCGGTCGGCATAGGCGCGCGCGGCGTTGCGCTGGTCGAGCCAGTTGGGCCCGCGGAAATCGCGCGAATAAGCCTGGCCGCGCGGCCGCGAGGTGCCGAGCTGCTCCTCGAAGCCCTTGAGTTCGTCGAGCGCGGTCAGCAGCGTCCATGCCTTCAGGCGGTCGCCGTCGGCCGGGTCGGGGATGAGCCTGACGATGCCGCTGCCACGGCCGACCGCGGTTTCGAAATTGAAGATCGCTTCGATGGTGTTGGTGCCGGCCCGCGTCACCCAGCGCGGCGGCGCGCGATTCGGCGCGATCTTGAACTTGGACGGTGCAGCTTTGGGGGCAAGCGCTGCGATCTGCTGCACGATCGTGTCCCGGCCCGCTAAGGTCTGCAGGTTCCAGCTCAGCGCCAGCACATCGCGCCAGAAGCCGTCGGCGAGGAAGAGCGGGCTCAGCCTTGCGGGATCGGGTCTGCCCAGGATGCGCTCGATTTCGTCGAGCCAGCCCTGGGCGGCGGCGGAAATGTCCTGCGTCCGGTCCAGCATGCGCGACCTCATGGCCGTCTTCGCGGCGTTTCCTCAGAGATCGAACGCTATACGGTTTCGTCGCCCGCCAAAAGCCGCGAACCCGAGCGAAGCCGGCATGCAGCCCTGCCGGGACGGAATAGGACCGGAATTCCACGCGCGCGGCCGCGGCCGCAGAAAAGACTTAAGCGCCGCCCGGGCTGTGGTTCGCCCAGTAGGGATCGCGCAGCTTGCGTTTGAAGATCTTTCCCGTTGCCTCGCGGGGCAGCGTATCCAGGAACTGGACCTCCTTCGGCACCTTGAAGTTGGCCAGCCGCTCGCGCAGGAAAGCCTGCACCGCGGCGGCGGAAAGCTGCGCGCCCGGCTCCGGCTCGACGCAGGCGCACACCCGCTCGCCATACTCCGCGTCCGGAATCCCGAATACGGCGCAGTCGCGCACCCCCCGCATTCCGATCAGCACGCTCTCGATCTCGGCGGGATAGATGTTGACGCCACCCGAGATCACCATGTCGCGCTTGCGGTCGCACAGGAACAGATAGCCGTCCTCGTCGAGATAGCCGACGTCGCCGACGCTGACGAGGCCGTCGCGCCCGGCCTCGGCCCGGGCCTGCGCCTTGCCGTGATAGTCGAAGTCGGGCACCGCGGTCTGGCGCATGTAGATCTCGCCGACCTCGCCAGCGCCGCAGAGGCGGCCGTCATCGCGAAAGATCCTGACGATGCCGCCCTCGATGGCGCGGCCGACCGTGCCGGGCTTCTTCAGCGCCTCCTCGGCCGAATGCCAGACCGGGATGCCGGTCTCGGTCGAGCCGAAATATTCGTTGATGACCGGTCCCCACCAATCGATCATGGCCCGCTTGACCTCGGGCGGGCAGGGTGCTGCGCCATGCACGACGAAACGCAGCGACGATAGGTCGTATCGCTGCCTGACTGCTTCGGGCAGACGCAGCAGGCGCACGAACATGGTCGGCACCATGTGGATATGCGTCACGCGATGACGCTCGATCAGCGCCAGCAGTTCCTCGGCGTCGAACCGCGGCTGGAGCACGATGGTGCAGCCGTTGCGGAACGCCATCATGCCGTAGGAATGCGGCGCCGAGTGATACATGGGCCCGTTGATCAGCACGATTTGGTGCTCGCGCGGCTTGATGCCGTAGGCGATCGCGCCGACGCGCTCGGAGGCGGCGGCCTGCTCGGGCTGCATCGGCATGCGCCGCACGCCCTTCGGCATGCCCGTGGTCCCCGAGGTGTAGATCATCGCCGCGGCACGGCCCGGCGGCTCCTGCATTTCCGGATGGCCGTCGCGCCAACGGTCCCAATCGGTGAGGCCCGCCGGGACCGCCGCCAGCTCCGGGGCAATGGTGAAGGTCGCCGCCAGCTCGGGCGGGGTCGCGACCACGAGCAGGCGGACATCCTCCGGAATGCCGCCGTGGATCTGGGGCAGCAGGTCGGCGTGGCAGATCAGGATCTTTGCGCCGCTGTCGGAGAGGATGTAGCGGACCTCCTCGGCCTTGAGATGCCAGTTGATCGGTACCACCGGGCTGCCCAGCGCGGCGGAGGCGGCAACCACCTCGAACAAGGCGAAATCGTTGCGCAGCATCATGGCAACCGGGACGCCCTCGGCAAGCCCGAGGGAGCGCAGCCCGCTCGCCGCCCGTCTGATGCGCGCCTGGATCTCGTCGTAGCCGATCCGGCGTTCGCCGCTGATGATCATGGTCTGTCCTGTTTCCACTGGAGTCAGCGATCGTCCAGCACGTCGCCGAACCCAACCCAGCTCTTGCCGTTGAAGCGCCGCAACTGCAGCTGCTGGAACGGCAGATAGTCGTCGGGGCCGGTGCTCACACTGATGCCCGGCAGCAGCAGCGGCAGCTTTACCTCCTTCAGCGAGGCGGCCTGGCGCCGGATGTTGTCACGGCTGAAATCGTCCTTGCACGCCTTCAGCACCGTCATCAGCAAGGTCGCATAGTGGTAGCCGGCCGCATAGTTGGAATTGGAGAGGTCTGCGTTCGGCATGTACTGCTTCATGAAGGCGAAATACTCCTTCACGCCGGGATCGCCGGCCCATTGCGGGTCCATCGTGTCCTTCTGGTTGCTCGACGAGATCAGGCCGACCGCATTGTCGAGCCCGGCGGGCTCCAGGAACGAGATCGAGGAGGCCGAGGTCGGCACGAAGAACAGCTCGGGTTTCCAGCCGATCTCGGCGACGCCCTTGATCATCTGCGAGGTGAACTTGCCGAGCACGACGCCGAACAGCACGTCGGCGCCTGACGCTTTCAGGGTCGAGAGCTGAGAGCTGATCGTCGGCGCGCTGGTCTCGTAGGTCTGTTCGGCGATGATCATGCTGGCGGCTTTGTCGCCGAGCGCGCGCTTGAATCCCGCGACATAGTCGCGGCCGAAATCGTCGTTCTGGGACAGGATGGCGATCTTCGCGCCGGGCTTGGTGCGCAGCACGTGCTTGGCATAGACCACGCCCTCGGATTCGTAGGCCGCCATGCCGGGCATGGTCCACGGGTATTTCTGCGGTTCGGCCCATTTCGTCGCGCCCGAGAGCACGAACAGCTGCGGCACCTTCTTGCCGTTGAGGTAACGATGCACGGCGCTGTTGGTGGCAGTGCCGAGCGAGCCGAACATCATCAGCACCTCGTCCTGCTCGACCAGCTTGCGGGTCTGCTCGACCGTCTTCGGCGGCGAATAGGCGTCGTCCAGCGTGATGAACTTGACCTTGCGGCCGTTGATGCCCCCTTCGGCATTGATCTTCTCGAAGAACGCCTCCTGGGTCCGTCCGATCGCTCCGAAGCCGGAGGCCGGACCGCTATAGGGCAGGGTCTGCCCAATTCGTATCTCGTCGGTGCCCTCGGCACAGGCGCTCCCGCTGGCGAGGGCCAGCAGGGACAGACCAATCAATGTGGCTGCCGGCTTCATGATGTCCTCCCGTGTTTTGTTGTAGGTCCTAATCGTTACGCGCTCGCGCGCCTCAGGAAATCGCGCCTCGCCTGATCGAATTCACCCTTCATGCGGTCGACGAGCTCGGCAACCGGAGGGACGTCGGTGATCTGACCGATGCCCTGGCCCGATCCCCAGATGTCGCGCCACGCCTTGGACTTCATGTTGCCGCCGGAACCGAAGTTCATCTTGGATTTGTCGGCGGCGGGGAGATTGTCCGGATCCAGGCCGGCGGCAGCGATCGAGGGGCCGAGATAATTGCCGTGCACGCCGGTGAACAGGTTGGTGTAGACGATGTCGTGCGCGGCGTGCTGCGTCAGCGCGGACTTGTAAGCCTCGTCGGCATTGGCCTCCTGCGTCGCGATGAAACGCGTGCCCATATAGGCGAGGTCGGCGCCCAGCGTCAGCGCCGAGGCGATGCCATAGCCGTCGCTGATCGCGCCGGACAGCAGGACGGCGCCGCCGAACCATTGCTTGACCTCGCGCACCAGCGCGAAGGGCGACAGCGTGCCGGCGTGTCCGCCCGCGCCGGCGCAGACCAGGATCAGGCCGTCGACGCCCTGCTCGGCGGCCTTGCGCGCGTGCTTGACGTTGATGACGTCGTGGAACACCAGCCCGCCATAGGAATGCGCGGCCTCGACGATCTCCGCCGGCGGCCGCAGCGAAGTGATGATGATGGGCGCCTTGTGCTTCACACAGGTCTCCATGTCCTTCATCAACCGGTCGTTGGAGGCATGGCAGATCTGGTTGACCGCGTAGGGCGCGACCTTCTTGCCGGGATGGCGCGATCTGTATTCGCCGAGTTCGTCCTCGATCCGGCTCAGCCATTCGTCGAGCTTCTCGACCGGCCGGGCATTGAGCGCAGGGAATGAGCCGACCACGCCCGCCTTGCACTGGGCGATCACCAGCTCCGGCCCGGAGACGATGAAGAGAGGCGAGCCTACCACGGGCAGCTCGAGCGAATCCTTCATGAGATTGGGCAGCGCCATCATGTCCTCCCGAAACGCGGCCCGCCTGCGGGCGGATGACGAGGCGTTTCCAGTTGATTTGTCGCGCGGGCGTGCGTAGCCCGTGATGCGGATTGATCCCATTATAGGGTTGGACGATGCCGTCCGGCCGTTCGATAATGAACGGACGATCAATCAGATATGAACGGGAGTCCGATGGATTGGGACCTCTGCAAGACATTCGTCGCGGTCGCCGAGACCGGCAGCTTCACCGCCGCCGCCCGCCGGCTGCACACCAGCCATCCCACCGTCAGCCGCAAGATCGCGGCGCTGGAAGCCCAGCTCGGCACCCGATTGGTCGCGCGCGCCGCCGACGGCCTGGCGCTGACCGCGGATGGACGGACCTTGCGGGAGCACGCCGAGGCCATGGCGGCCGCAGCGCTCCGGGCCGAGACAGCAGTGGCGGCGAAGGGACAGAAGGCGCGCGGTATCGTCAAGCTGTCGATCGGCGCGACGTTGGCCTCACATTGGCTGATGCCGCGCTTGCCGGCGTTCTTGCGTGCGCACGATCATATCCAGCTCGAGATCATCACGCATCCGTTTCCAGCCAGCGTGCGGCGCCGCGAAGCCGACGTGGTGCTGCGTCCGGTGGACAGCGGCGAGGAAAATCTGGTCGGTCGCAAGATCGGGCGCCTCGGCACCGGCTTCTACGCCTCGCGGGATTATGCGTCGGGCCGGTCCTTGCCGGAGCGCAGCGGCGAGTGGAAAGGGCACAGCATCGTCGGCTTTGCGGATCAGGACTCCAATGCGCAACTGGCCCGATGGAACGACAGGATCACGCGCCAGGGCACGATCGTGATGCGCTGCTCGTCGCAAGGCGACATGCTGGCGGCCGTGCGCGCAGGGATCGGAATCTCCGCGCTGTCGTGCTTCGTGGCGGAAAGCTATCCCGACCTCGTGCGCGTCGCTCCGCGAAAGCTCGCCAGCGTGGCCGACCTGTGGCTGCTGGCTCATCCCGATCTCGTCGGCCTTCCAGCGGTTCGGGCCGTGGTCGAATTCGTGGCCGAATGCGCCCGCGCCGATCGCGAGCGGCTGCGTGGCTAGGGCGATCCCGCCAGCACGCCCTCGCGCTTCTTCACGGCGCGATAATAGCTCCACCACAAATGCGCCGCCGCGCCGCGCAGCGGACGCCAGGGCTCGGCCAGCGGCGCCATCTGCTTCGTCGTCGGCCGCGCCTCGAGGCCGAGGCCGATCCTGATGGCCTCCTGGACCGCGAGGTCGCCGGCCGGCCAGGCATCGCCATGGCCGAGGCAGAACAGCAGGTAGACGTCCGCGGTCCACGGGCCGATGCCGGGCAGCGCGACCAGCGTGTGATGGGCGGCATCGGCATCTTCCTCCGCGAGTACGTCCAGGTTCAGCCGCTCGGCGGCGATCTCGCGGGCGAGATGCTTGAGCGTCTTGATCTTCGCGGCGGACAGACCGAGCCGCCCCAGCCGGTCGGTGCGGGCGCGGCGCACCGCCTCATGGTCGAACGGATCGAAGGCCGCCGACAGCCGCCCCCAGATCGCCGCGGCACTGGCGGTGGAAAGCTGCTGCCCGCAGACGATGTGCGCGAGCCCGGCGAAACCCGGCTCGCGCTGCCGCAGCGCCGGCATGCCCGCGATCTTGAGTACGGGCTTCAAGCGCGGATCGCGCTTGACCAGCGCGTGGACGGCCTCTTCGAGATCGGACTGGGTTTCGAGGTGGATGGTCATGGTGTTCCAGGCTCGTCATGCGCAGGCTTGACCCGCGCATCCATCTCCTATCGTAACAGAGTCTTGGAGGATGGATTGCCGGGACAAGCCCGGCCATGAAGAGATCTGCCACATGAGGCCACCCGTTTTCCGATTTGCGCCGAGCCCGAACGGCCACCTGCATCTCGGCCACGCCTATTCCGCGCTCCTCAACTGTGATCGCGTGCGCGAGAGCGGCGGGCGGCTGTTGCTGCGGATCGAGGATATCGACGCGACGCGCTGCCGGCCGGAGTTCGAGGCGGCGATTTACGAGGATCTCGCCTGGCTCGGGATTGCCTGGGAGACGCCGGTTCGGCGGCAATCGGAGCATCTGGCCGACTATCGCGCGGCACTGGACAAGCTCTGTGCATTCGGCCTCGTCTATCCCGCATTCGAGAGCCGGGCCGAGATCGCAAGGCTGGTGGCTGCGCGCGAGGCCGATGGGCGCTGGCCGCACGATCCCGATGGCGCGCCGCTCTATCCGGGTGACGGCAAGTCGGTGCCCGCTGGCGAGCGGACCCGGATGATCGCCTCCGGCGCGCCCTATGCGCTGCGGCTCGACATGGCAGCCGCGTGCCGCCGCGTCGACGGCCTCACCTGGAAGGAGTTGGGCGAGGGTCCTGATGGCGAGCACGGCATCGTGCCCGCGCGGCCGGAGGCGTGGGGCGACGTGATCCTGGCCCGCAAGGAGACGCCGACCAGCTATCATTTGTCGGTAGTGATCGACGACGCGATCCAGGGCGTCAGCGACGTCGTACGGGGCCAGGACCTGTTTCGCGCCACTGCGGTGCACCGCCTGCTCCAGGTCCTGCTCGGCCTGCCAGAACCCGCCTACCGCCATCATCGCCTGATTCGCGACGACGCGGGTCGGAAGCTGTCGAAATCGAGTGGGTCGACCGGGCTGCGCGAATTGCGCGCGGCCGGCATCACACCCGCCGGTATCCGCCGGCTGGTGGGATTAGGTTAAGTTTCTCTGGGGGTTAGCAAAACGTCGCCGTGACTCAGGGTGTTCCTCCGTGCCATGCTTGGTCAGCGCAGGTTTCGAAGAGGGGACTTCGAAGGGGATCTATGGCGGCGAAATCGCGCCCAGTGCGCACCACGCGGACGTCCAGGCGACCGCCTCGGAAGCCGTCCGGGGCGGCCGGAAAGGCGCGCAAGCGCAGCAACAAGACCGTCGCGCCGGACGTGGTCCAGGCGGCGCTGGCCGCCTTTGCGCATGAGGTTCGCACTCCCCTGACCGGCATTCTGGCGATCAGCGACCTGCTCGCGACGTCCGATCTAGGCGAACGGGAGCGGCGCTGGGCCGACACCATCAAGGCCGGTGCCGAGCATCTGGCGAGCCTTGCCACGCTGTTCGTGGACGCGGCCCGAACCGGCAAGGGAACGGGGAAGGGTGGCAGCACGCTGCGGCAGGACCTGTTTGACCTGAGGACGCTAGCCCGCAGCGCCGGCGATTCGCTGGCGGGCCGCGCCGCTGCCAAAGGTCTCCAGGCCGAGGTTGAGATCTCCGAAAAGCTCCCCGGACTCGTGGTCGGCGATCCCGTCCGCCTCCGCGCCGCGCTCGAGAACCTGATCGATAACGCCGTGAAATTCACCGACCAAGGTGGTGTGGCCCTCGCGGTCGGGCCGTGGCGGCCCGCCAAAGGTAAGGCAAAGGGCAAGGACAGGGTCGGTGTCGCCTTCGCCGTGTCCGACAGCGGCATCGGCCTGACAATGGCCGAGATCAAGCGGCTGTTCCGCCCGTTTACCCAGGCGAATGTCACTATCGCCGCCCGCTTCGGCGGCGCCGGCCTCGGGCTCTCATCCGTCAAGCAGTTGGCGCTGGCGATGGGCGGAGACATCGCCGTCGCACCGCGCCCCGGCGGCGGCGCCACCTTCACGCTGACGGTGTCGCTGGATACCGCGGGATCGGGCAAGACCCGCAAGGCATGGGACGGCAGCGAGCCCGAGGCGGTGGACGCACTTCGGGTGCTCAGCGTCGAGGACAATCCATTCGGCCGCGTCGTGCTCAACACGATCCTGACCGAGCTTGGCCATCATGCCGAGTTCATCGGGCGCGGCGAGGATGCCGTGAACCGGCTGGAACTGGGCGCGTTCGACGCGGTGCTGATGGACATGGTGCTGCCAGGGATCGACGGCATCGAGGCCATCCGGCGAATCCGCGCGCTGGCGACGCCGCTCGCTCGGATTCCGATCATCGGCGTGTCCGGCCGCGCCGAGGACGAGGCTGCATCGCGCGAGGCTGGTGCCGATGCCTTCCTGGTCAAGCCTGTTTCTCCGCGGGCTTTAGCGACTGCGCTGCTTGAAGCGACCCGCCGTGAGGAAGCCGCGACTTGATGATCGCGGCGTTGAGTTCCCCGCCGTAAACGAAGATCGCGGCAATGAAATACAAAAACACCAGCGCGATGATCACCGAGGCGAGGCCCGCATACATCGTCACGTAGTTGTTGGCGAAGCGGGCCAGATACTGTCCGAACACGACGCCGGAGATCAGCGACGCCACCACCGTGAAGATGATGCCCGGCATGATCTGGAGGAAGCTGCGCCGCCCCGCCGGCAGCCACGCATGCAGGATAAATAGCGCCAACACCAGTGCGCTGATGGTGATGCCGTAGCGCAGCCAGGTGAGAATGCTTTCGTTCGACTCGACGAACAATGGAATGTGGCGTCGGGCGGCCTCAATGATCAGCGGACCGAGTACGATCAGGAACGCCATGGCAAGGGCTGTGAACGCCGCAATGATCGTGTAGGCAATCGATTCCAGCCGGAGCCAGTACCAGCTTCGCATCTCCACCACCGCGTAGGCACGGTTGAGCGCGACCCGCAGCGCCTCGACACCGTTGGAGGCGAAATAGACCGACAGCGCCGCGCCGATGGTCAAAAGGCCGGTGCGGGTGGTGGTCAGCACGTCATGCACCTCGCCCGAGATCGAATCGGCGACTTGCTTGGGCCAGATCTGCAGCATCAGGCTGGCGGCTTGGTCGGCGAGTTCCTTGGAGCCGAAGAAGCCGGCGAGCGAGGTCAACACGATCAGGAACGGGAACAGCGCCATCAGCGTCGACAGCGCGATGTGGCTCGCGATGGCCCAGCCGTCATCGGCCAGGAACGTGTAGAACGCGTCCATCGCGACGACATAGATGTAGCGGATCGCTTTCACGGGGCACCTACACCGCTGTTCTCTCCCCCAGCGCGCAGGGAGAGACCGGGAGAACAGGCAATGGGCGCAAATCGCAAATCATTGCGCTACCATCTGATATTATTGACCCAAAAGCCAGTTTGCGAAGTGCCGCGCTGTCATTCCGGCCTCGACGCGTCGGGCTTCGCTTCGCTCGGTCCCGCCGCATCGCCCCGGAATGACGAGTTGGGGAGATGGCGGAGCGCCGAACGCGGTGTTATCTAGCCCCGATGGCATCTTTCCTGAGTACTTTCATCCTGCCGGCGGCCGCCGGCGCCGTGGCGCTGGTGCTGCTGCTCGGGCTCATCAACATGATGCGCGGCGGCTCGCCCAACACTTCGCAGAAGCTGATGCGCTGGCGCGTGCTGCTGCAGTTCGTGGCGATCGTCATCGCCATGGCGGCGGTCTGGGCGATGGGGCGCTGACCATGGTCGTATTGAATCGAATCTACACGAAGACTGGCGACGACGGCACCACTGCGCTCGGAACCGGAGAGCGGCGCCCGAAATACGATCTGCGCATCGAAGCCTACGGCACCGTCGACGAGACCAACGCCGCGATCGGCGTCGTCAGGCTCCACGCGCAGGACATGCCCGAGCTCGACGCCATGCTCGGCCGCATCCAGAACGATCTGTTCGACCTCGGCGCCGATCTCGCCGTGCCGGAACGGGAGGGAAAAGCCGAGCGGCTGCGGGTGGTGGCGAGCCAGGTCGAGCGGCTCGAGCGCGACATCGACGCGCTCAACGACAAGCTCGCGCCGCTGACCTCCTTCGTGCTTCCCGGCGGCACGCCGGCCGCGGCCCATCTTCATGTGGCGCGCACGATATGCCGCAGGGCGGAACGCGTGATCGTGGAACTGGCGGCCCGGCCCGACGAGCCTGTCGGTGCGGCCGCCGTTCAATATATGAACCGCCTCTCCGACTTCCTGTTCGTGGCCAGCCGGGCAGCCAACGGGAACGGCGCGGGCGACGTGCTCTGGGTTCCCGGCCAGAACCGCTGACCCATCGCGCCCCGCATTTCAGACGGCCAAAATTAGAGCCGTTCGCGCGTTGACCGGGGCAGATCAGGCCTTTAGGTTCCGCGCCAGTTGATAACCCCCCTCCCAAATTGAGCGAAAGAGGATCGATGAAGGTCTTAGTGCCGGTAAAGCGGGTGGTCGATTACAACGTCAAGGTCCGCGTCAAGGGCGACGGATCGGGCGTTGAACTCGCCAACGTCAAGATGTCCATGAACCCCTTCGACG
This sequence comes from Bradyrhizobium sp., assembly GCA_035575945.1. Classification (GTDB taxonomy): domain Bacteria; phylum Pseudomonadota; class Alphaproteobacteria; order Rhizobiales; family Xanthobacteraceae; genus Bradyrhizobium. The sequence continues at coordinate 33,228 of DATLXF010000017.1, read as the reverse complement.
AAATCGCGGTCGAGGAAGCGCTGCGTCTGAAGGAAGCCGGCAAGGCGACCGAGGTCGTGGTGGTCTCCATCGGGCCGGCGCAGGCGTCGGAGACGATCCGCACGGGTCTTGCCATGGGCGCCGACCGCGGCATCCTGGTGAAGGCCGAAGGGACAGTGGAGCCGCTCGCGGTGGCCAAGATCCTGAAGAAGGTCGCCGACGAAGAGCAGCCGGGCCTGATCATCCTCGGCAAGCAGGCGATCGACGACGACTCCAACCAGACCGGCCAGATGCTGGCCGCGCTGCTCGGCTGGTCGCAGGCGACGTTCGCCTCCAAGCTCGAGGTCGAGGGCTCCGACTTCAAGGTGACGCGCGAAGTCGACGGCGGACTGCAGACCGTGAAGCTGAAGGGACCGGCGATCGTCACCACCGATCTGCGTCTCAACGAGCCGCGCTATGCCTCGCTGCCCAACATCATGAAGGCCAAGAAGAAGCCGATCGCGGAGAAGACCGTCGCCGATTACGGCGTCGACATCGCCGCGCGGCTCGAGGTTCTCAAGACCACGGAGCCGGCGGGCCGCAAGGCCGGCGTCAAGGTCAAGGACGTCGCCGAGCTGGTGTCGAAACTCAAGAACGAAGCCGGGGTGCTCTGATGACGACGCTTCTGATTGCCGAACACGACAATGCGTCGCTCAAGGACGCCACCAACAAGGCCCTGACCGCGGCCGCCGCGCTCGGCGCGGATGTCGAGGTCCTGGTCGCCGGCCAGAACGCCAAGGCCGCGGCGGATGCAGCCGCCAAGCTCGCCGGCGTCAAGAAGGTGCTGCTCGCCGATGGCGACCTTTACGCGCACGATCTCGCCGAGCCGCTGGCCGCGCTGGTCGTGTCGCTGGCGTCCGGCTATGACGCGATCGTCGCGCCGGCGACCTCGCGCTTCAAGAACGTGATGCCGCGCATCGCCGCTCTGCTCGATGTCATGCAGATCTCGGAAATCACCAAAGTGATCGCGCCCGACACCTTCGAGCGTCCGATCTATGCCGGCAACGCCATCCAGACGGTGAAGTCGAAGGACGCCAAGAAGGTCATCACGGTGCGGACCTCCACCTTCGCCGCGGCAGGCGAGGGCGGCAGTGCCGCGGTCGAGAACGTGGCGGCGGCCGCCGATCCCGGCCTGTCGACCTTCGTTGGCGAGGAGGTCGCCAAGAGCGATCGTCCCGAACTGACCTCGGCCAAGATCATCGTCTCCGGTGGCCGCGCCATGCAGAGCCGCGAGAACTTCGCCAAGTACATCGAGCCGCTCGCGGACAAGCTCGGCGCCGGTGTCGGCGCCTCGCGCGCGGCGGTGGACGCCGGCTATGCCCCGAACGACTGGCAGGTCGGACAGACCGGCAAGGTCGTGGCCCCCGAGCTCTATGTCGCGGTCGGCATTTCCGGTGCGATCCAGCATCTGGCCGGCATGAAGGACTCCAAGGTGATCGTCGCGATCAACAAGGACGAGGACGCGCCGATCTTCCAGGTTGCCGATTACGGTCTGGTCGCCGATCTCTACCAGGCGGTTCCGGAGCTGACGGACGAACTCGCCAAGCTCGGCAAGTAAAAGGCATCGAAAACACCGGCCGGAGGTATAAACTCCGGCCGGTGTTGCATTTCTGAGGCGGTTTCTTTGGCGTGGGACGCGCCTTCGAAGCGATCCAATCTAGGTTTCGAGCCAAGGTTCTGATTAAATCGGTCCTCTCGACTCGGGGGACAGGCAGGCGCCACACGCGCGCCGTTCCGGTGGATGACATTATGGCGGCAGTGATCAAGAAGGTCGGCGTGATCGGCGCGGGGCAGATGGGCAATGGCATCGCCCATGTTGCGGCGCTCGCCGGCTTCGACGTGGTGCTTAATGACGTTTCGGCCGACCGCCTCAAATCCGGCATGGCCACCATCAACGGCAATCTGGCGCGCCAGGTCTCCAAGAAGGTCGTTACCGAGGAGGCCAAGACCAAGGCGCTGTCGCGCATCACGCCCGCCGAGAAACTCGACGACCTCGCCGACTGCGACCTCGTCATCGAAACCGCGGTCGAAAAGGAAGAGGTCAAGCGCAAGATCTTCCACGAGCTCTGCGCCGTGTTGAAGCCGGAGGCGATCGTCGCCTCCGACACGTCGTCGATCTCGATTACGCGCCTCGCCGCCGCCACCGACCGCCCCGAGCGCTTCATCGGCATTCACTTCATGAATCCGGTGCCGCTGATGGAACTGGTCGAGCTGATCCGCGGCATCGCCACCGACGACGCCACCTTCGAGGCTGCCAAGGAATTCGTCGGCAAGCTCGGCAAGCAGGTCGCCGTCTCCGAGGATTTTCCAGCCTTCATCGTCAACCGCATCCTGTTGCCGATGATCAACGAGGCGATCTACACGCTGTATGAAGGCGTCGGCAATGTCGAGGCGATCGACGCGGCGATGAAGCTCGGCGCCCACCATCCGATGGGCCCGCTGGAGCTTGCCGATTTCATCGGTCTCGATACCTGCCTCTCCATCATGCAGGTGCTGCATGAAGGGCTTGCGGACTCCAAATACCGCCCGTGCCCGCTGCTGGTGAAATACGTCGAGGCCGGTTGGCTCGGCCGCAAGACCCAGCGGGGCTTCTACGACTACCGCGGCGCCAAGCCGGTTCCGACGCGCTGACGCGATCCGCCTTGTGACGGTTCATGTCCCGTTAACCCCTCGCGCCTAGGTTACGGCCAGTAAGAGGGTTCGCGTAATGGACATGATGGCTATGGTCAGCAGCATGCTGGCCGCTCAGCAAGGCGCACTGCAGTCGAATATTGCGGCGACGCTGACCAAGCAGAACGCGGATATGGAGAAATCCACCGTCCTGACGCTGCTCGGCGCGAGCCAGCCCTCGCTTGCCAATGTCGGCGCCGGCGTCGGCGGCAATCTCAACGTCACCGCCTGAATATCTCAAAGTGATGCGGCGGCCTTGCCGGTCGCGGCCCGGATCAGCTTGAGCGCGTCCTCGCTCGCCCATTCCGCCGGCCCCGCGATCGTCGCGATCTCGCAGCCGTGTGGGTCGACCAGCACCGAGGTCGGCATGCCCAGCGCCCGTCCCACGGCTTTAAGCTCCTGAAAGACCTTGGCTTTCTGGTCGCTGAAATAGCCGAGCCGGGTCAGATTGGCGTCTTTCAGGAAGGTTTTGGGCTTCTCGGGGTCGCGGGTGTCGATGTTGATCGCCACCACCTCGAAATTCGGACCCGACAGCTTGCCCTGGAGCTCGTCCAGCGCCGGCATTTCCTTTCGGCAAGGCACGCACCAGGTCGCCCAGAGGTTCACCAGCAGCGTCTTGCCGCGGAAATCGGACAGCTTCTTCGGCTTGCCCTCGACATCCTCGAAGACGAGGTCGGGCAGCTTCAATGGCGCGGCCGCCATGGTCAGCGCCGCCACCTCGCCATGGGCGAGCGGGGCGATCCTTTGCGCCGTCGCCAGCGCCGGCTTGCAGGTCGGATCGCCCAAGGGTACCCGGCTCGGGCCGAGCCCGTACAGCGCAGCGAAGCCGGCCAGGCCCACGACCGCCACGGCTGCGACGATGAGGGGGATCCGGCGCCTGGCGGAGGGCGTCTTGTCGAGCATATCGTTTGTCATCCGGTCGCAGATATGGCTATCAGGGGCCTCTTAATACGGCTGGCGGCGGTCAGCAAACTTGCGGCGGCTAAAAGCAGGGCGTGAAGCAGGGATCATGAGCAACAAGATGTGGGGCGGCCGGTTCTCGGAACGTCCCGATGAGATCATGGAAGAGATCAACGTCTCCATCGACGTCGATCGTCACCTGTTCGCCCAGGATATTGCCGCGTCCAAGGCCCACGCCGCGATGCTGGCCAACCAGGGCATCATCAACGCCTCTGATGCGAAAAATATCGGCAAGGGTCTAGACACGATCCTGTCAGAGATCGGCAAGGGCGATTTCACGTTCAAGCGCGCGCTCGAAGATATTCATATGAACGTCGAGAGCCGCCTGTCGGAGCTGATCGGCCCCGCCGCCGGCCGCCTCCACACCGCGCGCTCGCGCAACGACCAGGTCGCGACCGACTTCCGCCTGTTCGTCCGTGACGTCATCGACGAGACCGAGGCGGCGCTCGCCGCGTTCCAGCAGGCCCTGGTGGAGCGGGCGCTGGAGCATGCCGCAACCGTGATGCCCGGCTTCACGCATCTTCAGACCGCGCAGCCCGTCACCTTCGGCCATCACTTGCTGGCCTATGTCGAGATGGCAGCGCGCGACCGCGGCCGTTTCCAGGACGCGCGCAAGCGGCTGAACGAGTCTCCGCTCGGAGCGGCGGCGCTGGCCGGCACCTCGTTCCCGATCGACCGCCATGCCACGGCGAAGGCGCTAGGCTTCGACCGTCCGATGGCGAACTCGCTCGATGCCGTGTCCGACCGCGACTTCGTGCTGGAGACGCTGTCGGCCGCCGCGATCTGTGCCGTGCACATGTCGCGCTTTGCCGAGGAGATCGTGATCTGGACCTCGCCACTGGTCGGTCTTGTCAGGCTCAGCGACAAGTTCACCACGGGCTCCTCGATCATGCCGCAGAAGCGGAACCCCGATGCCGCCGAGCTCGTGCGCGCCAAGACCGGTCGCGTCATCGGCGCGCTCAACGGTCTCCTGATCGTGATGAAGGGCCTGCCGCTCGCCTATCAAAAGGACATGCAGGAGGACAAGCAGGGCGCCATGGAGGGCTTCGCCGCGCTGTCGCTCGCCATTCGCGCCATGACCGGGATGGTCCGCGACCTCGTGCCCGACGAAGCCAGGATGAAGGCGGCCGCGGGCGAGGGTTACGCCACCGCGACCGACCTCGCCGACTGGCTGGTGCGGACGCTGAAAATGCCGTTCCGCGAGGCCCATCACGTCACCGGCCGCATCGTCGCCAAGGCCGCCGAGGGCGGCGTCGCCCTGCACGAACTGCCGCTGAAGGAGATGCAGGCGATCGAGCCCAGGATCACCAAGGACGTGTTCGGCGTGCTCTCGGTCGAATCGTCGGTGAAGAGCCGCACCAGCTTCGGCGGCACCGCGCCGAAGAACGTCGCGTCGCAGGCCAAGGCCTGGGCGAAGCGGCTGGGAAAAGAGCGAAAATCGGGCTGAGGGATAAAATTTCGCTGATGTTTCATGGTCATCCGGCTCTCGCCAGAGCGAGCCAACCTCTGTATGGTGCGGCCCGCGTAGTGGGGATTTCGTCGTGACGTCAAAGTTTCGCCCGGCCGGCTCGGGGTGGGTCATCATTGTGTTGAGCCTGATGGCGCTCGCGCTTGCCGGGTGTGGCCGCAAGGGCCCGCTGGATCTGCCGCCGACCGCCTCCAGCGCCCCTGCCGCCACCGGCGCTGCGCCGGTCGATAGCGAGACCGCGGCCCAGAAGGCGCCGAGCCTGTTCGACCCTACCTCCAGCGCGGATGCCGCCCCCGCGGCGGCCAAGGGCCGGAAGAAATCGTTTATTCTCGACCCGCTCCTGGATGAACCTCCCGGCAGGAAATAAGCCGGGACAAGCGAGCCTGCGCCATGAACCATTTCGATTATCGCAACGGCGTCCTGCACGCCGAGGCGGTGAACCTGTCCGAGCTGGCCGCGACCGTCGGCACGCCGTTCTATTGCTATTCGACCGCAACCCTGGAGCGGCATTACCGCGTCTTCACCGAGGCCTTCGCCGGCGAAAAGGTGCTGGTCTGCTACGCCATGAAGGCGAACTCGAACCAGTCGGTGCTGCGCACGCTGGCCCGGCTCGGCGCCGGCGCCGACGTGGTCTCGGGCGGCGAGCTGAAGCGCGCGCTGGCCGCCGGTATTCCCGCCAGCAAGATCGTGTTCTCCGGGGTCGGCAAGACGGAAGCGGAGCTGCGCGCCGCGCTCGCCGCCGACATCCTCTGTCTCAACGTCGAGTCCGAGCCGGAGCTCGAGCTGCTGTCGCGGATTGCGACCGAGATGGGCAGGACCGCGCGGATCTCGCTGCGCGTCAATCCCGACGTCGATGCCGGCACGCATGCAAAGATCTCCACCGGCAAGTCCGAGAACAAGTTCGGCATCCCGATCGTGCATGCCCGCGAGGTCTATGCGCGCGCCGCGAAGCTGCCCGGGATCAAGGTAACAGGCACGGACGTGCATATCGGCAGCCAGATCACCGACCTCTCGAGCATGGAGACCGCGTTCCGGATCCTCTCCGAATTCGTGCAGACGCTGCGGGCGGACGGCCACGACATCAGCCACGTCGATTTCGGCGGCGGTCTCGGCATCCCCTACTACATGGATCGCGAGGCTCCGCCGGCGCCCGCCGCCTATGCCGCGATGGTCAAGCGCGTCAGCCACAATCTCGGTTGCACGCTGATGTTCGAGCCGGGCCGCATGATCGTCGGCAATGCCGGCATTTTGGTCGCGAAGGTGATCTATGTGAAGCACGGCGACGGCAAGAATTTCGTCATCATCGATGCCGCCATGAACGACCTCATCCGTCCGACGCTGTACGAGGCCCATCACGACATCCTGCCGGTGACACAGGCCCCGAAGGGCGCCGCCACCATCTTGGCCGACGTCGTCGGCCCAGTCTGCGAGACCGGCGACTATCTTGCGCTCGACCGCACGCTGCCCGCACCCAAGGCCGGCGACCTCCTCGCCATCATGACCGCGGGCGCCTATGGCGCGGTGCAGGCCGGCACCTACAACACCCGGCCGCTGGTGCCGGAGGTGCTGGTGAAGGACGATCAATACGCCGTGGTGCGCCCGCGCATCGAGGTCGAGCAGCTCATCGCGATGGACACGCCGGCGCCGTGGCTGTGAGGTGAGGTAAAGTCGCGCCTCACGCTTGCTGTCGTCCCCGCGAAGGCGGGGACCCATAACCACAGGGAGTGGTTGTCGCGCGAAGCCGGTAACTCCGAATCTTCGCCAAGCGTCTCCCTGTGGTTATGGGTCCCGGGCTCGCGCTTCGCGCGCCCCGGGACGACGAGCGGGGGGCGACGCTACTTGCCCGTCACGCCGCCCTTCGCTCCGCCGACGACGACTCCGGCCTTCTTCTCGATCGGCTTGATCGCCGCGGTGAAATCGGACTCGGCGCCTTCCGCGCTGATGACCGTCTCCCACAGCCGCCCGACCGCGTCGGCGACCTCCATCGACAGGCCGAGCTGCTTCATCTCCTCCAGCGCCAGCCGGACGTCCTTCACCATCAATCCCGTGGCGAAGCCGAAGTCGAAGCTGCGCGGCAGCACCGCGCGCGGAAACTTGTCCCGGCTGGCGGTATTCATGCCCGAACCGGAATTGATGACGTCGATCATCACGGCGGGATCGAGCCCGGCCTTCACGCCCATCACCACGGCTTCCGACGTCGCCACGATCGCGGTGGCCGACAGGAAATTATTGGCGAGCTTCATGGTCTGCGCCGCGCCGGGCTTCTCGCCGATGAAGAACACCTTTCCGATCACGTCGAGCGCGGGCTTGAGCAGCTCGAACTCGGCTTTCGGTCCCGACACCATCACGGCAAGCGTGCCCTTTTCGGCGCCGCCGACGCCGCCCGAGACGGGACAGTCGATCTGCACGATGCCGCGCTCTTTGAGCAGGCCGTGAATCTTGGCTGCCATCGCCGAGCCGACGGTGGAGAGATCGACGAAACGCTTGGCGCGCTTGCCCTCGATCACGCCGTTGGCGCCGGTGGCCACGTCGAGCGAAGCCTGCAGCGAGGGCAGGCTCGCCATCACGGTCTCGGCCTGATCGGCGACGTCCTTCGGCGAGGTCGCGGCGCTTGCGCGGAGCGCCACGAGTTTGCTCGTGACGTCCTTGCGCGTGTCGAACACAACGAGCTTGTGTCCCGCCTCGATCAGCCGCCGCGCCATCGGGAAGCCCATGTTTCCGAGCCCGATGAATCCGATGTCCATGGTGTTTCCTTGTCGTTCGTTGTTGGTTGAACGTGAAGCCGGCGATCACCACTCGTCATCCCATCGCGAAGCGATGAGCCCGGGATCCATAACCCCGGAAGGAGGTCGCGGCGCCAAGCGGTCGCTCCGAGTATCCACATCCTGCTGTGGTTATGGATCCCGGGCTCGCGCTTTGCGCGCCCCGGGATGACCTCGGACAGGTCTCACGCCTTGCCGTCGATCTCCGCGAAAACCTCGCGCGCGATGCGGAAGCTGTCGACCGCGGCCGGCATGCCGCCATAGATCGCGACCTGCATCAGGATCTCGCGGATCTCTTCGCGGGTGACGCCGTTGGTCAGCGCGCCCTTGAGATGCGCGCGAAATTCGTGCTGGCGGTTGAGGATCGCGATCATGGCGATGTTGAGCATGCTGCGGGTCTTGCGCGGCAGCTCGTCGCGGCCCCACACCGTGCCCCAGCAATATTCGTTGAGCATCTCCTGGAACGGGCGGTTGAAATCATCGACGTTCTTCAGGGCGTTGTTGACATAGGCCTCGCCCAGCACCGCTTTGCGGACTTCCAGGCCCTTGTCGTGCATCTTCTTGTCCATGGCGTTCCTCTATCTGTCCTGCGCGTTTCCCTCTAGGACGGCGCGCGGAAGTTACGGGGTTGCACCGGGCCAGTCACGTCCTCGTGTTATGCGGGAAAAGGGGGCTCTCCCGTGCAGGAACGGATGCCTCAGTGCTGCCGTTGTGATAGGCTCTGCTCTACCGGGCAACCTGGAGAGTTGATTGAACGGCGTCACCCCCGAGCCGTCGGATCCGATCCGCAGCAGTGATTCGCTGTCGCGGTTGAAGCTGGCGCAGGCCCTCGAGCGGGCCACTTATGCAATTGCGTGGGAACGTGCCTGGCCTCACGCGGCGCGCTTCTTGACCGTCGTCGGCCTGTTCCTGGTGGTGGCCTGGGCCGGCCTCTGGCTGGCGCTGCCGGTCATGGCCCGTGCCGTCGGCCTTGCCCTGTTCGCCGTGATCGCGGCCGCCGCCCTTTTCCCGCTGTTTCGCTTCCGCTGGCCGAGCCGCGAGGATGCGCTCGCCCGGCTCGACCGCGGCTCGGGCATCCGTCACCGCCCGGCCACCACGCTCACGGACACGCTGACCTCGCAGGACCCTGTCGCGCAGGCGCTGTGGCAGGCCCAGCGCGAGCGTACGCTGGCGTCCATCAAGCGCATCCGCGCCGGTCTGCCGCGTCCGCGGCTCGCGCTGCACGATCCCTGGGCACTGCGCGCCCTCGTCATGGTGATGCTGGTTGCGACCTTCTTCGCCGCCGGTGACGAACGCGCGATGCGGCTTGGCGCGGCCTTCAACTGGAACGGGGTGCTGGCGCCGGCCAATGTCCGCGTCGATGCCTGGGTGACACCGCCGCTCTACACCGGCAGGCCGCCGGTGATCCTGTCGGCGGCCAACAAGGAGGCCGCGGCGTTGCCGCCAAGCGGCCCGCTTGCCGTTCCCGCCGGCTCGACCCTGATCGTGCGCTCCTCAGGCGGCAGCCTGGATGTCGCTGTCTCCGGCGGCCTCAAGGAGGTCGCCCCCAGCGAAGCCAGCCCCAAGGGCACCAACGAAAAGCACTTTGCCATCTCCGGCGACGGCACCGCGCAGGTCCGGGCGCCGTCGGGGCAGCCGCAATGGGCGTTTGCGGCAACGCCGGATCGTCCGCCGACGATTGCGCTCGCCAAGGACCCGGAGCGTCAGGCGCGCGGCGCGCTGCAGCTCTCCTACAAGATCGAGGACGATTACGGGGTCACCGGTGCCGAGGCGAAGTTTGCCCCGCGATCCGCCGATGCCAATGATGGCACCAAAGCTGTGCCCGGCGAGGCTGACACTAAGGTCGCTCCGCGTCCGCTGTTCCAGCCGCCGCAATTCGCGCTGGCGCTGCCGAATGCGCGGACCCGCAACGGCGTCGGACAGTCGGTGAAGGATCTCAGCGAAGACCCCTATGCCGGCGCCGAGGTCAAGCTCACCCTGACGGCCAAGGACGAGGCCGGCAACGAGGCCATGAGCGAACCCTTCAACATGCGGCTGCCCGAACGGCTCTTCACCAAGCCGCTGGCGCGGGCCTTGATCGAGCAGCGCCGTATCCTCGCGCTCGACGCCAACAAGAACTCCGACGTCTATGCCGCGCTCGACGCGCTGATGATCGCGCCCGAAATGTTCACACCGGAGCCCGGACAATATCTCGGCCTGCACAGCGTGGCCCGGCAGCTCGAGGCTGCGCGCACCGATGACGCCCTGCGCGAGGTCGTGGCAAGCCTGTGGGCGCTCGCGGTGACGATCGAGGACGGCAAGATCTCCGACGTCGAGAAGGCGTTGCGCGCGGCCCAGGAGGCCCTGAAGCAAGCGTTGGAGCGCGGTGCAAGCGACGAAGAGATCAAGAAGCTCACGCAGGATCTCCGCCAGGCGCTGAATGATTTCATGCGCCAGCTCGCCGAGCAGTTGCGCAACAATAGTGATCCGCAGCAGCTGGCCCGTCCGCTCGACCCGAATACCAAGGTCTTGCGCCAGCAGGACCTGCAGAACATGATCGACCGCATGGAGCGCCTGTCGCGCTCGGGCGACAAGGACGCCGCCAGGCAGTTGCTCGAGCAGCTCCAGCAGATGCTGGAAGGCCTCCAAATGGCGCAGCCGGGACAGTCCGGCGAGAGCGACATGGAGCAGGCGCTCAACGAGCTCGGCGACATGATCCGCAAGCAGCAGCAGTTGCGCGACAAGACCTTCAAGCAGGGCCAGGATTCCCGGCGCGAGCGCTCCCGCGGCAAGCAGCAACAGGGCGACCAGTCCATGTCGGAGCTGCAGCAGGATCAGCAGGGGCTGCGCGACCGGCTCAAGAAGCTGCAGGACGAGCTTGCCAAGCGCGGTCTCGGGCAGAAGGGTGAGAAGGGCCAGCAGGGACAGAAGGGCCAGCAAGGCGATCAGGGCCAGCCCGGCCAGAATGGCGATCAGGACGGCGATCAGGGCGATGACGACGGCAGCCTGGATGCGGCCGACGGCGCCATGGGCGATGCGGGATCGAAGCTCGGCGATGGTAATGCCGACGGCGCCGTGGACTCGCAGGGCAAGGCGCTCGACGCAATGCGCAAGGGCGCGCAGAAGTTGGCCGAGGCGATGCAGCAGGGCGACGGTGACGGCCAAGGCGACGGCCCCGGCCAGCGCGCCGGCCGTCAGCAGAGCGGCGGCAACCAGACCGACCCGCTGGGCCGTCCGCTGCATGGGCGGGACTATGGCGACGATTATACGGTGAAGATTCCTGGCGAGATCGACACCCAGCGTGTCCGCCGCATTCTCGAAGAGCTCCGCCGCCGTCTGGGTGATCCCTCGCGCCCGCAGATCGAGCTCGACTATATCGAGCGGCTGCTGAAGGAGTTTTGAGGCGCTTGCGTCGCGCGTAGCCCGGATGAGCGAAGCGATATCCGGGGCCGTCCCGCATGTCGCTGCGCTCATGCGGGTTACGAAGCCGCCGCCGCTAACCCTTCCTCGCCGCCAGCGCGTCCGCCACCGCCGTGCGGATATCCGCGACCGAGAACGGCTTGGTCACGACGTCATGCACCAGCGCGTTGAGGTTCGAGGCGCGCTCGCGCTGGTCGGCAAAGCCGGTCATCAGCAAGATGGTCAGATCGGGGAAATCGCGCGCGGCAGAGAGCGCCAGCGCGATGCCGTCCATCACCGGCATCTGGATGTCGGTGAGCAACAGGTCGAAGGCGCCGTCCTCGCGGGTCAGGATCTCCAGGGCCTCGGCGCCGTCCTGCGCGGTGACGGTCTCGTGGCCGTCCATGGCAATGGCGCGCGCCACCAGCGTGCGCATCGAATCCTCGTCGTCGGCGATCAAGATTTTCGGCATGAGACCAAACTCGGGATCAATCTCCCTTGGAGGAGCGATTATACGCTGCCGCCGGCAATGTCGCGCCGGTTAAAGAAACGAACATCGATATTGCGGCCCTCCGGCGGCGGCGAAGCCAGGCGCGAGCGGAAGAAGGCGCGCTCGCCGGGCCGGAGCACGGTCTGTTCCAGTACCGTATTCCAGGCATAGATTTCTGCGCCTTGCGCGTCACGTACGGCAAAGCGCAGGCGCGGGATGTCGAGCGGCTTCTTGCCGGCCCCGACGATGACGCCCTCGATCACCAGCACCTGCTTACCGTCCACGGTTTCGCTGGAAAGCTTGACGTCCTTGAAGGCGAGGCCGCGCAGGTTCACTTCGAGCCCGACGATCCTGTAGAACGCCGCCGTCTGGGGCAACAGGCGCACAACGTCGCCGCGCCAGATCACCAGGGCCAGCACCAGCGCGCCCATCGCGGCGCAGGCGGTCGGCAGGCCAAGATAGGATTTGCGCGGAACCGAGGTGGCGACGGGCCGGCTGACCCGCGCGCCGCGGCGGCGGAACAGGCTGCGGAACCAGGATTGATGCTGCGCGCCGGCGACTTCCTCCTCGGCTTGGCGGGCCGCCGCCGACCATTCGTCTTCGGTGTCCCGGGTCTCCTCACCCGGCCAGTCGCTGGCGATCGAGGGGCTTTCGACGACGGGCGTATCGGCGGCTTCGTCGTCCTTGGCATAAGAGTTCCACTGCTCGGCGAGGTCGGACTGGTCGTCGGCTCGGTTGGCCGTGGCCATGGCCGGAACGGACACCTCCTCGATGGCGTCCTCGGCATGGGCGATCCAGGTCTCCTTGCAGCGGGAGCAGCGGACCGCCCGTCCGTTCGCCCCAAGGCTCGCGAGCTTGATGGCGTAGGATGTCATACAATGGGGGCAGACGATATGCATGGACGAGCCTTGATGCATGAACGAGGTGGTGGACTGGTCTTGGCGATGCCCTGGTCACGGAGGACCGCGCGCCCTTTATGCTACAGACCGACCGTTAACGAACCGGAAACCATAACGGCGGCAAAACCCGTTGATCGCGCATGGCGGAGCGCCGCAATGCGACCCGCGCCCCCTCTCGAACGGAGCTGAGCTTGGTTCGGTTCGAAAATGTCGGATTGCGATACGGCCTGGGGCCGGAGATCCTGCGCGATCTCAGCTTCCAGATTCCGGCGCATTCCTTCCAGTTTCTCACCGGACCGTCCGGTGCCGGCAAGACCTCCCTGCTGCGCCTGCTGTTCCTGTCGCATCGGCCGACGCGGGGCCTCGTCAATCTGTTCGGCCACGACATCTCGCAGCTCGGCAAGGACGAGATCGCGGATCTGCGCAAGCGCATCGGTATCGTGCTCCAGGATTTCCGCCTGCTCGACCACATGACCACCTACGAAAACGTCGCGCTGCCGTTCCGCGTGATGGGCCGCAGCGAGTCGAGCTACCGCAAGGAGGTCATCGACCTGTTGCGCTGGGTCGGCCTCGGCGACCGCATGGACGCGCTGCCGCCGATCCTGTCGGGCGGCGAGAAGCAGCGCGCGGCGATCGCGCGCGCCGTGATCTCGCGGCCGCAGCTGCTGCTCGCGGACGAGCCGACCGGCAGCGTCGATCCGACGCTCGGCCGCCGTCTGCTGCGGCTGTTCATCGAGCTCAACAAGTCAGGCACCGCCGTCATCATCGCCACGCACGACATCGGCCTGATGGACCAGTACGAGGCGCGGCGCCTGGTGCTGCATCAGGGACGGCTGCACGTCTATGAGTAGGACCGACGAGCGCGGCGTGCTGGTGGACCTCGGGCAGGAACGTCCGCAGCTTCCGGCCAAGGCGCGCATCATGTCGCCGATCGTGCCGCGCGCCTCGATCCACGGTCGCGCGCTGGTCGCCGTCGTCGCCATCATGACCTTCCTCGCTTCGATGGCCACGGGCTCGGTGCTGCTGGTGAGCGCCTCCGCAGCCGAATGGCAATCGGACGTCGCGAGCGAGATCACCATCCAGGTCCGTCCGCAGGCCGGCCGTGATCTCGATCGCGACACCGCGGCGGTGACCGAAGCGATGCGGGCGCAAGCCGGCATCGTCGAGGTCAGGCCGTTCACCAGGGACGAGAGCGGCAAGCTGCTCGAGCCCTGGCTCGGCACCGGGCTGTCGATGGACGATCTGCCGGTGCCGCGCATGATCATGGCCCGCGTGCAACCGGGCACGCTGCTCGATCTTGGCGCCTTGCGCGCGCGCGTCACCCAGGTCGCGCCGAGTGCGAGCGTCGACGACCATCGCGCCTGGATCGAGCGCATGCGCTTGATGACGAACGCGACCGTTCTGGCCGGCCTCGGCATCCTCGCGCTCGTCATCATCGCAACGATCATCTCGGTGTCGTTCGCGACCCGCGGCGCCATGGCCGCGAACCGTCCGATCGTCGAGGTCCTGCATTTCGTGGGGGCCGGCGACCGCTACATCGCCAACCACTTCCTCCGTCATTTCCTCAGGCTGGGCCTCGAGGGCGGCGTGATCGGCGGCGGCGCCGCCATGCTGGTGTTCGGCCTCTCCGAGTCCATCGCCGGCTGGTTTTCCGGTACCCCCGTCGGCGACCAGTTCGCCGCGCTGCTCGGCACCTTTTCGCTGCGGCCGTCCGGCTACATCGTGCTCGCCGTCCAGGCCGTGCTGATCGGCGCGATCACCGCGGTCGCCTCCCGCCAGACGCTGTTCGCGACGCTGAACGATGTTGATTGAGGTCGTTGCTCTTTCTTCTCCCCTTGTGGGAGAAGGTGGCGCGAAGCGCCGGATGAGGGGTTGTTTCCGCAATTCTGCTGCGAGAGATTTGTGCGCGGAGAGAACCCCTCACCCGGCTTGCCGCTTCGCGGCGAGCCACCCTCTCCCACAAGGGGAGAGGGTGAAGAAACCGGACTCCACTTCGCCTCAAAACATCCTAAAATCGCCTCAGGGAAGGGATCACCGACATCGCATGACCTCGCCGACCGACGATCGATCGCCGAAACTGCCGCGCGGCTGGCTGCGCGCGGCAATCGTGTCGACGATCGCGCTTGCCTTCGTCGGGGCGGCGGCTGGCTTCATTGCGTTCCTGGCGCAGTTGCGCGGCGCCGAGAAGGTGCCGGATCGCAAGGCGGACGGCATCGTGGTCCTGACCGGCGGCTCCTCGCGGGTGTCGGATGCGATGGAGCTGCTCGCTGCCGGCTACGGCAGGCGGCTCCTGATCTCCGGCGTGCATCCGACCTCCACGGCAAGCGACATCTCCCGCACCTTGCCGGAGAACCAGTCCTTCATGACCTGCTGCGTCGATCTCGACCGCACCGCGCTGTCGACCCGCGGCAACGCGGCGGAGGCACGGCGCTGGGCCGAGGAACGCCGCTTCACATCGCTGATCGTGGTCACCTCCAACTATCACATGCCGCGCGCGCTGGTGGAATTCTCGCATGCGATGCCGCAGACGACGCTGATCCCGTTCGCGGTGGTCGGCGACAAATGGCGCGAGGAGCCGTGGTGGATCTCCGGCTCGACGTTGCGGCTGCTCCTGTCGGAATATGTCAAGTACGTCGCGGCGGAGCTCAGGGTTGGGCTCGAGGGTTTCGGGATTGACCTTTGGCCCGAGATGTCGGAGCAGCCTCAAGGCCAGAGGCCGAAACGGCCGGCCACCGCACAGGCCAATTGACCGCCATTGATTGGACCATCGATGTTCCTGATTTTCCTGCGCTCGCTCGTGTTCAACGTGCTGTTCTACGCGGTGCTGGTCTGTCTTGCGATCGTGGCGCTGCCGACCTTCCTGTTGCCGCCGCGGGCGATGCTGACGGTCGCCGAATGGTGGGCGAAGGCAACGCTGTTCCTGATGCGCGTGGTCTGCAACATCAAGGTGGAGTTTCGGGGTGTCGAGAACATTCCGAAGGGCCCGCTGCTGATCGTGGCCAAGCATCAGTCGTTCTGGGAGACGTTCGTGCTGCCGGGATTCTTCCACCGGCCGATCTTCATCCTGAAGCGCCAGCTCATGCAGATCCCGGTGTTCGGCCAGTTCCTGGTCAAGACCGGAATGATCGCCATCGACCGCGCTGCCGGCGTGAAGGCGCTGCTCGACATGACGCGGCGGGCGCGCGAGGCCGTGCGCAGCGGAAAGCAACTCGTCATTTTTCCGGAAGGCACGCGCCGTGCGCCGGGCGCGCCGCCGGATTACAAGACCGGCTTCGCCCAGATCTACTCGTCCTGCGGCGTGCCGTGCCTGCCGGTCGCGCTCAATTCCGGCCTGTTCTGGCCGCGCCGCACCTTCATGCGATATCCCGGCACGCTGGTGGTGGAGTTTCTCCAGCCGTTGCCGCCGGGCCTGCCGAAGGACGAGTTTCTCGCGCGCGTGCAAGCCGCGATCGAGGATGCGACCGCTCGTCTCGTCGAGGCGGGCCGGAAAGAGCAGGAGCAGCTGATCGGCTCGGCGCCGAGCTACGCGCCGAGCGGCGGCTAGGGCGTGTAAAGCAACGTCGGCTCCTGAGGGACTAGCGGAAGTCTACAGAGTGGCCCGAGTAGCACCGCTTTTGACCCAAAGCGGACTAGAAATCGATCTTGTGGTAAAATTTCCGCGCTCCGATTTCGTCAGGCAGTGAGCCAGATCTTATGATGCGCAAAACTTGTAGCGTCTTCGGCTTTTTGTTTGCCGCAACATTGGCAATCCTACAGCCACGCTACGGAACAGCAGCCGACGGCCCCATCACTTACTTTTCGAAGGAGGCCCCTCTGGAAGTTCCGCGCTCTGAGCTCTTGTCATCAACGGATCAGGTCATTTTGGCCAAGGTGCGAGTGTTAGGGCGGCCCGCATCTCTCGTCGGGGTAGACCAATCCGGGCTTCCATCGCGCGATAGACCCCACGAGCTTTGGGCAGCTCATGTACAGGTGCTCGATGTCGTTCGTGGCAAGCGACCAGAGCGGAAGCGCCTAAGCGTTACCTTCGGTGGTGAACGCGATCTATATCGCAGCTATGCTCTAGGCCCCAGCACGCCCCGCCAGCTCGCGCTGGAGTATTTTGTAGCGATGTACCAAGACCCCCTTGGATTTCATCTTATCGGGTTCCCAATAAGCACCGAGAAGTATCGCGAGTGGCAGCAGGAGATCACCAAGTTTGAACGGGAGCGGCAGAAGTCGCCTTCGAAGTAGTGTCACTAGTTCGAGCTTCATTCCGATTGCGCGGCCAAAGTGACTTCCAAGTTGTCCGAAGCTAGAGGGCGGTCAACTTCGCAGTTGGCCCTTCAGTGACATCGGAAAGTTGCTGCTTCTTGGGACGCTGTTGCGGCCTAAGCGGACATCAGTGGACCGGCCCCTTAATGAATACAGCCCTAGCGGCTGTCGCGGTCTTCGGCCTGAGCCGGCGCGTGCAGGGAATGCGCATCACCATGCAGCATGGTCGCGAGCTGGTGCAGCTGCGCGTCGCGAAAGCCTTCGGCCTCGATCGCCTTCACCGTCGCGGTGACGTAATCGCGGTTGGCGCCGGACTGGCCATGACCCTGGAGGACATGGCGGTGCTGCTCGGCCAGCGAGAGGCGGCCGGCATATTGCACATGGCCGCGGTCGACCACGTAGGCGAGTGCGGAGACCCGCTGGCGCGCATCGTTCTCCAGCCACACCGAGCGCATCACCTCGCGATAGACCGAGGTGACCTGCTCGCGTGCGCGCAAATAGGCGACGACCTCCGCGCGGTTCTTCTCGGCGACGCGGAAGGCGATGCCGCGGCAGGCGCCGCCGCGGTCGAGGCCGAGCACCAGGCCCGGCTTTTCCGGCGTGCCGCGATGCACGAAGGAATAGACGCAGAGCGCGCGATGCTCGCCGACCAGCCGCGCCGGGACGCGCTCCTCGAACTCGAAGCCAGGCCGCCACATCAGCGAGCCATAGCCGAACACCCAGAGGTCGCCCTTGGCAGTGGTGACGGAGGGGAGGGTGATTTCGGACATTTCGGGCACGGCTACCAGAACCCTGCGCCCAAGCGAAGCGATTTCTGCGCCTTTCGTCGCAGGCCGGCCTCGCTTACATTTGCCTGAATCTGGGGTCAAAGGGTCGCCGCATGTCCAATATGACCGTTGCCGCAGGCCGCCGCTCCCGTTGGGGCCTTTTCATCGCACCCGTTCTCGTCCTGATCCTCGCGATCGCCTGGAGCTGTTTCTGGTTCTATGCGGCCTCGCAGGCC
The DNA here is from genome assembly GCA_035575945.1 of Bradyrhizobium sp. Classification (GTDB taxonomy): domain Bacteria; phylum Pseudomonadota; class Alphaproteobacteria; order Rhizobiales; family Xanthobacteraceae; genus Bradyrhizobium. The sequence goes on along the minus strand of DATLXF010000017.1, from coordinate 15,329 downwards.
GAAGCGACCGCAGACGCCTGGCGAGCGCAGGAAGCCAAGGCCGGCCGCATCTATGATTGCGCCAAGCGCTCGATCGCGGGCTTCCCGTTCCGGTTCGAGGTCCAGTGCTCCGGCGCCAGCGTGGCCCTGATCTCGCAGAACGCGAGCAAGACGCCGTTCACGGCAAAGCTCGACAACATCCTGGTGGTCGCCCAGGTCTACGATCCCAAGCGCATCATCGCCGAATTCTCCGCGCCGGCGACGCTGATCGACGGCATCACGCAAAACACCTTCACGGTGAATTGGAGCAAGGGCCGCGCCAGCGTCGCCGGCCTGCCGGCCGTCCCGGACCGGGCCTCGATCGTGTTCGACGACCCCAGCCTCAACCGTCTCGACGGCAGCGTGCAGGTGCCGCTCGCGGGTGCCAAGCAGATCGAGCTGCACGGGCGCCTCGCCGAGGGCTCCACGTCGGATCGTCCCGTGATCGAGACCGTGTTCCATGTCGCGCAGGGCAGCATTCAGGGCGTGCATCCGCTCCTCGCCGAGCCGTTCGCGGCAGACACCCGCGCCAAGATCAGCGGCCTCTCGGACCTCACGCCAAAACCCTGGCCGGAGCGTTTCCGCGAGATCCAGGCCGCAGGCGGCCACATCGAGATCGTGCAATCGCGGATCCAGCAGGGTGAGATGATCGCGGTCGCGGCCGGCACGCTCGGCCTGTCCGCCAACGGCCGGCTCGACGGCGAATTGCAGATGACGGTGGCGGGCCTCGAGCGCGTGATCCCGGCGCTCGGCATCGAGAAGATGCTGGAGGAGGGCGTGCCGCAGGCGACGCTGGACCGCGTTGCGCCGGGCGTGAAGTCGCAGGATCTCAACAACCTGTTCGGGGCGCTCGACCGCGCCGTGCCCGGCCTCGGCAAGGTCATCAAGCAGAACGCCAATGCGGGCGTTGCCGCCGGCATCAATTCGATCGGCAGCGAGACGACGCTGGAAGGCAAGAAGGCGCGGAGCTTCCCGCTGAAATTCGCCGACGGTGCCGTGCTGCTCGGTCCGGTCAAGGTCGGCCAGATTCCGCCGCTGTATTGACGACCTTTGTCGTCATTCCTGGGCACGCGAAGCGTGAACCCGGAATCTCGCGCTACAATCTCGGGATTCCGGGTTCGACGCTGCGCGTCGCCCCGGAATGACGGACGATGAGAAGGCGCCGCTAAGGTTTCTTCAGCGCGCCATGCTGCCGGCCGAAATCGGGCGCGGCCGAATCCTGGCCGATCTCGACGATGCCGCGGCGGATGGCACGGGTGCGGGTGAAGTGATCGAACAGGGCCTCGCCGTCGCCGCGGCGGATCGCGCGCGTGAGCTTGGAGAGATCCTCGGTGAAGGTGCCGAGCATCTCCAGCACAGCGTCCTTGTTGGCGAGGAACACGTCGCGCCACATCGTCGGGTCGGAAGCGGCGATGCGGGTGAAATCGCGAAAGCCGCCGGCGGAGAATTTGATCACCTCGGATTCCGTCACCTGCGCCAGCTCGTCGGCGGTGCCGACGATGGTGTAGGCGATCAGATGCGGCAGATGGCTGGTGATGGCGAGCACGAGATCGTGATGATCGGGCGTCATCACCTCGACCTTTGCGCCCATCGCCGCCCAGAAGGCGCGCAGATGCTCCGTGGCCGCTGCGTCGGTGCCTTCAGGCGGGGTCAGGATGCACCAGCGGTTGATGAAGAGCTCGGCGAAGCCCGAATCCGGGCCCGAATGCTCGGTGCCGGCGACGGGATGCGCCGGCACGAAATGAACCGATTTCGGCAGATGCGGGGCCATGTCCCTGACCACCGCGCCCTTGACCGAGCCGACGTCGGAGACGACAGCGCCGGGCTTCAGATGCGGCGCGATCTCCTCAGCCACGGGACCGCAGGCGCCGACGGGAATGCAGAGGATGACGAGATCGGCGTCCTTCACGGCCTCCGCATTGGTCGCTACCACCTGATCGACGATGCCGAGCTCGGCGACGCGCGCGCGCGTCTTCTCCGAGCGCGCCGTGGTGACGATCTCGCCTGCCAGGCCCTGCAGCTTCGCAGCGCGCGCGATCGAGCCGCCGATCAGGCCGAAGCCGATCAGCGCGACGCGCTGGAAGTGCGGATCAGCATTCATTTGCCGGCCAGGAAGTCGCGCAAGCCGTCGACCACGAGGCGGTTGGCCTCCTCGGTGCCGATGGTCATGCGCAGCGAATGCGGCAGGCCGTAGTTCTTCAGGCCGCGCAGCACGAGGCCGCGCCTGGTGAGGAAGGCATCGGCCTCGTCCGCGGTCCTGCCCGTCTCGGCCGGGAAGTGGATCAGCACGAAATTGGCGACGCTGGGCGTCACCTTCAATCCGAGCTTGCCGATCTCCTCGGTGAGCCAGTTGCGCCAGGTCTCGGTGAACTGCTTCGACATCGCCTGATGCGCGGTGTCCTCGATCGCGGCGACCGCAGCATACATCGCCGGCGTCGACACGTTGAAGGGGCCGCGGATGCGGTTGACGGCGTCGATGATGTGCTCGGGGCCGAACATCCAGCCGATGCGCAGCGCAGCGAGGCCGTGGATCTTGGAGAAGGTGTGCGTCACCACCGTGTTTTCGGTGGTCGCGACCAGCTCGATTCCCATCTCGTAATCGTTGCGCGAGACGTAGTCGCAATAGGCGGCGTCGAGCACCAGGAGGACGTGCGACGGCAGCCCGGCGCGCAGCCGCTTGACCTCGTCGAACGGCACATAGGTCCCGGTCGGGTTGTTGGGATTGGCGAGCCAGACCAGCTTCGTCTTCGGCGTGACGGCGGCCAGGATGGCGTCGACGTCGCAGGTGAGGTTCTTCTCCTGGGCCACGACGTTCCTGGCGCCGACCGCCATGGTCGCGATCGGGTAGACCAGGAAGCCGTGCGTGGTGGAGATCGCCTCGTCGCCCTGGCCGAGATAGGTGTGGGCGAGCAGATTGAGGATCTCGTCCGAACCGGCACCGCAGATGATGCGGTTGGGATCGAGCCCGAACGAGCGGCCGATCGCCTCGCGCAGCACGCGCGAGGTGCCTTCCGGATAGTCCTCCAGATGATCCGCCACGCGCTTGAACGCCTCGATCGCCTTGGGCGAGGGCCCGAACGGCGTCTCGTTGGCCGAGAGCTTGAACACCTTTCGGCCAGGCTCCGGCACCGGGCTCTTGCCGGGCGTGTAGGGCGCAATATCGAGAATGCCGGGATTCGGCACGGGGCGGGACATCTTCAACTCCGAAATGGCGGGGCGCGCGGTTTACGATTTCGCCCCGGTCGGGGGCACCGTATAGCGCGTTGCATGGCTGCCGACGAGGGCCACGGAGCGCACCGAGGCCCCCGCCTCGATCAGGGCAGCCCTGATTTTCTCGATGCTCGTCGCGCTCGTGACCGAGACCAGCAGCGCAGCGCCGTCGAAGGCGGTATCGGGCACCGCCACGATCTCGGCGAGCGGCGACAGCGCGCGCGCGACCTCGGCGTTCCAGCCCGACACGCGCACGCTGAACGTCTCGACCTCCGTCACCAGGGCGCTGTCGGCGACGCGCGAGATCGCAAACACCGGCAATGCGGCCGGATGGTCGGCGCGCTCGACGAAGGGCATCCGCGCGATGATTTTGGGCGCCCCGTCGGCCTCCAGCAACAGCCACCAAGGGGTTCGGCTGGAGGTCGCGGAGACCAGCGCGAGGTCGCCCTTGGATTTCGCCACCGCCTCGACCGCGGCCTGCGCGCTGAAATGGGCGACGTAGGGCACGGTGAAGCCGAAATGGAATCGCGCGGAATCGCGCATCGCCGGCTCGCTCACCGAGACGTCGGCATGCACGGAGAACGGCGCCTGCACATAGGTGAAGGTCGAGATGATGACGCGCCAGATGCTCTCGACCGTGTCGAGCGGCAGGATGCCGCGATGACGCTGCACGATCTCGCGCATCATGGAAGCCTCGCGCGCCGGGCGGAACGCGGAGCCGACCTCCTGGGTCTGCTTCACCTGGATCAGGCGGTCGATGATGTCGCCACGCTGCATCAGCAGGCGATGCATGCTCTCGTCGATCGCATCGATCTCCTTGCGCAGCTCCTGGAGCGATGGTGGCGCGGGCGGACGTTGGGACATGTCTGGTCGTCGATCGTTCCGATGGGGGATGTCCTGATTAGGCAGTCGGGGCGGCGAAAGCAAAGAGAAATGAAGTCCTTTCCGGCCGGCGCGATACAGACGAATTGAGCCGGTTCGGACCGCGACTTGACGAAAACCGCCCAAGGCGGTAGCTTTTGCTCGTTCCGTGGTCATTTGAGCCGGCCGGCTTGCAGCCACGTTAAAAAACTCGCTAAACAGGCCGGGGACGCTTTCGATCCCGGCCGAACCTATCGTTCAGGCCGGGTTTTTCATGGCCTGATGTCACTGCGGTCTGAAGTCCGATCGCATATGAGGTCGATGGTCAAATGGGTGGCGTCAAGTCGATACCAAGTCCTGCGATCAGCGCCGACGAGCGCTCGCACGAGGTGGATCATCCGAGCTCGCAGGTCGCGCATTTCGGCGCCGAGCAGCCGCTGCGGCTCGATTGCGGCGTCGATCTCACCCCGTTCCAGATCGCTTATCAGACCTATGGCGAGCTCAACGCCGATCGCTCAAACGCTGTTCTGATCTGCCATGCGCTGACCGGCGACCAGCATGTCGCCAATGTGCATCCCGTCACTGGCAAACCCGGCTGGTGGGAGACGCTGGTCGGCCCCGGCCGCCCCATCGATCCCAAGCACTACTTCATCATCTGCTCAAACGTGATCGGCGGCTGCATGGGTTCGACCGGGCCGGCGTCGATCAATCCCGCCACCGGCAAGGTCTGGGGCCTCGATTTCCCCGTCATCACCATCCCCGACATGGTGCGCGCGCAGGCCATGCTGATCGACCGGCTCGGCATCGATACGCTGTTTGCGGTCGTCGGCGGTTCGATGGGCGGCATGCAGGTGTTGCAATGGACCGCGGCCTATCCTGCTCGCGTGTTCTCCGCGCTGGCGATCGCCTGCGCGACGCGGCACTCGGCGCAGAACATTGCCTTCCACGAGCTCGGCCGCCAGGCCGTGATGGCGGACCCCGATTGGGACGGCGGCGGCTATGCCGACCACGGCATCCATCCGCATCGCGGGCTCGCGGTGGCGCGGATGGCGGCGCACATCACCTATCTCTCCGACGCGGCGCTGCATCGCAAGTTCGGCCGTCGCATGCAGGACCGTGAACTGCCGACCTTCTCTTTCGATGCCGACTTCCAGGTCGAATCCTATCTGCGCTACCAGGGCTCGTCCTTCGTCGAGCGATTCGATGCCAACTCCTATCTCTATCTGACGCGCGCGATGGACTATTTCGACATCGCCGCCGATCATGGCGGCGTGCTGGCGAAGGCGTTCGCCGGCATCAAGACCCGCTTCTGCGTGGTCTCCTTCACCAGCGACTGGCTGTTCCCGACCTCGGAATCGCGCGCGCTGGTGCACGCGCTGAACGCCTCGAGCGCGCGGGTGTCGTTCGCCGAGATCGAGACCGATCGCGGCCATGACGCCTTCCTGCTCGACGTGCCCGAGTTCTTCGACATCTCCCGCGCCTTCCTGCAATCGGCAGGCAAGGCCCGCGGCTTGAAGGGTAGCTAAGATGTCCGTGCAGGAAGTCTTGCCGCTGGACGGCGTTGCGGCCAGGCCGTCCGGTGATTACCGCGCCGATCATCGGCTGGTCGCCGAGATGGTCAAGCCCGGCTCCAAGGTGCTCGACGTCGGCTGCGGCGAGGGTGATCTGCTTCAGCTCCTGGAGACGCGCGGCATCGACGGCCGCGGCATCGAGCTGTCGCGCGAGGGCGTCAACCGCTGCGTCGCCAAGGGGCTCGCCGTGGTGCAGGGCGACGCCGACACCGATCTCGTCAACTATCCCGACGATGCCTTCGACTACGTGATCCTGTCGCAGACGCTGCAGGCGACGCGGCAGCCGCGTGTCGTGCTGGAGAATCTGCTGCGCATCGGCCGCCGCGCCATCGTGTCGTTCCCGAATTTCGGCTTCTGGAAGATGCGGCTTCAGCTCCTGATCGGCGGACACATGCCGCGCACCGAGAACCTACCTGCGACCTGGTACGACACCGCCAACATCCATTTCTGCACCATCAAGGATTTCGTCGAGCTCTGTGACGAGATCAACGTCAAGATGGAACGCTCGGTGGCGCTCGACCTCTACGGCCGTCCGGTGCCGCTGAACCTGCCCTGGTGGGTGTGGAACATGTTCGGCGAGCAGGCGGTATTCCTGTTGAGCAGGGGCGGGGGGAAATGACGCCGTAGGCGTCATTCCGGGGCGGCACGAAGTGCCGAACCCGGAATCTCGAGATTCCGGGTTCGCTCTTCGAGCGCCCCGGAATGACAGCAAGAGTCAATGCGCCGCCAGCGATCTCGGATCCCGCACCGGCCAGCGCCCCGCCTCCACCAGCGTGACGAACCGTTCCACGCTCTCGTTGAACAGCGCGGGCTCCTCCAGGTTGAGCACGTGGCCCGACTTCGGAAACATCGCGAGGCCCGCCGCGGGCAGGTGCTTCTTCAGGAACAGGCTCGGCCCGACGCAGGGATCGTCCTCGTCGCCGCAGATGATCAGCGCCGGCGTGGCGACGGATTTGATCGCGTCCGTCATCGTGTAGATCGAGGGACGGCCGCCCTGGAAGCCGCGCATCGTGTTGGCCGATCCCCGGGCATCGTGCCGCGCCAGCGCGGCATAGAAATCGGCGTGGCCGCGCGGGTCCTTGATCAGGAAGGGAATCCGGCTCGGCGCCTCGCGCGTGACCTTTGCGACCTCCGCCGAGCCGAGCGTGTCGTACTGCTCGGCATTGGCGCGGCACTGCTTGCGCCAGGCCTCCAGGTTCTCGATCTCCGAGCCGGAGCCGACGCCGGCAAGCGTCATCGACAGCGCGCGCTCCGGGGCGTTGAGCCCGATCTGGAGCGACGAATAGGCGCCCATCGACAATCCCACGAAATGCGCGCGATCGATCCCGAGATGGTCGAGCACCGCGAGCGCGTCGCTGTAGAAATGCGTGTAGGTGTAGACCTCGCCGTCAGGCACGTCGGACGGTGTATAGCCGCGCGCCGAATAGGTGATGCAGCGATGGCCACGGCAGAAGTAGCGCATCTGCGGCTCCCAATTGGTGTAGTCGGCCGCGAATTCGTGCAGAAAAAGTATCGGCGTTCCCTGGCCCGCCTCCTCGAAATAAATGCGGACGCCGTCCTTGGTCATGGCGTGGGGCATTAACCGTTTCCCTCTGTTTCAAGCCGTGTTCGAGGATCGCAGTTAATGCCCGTGTCGGCAATGCGGCAGCGATGGCCGAGCCTGGACACAAAATCATCGCAGCTATTCCCGGACGTCGCGTCTTTTTCTCGCCACATCGGGCGGCTTAACGGCCAAGCGGATGTCGGCCATGCACGGGCCGGCGGGAAGTGGGGGTGTCAAGAAGGATGAAGAATGTTCGAGTTGTTTGCGTCTCGCCTGTCGCGTTGTATTGTCGCGCTGGCGCTGTTCTTTGCGGCGTTCGCCGTATTCGTTTCTCCGGCCTCGGCGCGGCCGTATCATCGTCATAGCGCAGAGCGGCACGGTTACGTGCATCACGCCAGGCATCATCACCACCGCCATTATCGCAATCATGCCCGCACATCGCGTTTCGAGCGCAGCGCGGCGCAGTTGCAGGCGGGCTTCGATAACAGCTTTGCGAGCTACGACCCGAACGCCAATGCCGGCACCATGAACTTCAACGCGAACGGCTACATGGGCTCGAACATGAACTCATCGGGCGGCGCCGAGATGCAGGGTCGCAATGTCGGCCGATCCGGCCGCGTCAGCCGCGCGCGCAACATGAGCCCGGCCGTGCAGGCGAGCTATGCGGGCAGTGGCGGCAACGCCGCCATCAGCGGCGGCTCCGGTCTCGTCTCGGAAGCGCGGCGCTATATCGGCGGCAATCCGACCGGGCGCGGCAGGCTATGGTGCGCGCGCTTCATGAACATGGTGCTGCAGAAGACCGGCCATCAGGGCACCGGATCCGACATGGCGAGCTCGTTCGCGCGCTACGGGACGCGCGTGTCCGGTCCGCAAGTCGGCGCCATCGCGGTGATGTCGCGTGGCCGCCGCGGCGGTCATGTCGGCATCATCACCGGCATCGATGCGCAGGGCAATCCGATCATGATCTCCGGCAACAACGGCAACCGGGTCCGCGAAGCTCCGGTCTCGCGCGGCAGGATCTATGCGTATGTGATGCCGAATTGACGATCGTCGCTGTCGTCATTGCGAGGAGCGAAGCGACGAAGCAGTCCAGGCTGTCTCAACGGATAGATCTCTGGATTGCTTCGCTGCGCTCGCAATGACGAAGCGTGTTGAGCCAGCGGAGTTCGCTCACACCAATCTCGGCTCTTCCACCGCCACCGCATCGCCGACGCCGATCTCGCCGCCTTCGACCACCTCGGCATAGATGCCGCAATCCATGTGGCCGAGATGGCGCGAGAGCGTCGATGGGATCTCGAGATCGCGCTCGGCGGTGACAGGATCGACATTGGTGGCCGGGCAGCGGACGATGCGCTTGACCACCTTCAGGCGGGCAGGCCCGATCGCGAGCGTCTGGCCGACGAGATCGAGCTCCGACCAAGCCGGCCAGCTCTTGACGTAGAGATTGGCACGGAAGCGCAGCGGATGCACGGCGACGCCGCCGAGCATGGCCTCGATGGCGCGGACGCTGTCGAGATTGATGATGGACACGACCTTGCGGGCGACGTCGGAGAAGCTGTGGTCGCGGCCGGACAGAACTTTCGGCGGCCCCTTCAACTCGGGTTGGAAGTTCTCGCTGAAATAGGCCTCGATGGCGGCGCGCCCGGCGGCGGTCTCGAGATCGCCGCTGGCGACGATCTGGCCATCCTTGCGGATGGTCAGGACATTGGTGGCATCGTCGAAGCGGCTGTCGAGCGCCGCCAGCCGCTCATTGCGCGCCAGCATCAGGAACTGGATTTTCGGCTTCCACTGGGGCGCCTCGGGATCGAACCCGCTCGGGCCGTTCTCGATAGCGTAGCGGCGGTCGGCCGGCAGGGTCTGGCCCGTCCGCAAAGGGACACGCGCCAGGAGTTCCGGCGTCAGGCCCTTGATCGGGTAGCGGTAGAGGCCGGTGATCTCGGCAGTATGGCTTGCTGTCATGCGGCTACTTAAGGGATTCGGCCCGCCGCCGCCAAGCCCGTCCAAGAGCGTATGAAATTGGTGCGCACGAAATTGTGAACCTGCCTCTTTCGCATCCGCAACCTGCTTCCCACATCTGCCTCAGGCCGGCGGCAATGTCGGCAAAACACGGCCGTTGCCGCTTGAGAAACGTCAAGACGGTCAGCGGAAACCCAATGAAGATGCCGTATTGGGGTGCCTAAGAGGGCCCCAAGGGCAGGCCGAGGGACAGAAAGATGAACATCGAGAAGTACACCGAACGCTCCAGGGGCTTCATCCAGTCCGCGCAGTCGCTCGCGATGCGCGAGGGGCACCAGCAGTTTTCCACCCTGCACGTCCTGAAAGTCCTCCTGGACGACAATGAAGGGCTCGCAGCCGGTCTGATCGACCGCGCCGGCGGCAATTCCCGCGCGATCTTGAAAGCGACCGAGGACGCTCTCAGCAAGGTGCCGAAAGTCTCCGGCGGCGGTGCCGGCCAGATCTACCTTGCGCCCGACCTCGCCCGCACCTTCGACGCCGCCGAAAAGGCCGGCGAGAAGGCGGGCGACAGTTTTGTCACCGTGGAGCGTCTCCTGCTCGGCCTTGCGCTGGAGAAGACCAGCGAGGCCGGCACCATCCTCGCCAAGGGCGGCGTCACGCCGCAAAACCTCAATGCGGCAATCGAGGCGCTGCGCAAGGGCCGGACGGCGGACTCCGCGACGGCCGAGAACGCCTATGACGCGCTAAAGAAATATGCCCGCGACCTGACCCAGGCGGCGCGCGACGGCAAGCTCGATCCGGTCATCGGCCGCGACGAGGAGATCCGCCGGACGATTCAAGTGCTCTCGCGGAGGACCAAGAACAATCCCGTCCTGATCGGCGAGCCCGGCGTCGGCAAGACCGCCATCGCGGAAGGCCTCGCGCTGCGCATCGTCAATGGCGACGTGCCCGAGAGCCTGAAGGACAAGAAGCTGCTCTCGCTCGATCTGGGCGCGCTGATCGCCGGCGCGAAGTATCGCGGCGAGTTCGAGGAGCGGCTGAAGGCCGTGCTCCAGGAGGTCACTGGCAGCGAGGGCACCTTCATCCTGTTCATCGACGAGATGCACACGCTGATCGGCGCCGGCAAGGGCGATGGTGCGATGGACGCCTCCAACCTGCTCAAGCCGGCGCTCGCCCGCGGCGAACTGCACTGCATCGGCGCGACCACGCTCGACGAGTACCAGAAGCACGTCGAGAAGGACGCCGCGTTGGCGCGGCGCTTCCAGCCGATCTTCGTCAGCGAGCCCTCGGTCGAGGACACCATCTCGATCCTGCGCGGGCTGAAGGACAAGTACGAGCAACACCATGGCGTGCGCATCACCGATTCCGCGCTTGTTGCTGCGACGACGCTGTCCAACCGCTACATCACCGACCGCTTTCTGCCCGACAAGGCGATCGACCTCATGGACGAGGCCGCGGCGCGGCTGAAGATGCAGGTCGATTCCAAGCCGGAAGAGCTGGATTCGCTCGACCGCGAGATCATCCGGCTCAAGATCGAGCAGGAAGCGCTGAAGAAGGAGAGCGATTCCGGCTCCAAGTCCAGGCTCCAGACGCTGGAGAAGGACCTTGCCGAGCTCGAGGAGAAGTCGGCGGCGCTGACGGCGCGCTGGAGCGCGGAGAAGAACAAGCTCTCCGATGCCCAGAAGCTGAAGGCCGAGCTCGATGGTCTGCGTGTCGAGCTCGCCAACGCGCAGCGACGCGGCGAATTCCAGAAGGCCGGCGAGCTGGCCTATGGGCGGATCCCGCAGCTGGAGAAGCAGCTTGCCGATATCGAAGCCAAGGAGAACTCCGCTGAGATGATGGAGGAGGCGGTCACCGCCAACCACATCGCGCAGGTGGTCTCGCGCTGGACCGGTGTGCCCGTCGACAAGATGCTCGAAGGCGAGAAGGAGAAGCTCCTGAAGATGGAGGAGCAGCTCGGCAAGCGCGTCGTCGGCCAGGCCGAGGCGGTGCGTGCGGTCGCGACCGCCGTGCGCCGCTCGCGCGCGGGGCTGCAGGACCCTAACCGGCCCACCGGATCGTTCATGTTCCTGGGCCCGACCGGCGTCGGCAAGACCGAGCTGACCAAGGCACTCGCGGAGTACCTGTTCAACGACGAGACCGCGATGGTCCGCCTCGACATGTCCGAGTACATGGAGAAGCACTCGGTCTCGCGGCTGATCGGCGCGCCTCCGGGCTATGTCGGCTATGACGAGGGCGGTGCGCTCACCGAGGCGGTGCGGCGCCGGCCCTACCAGGTCGTGCTGTTCGACGAGATCGAGAAGGCGCACCCGGACGTCTTCAACGTCCTGTTGCAGGTGCTCGACGACGGCCGCCTGACCGATGGCCAGGGCCGCACCGTCGACTTCCGCAACACGCTGATCATCATGACCTCGAACCTCGGTTCGGAGTATCTGGTGAACCAGCCGGAGGGCGAGGACACTTCGGCCGTGCGCGAGCAGGTGATGGGAATGGTGCGGGCGCATTTCCGCCCCGAATTCCTCAACCGCGTCGACGAGATCATCCTGTTCCACCGCCTGCAGCGGAGCGAGATGGGCCGGATCGTCGAGATCCAGTTCGCACGTCTCCAGAAGCTCCTGACCGATCGCAAGATCGTGCTGAGCCTCGATGCCGCCGGCCGCGACTGGCTCGCTGCCAAGGGCTGGGATCCCGCCTACGGCGCAAGGCCGCTGAAGCGGGTGATCCAGCGCCATCTCCAGGATCCGCTCGCCGAGATGATCCTCGCCGGCGACGTCAGGGACGGCGACCATGTCGCGATCTCGGCGGAAGGCAACGTGCTGACCTTCAACGGCAAGGCCCCGCAGACCGCGGAGATCACCCAGTTCGAGGCACCGCTGCCGAAGCGGAAGCTGAATTGAGCGGCGCCGTTTTCCGTCTGAAGCGACAATTCGCCCCGGAGCGGTCCACCTCTTCGGGGCGTTTGCGTTGCCAGCGGCCTCGAAAATATCGGCCCATGCCGTTCGTTTGCCGGCTTACCGGTTGGTGACCTGCAGCGGCCCGCCGGTCGCGTCCGATATACGGGCGATGGCGCCGCTGCGGCCGCTCATCATGCCGTCGAGCCGGTCGCGCTCCTTCTCGAAGCCTGCCAGCATCGGGCCTTCCAGCGAACGGCCGCGCGGCAGCTTCACGCGCATGGGATCGACGAAGCGGCCGTTGACCAGAATCTCGTAATGGACGTGCGGGCCGGTCGACAGGCCGGAAGAGCCGACGAAGCCGATCACCTGGCCCTGCCGCACCTTCTTGCCGACCTCCATGCCCTTGGCGAAGGCCGACATGTGGCCGTAGGCGGTCTCGTAGCCGTTGGCGTGCCTGATGCGGATGTACTTGCCGTAGCCGCCCTCGGGGCCGGCCTTCTCGATCACGCCGTTGCCTGAGGCGAAGATCGGCGTGCCGTAGCTGGTGGACCAGTCGACGCCGGTATGCATCTTGACGTAGCCGAGGATCGGGTGGCGGCGGCCGCCGAAGCCGGAGCGCATGATGGCGTTGTTGACGGGCTTTCGGACCAGGAACTTCTTCGCGCTCTTGCCGGTCTCGTCATAATAGTCGACGAGGCCGTCGTCGGGGCTCTGGTAGCGGTAGTATTTCTTGGTCTCGCCGCCGACGGTGAGCGAGGCGAACAGCACCTCGTTCTTCTCGGTCGCGGTCACGCCCTCGTCCTCGCCGGCGTAGAACACGTCGAAGGAATCGCCGGGCTGCACCCTGCGCTGGAAGTCGACGTCGTAGGAGTAGATCTTGATCATGTCCTCGATGACGGGCATCGGGACCTTGTTGCGCATCGCGGTCTCGTAGATGCTCTGGTAGAGCCTCACGCCGGAACCGTCGTCATCGTCGTCGTCGTCGCTGCTGGCATTTGCCGCGGCGTCCGCCACGGTGTTCATGCTGGAGACGTCGACCGCCACGTATCTGCCGAGGTCGGACAGCGCGGCGATCGCCTCGACCATGGTCTCGTTGGCGATGACGACACGGTAGGGTTGCAGGCGGGCGCCGGGGCTTGCGGGCGCCATCAGGATGCGCAGCTTCTCGCCTTCCTTGAGGCCGCCGTCGCGGCCGCGCGGTCCGAGCGTCGCGGTGATCGCCTTGATCTCCTCGGCGCTGGCGCCGAGATCGCGCAGCACGCCGGCGACGCTGTCGCCCTTCCTGACCATGTGCACGCGCTCACCGTTGGGGTTGCCGCCGGTGATCTGCTCCTTGGTCTTGGGCAGTAGCGTGACGTTTTCCGGCACCACGCGCGTCTCGAAACCGGCATAGGGATCGGACGAGGAGGCTTCGGGAGCGTAAGCGCTTCTGATGTCGGCGGTACCGGTCGCGCCGGAGACGTCGGCGGCGGCATTGGCGAGCGATGCGTAGCGCACCCCGCCATTGCCGCGCCAATTGGCGGCATCGCGCACCCGCATCAGGATGTCGTCGAGCGCCACCACCGCGGAAATCTTGGCCTTCGGCAGCACCTGCGACAGGTCCTTGGTGACGAAGGACACTTCCGCGTCGGGCTCGACGGCTTCGGGATTGTTGGGGTCGTCGGACGCCGTCTTCGGGTCGGAGCCGACATCGGTGAGCAGGCGCTGGGCGTTGAACGGCGGAATCTTTGCCGACAGATCGCTCGTCGTCATCGACAGATTGCCGGCGATCCGGACGAAGGGACGCACGCGCATCACGTCACGGTTGCCGACGCGGGCGACGGTCGAGACGCGCACGACGTTGCGCGAGGCGCTGGATTCGCTCGGCGGCGGCAGGCGGTCGCTCTTGTGCAGCGTGGCGGCGCGATCGGCGGCGCCGAGCGCACCGCGCAGCGCGCCTTCGACCCGCTCCGGCACCTTGGCGAACGTCATCTCGCCGTCGAGCGATGCGAAAACGGCGCCGCCGATCAGGGCTGCGCCGCAGAGTCCGGTCAAGATTGTGCCGCTGAACCATTGCACCGAGACCCGGCGGCGGTCGATCACGGCGGCTTCAGAACCATCGACGGATAGCGGCGGCTCGTGGCCGAGATCGATGATCCCGGTCTCACGCCCGTAAGCGCCGCGTGACGTCCTGTGGTTCAACCCAAGTCCCCCAATTCAACGATCCAAGTGCCCGTTTCGAACCTGTCCCCGGGTGCCCTCTTGAACGGGGACCGCCGGAAAAGGCAAGCCGCACGGCTGTCCGCGCCCAGAAAGCCCCTCGATGGGGCCCGCCGAATTACGAACAGCTGGACGGGTGAAGCGCTCGCGATGTCTCTCGAATGTCGAAGGAAGGTCGCGTCATTTGCTGGATCGCCTTCCTTTGACCCCATGAAAATCGCGGCAGCCCCCACAGGCATCCCCGCGATTCAAGCTTGTCTCTTATCAGAACGCCGCGGGATTGTGGCTCAAGTACGGCGACTCATATGGAAAAGCTTCCTAAACGGGCCGGCGCCAAGGGCCTCGCTGCTGCGGCGCTGCCGGCCGTCCCAACAGCCTCCCATGAGCCCTGGGGGAGCCCACCGGAGCGCAAACTTTTTTAAGTTTTTTTCTCCGACCGAGGCCGGGAATCGCGCTCAAGGGCGCTCTAAAGCACTGTAAACGCGAGGTTTTTATTGGCCTCCCGCTGTGCGACGATTTATTGACGATTAGCGTTGACAGCCCGGAAGGCGGGGCCTATAACCCCAACCACTGAGCGCGGCGCCGCCGGGTCACTGACCGAGGCGAGCGGACGCGCCACTGATGCTCCTCACCTTGTTGAGTGACACAACAGCCGACACCAGTCGGTTGGAGTCATTCATCGTCGGTAAGGGTGTCGGAACCCTTCCTCCACGGAAGGTTGGGGCCTCAACGGTCCCGGGCTGTTTGACAAGTGAAGATGAAGAAAGAGAAACGTGGACGGCGGAGTCCTTGCGGGTCTCGCTTCCGGGGAGCTTTGGCTTTTTGGATCGAGACCGGACGAAAGACTTCGGCGGACACGTTTTAAAGGAAACACCATCGTTGCCAGCGATGTGAATCGCGGGCAGCTCGGCGGCTTCGGTCGTCGGAAAAATGGTGGGACCTCGTCAAACGTTGTGATCAGCCGGTTCAAAGTTCAAGTCCAACTTGAGAGTTTGATCCTGGCTCAGAGCGAACGCTGGCGGCAGGCTTAACACATGCAAGTCGAGCGGGCGTAGCAATACGTCAGCGGCAGACGGG
>DATLXF010000016.1:0-13909 GCA_035575945.1 Bradyrhizobium sp. | reverse complement strand
GACCTACAAGACCGTCGCCAATGGCTTCGTGGTCGACCACAGCCGCGCCGGCATCACCGAGGTCTATGACAACGCGCTCGGCGGCTTCAAGAACGCGCGCTGGGAGGACGGCTACACCGTCGGCCGCGACGCCGGGCGACTGCAGCTCTATGCCGCGACGTCCGACGTCCAGGGGGCCTCCATCGTCGCCGATGTCGTCAAGGGGCAGCGTCAGACCAATGCGCGGCCGATCAGCACCACCGACGGCTACAAGCTTGGGCAGACCCAGGTGCCGCTCGCGGGCCGGCTCGCGCTCGGCTATTACGATAAGGGCACCGGCACCTATGGCGCCACGACCTCAGCCGTCGTGTTCACCGACGCGCCGCAGTCGGCGGACGCGCAAGGCGCCGGCCATGTGTTCGACAGCGCGGCGCTGAGCAGCGAGGGGCTGGGTGGCATCAGCGTCGCGACCGCCTCGTCGATCAAGGTCAAGGGCGACCTGACGCTGGCGTCCGGCGGCCTTGTGGACTTCACCGCCCAGGACATCGATGTGGGCGCGAACGTGACCGCATCGGCCGGCCGCGTCACGATGACGGCGGGTGCCTCCCTGACCGTCGATGGCGGTGTGACCGTCGACACCCGCGGGCTGTGGACCAACCAGATGCTCGATCCCGCCAACCAGGCGGGGCTCGCCTATCTCAACGGCGGCGCGATCTCGCTCTCCGCTATCGACCTGACGCTGGCGACCGATTCGATCCTCAACGCCTCGGCGGGCGGTGCCATCCTCGCCAACGGCAAGACCAAGGGCGGCGACGGCGGCGACATCACGCTGAAGTCCACCGACAACATGGCGCTCGATGGCAAGTTCGCCTCGTACGGTTTCGGCAAGGGTGGCAAGCTGACCATCGCTACAAGTGGGCTGATCTCGATCGGTGGCGAACTCTATCCCGGCGGTGTCGTGCCGGCGGGCAAGGCGTTTGCGTTGAACCTCAAGTTCGCGAAGGATGTCGTCTTCCCGGCCGGAAGCACGCTGCCGTTCGACATCAGTGTGTCGACTCCGGCCCTGTACCTGCCCGGACAGACGGTCTCCGGAACGCTTCAGTGGAACGGCGGATGGAACGGCGAGTCGATTGTCATCGGCACTGGCGGCTGGACGGTTCCGCAAGGCGTTACTCTAAAATACTCGGATGACAACACCGGCGCCGAAACCTTTTACAGAGGTGGACAGTTCGTTCCCGCCGGCACTCCCATCAATTTCGTATTCGGCTCGACAACTGGCTTCGTGGTCCCCGCAAGTGCATTCCCGAACGGATTTCCGCAGGACCCGTCGACGCGGCAGATCGCGGCCGGCAGCCCGATCCCCAGCGCGTACACGGTCCGGGCCGGCACCAGCTTTGCCGCCGGCACGGTTTTCTCGCAGCCCGTTGCCGTGCAGGCGGGCCTGGCGATCGCGGATGCGTCGACCTTCTTCCAGAGTGGCTTCTCGTCCTACAACATCACCAGCACCAGCGGCGTCGTCGTACAGCAGGGCACCGAGGTCGCAGTGACGCAGCCGGTGTTCCAGTTCACCGCTGATAGTTATGCGGCACCGAGCGGCAGCGATCCGGCCCGCGTCGCCCCGGTCGTCCTGCCGTCGTTGTTCGTCGAAG
Organism: Bradyrhizobium sp.; assembly: GCA_035575945.1. GTDB lineage: Bacteria > Pseudomonadota > Alphaproteobacteria > Rhizobiales > Xanthobacteraceae > Bradyrhizobium. The sequence continues at coordinate 12,281 of DATLXF010000016.1, read as the reverse complement.
ATCCGGTGAAGCGCACGCTGACGCAGCGTGCTGGCGCCGATCTCGTGATCGGGAATCCGAACGCTACCAACCAGATTCCTCTCGGCTTCTCCCAGAGCGTGATCAACACCAGCCAGGGCGACTTCGTACTCTCGGGCGGCGCATCGATCACCGTCGATCCCGGCCGCTCGGTCAGCGTCGGCAGCGCCGGCCAGATCACCATCGAAGGCGACATCACCGCGCGCGGCGGTTCGATCACCCTGGCCAACAACGCGCGAACCGAGGATGTGACGCAGAGCACGCCGTACGTGCGGAGCAACCGCTCGGTGTGGATCGGTGACGAGGCGAGGCTCGACGTCTCCGGCCTCGCCTATTCCGCGCTGGATCAGCGCGGCGGCACCTACGGGCAAGTGACGTCCGGCGGCTCGGTGGTTCTGGGCGCGCTCAACGTCACACCAAACCTCTACGGTCTGCGCTCCGGCAACGCCTTCGTGGTAATCCGCCCCGGCGCAGTGATCGATGCCTCGGGCGCCAGCGCCACGCTCGACGTCGCGTCGCCAAGCGGAGCGGTCGATCATCGCCTGGTCGCGAGCGACGGCGGCACGATTGCCCTCGTCTCGCAATGGGGCATCTACAATGACGGCACTCTGCTCGCGCCTGCGGGCGGGGTTGGCGCCAGCGGCGGCACGCTCGTCTACACGCTGGAGACGCCTCCCATCGGCGTCCAGCCCTATGTCGATCCGACCACCCTGTTGCCGGCCGATGCACGCGCCGCCCGCGTCATCACGGTGGCGCAGACCCACGGGGCCGGCAACCTGTCGAGCAGCCTCACCGCCGGCGCGAGCGATCCCTGGCTCCGCCTCGGTCAGGCCCGGCTCGGAGCCGATCAGGTCGAGGCCGGTGGTTTTGCCTCGCTGTCGCTGTGGGCGCGCGGTGGCATCGCCTTCGATGGCGACGTCACCTTGGCGATGTCGCGCAGCCTGACGCTGCGGCAGGGTCCGCTGTTGAACACTTCCGCGAACGGCCGTGTGTCGCTGTCGGCGCCCTACGTGCTGCTCGACGGCATGACCGTCTTGATCGACAACGAGATTCCCAACCGGGCGCTGAAGGAATACGACCCGAGCGAACGTGCGGTTTATCCGACCGGCGGTTCGCTGACGATCGCAGGTGACCTCGTCGATGTCCGCAATCGCGTGCGGACCCAATATCGCGAGACCCATGTGGTGAGCTCCGGTGACCTGCGCCTGCTCGCCGCCACCGGCCCAGTGCAGGCCAACATCGATTGGTCCGGGACGGCATCGCCCACATCGGACCGGCTCACGACGCTCGGGGCGAGCGGCAATCTGACACTCACCGCCGCGCAGATCTATCCAGCGACGTGCGCCCGCACCGAGGTGGCCGCGGGCGTGACGCAAACCGGCGATTGGCAGGGGGCTCTCTCTTACGCCGCGGCCGGCTCGGTCCTGGCGATCCACGGCAACGGGACCACGCCGATGGTGCCTTATTCGGTGCTTGGCTCGCTCGGGCTCTACGCCGACAAAATCTATCAGGGCGGCGTGGTCCGCGCCCCGTTCGGCGCGATCGTCCTCGGCAGGAGCGCCGGGAACGCGGTTGGCGGACCGAGTTCGGTCGAACTGCTGCCCGGCAGCGTCACCTCGGTCAGCACCGCGGGGCTGGTGATGCCCTATGGCGGCTCGACCGACGGTGTGACCTATACGGTCGACGGCGTCACGGCCAGCTTCGCCGATTTGTCGGGCCGCTTCATCCTCAAGGACGGCTCGCTGGCGATCATCGGCGTGACGATCAACGGCCGGCGGCAGACGGTCGATGCCGGCGCACTGCTCGATCTCTCCGGCGGCGGCCAGCTCGCGGGCGCGGCCTTCGTCACCGGACGCGGCGGGTCCGTCGACGTGCTGACGACGCCGCTGATCAATGCCAATCCCGCCAACACCTACAGCGCCGCCGGCAATGCGGTCTATGCCATCGTGCCCGGTGTCGTTACCGCGCCGGCCGCGGGAGGCGCCAGCGCGGCCTGGACCGGATCGACGCCGGCCATCGGCCAGCAGATCACGATTCCGGCCGGAGTGCCCGGCCTGCCTGCTGGCACCTATACTTTGTTGCCAGCCAATTACGCGCTGCTGCCCGGCGCCTTCCGCGTCGAATTGGCGGCGCGGACGACGACCGCTGCGTTCAACGCGACGACGCTCCCGAACGGTTCGACCCTCGTCCCGGTCTATCAGGGCGTGGCGCATACCTCGATCCTGAATGCGCTGCCGACCCAGGCCATCGTCACGCCGGGAACGGTGGTGCGCTCCTACTCGCAATATCAGGAGCAGGGCTACGCCAGCTTCATCCGGGCCCAGGCCGCGCAGTTCGGCACGCCCCGCAGCATGCTGGAGGCGGACGCCCACCTCCTCGTCGCGCGCGTCAGATCGGCGGCGGCGGATGCGGCCAACAGCGCCTTCAATTTCAGCGGCAAGGCAGACTTCTCGGCCGGCGCCGGCGGCCTGTCCGGCGCCTTCGCGCTGAACCAGGACGTCGGCACCTACGATACCCCCGCCACGGATCTCGTCATCACCGGCGACAACTCGCAAACCGTCAACACCGCGAACGTCACGACGGTGGCCGCGTCGGCGATCGCGGCCGTCGACGCGCCGAACCTGCTGCTCGGCAGCGTTCTGAACGGCTATGCCAGCTTGACTACCACCAGCGACCGGAGCCTCGGCGTCACCGCCACCGCCCGCACGCTCACGATCGAGGCCAATGTCCACCTGACGGCCGACTCCATTTTACTCGGCGCGCGGAATACCGTGACGCTGGCGGAGGGCGCCATCGTCAGCACGCTTGGGCGCGGCTTCTCCTGGCTCGACCTCTCCACCGGCCTCAAGCTGGGCGGCTTTGGCGGCGCGGTGATCGGCGCTTCCAACGGCTCGTTGCTCGTCGCCACCTCGCCCAGCTACTTCCCCACGGGCTCGATGGTGATGAAGGCCGGCAGCGGCATCTATGCCGAGCAGATCATCGGCTTCGCCGCCGCCGGCGGCGTCACCATGCAGGACGATGCCGGCATTGCGGCGCGGCAATTGTCGCTCAGCACGACCAATCTGAACATCGGCACGGACGCTTCGCTCGCTGCCGTCTCCGGCGTGCTGCCGGCCGGCCTCAACCTGACGCAATCCTTCCTCGACCGGCTGTTCACGGGGGGACGTATCCCCGGCGCGCCGGCAGTCCAGCAGCTCTCGCTGAGCGCCGGCAATGCCATCAATTTCTTCGGCGACGTCGCACTCAGCACGATCGACCCGGCCACCGGCCGCTCGCGGCTCGAGGAGTTCGTGCTCGGCAGCCCCGCGATCTACGGCTATGGCGCGGCGGGCGATACCGCCCGGATCGTCACCGACACGCTGGTCTGGCAGGGCGTCGCCGCGTCGCCGGCGGCGCGGCTCTCCGCATCGGGCAATCCGGCACTCGGCAATGCCGGCGCGTTCGAAGTGGACGCCCGGCGCATCGTGTTCGGCAATTCCAACACCGTCACGCCGGTCAGCGGGGAGGTCTACAACCGTCTGATGCTCGGCTTCGACCGCGTCAGCTTCGCCGCCTCGGAGCGCATCACTGCCAATGGCAGCGGCACGCTCTCGGTCTATGGCAGCGGGCCGGCGGTGACCGCTAGCTTCGACCCCGCCACCTATCGCGGCAGCGGCAGCGCGCTCACCCTGCGGGCGCCGTTGCTGACGACGGAGTCCGGCGCAAGCTTCGGCCTCTACGGCAATGCGATCAGGGTGATCGCGCCGGGGGGCAGCACGGCGGCAGCGGCCGGAAGCCTTGGCGGCACGCTGTCCATCAATGGCGACAGCCTCTCTGTCGCCTCGGCGATCGTGCTGCCGGCGGGCCGGCTCAGCCTCACCGCGCGAAATGGCGATCTGGTGCTCACCGATTCCGCGTGGCTCGATGTCGCCGGCCACGTCATCGACTTTGGCGGCGTGACGCGGCAGGCGTGGGCGGGCGACATCCTGTTGACCAGCCTGACCGGCGACGTCGTCACCGCGCAGGGCTCGGCGCTCGACCTGTCCTCGGACGGCAGCGACGCCGGCACGCTCACCATCAAGGCGGCGGGCGCGGCGCGCCTCGCGGGCGCGATGAAAGCCAATGGCGGCGGCAATGGCGCGCGCGACGGCGCGTTCGATCTCACCGCCGGCTCGCTCGGCGGAGATCTGACCGGATCCTTCGCCGCGCTCAACCAGTCGCTCACCGCCGACGGCTTCGCCTACAGCCGGTCCTTCGCCTTCGGCAGCGGCGATCTCGTCGTCGGCAACGACGTCAAGGCGCGCAACGTATCGATCTCCGTCAATGGCGGCAGTCTCACCGTCGACGGCCGGATCGACGCGTCGGGCAGCAAGACCGGATCGATCCGGCTCGCCGCGCGCGACGATGTGATCCTGACAGGGCGCGCCGCGCTCGACGTGCATGGCACGGCCCTCGTCAAGGACAGCTATGGCCAGGTGATCGAGGCCTCCAACCGCAACACGGTCGAGATCGGCACCGGGCAAGGCTGGATCCGCCTTGCCGCCGGCACCACCATCGATACGTCGTCGCCCGATGGCATCGCGCGCGGTCGCGTCGACATCAACGCGCGTCGCGCCAGCGAGACCGGCGGCGACATCAACATCGATGCCCCCGCTCCGCTCAACCTGCGCGGCATCGGCAGCCTCGCCGTCAATGCCTTCTGGACCTACAGCCCGACGGATGCCAACGGCACCATCGTGCAGGACAACACCGTCACCGGCGTGCCGGCGGGCGCGGTCGGCCTGAACCAGATCGACGCGACCAACCAGACCTTCTACGCCAACGCGCTCAGCAATGGCGCGCTACAGTCCCGTCTCGCCGGGCTGACCACGAGCAGTGCATATCATCTTCGGCCGGGCGTCGAGATCGTCTCCGGCGCCGCGTCCGGCGGCAAGCTCACCGTCTCCGGCGATCTCGATCTCTCCGGCTATCGCTACGGGCCGAACGCCGACCGCAATGCCGCCTCGGCGACCTACGGCTTCGGCGAGCCGCTGGCACTCGCCATCCGCGCCAGCGGCAATCTCGACGTCAGGGGCTCGATCACCGACGGCTTCGGCGTTCCGAAGGACAGCCCGGACGAGACCGGATTCCGCGACCGGCCGCTGCAAACGACGACGACCAACGTCACGAAGACATACAATTTCGGTGGCTTCCCGGCTTCGGGAGACAGCAGCAATGACAGCGAAAATCTGTATGCCGACGGTTATGGTCTTTATTTCTTGAAGAATCCTGGCACCCTCCTCGAAGACTGGGTCAATACGAATGCCTACGCGCTCGTCGACTCCACCGGCAATTTTTGGGCCCCGGGAACGACGATTCCAATTGGCACGACGCTTGTCGACAATGAGTATGGAACTGGCAGCGCCGCCTTCGACGCCGGGCCCGGCCTGACGGTCCCCAGGATGACGTGGACCGTCACCACCACGATCGTTATCAAGGCCCCGCAAGGCAAGATCTACGCGATCGCGCCGATGCTGGCGCCGGGGGCGATGTCGGCCTCGATCCGGCTCGTCAGCGGCGCCGATCTCGCCTCCGCCGACGGCCGTGCGCTGCAATCCGCCGCAGCGCTCGCGGGCACGGGCAACATGACGTTCGACGACTACCACACGCACACGCCGACAAATTCCGGCAACGACTATCAAACCACGCAGATCCCGAGCGTCATTCGCACCGGCACCGGCGACCTCGATCTGCTGGTCGGCGGATCGGTGGTCACCAAATCGCTGTTCGGCATCTACACGGCGGGGACGCAGAGCCCGCTCGCCTCCGGCAACGGCGACTTCGACACCAGGCTGCCGCGCGATTCCAGCGGCGGATCGATGCTGTCGGCCGAGCTCGACGCCACGCTGAACGACCAGATCAGCTACTATCCCGCGCATGGCGGCGATTTGCGTGTCGTCGTGCAAGGCAATTACAGCGGCTACCAGGCCTCGCAGACCCTCGGTTCCGGCGGATGGCTGATCCGCCAGGGGGCCAACGAGATCGGCCAGAAGACCGCATGGTCGGTCAATTTCGGAAAATATGCGTTCAGCGGCACCAACATCTATGTCGACGCACCGAACGGCTTCGGCACCTTCGGCGGCGGCAATGCCTCGATCGCGATCGGCGGCAATGCGGGCGGGCTCGCCCCCTACGACTATCAGAAGACCACCGGACTGATCGTGACTGTGGCCTCGACCGGCCGCGTGCTCGGCGATGGCACGCTGGTCGAGACCGGCGGTGGCGCGCTCGATGTCTCGGTTGCCGGAACGTTGAACCCGAAATACGGCAGCGGCGTGATCACTGGGCTGCGCGGTGCGGTGACGCTCAGCGCGGGACAGATCGGCGCGCTGACCAAGACGTACAATTCAGCCACCGACGGCGATCCGCGCCCCGGCTCGCCGCTGGAGGCGAGCAAGCTTTACAATCAGATCCTCGGCCCCGACCTCGCCCTGGGCGACGCATCGGTCGGCGTGCGAACGCGAGGCGATCTCGCGCTCGGGAACGTGAGCGACCCCGGCATCCTCGACCGCGCGACCACCGGCGATGTGGCGGGATCGGCGAACGGCGTCTCGATCTCGAGCTGGTTCACGTTGATGCGGCCCTCGACCTCGCTCGACGAGATGTCGCTGGGCGGCGATCTGCTGCCCTACACGTCCGGCCGGTTGCCGCCGGTGGCGCTGGCCGCCGCGGCCAGCGGCAACATCTATCTGATGCAGGTGAACAGCGGCTCGACGAACCTGACGACCATCGAGCAGGAGCCTGCGGCGCAGGCACGGCTCGAACTGCTCGCGCAGGGATCGATCTTCGACTCGCGGTTGAGCCTGTCGATGTCGCCCGCCGACGCCTCGCTGATGCCGACGCCGTTCCACCCGGCCTTTGTCGAATGGCAGCCCGGCACGTTCAACGGGGTGAAATCGACCAACACGCTGACGGTCTACGATCCGAACAACCAGGTCTACAACCCGACCTTCGGTCTCTATACCTTCACCGGCAACGCCGCGACCACAGACCTGCATGCCGGCGATCCCGATCCGGTCCGCGTCTATGCCGTCAATGGCGACATCGTCGGGCTCTCCATCGCGACCGCAAAGCGGCTCGACATGCGCGCCGCCGGCGACATCGTGGCGAACAGTACAACGCCTGGCGTCAGCACGATCTCCATCCTCCATGCCGACGCCACCGACGTCTCGACCATCGTCGCCGGCGGCGACATCATCTATCCCAACGTGACGATCGCAGGTCCCGGCACGCTGTCGATGACCGCGGGCCGCAACATCCTGGTCGCCGACCAGGGCAACATCGTCAGCACCGGTGCCGCCTATGCAGGAGACGCGCGGCCGGGCTCCTCGATCTCGGTGCTGGCCGGCGCCGGCCCTGATGGCGCCGACTATGCCGCGGTGGCCGCACTCTATCTCGATCCCGCCAATCTGGCTGTCGCGGGCAGGCCGCTCGCCGACCAGCCCGGCAAGGTCGCCAAGACCTACGAGGCCGAGCTGCGGGATTGGCTGAAGAGCCGCTACGGCTACGTCGCCAAGGATGATGCCGATGCGCGCGGCTATTTCAAGGGACTAGCATCCGAGCAGCAGGAAATACTCCTGCGTCAGGTCTACTTCGCCGAGCTCAAGGCGGGCGGTCGTGAATACAACGATCCCACCAGTTCGCGCCACGGCTCCTATCTGCGCGGCCGCGAGATGATCGCGACCCTGTTCCCGTCCAGCCGCAGCTATCAGGGCGATCTCACCTTCTTCGCCACCGGCAGCCTCGGCTTCGACCAATGGGGCAACGTCCAGGACACCCGCCGCGGCGGCGGCATTCGCAGCATTGGCGGCGGCGACATCGCCGTGCTGACGCCGGGTGGGCGCCAGCTTATCGGCGTCGAAGGCGTGACGCCGCCGGCCACGTCCGGCTTCATTACGCAAGGTGCGGGTGACATCGACCTCTATGCGCGAGACTCGATCCTGCTCGGCCTGTCGCGCGTCATGACCACGTATGGCGGCGCAATCATGGCCTGGTCGGCGCAGGGCGACATCAACGCCGGCCGCGGCAGCAAGACGACTCAGATCTACACTCCGCCGAAGCTGCTCTACGACCCCTACGGCAACGTCACGCTATCGCCGCAGGCGCCGTCAACGGGCGCCGGCATCGCCACGCTCAATCCGATCCCGGAGGTCAAGGCCGGCGACATCGATCTGATCGCGCCGCTCGGCACCATCGACGCGGGCGAGGCCGGCATCCGCGTCTCCGGCAACATCAACCTCGCGGCGCTGCAGGTCGTCAACGCCGCGAACATCCAGGTGCAGGGTACGAGCGCGGGCATTCCGACCGTGCAGGGCCCGCCGGTCGCAGCCCTCGCTACCGCCTCAAACGCGACCGCCGCCACCCAACAGGCGGTCACTCCCGCACCGTCGAGCAACAGCCAGCCCTCGGTGATGATCGTCGAGATCATCGGCTACGGCGGCAGCGGCGGCGAAGGCAACGGCGACAAGGACGACGACAGGAAGCGCAGGTCCGAGCCGCCGGGAAAGCAGAGTCAGGGGCAGGATCCGGCCAGCCCGGTTCAGGTCATCGGCGCCGGCGATTTGACCGCCACCCAGATGCGTCGCCTCACCGCCTCGGAGTTGCGTAATTTCAACGAGCCGTGAACGCGGCTCGACCCCTGCTCGCTTTCCGACGTCTCGAGTTCGGTTCACCGGTGTGACGGCGACGTGTAGCAAGGGAAATGAGCAATGAATCGACGTCCGATTGTGCGTGTTCCTTCATCGGCCGTAAGCGACTTCGGTTGTTTGAACCGATAGGCGTGCGTGGGTCGAATCGAGCGGAGACGCCGCGCGCTCGTGTGGTGCCGCGGCTCCTGTCATATTAGCTTCATGTATTGCCGTTTATGAAAACCGCTCGTCGCTGGCGGTCGAGCGCAGCCGAAATCCGGCAGGCCGTGATGAATGTCCCGGCGAGCCAGCAAACCGACGCGTCCTGGCCATATGTATCTGTAGGGTGGCAAACTCCGGAAGATGCGATTTCTGGCGCCAGCATGGAGGTCGCGAAAACTCGCCACGGTGATGTGGTTGAGCCTCGTCTTCACAACTGGAACGGTGGCTCCGTCGGCCGGGCAGGATGACGTCGACAAATCCAGCGGCCTCATTTCGTTCAATCTCCCTCCGCAGCCTCTTGGCGAGGCGCTTGATGCCTATGCGCGCGAAACCGGCATGGCCGCGCTGGTCGATCAGCATCTCGTGGCGGGGCGCCGTTCCTCCGGTGTGAGAGGATTGCTCACCGCGGATCAGGCCCTGCGAATTCTGCTGGCCGGCACGATGCTCTCGGTCCGCTATGCGAGCCCGGGCGCCTTCACGCTCGAACCGGCAGCGGCGATGACCGTCCCGGAGCCCAGAGGCCGAGCAAAGCGAGAGGCCGCCGGCAGGAATCATCGAAGCTATTTCGCCGATCTCCAGGAGGATCTCGCCGAACTTCTCTGCCGCCGTCCGGAAACCCGCCCGGGGGGCTACAGGCTGGGATTGCAGCTCTGGATCGGGCCAGCCGGGACTATCATGGCCTCGCATCTTCTCGCCTCGACAGGCGATGACCGCCGTGATGACAGCATCCGCAACCTGCTGGGGTCCGCCAAAGTCGCTGCTCCACCGCCGGCTCTGCCGCAACCTGTCACGCTGATCCTGATGTCGTATCCGGCGGACCAATCGCCCGATTGTCGGCCGGCGGAGCAGCACGTCCAATGACGCATACGACGCGTGCGGGATTGCGTGTGCTGCTCGAGAACGGATATGCCGCGTTTCGGGATCGCCTGAAGCGCCGCCTGGGGTCGGATGATCTGGCGGAGGAGGCGCTGCAGGATGCATGGCTGCGTCTGGCGCGCGGCGGAGACGTCGGCCTCGTGCAGAATGCCGAAAACTATCTCTTTCGCATCGCGCTCAACGTAGCCGCCGACCGCCGCGAGGCCGAGAGCCGGCGGCTGAGCCAGGTCGAAGTTCACGCCGTGCTTCACGTTGCGGACGACGCGCTCGATCCCGAGCGGATCGCGGAGGCGCATTCGGAGTTCACCGCGCTCGAACGCGCGCTGGCGGAGTTGACGCCGCGTCGCCGCGACATCTTCATTCTGGCGCGGGTGGAAGAGATGCCTCATGACGAGATTGCCCGTCGATTCCGGATTTCGCCGCGCATGGTCGAGAAGGAATTGAGCAGGGCGCTCGATCATTGCGCTGCCCGTCTGGAGCGGAATGTCGTGCGCCGGTTCGGTCCCCGCCCGCGGGAACGGTCATAAGGGTAGGGTGGAGGATCATCGAGCATGACCACGATCGACCAGGCCGAGTTGCGGCGGCGCGAGGCGCACGATTGGCTGGTCCGATTGACGTCCGGGCATGCAACGGTCGCGGACGCAGAGGCCGTCAAGCTCTGGTGCAGCCAAAGTCCGGCGCATGCCAAAGCCTTTGCGGAGGCGACACGGCTTTGGGACACGCTGCAGCCGGTCGCACGCAAGCTGGCGGCCGCGGGCCCTTTGGAGGTGACGGGAGCGGCGGTTACCGGAGCGCGCGTCGGACGCCGCGCGATCCTCGGCGGCGCGTTGGCGGCGTCCGCCGCAGCCGCGGCGTATCTCGTCATTCGTCCACCGCTCGAACTATGGCCGTCGTTCGCCGATCTGGGCGCGGACTATCGAACCGGGACGGGAGAACGCCGGACCGTCGCTATAGACGGCATTTCGGTCGAGCTGAACACCAGAAGCAGCCTGAGTGTGCTGCCGGCGGCAGGCGCCACGCGCCGGCTCGAACTGATTGCGGGCGAGGCGGTCTTTGCGACCGGCGATACGTCCACCGTTCCGCTCACGCTCATGGCAGGCGGAGGGGAGGTCAGCGCGAGCGCGGCCAATTTCACCGTCCGCTGCGGTGGCACGGAAGTTTCCGTCATTTGCCTGCGAGGTTCGATCAGGGTCGGCCATCGCGGCCGGCAGACGATGCTGGTGGAGCGCCAGACGGTGGCCTATGGAGTGGACGGCCTCGGTCCAGCCGCTGCGATCGACCCGTCGGTGGCGACGGCTTGGCGCGATGGTCGCCTCATCTTTCACAACACCCCGCTGTCGCAAGTCGTGGAGGAAGTCAACCGCTACCGACGCGGCAGGATCATTCTGATGAATGCAGCGCTGGGCGAGCGCCAGGTCCGGGTGACGCTGCCGATCGATCGGACCGACGAGCTCATGGTTCTCTTGCGGGAAGCCTATGGTGTCGCGATCACGACACTGCCGGGCGGTATCGTCGTTCTAACCTGATCCCATCCGTTATAGGAACGTTCCCTGAATTGCTCGGCACAGAAAATAAAAAGAGCGACGAGCGGTTCAGTCGCTGCTCTCCGTCGCCGGTCTCTTGAATGAGACCCGCCTTTCGGAGAGTGACTCATGTTCTTGTCCGCTGATGCCGCCGCTTCGCGCCCGAGCCGAATGATCCGCCGTGCACACTTTCTAGTCGGCGTGAGCCTGCTGGCGATGATGGTCGCCGCGCCGCGGTCGTATGCGATCGACGTCGGCAGCCGGGCTGCGGGGGTGACGTCGGCGCCGGCGGTGGCGAGCGATGCGGCCATGGCGGCGGCGCGGCAGGCGCAACAGGCGGCGCAGGATGCGGCGCTGTCGATGAAGCGGGCGACGACGTCGCTGCAGTCGATGCAGTCCATCCAGGCCGCGGCGCGCGCCGCGGCACAGGCCCAGCAGGCCTCGACGAGCGTCCCGGTTCCGGTGCCGAACGGGCTCGGCACGGGCGGCCTGAACCCGAACCTTCCGGTCGGCTGGAGCGGCGCCAACGCGCCGACCCAGGCTGCGGGAACCAACGACGTCACCATCCGCCAGACCCAGGCGCAGGCGATCCTGAACTGGAAGACCTTCAACGTCAGTGCGAAGACCACGCTGACCTACGACCAGCAGGGCAACGCCAATTGGGTGGCGCTCAACCGGGTGGACGCGACGCAGGGTCCGAGCCAGATCCTCGGCCAGATCAAGGCCGACGGGCAGGTCTATGTCGTCAACCAGAGCGGCATCATCTTCGGCGGCGCCAGCCAGGTCAATGTCGGCAGCCTGATCGCCTCGACCGCTGCCATCACCGACGCGCAGTTCAAGACCAACGGCATCTACAGCGCGCAGAACGGCGGCGCGTATGTGCCGAGCTTCACCGGAGCCGGCGGCAAGGTGACCGTAGAACGGGGTGCGCAGATCGCGACCTCTGCGCCAAAATCGGTCACGTCGGGCGGCGGCTTCGTGATGCTGCTCGGCACCG
>DATLXF010000015.1:0-213990 GCA_035575945.1 Bradyrhizobium sp. | reverse complement strand
TCCGTCAGGACTTCAACAAGAACCTGATCAACGTGCTGCAGACCGGCTCGTCCAACCTGACCTTGGCCGACACCAACGTCGAGGCCGCCAACAGCCAGGCGCTGTCGACCCGCCAGTCGATCGCGGTCTCCGCGCTGTCGCTGGCCAACCAGTCGCAGCAGAGCGTGCTCCAGCTGCTACGCTAATAAGTTACTGAAATCGCTAATCTAAATTGAGCGGCGGGGTCCTTTGCCCCGCCGCTTTTGTTCGCGTCTGGGGACGGGCAGGGGCGTTCATGAGCCATTAACCGTATCCCTTAAACCGGCGTTAACCATACTTTAAAGGACACCCCCTAGAACTGGATAAAAGCCCCGCTTTGCAGACCGCGTGGCCGATTCGTACCCGGTTCAAGAGGAAGACTCGCCAATGTCCAACATCGTTCTCTCGGCGTCCGTTCGCCAGAACCTGTTGTCGCTGCAGTCGACGGCCGACTTGCTGGCCACGACGCAGGAGCGGCTGGCGACCGGCAAGAAGGTCAACACGGCACTCGACAATCCCACTAACTTCTTCACGGCACAGGGGTTGGACAACCGGGCGAGCGACATCAGCAACCTGCTCGACGGCATCAATAACGGTGTGCAGGTGCTGCAAGCTGCCAACACCGGCATCACCTCGCTGCAAAAGCTGATCGACAGCGCCAAGTCGATCGCCAACCAGGCGCTGCAGACCACGGTCGGCTACTCCACCAAGTCGAACGTCTCCACCACCATTCCCGGTGCGACGCCGGCCGATCTACGCGGGACGACCTCCTATGCGAGCGCGACCGCCAAGAGCAACGTGCTCTACACCGGCGCGGCCGGCGGCGTCACCCCGGTCACGGGAACCGCCGCACTGGGCGCCTCGCTGGGCTCGAGCGCCGGCACATTCACCGGCACGGCCGCACTCGCCGCCGATGGCACCACCGCGCTGTCCGGCACCGCCACGCTGGTCGGCACCACCGCGTCCACCACCTTCGGGGCCGCGCCCGCCGACGGCGACACCATCACGGTGAACGGCAAGACCATCACCTTCCGCACCGGCGTCGCCCCGAACACGCAGCCAACCGGGTGGGGCCTCGACGCCAGCGGCCACATCGCCACCGACGGCAACGGCAACTCGATCGTCTACGAGGGGACGCCTGCTGCGCCCGGCGCGACCATCAACGACGTCCTCACCGCGATCGACCTCGCCAGCGGCGTCAAGGCCGCAACCATCAGCGCAGGCGCGGCGACCATCGCCGTCAGCGGCGCGGCCGGCCCCGTCGGCACGCTTCAGACGGCGTCGTCGATCACGGCGGGCGCCGTTACGCTGAAGAGCTCGACCGGTGCTGATCTGAGCGTGACGGGCAAGGCCGATTTCCTCAAGGCGCTCGGTCTGACATCCGCGACCGGCGCGGGCAATGCGAACGTGACCGCGAACCGCTCGACCACGTCGGGCTCGCTCGGCACGCTCGTCCAGGACGGCTCGACGCTCAACATCAACGGCCGCACCGTTACCTTCAAGAACGCGCAGACGCCGCAATCGGCAGCGAGCGTGGCCACCGGCTTCGGCGTCAGCGGCAACATCGTCACCGACGGCAACGGCAACTCGACGGTCTACATCCAGAGTGCGACGCTGACCGACCTGCTCAACGCCGTCGACCTCGCAACCGGCGTCAAGACGGCCAGCCTCTTCAACGGCGCGGCAACGTTGTCGACCACTGCGGGCCAGATCCCGTCGTCGGTCAACAGCAGCGGTCAGCTCGCGCTCTCCACCGGTGTCAACGCCGATCTCTCGATCACCGGCACCGGAAATGCCCTCGGCGCCTTCGGCCTCAGCGGCAACACCGGGACGGCGACCGCCTTCACCGCGGCCCGCACCTCGGGCGTCGGCGGCATCAGCGGCAAGACGCTGACCTTCACCTCCTTCAACGGCGGCACGCCGGTGAACGTCACCTTCGGCGACGGCACCAACGGCACCGTCAAGACGCTGGATCAGCTCAACGCGCAGTTGCAGGCCAACCACCTGACGGCGACGATCGATGCCAACGGCGTGCTTACGGTGACCACCGTCAACGAATACGCCTCCTCGACGCTCGGCTCGACGACCGCGGGCGGTGCAGTCGGCGGCACGATCACCGGCGTCCTGGCCTTCACCACCGCGCAGCCGCCGGTCCAGGATCCCGTGGCGCAGACCGCGCGCTCCAACCTGGTCAATCAGTTCAACAACATCCTGGCCCAGATCGACACGACCTCGCAGGACTCCTCCTTCAACGGCGTCAACCTGCTCAACGGCGACACGCTGAAGCTCGTCTTCAACGAGACCGGCAGCTCGACGCTGAGCATCAACGGCGTGGTGTTCAATGCGGCCGGTCTCGGCCTCAGCAATCTCGTCAACGGCGTCGACTTCATCGACAACGGGGCCACCAACAAGGTGCTGGCCAGCCTGAATGCGGCCTCGAGCACGCTGCGCTCGCAAGGCTCGACCCTCGGTTCGAACCTGTCGATCGTGCAGGTGCGCCAGGACTTCTCCAAGAACCTCATCAACGTGCTGCAGACCGGTTCGGCAAACCTGACGCTCGCCGACACCAACGAGGAAGCGGCGAACAGCCAGGCGCTGTCGACCCGCCAGTCGATCGCGGTCTCCGCGCTGTCGCTGGCCAACCAGTCGCAGCAGAGCGTGCTGCAGCTGCTCCGCTAATTCGCGGGCGCAGCGTGGCCATTCGAGTTTTCGCGGCGGAGCCAAGGCTCCGCCGTTTTTTTGAGGAAGATCGCTAAGACAAGATTAGCCGAGATCTCCACGCATCACGGCAAACGAGTTTACATCGTGCGTGCGTGCATCTAGCGTTGTGGTGACGAAGAACTCCGCGCCCCGTAATTGTCCGGAGTGCTTCCAAAGCACACACGTAAGCAAATCTTAAGCGGTGCTGCCTAGGGTTGGGAAAGAAATCCTTAAGCGCGTACAACGCGCTAGGTAACCTCCAGGGTGTGATTGATGTCGAATTCCGCTGCCTCGGCTTATGCGCGTGTTGCAACCACCACCGCATCTCCTCGCGACATCGAGGCGCAGACCCTGCTCAAGGCCGCCAACAAGCTCCAGGACGCGGTGAACAACGCCGATCCGCTCAGCGAGCAGACCATGCAGGCCCTGATGTTCAATCGCAAGCTCTGGACCATCTTCCTGAGCGAGGCGATGCGTGACAGCAATCCGCAGCCGATCGACGTCCGGCAGAAGATCGCCAACATCAGCGTGTTCGTGTTGAGCCAGACCGCTGCGTTGCAGATGAGCCCGCAGTTCGATCACTTCCGTCCGCTGATCGAGATCAATCGCAATATCGCCGCGGGTCTGTCCGGTCGGCCGTGACGGAGAGCCGTCGCGGCGGAGCGTCTGCGGCCGCACCAAATTCACGCTGATGATTTCTGACGAAGGTGGTGCGCAGACAAGCGCGGCCGGCCCGACCTATGTCGATCCAGCCGTTGCGAACGATCGAGACCCGATGATCAGGCGCTGACGTCCGTGCTGAGCGGACGTGACGGCTCGGACTTCATGTCCAGGGCATGGAAATAGGCGCGCCGGCGCAGCATCGCCTCGTCCGGGAACTGGTTCACCACCGCGTCGGTCTTCTCGTTGACGACCTGAAAGACAAAGGACGCAGCCGCCTGATCGAACACGACCTGGCGCGAGATGTTCTCGTGGCTCGGCAGATCATTGCGCAGGGGCGCGCTGGTGTCGGCTGGGGCGACCGTCTGGCTCAGCGGGAGATCGGTTTGCACGGCATCGTTCGCCGCCGCATTGGACGTCGTCACGATCTGAACGGGGGCCGGGATCCCCACCGGCCTGATGCTGAAATCTGTACTCATGGCAGCCTCCTGGTTGCCTAACGTGAGTCAAATCCCAACCCCTCTAATCGCGCAACCATGAACCACCAGGTTTGAACACCCAGTAAGGAAACGTGCCTAACCGCGCGACCACAGCGCCGCGCAATCTTTCGTAAAATTGTCGCTTGTTTCCCGCCCGCTCAGAGCGAGCGACTGACCGCGAGCGGGCTGATGTGACGGGGGCCTGGGGCTGCGCGACGCCCTGCCGCCGTATAGGTGTTCGGCACGTTGCGCTTCTGGATCTCGGCATTGACGCCGCGCACGACGCTCTCGGAGACCGCGTGCGCGGTCGCGAGCACCGTAAGATTGACTTGGAGCATCGCGCGAAATGCATCATGGTGCCGGTGCAGCGTCGAGAGCAGTTCCGGCGCGGACTTCGCAAGCTGGGCCTGGTTCGCCTTCAACTGGCCGACCGCGCCGACGTAGTTGCGCGACAATTCCTGCTTCTTGCTTTCCAGCGTCATCGCCTCGCGGACCTTGCCGGCGCGGACGAGTTCGGTCTCGCGCTCGATCAGCGCGAGCAGGGCGCTCATCGCATCCATCAGGTTTTCGGCCAGCTTGCGCGCCTCGGTGTCGCCGGGCGCGGTGTTCGAACGCTGGGCTTGCATCGGCTGACGTGAGGCGTTTAATTGGTTCATCTCGTTTGACCTTATGCCGTGCGGATCGTTTTCGCCTGCTGCAGGATCAGGGTACGGTAGACATCGCTGGCGACGCCGACGCCGCCGGCCTGGGCAAAGTTCTTGGAATATTGCTCGGTCAGCATCGAGCGCCACACGCCGGTTCCGGGCGTGTCGCCGAACGGGCCTTCACCCTTCAGGCCCGATGTCATCTGCGCGAACATGCTGTTGAGGAACATCGCCTCGAAATCGGTGGCGGTCTTCTGCGCCTTGGCCTGCTGCTGCGGCGAGACCTTTTGCAGCGCGGCAGCGAGCTCGAAATCAGGGCGGCCGTTGCGGCTCTCGACGGAGAAGGCCGGCGAATACGTCGTGAGATGCGGGGTATTGATCTTGCTCGTCTGCATCACATCACCTCGATGTCGGCTTCGATGGCACCGGCAGCCTTGATCGCCTGGAGAATGCTGATCATGTCGCGCGGACCGATGCCGAGACCGTTGAGGCCGTCGACGAGCTGCTGGAGCGAGACACCGTCCTTGACAAGCGCCAGCTTCTTGCCGTCTTCGCTGACGGTGACGCTGCTGCGCGGGGCGACCACGGTGCGGCCGCGCGACAGCGGGTTGGGTTGGCTGACCTGCGGGCTCTCCGAGATCGTGACGGTGAGGTTGCCCTGCGCCACCGCGACGGTGGCGACCCGGACGTCGCGTCCCATCACGATGATGCCGCTCCGTTCGTCGATGATGATCTTGGCGGCGAGATCGGGGTCGACCTGGAGCTGCTCGATTTCGGTGAGGAATGCAACGACGTTGCCCTTGAACTCCGGCGGAACCGACAGCTGCACCGTCGAGGGATCGATCGGCTCGGCGGTCTTGACGCCGAGATAGTCGTTGATCGCAGCCGCGATGCGTTTGGCGGTGGTGAAGTCGGGGTTGCGCAGCGCCAGGCGAACGTTCGGCAGCCGGTTGAGTGCGAACTCGATCTCGCGCTCGATGATGGCGCCGTTGGCGATCCGTCCAACTGTCGGAACGCCGCGAACGATCTTGGCTGCCTCGCCCTCGGCCTGGAAGCCCGAGATCGCGAGCGAACCCTGCGCCACCGCATAGACGTTGCCGTCGGCGCCGAGCAGTGGGGTGACGAGCAATGTGCCGCCCTGGAGGTTCTTGGCGTCGCCGAGCGCGGACACGGTGACGTCCATGCGCGTGCCCTGGGTGGCGAAGGCCGGCAGATTGCCGGTGACCATCACGGCAGCGACGTTGCCGGTGCGGATGGTGGCGCCGCGGATGTTGACGCCCATGCGCTCGAGCATCGCCTGCAGCGACTGCTTGGTGAAGGGGATGTTGTTGAGCGTGTCGCCTGTTCCGTTGAGACCGACGACGAGGCCGTAGCCGATCAGCTGGTTCTGGCGCACGCCCTCGATGTTGGCGAGATCCTTGATGCGAGAGGTCGCAGCCGCTGACGTGACCGAGAGTGCCAGCGCTGACAGCGCGGCGCAGGCCACCCCAACAATCCTCACCCAACGAACGCCCTGCATCCCGTGCTCCCAAGCCCCTGGAAAAGGCTCCTCAAATCGACAAGACCTGCACGACACTCCCATGACGAGCTGGTCCGGCGCTGTCCTTGCGAGCGCTGTGCCAACCCGGAGTAGCCGGGATACGTCGCTGAATAGGTTGAATAAATCTGTTTTGATCGGCGTCAGCGGTCGTTCGCCGTGGGGAGCGAAACTGCCGCCTCTCGGCAGATTTTGCCGGGCCGTTTACGCACCGTTAACCATGAAACAGCGAAGGTGAGGCATCGATCACCCGGATTCCTTCCGATGCGCATCTACGGACCGAACGGCACCACGCTTGGAACCCCGGCCAGCCAGGCGAGGCGAACGGGCTCCGGCACCTTCGCGCTGCCCGACACCTCACCGGCGCAGGAGACGCGAAGCGCCGCCGCACCGAAGGCCGCTGCCAACATCGATGCACTGCTGGCACTGCAGGGCGTCGAGGAGGATCCGGTCGAGCGCCGCAAGCGCTCGGTTGCGCGCGGCAGGACGGCGCTCGACGTGCTCGACGATCTCAAGATGGGCCTGCTGTCCGGCAATCTCGACGCCTCGACGGTCATGCGCCTGCGCGATGCTGCGGCAAACCTGAAGTCGTCGTCGGGGGACGCCGGTCTCGATGCCGTGCTCTCCGAGATCGAGCTGCGCGTCGAGGTCGAGCTCGCAAAGGCCGGGCAGGTGTAGTCAGGAGGCTGTCGTAGCCCGGCCTGCCGCCTTCGCTGACGCGTCGGCGCGCCGGGCCTCCGCTTCACACCGACTAAGCGGCCTCCTGCTTCAACTGCGCATCATAGCGGCGCTGGGCGGCGAGCACGTCTTTCAGATTCTGTTCGGCCCAATCGCGCAAGGGATCGACGGCGGCAGCCAGCGTCAGCCCGAGCTGCGTGATGGAATATTCCACGGTGACGGGCACGGTTGCGATGGCGTGACGCTTGATCAGGCCGTCGCGTTCGAGCGACTTGAGAACCTGGCTCAGCATCTTCTGCGAAATGCCTTCAATCGCGCGGCGCAGCTGATTGAAACGCATCGGCTCCTCGCGCAGGAGCAAGAGGATCAGCACCGCCCATTTGTCGCCCACGCGATCGAGGATCTGGCGGGTGGGGCAGTTCGCTGCGTAGACGTCGGGTTTCATCGTCGGTCCTCGGAGATCCATATCGTTACTGGCGTCTGCTGGTCGGTTGCTCGCGGTCAGTCACCTCAGCGTAATCAGGTAAGCACAAAGTGCTCTCTTAACACCAGCACTCTTTGCGGTATCTAGTATCTGTCAGTTACTAGAAAGCAAAGGAGCCTTCCATGAAAATCGCAGTCGCCGGCGCCTCAGGCCGGGCCGGGTCGGAGATCACCAAGGAACTGTCCCGTCGCGGCCACACGGTCACGGCCATCGCCCGGAACCCCGAGAAGATCGCAGCCCTGCCCGACGTCACGCCGACCAAGGGCGACGTGCTCGATCAGGCCGGCCTCGCCAAGCTGTGGAGTGGGCACGACGTCGCCGTGAGTTCCGTGCACTTCCTGGCCAGCGACGCATCGAAGCTGATCGGAGCGGCGAAAGACGCCAGGGTCGGTCGCTACCTCGTGGTTGGCGGGGCCGGCAGCCTCGAGGTCGCCCCGGGCGTGAGGCTGGTCACGACCCCCAATTTCCCGGCCCAATACAAGGCTGAAGCGGAGGCCGGCTCGGCCTTCTTGGACCTGTTGCGGCAGGAAAAGGACCTGAACTGGACCTTCATTTCGCCGTCAGCGCTGTTCGTCGAGGGGGAGCGCACGGGCAAGTTCCGGCTCGGCACCGACCAGCTTCTCGCAGATGCGAACGGCAAGAGCTGGATCACCTTCGCCGACTACGCCATCGCGCTCGCCGACGAGATCGAACGGCCCGCCCATCTGAAGCAGCGCTTCACGGTCGGTTACTAATCCGCCGGGCGCCCTCGGGCCCTCCAGGATAAACCTTCCTGTGCAAGGGCTTGAGGGCGCGCACCGGGCCGTGAGGGAAATATTGTCTGTCACGGGAGGCCGCTATATAAGCCCCGGCTCAACGGACCCCTGTCCGTCGCGAGTCGTTGCTTAGGAAGATAGGCCTCCCTTGGAAAAGTTGAAAAACTACCGACCGACCGACAAAGAGCCTTTCATGAACGACCGGCAGAAGGAGTACTTCCGTCTGAAGCTCCTCGCCTGGAAGGATGAGATCCTCAAGGAGTCCAAGCTCACCCTGCAGGCCCTGCAGGAGGAGAACGTGAACCACCCCGATCTCGCCGATCGGGCCTCGTCCGAGACCGATCGCGCGATCGAGCTCCGTGCCCGCGACCGCCAGCGCAAGTTGATCGCCAAGATCGACGCCGCGCTCCAGCGCATCGAGGACAACACCTACGGCTATTGCGAGGAAACCGGCGAGCCGATCTCGTTGAAGCGGCTCGAGGCCCGGCCCATCGCGACGCTCTCGGTGGAGGCGCAGGAGCGCCACGAAAAACGCGAGAAGGTTTATCGCGACGAATAGATCCCGGGCCGCAGCGATGCGGCTCTTTGTTTTTGGAGGCGGGCGCGATTTCGCGCCGGGCCCGGCATTTGCCCGTGGCTTGCCGCTGCGTCCAACAACGGCGAGAGCACCATCACGAAAATTGAATCGCGATCAACGGGCTAGACCCGATTGCTGCGAACTCACGTGAGTTCGGATGAGAAATTGCCTTCACTTGAAGTGCGGGAGATTTTCCGAGTCGCATCAAGGAGATCGAGCAGGGACTTGAGAGGATGATGCATCGGCATCATGCATCGCTGCAATCACGTCTGCTGCGATGGAAAAGGCGTCTATCTCCATAAAGCATCGACCGGCTCAATATTTCCTTAAGCGCCGGCAGCAGGGGGTAAGGGTGCCATCGGCAGCTCGTCCTCGGATGGCACGCTTGCAGTTGCGGAGCAAAGCTGGATCGCACCGACCCCAATTTGCCGGGACGTGCTGCAAGGGAAGGTTGGTCATGAGTACTGTTCTGGTCACCGGCGGATCGGGCTTCGTCGGCATCCATGTCGTCCTGCAGCTCCTCGCGGCCGGCCACGCGGTGCGGACGACGGTGCGCCGGCCGGAGCGGCAGGTCGATGTGCTCGCCATGCTGCGCGAGGGTGGGGCGGCGCGATCCGAGGGCGTCGCCTTCTTCATCGCCGATCTGACCCGTGACGACGGCTGGCAGGAGGCGGTCGCGGGCTGTGATTACGTTCTTCATGTCGCGTCACCGCTCTCGACCACCGTTCCCAAGGACGAGAATGAGATGATCATCCCGGCCCGCGACGGAACGCTCCGGGTGCTCCTGGCCGCGCGCGCGGCCGGAGTGAGGAGGGTCGTCATCACTTCGTCGATGGGCGCGATCGCCTACGGCCATCCGCCGCGCGACAAGCCGTTCGACGAGACCGAATGGACCGATCTCGCCGGTATCGACGGCCTGCCCTACATCAAGTCCAAGACGCTGGCCGAGCGGGCGGCCTGGGATTTCGTCGCGCGCGAGGGCGATGGGCTGGAGCTGTCGGTGATCAACCCCGCCGGTATTTTCGGGCCGGTGCTGGGGCCGGATTTTTCCGGCTCGATCGAAATCATCAGATCTCTGCTCGACGGTGCCATGCCGGCCGTGCCGCGGGTCTATTTTGGCTTGGTCGACGTTCGCGACGTCGCCGAACTGCACCTGCGGGCGATGATTGCGCCGGAGGCGAAAGGCGAGCGCTTCATAGCGGTCTCCGGCGAGACGATGTCGATCCTCGACATCGCCCGCGTGCTGCGGCGGGAACTCGGGCCGCGGGCACGCCGGGTTCCGCGGCTACAGGCTCCGGACTGGCTGGTGCGGCTGGCCGCGAGGCGGATTCCGCTGCTGCGTCCGGTCGTGCCGATGCTCGGAAAGGTCAGACATTCCACCAGTACCAAGGCACGGTCGCTGCTCGGCTGGCAGGCGCGCTCCAGCGATGAGGCGATCCTCGCGACCGCCGAGAGCCTTATCCGGCTCGGTCTCGTCAAGGGATGAGGGCGCACGCCACCCGCGCTTGTCACCCCGGACCGGGGATGCTGAAGTGCTGCCCGCGACTGCGTAGCGTGGGAGGCGGCGCCGATGGACAAGATTCTCGAAGCCGCAAAGGCGATCGCGCTGGCGCGCCGCAACCATGCCCCGCTCACGGCGCTGGAGCGGCCCCCTGCAGACGAAGCCGAGGGCTATCAAGTCCAGAACACCCTGCACGATCTGCTGCTGCCGCATGTCGGCCCGCTGGTCGGCTACAAGATCGGCTGCACCAGCCAGGTGATGCAGGACTATATCGGCATCCCGCACCCTTGCGGCGGCGGCGTGTTCCAGAAGGGCGTCCATGACAGCGGCGCCAGGCTTCCCGCCTCGAATTATGTCCGGGTCGGCGTCGAATGCGAGATCGCGGTTCGGCTGAAGCGGGACCTCGCCGCCGGCGAGGCGCCGTTCACGGCCGAATGGGTCGGCGAAGCGGTCGAGGCCTATCAGCCCGCGATCGAGATCGTCGACGACCGCTACGTCAAATGGGAGACGATGGGTGCGCCGACCCTGATCGCCGACGATTTCTTCGCCGCCGGCTGCGTGCTGGGTCCATCGATCCCGCGCTCGTCCGTGCCGGACCTCAAGGCGGTCGAGGGTCGTGCCATCGTCAACGGCGAGGAGGTCAGCCACGGCACCGGCGCCGATGTGCTCGGCCATCCCCACAACGCACTCGCCTGGCTCGCCAACCATCTCGCCGCCGAAGGCAAGGGGCTGCACGCGGGGCAGCTCGTGCTCACCGGCAGTCTGGTGAAGACGCTGTGGCTGAAGGCGGGCGACAAGGTGCGGATGGAGCTGGACGGGCTCGGCGTGGTGGAGGTGGAGTTTACGTGAGCTGGCCAGTGTCTCTCCGCCGTCATTGCGAGGAGCCCTAGCGACGAAGCAATCAAGAATCCCTCTGCGGAAAGTTTCTGGATTGCTTCTCGGAGCCTGTCATCGGGCCGCGCTCCGCATGCCGTTTGACCCGGAGCTTTCGAGATGCGCGCGGTGGCGAATGCGGCCTGAGGAAGACGCTCTCTCCTCTGCAATGACGTGAATAGGGGCGTCGCTCTTTCGGGGCATCTGGTTCCCACTGCCGCATGTGCCAGCCAAAATACATGCGGCCTCCGGCAGGGGAGCTACCGGAGGCCGCGTCGTACATCGTCGTTCGCGCCTTTAGCTCGCGAGCACGATGTGGGAGCTCTTGAAGAGGCTTAGAAGGGCAGCAGCACGTCCATGACCTGCTGGCCGTAGCGCGGCTGCTGCACGTCGGTGATCTGGCCGCGGCCGCCATAGGCGATGCGGGCCTGGGCGATCTTGGTGGAGTCGATGGTGTTGTCGCTCTGGATGTCCTCGGGGCGGACGATGCCGGCGACGATCAGCTCGCGAATCTCGAAATTGACGCGGATCTCCTGCTTGCCCTCGACGACCAGATTGCCGTTCGGCAGCACCTGGGTCACCACGGCGGCGACGTTGGTCTGCAGGGCTTCCTTGCGATCGACGCTGCCCTTGCCCTCGCTGGACGAGGTCGAGTCGGCGGTCAGGATGCGGCCGGGCAGGATCTTGTTCGCCTGGGTGACGGTCTGGGAGCCGATGAAGTCCGTGATCCCGGAATCTTCCTTGTTGGTGCGGCTGCGCGAGGTGTCGTTCTCGATGTTGGCCTTGTCGGTGATGTTCACCGTCACCGTCAGGAGGTCGCCGACCTGGCGGGCGCGCTGGTCCTTGAAGAAGGCGCGGCTGCCGTTGCGCCACAGCGAGTTCGGATTGTACGAGGCGACTTCCGGCTTCGGCATCGGCATCTGCACCGGCTTGTAGCCAGGCTGCGTCGTCGGATTGTCGATTGCCGACAGCTTCGGCTGTTCGCCGATCTGCGAGAGGCGGTCGATCGAGGAGCAGCCACCCAGCGCGCAAGACGCCAGCAGGAGGCCGAAGATCGCGATGCGACGAAGACGGTAAGCCGAACTGAAAGCGGACATGACGAACTCTTACTTGGCTTGAGCTTGCGAGATGCGAGCTTGCGGGATCTGGGCTTCTGCGGTCTGGGCGGGCGACGCGGGGGCCTGCACCAAGTTGCGGAGGAGTGCTGCGGTGTCGACCGGCGCCGGCGCTTCGTCACGCTTGATCGACGAGGTCTGCTCGACCGCCGGCGCCATCGGCGCGGACTGGCTGGCGCCCTGCACCGTGACCTGGCCGCGGCCGGTGACGATGCCGGTCAGCGTGCGCTTGGAGTGCAGATTGAGCACGCTGACGCTGTCGCCTTCGGCGCCGTTCTCGATCGCCTTGCCGCGCGTTGTGAGGTAGAGGCCGGGCACCTGGTAGATGATGGTGACGGCCTGGTCCCGTACCACGAAGTCCGGCTTGACGATGTCGGCGGCGCGCACCGGCGTGCCGGCCCGCATCGTTCGGCGCAGCTGCATGCCGATGCTGCGGTCGCGCGAGGCGGGCTCGCCGGTGACCTCGGCCTTCGGCCGGCGCTCCAGCGAAAGATCGGAAGCTTTCAGGAGTTCGGCGCGGTCGATGTCGCGGGTCAGCACGGTCACTTCCACGGTCTCGATGGCGGTGCCGGTGAAGCGCAGCTTGGTCGGGCTCGGGTTGCCGTCGTTGGCGATCTCGAAGGCGATGTCGAAACGGCCGCTGCGGGCATCGAAACGGGTTGCGACCGGTAGCAGCGCGCCGGTTTTTGAGGCCTCCAAGCGCGTCTCGCCGACGCTGCGATCGAACGTGATGGTGATGTTGGCGGCTTCGCCGAGGCCGAAGCGGCGCTCGAGCGCGCCGGCGACGGCGTTTTCGATGTCCTTGGGCGCGAGCGTGCGGGCGAGGCGGGTGACCTGAACCTCCTTGAGGTCGCCGGTCATGACGCCGATCACCTGCTTTGCCCGCAGCACCGACAGCACCTGGCCGACCGTCAACGTGCCGGTGGTGCCGAGATCGGGCGAGCGGTACACCGGGATCTGTGCGGCCGAACCGGCGTTGTCGACGAGATCGCCGATCCGCACCACGTCCGAGGTCACGGAGACGCTCGCGCGCAGGGTCGGTGAGGGGATGAAATCGTCGGCGGCTACTGCGGGCAGGGCCAGGGCGAGAAGGGCCGAGATGGTGGCGAGGGCGGCGCGGATCATCGTCATCACCTCAGCGGAACAGCGCCGTCGTCGATTGCATCATCTGGTCGGCGGCGCTGATCACCTTGGCGTTCATCTCGTAAGCGCGCTGGGCGGCGATCAGGTCGCTCATCTCCGAGACGACGTCGACATTGGCCTGCTCGAGGCTTCCCTGGGTGAGCTTGCCGTAACCCTCGGTGTTCGCGGTGCCATCCTGCGGTGCGCCGGACGAGGGGGTCTCGGTGAACTGGTTGTTGCCGACCGGCTGCAGGCCCGCCTTGTTGATGAAGCGCGTCACGCCGATCTGGCCCACGATCGAGGAGGTCGTCGAGCCCGGCAACGTTACCGAGACCTGGCCCTGCTCGCTCACGGCGATGCCCGAGGCGTTGTTCGGGATGGTGATGGTCGGCTGCACCGGGTTGCCCTGCGCGGTGACGACGCGGCCCTGATTGTCCATCTGGAAGGTGCCGTCGCGGGTGTACTGGAAGGTGCCGTCGGGCATCAGGATCTTGAAGAAGCCCTCGCCCGAGATCGCGAGATCGAGATCGTTGCCGGTCTGCGACAGCGTGCCCTGCGTCATGCTGCGCGGGGTGCCGACGGTCTTCACGCCGCCGCCGATGTCGACGCCGACCGGCAGGATGGTGCCCTGGTCCGACGACTGCGCGCCGACGCGGCGGACGTGCTCGTAGATCAGGTCCTGAAACGCCGCCGTCTGCTTCTTGAAGCCGGTGGTGCGCAGGTTGGCGATGTTGTTGGAGATCACCTGAACGTTGAGTTCCTGTGCCGCCATTCCGGTCGCTGCGGTGTGAAGCGCCTGCATGTCAGTTCTCCTTCAATCAGGCCGGAACGTCGGCGAGCTTCTCGATCGCCGATTTGTGGAGGTCGCTCTGCTGCTGCAGCAAATTGGCGACCGCGGCGTAGCTGCGCATCACCTCGACCATGCGGGTCATCTCGCCGACCGCATTCACGTTCGACTTCTCGACGTAGCCCTGCTGCAGGGTCGACTTGGTCTCGGCCTGCGGGTTCGCCCCGCCGGCGGCATAGAGATTGGCGCCGAGCTTGGTCAGCTTGGTCGGATCGTCGAACGAGACCATGCGGATCTTGCCGCGGATCGAGTCGGTTCGCGCCGTGCCCTCGAGCACGGTGACGGTGCCGTCGGGCGCGACGTTGATGTCGTGGTCGGTGGGCTGGAAGGTGATCGGGCCGGCATTGCCGAGCACGAGATTGCCGTCCGCGGTGACGAGCTGGCCGGTGCTGTTCAGCGAGAACTTGCCGTCGCGGGTGTAGAACTCGCCGCCATTGGCCTGCACCGCGAAATAGGCGTTGCCGTTGATCGCCATGTCGAGCGGACTATTGGTCGGCTCCATCGGCCCTTGGGCGATGTTGCGGAAGGTACCGCGGTCATGGACATAGGAGACCCGGCGGTCGCGGCCGATGAAGTTGTCCTCACGCGCGTTCGAGTTGAGATATTCCTCGAACAGCGAATGGTCGGATTTGAAGCCGTTGGTGTTGGCATTGGCGACGTTGTTGGCGATGACGTCGATCTGCCGCTCCAACGTCATCTGCCGTGACAAGCCGATCAGACGCGCGTTCTGCATCGGAAATCTCCCCTGAGTGAGATCTGCCAATTCGCTCTCCCAAGCGCCTTGGCGTACCTCGTGACCGAGACCGTCTGGTTCTCCCAAACCGCGAGGTCTCGGCCCCTTCTCAGCGAAAGCCGTGCCAATCGGGAATTTTCTGGAAATTCAATGCCTTGCGGGCTCAAGGGGGCTGCAGGAGGGCGGCAGAAAGGTTCTGTTAGCCATGCTTGCCCGGCAGATTTTTCCTAGCTGCGGCGCAATCGAAAGGTTCCGTTAACCATTATTACCGTAGCGTTTGCGCAACACAGGAGCGCATAGCGCTGGGGACATTCGTACCGCGTCACGGTCTGCCAGGAGGCTTCGCTCTTTCGACCACTTCTAGAGATGAACAAGCGCGGCACACATGGCAGAGAATGAAGAAGGCGGCGCAGCCGCCGAGGGTGCGGAAGCCGCTCCGCCGAAGAACAAGCTCAAGCTCATCATCATCGTCGTCGGCGTGCTCGCGGTGCTCGGCGGCGGTGCTGCGACCTGGTTCTTCTTGTTCCGCCACGCCGAGGGCGAGCACCATGCCGAGGCCGCTCCGCCGCCCAAGCCGCCGGCCTTCGTCGACGTCCCCGACCTGATGGTCAACCTCGCCGGCTCGCCCGGCGAGCGCGTGCAATATCTGCGGCTGAAGATCGTGCTGGAGCTGAAGGAAGAGAAGCAGGTCGAGGCGATCAAGCCGACGATGCCGCGAGTCACCGACATCTTCCAGACCTATGTGCGCGAGCTGCGTCCCTCGGACCTCAACGGCTCCGCCGGCATCTTCCGCCTCAAGGAGGAGCTGACCAAGCGCGTCAACGCGGCGGTCGCCCCGATCCAGGTCAGCGCGGTGCTGTTCAAGGAAGTCGTGGTCCAGTGAGCATGACGGACTAGGGATCATGGCGGGCAACGACCAAGTCGACCAGGATGCAATTGCCGCCCAGTGGGAGGCCTCGCTCGATTCCGAGGATCCCGCCGAGGCGGCAAAGGCTGCCGCCGAGAACGAGCTGTCGGAGACCATGGCCCTGCAATGGGCGGCCATGGTCGAGGACGGCAGCCGCGATCTCGGCAGCGGCAAGAATTCCGGCGAGCGGGTGCTGTCGCAGGAGGAGATCGACAATCTCCTCGGCTTCACCGTCGGCGACATCACGCTCGACGACCATTCCGGCATTCGCGCGATCATCGATTCGGCGATGGTCTCCTACGAGCGTCTGCCGATGCTCGAAATCGTCTTCGACCGCCTGGTGCGGCTGATGACGACGTCTTTGCGCAACTTCACCTCCGACAACGTCGAAGTCTCGCTGGACCGCATCACCTCGGTGCGGTTCGGCGACTACATGAACTCGATCCCGCTGCCCGCCGTCCTCACCGTCTTCAAGGCCGAGGAGTGGGAGAACTTCGGCATGGCGACGGTCGATTCCAACCTGATCTACTCGATGATCGACGTGCTGCTCGGCGGCCGCCGCGGCACCAGCCAGCTCCGCATCGAGGGCCGGCCCTACACCACGATCGAGACCGAGCTGGTCAAGCGGCTGGTCGAGGTGGTGCTGACCGATGCCGAGCAGGCGTTCCGGCCGTTGTCGCCGGTGACGTTCACGATCGACCGGCTCGAGACCAATCCGCGTTTCGCCGCGATCAGCCGTCCCGCCAACGCCGCGATCCTGGTGCGCCTGCGCATCGACATGGAAGACCGCGGCGGCAACATCGAGCTGCTGCTGCCCTACGCGACCATCGAGCCGATCCGGGGCGTCCTGCTCCAGATGTTCATGGGCGAGAAGTTCGGCCGCGACCCGGTCTGGGAGGGCCACTTCGCCACCGAGATCGTGCAGGCCGAGATCGCGGTCGATGCCGTGCTCTATGAGGCCGACATTCCGCTCAAGCAGCTGATGCGGCTCAAGGTCGGCGACACGCTGCCGCTGGACATGCGCGCCGACGCCAACGTCACCGTGCGCTGCGGCGACGTCACGCTGACCGAGGGGCGGATGGGCCGGGTCGGCGACCGCGTCGCAATCCGGGTGACGAAACCCTTGCGCAAGCCAAGTACGACACTTGCGATGTTCGAGAAGGTCGACGAGCAGAACAAGATGATGGAGGCCCCATGAACCACTCCCTGGGAATGGCGATCGAGACGCTGGTGGCTATCCTGCTGATGCTGACGATCGTCTACTGCGTCATGCTCAACAAGCGGCTGACACGGCTGAAGGCGGACGAGCATTCGCTGAAGGCCGTCATCGGCGAGCTGATCACCGCGACCGAGATCGCCGAGCGCGCGATCGGCGGGCTCAAGCTCGCCGTGCGCGATGTCAACGAGAACCTCGGCAGCCAGCTCGCCGCCGCGACGCAGATGTCGGACCAGCTCTACAAGCAGCTCGGCGAAGCCGACAACGTGGTGCGCCGCCTGTCCAAGATCGCGAGCGCCGCGCGCCCCGTGACCAACCCCGAGGCGGTTGCTGCGCCCGCGGCCAAGCCGTCATCGGCGAAGGCGGTGGCGGCGGCGGCCGAAGCCTTTTCCGAGCGCCGACGATCCAACGGCCTTGCCGCATGAAGCCCGGGCATGAAGTCCTTTCGTAACATCCGCGTCATTCCGGTCGTCCTGGTTGCCGTCGCAGGCCTCGCCACGCTGAAGGTGGCGGGCCTTGCGATCAACGGCGGCTATGTGTTCGACTACAAGCCGAACCAGGGCAAGAAATCCTGGGCGGAAGAGAACCTGAATTTTCCGACCGGCCGCGAGGATCTTGATATCACGGGCTCCAGCGCGC
Organism: Bradyrhizobium sp.; assembly: GCA_035575945.1. GTDB lineage: Bacteria > Pseudomonadota > Alphaproteobacteria > Rhizobiales > Xanthobacteraceae > Bradyrhizobium. The sequence goes on along the minus strand of DATLXF010000015.1, from coordinate 196,505 downwards.
CAAAGGAGCCACCGAAGCCGGCCGCGCCCGAGACCAAGATGGAGGGCGGCACCCCTATCAAGATCGACGAGACCCAGCCGCAGATCTCGGCCTCGGAGCGCGCGGTGCTGGAACGGCTGCAGGCGCGGCGGCAGGAGATCGAGGCGCGTCAGCGCGAGATCGACATCCGCGAGAGCCTGCTCAAGTCCGCCGAGAAGCGTATCGAGAACAAGGTCGAGGAGATGAAGGCGGTGGAAACCCGCATCTCCGCGACCCAGGCCGAGCAGAAGGCCGCCGAAGCCCAGCGCATGAAGGGCCTCGTGACCATGTACGAGGGTATGAAGCCGAAGGATGCCGCGCGGGTGTTCGACCGGCTCGAGATGGGCGTGCTGATCGAGATCGCCTCGGCGATCGCGCCGCGGAAGATGTCGGACATCATGGGGCTGATGTCGCCGGAAGCGGCCGAGAAGCTGACCGTCGAGATGGCCCGACGTGCCAATGGCGGCGGCGATCAATCCGCCTCGGCCGGCGAATTACCGAAGATCGACGGCAGGCCGACGCAAAAGCCGAATTGAGCGCTCATACTTAAGAAGTCCTTAATTGGCAAAACCTTAAAGTCGAACGCAGGGCCGGATCAGTGCTCGGCCTGGACCCGTCGAACCGGAAGAAATGCCGCCAATGGCGCGAGAGGCTGCCGCTGGATTTGTGTCGCGAGCCCGCGCTTTGGCGCGGGGCTGGTCGCGCCATGCCTGCGCGGCGACCTTGCTGGCGGCCTGTGCCCTGGTCGGTCTCGCGCCGCCCGTCCAGGCGGCCGATCCGGTCAGGGGTGAGGCGACGTTTTCCGCGGGTGGCGGCTTCGCCCGCCTGGTCATCAAGCTCGGCGAGGACGTGCCCTCGGAGGTGGCGACCGCGGGCTCCATTCTCATCATCCGCTTCGACCGGCCCGTCGATGTTCCCGTCGACCGCGTTCCGGAAGGTGCGCCCGACTACGTCAACTCCGCGCGCCGCGATCCCGACGGCGGCGCCATCCGCCTGTCGCTGGCACGGCGCGTCACCGTCAACACCATGAATGCGGGCGAGCGCACCTTCATCGACCTCCTGCCGGAGGGATGGAAGGGACCGCCGCCGAGCCTGCCCATGGACGTCGTCAAGGAGCTCGCCGAACGCGCGCGCGCCGCCGAGCGCGCGTTGCGCGCCCAGCGCGCCGCCGCCGAGGCCAAAAAGCGTCCGCAAATCCGCGTGCGTGCCTCCGTGCAGCCGACCTTCGTGCGCTTCGTGTTCGAAATGCCCGACGGCGTCGGCGTCTCCTCCGTGCTCAACGAGCAGAAGCTCACGCTGATCTTCAATGCCAACCTCAATTTCGACCTGGCGGACGCCGTCGTCGCGGCGCCGCCGAACGTCGCCTCGATCAAGCAGAAATCCGATATCGACCAGACCAATGTCGAGATCGCGCTGATCGGCGATTCCGACGTGCATTCGTTCCGGGACGAGAAGAACTATGTCGTGGACGTCTCGTTCCAGCCGGACAGGGGCAAGTTGGCCGCGGGGCCCGAGGCGGCGATCGCGCAGATGAAGCCTGCCGGCCAAGGACCAGCGCCTGTGCCCGCGCCGGACAAGCGCGCGGCGGAGAAGGCAAAGGATGTCCAGCGCGAGATTGCGCCGCCGAGCTCCGAGACAATCGCGCGGGAAGCCAAGATCGACATCAAGCCCGAGGTGAAGCCGGAGGCGCCCGCCGCGCTGCCGCCCGCAGAAGCACTGAAACCGGCACCTGCTGCCGCGGTCGAAGCCGCAAAGCCGCCGCCGCCTGCGCGGGAAACAGCGGCCGCGCCGGCTCAAGGACCGAGAGAGACGGTGACGGAGCCGCCCAAGGACGCCGCCAAAGTCGAACCCGCCAAAGCCGAGCCCATCAAGGCTGCGTCTGCCGAACCGCAGGCCGCGCCTCAGCCTGCGATTGCGAGTGTCGATGCGCGCCGCGACAGCGACGGCCTGCGCGTGACGTTTCCGCTTCAGGTCGCAACGCCGGCGGCGGCGTTCCGCCGCGGCGACACGGTGTGGCTGGTGTTCGACACGCCGAAGCCGATCGATGTCGAGGCGATCCGCACGCGGGGCGGCGCGATGATCGGCGAGGTCGGCCGCATGCCGCTCGACAAGGGGCAGGCGGTGCGTATCCGTCTCACCCGCCCGCTGGTCTACTCGCTGACGAGCGAGGAGGTCGGCAAGGAGACCAACTGGATGTTGACGCTCGCCGACAAGATCCAGTCCACGCCGCTTCCGCTGATGATGTCGCGCAACATCACCGATCCCGCGCTGGCCAATATCGCGATTCCCTTCGCCAATCCGGGCCTCCTGCACAAGCTCACCGATCCCGATGCCGGCGACACGCTCTTCGTCGTCACCGCCCAGCGGCCCGTGCGCGGCTTCATCAAGCGGCAGGACCTCGTCGATCTCTCGCTGCTGGAATCCGCGCACGGGATCGCGATCCGGCCGAACTCCGACGAGGTCGGCGTCGAGGTTGGCCTGGACAAGGTGATCCTCGGCAAGAAGGGCGGACTGACGCTGTCGCCGGTCGACATCTCGGCCGAGCGGGCGCCGACTGCGGTGCGCCCGGTCTTCAGCCCCGAAGGCTGGCGCAAGGGCCAGTCGGAAAGCTTCATGGCGCGGCAGAGCGAACTGATGACCGCGATCTCGGCCGTCGAGCCGGCGCTGCGCTCGCTGCCGCGGCTCGATCTCGCGCAGTTCTACATGTCGCGCGCCATGTATCACGAGGCCAAGGCCGTGACCGACGTGATGCTGAGCGATCCTCTCAACAAGGAGGAGAGCGGTGCGCTGATCATGCATGCGATCGCGAGCATCCTGATCGGCCGGCCCGCGCAGGGCCTGAAGGATCTTGCTAATCCCGTGATCGGCAACAGCCACGATTCCCAGCTCTGGAAGGCGCTCGCCTATGCGCGCCAGGGCAAATGGGCGGACGCGCGCGAAAAGTTCAAGAACGTCGAATTCGCCATCGCCTCGCTGCCGCTCGACATCCAGCGTATCGTGACGATGGAGGCGATGCGCGCCTCGCTCGAGGTGAAGGACTATGCCGGCGCTTCCAAGCGCCGCAGCGAGCTCGAGGTGGTCGGTGTCCCGCCCGAGGCTGCGCCCGCCTTCGCCGTACTGCGCGGCCGCCTCGCCGAGGCGCTCGGCCACGACAAGGATGCGCTCGACGACTACAAGCTCGCCGCCGCCTCGAACGACCGCCAGGCTGCGGCCGAGGCCAAGCAACTCGAGATCGCGCTGCGGCAGAGGCGCGACGAGATCGGCAAGGACGAGGCGCTGCGTGAGCTCGAGACGCTGTCGATGACCTGGCGCGGCGACGCGATCGAGGTCAAGACGCTGCAGATGCTGTCGCGGATGTATGCCGAGGCCGGACGCTATCGGGACGCGCTCACCGCCGCGCGCACCGCGACGCGGCTGCAGCCCAACGCCGAAGCCTCGCGTCAGGCGCAGGACCTCGCCTCCGAGCTGTTCACGCAGCTCTTTCTGGGACCGAAGGGCGACGAACTGCCGCCGGTCGAGGCGCTCGGGATGTTCTACGAGTTCCGCGAGCTGACGCCGATCGGCCGGCGCGGCGACGAACTGATCCGCCGGCTCGCCGATCGTCTCGCCTCGATCGATCTGCTCGACCAGGCCGCCGAGCTCTTGCAATACCAGGTCGATCATCGCCTCGAAGGCGCGGCGCGCGCCCAGGTCGCCGCGCGCCTCTCCATGATCTATCTCGCCAACCGCAGGCCGGACATGGCGATCACCGCATTGCGCGCGAGCCGCATCAGCGATCTGTCGGGCGAACTCCGCCAGCAGCGCCTGCTGCTGGAGGGGCGCGCGCAGAGCGACGTCGGCCGCCACGATCTCGCGCTCGACATCGTCTCGAACGTGTCTGGGCGCGAAGTGCTCCGTCTCCGCTCCGACATCTTCTGGGCGGCGCGGCGCTGGCGCGAGTCAGCCGAGCAGATCGAGCTCTATTACGGCGAGCGGTTCCGCGACTTCAAGCCGCTCAATGCGGTCGAGAAGAGCGACATCATCCGCGCCGCCGTTGGCTACGCTCTCGCCGACGATTCGATCGGCCTGTCGCGCTTCCGCGAGAAGTACGCGCCGCTGATGAGCGAGAGCGCCGACCGCCTCGCTTTCGACATCGCCAGCAAGCCGGCCGCTGCGTCCAGCGCCGAATTCGCCGAGATCGCCAAGCTCGCCGCCAGCGTCGACACGCTCGACGGCTTCCTGCGCGAGATGAAGCAGCGCTTCCCCGACGCTACCGCCCGCGCCCCCGGCGCCTCGCAAGCCAAGGACGACGGCGAACACACCGGCTCGCTGCCAACGATCCCGGTCGTCCGGCAGATCAAGATGACGCGGTAGAACTCTTCCTACTCCTCGCAATGAGGGAAGGGCGTGGAGGCATTCGCCGAGGGCGGAGGCGGAGCAGGCAATCGCGCAAAGGCCGCCTCACCCCCCGTAACTCTGCACCAAGCTGCCTGCCACCAGCGACCAGCCGTCGACCAGCACGAAGAAGATCAGCTTGAACGGCAGCGAGATCGTCGCCGGCGGCAGCATCATCATGCCCATCGACATCAGCACCGAGGCGACGACGAGGTCGATGATGAGGAAGGGAAGGAACAAGAGGAAGCCGATCTCGAAGGCGCGCTTCAGCTCGGAGATCATGAAGGCGGGGACGAGGATGCGAAGTGCGAGATCGTCGGGCGTAGCCGGCGGCGGCTCGCCGGAGAGATCCAGGAACAGCTTGAGGTCCTTCTCGCGCACGTTCTTCTGCATGAACCCGCGCAGGGGGACCGAAGCGCGCTGGAGCGCGTCCTCGACGCCGATCTGGTTGGCGACGAGCGGACGGATGCCCTCGTCGTAGGACTTTTGCAGGACCGGGCCCATCACGAAGAAGGTCAGGAACATCGCGAGCGCGATGATCACCGAGTTCGGCGGCGCGGTCGCGGTGCCCATCGCGGTGCGCAGCAGCGACAGCACCACCACGATGCGCGTGAACGACGTCATCATGATCAGGATCGAGGGTGCGATCGACAGCACCGTGAGCAGAGCGATCAGCTGGATCGCGCGCTCGGTGACGCCGCCGCCTCCGGCGCCGCCGAGATTGATGCTGATGTCCTGGGCATGCGCCGGCATCGCGAGCGAGGCCGCACCGAACAGGACAGAAAGGAAAAGAACTCTACGCGGGAGGGCCGGGATCCTCACGAAGACGGCTTCGGACGGCCCAGCAGGGAGGCCATCTCGTCTTCGAGATTTTCGAAGCTGGTCTTTTCCGCGGCGGGCTTGGCAGGCGGAGCCAGCGGCGCAGGCGGCTCGCTCCGGGCAGCGCGCGGGGGAGTGGGCGGTGGCTCCGGCGCAACCGGAGGCGCGACCGTGTCCCCGGCCGGACGGCGCAGGGCGGCCTCGAGCCGCTGCGCCATTTCGGCGAGATTCTGCTCGGCGCTCGAGGGCGCAGCAGCAGCTGCCGGCGGCGGAACGGGCGCAGCCTGCTGCACGGGCGGTGGTGGCGGTGCGGCAACGCGTTCGGCGCGCACGGGCGGCATTTTCATCGGCTCGCTGCCGCGCGGGGGGCGCGGCGTCAGCGGCGGCTCGCTGCGGGCGACGCGCGGCGGCAGCGGCTCGGGCCGTGGTTCGCGCTCCGGACGCGGCGCGATCGGCTCCGGCGTAAAGCCGGCCAGCGGCGGCTCGCTGCGCCGTTCGGCCAGCGTGGGCGCGGGCCGGCGCACTTCGTCGGCGAAGGACGGGCGCGCCGGCCGCGGCGGCGGCTCGGGCATTTGCGGCTCGGGATGGTCGAGCAGTTCGGGTCGCGGCGCTTCATCGGCCCAGCTTCCGGCATCGGGCAGGGGAGCAAGGCGCGGCGGTTCGGCGGCGTTCGGGCGTTGCGGCAGCTGGTCGCGGCTGGGCGCTGCACGAACGATGTTGGGCTCGACGACGATGTCGGTCGGGCCGCCGATCATGAGCAGGTGTTCGACATTGTCGCGCCGGACCAGCACCAGGCGGCGCCGGCCATCGACCGCGGCAGCGTCGATCACGGCCAGCCGGGGCATCCGGCCGCGCTGGGTATTGGCGCCGATCCGGCTGCCGGCGAATCGGCGAACCAGCCAGGCAGCGACGCCGATCAACGCCAGCACGACGATGAACGCGACGATGAAGGTGATAGGGCTGCCTTGCATACTTGTCCCCGACAAATGGCGCTTTTCTCGTGCCCGCGCGGCGGTTTAACCCCAACGCACGGACGATGCCCCAAGCTGCGATTTCTCAACGTTGCACGGCAAGTTTTGCCGTCCCCAACTCTTAATAACCCATGAATCGCTCGATCCAAAACGACTTCTTGGTCTGTGCACGGGCCGCCAAACGGCGGGGTTAATGGCAGTTTTGGAGGACGTAGAAACACGGCCGGGCGCGGGCGCTTGCCGTTCGGGGACACGGATCCGCAGCATCTTAACCAGCCGTTAACCATACACGCGGCAAATTCTGCCTAGCTTAAGGCTGGGGCCGAAGCAGGCGGAAGGAGCCGCGACGATGTCCATTAACGACATTCCGGAACTGTCGGTGCTTCGAACCAAGATGCAGTGGCACCAGGAGCGCCAGCGCGTCCTGTCGGAGAACGTCTCCAATTCCGATACGCCCAAATTCCGGCCCCGCGATCTGGTCGAGCCGAAGTTCGACAAGAGCGGCGCGGTCGCAGGCTCGATGGGACCCCTACTGCTCACCCGCACCAGCAGCTCCCACATGGCGCCGTCGGGCGCGGCCTCCGCATTCGACCAGAACAGGAACGCGGGTTTCGAGACACGTCCCGCGGGCAACGCCGTCAATCTCGAAGAGGAGATGATGAAAGCGGCCAGCAACCAGATGGACTACGCGGCGGCGACCTCGCTCTATTCGAAGAGCCTGCGACTGCTCAAGACGGCGATCGGCAAGGCCTAAGGCATGATCCGACCAACAAGGGAGTATGGGGTGCATCATGGCCAGTGACAGCAGCGACTTCGCCCGCTCGATGGCGATCGCGACCTCCGGCCTGCGTGCGCAGGCCGGGCGTATGCGAGTGATCTCCGAGAACATCGCGAACGCAGATTCGACGGCGCAGAGCGCCGGCGGAGATCCCTATCGGCGCAAGGTCCCGACCTTCTCCTCCGCGCTCGACCGCACGCTCGATGCGCAGGTCGTCACCCTCGGCAGGATCAAGCCCGACCAGTCCAATTTCCGCGTCAGATACGAGCCCAACAATCCGGCGGCCGATGCCAGCGGCAACGTGAAATATCCCAACGTGAACTCCGTGGTCGAGATGACGGATATGCGCGATGCGCAGCGATCCTACGAGGCCAATCTCAACATCATCAGTGCGACGCGCCGGATGATCCAGCGCACGCTCGACATCCTCAAGAGCTGAACAGGACATCATAAGCCATGGCATCACCGACAGTCGCCGCGAATGCTTACGCCAGCCTCGCCCGGGTGCTGGAGAACAGTGGCCCCGGCAAGGGCAGCGAGCCGAGCGGGCAATCCTTCGCCTCGATGCTGAAGGACGCCGTCGGCAGCGTCGTCGAGTCCGGCCGCAAATCCGATGCGCAGACGGTGGCGATGGCCTCCGGCAAGGCCAACGTGATGGACGTGGTGACGGCGGTCGCCGACACCGACGTCGCGGTGTCGACGCTGGTCTCGGTCCGCGACCGCGTCATCGCGGCATATGAAGACATCATGAAGATGCCCATCTGAGCGGGGAGTGGCGAATGGCGAGTAGCGAATGGGGCGTCTCCCATTCGCCATTCGCTACTCGCCATTCGCCTTCCTGATGCAAGCGACGATCAGAGTGAGCAACAAGCAATGACCGGCCCCGAAACCCTCGATGTCGCGCGCGACGCGATCTGGACCATCGTGATCGTGTCCTCGCCGCTGATGGTGGTCGGACTCGTCGTCGGCGTCATCGTGTCGCTGTTCCAGGCGCTGACGCAAATCCAGGAGCAGACGCTGATCTACGTGCCGAAGATCCTGGCCATCTTCGCCACGATGCTGCTGGCGCTGCCGTTCATGGCCGATTCGATGCACGCCCACATGATGCGGATATCGTCGCGAATCATCGGCGGCTGAGGCACAATGCGTCGTGCGGTGGATTTGACATTCGCCTCGGGGTCTCCGCGAGTCGCGTTTGCGAATGTCAAATCCGGCAGCCCCACGACTATTGCTAGTTGCGAATGCCTCTTTGGCTCCAACATTCGCAAAAGTGCCGCGATGGCATGCGAATGTTGGAGCCGAGGCATTCGATTATGCGCATCGACGTCTCGCTGCTGCCGGCGCTCGCCGCTTCCTTCATGCTCGCCTTCGCCCGGGTCGGCGCGATGGTGATGCTGCTGCCGGGGCTGGGCGAGACCAACATTCCGACGCGGATCAAGCTCTCGATCGCGCTGCTGCTCACGCTCATCATCCTGCCGCTGCATCGCAACGCCTACCAGGTCGACATGGGTTCGCTGGCGCCGCTGCTGGTGCTGATGCTGCATGAGATCGCGATCGGCATCGTGCTGGGCGCGACCGCGCGCGTGACCCTGTCCGCGCTCCAGGTCGCAGGATCCGTGATCGCCCAGCAGATGGGGCTCGGCTTCGTCACCTCGGTCGATCCGACGCAGGGACAGCAGGGCGTGCTGGTCGGGAACTTCCTGACCATGCTGGGGATAACGCTGCTGTTTGCCACGGACAGCCATCATCTGGTCATTGCGGCGCTGAACGACAGCTACACGATCTTCTCGCCGGGCGAGACCGTGTCGAGCGGCGACGTCGCCTCGCTGGCAACGCGCGCCTTCTCCGCCGCGTTCCGCCTCGGCTTGCAACTCTCCGGACCGTTCCTGGTGTTCGGCCTCGTCTTCAACATCGGCCTGGGTGTGCTGGCGCGGCTGATGCCGCAGATGCAGGTCTATTTCGTCGGCGTCCCTCTGTCGATCTTCGCGGGCTTCCTGGTGCTCGCCGTGGTGCTCACCGCGATGATGGGCACCTTTCTCGACTACTTCATCGGTGTCATGCACCAGATGATGCCGCTCAGGTAACAGGGGTCACTCGATGGCGGAAGACAACGATCCCGAGAGTCAAACAGAAGACCCGACGCAAAAGCGCCTCGACGATGCGCTCGAACGCGGCGACGTCGCCAAGAGCCAGGAGATCAACACCTGGTTCATGATGGCGGGCGGAACGCTCGTGGTGGCGACCTTCTCGGGCTCGGTCGGCAGCGGGCTCATGGCGCCGATGCGCGCCCTGCTCGCCAACTCCTGGATGATCAAGACCGACGGCAAGGCTCTGCTCGCCCTGATGCAGCAGATCGAGTTCGCCGTGCTTGCCGCGATCGGCGTGCCCTTGCTGATGCTGGTGCTGGCGGCCATCGCCGGCAACATGCTCCAGCACCGTTTGGTGTGGTCGGCCGAATCCCTCAAGCCCAAATTCAACAAGATTTCGCCCGGCGCCGGCTTCAAGCGCATCTTCGGCAAGCAGGCGGCCGCCAATTTTCTCAAGGGCATCGGCAAGCTCGTCGCCTTGGCGGTGGTCATGACCATGATCCTGTGGCCGGAGCGGCATCGCATGGAGGCGATGGTCAGGCTCGATCCGGCGGCCATGCTCGGCGCCAGCACCAGCCTGACCATCCAACTGCTCGGCGCGGTGGTCGCCGCGCTCGCAATCATCGCCATCGCCGACTACTTCTTCCAGTACCGGAGCTGGTTCCAGCGGCAGAAGATGTCGCTCCAGGAGATCAAGGAAGAGTACAAGCAGTCCGAAGGCGACCCGCACATCAAGGGCAAGATCCGGCAGCTGCGGCAGCAGCGCGCCAAGAAGCGCATGATGGCTGCGGTTCCCAAGGCCTCGGTGATCATCACCAACCCGACCCACTACTCGGTGGCGCTGTCCTATGAGCGCGGCATGACCGCGCCGATCTGCGTCGCCAAGGGCGTCGACAACCTCGCCTTCAAGATCCGGGAGATCGCGCGCGCGCACGACATTCCGATCGTCGAGAACGTGCCGCTGGCCCGCGCGCTCTATGCCACCGTCGACATCGACCAGGAAATCCCGACCGAGCACTATCACGCCGTCGCCGAGGTCATCGGCTACGTCATGCGGCTGAAGCGCGGATTCAGCGCCGGGCGGGGATAAAACGCCCGAAAAGTACCGGAAATGGCTCTAAATTGGGAATCAGCGTACCTTTCGTCTTCGCTGCCCTTGCACCTCAGGGTCCGATTGAGGCAGGGAGGACCCCACGCGCCGGGTAGCGCGTTGATTCTCTGCCGACAGGCTGCGCCAGCTCGAGAATGACCGCCGAGACCGACCACGACCTCACACGCGATCCCGTTGCGGCGCACGAGCCGTCGCCGCGCTCGGGCAGCATTGTCCTGGTGCTGCTGGTGGCCGCCGGCCTCGTCGCCGTCGCCGTGGGGCTGATGACGCTCGGGCGCGCGCAGGCGCAGCCCTATATCCTCGGCATCCTCGCCGTGCTGGCGATGGTCGGCCTGTTCAACCTGTTCGCCTTCGCCGCCGGCATCATCCGCTTTGCCGACCGCAATCTCGACGATCCGATCATTCGGCGCATCTCCGATCACGCCTTCGATGGTCTCGCGGTCACCGACGCGCGCGGCCATGTGGTCTATTCCAACGCCGCCTATCTGACGCTGACCGGTGCCAGCGGCCCGCAGGACGTGCGCCCGGTGGAACGCGTCTTCATCGGCAACCCCGATGTTTCCGAAGCCGTGTTCCGTCTGCTGAAAGCCGCGCGCGAAGGCAAGCGGCAGCAGGAGGAGGTGCGCATCTCCGGCCAGGACGGCAGCCAGGGGCGCTGGCTGCGCATGCGCGTGCGTCCGCTCGGAACTGAAAAGCGCGAGGCGAAATATGCGGTGTGGTCGATCGCCGACATCACCCGCGACCGCGAGCGCCAGGAGGACGTGTTCCAGGAACTCCAGCACGCCATCGAATATCTCGATCACGCCCCGTGCGGCTTCTTCTCGGTCAACCCGGCCGGCGAACTCGCTTATGTCAACGCGACGCTGGCGAACTGGCTCGACTACGATCTCGCCGAGATCGGATCGGGCGGCCTCAAGCTCACCGACATCGTCTCGGGCGACGGCGCCTCGCTCTTGACCTCGATCGTGGCCGTGCCGGGCGAGGTGAAGACCGAGGTGTTCGACATCGACCTGCGGATGCGCACCGGCCGGACCATGCCGGTGCGGCTCTATCACAAGCTCGCCTTCGGCGCCGATGGCGCGCCAGGCCCGTCGCGCACGCTCGTGATCAGCCGCGCCCGCGACGAGCGCAGCGATCCCGACCGCGCGGCCGAAGTGCGGTTCATGCGCTTTTTCGACCACACGCCGATGGCGATCGCGACCGTCGATCGCGCCGGCAACGTGGTGCGCGCCAATGCGCGCTACGCCAAGCTCAGTCAGGCGCTGGGGCTGGACACCTCCTCCAAGTCGATCTTCCGTGCGGTCAATTCGCGCGACCGGCACCTCTTGATCACCGCCATCAACCAGGCTGCCGAAGGCAAGGCCGACATCGCGCCGGTCGAAGTGGCGCTGGAAGGAGCCAAGGAGCGTTGGGGCCAGTTCTTCGTCACGCCGGTCGATTCGGCCGAGACCGAGGCGGAAGCGGCGATCGTGCACATGCTCGAGACCACCGAGCGGCGCGCGCTGGAGAACCAGATCAACCAGTCGCAGAAGATGGAGACGGTGGGCCAGCTCGCCGGCGGCATCGCCCACGACTTCAACAACGTGCTCTCCGCCATCATGATGGCGAACGACTTCCTGCTGAACGCGCACAAGCCGACCGACCCGTCGTTCCAGGACATCATGCAGATCAAGCAGAACGCGACGCGCGCCGCCACCTTGGTGCGGCAGCTGCTGGCGTTCTCGCGGCGGCAGACGCTGCGGCCGCAGGTGCTCGACCTCGGCGATGCGCTCTCCGACCTTGCCATGCTGCTGCGCCGCCTGATCGGGGAGAAGGTCAAGCACGAGACCATCCACGGCCGCGATCTCTGGCCAGTCAAAGTCGACGTCTCCCAGTTCGAGCAGGTGATCGTCAACCTGGCGGTGAACGCGCGCGACGCGATGCCGGATGGCGGCAAGCTGATCATCCGCACCGCCAACGTCACCGCAGAAGAAGCGGCCAGGCTCGCCTACAAGGGTATGCCGGCGGCGGACTATGTGCGGATCGAGGTCGCCGATACCGGCACCGGCATCCCGGCGGACATCCGCGACAAGATCTTCGAGCCGTTCTTCTCGACCAAGGAAGTCGGCAAGGGGACCGGCCTTGGACTGTCCACCGTGTACGGCATCGTCAAGCAGACCGGCGGCTTCATCTATGTCGATTCCGAGCCGGGGCAGGGCACCTCGTTCCATATCTTCCTGCCGCGCCACATCGCCGAGGCGGAGGCGCAGGTCGAACCGCCTGCGGCTGCGGTCGGCGCGAGCAACAGCGCCGCGAAAGACGCTACGCCTGCTGCACCGGCGGAGGCGAAGCCGCGCACCGATCTCACCGGACAGGGCACCATCCTCCTGGTCGAGGACGAGGAGGGCCTGCGCGCCCTCAATGCGCGAGGCCTGCGCTCGCGCGGCTACACCGTGATCGAGGCCGAGAACGGCGTGGAGGCGATGGACATGCTGGAGGAGCAGGGCGGCGCAATCGACCTCGTCGTGTCGGACGTCGTCATGCCCGAGATGGACGGTCCGACGCTGCTGAAGGCGATGCGGGAGAAGAATGCCGACATCAAGTTCATCTTCGTCTCGGGCTATGCCGAGGACGCCTTCGAGAAAAGTCTGCCCGAGGGGCAGCAGTTCGACTTCCTGCCGAAGCCGTTCACGCTCAGCCAGTTGGTGGCCGCGGTGAAGGAGACGATGGGCAAGCAGGGTTGAAGGCGAGAGGCGGCAATCGGTTCGTCGATTCTCGCGATGGCGTGAAAAAGCGGAAACTCCCGCGCAGAATCGCCGGCAATTGGTAACCATCGTTTCCCTTCCACCGCGGCCAAGCTCCCGTCAAATATGGGCTTTTGCCACATCCCCGCGACTGAGGGCCGCAGCCACAAGATCCGAAATCGTCTTCACTTTTCGGGAAGTCTGCCCATCTTAGGGGCACGTCCCCATGCCGGGGATTTGGGAAACGCACATGACTTTCTCGCTTCGCTCCCGGAAATTCTTCAACACGATCGCCGTCGTGCTGGCGCTTGCGCTGCCGACCGCCCTGACGATCTCGTCGGCTGACGCCCGCGCGGGCGGCGGCATGTCGTCCGGCTCGCGCGGTACGCGCTCCTATTCGGCGCCGCCGTCGACCACGACCGCGCCGGGCTCGACCTCGCAGTTCAACCGGACCTACACCCAGCCCGGTGCTGGCATGAATTCGGCGGCATCCGCGCCTGCGCGCGGCGGCATGTTCGGTCGCGCCGGCGGCTTCATGGGCGGCCTTGCGGCCGGCTTCCTCGGCGCAGGCCTGCTCGGCATGCTGTTCGGCGGCGGCCTGTTCGGCGGTCTCGGCGGCCTGTCCTCGATCCTCGGCCTGATCATCCAGATCGCGCTGGTGGTGCTCGTGGTGCGGCTGGCAATGTCCTGGTGGCAGCGCCGTAACGCCCCGCGTGCGGCTTATGCCAATGCTGAGGCCGGCGCGGCGCCCGGACCGCAGACAAACCATCGCAGCGCGCTGGCTGGCGGCCTTGGCGGTGGTCTCGGCGGTGGACTTGGCGGCGGACTTGGCGGCTTCGGCTTCGGCGGCGCCAACAACGCGCCGCTCGAGATCAAGCCTGATGACTATGAGGCGTTCGAGCGTCTGCTCGGCGAAGTCCAGACGGCCTGGTCGAACGAGGACGTAGCCAAGCTGCACACGCTCGCGACGCCGGAAATGGTCTCCTATTTCGAGCAGGACCTCGCCCAGAACCGCGCCCGCAACGTTGTCAACAAGGTCACCAATGTGAAGCTGTTGCAGGGCGACCTCGCCGAAGCCTGGCGCGAAGGCGAGACCGACTACGCCACGGTGGCGCTGCGCTTCGCGCTCACCGACAAGACGCTGGACCGCAACAGCGGCACGGTCGTTGCCGGCAGCGAGCAGCCGACCGAGGCCACCGAGGTGTGGACCTTCGCTCGTCGCCCGAATGGCGGCTGGGAATTGTCAGCGATCCAGCAGACCAACTGATCGCAAGTCAATCGAGACAAGGGCGTCGTGCTTCCGGCACGGCGCCTTTTTCGTGCTGAGACGTCTCGCGATGCCTTGGAATAGGCCGCCAATGCCGTGTGCTGCACGAGCGCTCAGCCGCACGCTGACGGAACGATAAACCGTATGCTAGATTGGTCCGATCGCCGCCACGTGCACGGACCTTTCCCATGAAATACGAGCTCTACTACTGGCCCGAGATCCAGGGCCGCGGCGAATATGTGCGGCTGGCGCTGGAGGAGGCAGGGGCCGATTACGTCGATGTCGCGCGTGGTCCGCGCGGAACGGCCGAGATGATGAAGATGATGGACGCGAAGGGCACGCCGCCCTTTGCGCCGCCGTTCCTGAAGTCGGGCAAGCTCGTCATCGGCCAGACTGCCAACATCCTGCTCTATCTCGGCGCACGCCATGGACTTGCGCCAAAGACGGAAGCCGGCAGGCTCTGGGTGCATCAGCTCCAGCTCACGATCACGGACTTCGTCGTCGAGATCCACGACACCCATCATCCGCTCGGCCCCTCGCTCTATTACGAGGACCAGAAGGCGCCGGCGAAGAAGCGCACCGCCGATTTCTGGGACGAGCGCGTGCCGAAATATCTCGGCTATTTCGAGCGGCTTCTCGCCGGGGCCGGCGGCACCTATGTCAACGGTCGCCGCCTGACCTATGTCGACCTTTCCCTTTTCCAGATCGTCGATGGACTTCGTTATGCCTTCCCCAAGCGCATGAAGGCGTTCGAAGCGGGTGTCCCGGGCCTTGTCGGCCTGCACGAGCGCATCGCCGCGCGGCCGAACATCAAGGCCTATCTCGAAAGCGAGCGCCGCATTCCCTTCAACGAGCAGGGCATCTTCCGCCGCTATCGCGAGCTGGATGGTTAGCCGGCCTCGCTCTCGCGCGCAAAGCCGCAGCCTGGCGCAGGAACCGCCCGACTGGCCGATCGCGCGCTTTCAGCCCGGCCTGATCAGGCCAGCTGATCGATCCGCGTGCCCTGACCCGGCGGCAGCGGCGCCGGCGGCTGCGGCTTGAAGGTCGGATTCTCGTCCTTGACCTTGGTCTGATCGTCCTGCGGCTTGGCGGTGTCGTAGTTCGGGACCACGACCGCGATTGGCGGGGGCGCAACGGTGGAAACCTTCATTCGCAAACCCTCACATATGAAAACAATCAAGCCTGCCCTGTGAGGAGCGAAATTTTCTTCAAGCCAATCGTTAGAATTCGATGGAATGGTGCGGGAGAGGTCGTGCACGCGTGGCGCGACGCCGCTCGCCACGTACTCCGTCATTGCGAGCGTAGCGAAGCAATCCAGAAATCTATCCGGGGAGACAGTCTGGATAGCTTCGTCGCAAGGGCTCCTCGCAATGACGGGGAGAGGCCTCGTCGTCTCGGTTTGCACCGTGCGGATGAGATACATATCCGCAGCGAAACGGAAGGAGCTCCGCTCTATTCGTCCTTGCCGCGCGTGATGGCGATGGTGGCGTCCGTCTTGGTGCGCGTGCATTCCATGTTGAGGCGGCGGTAGCGCATCGTGACCTTGTCGCCGCGGAGCAGGCCCATCCGCTTCAGGCACCGCGTCGCGCCCGTCGTGGTGTCGTCCTTGGTCACGGTGAAGACGATCGCCGCCATCGAGCCCACCAGCGCGTAGAATTCCGGCTTGGGCTTGCGATCGCCCTTGGCATAGAGCTCGATCGAATATTTGTCGCCGCGGCAGCCGACCGACAGCTCCTTGGCCGCGGGGTGCGAGAGATAGACGACGTTTCGGGCACGGAAATTCACCTTGAGGCGATCGACCTGGTTCGCCAGTTCCTTGACGCTGTCGTCACAGCGATCCGCGCGGGCGGGCGAGGTCAGGGTCACAAGGCCGGTGATGGCGGCGGCGACCAGGATCGCGCCGCGGATGTTCGAGTTCAATGTCATGATGAAAAGCCCCTTAGGGCGCGCATTCAAGCGTCGGCGGAGGAGATGCGCAAGAGTGGGAAGAAGCATTTCCACGAGCTGTGTCAATGCTTTCCCGATCACTGGCGACCTTTCCCATGCTTCCGCTCCCTTTCTTTTCGGCTCAAAATCGGCTTAGAACGCTTCTACGCCGAGGCCCGCCAGGGCCCAGAACCAGAGATTCGCGCCATGAACGCTCCCACCGCCTTTCCCGACCAGTCCAAGCCCGTTCCGCCCTACAAGCACACCCCGCTCTTCCCGCTGGGCAAGGACGAGACGCCCTACAAGAAGATTTCGTCCGAGGGCGTCAGGGTCGAGAAAGTTCTCGGCAAGGAGATGCTGGTGGTGTCGCGTGAGGCGCTGCGGGCGCTATCCGAGGCGGCTTTCGGCGACATCAACCATTATCTGCGCCCCGGTCATCTGAAGCAGCTCCGCGCCATTCTGGAGGACGGTGAAGCCAGCCCGAACGACAAGTTCGTCGCGCTGGACTTTTTGAAGAACGCCAACATCGCGGCAGGCGGCGTGCTGCCGATGTGCCAGGACACCGGCACCGCGATCATCATGGGCAAGAAGGGCTGCAACGTCATCACCGACGGCGACGACGAGGCGGCGCTGTCCGAAGGCGCGCGTGACGCCTATCTGCGCCGCAATCTGCGCTACTCGCAGGTGGCGCCGCTCTCGATGTACGAGGAAAAGAACACCGCCAACAACATGCCGGCGCAGTGCGAGATCTACGCCGAGGGTGATGACGCCTACAAGTTCATGTTCATGGCCAAGGGCGGCGGCTCCGCCAACAAGAGCTTCCTGTTCCAAGCCACGCCCTCGGTGCTGACGAAGGACCGGCTGCTGGCGTTCCTGAAGGAGAAGATCCTCACGCTCGGCACCGCCGCGTGCCCGCCTTATCACCTCGCCATCGTGATCGGCGGCACGTCGGCCGAGCTCTGCATGAAGACGGTGAAGCTCGCCTCCGCACGCTATCTCGACGCTCTGCCAACCCAGGGCTCGCCCGACGGCAACGCCTTCCGCGACGTCGAGATGGAGAAGGAAATCCACAAGATGACGCAAAGCCTCGGCGTCGGCGCGCAGTTCGGCGGCAAGTATTTCTGTCACGACGTGCGCGTGATCCGCATGCCGCGCCATGGCGCCTCGCTCCCCATTGGCCTCGGCGTATCCTGCTCGGCCGACCGCCAGGTGCTGGGCAAGATCACCAAAGACGGCGTCTATCTCGAGGAGCTCGAGCACAACCCGGCGCAGTACCTGCCGCAAGTCGAGCAGTCGCTCGGTGGCGAGGTCGTCAAGATCGATCTCAACCAGCCGATGAAGGACATCCTGGCGACGTTCTCGCAATACCCGATCAAGACGCGGGTCTCGATGACCGGCACCATGATCGTCGCGCGCGACAGCGCCCATGGCAAGCTGCGCGAACGGCTGGAGAAGGGCGAGCCGCTGCCGGATTACTTCAAGAACCATCCGGTCTATTACGCCGGGCCCGCCAAGACGCCCGACGGCTATGCCTCCGGCGCGTTCGGTCCGACCACGGCCGGCCGCATGGATTCCTTCGTCGACCAGTTCCAGGCCGCCGGCGGCTCAATGGTGATGGTGGCGAAAGGCAACCGGGCGCCTGCCGTGCGCGAGGCCTGCAAGAAGTACGGCGGCTTCTATCTCGGCTCGATCGGCGGCGCTGCGGCGAACCTCGCCGAGCACTGCATCAAGAAGGTCGAGGTGCTCGAATATCCCGAGCTCGGCATGGAAGCGATCTGGCGCATCGAAGTCGTCGACTTCCCCGCCTTCATCATCATCGACGACAAGGGCAACGACTTCTTCAAGGAGTTGAATCTGGGCTGAGGTCGTCATGGCCGGGCTCGATGCCCGTCAGCTGCAATTCGTGACCTGGTTCGAGCACAGCGCGCGCCACCAGCCGCGCACGCCGTCGTGGCTCTCGACGAGGCCCCAATATCCGCTGCAGGCAAGGAGCCGCTTCGGGCCGCCGTCGGTGTCGAGCGCTCCGCCGAGCTCGCGCTGGGCCGGCATCCATTTGGCATCGACGAAGGGCGCCTGGAACAGGCCGCCCGCGCGCGTGCCGCCATTGGCATAGTTCGCGCCGACCTTGCTCGCCGCGACCCAGCCACGCCCCGCATAGGGCTTCGGCGCGTTGCGCGGATATCGCTTCTCGTCTTCGTAGTCCTTGCCCGGCGGCCTCGCGCCTTCGATCAGGAACCAGCCGTCCTTGAAGCCGATGATGCGGAATTCGGTGAGCCAGCCGCCCTCGGGCGTGTTCTCGGCCCCGCCGAGCTCGAGCCGATAGGGCGGCGGCAACGTGCCGAGCACGCGCGCCTTTAATGAGGGCGCGGCGCGCACGTTGAGGCCGCTGGAATCCTTGTCGATGGACCAGGCGCCGAGACTGCAGGGCTCGGTGCCCGCAGGCAGCGATGAGCGCTTTCCGGCAAGCTCGGCGCGGAGCTTGGCGAAATCGCTGTCCTCGTCGTCGGGATCGTTGCGCGGCTTGATCTCGGCCGATACCGCGCGCGTGGCGTCGGGCGTCAACGTGACCACCAGGGCCTGGCGCCCAGCGAACACGCTGGCCGGAGTTTTCGGATCGTTCGAGGTCGCAGGATAGACCGCGAGATAGCCGGTCGAACCATCGGTGCGATAGACCGTGCCGGCGACGTAGCCTGCCGGCACCATTGCGAGCGCGCTCGCGCGCCACGCCGGTTCGATGTCGTCCGCGTGCGCCGCCTGTATCGCGACGGCCAGGATCGCCGCCGCGATGAGACGGGGTGCGCGCATGATCGCTGCGGCGGCCTTACGCCCGCGTGCCCGTGAACGGGAAGCTGCCCATCGGGCCGATGCCCATCTCGCCGCTGATGCTGTCGCCGGAGACGGTGCCGGTGAATTCGAGCGTGAGCGGCATAGGTTTGTCGATCGAGACCTTCCAGGAGACGTTGTCGCCGGAGACGGTGCCGTCGAAGATCTCGGCGGTATTGCCTTCCGCGCCTTGCGTGCCCGTGAGCGTGCTTCCTGCCGCTTTCAGGCTCAGCGTCGCCTGGCGCTCACCCATCGGCGTCGTCATGGTCAGATTCCAGTTGCCGTCTACGGCCATTCCCGTCTCCCGAACAGATTTCCGGCGGTCCGCGACGATCCGCGGCCGTCCCTAGCCGAGCCTATAGCGCAACTCGCATGTCCTGCCTAACGCTCCGGTAGGGCATTTAGGCGCGGGCCGCGGCACGCCGGCGGTTGGTCACGATCAGCCGCAGAACGAAGTACTGCACGGCAAAGGCCAGGATCTTGGCGCCGCCTGCAACCACCATCAGATAGAACGCCCACAGCTTCAGATCGCCCGTGGAGGCGACCACGAGCATGCCGGCGCCGATCACGAACATCAGCACCGCCCAAGCATAGCCCGCAATGGTGACATATTCCGGAACGGTCTCGACGATGACGGGCGGCATGTAGCGCAGCATCCAGCCGCGCTTGAGCATGATCGCACCGATCGCGAAATGCGCGATCGAGGGTTTCGCCAGCATGAAGCGCGGATCGTTGGTCAGCAGCGTGATACCGCCGAGCACGATGACCAGGGCGAGGCTCGCATAGGTCATGTAGTGGAGCGGCTGTCCCCTGAGGCGCGCGTAGATCACTTGCGCGATCGCGCCGACAATCGCCACCGCCGTTGCGAGGATCACGTTGTCTGTGACGAGATAGACGGCCAGGAAGATGATGACGGAGAGGAGGTCGGAGGCGAGGCGGGCAAATACGTCCTTCATCGTCATTCCTGTTTGCGGTCATGGGCAGGGCACAGAGTAGCGCACCCTACTTGATCCGACGATGTCCGGCATATCACTTTGTGAAGGCAATCGCGCTGTTGCGAGATGGCGCAGGCGCCCCAAAAACGACCAGAATGCCAGGGCATGAGCCGATAGCGCGGGATTTGGAACCGCAACAAGAACCGCGCGATGGTCAAGTCAGGGAGCCGCGCTGGGTCAACCGTCTTTCACAATGTCAGGACGACGTAAGCGACCTCCACGAAATGAAGTGCTGCAACGAGCTGGACGGTGACCTCGTCGACCAGCGCTGTCCAGGGCAGGCGCCAGACCATCGGGAGTGCAGCTGCGAGCAGAAGACCGACAGCGAGCAGGATGCCGCCTTCGAAGAACGTGAGCCTTTGCCGCCGCAATCGCATCGCCAGGTTTGCAAGTCCGGCGCCGGCCAGGGAGAGGACAGCGGCGGAATGTGCTGTTATCGGGGGCATGTGCATCGGGCCTCTTTGATGACGCAATATCCTCGGTGATTCCGTGCCCGCATTGACGAGGGCTACGCCGCCCCGACCCAATTGCCGTGGAATCCGTCGGGCACGCGGTGCCCGAGCTGCACCAATGCGGCGGGCCCGTCCTCGATGTCGGTGGCATTGAACACTGCGAGGTCGCTGCGATTCTCCCGTGCGCGCCAGACCACCGCCAGCAGCCAGCCCTCGCCCTCGGCCGCATCCTTCGAGCGCTCGACGAACACGGGTTCGGAGATGGTGTCGCCGGCCGGCAGCAGATACTGGCCGAGCCGTCTGCCGCTGCCGTCGACATGGACGATGCCGGAGAGCGCGCCGAACATCGGCAGCCTCGGATTGGCGCAAGCGTACCAGCCGTGACGGCTCTTCAGCCCGGCGCGACGGTCGTCGATGCGCGGAAATTCGCCCGAGAGATCGTCGAGATAAGTCTGCTGGAAGCCGTCGGTGTTCCCCGAGAGATCGAAGGTCCAGCGGCAGAGGCGGGCACGCGACTTTTCCGGATCGGTCGGCCGGCCATCGGGATGCGGAAACAACGGCGCCTCTTCGAACTGCATGACGTCGGCGACGATGCGGTGACCGTCCTCCCACGCGTTCATGACGTGGAAGACGTAGCAGGCTTCGGCGCGGAACCAGACGATGTCCTTTGCGGTGCCGCTGCGCGTCATCACGCCGACATAGGCGCCCTTGTCCGGCTCCCAGGCATAGGGCGGCCGTCCGCTCATCGCGCGCTCCATGCTGCCTGTGATCGGCAGGATCGGAAACAGCACATGGTTCGCGGTGACGATGAAGTCGTGCACCATGCTGGCATAGGGCGCCTCGAACCGTTCGAAGCGCGTCGCCTTGCCTGTTGCATCGATGGATCCGTAGGAGAGGGCGGGTGTCAGCGGTCCTGCGGCATTGTAGCCGAAGAACACGAGCTCGCCGGTGGCGGGGTCGATCTTCGGATGTGCGGTGAAGCTGCCGGCGACGCGGCCCTGGTAATTGTGATAGCCGCGCGTCGCCAGCGTGCCCGGCTCGATCTCGGTCGGAAGATGCGCTTCCTCCAGCGCGAGCAGCTTGCCGGCGTGGAAGATGATGTTGGTATTGGCGACGCCGCCATCGGTGAGGTCTTTCGGAGCATCCGGCAGCTTGCGGCCGAAGCCGCCGAACAGCGCGCGGCCGGCGTCGTGCTCGGCGAGCCATTTCGGTGTGCGGACCCAGCGGTTGCGGTAGCTGGCGCGGCCGTTCTCGAGATGAAAGGCGTGCAGCATGCCGTCGCCGACGAACCAGTGCGCACCGGGCGACTCGAATTGCGGATTGGGTCCGTTGCGATAAAGCGTGCCGTTCAGTTCGCGCGGCAGTTCGCCGATGACCTTGAGGGAGGGCGCATCCGCCTCGAAAGGGATCGGGCCGAGATTGTTGCGGCGTTCGGTGATGGCCTCGTGCTGCACGGCGTAGCCTCCCCATCTTTACATCGTAAAGATGGCATAGCGCTGATTGCCGCTTCGGTCAAGCGAAATCTTTACACTGTCAATATTGCGTCATATAGCTTGTAAATGTCCAAGACCCACACCAAGAGCGAAGCCGCGCGGAGCTCGCGCCCCATCAGAAGCAAGACGCCGGCTGTACCGCGACCGCCACGCCGCACGACGAGTGCGAAGACCGAGACGCGCTATCATCACGGCGCCTTGCGCGAAGCGCTGCTCCAGGCCGCCGAACGCGTGCTGGAGCGGGACGGGCTCGCCGGCCTGACCTTGCGGGCGGTTGCGCGCGAGGCGGGCGTCTCGCACGCCGCGCCCACCCACCATTTCGGCGATCTCACCGGGCTGCTCAGCGAACTCGCCGCCGTCGGTTTCCGCCAGTTCAACGCCGCAATGACAGCGGCCTGCGATGGGGCCGCGACGCCGCTCGAACAGGCATTGGCACGGCCGAAGGCCTATGTCGCCTACGCGCAGGCGCATCCCGGCATGTACGGCATCATGTTCCGTACCGAGCGCCTGGACCATTCCCGGCCGTCGCTGCACGAGGCGGCCGAGGCCTCTTTCGCCGGACTTGCCAATGCAGTCGGAATGATGCGGCAGGAGCAGATCAGCGGCGATGCGCTGACCATGAACCAGGGCGCCGCGATCGCGCGCGCCTGGGCCATGGTGCACGGCTTCACCATGCTGCTTTTGGACGGACGGCTCGAGGACATTCTGGGCCGCCTGCCCGAGGGCACGACGGCGGAGCGGCTGCTCGAGGCGATGCTGACGGTGCCCGTGGCGCCGAAGCCGCCCGCTATCTGAGCCGGGACGAAACGCAACCCTTGCCATGGTCAGGCGTTGACGCCGCATGGCAAGAACACCGCGCGCTCCCTGGAAACGCTCGAATCCCCGCAAGAGGGCCGGCAAGACCTCCAAGCATCTCAGTCCCGCGCAGAAATCGGCGGCGAAGGCGCGGGCCCGCCGCGCCGGCCGCCGCTATCCCAACCTCGTGGATAATATGCGCATGGCAGCGAAGAAGAAGACCGCAAAGAAGAAGAGCTCGAAGGCGAAGACGTCGAAGGCGAAGTCCAAGAGATCTCCGAAAACGACCCGCAAGCGCACCTCCAAGAAGGCCAAATCCAGTAAGCGCGTCGCATCCGCGCGCGAAAAGGATCCGCGTGGCGGCTTGACCGCGGCGGGCCGCAAGAGCTTCGCGCGCAAGCAGGGCGCCCATTTGCGGCCGGGCGTCACCAAGAAACAATCCGAGATGACGCTGCAGGAGATGCGGCGGAAGGGCAGTTGGGCCGTGCGTTTCTATGGTCGCGCCAAACTGCCGCCGCTGGTCGACGCCAAGGGACAGCCGACCCGCCACGCCTTGTCGGCGCATGCATGGGGCGAGCCGGTTCCGAAAACGGTGGCGGCGGCGCGCCGCATCGCGGAGAAGGGCGAGCGCCTGCTGGCGCGCTATCGGCGTGCCAAGGCGAGAGGTTAGTGCATCGTCGCCTGCTCGACGGCGCGGCCGGGCACGCCGATGATCTTCACCCGGTCCTTGCCGCACGCGAAGCCGCGGGCGAGATCGTCGGCGGCCTGGCGGGCAAGCTCATTGGCGGTCGGATTGGCGGTGGCGTCGACATAGGCGACATGGCAGACCGGGCCCGGCGGTCGCCGGGTCACGACGAGCATGGCCTTGGTGTTCGGTCGTCCCTGCTTGTCGGGATCGCCGTTGTCGGCGATATGCCAGCGCTGGATCATCGCAAACGGCCTTGCGCCGACAGTGCGCCATTCGACGGTGGCCTGCGATGAATTGAACGGCGCGAACCAAGCATTGGCGGCCGGTTCCTCGGCCGCCTGCTTGCGATTCCGGCCGACGGAGACGACTTCGCGCAGATCATCCTCGGCGATCAGCACCACGAGCCCGCCCTTGCCGGGACAGACCCGCGTGGTGCTGCCGTCGAGGTCGCTGGGCTTGCCGATCGGGCGGCAGTCCTTCGGCGCCGTCGAGCTGTAGCTGCTGCCCACGGATTGGGCGTGGGCGCTGTTCAGGGCGAGGCAGGTCATCAAGACAGCCAAGCCTGTCGCAGTGATCCGACGCATGTAAGGCTTCTATGGTGTGGGAACTTCGTCCATCAGACGTCTTGATTGTGGGCAAGGTTCAAACGGCGGCTGGATAGTCCTGACAGCGGCGCGGAATCGTTCTAGAAGAGCGGCATCGCCTCGAGCTTATTTAGCTTCGCTTGTCGTCCTCATTCTCTCGATCATGCCAGCCATCTCAAACAAACCCTATCGCGTCGGCCGCTCCAAGACCGGGCTCGGCCTGTTCGCCACCAAGCCGATCAAGAAGGGGACCCGGATCATCCGATATTTCGGACCGATCCTGGATTCCAGGATTCCCGAGCAGGACGAGATCGAGAACAAATATCTGTTCGAGCTCAACGGGCGCTGGACCATCGACGGATCGGTACGCAAGAACCTCGCCCGCTACATCAACCATTCCTGCCGGCCGAACGCGGAATCCGACGTCCGCCCGCGCGAGCGCAAGGTCTACATCCGCGCCATCAGGAACATCGAGCCCGGCGACGAGATCAACTACGATTACGGCACCGACTATTTCAAAGCCTATCTGAAGCCGATCGGCTGCAAGTGCGAGTCCTGCGAGAAGAAGCGCAAGAAGCTGCGCGCCGAAGCGCGAGCGGAAGCCGCCAAGGTGAAGGCACGGGCCGAGCGCAAGGCGCAAAAGGCGGGCGCGAAAACCACCGCCGCGAAAAAGAAGAAGCTGAACGGCAAGCACTTCGCCGGCAAGGTCGGCCGCGCGAAGGCGTAAGCGTTGTAGAGCCTTACGGGCTGCCGGGCGCCCAAGGATTGATTATCTTCAAACCGGAGCCTTGAATGCGCTCGTTTCGCGCGATGCCACGGCGAATCCCTGCACGGCAGCGATCGCGGCGATGTAGCCGTCCGGCGTGGGGAAGCCTTTTCCGGCCGCGCGAGCCTTGACGGCCAGATCGCCATATCGCCTCGCCGCGCCCGTATCGAAGGGCAGGATGCGGGCCGAGAACAGCTCCAGCACGCCGTCGAGCGTGGCTGTCGACCTGTCTTTACGCCTGCCGCGCGGCAGCGCGCCGATGCCGAACGACAGTTCGGCAACTGTGACGCTGGAGAGAAACACCGTCCAAGCTTCGGGTGGTGGGCGATCAGCTCAGTCTCGATCGCATCACCTTCATGCTGCCGCTGCCCGCAATGTGGCAGAGCGTGATCATCCAGAGATATGCGAAGCCGGGTGTACGTTCACCCTTTCGGCGCCGGACGGCGAATGTGGGGCGGGCGCCCTAATCCTGGCAATTGATGGTACGGCGGCGGCCGAACCATTTCCTATGGAGCTGTGGCAATTCAAACCAACCAATACGAATTGGTGGCACTGAGTTTCCGATGTCGGCGTGGCGCGCACCCATCCTGCGGACCGGATAGTGAGAAAGTCTAAATGCACTCTCCCTCAGTTGGATCCACGGACTTTCGAATCCGTTCGACGAACGTTGCTTCTCTCAAGAGCTCCTGCAAAATCTCCTTTGGGCCGCGGTAATCTCGCAGCTTGCAGAACTCCTGCGCAACCATGGGCCTCTCGGGCAGACGTCATGGTGTCATAGGCACACGTCGAGCTCATTTCCCGCCCAATTGCCCCAGACGGCGATAGCATCGTCATCGACAGGACCAGAAACGTGGCTCCTGCGCAGACCTCTCGATGTCCGTTGCCTAAGGGTTCGCATTGTCATCGCTTGGGGTGTGGTCAGACCGGCTCATACATTATCACCGATGAAGCGCTTGCAAGCCCTTGGGCGACTTGAAGCGCCACGGCGCGAGGCGTCGGGCAAAACACCCAAGCCGCCGTCAACCCCCTTCCCGCAAAATATATCGCTTTTCCGAATTTCGGATTTATGGCATACGTCCGCCATCCCGGCCCTGCCAGAGGGGCGCTTCGCGATCGTCACGAGATGCGGGTTGGGGTGCGGTGGACGCGGTAGCGCCGGCGCGATTGCGGAGGGACAGGGCGGGCGACCGTGAGTCCTGGCGCGATGCGCATCCGACACGGCGCGGTCACAGCGGTTTGGTCGATGGTCTGGGGTGCGCACACCAAGCCCCGGGCGCTGAGGTGGAATCGTCCGCGGACGGAGAAGTCGTGTGGTCCCGACGCCCGGGGTTCTGGCGTCAAGGCTTGCGGTGATGCGGCGGCCCGACCGGGTCCGCACATCAGAAGCCGCAAGACGACGGGGGCAATAGTGCAACGCTCCCCGAGGAGAGCGCGAAGGACACCGTTAAAACCATCCGCGCAGGGAAGGCCGGGCGACCGGCAACACCTGTGGTCCACCCCGTGTGCATTTTCCTTGTACACGGACTCGGGTGCCGCCGGCGCCCGGCCTTCCCTGCGCCCTTTGGCAATATGGGGCGCAAGCAACGAAGCAAAGCTCGGGCGGAATCCGCTGCGAGAACGGAAGGGCGCGTCTGCGGTTTGAATTTCAACCGAGAGGCGATGCCCATGCAGATTCGGTCGTCATGCCGGGCGCAGCAACGACATGCGCCGCTCTCGTGCCCCGGCGCAGCGCAGCGCTCCTTCAGCGGTGCGCTGCCGAGCCGGGGCCCATCTATCCGCGAGCGATCCGTGCGGCATGGGTCCCGGCTCTGCGCTGCAACGCCAAGAGCGCTGCAGCGCGTCCGGGATACGAGAGGTTACGCGACCGCAACGGCGCTGCTTCGCCGCAATCCCACATATTGCAACTCGGCGAACACGCCCGTGGCGATGGCTTGCGCGACGACCATGAGCTGGCCGGCGAGGTTGGGCGACACCGCGCCGGAGAGCAGCAGCGCGATGCTGCCGACGGTCCAGGCCGCGTTGCCGATCACGACCAGCAGCACGAGCGGCTTCGCCAACGTTGTCCGCGAGGCGAGCCAGCCGACCAGGGCGGTGTAGGCGATCAGGAACAAGCCGGCTTCGAACAGCAGCGCTTCGGGCAGGTTGAACAGCCCTGCGAACGCGCTGGCGCCGAAGGTGAAGCCGAGCGCGGCGACGCCGCTGAAGATGGCGTCGGCGAACAGGGCGCGGCGCAGAAAGGTAGATGCATCGATCATCTCAGGTCTCCTTGGTTGGGCTGGGTGGAACTCAAAGTCGACCGCGCCACCAGGCGCGGAGCAGACGGGCGATCCGGAAGGGGCTGAGGCTCCTGCCGACTCCGTGCTCGAAGGCGATGACCTGCGCGATGACATAGCCGCCGGCCGAATGCACCAGGGGCTCCGGCATGTTGAGGCTGCGCGCCAGCATCCGCGTCGCGAACGCCATCGCCCAGGGCAAGACGTGGTCTGCGAAGGTCCGGTAGAGCAGCAACGCGATCATGGTCATCTCCTGTTGCAGCCCAAGATGCGCGTGCTCGTCCCCCAATTCGATTACCTCGCTGGTAATGGAAGCGCCTAAATTCGCGTGCTAGCTTTTCGACCATGAACGCACATGCTTCCACCGCACGCACCGAACGCAGCCAGCCGGTCCATATCGGCGACCATCTGCGCGAATGGCGGCAGCGCCGCCGCATGAGCCAGCTCGATCTCGCCGGCGAGGCCGAGATCTCGGCGCGGCATCTGAGCTTCGTCGAGACCGGCCGCGCCGCGCCCTCGCGCGACATGGTGCTCAGGCTGGCGGAGCGGCTCGACGTGCCTTTGCGCGAACGCAACGTGCTGCTGGTCGCGGCCGGTTTCGCACCGGCCTTTCCGCAGCGCCCGCTGGAGGATCCCGCCTTGAAATCAGCCCGCCAGGCGATCGACCTCGTCCTGAAAGCGCACGAGCCCAATCCGGCGCTGGCGGTGGACAGGCACTGGAACCTGGTCTCCGCCAATCGCATGGTGGCGCCGCTTCTGGCCGGCATCCCGCAGCGTCTGCTCGGCCAGCCTCTCAACGTGCTGCGGCTCGCATTTCATCCCGAGGCGCTGGCGCCGCGCACGGTCAATCTCGCCGAATGGTGCGGGCACCTGCTGGAGCGGCTGCACCGGCAATGCGAAGCGACGGCCGATCCCGAATTGATCAAGCTCTACAATGATCTGAAGAGCTATCCCATTCCGGCGCGCTCGGCGCCGTTGTCGAGCGACAATGTCGCCATCCCCTTCAAGCTGCGGCACGAGGGTGAGATACTTAGTTTCTTCTCCACCACCATGGTGTTCGGCACACCCGTGGACATCACCTTGTCGGAGTTGGCGTTGGAGACGTTCTTTCCAGCCGACGAGCGCACGGCCGAACGGCTGAAGCAGATCGCGGCAGCCATGACCTAGCGCTCTTGCCTCGGGGCGGGTTCGGCTTATCTTTGGGCGAACCCGTGACCTGCCCGAAGGAGGCGCCTGACATGAGCACGCTGAAACCGCTCCAGATCGACGTCGTCTCCGACGTGGTCTGCCCGTGGTGCTATATCGGCAAGCACCGGATCGAGAGCGCGCTGGCGCTGGTGCCCGACGTTCCCGTCAAGCTCAATTTTCGTCCCTTCTTTCTCAATCCCTGGGTGCCGCGCGAGGGCATCAGCCGTGAGGACTATCTGACCCAGAAGTTCGGCTCGGTCGAAGCCTACAGGGGCATTGCGGGGCGTGTCGTCGCCGCCGCAAGCGAAGAGGGCCTCGTCTACAAGCCCGAACTGGTGGCGCGCCAGCCCAACACCACCGACTGCCATCGCCTCATCCTCTGGGCGGAAGCGATCGGCAAGGCGCCCGAGATGAAGCAGCGCCTGATGGAGTTGTACTTCCGGGATGGGGGCGACCTTACCGACGTGAACGTGCTGGTGCAGGCGGCTGCCGATATCGGCCTCGATGCCGAGGACGTGCGCAAGCGCCTCGCCACCGACGAGGACGTCGCGCGCGTCTCGGCCGACGCGCAGGAAGCCGCCGAGAAAGGCATCTCCGGCGTGCCGACCTACGTCTTCGCGCAGAAATACGCCGTCTCCGGCGCGCAGGACCCGAGCCTGCTCGCCCGCGCCATCCGTCAGGTCTCGGCGGAGATCAATGCGCAAGCGGCGGAGTAGCTGTTCTACTTGCGAATGAAACGAACCGCGCGCCGCGCCGCCTCGTAGGCGGCGCCGTGGGCTGCAACCGCAGCGTGAATGAGCGCGACGACCGGATCGTGCCGCCGCAGCGGGATCAGGACGTCACCGACTGCAAAACGCCCGCGCCAGATCGGGTTGATCATGGGATGGTCGGCGCTCGCTGTGGAATCGGCGCTGGCGATGGCGGGATCGGCGCAGAGATGGCGGGTGAGGTCGAGCGTGAGCTGCACGCCAGGTGAACATCTTGCATAGCGCTCGTCGATGCCGAGCTTGAAGAAGAAGGCGCGATGCTGATGGCGCAGCACGATGCCGGCGGCGATTGGCGTCGCGCCGGCGCGTAGCGTGACGATCTCGCATTGCGCGGTCCCAGCCAGCGCTGGCACCGCGCGGCGGATGAAGGTCGCATCGCCCGCATGCTGGACCAGCGCGGTGCCGCGCTTGCCCTTCCAGCCGCCGGCTTCGAGCTGCAGGAAGGTTTCGAGCGCCGGCTTGATGTCCTCCATCCGGCGCGCGACGTCGAACGTCACGGGACCATGCTCTTCGAGGCGATGGCGCTGGCGCCGCAGCTCCTTGAGCTTCTTGGCGCCGAGCGCCTCGCGCAGCAGCGTCTCACCATCCTGCGTCGCATCGAGGCTGGCGCGGGTGTAGGAGGAGAGGACGCGCGGCCGCAGGCCGTCGCGATCCAGGACCTGCTTCAGCGAATTCATCGCTGCGCCGTCGAGCGCGACGTCGGTCAGCACCAGCGCATGCGCACCGGCCTCGCGTGCCTGCTGCAACAGCCGCGTCGCGGCCTCGATCGAAGCGTCGCGGTCCAGCAGCGGGCTGCACAGCGTGCCATAGGGATGCGCGCTCACCAGCGCGGGCAGGGGAATCTTGAGCGCCCGCCACAGCGAGATCACGGGCATCAACCCGATCAACCGCGTCGAAGTCCTGTCAAATGTGGCCAGTGCCGAGGCGCCGCTGCGTCCGCGCGCGGAGGCGCTGACGGCGAGTTCCCAAGCCGGCAAATAATATCCGTTCGGCTCGATCGCCCGTTGCGCGAGCGCGCGCCACTGGCTGCGATCGACGGCCTCCAAAGGGATGAGCGCCGGCGCACGCGCGGCACGGCCTGCCGAAGCCGGATCGATCTCAAACTGTTGGGTGATGTCGACCACGTCACGTCGTCCCGTTGGCGCGCGTGGCAGCCCCGCGCGGCAGGGCCGAACATAGCTCGAAGAGTCGAAATTGCCGCGCAGGCGCCGGGGCAATTCGCGCGACGTTGTTAACGTGGCGTTGACGCTAGCGCGGGCTGCGGGGCCGGCGCGCCGGCCGGACCGGACGGTCCCGTCTTCACGTTGACCGAGACCTCCATGCCCAGATCGTCCTCGGGTGCTCCCCAATACGAGCCGGACAGGGGAATCGCCTGCTCGGGCGTCCGGGCAACGCCGACCCGGATCAGGTCCCTGTTCCCGACGATGCCGTTGGTTGGATCGAATTCGACCCAGCCCGATCCGGGCACATAGATCGAGCACCATGCATGCGTCGAACCACCGCCCAGTCGCACCGGTCCATCCCGGTCGGGAACGTAGACATAGCCGGTGATGAAGCGGGCGGCGAAACCGAGCGCGCGGGCCGATTCCATCATCAGCAGCGCGAAGTCGCGGCACGTCCCCTGCTGCAGCTCGAGCGTTACGGCCGGCGTCTGCGTTCCCCGCATCGTTCGGCGCTGGTAGGAGAAGCTCTCGGCAATGGCCTCGTTGAGCGTCATCAACAATTGGCCCGTGGGGCGCCGGCCGTCCGCAGGCACGAATTTGGCCAGCCACTCCTCCACTGCGCCGCCGTCGGGGTGATGGCGACGCATATAGGGTTCGAGATCGGGCAGCTCGCTGTCGGCATAGGCAAACGGATGCTCGCGGGCGTAGTCCTCGATGCGGAAGGCCGGCGTGTTCTCCGGCGAGTGGTCGAGCTCGATGGTGGTGTCGAACTCGAGTTGCTCGCTCGCGGTGTCGAAGTCGACCAGCGTGAGGCAATTGCCGGAGACGTCGTGAATCCAGCGGATTTCGGCGGGTTCGGGCCGGATGATCAGCCGGCAGTCGAGCAGGCGCTGGTCATAGCTGTCGCGCGGCCGGAACAGCAACTGGTGCTGACCGAGCTTCACCGGCCGGCGGTAGCGATAGAGCGTTCTGTGGTGGACGGCGTAGGTCGTCATGTGCTCGCTTCCGGCCCGGCCGCTATATGATCCTGCTTTCGCCTCAGGTCCAAGCGGGGAATTCGAGCGATCCGGCAGAGGAAAGGGGACAACGGGCACAATTGCCCTTCATTTCAGCAGCGTTGCGGCCGAAGCCGCGGAACGAATGCGCTGCGGCAGGTGTTTGCGTGCGAGGTCAACGAAGACTCCGAGGAGACGATCTTGAAGATCCGCGCCGGTTACGACATCGCGTTCAACTGCCTTCAAGACGTCCCGATGATCCTGATGCTGAGTGTGTATCCGTCCCGGCAGGGAGATCTCCTGTCACCGCACGCCATCCAGACCACGCCCGGTGTCGCCACCAGGGATTATCTCGATGCCTTCGGCAACGTCTGCACCCGCCTGGTCGCGCCGAGCGGTCTCATCGAGATTCGCAACGACTTCACGATCACGGATAGCGGTCTACCCGAGCCGACGGCGCCGTTCGCAGCTCAGGTTCCGCTCGAAGACCTGCCCGACGACGCGCTGGTGTATCTGCTGGGCAGCCGCTATTGCGACACCCAGAAGCTGGCGGATCTGGCTTGGTCGATCTTTGGATCGGTACAAGGCGGGGGACAGCGCGTGCAGGCGATTTGCGACTATGTCCACGACCGCATCCAGTTCGGCTACCAGTTTGCGCGCGGTGACCGCACGGCATCCGAAGGTCACGCCGAGCGTATCGGCGTATGCCGGGACTTCGCACATCTGGCCGTCACGTTGTGCCGCTGCATGAACATTCCGGCCCGTTACTGCACGGGCTATCTCGGCGATATCGGCGTGCCTCGCGACCCGGCGCCGATGGACTTCAGCGCCTGGTTCGAGGCCTATATCGGTGGCCGCTGGTACACGTTCGACGCGCGCCACAATCACCCGCGCATCGGGCGCATCGTGATCGCCCGCGGCCGCGACGCAGCCGACGTCGCAATTTCGACCGCGTTCGGAACGGCAGAACTCGTCCGCTTCACGGTCGTGACCGAAGAGGTGATCGACGACAATTCGGTCGGGCTCGCGCCCGGTATCGTCACGGCGCCGCGCGCACAAGCCTCACTGGAGCGGCTTCTGGCTTGAGACGGCCGCCGTCCGCGGCAACGGATTTCAGTCCTTGGCGATGAAATGATCCCGGGCATCGGCACGTTCGCCGCTTGCGACGTCCGTGATCTCGATACCGATATCGACCGCCGTTCTCGGCACGCGGTCGGATGCGACGTGAACCGACATCCGGATCTCGCGTGTCTGATCCTGTCCAACCTCCACCACAGTGGTTCCGTCGGGCCCCGGCTCGATGCCTGCGACGCGCACCGTGGCGCCCGGCAAACCGGAGACCTTGATCGCAAAGGACCGTTGCGCGCCCTTGTTCAGGATGCGGACCGTGTAATCGTTGCGCACCCCGCCGTCCGAGAGCTGGACGAACAGCGGATTGCGTTCGTGCAGCACGTTGACGTCCATGGTCGCGCGGGTTGCGAGCGTGTAGAGCATGATGCTGCCGACGATCGCGATCGCGGCCGCGTAGATCACGGTGCGCGGACGGATGATGCGGTAGATCGGCGGCTTGCCTTCGCGCCGGCGTTGCATGTTGATGTCGGTGTCGTAGCCGATCAGGCCTTGCGGACGGCCAATCTCGCGCATGACGTTGTCGCAGGCGTCGATGCACAGGCCGCACTGGATGCAGCCGAGCTGGATGCCGTGCCGGATATCGACGCCGGTCGGGCAGACATTGATGCATTGATGACAGTCGACGCAGTCGCCGGCGGGATCGCCATGGGCGCGCGCGGCGTCCGCCTTCTTCACCGACATGCGCGGCTCGCCGCGGTCGCGGCGATAGGTGACGTTGAGCGCCCATTCGTCGGTCAGCGCCGCCTGGATCCGCGGCCACGGGCACATGTAGATGCACATTTGCTCGCGGGCATGACCGGCAAAGACATAGGTCGTGGCGGTGAGGATGCCGATCCAGAGATAGGCGATGAACGGTGCCTGGAAGGTCGCGAGCTCCTTCACCAGCGTCGGCGCGTCCGAGAAGTACAGCACCCAGGCTCCGCCGGTCCACCAGGCGATCATGATCCAGAGGAAATGCTTGAGTGCGACCTTGCGGAGATGGCCGAAGGTCCAGAAGTGCTTGTCTCCCTGCATGCGCTCGCGCCGGTCGCCTTCGACCCAACGCTCGACAGCATAGAACAGGTCGGTCCACACGGTCTGCGGACACATGTAGCCGCACCATAGCCGCCCCGCGACGGCGTTCATCAGGAACAGCGTCATGGCCGCGAGGATGAGGAGGCCGGTGAAATAGTAGACCTCCTGCGGCCACAGCTCGATGAAGAAGAAGTAGAAGCGCCGATGCGGGAAGTCGATCAGCACGGCCTGGTCGGGCAGGCCGGGTCCGCGGTCCCAGCGCACGAACGGCAGGAGATAGTAGGTCCCGAGCGTGACGCAGAGGATTGCCCATTTGATGCGGCGGAAAGGGCCATGCACCGATTGTGGATAGACCTTCTTTCGCTTCTCGTAGAGAGGTTCTTCGATGAAGGTGTCGTCGGTCATGGCTAATTCCCCCGCATCACAGGCTGCATCCAGGTGTGCTCAGGAGAACGCGCAGCCGCTGCCGAGGCCCAGCTTCTTGAACACGATCGCGGCGGGGCAGAAGCCGGTGAACGCGGCCTGCAGCATGTTGAGCCCGGCAAAGGCGGTCAGCAGGTACCAGTACGCATTGACGTAGGTGCCCAGTGCGAGACCGAGCAGGACGACGCATCCCGCGAAGGCGAGAACGGCTTTGTCGACATTCATGGCAGGCTCCTTTGTTGGCGCGTTAAGAACGGGTGAGGCCGGCTTCGGTCCAGGCGACGATGCTGCGGGCATCCATCGCGCCGGCATGGCGGGCGATCTCGCGGCCGCCGCGCATCAGCAGCAGGGTCGGGATGCCGCTGATGTCGAGCCGCGACGACAATGCGGGTGCGTTGTCCGAATTGAGCTTCAACAGCCGGACTCTCGGCTCCAGCTGCTGCGCGGCGCGCTCGAACATCGGCGCCATGACCCGGCACGGACCGCACCACGGTGCCCAGACATCGACCAGCACGGGAATGTCGTTGCTGGCGACATGGCGGCCGAACGCTTCCTCGTCCACCTCGATCGGATGACCGGTGAACAGGGGCTGGTGACAGACGCCGCAACGCGCACCTTCCGGTGCGCGTTCGACAGGGAGGCGGTTGATGCGGCCGCAACCGCCGCAGACGATCTGACGTGTCGTGCTCATGTGCCGGTTCGGACCTCCTTGAGCTTGGCGATGTTCAGCTTGTCGAGAACGAAGCGCTCGTAGAACGGCTCGCTCTCACCGCGCC
This sequence comes from Bradyrhizobium sp., assembly GCA_035575945.1. GTDB lineage: Bacteria > Pseudomonadota > Alphaproteobacteria > Rhizobiales > Xanthobacteraceae > Bradyrhizobium. The sequence goes on along the minus strand of DATLXF010000015.1, from coordinate 162,105 downwards.
GCATCTTGCGCAGGAAGTATTTCTCGAAGGCGACCTTGGCGAGGTGCACCCACTCGCCCTTGGAGGACCAGTTGACGTTTCGCGGCGGGATCTGCGGCTGCGCCAGGAACGCGACTCCGGAGTCGCCGAAGTCCGCGAGGCAGATCGCATTCCACGTCGGCTGGGCCGTGGGCGCCTTGCCGCGAAGAAGGGCGCCGATGTTCATTGCGGTCGCCGTCACCATGGATTCGATCATGAAGCCGGTTTTGGGGACGCCAACCGGAACCGGTGTCGCGCCGACCGGCGCGATCGCGACACAGACCCCGACTGCGAAGACGTTGGGGAAGGCGGGATTCTGCTGGTGTTTGTCGACGATGACGAAGCCGCGCGGATTGGTCAGCTTCTCGATCCCGCGCACCGCCTCGACGCCGCGAAAGGCGGGTAACATCATCGAATAGACGAATGGCAGTTCATGAGCCTTGCGGGACGTGCCGTCGTCGGAGAACTCTTCGACCGTCATCATCCCGGGGGTGATCTTGTCGACGCGAGCGTTGTTGATCCACTTGATGTGCTTCTCGCGCATCTCGCTTTCCAGGAGACCCTTGGTGTCCCCCACGCCGTCGAGCCCGAGATGCCCGATATACGGCTCCGATGTGACGAACGTCATCGGGACCCGGTCGCGCAGCTTTCGCCGGCGCAGCTCCGTCTCCAGGATGAAAAGGAATTCGTAAGCCGGCCCGAAGCAGGAGGCGCCCTGGACGGCGCCGATCACGACCGGGCCGGGATTCGCCGCGAGCTTCTCGAAGGCATCACGAGCATGTGCGGCATGATCGACGTGGCAGATCGACTGGGTATGGCCTTGCGGACCGAGACCCGGAATTTCGTCGAACGCCAGTTCGGGACCGGTCGCGACGACCAGATAGTCGTAGTCGATCGAAGTGCCGTCGCCGAGCTCGACACGGTTCTCCGTCGGGTGGACGCGCCTCGCGCCCTGCGTCAACAGCCGCACTCCCTTGCGCTTCATGATGTCCGCGAGATCGATCTCGATCTCTTCCCGCTTGCGCCAGCCGACTGCGACCCAGGGATTCGAGGGGACGAAATGATAGGCGGAGCCCTGCGAGACGACGCTGAGGCGATCCTCCTTCCTCAACTGGGGCAGCAATTCATAGGCCATCAGCGTTCCGCTCAGGCCGGCTCCGATTACGACGACTTCCGCCATGGGTACCTCCTTTGGACCAAGCCGCCCCGCCGATTGAGTTCCGGCTGTCATGCGGCGCTTGACGATATATTCTTAAATTCGTATATACGCAAGTATGAAGATGAATATTGAAATCATGGAGCGGGCGGCCGACCAAGCCAGCGAGCTGCTCAAGGCGCTCTCCAACCGGCACCGTCTGCTGATCATCTGCCAGCTGATCGACGGCGAACGGTCGGTCGGCGAACTCGCCGAGTTTCTGAGCCTGAGGGACTCCACGGTCTCGCAACATCTTGCGCTCCTTCGCAAGGATGGCCTGGTGTCCGCCCGGCGTGAGGCGCAGACGATCTTCTATTCGATATCGAGCGAGCCGGCGCGAGAGGTGCTCAAGACGCTCTATCAAGCGTTCTGCGCGCCGAAGTCCGCAAGGGCCAGGTGAGACCTAGGAGAATTCGGATGGCGTTGCCTTGAGCAGGATCAACACGCCCCATTCCGATGCAGATGAGATGAGCTGCACAGCAGCGTGGTGGTGCTTGATCATGACACGGACCTATCCCATGCGACGTCTGGCGGGATCCCTGGGCTGGCTGGCGGCTTTCGCGGCAATCGGTCTGTCCGTAGCACTGGCGAAGGCGGCCGAAACGCTCGTCGTGACGCTTCAATCGATCGACGATGAAAAGGCCGTGTTTGCCACGGTCGAAAGCACCAGCGTGGTGCCGGCGCGCGGACGCATCGGCGGCACGGTGGCCCAGCTCAAGGTCAGGGAAGGAGATCGCGTCGCCGCCGGTCAGGCGATCGCGGCCATCGGCGACGACAAGCTCATTCTGCAGATGAAATCGCTCGATGCGCAGATCGAGGCGCTGCAGGCGCAGGCGAACCAGGCGCAGCTCGACTTCACCCGGACCGAAGGTCTGGTCGAGCGCGGAATCCTGCCGCGCATCAAGCTCGACGAGCAGCGCACGGCCTTGAACGTCGCAGAGAACGGTCTGCGTGCCAAGACCGCTGAACGTGCGGTGATCAACGAGCAGCTCAACCAGGGACAGGTGCTCGCGCCGGCGGATGGTCGCGTGCTGAAGCGGCTGATCACGGTGGGATCCGTCGTGCTCGCAGGCGACCCCATCGTCACCGTCGCCCAGCAGAATTTCAAGCTGCGGCTTCGCGTGCCGGAGCGGCATGCGCGTTTCCTCAAGGCGGGGGACAGGATCCGCGTCGACGGCGCGGAATTTGCCGGAGAGGCCGCCAAGTCCGGCGTCATCGATCTCGTCTATCCGCAGATCGAGGAGGGGCGCGTCATTGCGGACGCAACAGTGGAGGGTCTCGGCGAATACTTCGTCGGTGACCGCTTGCGGGTCTGGGTCTCCGGCGGTACGCGAGCAGCGTTCGTCATCCCCTCCGGCTACGTGACGACCAGGTTTGGCATCGACTACGTCCGGCTACAAAAGGGTAGTGGAATACTGGACGTGCCGGTGCAGCGCGGCCGCGAATTGCCGACGCCGGCGCTTGCCGATGGGCTCGAGATCCTGTCCGGCATTTCGGTCGGCGACCAATTGGTGCGGCCGTGAATCTCGGGCTGTCCGGACGGTTGACCAAGTCGACGATCGCGTCGCCATTGACGCCGCTGTTCCTGCTCGCGTCGCTCGTCGTGGGGCTGATCGCCGTGGTGGCGATCCCTCGGGAAGAGGAGCCGCAAATCAGCGTTCCCATGGTGGACATCCGCGTCAACGCCGACGGCCTGCGCGGGCCGGACGCGATGGAGCTGGTGAGCAAGCCGCTGGAATCGATCGTCAAGGGCATCGACGGCGTCGAGCACGTCTACAGCCAGACCGAGGACGACCGCGTGATGGTCACCGCACGCTTCCTGGTCGGCACCAAGTTCGAGGATGCGATCCTGCGCGTGCACGAGAAGATCCGCGCCAATCTCGACCGTATTCCCGTCGGCATTCCCGAGCCGCTGATCGTCGGCCGGGGCATCAATGACGTCGCGGTCACGGTGTTGACACTGTCGCCGAAGCCGGAATCTGCCGGCCGCTGGACCGACAAGGACCTCTACGAGCTCGCCGACAAGCTGCGTGCGGAGCTGATGAAGGTCGACGACATCGGCCTGACCTACATCTCCGGCGGCGCGGCGCAACAGATCCGGGTCGAGCCGAATCCGGAGAAGCTGTCGCTGTTCGGTGTCACGCTGCAGCAGCTCGTGGCCAAGGTCAAGGACGCCAACCGCTCGTTCCTGGCAGGCCAGGTCCGCGATGCCGGCATCGTGCGGAGCGTCGCGGCGGGCCAGACGCTGTCCGGCATTCCCGATATCGGACTATTGCTCATCACCAGCCGCGACGGGCGTCCGATCTACGTCAAGGACGTCGCCTCGGTCGTCGTCGGCCAAAGCACCATCGAGCATCGCGTCTGGACGGAATCGCGCGATGCCGCCGGACAGTGGGCACGGACGCCCGCCGTCAGCCTGGCGCTGGCCAAGCGGGCCGGCGCCAATGCGGTCGTCGTGTCCGAGAGCATCGCCGAGCGTCTCGAAGGACTGAAGTCGCGCCTGATTCCCGAAGACGTCCAGGTGACGGTGACGCGCGACTACGGCGAGACGGCCAACGAGAAGGCCAACGAGTTGCTGTTCCACCTTGCCCTCGCAACGGTCTCGATCGTCGTGCTTATCGCGATCGCGATCGGCTGGCGCGAGGCGCTGGTGACCTTCGTCGTGATTCCCACGACGATCCTGCTCACGATGTTCGCCGCAAACTTGATGGGCTATACCATCAACCGCGTCAGCCTGTTCGCGCTGATCTTCTCGATCGGCATTCTCGTCGACGATGCCATCGTCGTGGTTGAGAACATCGCGCGGCACTGGGCCATGCGTGACGGGCGGCCGCGCCTGCAGGCGACCATCGAGGCGGTGGCCGAGGTCGGCAACCCCACCATCGTCGCGACGTTGACCGTGGTTGCCGCGCTGTTGCCGATGTTGTTCGTGTCGGGCCTGATGGGGCCCTATATGGCTCCGATCCCCGCCAATGCATCGGCTGCCATGCTGTTCTCGTTCTTCGTTGCCATGGTGGTGGCGCCCTGGCTGATGCTCAAGCTCGCGCCGAAGGGCGACATGGCTACGGCGCATGCGGGGCACGACGAAGGCCAGCTCGGCCGGCTGTACCGGCGCTTCGCCGCTCCGATCGTGCAGAGCAAGCGCTCGGCCTGGCTGTTCCTGCTCGGCGTCGGCATCGCAACGTTGCTGTCGTTGACGCTGTTCGCAACCAAGTCGGTGACAGTCAAGCTGCTGCCGTTCGACAACAAGTCCGAGATCGCCGTGATCGTCGACCTGCCGGAAGGGGCGAGCCTGGAGGCGACCGAGCGCATCCTGTTCGGCGCGGCCGAGATTGCACGGCAATCGCCGGAGGTCACCTCGCTGCAATCCTATGCCGGCACCCCCGCTCCCTTCAATTTCAACGGCCTGGTGCGGCACTATTACCTGCGGGAAAGGCCGGAGCTCGGCGAGGTGCAGGTCAACCTGGCCGCGCGCGGCCAGCGCAAGCGCGCGAGCCATGAGATCGCGCTCGAGCTGCGCGAGAAGCTGAAGGCGCTCGGCCCCCCCGCGGGCACCAGCATCAAGGTGGTCGAAGTGCCACCCGGCCCGCCGGTGCTGTCGACGCTGCTCGCCGAGGTCTACGGTCCGGATGCGACCACGCGCCGGGCGGTCACTGCCGAGCTCAAGAAAATCTTCGCGGAGGTGCCGTTCATCGTCGACATCGATGATTCGATTGGCGAGAAGCGGCCGCGATTGCGGCTCTCGATCGACCAGGACCGGCTCGAGTTCTTCGGTGTCGAGCAGCGCGACGTCTACGACACGATCCAGACGCTGTTCGGCGGCACTTCGATCGGCTATTCGCATCGGGGCGAGGATCGCAACCCGATCGAGATCGCGGTGCGCCTCGGAAAGCGCGCTCTGGTCTGGGACGAGGCCCTGGCCTCCACGCCGGTGCCGGCCAATACGCTGCCGGGCAGCAAGACCGTGGTGGAGCTCGGCCAGATCGTCAAAGCGACCGTGGAGGAGGGCTCGCCGACGATCTTCCGTCGCGACGGCCGCTTCGCCGACATGGTGATGGCCGAGCTCGCGGGACGTTTCGAGGCGCCGCTCTACGGCATGCTCGCGGTGGCCGATCGCGTCGAAGCCCACGATTGGGGCAAGCTGCCGAAGCCCGCGATCAAACTGCACGGCCAGCCGTCCGACGAGTCGCGCCCGACGCTGTTGTGGGACGGGGAATGGGAGATCACCTGGGTGACCTTCCGCGACATGGGCGCGGCTTTCGGTGCGGCGATCCTCGGCATTTACGTGCTGGTCGTGGCCCAGTTCAGGAGCTTCCGCCTGCCGCTCGTGATCCTGACGCCGATCCCGCTGACGCTGATCGGCATCCTGATCGGGCACTGGCTCCTGGGTGCGCCGTTCACCGCGACCTCGATGATCGGCTTCATCGCGCTGGCCGGCATCATCGTGCGCAATTCGATCCTTCTGGTCGACTTCATCCGGCACAGCGGCGCCGAAGGCAAGTCGCTCCGCGAGGTGGTGCTCGAGGCCGGAGCGGTCCGCTTCAAGCCGATCCTGCTCACCGCGCTTGCGGCCATGATCGGGGCCGCAACCATCCTGCTCGATCCGATTTTCCAGGGCCTGGCGATCTCGCTCCTGTTCGGGCTTGCGTCCTCGACGCTGCTCACCGTTCTGGTGATACCTGCAATCTACATCGCCTTGCGCGCGCCGCGCGAGGTCCCAACCACCGCTCAATCCAGCTAGAGAGGAATCGATGGAAAAAAACTACGTCGAGATCACCAAGGGCATCTCGGAGAACCTGAAGAAGTTGAGGAGCGACATTCCCGACACCATGAAGGGTTTTGCCGTGCTCGCGCAGGCCGCCACGCGCGATGGCGCGCTGGACAAGAAGACCAAGGAGTTGATCGCGCTGGCGCTCGGCGTTGCCGCGCATTGCGATGGCTGCATCGGCTTTCACACCGAGGCGCTCGTCAAGCTCGGTGCGACGCGGCAGGAGGTCGAGGAGACGCTCGGCATGGCCGTCTACATGGGCGGCGGACCGTCACTGATGTACGCCGCCGATGCGATCGCCGCCTACGAGCAATTCCAGCAGAAGTCCACCGCCGTGTAACGGCGGTTACTGAACACGATCTGACGAACGGGGCCGGGCGATTTGCTCGTCCGGCCCCGCTCATCGGTCCGTCACCGACTACCAGCGGTCACCGACGCCCACGCCGACGCTGACGCCAGGGGCGCGAATGCCGACGCCGGCGCGCGGGCCGTCATCGTAGTGGCGATAGGTCCGGCGCTCATAGTAGCGGTCACGCGGCATGGAGTTATAGGAGTCGCGCACGACCACGCGCGAACCGCTGCGCGTGCGATAGCAACGGCCGGAATCGTCGCAGACGAGCCGCACCTGCTGCACGAGATCCGCATTGGTGTATTCGCTGCTCTGATAGATGTCGGAAGCCTTCGCCCCCGAGGCGGCGGCCAAAGCACCGACACCCGCCAACAGCGCAATCGTCAACGTCCTCATCGCGTCCTCCTCCGAAGCTGCCCTCGGCGTAACAAGAAAGGGAGGCCGTGATCGTTCCCGACCCAGGTGCTAGTTTTTCCCGGAATCGCAACAGATGGGAGAGTGGGGTTCCTAGATGGGCTCGTATGTCTCCGTGCCGCAGATGTCATCGGCTTCCGCCCGCCGACGGTCCACGACTTTTCCGCCGTTGAGGGTCACGATGTAGGTCTGGGCGCCGAGCGGCGCGCCGGTCGCGGAGGTGAGTTGCGCGCGGACACAAGCCGTCCAGCCCGGCCCTCGCAGCTCGCGGTGGGGCGGGGCGACCTGCACTTCGCGGGGATAGGACGTTGCGAGAAAGACCGCGTCGATTTGCTCGCGCACCACGCGCTTGACGTCGGGAGGAGGTTCGGGCGGCGGTTGCTCGGCCTCCTTCATGCGCATGAACTCGGGCACGGGCGCGCGGCTGTCAGCAAAGCCGCAGGCACCGAGCGCGAGCGCGCCGGCCAACAGCGGCGCGTGAGCGACAATCCGCAACATCCGTGAAGATCCCCTGCGGGCGAACAGATAGGCACGAATGCGATCCGACGAAGTCCCCGCCGATCAAAATTTGCTGAAACCCGCATCCGGTCCTGGAGACCGCGCCATTGGCTATTCAGCCGTCGCGGGCTAGTTTGCACCCCATACGAGGGGGGATTGCATCGATGAGGATTTTGGTCATGGCAGTCGTTGTGCTGGCGCTGGCGCCTGGTTCGGCGCAGGCGCAGGGCCGGCGGCAGCCCAATGATGGAGCCAAGCCGGCGGACAGCGCGCCGAAGGTCGACGAAAAGGCCTACAAGGCCGCGCTCGAGCGCATTCCCGAGCCCAAGGACAAGTACGATCCGTGGAGCGGCGCCCGCGCGAGCGAGCCAGCCAAGAAGCCGAAATGAGTGAGCCCGGTGTCGCGGAGCTGCCCTTTCGGCTGACGACGCCCCTGTTCGTCGCCTCGCCTTCTGCTCGCCCTTCGACGAGGGCGAGGCGCTCGCTTGACAGCGCGGGTACCGCCGTCGTCGCACAGGCAATCATGATCGCATTGTGCATGTGATGCGAACGCTCGTGCACGTCGCTCGTGCTATTGCACGAAAACGAGACCGACGCGCTTGTCGCTGCGCCAAACTGTACGACAATGCCGCGCGAAATGATCGCGTGCGATCGAGAGCGTGAACGATTGCGGCAGCGCGACGGGGCCATCAAGGTCGATCGCCGCGCCGCCCGCAGACAGGTTGCGCACCGTGCAAGGGATGCCGCCGCCTTCAGAGGTGATCGTACCACCCTTGAAAACCCGCTGACGTTGCGTTGCGCGTTTCTCGATCATCGGCATGCGTCCTGCTGATGACCGTGGAGTAGAGCATGGAGATTACGTCCAAATAAACTCAATACTGGTGTTATTTGCACAACGCTTCAGATCTTGTTTACGACGTTGGAGCGGTGCGCCGCGCCGCGGCCTCCCATCGGAGCCGCGCTGAGCTTTCGCTCCACGCGGCTCTCTTTCTTTAAAGGCCGCCTTCACCCCGGCAGCATTGCGAAGGCACTCGACACCATCGCGACCGGCTTGCCGTCAGAGGCCGAGAGCAGCGTGACCCGGCCGAAGCTCATCGTGCGTCCGAGCCGCACCACGCGCGCGTCCGCCAGCACGTCCGACGAGGACACCGCGCGCATGAAATGCGTGGTCTGGTCGACCGTCGTCATGGGACGATAGCCGCGATTGGCGGCGAGGATCGCGATCACCATGGCGGTGTCGGCGAGCGCCATCAGGGCCTGGCCGCAGACCACGCCGCCGCTCCGGCACAGCCGTTCCGAAAACGGCATGCGCAGGACCGCGCCCGGCTGCCAGTCCGCGACCTCCGCCGGCTGGACGTGCTCGATCCGCTCGACCGTGAGATTGAGATCCTGGACCCAGGGCGCAAAGACCTCGCCGAGGATGCGCCGGGCGTCGGCGAGGCCGAACTCGGCTTCTGGCTGCGTTGGCATTGCTGTAGCGCTCTCCCGTGTTGCCGGATGTTTCCGCCTTCATTGTGCGCGCATCGGCGCGGCAAAGTCACCCGGTCCCGCGCCGGCCGGCTCGGCTTGAAAATGCCTGACTTGGCCCGGTATGATGCCCTGCTTGGGTGCGGGTGGATGATGTTGCGTCGGTGTATCCTCGTCTTTTGCATGGTCGCGCTCGGTCTTGCGCTGAGCGGCTGCACCAAATGCGGCCCGATCTGGGACGACTGGCTGCATGCGCCCAAGTCCTGCCGATCGGACCGGCTCTAGTGGCCCGCGCGGGTTTGAGCGGGGTGGCTTGCGATCGGGGCGGCCGGGATGAGATGGCGCCGGCGGGCAGCGCCTGATGGATGATCTAAGGAGTGGACGATGAAGCTTTTCCGTTTGGCCGCGGTGCTGGCCGTGCTGGCGGGACCTGCCTACGCGCAAATGCCCAATCTGAATTTGCTGCAGGATGCGCCGAGCAAGACCCCGGAGGAGAAGGCCGCCGAAGCCGAGCGTGACAGGGCTTACAAGGAAACGCTGAAGAAGATTCCGGATTCCAAGGGGTCCAGTGATCCCTGGGGCGGCATGCGCGCCGATCCGCCGAAGCAGCCGGCGGCGCCGAAGGCCTCGGCCGCGACCAGCGCGCCCAAGAAGACCAAGAGTGGCACGGCCGCCAACTGATCGCGAGTTCCATCCGGAGGCGCAACGCCCTTTCGGACGGGACTCCTCTTCGTCCAGCCCACGCCCTACATTTGGCTCAGCGTAGCGCGTCAAGGAGTGGCAGGACATGGCCGATCGTCCGCGGGATCTCGCCGAGCGGATGGCGCGCCGGCGCAAGGCCGGCAAGCCGGGCCGGCCCGCCGGCGACGGCTACCTGCGCGAGACCTTCACGCTGCCGCGGGGGGCTGCGCGGGAGAGGGCGCAGGCCTTCTTCGCCCGCTACCCCAAGGCCGGCTATATGAGCGCGGTCGAGACCTGGCGCGAGCTGCCCGGCGGTGACATCGAGTTCACCATGCGGCGGCTGCCCAGCGCCGACTGACGCGGCCGCGGAACGCCCGGCAGGACTGAGCTCCGTGGTTCTCCCACCATGAACAAAGTTCCTGGATTCATCGCCTAGGCTGCGACAGCCTGGTTCCGTTGCAGAGCGGCGGCATGTGCCTTGCTTGCCTGACCGCGGGCAAGCAACCGTGGGACCCACATGCTCGGCATTCCCCGCCGCTACTCTCATTTCGTCTTCGGCATCATCCAGTCGGGGCTGACCTCGCTGGTCGCCTCGGGAATCGCCAGCCTGCCCGTCGACAGCCCGATGCACTTCGTCCGGCACTGGATGGTGTCGTGGCTGATCGCATGGGCTGCGATGCTGCCGGTGGTGCTGCTGGCTGCGCCCGCGATTCGCGCCTTCTCGCTGCGCCTGACGCAGGAGGAGCGGGACCCGCGCGCCGGCCGGAAGGCATGAAAGAACCGTCATCGGAAGCGGCCTGATCGCCGGCGGTATCGGCCGCCCGCGGTCGCGACGATCGAAGCCGCAGACTGGCCCCGCAGCGGTCCCAATTTGGTCATCCGCTCGCACCACTGCGGACATACCCGTCGGCAAGATTTCATCCGTTCGGCGCTGCCATGGGGAAACGTGGCCCGCCGATAATGGGGTGGCATCATGGACAACGTAGAGCGGTCATTCGCCGCCGCGACGGCGGCTGGCTTCCTCGTGCTGGTGATCGGCCTGGTGCTGCTGGCGGTGCTGTAGGGCGACGGCCTGGCGGCAACACGGCGGCCCGGGCGGGCGGCGCCGCGCGCTCGCATTGTCAAAAGATGGAAAACAACCCCATGCACAGTAGGCCCCTGGGGAAAACATCTCGCTCCGCCAGTAACTTACCTTGTGGTCTGTTCAAGGACCTGAAGCCCATCCGCGCCTGCCGGCCCTTCGGGCTGGCGCGAGCGCAATCGGCGCCATGATGAGGGCGCGGGGCAGATTTCAGGTCGGTCGATGCGGTCTTCACGCCAAGGACCGCTTCGCACTTTCCCGGATCATGCTCAGTGGATCTTGATCCTGTTCAGGGGAAGATGCAGTTCGGCGGCGCGTTCTTCGCGGTCCTTCCTACGGAACTCGTTCTCCTTGCGCTCGAACCTCATCATTTCCTCATGCGCCGCGTCCAGCAGCGGCTTCCGCCTGATCGTCTCGTGATGCGTATTGTTGTTGTCCGTCATGACCCAGGTTCCCAGAGTTTCGGTTCCATCCACACAGAAGGGTGGGACCGCGAAAAGGTTCGGTGCCGCAGGATTACGGAGACATGACGGCGGGCCGCGCGTCGTTGACGCGGATCATAGCCGCCCTGAACCGATGCCGGCAACGGACGTTCGCCGCAGGAACGGCAGCAGGCTGACAGCCATGCCGATTTCTCACGCAAAGTGCGGCCATCAGAAGCTCAAGGCGCGTCTGGGCGCTCACATGGAGGTGACGGGCTTTGAAATGAAAGAGGCCGCTGAGGCGGCCTTACTCTTGCCAGTACAGGCGCTGGCAGGTCGGGCAATCGTAGACGTTGACGTGATCATTCTTGCGAACGTCGAAAATCCGCGCGCGAAATCTCATCGGTACTTGGCAGTCCTCACACCGAGGGATGATCTCGGATCGTGGCGAATCCAGTGTCACGTCCAGTGCCCCCGTGTCCTCGTTGACAGGCGGGAGCGCTCGTCTCTCTCAGCCACCGACGCCCCGATAGATCGTTGCCGATGATGGGGGCGCAGGATGCCCGTAAATTTTGCACCCGACAATAACATGGGACAGCACGCAGAGGTTGAGCTCCAGAGTCGGGCGCGGATTGAGACACAACAGGGAAAGGGCCCCCGAAGCCAGAAAACGAGCTGAACCGAAAAGAACATATTGCGAACCGAGAACAAATGGGGTACATTGCTTTTGTCGCCGAGCTGCCTCGCAACCGTTTGTCCCTCACGCGAATCCTCGCCATAAGGAGCACGACCCAATGTCCGCAACTGCCCTGCGTATCGTCGAAGGATCCTCCATGGACAAGAGTAAAGCTCTGGCCGCCGCGCTCTCCCAGATCGAGCGCCAGTTCGGCAAGGGCTCGGTGATGAAGCTGGGCAAGAACGACCGGTCCATGGACATCGAGGCGGTGTCTTCCGGCTCGCTCGGGCTCGATATCGCGCTCGGCATCGGCGGCCTGCCCAAGGGGCGCATCGTCGAGATCTACGGGCCGGAATCGTCGGGCAAGACCACGCTGGCGCTGCACACGGTGGCGGAAGCGCAGAAGAAGGGCGGCATCTGCGCCTTCATCGACGCCGAGCACGCGCTCGACCCGGTCTATGCCCGCAAGCTCGGCGTCAACATCGACGAGCTCCTGATCTCGCAGCCCGACACCGGCGAGCAGGCTCTGGAAATCTGCGACACGCTGGTGCGTTCGGGTGCGGTCGACGTGATGGTGATCGATTCGGTCGCGGCGCTGGTGCCGAAGGCCGAGCTCGAGGGCGAGATGGGCGATGCGCTGCCGGGCCTGCAGGCGCGGTTGATGAGCCAGGCGCTGCGCAAGCTGACGGCCTCGATCAACAAGTCCAACACCATGGTGATCTTCATCAACCAGATCCGCATGAAGATCGGCGTGATGTACGGCTCGCCCGAAACCACGACCGGCGGCAATGCGCTGAAATTCTACGCCTCCGTCCGCCTCGACATCCGCCGCATCGGTGCGATCAAGGAGCGTGACGAGGTGGTCGGCAACACCACGCGCGTCAAGGTGGTCAAGAACAAGCTGGCGCCGCCCTTCAAGCAGGTCGAGTTCGACATCATGTATGGCGAGGGCGTTTCCAAGATGGGCGAGATCCTCGATCTCGGCGTCAAGGCCGGCATCGTCGAGAAATCAGGCGCCTGGTTCTCCTATGACAGCCAGCGCCTCGGCCAGGGCCGCGAGAACTCCAAGGCATTCCTCAAGGCCAACCCCGACATCACCGCCAAGATCGAGACCGCGATCCGCCAGAACTCCGGCCTGATCGCCGAACAGATTTTGGCCGGAACGCCCGAGCGCGACGCCGACGGCGAGGAGCCGGCGGACGAGTAAGCCTCGATCAGCGAAAGGTTTCGCGAGGAGCGGGCGCTGAGGACGTTGAGTTGCCGACGTCTTTAGTGCCCGTTTCGTTTTTGCGTTGCGTTGATCAGGTGGTGCGATGAAGCGTCTGATCTTGACCAGTTCATCCGGCTCAGATCTAGCCAAATCGGAGCTGGCTGAGATCGTTGTTTTTTTCTTTTTTCGTTTCGCGTGGGATTCGCTGCCTTCTGCTGAATATTTCGAAACATATTTCGGGGCGCGTTCAGAAGCGCTCAGGCTTGGCGATCATTGGTCGGATTGGGGCGTGGTCTGGCCTCGCGCCTTCAAGGATCGCAGGAACTTGCCATTTGCCGAGTTTTGCGAGTGCTATGACGAGATTGAACTTTGGTTTGACCCGAAACCCGAAGATCAGTTGCAGTTGATTTGGCTGCTGGATTATCTCGATTCATACCCTCAACTACTGGAAAAGCTTCGTCTGCGGTTACTGACGTTCGAGCTTTTCGAACTGACGATCGAAAGGCTGAGGAATTCCGCGTCACGAATTCCCGTCGTGGACCTCACGGTCCATGACCTCGCAACCGCCAAGATGGCTTGGCAGGCTTATTGCGCGTCGACACCGGAGGCGTGCGCTGGTCTGATTCACGAGGACCTCAGCGCATTGCCGCTGTTGAGGCCGGCACTGCTCGACTTGTTGCAAGAGCTTCCATCACCTTTGACAGGACTCGGTGCAACTGAGTTGCGGTTTCTGGAACTCATTGCGCGAGGGTTCACGCACACAAACGCGCTGTTTCACCTGCGCTCACTCCGAGGCACGCGGGTATTCGGCGAATTTGAGTCGGAATGGTTGCTTCAAGGGCTTGCGCATGGTCCGAGGCCGGCGGTAGCAGGTTTGGACGACGAACTGCGGACAATTGACCGGGGAGACCTGAGGGAGCGGCACGCTGCGTATCTCCGTAGTCGCCTTTCCCTGACCGAGTTCGGCAAGGCTGTGCTGGCTCATGAGGAAGATTTCAGCCGCCATAATCCGATTGATCGCTGGTGGGGCGGCACGCATCTGACCAACGACCGGCTGTGGCGCTACGGCCCTGTCCTGACGAAGCCCTGAGGAGGCCGACGTATTGCTCACCAATTTGAGAGGCGATGGTGTCACATCTGATCCTGGCCACCAACGATGGTGCGGAAGGCGTCCTTCGCCAGTCGGGCCTGGCGAACGTCGCGCTCGGGTTCTACCCGCGCTTTGTCTGCAGGGAATTGCCCTCGAACGAGCAGCTTCTGATGGGGCTGGAGCGCCGATCGGAAAAGCACCGCAATTCCGGCGATCACTGGCTCGATGAAGTTTGCCCCGGTGCGCTCGGCGGTTTCGGCACCCGCGATATCGGTTTCTTCGAGCTGTGCGCGAAGTTCGACTCGATTGAAATATGGGTTGATCCTCGGCCCAATGATCAGCTCGTGCTCGCCTGGCTGCTGGACTTGCTTGGTCCTTACAAGGAGATCACGACCAAGCTGAGCCTGGTGCATGCGGACGACACGATTGCCGACTATGCTCCGGAGTCTGTCACAAAATGGAAGCTGCCGGCCTACAAAGTGACCGAGAACCATCTGGTGACGGCAAGCCGCGCCTGGCGGGCGTATCGGGCTGAAACGCCGGAAGCCTGTTTCGATCTCCTGATGACGGATCTGATGAGCCTGCCGAGACTTCGGCCGGCGCTCATCGCGCTGCTCGAAGAGCTTCCGGACAGTATTACGGGACTCGGTGCAACTGAAATGGATCTGCTGGATTACGTGAACGATGGGCAAACCGACCCAAGGCTTGTCGAGGACGCGCGATGGATTCGCGATGTATTCGATGAGAACGACGCGCTTGATGCTTTGCTCGACCTGGGGGCGTATTCGGCGCCGCCGCTCTTGCTGGGCGATCCGGCGTTCGACAATGAGGATCGTTACTTCGGCAGAAGCGAGTGGAGGCTCACGCTGACCGAACTCGGGCGTTCACTTCTCGCCCGTGAAGACGACATGTGGCGGCACAATCCCATCAAGCGATGGTGGGGCGGTACCGAGTTGACCAACGAACGGCTGTGGCGATGGGATCGCGAAAGCCGGTTGTTGGTGGCGCCCTAGACTAGCGGCGCATTCATAGGTGGATTAGCCGAAGGCGTAATCCACCATTGTTCGTATCTGCTGAGACAGAAGAGGTAGGTTACGCCTCGCGGACTGCGCTTTGCGCAGCCGCGCGGCCGACCCACCCTACGAGACCTCCGTCGGCTTTACTCCGCAGCTTGCGCGTAATCACTGACCGGCGGGCAGGAGCAGACCAGGTTACGATCACCGTAGACGTTGTCGACGCGCCCCACGGGGCTCCAATATTTGTCGGTGCGCGAGGTACCCGCGGGAAAGCAACCCTCGCTGCGGGTGTAGGCGCGCTTCCAATCATCGTCCGCGATGTCGTGCACGGTGTGCGGGGCGTGACGCAGGGGTGAAGCCTCGATCTTGAAGCGGCCGGATTCGACCTCGGCGATCTCCTTGCGGATCGCGATCATGGCGTCGCAGAAGCGATCGAGCTCCGCCCTGGATTCCGACTCGGTCGGCTCGATCATCAGCGTGCCCGGCACCGGGAAGCTCATGGTCGGGGCATGGAAGCCGTAATCGATCAGGCGCTTTGCGATGTCATCGACGGTAGCGCCCGATGTCGTCTTCAGCGGGCGGGGATCGACGATGCACTCGTGCGCGACGCGGCCCTTCTCGTTCTTGTACAGCACCGGGAAGTGTGGATCGAGGCGGGCCGCGATGTAATTGGCGTTGAGGATGGCGATCTCGGTGGCGCGCTTCAGGCCTTCGCCGCCCATCATCAGGATGTAGATGTAGGAGATGGTCAGGATCGAGGCCGAGCCGAACGGCGCGGCCGAGACCGGGCCGACCGGCGCGTCCGCCTGCGTGGCCGGGTGACCGGGCAGGAACGGCGCCAGATGCGCCTTGACGCCGATCGGGCCCATGCCGGGGCCGCCGCCGCCATGCGGGATGCAGAAGGTCTTGTGCAGGTTGAGATGGCTGACATCGGCGCCGTAATCGCCGGGCCTGGACAGGCCGACCTGCGCGTTGAGGTTGGCGCCGTCCAGATAGACCTGGCCGCCATGGGAGTGGACGATGTCGCAGATCTCGCGGATGTGCTCCTCGAACACGCCGTGGGTCGAGGGATAGGTGATCATGACCGCGGCGAGGTCGTTCGCATGCTTCTCGGCCTTGGCGCGGAGGTCGTTGACGTCGACGTCGCCGTTCTTCTCGCAGGACACGACAACGACGTCCATGCCGACCATCGCGGCCGATGCCGGGTTGGTGCCGTGGGCGGAGGAGGGGATCAGGCAGATCCTGCGATGGCTCTCGCCGCGCGCGGCATGGTAGCCGCGGATCGCGAGCAGCCCGGCATATTCGCCCTGCGCGCCCGAATTCGGCTGCAGCGAGATCGCGTCATAGCCGGTGATGTCGCAGAGCCATTTCTCCAGCCGCGCGAACAGCGCGTGGTAGCCGGCCGTCTGCTCGCGCGGCGCGAACGGATGCAGCGAGGCGAATTCGGGCCAGGTCAGCGGCATCATCTCGGTGGTCGCGTTCAGCTTCATGGTGCAGGATCCCAGCGGGATCATGGCGCGGTCGAGCGCGAGGTCGCGGTCCGAGAGCTTGCGCATGTAGCGCAGGATCTCGGTCTCCGAGCGATGCGCGTGGAACACGGGATGGGTCAGGAAGGCCGTGCTGCGCTTCAAATCGTCCGGCAGCGCCTCGCGCGTCTCGGCCTCGATCTCGGCATAGGCGAGCGTGCCGCCGAAGGCGCGCCACACCGCTTCGACCGTTGCCGGCGTCGTGGTCTCGTCGAGCGCGATGCGCAGCGCGGCATCGCCGATGCCCAGATTGATCTTCTCGGCCAAAGCGCGCGCGACGATCTCGGCGCGCTTGGTGCCGGCATCGACGCTGAGCGTGTCGAAGAAGGCGTCCGACTGCGGCGCGAAGCCGAGCTTGCGCAGGCCCGTCGCGAGCACGGCGGTGCGGCGATGCACGTTGCGGGCGATCTGCGTGAGGCCCTCGGGGCCGTGGTAGACCGCATACATCGAAGCGATCACGGCAAGCAGCACCTGCGCGGTGCAGATGTTGGAGGTCGCCTTCTCGCGGCGGATGTGCTGCTCGCGGGTCTGCAGCGCGAGGCGATAGGCCGGCGCCCCCCGAGAGTCCACGGACAAGCCGACGATGCGGCCGGGCAGCGAGCGCTTCAGCGCATCGCGCACGGCCATATAGGCCGCGTGCGGGCCGCCATAGCCCATCGGCACGCCGAAGCGCTGGGCAGAGCCGATGGCGATGTCGGCGCCGAGCTCCCCGGGCGAGGCGAGCAGCGTGAGCGCCAGCAGGTCCGCGGCCAGAATTGCGAGCGCGCCCTTGGCCTTCAGCGCCGCAATGGCGGGCCGGAGGTCGCGCAGCGCGCCGGAAGAACCCGGATATTGCAGCAGCGCGCCGAGCACGTCCGTTTGGTCGAGATCGGTGAGGGGATCGCCGACGACCAGAGTCCAGCCGAGCGGCTCGGCGCGGGTGCGCATCACCGCCAGCGTCTGCGGGTGCACGTCCTTGTCGACGAAGAAGGCCTTGGCCTTGACCTGCGAGTGGCGCTCGGCCAGCGCCATGGCTTCGGCGGCGGCGGTGGCTTCATCGAGCAGCGAGGCGTTGGCGACGTCGAGCCCGGTGAGGTCGCAGATCATGGTCTGGAAGTTCAGCAGCGCCTCCAGCCGGCCCTGGCTGATCTCGGGCTGGTAGGGCGTGTAGGCGGTGTACCAGGCCGGGTTCTCCAGGATGTTGCGCTGGATCACCGCGGGCAGGATCGTGCCGGAATAGCCCTGGCCGATCAGCGAGGTGAAGACCTGGTTCTGGCTCGCAAGCTCGGTCATGTGCGCGATTGCCTCGGTCTCGCTGAGTGGCTTGCCCAGGTCGAGCGGGGCGGCCTGCCGGATCGAGGCCGGCAGCGTCTCCGCCATCAGCGCGTCGACGCTTTTCGCGCCGACTGTTTCAAGCATGGCGGTGACGTCGCGCGCCGACGGGCCGATGTGGCGGCGGACGAAACTTGCGGCGGTGTCGCCGTTGGTCTTGCGGTGCGCGGTCATCGCTTGCTCCATCGTGCTTAAGCCGTGTGCGCCTTGTAGGCGGCTTCGTCCATGAGACCGCCGAGTTCGTTCTTGTCGGCAATCCTGATCTTGAAAAACCAGGCCTTGCCCTGCGGGTCCGAGTTCACCAGCGCCGGCTCGGATGCGAGCTCGGCATTGGCTTCGAGCACTTCGCCGGTCACAGGCGCGTAGACGTCCGAGGCCGCCTTCACCGACTCGACCACGGCGGCGGCTTCGGCCTTCTTCAAGCTCCGGCCGACCTTCGGCAGGTCGACGAACACGACGTCGCCGAGCTGCTGCTGCGCATAATCGGTGATGCCGACGGTCGCGACATCGCCGTCGATCGCCAGCCATTCGTGGTCGGAGGTGTACAGCGTCGTGGTCATTTCGAATCCTCAGCGTTTGTAGGTGTTCTTGACGAAGGGCATGGCGGCGACTGCGAGCGGCAGGCGCTGGCCGCGCACCTCGGCGAACAGCTTGGTGCCGAGCGCGCTCACATTGGTGGGCACGTAGCCCATCGCGACCGGCGCGTTCAGGCTGGGGCCGAAGCCGCCGGAGGTGACCTGTCCGATCGGCTTGCCGCCCGTGTCATTCGCAAACAGCGGCGCGCCCTCGCGCACCGGCGCACGGCCCTCGGCCCGCAGGCCGACGCGACGGCGCGGCGCGCCCTGATCGAAATGGGCGAGGATCTTCGCGGCACCGGGGAAGCCGCCGGCGCGGGAGCCGCCAAAGCGGCGGCTCTTCTGCACCGACCATTCCAGCGCGGCCTCGACCGGCGTGGTCGCGGTGTCGATGTCGTGGCCGTAGAGGCAAAGCCCGGCCTCCAGCCGCAGGCTGTCGCGGGCCCCGAGGCCGATCGGCAGCACGTCCGGATCGTCCAGCAGCATCTTGGCGAGGCGTTCGGCATCACCTGATGGAACGGAGATCTCGAACCCGTCTTCGCCGGTGTAGCCGGAGCGCGAGACGAAGCACGCGATGCCGGCGACCTCGTGCGGGCCGGCATCCATGAACGTCATGGCCGCGGCCTCTGCACAGAATTTCGCCAGAACGGCTTCCGCCTTCGGGCCCTGCAGCGCGAGCAGCGCGCGGTCGGCCAGGGGCTCGACGATGCAATCGCCGGACAGATGCGCGCGCAGATGGGCCTCGTCCTCTGCCTTGCAGGCGGCGTTGACGACCAGGAACAGGTGATCGCCGAAATTGGCAACCATGAGGTCGTCGAGAATGCCGCCGGCTTCGTTGGTGAACTGGGCATAGCGCTGCCGCCCCGCGGCGATCGCCACGATGTCCTGCGGCACCAGCCGCTCCAGCGCGCGGGCGGCGTCCTCGACCCTTCCTGATTTTGGCCGAAGCGCGAGCTGGCCCATGTGGGAGACGTCGAACAGGCCCGCTTTGGTGCGGGTATGGAGGTGCTCCTTCAAGACGCCCGCAGGGTACTGCACGGGCATGTCGTAGCCCGCGAACGGGACCATCTTGCCGCCCAGGGAGACATGGAGCTCGTGGAGCGGCGTACGTTTCAGGGCGGCTTGGTCGTGCTCTGGCATCATGGGGCCCTCGGCGGTTCCTCGGGGACGATTCCCCGATGGACACCAGTCGAAGCCCCATCTGTCGCTGTGCCTGAGAGTATTATCCCGTCGGCGGACGCAGTCCGGGCCTGAAAGCCCGTCGGCGCCTCTTTCCAGATGCTGTCAAAGCCACGCGGTCCTTTTGCCTGAGAGTTTCCGGGGCGGTTGCTCCTTCGGCGCCGGCTGCCTAAAGCCGGTCTCTCCCGACGTGGCCGTACGATACAGATGGGTACAGACCACAGCGGAGCCAAGCCTGTCAACGCGTCCGCTTGCCCTATCCAACGGGATTGCGCGCCTGCAGCAACCCTCTGATCTCTCTGCACAGTTTCTGGACAGAAAAGCTCGCCTTGTCTAAAAGCGCTTTGGCCCGCAGATATCAGCCTATCGTCAGCTTGGACGGCCAGAAGCGGGCCCAAGCACACCCGATTGGATGAACATGAGCGGCGTCAACGAGATCAGGTCGACCTTTCTGAACTTCTTTGCCGAGAACGGCCACGAGATCGTGCAATCCTCGCCGCTCGTGCCGCGCAACGACCCGACGCTGATGTTCACCAATGCCGGCATGGTGCAGTTCAAGAACGTCTTCACCGGCGTCGAGAAGCGGCCTTATCAGCGCGCCACCACGTCGCAGAAATGCGTGCGCGCCGGCGGCAAGCACAACGACCTCGACAATGTCGGCTACACCGCGCGCCATCTCACCTTCTTCGAGATGCTCGGCAACTTCTCGTTCGGCGACTACTTCAAGGAGCGCGCGATCGAGCTCGCCTGGAAGCTGATCACGACCGAGTTCGGGCTGAAGAAGGACAAGCTGCTGGTCACGGTCTATCACACCGACGACGAGGCGGCGGGGCTGTGGAAGAAGATCGCCGGCTTCTCCGACGACCGCATCATCCGCATTCCGACCTCGGACAATTTCTGGGCGATGGGCGACACCGGGCCATGCGGCCCGTGCTCGGAGATCTTCATCGACCGCGGCGAGCACATCTGGGGCGGTCCTCCCGGCTCGCCGGAAGAGGACGGCGACCGCTTCCTCGAATTCTGGAATCTGGTGTTCATGCAGTACGAGCAGGTGACGAAGGAGGAGCGCGTCGCTCTGCCGCGTCCCTCGATCGACACCGGCATGGGGCTGGAGCGCATGGCCTGCATCCTCCAGGGTGTCGAGAGCGTGTTCGAGACCGACCTGTTCAAGAACCTGATCGATGCGACCGCGTCCGCGCTCGGCAGCGGCCCGAACGAGCAGACCGTCGCGTCGTTCCGCGTCATCGCCGACCATCTGCGCTCTTCCGCCTTCCTGGTTTCGGACGGCGTTCTGCCCTCGAACGAGGGTCGCGGCTACGTGCTGCGCCGGATCATGCGCCGCGCGATGCGCCATGCGCAGCTGCTGGGCGCCAAGGAGCCGCTGATGCACCGCCTCGTCTGGGCGCTGGTGCGCGAGATGGGCCAGGCCTATCCCGAATTGATGCGCGCGGAAAAGCTGATCGAGGAAACTCTGCGGCTGGAAGAGACCCGCTTCCGCAAGACGCTGTCGCGCGGCTTGGCCATTCTCGACGAGAAGAGCGCCGGTCTGAAGAAGGGCGACATGTTCGACGGCGACGTCGCCTTCACGCTCTACGACACCTACGGCTTCCCGCTCGACCTGACGCAGGACGCGCTGAAGTCGCGCGGCATCGGCGTCGACCAGGCCTCGTTCACCGACGCGATGGAGCGCCAGAAGGCCAAGGCGCGCGAGTCCTGGAAGGGGTCGGGCGAGGCGGCTTCCGAGGCGATCTGGTTTCCGCTGCGCGAAAAGCTCGGTGCGACCGAATTCCTGGGCTACGAGACCGAGAGCGCCGAGGGCGTGGTATCGGCGCTGGTCAAGGACGGCGCCGAGGTCACGAGCCTCAAGGCCGGCGAGACGGGTGCGATCGTGCTGAACCAGACGCCGTTCTATGCTGAGTCCGGCGGCCAGGTCGGCGACACCGGCGTGCTCTCGGGCGAGGGCGGCATCAAGGTCCGCGTCACCGATACGCAGAAGAAGCTCGGCGATCTCTTCGTCCATATCGGCACGGTGGAGAGCGGCGAAGTCAAGCTCGGCACCGCGCTGCAGCTCGAGGTCGATCATTCCAGGCGCTCGACCATCCGCGCCCATCACTCGGCGACCCACATCATCCACGAGGCGCTGCGCCAGGTGCTCGGCGATCACATCGCCCAGCGCGGCTCGATGGTCGCACCGGACCGGCTGCGGTTCGACTTCGTGCATCCGAAGCCGATCACGGCCGAGGAGCTGTCCCGGGTCGAGGACATCGCCAACGACGTGGTGCTGGAGAACGACGAGGTCACCACGCGCATCATGGGCGTCGACGAGGCCCGTGAGTTCGGGGCGCGCGCGCTGTTCGGCGAAAAATACGGCGACGAGGTCCGCGTCGTGTCGATGGGCAGGACCGCGCGCGAGCGCGGCGCCAATGCGCTCGGCTGGTCGGTCGAGCTCTGCGGCGGCACCCATGTGAGGCGCACCGGAGACATCGGCCTGATCACGCTGACGGGCGAGAGCGCGGTCGCCTCCGGCGTGCGCCGCATCGAGGCGCTGACCGGCAATTACGCGCGCAGGCACGCCAACGACACCATGGCGCTGGCCAAGACCGCGGCGGGCGAGCTGCGTACCTCCCTCGACGACGTGCCGGCGCGCATCGCCGCGCTCATGGAGGAGCGCAAGAAGCTCGAGCGCGAGCTGTCAGATGCCCGCAAGAAGCTGGCGATGGGCGGCGGCGTAGCTGCAAGCAACGGCGCAGCGTCGGGCGTGCGTGAGGCCGGAGGCGTCAAGCTGATGGCGCGGGCCGTGGAGGGCATCGAGATGAAGGATCTCAAGAGCCTCGCCGACGAGGCCAAGAAGCAGATCGGCTCCGGCATCGTCGCCATCGTCGGCGTCACCGAGGACGGCAAGGCCGGTGTTGTCGTGGGCGTCACGCCGGACCTCACCGCGCGCTTCAACGCCGTGAATCTGGTGCGCATCGCCTCCGAGGCGCTCGGCGGCAAGGGCGGCGGCGGCCGGCCCGACATGGCCCAGGCCGGCGGCCCTGATGGCGCCAAGGCCTCCGAGGCCCTGAGCGCGATCGAAAAAGCGATGGCGGGCGCTTAAATCGCCATGCGCCCCGTTCCGCGAGGGCGTGGGCTTCGCGATCCCGACTTACGGGATCGCCTCTACGAATTTCTGGAGCACGACCCCTTGGCCTATCCGGCCGGGTCGCGCTTCATCCAGCTCATCATCGGCGTCATCGTGCTCAATGTCGCCGCGATGATCCTCGCCTCGGTGCCGGAACTCGATGCGCGGTTCGGCACGCTGTTCTCGGCCATCACGCTGCTGTCCGTGATCGTCTTCGCGCTGGAATACACCGCGCGGCTCTGGATCGTGGCCGGACACACCCAGCGCAAGGGCTCGGCGCTCGCCGACCGGCTCGGCTACGCCTTCTCCGCGCTCGGCATCATCGATCTCATGGCGTTCCTGCCTGCCGCGATCGTGCTGGCAACGGGCCAGCATGCAACGCTGGCGGCGCTCGGCGTGCTGCCGTTCTTCAAGCTGATCCGCTATTCGCCGGCGATGCGCTCGCTGCTCGCGGCGGTCCATGCCGAGCGGCGCGCGCTGATCGGCTGCGTGGTCATCCTGATCGGCGCGGTGCTGACCTTCGCCTCGCTGCTCTACGCCATCGAGCGCGACGTGCAGCCCGACAAGCTCGGCACCATTCCGCAGGCGATGTGGTGGGCGATCGTGACGCTCGGCACCGTGGGCTATGGCGACGTCGTGCCGGTGACGCCGCTCGGCAAGTTTGTCTCGACCTTCGCCATCATCGCCGGCTTTGCCATGATCGCGCTGCCGGTCGCGATCATCTCGACCGCCTTCGCCGAGGAGGTGAAGCGGCGCGATTTCGTGGTCACCTGGGGCATGCTGGCGCGGGTGCCGCTGTTCTCGCACCTCACCGCCGCGGAGATCGCCGACATCATGCGGCTCCTGCGCGCGCGCACCATCGAGCAGGGCGAGATCCTGGTGCGGCGGGGCGACGTCGCCTCGTCGATGTATTTCATCACCGCCGGCGAGGTCGAGATCGCGCTGCCGAGCCAGCATGTGCGCCTTGGCGACGGCACCTTCTTCGGCGAGATCGCGCTGCTGCACAAAACAAAACGCAGCGGCACGGTAACGGCGACGCGCAAGACGCGCCTGCTCGTGCTCGACGCCCAGGACTTTCATGCCTTGATCGAACGCATGCCGACGCTGGCCGACCACGTTCACGAAACCGCCAAGGCAAGGCTTGCCGACACCGGTGATCTCGCGCTGGCCGAGCTGGCGCAGGCCGAAGAGGAAGGCGCCGACCGGTGACGGTCAGCCTTTCCTCAGGAACACATAGTCGGCCGAGTAAGGCGCGCTTCTGAACTCGCCGGACTTGGCGCAGGCGCCGGCGAGCTGGCCGCCATGGGTGTGGATGCGCTGGACGGTGGTCACGGGCGTGAGCACGCCGCTGCCGCGGTGAGCGGTGACCTCCAGCTTCAGCCAGGGAATGTCGGCTGCGGTTGCGCCGGGCGCATTGCCGACGGCTTTGCCGGTCACCGCGCTGCCGTCGGCGTGTTCCCAGTTCGGCCCGGCATAGTGGCGGCCGATGGTCTTGCCATCCGAGAGCAGCGTCGCGATCGGCTCGCGGAAGGCCCAGGCGAGCTTGCCGTCGGCGCCGGCCTTGCACTCATAAACCTGCGCGCCCTCGGCGTGGACGCTGAGCACGATGGTCTCGCCCGGTGCGGCGATGGCCTCGGGAAGCCGGTCTGCGGCTTCGGCTTGCCCCGCCATGGCGGCAAACAAAATCAGGCATGGGATGGCTGGCTTGATCGGCATGGTCGCTTCTCCGCGCGAGGGCCATAGAAAAGAAAAGGGCCACGCTTGGCGTGGCCCTCGATCATGTCTGGCCCAGTCGGGCGAAATTGCGGACGGCTCAGGCCGCCAGCTCCTTGGTCAGGTTCTCGGCGACCTTGTCGAGGAAGCCGGTGGTCGAGAGCCAGCGCTGGTCGGCGCCGACCAGGAGCGCGAGGTCCTTGGTCATGTAGCCGGCCTCGACGGTGTCGACGCAGACCTTCTCCAGCGTGGCCGCGAACTTGGCGAGCTCGGCATTGTTGTCGAGCTTGGCGCGGTGCGACAGGCCGCGCGTCCAGGCGAAGATCGAGGCGATCGAGTTGGTCGAGGTCTCCTTGCCCTTCTGGTGCTCGCGGTAGTGGCGGGTCACCGTGCCGTGGGCGGCTTCCGCCTCGACGGTCTTGCCGTCGGGGGTGAGCAGCACGGACGTCATGAGGCCGAGCGAGCCGTAGCCCTGCGCGACCGTGTCGGACTGCACGTCGCCGTCGTAGTTCTTGCAGGCCCAGACATAGCCGCCGGACCATTTCAGCGCCGAGGCCACCATGTCGTCGATCAGGCGATGCTCGTAGGTCAGGCCCTTGGCGTCGAACTCCTTCTTGAATTCGCGGTCGAAGATGTCCTGGAAGATGTCCTTGAAGCGCCCGTCATAGACCTTGAGGATCGTGTTCTTGGTCGAGAGGTAGACCGGGTAGTTGCGGAGCAGGCCGTAGTTGAAGGAGGCCCGGGCGAAGTCGATGATGGAATCGTCGAGATTGTACATCTCCATGGCGACGCCGGCGCCCGGAGCCTTGAACACTTCCTTCTCGATCACGGTGCCGTCCTCGCCGACGAACTTCATCGAGAGGGTGCCCTTGCCCGGGAACTTGATGTCCGTGGCGCGGTACTGGTCGCCATAGGCGTGGCGGCCGATGATGATCGGCTTGGTCCAGCCGGGAACCAGGCGCGGCACGTTCTTGCAGATGATCGGCTCGCGGAAGATCACGCCGCCGAGGATGTTGCGGATGGTGCCGTTCGGCGACTTCCACATCTGCTTGAGGTTGAACTCCTTCACCCGCGCCTCGTCCGGGGTGATGGTGGCGCACTTGACGCCGACGCCGACCTTCTTGATCGCCTCGGCCGCGTCGATGGTGACCTGATCGTTGGTGTGGTCGCGGTATTCCATGCCCAGGTCGAAATAGAGCAGCTCGACATCCAGGAACGGGTTGATCAGCTTGTCCTTGATGTACTGCCAGATGATCCGGGTCATCTCGTCGCCGTCGAGCTCGACGACGGGATTGGATACCTTGATTTTTGCCATGATCGGGGAAGCCTCTTGGGAACGGCGCTCGTGGCGCGCCAGCTGGAATATCCGCCGCCTCTTAGCACCGCCGCGCCGCGGGCGAAAGCCAAGGGATTATGCACTTTTAGCTCATCCAGCTTCCGCAGGCGGGGAGCGGCCGGCCCGCCCGCCACCGGGCCTTCAGCTCACGTTCCCGGAGAGATTCAAAAGTCGAATCCAAGTTGTTATTTCCCTTGAGAATTTCGTCAGGACGGGCAAACGACAGGCGGACGGCGCCCAAGCCGGGCCAGGCCAGTTCGAAAGGCCGGCTTGAATCAACTCCTGAAGCGGCCTTGCCACGGCCTTGAGAGACAGTGTGAAAGCGAAGCGAGATGTCGGGGACTGACAAGAGCAAGGCGAGCCTTTCCCTCGACGGTCCCATCGTGATCCTCGTCGAGCCGCAGCTCGGCGAGAACATCGGCATGGCCGCGCGGGCCATGGGCAATTTTGCGCTTCAAGCCTTGCGGATCGTCAACCCGCGCGACGGCTGGCCGAACATCGCCGCGCAGCGGGCGGCGGCCGGCGCCGACCACATCCTCGACAAGGTCGAATTGTTCGCCGCGGTGGAAGAGGCGGTCGCCGACCTCGACCTGCTGTTCGCCACCACCGCGCGCCCCCACGACCAGGCCAAGCCGGTGGTCGGGCCAGAAGCGGCGGCTGCCGAGATCGCCGGCCACCTCGCCTCCGGTGGAAAGGCCGGTATCCTGTTCGGCCGGGAGCGCTGGGGGCTGACCAACGAGGAGGTCGGGCTGTCCAACCGCATCATCACTTTCCCGGTCAACCCGGGCTTTGCCTCGCTCAATCTCGCCCAGGCCGTGCTGCTGGTCGGCTATGAATGGTTCAAGCAGGCCACCTCGGGCGCGCTGCCGCACGCCATGCCCGAAAGATCCGAGCGCGCCTCGCAGCACCAGATGCAGGCCTTCTTCGACAACCTCGTGCGCGAGCTCGACAAGGTCGAGTTCCTGCGCCCTGCCGAGAAGCGCGACACCATGCTGGTGAACCTGCGCAACATCTTCACGCGGATGGAGCCGACCAAGCAGGACATGCACACGCTGCACGGCGTGATCATGGCGATCGCGGAGGGGCGCAAGGGGCCGGCCAAGGGCGGCGTGCTCGACGGCGAGCAGGCGACGCGCCTGCGCGCGCTGCTGGCCGAGCACGGGCAGGGCGGCGGCGTGCCCGACAGCGGCTCGACAGTACGCGGCCTCGCCCGTCTGCTCCGCCGCAATCCGACCGACGCCGAGCGCCTGCTCTGGGAGGCGCTGACCCGCGACCGCCGCTTCGCAGGTGGGTTCAAGCGCCAGACGCCCGTAGGGCGCCACATCCCGGACTTCGTCTCCTTCCCGCACCGGATCGCGATCGAGCTGGTCAACCCGGGCGAGGGCGAGGCGATCGCCGCCGACCGTGCGGGCCGGCGAAGCTGGCTCGAGGCGCGGGACTATCGGGTGCTCGACATCCGCGCGGCCGATGTCGAGCGCGATCTGGAGGCGGAGCTGGTGCGGCTTGCCGGGATGATGCGGCAGGGCGCGTAGGTGTCTGCAGGCGCAGCGCTTGTGCTAGTCGTGTCGCAGCCAAGGGCTGTGCACACGCCGCGCCGGTTGCTATAGAGCTCCTGGAATTGATGGGGACTGCATGCTTCTCGCGACAAAGCACGCACGCGCCCGCGTGGCGGCAGGCGTGAGTGCGTTGGTGCTGACGGCCTTGCTCGAAATGTCGGGTGCCCGCGCCGAAATGCCCTTGGCCCTCAAGTGCAACGCGGTCGGGAATTTCAGCGTCGATGAGCGCATTGCGGGCTGCACCGCCATTATTGAGGCGGCGACGGGCAAAAAGCAAGGCGTCGTCATGGCCCGCTTCCGCCGCGCCATGTTCTATCACCAGAAGGGTGAGGTCGACCTTGCGATTGCGGACTACAACCAGATCATCGAGCGCGATCCGGGCAATGTGAACGCGCGCCTTCAGAGAGCCTTTGCTCAACTCGAGAAGCGACGAACCGACGCTGCGCTTGCGGACTTCGATAAGATCATCGAGCTCGATCCCAGGGCCGTGTATGCGCGCCTGGGACGTGCTCGGATCTACTTGGCCAAGGGCGATATCGATCGCGCCACCGCCGATTATGATCAGGCTCTCCTGGTCCACCCCGAGAATGTCATCGTGCTTGTCGACCGCGGCCTCGCTTTCATCCGCAAGGGGGAGCTGGCTCGTGCCATGGCTGATTGCGACCGGGCGGCTCAGATCGGCCCGCAAAGCGGCGGAGGTCAGTTGTGCCGCAGCCGTGTTTACATAGCCCAGGGCAACAGGGAGCGTGCACTGGCCGCAATCGGTCAAACAACGCAGATCGAGCCGAGTCGCCCATATTTCTACTACTTCCGAGCCGCCTCGCTTTCGCTGCTGAACGAACTCGACCGCGCTATCGCGGACTATGACCGGATCATCGAGCTGAACCCGCAAAGCCGATTTGCCTACGGCTGCCGCGGCGCCACCTATGCTCGAAAGGGCGACTATGACCGCGCCATCGCCGATTACAACCAGGCGATCCAGCTGGCACACCAGGGTCAAGGAAATGCCGGCGACCGGCAGACCTCCGGTCAGGACGCCGAGCCGATTTCCGCCTCCGTCGTGGGTGAATCAATCGTACTCGGTTCCGGGGATGGCCCTTTGCTCCGTGCCAGAGGCGTGGCTCACCAGTGGAAGGGGGATATTGACCTTGCCATCGCGGACTATGAGGCGGCGATCCGTCTCAATCCCAGGGACAAGGATGCCTTCGGGCTCCGCGCCAACGCGTACAAGGCCAAGGGGGACTTCGGCCGCTCGCTCGAGGACTACGATCAACTCGTGCAGCTCGATCCCAAGGATGCGCGCGCCTACTTTCATCGTGCGAGGCTCCATTGGCAGACCGCTTCCTTCGCCCAATCGTTGACCGACCTGGATCAGGCGATCGAACTCGATCCGAAAGGTGCCTATCCGGTCATATGGCGCGAGATTGTTGCCAGGCGTAGTGACAAGCCGAGCCGGCTGAGCGAGGCTGCACAGCAGCTGGACGCGACGAAGTGGCCCGCGCCGGTCGTCAAGCTGTTCCTTGGCACGATGACACCGGAGCAGGTGCTCAGCGTTGCCGAGGACGCCGACCCGGTGAAGAGAGAGGGGCAGGTCTGCGAGGCAAATTTCTATGCTGCGGAGCGCGCACTGCAGAGCGGCTCCAGAGAAGAGGCGTTGAAGCTGTTCGAGCAGGCTGCAGCCGGTTGCCCCAAGACGTTCATCGAGAAGCCCGCTGCCGACTTCGAGCTTGGTGCACTACGGGCGAGCCGGTGACAGAACGCGTCTAAAGCGCGATGAAGTTTGGAATCGTTTTCGCGCTTAGGTTGTTGTTTACCAATGATTTTTCCGAAGAACCGCTTCGCATTTTCCCGGATCATGCCTTAGGCGACGGTGCTTGGCGCAAGCCGTGCATCTTCCTTGATGCATATCAAGGAACGGAGAACCTCGCCCCCTACGCTTTTGAGCGCAGCAGGGAGGGTTCGATATGTCATTCAGCCGTCGCCAGGCACTTGCCGCCTTCAGCGCCGCCGTGTCGGCGCTTGCGATTTCCCGCACCGCACGCGCCGAGTTTGATGGTCCCGTCGTTAGGGCCTTGGAGGGCGGCGAAGATTTCTGGCTCGCCCAGGATGCTTATATCTACGGATATCCGCTCGTGACGATGGAGATGACTCGTCGCGTAATGACGAACGTTGCTGCGGTGGAAGGTACCCGGGGGCCGATGGGGCAGTTCGTCAAGCTGCGCAAGTATCCGGATGCCAGCTTCAGGGACGTCACCGCCCCCAATGCCGACACGCTCTACACGAGCGCATGGATCGACGTGGGAGACGAGCCCTGGGTCCTGAGCATGCCGGATATGAAGGATCGTTACTTCCTGTTTCCGATGCTCGACGGCTGGACGAATGTCTTCCAGGTGCCGGGCAAGCGCACCACTGGCACCAAGGCGCAGACATACGCGATCACTGGTCCGGGCTGGAAGGGCGTGCTTCCCGCCGGCGTGAAGGAATACAAATCACCTACCAGCATGGTGTGGATACTGGGCCGCATCTACTGCACCGGCACGCCGGAGGACTATGCGGCCGTGCACGCAGCACAGGATCAGTTCAATCTCGTACCGCTCAGTGCATACGGCAAGTCCTATACGCCTCCGGCAGGCAAGGTCGATGCGTCGATCGACATGAAGACGGCGGTCCGAGAGCAGGTCAACCGCCTGGATGCCGTTGCCTATTTCACCCTGCTCGCGCAATTGATGAAGCGCAATTCACCGGCTGCAGCGGATGCGGCCGAGGTCGCCAGGTTCGCGAAGATCGGCCTTGTCCCCGGCAAGGATTTCGATGCGAGCAAATTCGACGCTGCCTTCGCCAAGCGGGTCCCGCAGGTGGCGTTCGATCGCATCATGCTCCAGTTCAAGGTCAACAAGGCGATCAGGAACATCAACGGCTGGGCCTTCGACGCCGAAGCGGGCATCTACGGCACCAATTATCTCAACCGCGCTTTGGTCACGGCCATCGGACTCGGCGCCAACCGAATTCAGGATGCATGCTATCCGACATCCCAGAAGGATGCCGACGGCAAGGAGTATGTCGGCAGCAACAAGTACGTCATGCGGTTTCCGAAGGGGCAGCTTCCTCCGGTCGGCGGCTTCTGGTCGCTCACGATGTATGACGAGAACTATTTCTTCGTCGCCAATCCGATCAACCGCCAATCGATCAGTGCCCGCCAGAAGCTGAAAGCCAATCCGGACGGTTCGGTCGAACTCTACATTCAGAAGGACAATCCCGGCCCCGACAAGGAGAGCAACTGGCTTCCTGCGCCCGCGGGCAAGTTCGTGCTGATGTTGCGAATGTACTGGCCCAACGAGAAGTCGCCGTCGATCATCAACGGGACCTGGAAGCCGCCGCCGGTGCGTCAGGT
This sequence comes from Bradyrhizobium sp., assembly GCA_035575945.1. Taxonomy (GTDB): domain Bacteria; phylum Pseudomonadota; class Alphaproteobacteria; order Rhizobiales; family Xanthobacteraceae; genus Bradyrhizobium. The sequence goes on along the minus strand of DATLXF010000015.1, from coordinate 131,512 downwards.
GACGAGCAGCTAGAGATTTTCAAGGCTATCTTCGATTGAAAGTGGGTTCAACGCTTCTCCATGCTTGCAGCGACCACATGATGGGCAAAGTAGATTGCGCTCGGGTCAGACCCGTTGAGCCGGCCGAGCGGCCTGGCCCCCGTAGCTCAAGCAGGAAGCCCGCCACGATCGCAGCGATCCTGCCATGATTCATGATGATGACGTCCCACCCGCTGCAACCAGCGCGCAGGGTCGCGCCTGTCCGATCGATGGCGCTCAGGCAGCGGCGCTCGTCTCGGCGACGCGCTTGCCCGTGTACCGAAGCCGGCGCAGCGCCGCAATCCCCATGTCGACCGAAGCCAGGCAGCAGCGCGACTTGCCTCCCGACTTGGCCTCGTAGAGGGCGGCATCCGCGACCGCAAGCAACTCGTCCACCTCCAAACCATGGTCCGGCGACATCGAAATGCCGACGCTGGCACCGAGGGGGACGGAGGTTTCGCTATCGAGCTGGCATGGCTTGGCGATCTCGCCGACGATGCGCTCGCCCGTCGCCAGTGCCTGCTCGGCCGTGACGCCATCCACCAGGACGACGAATTCATCGCCGCCCATCCGCGCGATCGCGGTTGCCCCGGGCACCGCCTCGCGCAGTCGGTCGGCGACGGTCTTGAGCACGGCGTCGCCGGCGGCGTGCCCGAACGTGTCGTTGACCGGCTTGAACGCGTCCAGATCGGAGAAGAACAAGGCAAAGGGGAGCCCATCGCGCCTGGAGGTTGCGAGCTTCGCTTCAAGCGCATCGACCAGGCCGGCGCGGTTCAGCAGTCCCGTGAGCGCATCGTGGTGCGCGCGGCGGCTGTTCTCCCGCTCGGCCCGCATGGTGGTGAGCAGCATCCTGTTGAGCCGGAACGCCGCGCCAGTCATCGCGGCGAGATACATCGGGATCTGGTAGATCACGATGTAGAGCACCGGCTCGTTGAGCAAGGCGATGTAGGGGACGACGGGGCCGAGGCTGATCAGGATCATGAGCCCGGCAAAGCGGGGTGCGCCGAAGTTGCGGAAGCTGATGCCGCCGATCATGGCGGCCGTGGACATGCAGGACAGCATCGCCACCAGCCAGTCGCCGCTCGCAATGCTTGCAACCGCGCCCAGGCCGAGGCTGAGGCTCCAGGCCATCGAGAACAGGAGATGGAGATCGGTCGGGGTCGGCCGGTGCAGCCGGATCGCCCGATGCGCCGCGAGCAAGATCGCCAGACGCGCAAGGCAGATCACGAGCTCGATCACGAACCATGCGATCAGCAACGGCGTCTGCATGCGATAGGCGACGATGGCCGCGATGGCGACCGAATTGATGGCGCCGCCCGCAAAGATCGGGACCGCACCGAACAGCTGGGCGATCAGTGCCGAACGGATGTCGGCCGGCACGTCCGGCCCGACGTCGGTCAACCACCGCATCAGGCGCCAGCGTGGCAAGCTGTATTGTCCAGCGTCGGACAGCATTCCCGAAATCCCTTTCGCCCGCGGATAAACGGCGAAGGGTCCTAAAGCGGCCTTTACGGCGGTTCCACGATCGCAAGCGTACTTGATGGAACGTTAAATCGGGCTGTTTTCGGCCACGCGGACGGCGGCCCGCCCGACGCTCGGGAACGGCAGGGGACCTCAAGCGGTCTCGAATTGCTCGGCGCGCTTCTTCTTGCTTTTCGACTGCCCGAGCAGGGGGCCTGCCGTGAGTGCCGCCGTATCGGCCACGCCCGGATCGCGCGAGATCATCGCCGCGACGATGGCGCCATCAATGATGAGGCCGAGCTGATGGGCAAGCACCGCGGGCTCGGCTGATCCGAGCTCGCCGGCGAGCTTCTCGATGTGGCCGAGCACGATCTTCTTGTGCTTCAGCGCGATGCTGCGGAATTGCTTGGCGTCCTTGTCGTGCTCGCCGACCGCGTTGATGAAGGGGCAGCCATAGAAGCGCTCCTCGGCGAACCAGCTCTTCAGGGCGGGGAAGATCCGCGTGAGTTTCGCCTGCGCATCGCCGCCGCCGTCTTCCATGGCGCCGATGAACCATTCGCGCCACTGCTTGCCTTCGCTCTCCAGCACGGCGTTGACCAGATTGGTCTTGGAGCCGAACAATTTATAGAGCGTGGTCTTCGCGGTGCCGGCCTCCTCGATGATCGCATCGATGCCGGTGGCGTTGATGCCGTTCTTGCAGAACAGGTGGGTCGCGGCACTGAGCAGGCGCCCGCGCGCGGATTCGTCGTCGCCTGCGCCGGCGTGGGGCGAATTCGCGTTCTTCTTCGATGACGTCTTTGCCATGGCTGCAACTTAATCGCAGCTGCATCGCATCAGCAAGCCGCATCTCTCCGGCGCTGAAAAGATTCGCATCCGCCCGCGCATCTGCTCCGGCTTTGAGCAGGAGGGGACTGATCAATCGACAAGCAGCGATGCTTAAGCGGCTCCAATGCTTCGCTTTTCGCTTTCGGCCGCGTCTGGCACGCTCCATGCAAGGAAACAGACCGTTCGGTATCCTACCGGATTCCACTTCTGCCAGGGAGAAGACTGATGACTGCCGTCGTTCAAAAGACAGTGCTGACGGGGTGCCTCGCGCCCATCGACAAGAACGGGCTCGAGCAACTGATTGCCAATGGCAAGGCAAATCCGAAGGTCATCAAGACCTTGAAGTGCAAGACGGTCGCGGAAGGCAAATTCCGCCACGCCAACTACATCCGCAACTTGCCGCCCTACATCGTCGACGAGCCGCCGGGTCTGCTCGGCGACGACACCGCGCCGAATCCGTCGGAAGCCTCGCTGGCCGCGCTCGGCTCGTGCCTTGCGGTCGGCCTGCACGCCAACGCCGTGCATCGCGGCTGGACGGTCAACAAGCTCGAGCTCGAGCTCGAAGGCGATCTCAACATCACCGCAGTCTGGGGCACCGGCGACACCTCCGACAAGCCGGTCGGGTTCACGGACGTGCGCGTCAAGGTCGACATGGAGTGCGAGGGCATCTCGCCGGAGGAGATCAACGCGCTGGTCGCGCACGTGAAGAAATGGTCGCCGGTGGCCAACACCTTCACCCGGCCGGTCAATCTCGAGGTCGGCATCTAGCAGGCGGCAATCAGGACAGGTGCGGGGAGACGATCATGGATTCACTGGCTTTATCGCGGGCCGAATTTCTGGATCTGCCCGCACCGTCCATTGTGGACGAGGTGGCGCGGATCGCGCGCCGAGATCTCGCGCCGCTTGCGGCCGGCATCGACGAGGGCACGGTCTATCCGGCCGAGGTGCTGCGCCAGTTCGGCACGGTCGGCGCCTTCGGCAGCCACGTGCCGCAGGATGGTCCGGCTGACCTGCGCTGCGCCATCCAGGCGATGGCGGCGATCGGGGAGGTCTGTGGATCGACGGCTTTCATGGCTTGGTGCCAGAACACGCTGGTCTGGTACGCGGCCAATTCGACCAACGTGAAGCTCGCAAAACGTTTCGGCGATGCCTTCTCGAGCGGGCGCGTGCTCGGCGGCACCGGGCTCTCCAATCCCATGAAGAGCTTCTTCGGGATCGAAAAGCTCAAGTTGAAAGGGCGCAAGGTCGAAGGCGGCTACCTCGTGCGCGGCGCGCTGCCCTGGGTCTCCAACCTCGGCCCCGGCCACTATTTCGGCACCATCTTCGAACGCGAGGACGAGCCGGGCAGCGCAAGTGGCGCGCCGGGCAGCGCAAGTGGCGCGCCGGGACTGGTGATGTTCCTGGCCGACTGTTCGGACCCCGCGATCACGCTGACGCCGTGCAAGCCGTTCCTGGCGATGGACGGCACGGGCACCTACGGCGTGCAGTTCCGCGACGTGTTCGTTCCGGATGAGCTGATCCTGGCCGATTCCGCCGGGCCTTTCGTCAAGAAGATCCGCGCCGGATTCATCCTGCTGCAGGCGGGCATGGCGCTCGGCGTGATCCGTGACTGCATCAACATCATGGACGAGGTCGAAAATCCCCTCGGCCACATCAACCGCTATCTGCCGCAGCAGCCGGTCCATTTCCGCGAACTCGCCGCCGAGCTCGAAGCGGAGACGATGATGCTGGCGCGCGATCCCTACAACGAGGAGGAAACGTACTGGCGCAAGGTGATCGCGCTGCGCTTGCGCGCCGGCGAGGCCAGCGTCGCGGCGGCGCATGCGGCCATGCTGCATTGTGGCGCGCGCGGCTACCTCAAGGCCCACCGCGCGCAGCGGCGGCTGCGCGAGGCCTATTTCGTCGCGATCGTGACGCCGGCCACCAAGCAACTGCGCAAGATGCTCGCCGACACCTGAGTTCTACGAGTCCACCCGAAGACCCCCAACCTCAACGGAGAGGCTGCCATGACTGACGTCCTGATCACTGCCGTCGAACTCGCCGATCTCTTGAAGACCGAGCCGTGTGTCGTGATCGACACCCGCAATCCCGACGCCTACGCCGCCGGCCATCTGCCTGGCGCCGTCAACGTGCATGAGATCTTCACGTTCCTGGCCACCTCGACGCCGGAGGGCATGGCCGAACTCAAGACCAAGTTTGCCGACGCCTTCGGCGCAGCCGGCCTGTCCGGCAAGGAAACGGCGGTCATCTACGAGCAGTCGATGAACTCGGGCTTCGGCCAGTCCTGCCGCGGCTATTACCTGCTGACCATGCTCGGCTATCCCAAGGTCAAGGTGCTGCACGGCGGCTTCGATGCCTGGTCGGCCGCGGGATTCCCGGTGACCAAGGAGGTGCCAACGCCCGCCAAGGCGTCGTTCTCGATCGTGCCCGAAGCCGGCGAGATCCTGATCGACGCCAAGACCATGCTGGCCGCCGTCGGCAAGCCGGGCATCGCGATCCTCGACGTGCGCGACGTCGACGAGTGGATCGGCGACAGCTCCTCGCCCTACGGCAAGGATTTTTGCCCGCGCAAGGGCCGCATCCCCGGCGCGGTGTGGCTGGAATGGTACCGCATGATGAAGCCGACCGCCGAAGGCCCGCGCTTCAAGTCCAAGGACGAGATCCTGGCGGAGTGCGCCACGGTCGGCATCACGCCGAGCACGCCGGTGTACCTGTACTGCTTCAAGGGCGCGCGCGCCTCGAACACGTTTCTGGCGCTGAAGAATGCCGGCGTGAAGGACGTGCGGATGTATTTCGGCTCCTGGAACGAATGGTCGCGCGATCCGTCGCTGCCGATCGAGCAGGGACTGCCGATTGCAGCTGACGTGACGACCAAGGCGGCGTGACCGCGCGCCTCGTCCTTCGAGACGACCGCTTCGCGGTCTCCTCAGGATGAGGCTAAGCGGCGCCGGTGTCTGTTGATACTGCTGCCGCGCACTGCGTCCTCATCCTGAGGAGCCCGCCTCAAGCGGGCGTCTCGAAGGATGGGCCCCTTGCGGACGAGGCGCAATTCCCAGCGCCTTGATCCGTGAGGCCAGCGTGGTGGGCTTGATGTCGAGCATCTCGGCCGCGCCGCCGAAGCCGAACACTTTTCCGGCGCAGGCCTCGAGCGCGGCGAGAATGTTGGCGCGCTCGAGGTCGCGCATCTCCGACGATGTCATGACGGCGGGGCGCGCGTCCGCCTTCTGGCGCATGGCGCCTGCCGGTGTGTGCGCGCTGGAGGCATCGGGCAGATCGATGCGCAGGCGGCCGTTTTGCGAGAGGATCGCGGCGCGCTCGATCACGTTCTGCAATTCGCGGACGTTGCCGGGCCAGTCGTATCGGGTCAGCCGCCGCGCATCGCCCTCCGACAGGCGCAAATTCGACTTCAGCGCCTTGCTCTCGCGCGTCAGGAAATGCTGGGCGAGCAGGGGAATGTCTTCACGTCGTTCGCGCAAGGGCACGGTCTCGATCGGGAACACGTTGAGGCGGAAATAGAGGTCCTCGCGAAAGCGGCCGCGCTGCACCTCCTGCTTGAGCTCGCGGTTGGTCGCGGCGATGACGCGCACATCCACGGCCCGCGTGCGCTCCTCGCCGACGCGCTCGAAATGGCCTTCCTGCAACACGCGCAGCAGCTTGCCCTGCAGTTCGAGCGGGATGTCGCCGACCTCGTCGAGGAACAGCGTGCCGCCGTCGGCGAGCTCGAACCGGCCGATGCGGTCGCGCATCGCGCCTGTGAAGGCGCCGCGGACATGGCCGAAGAACTCGCTCTCGAACAATTCGCGCGGGATCGCGGCGCAATTGACGCGGATCAGCGGCCTATCGCTGCGGGTGGAGGCCTCGTGGATGGCGCGCGCGATCAGCTCCTTGCCGGTGCCGGATTCGCCGGTGATCATCACCGCCGCGGCGGTCGGCGCCACCAGCTTGACCTGGCGCAGTGTCTTCTGGATCGCCTCGCTTTGGCCGATGATGCCGCGCGGATTGGTCTCGATGCGGATTTCCTCCTGGAGATAGGCGTTCTCCAGCTCCAGCCGCTCGCGCAGCCGGTCGACCTCGGCCAGCGCAGCGTGCAGCTTCTCGTCGGCCTCGCGACGCTGGCTGACGTCGCGGAATACGACGACCGCGCCGACCACGATGCCGCGGTCGCGGATCGGCGTGGAGGTATATTCGACCCAGGCCGGCGAGCCGTCCTTGCGCCAGAACACCTCGCCGTCGACCTGATGCACGGCGCCGTCGCGGAAGGCCGCATAGATCGGGCAGTCGTGATCGGGATAGTGCCGGCCGTCGTGATGGGTGTGGTGCACGATCGGGTGGATTTCCTTGCCGACCAGCTCCTCGGCGGTCCAGCCCAGCATGCGCTCAGCCGCGGGGTTCACGAAGGTGGTCTTGCCTTCGGCGTTCACGCCGTAAATGCCGTCGCCGGCGGCGCGCAGGATCAGCTGGTTCTCGCGCTCGATGTCCTGGAACACGCGTTCGACCCGCTGCCAGGTCGAGATGCCGCTGCGCATGTGGTCCTCGGCGGCGGCATCGACATTGCGCCGGCGGCGCGCCTCGAGATCGGTCAGCGTGAGCAGCAGCAGCGAGCGGCCGTCATGCGGCAGCAGGCAGCCGGCATATTCCAGTTGGAGAGCCTGCCCGGTCGCATGGCGGGGATTGAGCGCCGTGGTCCAATAGGCACCCTTGTGCAGCACGGCCTGGGTGAAGACGGTGAGGGCCGGGAGTTCGCCGGCATGCAGGGTGCTCGCCCTGGTCTGCCGCAGCAGGGCGCGGTCGTAGCCGAGCAAGGCGCAGGCGGCGGGATTGGCATCGACGATCTGGTCGCTGAAGGGATCGATCAGCAGTATCGCCTCAACTGAGGCTTCAAACGCTGCGACGCGGGGGTCGACAGGCACCACCTCATCGGGGAACGTCATTGGCGCCTCGCCATTACGAGATCTCGTTATTTAACTACGAGATTTCGTTTATCACGAGTTTTCGTAGTGTCCAAGCGGGCACGAAAGCCCTGCGTCATCAAGGCCGTGGCCGGCAGGCAGGGCATGGCATGCTCTTTGCGTAATTGCCCTCGCAACGACGCGCAGGAGGGCCGATGTCCACGTTCGACAATCCGTTTGATCCCAATCGCAAGCTTCAAGCCGGCTGCGCCTGTGGCCAGCACCGCTCGGCGGCAGAGCATGAGCAGGCGACCGCCCTGCGCTGCGAGGCCATCGAAAGCGAGGAGAAGCGTTACGAAGGTGTTGTCGCCTCCGCGGTGATGCGCGCGATGTTTCCTCAGGACGTGGCGCGCCGCGCGTTCCTGAAATCGGTCGGAGCCTCGACCGCGCTCGCCGCGCTCTCGCAATTCTTTCCGCTCAAGACCGCAACCGAAGTCTTTGCGCAAACGGGCGCGCCGGAGAAGAAGGACCTCAAGGTCGGCTTCATCCCGATCACCTGCGCGACGCCGATCATCATGGCGGCGCCGATGGGCTTCTATGCCAAGCACGGCCTCAACGTCGAAGTGGTGAAGACCGCCGGCTGGGCCGTGATCCGCGACAAGACCATCAACAAGGAATACGACGCCGCGCACATGCTGGCCCCGATGCCGATCGCGATCTCGCTTGGCCTCGGCGCCAACGCCATTCCCTTCACCGTCCCCGCCATCGAGAACATCAACGGGCAGGGCATCACGCTCGCGATGAAGCACAAGGACAAGCGCGATCCGAAAGACTGGAAGGGCATGAAGTTCGCCATCCCCTTCGACTATTCCATGCACAACTACCTGTTGCGCTATTACCTCGCCGAGCACGGACTCGATCCCGATATCGACGTGCAGCTGCGCTCGGTGCCGCCGCCGGAAATGGTGGCGAATCTGCGCGCCGACAACATCGACGGCTTCCTCGCCCCCGACAACATCTGCCAGCGCGCGATCTACGACGGCGTCGGCTTCATGCACATCCTGTCGAAGGAGATCTGGGACGGTCATCCCTGCTGCAGCTTCGCCGCGAGCCGCGAGTTCATCACGACGGCGCCGAACAGCTTTGCGGCGCTGACGCGCGCGATCGTCGATGCCACCGCCTATGCCTCGAAGGCGGAGAACCGCAAGCAGATTGCGGAGGCCATCGCGCCGGCGAACTACATCAACGCGCCGGTGACGGTGCTGGAGCAGGTCCTGACCGGCACCTATGCCGACGGCCTCGGCGGCGTGAAGACCGATCCCAAGCGCGTCGATTTCGATCCGTTCCCCTGGCAGTCCTTCGCGGTGTGGATGCTGACGCAGATGAAGCGCTGGGGCCAGATCAAGGGCGACGTCGACTACAAGGCCGTGGCCGAGCAGGTGTATCTTGCCACCGACACCAAGAAGCTGATGACCGAGATGGGCCTGTCGCCGCCGGCGAGCGCGTACAAATCCTTCGCGGTGATGGGCAAGACCTTCGATCCGGCCAAGCCGGAGGACTATCTGGCGAGCTTCAAGATCAGGAAAGCGTCGTGAGGTGAGGAGATGACATCCTCCCTTCGCTTTCGCGCCGGTCTCGTCTCCGTCGTCCTGCTCGCGGCCTTTCTCGGCATCTGGCATCTCGCCACGCGCTCGACCGCGCCGGTGACGACGATGAGCCCGGAATACGCCAAGCTGATGGGGCTCACGGCGACGCAGGGCAAATCCGCGATGCCCGGGCCGCTCGATGTCGGCGCCAAGCTCTGGGAGCACCTCAAGCGGCCATTCTACGACAACGGGCCGAACGACAAGGGGCTCGGAATCCAGCTCGGTTATTCCATCGCGCGGGTCGGCACCGGCTATCTGCTGGCGGTGCTGGTCGCGATTCCGCTCGGCTTCCTGATCGGCATGTCGCCGCTCTTGAGCAAGGCGCTCGATCCCTTCATCCAGGTGCTCAAGCCGATCTCGCCTTTGGCCTGGATGCCGCTCGCGCTCTACACCATCAAGGATTCCTCGGTCTCCGCGATCTTCGTCATCTTCATCTGCTCGATCTGGCCGATGCTGCTCAACACCGTGTTCGGCGTGGCGAGCGTCCGCAAGGAATGGATCAACGTCGCGCGGACGCTGGAAGTCGGCACCGTCAGGCGCGCCTTCACCGTGATCCTCCCGGCAGCTGCGCCGACCATCCTGACGGGCATGCGCATCTCGATCGGCATCGCCTGGCTCGTGATCGTCGCCGCCGAGATGCTCGTCGGCGGTACCGGCATCGGCTATTTCGTCTGGAACGAGTGGAATAACCTGTCGATCACCAACGTCATCATCGCGATCCTCCTGATCGGGGTCGTCGGCATGCTGCTCGACCAGATCCTGGCGCGCTTCACGCGCATGGTCACGTTTCCGGAGTAGCGGCGGTGTCCGACAAATTCATCTCCATCGAAGGCATCGCCAAGCGTTATCCCGGCGCGGGCGGCGCGACGACAACCGTGTTCGAGAACCTGTGGCTGTCGATGGCGCGGGGCGAGTTCGCCTGCGTGATCGGCCATTCCGGCTGCGGCAAGACCACAGTGCTCAATATCCTCGCCGGGCTCGATGCGCCGAGCGAGGGGGCCGTCATCGTCGACGGGCAGGCGATCTCGGGCACCAGCCTCGACCGCGCCGTGATCTTCCAGAGCCACGCGCTGTTGCCCTGGCGCACCGTGCTCGGCAACGTCGCCTATGCCGTCAGTTCGAAATGGCGCGGCTGGGACCGTGCCAAGGTGAAGGCGCATGCGCAGAAATTCATCGATCTCGTCGGACTTGCCGGCGCCGAGCACAAGCGCCCCTCGGAGCTGTCGGGCGGCATGAAGCAGCGCGTCGGCATCGCGCGGGCGCTGTCGATCACGCCGAAGATGATGCTGATGGACGAGCCGTTCTCGGCGCTCGACGCGCTGACGCGCGGTACGCTGCAGGACGAAGTGCGGCGCATTTGCCTCGAGACCGGACAGACCGCGTTCATGATCACCCATGACGTCGACGAGGCGATCTATCTCGCCGACAAGATCTTCCTGATGACCAATGGGCCCGGCGCTGTGCTGGCGGAAGTGGTCGAGAACCCCCTGCCGCGGGATCGCGGTCGCACCGATCTGCACCGCCATCCGCTCTACTACGCCCTGCGCAACCACATCATCGATTTCCTGGTGACGCGCAGCAAGACGTTTGTCGCCGAGACGCCCGGTCATGATCCTCGCAACGTGCCGGTGGTTCAGATCGGCAAGCCCGGCCTCTCGATCGCCTCGAACGGCGAGGAGCAAAGACAGACCTGGATATCCGGGCCCAGCCCCGGACTCACCGCCTGACAGGAGACCCTGACATGAAACGCGAAGACCTCACCGAGAAACTGCTCGACATCAAGCGCGAGAAGGGCTGGAGCTGGAAGCACATCTGCGAGAAGATCGGCGGCTATTCCGAGGTTCTGATCGTCGGCGCGATCATGGGCCAGATGAAGCTGACCAAGCCGCAGGCGGCCAATGCCGGCGAGTTGTTCGGCCTGTCGAAGGCGGAAGTCGCGATGCTCAACGAGGTGCCGATGCGCGGCACCGGCACGCCGATGCCGCCGACCGATCCCCTGATCTACCGCTTCTACGAGATGGTGATGGTGAACGGCCCGGCCTGGAAGGCGCTGATCGAGGAGGAGTTCGGCGACGGCATCATGTCGGCGATCGACTTCGACATGGGCATCGAGCGCGTCGCCAATCCGAAGGGCGACCGCGTCAAGATCACGATGTCAGGCAAATTCCTGCCCTACAAGTACTACGGCGCAAGCGGCAACGTGCCGGAGTATGGCTTCAAGGAGGAGTGATTGAGGCGAGTGGCGAATTGCGAGTAGCGAATAGGTGTCTATTCGCCATTCGCCACTCCCTATTCGCCTATTTCACTTCCCCGCCTTCACCTCGGCGGCGGCGACCGCGAGCAATTCGCTCATCTTGGCGCGAATCGTCTGCTCGGTAACGTTAACGTTCTTGGCGGCGAAATCGCCCGTGATCTTGCGCAGGACGTCGGCATCGCCGGCTTCCTCGAAATCGGCTGCGACCACCTCTTTGGCGTAAGCGGTGGCGGCATCGCCCGTGATGCCGAGTTGCTCCGCCGCCCACAGGCCGAGAAGCCGGTTGCGGCGGGCCTCCGCCTTGAACTTCTGCTCCTCGTCGAGGGCGAACTTCTTCTCGAAACCTTCCTGGCGCTTGTCGAACTGGCTCATACGTTCCAAATCCCTGCTGAATCGCGCGGGCGCCTCGCGTTGCGGCGTCCCGACCGCATGCCTACATAGATAGCACGAATCGGCAAAACAACGGGCCGTTAAGCCGCAGGCAAGACGGTATAAGTTGGTGCCGGACGGGCCGGATCGATTGTGCTCGGACAGCCAATCGGATAGGTTGCCTTAGGTTTGGTTCCCGTTCTGTTTCCAAAGGGTTATGGATGGGTTCAAAGCCGTTCACGGCAGCTCCGCTGTGGGTCGTAATCCTAGTCAACCGGAGCACACCAAATTCATGGATTTCAACAAAACACGGTACATCCCCATGAGCCGTCGGCGTCGCATTTATGAAGGCAAGGCAAAGGTTCTCTATGAAGGCCCCGAGCCCGGTACCCTGATCCAGCACTTCAAGGACGACGCAACCGCCTTCAATGCCAAAAAGCATCAGGTGATCGAGGGCAAGGGTGTCCTCAACAACCGGATCTCGGAGTACCTGTTTCAGCACCTCAACGACATCGGGGTGCCGACCCATTTCATCCGCCGCCTCAACATGCGCGAGCAGCTGATTCGCGAGGTCGAGATCGTGCCGCTCGAAGTGGTGGTGCGGAACGTCGCCGCCGGCTCGCTGTCGCAGCGCCTCGGCATCGAGGAGGGCACGCAGCTGCCCCGCTCGATCATCGAGTTTTACTACAAGAACGACCAGCTCAACGACCCCATGGTGTCGGAAGAGCACATCACCGCCTTCGGCTGGGCGACGCCGCAGGAGATCGACGACATCATGGCGCTCGCCATCCGTGTCAACGACTTCCTGACCGGCCTCTTCCTCGGCATCGGCATCCGCCTCGTCGACTTCAAGATGGAGTGCGGCCGCCTGTTCGAGAACGAGATGATGCGCATCATCGTCGCCGACGAGATCTCGCCGGACAGCTGCCGTCTCTGGGACATCAAGTCCAACGAGAAGCTCGATAAGGATCGCTTCCGCAGGGATCTCGGTGGCCTGCTCGAGGCCTATACCGAAGTCGCAAAGCGTCTCGGTATCCTCATGGAGAACGAGCGTCCGGCGGGCTCGGGCCCCGTGCTGGTGAAGAGCTGAGAGGGGTCTGACGTGAAGGCACGTGTCACCGTGACCCTGAAGACGGGCATCCTCGATCCGCAGGGCAAGGCCATCGAAGGCGCGCTGAAGTCGCTCGGCGTCGACGGCGTCGCCAGCGTCCGCCAGGGCAAGGTGTTCGACATCGAGCTCGCCGGCGCCGACAAGACCAGGGCGGAAGCCGCGCTGAAGGAGGCCGCCGACAAGCTCTTGGCGAACACCGTGATCGAGAATTACCGGGTCGAGCTGATCGGGTGAAGATGCGTGGCCCCGCTGGGCCACGATACTCCCCGTTTTCGTCGTGGCGCATCCATCGAGCAGGACCAGCGTCGGTAATGCGCGCTGAAGTTTCAATCGACGCGGCACTAGCGCATCCCGACGTCCCCAACTATAAGGCCGGGGCGGCCTGATAGGCCGGGGTGCGAGAGTTTCGATGTGGTTTTGCATTCGCTTGTTGTCGCTGCTCGCCGTGCTCGCGAGCGGTGCTGCTTTCGCTGAGGCGCCGAAGTCCGGGGCCGAGCGAGGCCCGCCATTCTCAGTCGGCGGATTCCGCTACGAGCTGCGTGCCAACGACGTCCACATGTTCCTCTGCGAGCAGCCCGCCTGCGGTGCGCAGTCGAGGGTGAGCTATCGGTTCTATCCTCCCGGCAACACGATGACGCTGGAGCAATTTCGCGAAGAGCAGACGCAAGTCGTCAAGATGCTGGAGCAGCGGACGCCGGGACAGAAGATCTCAATTCTCGGAATTGACGGCGACAGTGGCACCAAGGTGCCGCGCCTGTTCAAAGCGCGGCGGCTGATGGTGAAGCCTGACGGCACCAAGGAATATCAGGTCAGCGGCTATCTGTTTGGCGATCGGGGAGCGGCCAGCCTGATCAGTTCGGCGGCCACCGAGAAGGCCAGCTCCGTCAATTATGCGCAATTTGCCATTGGGGTGATGCTGGTGCTGGCGCCCACCAAGCGCTGAGGGCCGTGCACGACGCTCACAGCCACCCGACGCTGCGAAACCGCCAGTACAGCGCGCCACAGGCGGTCAGCATCACGCCGAGCAGCATGAAATAGCCGTACTCCCATTCCAGCTCGGGCATGTGCTTGAAGTTCATGCCGTAGATGCCCGCGAGCGCGGTCGGGACCGCGATGATGGCGAGCCAGGAGGCGAGCTTCTTGGACACCGCCGTCTCCTGGGCCTGTCCGACCAGCAGGCTCGCCTCGAAGGCGAAGGCCAGCACCTCGCGCATGGAATCGATGCGTTCCTGGATGTTCCTGACGTGGTCGGTGACGTCGCGGAACAGCGGCTGCATGGCCTTCCGCACCATCGACAGGTCGTCGTGCTCGAGCCTGCGGCAGACCTCCACCAGCGGGCCGATCGCAGTCCTGAGCCGCAGGAGGTCGCGGCGCAGCATGTAGAGCCGCTCGATCTGCGCCTTGCTGATCTGCTTGGAGAGGACGTCGTCCTCGATGCCCTCGACCTCGTCGTGGATGCTCTCCAGCACGGGCGAGTAATTGTCGACGATGAAATCGAGGATGGCGTAGAGGATGTAGTCCTCGCCGCGCGCGAGCGCCCGCGGGCAGCTTTCGCAGCGTTCGCGCACCGGCGTGTAGGACGTCGAGGCGCCGTGGCGAACCGAGACCAGATAGCCTTCGCCGACGAAGATGTGGGTCTCGCCGAATGCAATGCGTCCCTCGATCAGCTGTGCGGTGCGGGCGACGATGAACAGGGCCTCGCCATATTGCTCGATCTTCGGCCGCTGATGGGCGTGGTTGGCGTCCTCGATCGCGAGGTCGTGCAAATCGAACTGCGTCTGCACGGCGCCTAGCAGTGCCATGTCCGGCTCGTGCAGTCCGATCCAGACCACATGGCCAGGCTTGGCGCGCCAGCTGGAGGCTTCGCTGATGGCGATATTGGCGACCCTGCGGCCATCGACATAAGCGCCGGCGGCGACGACGCCCTCGGCGGATATGGGTTCGGAGAGGGGTGCGGGCAGCGACGGGACGTTCATGGCATGGATCCCGGCAAATCGAGCGGCCAAATGCGCGTGGCTATGGCCTGTGTACAAGGGCGCTCCGCAACGCTAGCACTGGTAAAATCCCCGTCAAATGGTTATGTCTGTTCACGAATTGGCCCGTTGGCCAGCCTCGATTCCAGCTTTGTCGGATCCTTAGCCATGAAAGCCGCCATCCTCGTCTTTCCCGGAATCAACCGCGAGCGCGACATGGCGCGGGCGCTGAGGCTGATCTCGGGCCACGAGCCCGCGATGGTCTGGCACGCCGAGACCTCGCTACCTGTTGGCACCGATCTCGTCGTGGTGCCCGGCGGCTTTTCCTATGGTGATTATCTGCGCTGCGGCGCCATCGCGGCTCGCGCGCCGGTGATGGATGCGGTGCGCGACTATGCGGCCAAGGGCGGTCTCGTGCTCGGCGTCTGCAACGGTTTCCAGATCCTCTGCGAATCCGGCCTGCTGCCGGGCATCCTGATGCGAAACGCGCGGCTGAAATTCATCTGCCGTGACGTACATCTGCGTGTCGAGCGCTCCGATACGCCGTTCACACGCGGCTACAATGCGGGCCAGGTGATCCGCGTGCCGGTCGCGCATGGCGAGGGCAATTACGCTGCGGATGAAGAGACCATCAAGCGGCTCGAAGGCGAGGGGCGGGTGCTCTATCGCTATTGCGCGGCTGACGGCACCGTCGGTGACCTCAGCAACATCAACGGCGCGGCGCAATCGATCGCAGGCATCGTCAACGACAGGGGCAACGTGCTCGGCATGATGCCGCATCCGGAAAACCACGTCGAAGACATCATGGGCTGCACCGACGGCCGCGGCCTGTTCGCCGGCCTCGTCCAGCAACTGGAAAAGGCCGCGTGATTTCTTTCGCGCTGGCTTACTGAAGCCCGGGAATGCGCGCGATGACCTTGATCTCGAAATCGAAGCCGGCAAGCCAATTCACGCCGACGGCGGTCCAGTTCGGATAGGGCGGCCCGCCGATCTCCTCGGCGCGAATGGCCATGACGGTCTCGATCTGGCTCGGCGGATCGGTGTGGAATGTGGTGACGTCGACGACGTCGTCCAGCGTGCATCCGGCGGCCGCGAGCACGGCACGCAAATTGGCGAATGCGCGCCGGACCTGCTCGGCGAACACCGGCTCGGGTGAGCCGTCCTCGCGGCTGCCGACCTGCCCCGACACGAACAGCAGGTCTCCGGAGCGGATCGCGGCGGAGTACCGGTGCGCTTGATACAGGGCGTGGCGGCCGGCGGGGAAGATTGCCTCTCGCTGGGGCATGGCAGGACCTTTCGATCGAGGGATGGACAGGGAGGACGCGGGCGCTCGACGGGTGGCGCGTTGCGACAATTTCAGATACGGTTCGTATGTGAGGGATAGTTCACATACGACTCGTATGTCAAGAGGATTCGGGGCATGGCGAAGGGAAAGCGCGCCGCGGCCATGGCGGAAAACCGGGCCAAGCTCATCCGCGCCGCGCGCGAGGCATTTGCCACGCAGGGCTATGCAGACGCCGCGATGGACGAACTCACGGCCGCAGTCGGCCTGACGCGGGGTGCGCTGTATCACAACTTCGAAGACAAGAAGGGGCTGCTCTGGGCCGTCGTCGAGCAGATCGACGGTGAAATGGCGGAGCGCCTCCGCATCGTGCGCGAGCAAGCACCGAACCCGTGGCTCGGCCTGCTCGCGGAGGGAAGCGCCTATATCGAGATGGCGCTCGAACCCGAGATCCAGCGCATCATACTTCTGGACGGGCCTGCCGTGCTCGGCGATCCCTCCAAATGGCCCGGGCAGAACGCCTGTCTCGACATCACCATGCGAACGATCCGCGCGCTCATCGAGCAGGGAATCGTGAAGCCGGTCGACGTCGAAGCAGCGGGGCGGTTGCTGAACGGGGCTGCGCTCAGCGCCGCCTTGTGGGTCGCGGCGGCCGACGATCCCAAGAGCGTGCTGAACAAGGCCGTCGACGCGTTTCGAGCGCTGGCGAGTGGATTGCGACGCGAGGCGCGTGAACCTGCGTAGGTTTTGCGGCGACTGACTCTTCGTCACCATGGCGCGGATCCCGGTTCGCTGATTTTAGCCGGCTGAAGCAACTCAAAGTTGTTTCCCCGCTTCGATTGCGATATTGGAAGGCCGTCGCGTCGTTGCGCTTTCCGGATGTCACATGCCCGTCGCTTTGGTCGTTCTGCTGCTCGATATCACGTTGATCTATCACGCCTCGCGGACCGGACGGTTGCGGCCCTGGGCCTTCATCATCCTGCTGGTGCCGCTGATGGGCGCCATCGCCTATATCGCGGTCGAGCTCATTCCCGAATGGTTTTCCAGCCCCGGTGCCCGGCAGGCGCGCCAGCGGGTCGCCAATCGCCTCGATCCCGAGAAGCGCTATCGCGAGCTGTCCGACCGGCTGGCCGGCACCGACACCATCGCCAACCGCGCGGCGCTGGCGGAAGAGTGCGCGAATATCGGCCGGTTCGGCGAAGCGGAAGCGCACTATGATCACATCCTGAAGCTGCCGATGGGCCACGATCCCGCCTACGCGCTGCGCAAAGCGCAGACGCAGTTTGCCGCCAGCCGCCCGGCCGATGCGCTCGCGACGCTCGACGATCTGCAGAGGCAATGGCCGGACTTCAATTCCGCCGATGCGCATCTGCTCTATGCCCGCACGCTCGCTGAGGTCGGACGTCTCGACGAGGCGCTGGAGGAATATCACGCGCTCGCCGGCTACTTCCCCGGCGCCGAGGCGCGGGTGCGCTACGGCATGCTGCTGCAAAGGGTCGGCCGCACCGCAGAGGCTCGCATGGTCTTCAACGAGCTGCTGATCCAGATGCGCCGCGCGCCGAAATATTTGCGCCAGGCGCAGGCCGAGTGGCTGTCGATCGCCGAGAAGCAGCTATCGACGTGAGGGCGCAGGAGAGGTGAACTGAGCACCTGGCTTGTATCGCGGCAAGCAAAACTCATCGCAGCTCAGCGCCGCTTGAACCTCTCCGCAGGCACCGTCATCGCCGCGACGCCGGCCATGACCAGCAGCAAGCCGAGCGCGAGGTTGGACGGCACGCTCTCACCGAGCAGCAGCACGGACAAACCGACGCCGATCGGGATGCGCAGATAGCCTTGGGCATTTGTCGTCAGCGTGCCGAGCCGGCCGAGGCAGACGTAGAACAGCAGCAGGCCGAGCGCGCTTGAGACGATGCCCATGACGATGGTGGCGACGACCGCGGTCGGCGTCGGGTGCAGCGTCCAGGGCTGGTCGATGATCAGCGCGGGCGGCAGCAGGACGAGGCCGCCGAACAGCAGCGAGCCGGTTGCGACCACCATCGGATCGTACTCGGAGAGGCGGAGACCGAAGATGGTCGCGCAGGCAAAGGAGATGGTGGCGAGCAGGATCGCGATCTCCGCCACGATCTCGCTGCCAAGGCCATGCAGAGCATCGAGCCCGACGATTGCGACAGTGCCGGCCAATCCCAGAACCGCGCCCGCGAGCTTGAGCAGCGTTGCCGGCTCGTGGCGCGTGATCAGCGAGGTGATCAGGAAGGCGAAGATCGGCGTGGTCGAGGCCAGCACCACCGTGTTCGACGCCGGCACGTATTGCTGCGACCAAGTGATAACCAGGAACGGAAAGGTCGAGTTGATCAGTTGCTGGGTCGCGAACAGCTTCCACGCCTTCACGTTGGTCGGCAGTTTGACGCCGCGCATCCGCAGGATCGCGAACAGGAAGAGGAACGCGATCAGCGAGCGCGCCGAGATGAAGGTGATGGGCGGGATCGTGGGAAGCGCCAGCTTGGTCAGCGGATAGGTCGAGCTCCAGCAGCAGGCGAGCGCGAGCAGCAGCGCATAGTCGCGCCAGTTGCGCGCACCGGTGGCGATGGACGGCAACGGCGTCGATGCGGACGCCGTCGTGCGGTCCGCCTCCGATGTGCTCTGCGGCACCTTGTTCCTGCTCCCCGGCGCGAAAGCGCTTGCCGGGAAGTCTGGGCGAGGGCGCACGAAAAGGGAAGCCGCCGAGCTATGCGTTTGGCTGAGGGAGCGCCTTCCGCTTCATCCGCTTGATCGTGCCGGAAAAGGTGAGCAGCACGCGCGTCCCGGAGGCCATCTTGCCGCGCAGGAAGATCAGCGAGCCGCCGGCGCGGGTGACCTCGCCGGTGCATTCGATCAATTCGCCCTCGCGTGCCGCGTCGAGGAATTCGCAGGCGAAGTTGGTCGTGACCGCCCGGCTGTCGAGGACATGGGTGGCGATCGCAAACAGGGAATAGTCGGCAAAGGCCATGTAGCAGCCGCCATGGACGTTCCCGGAGCCGTTGAGGTGCTTCTTCTCGACCCGGAAGGCGCTGCGGACGCTGCCGTCCGCCTCGATCCGGTGCCAGAACGGGCCGACATGGACTTCAAAACTGTCGCGAGTCCAGGTCCGCCAGCCGACAAATTCGCCCTCGGTCGCGACGTGGAGGTCCGGGCGGCGGGGCGAGGGTGCTTTGGTCAATTCGTGCAAGGAAATAGGCCTTCAATTACGGGTGTCGAGCCCTTAAATCCGATCCGGTCGCGCCGTGCAATTCCCGTTCCCGCAGGGCCTTCCGCGCAAAACGTGGGACAGCGGGAAAATGAGCCATAAAGGGCTTTTCGAAGCCGTCCGATGTTCCTAAGAACGGCCAAACCGCCGCCGAAAGCCTCGAATCCATGAAGAACGAACCCAAGATCACTCCCGAACTGGTTGCTGCCCACGGGCTCAAACCCGACGAGTACGAGCGCATCCTGAAGCTGATCGGGCGGGAGCCGACCTTCACGGAGCTCGGCATCTTCTCGGCGATGTGGAACGAGCACTGCTCGTACAAGTCCTCGCGCATCCATCTGCGCGGCCTGCCGACGAAGGCGCCCTGGGTGATCCAGGGCCCGGGGGAGAATGCCGGCGTGATCGACATCGGCGACGGCCAGGCCGTGGTCTTCAAGATGGAGAGCCACAACCACCCGAGCTATATCGAGCCTTATCAGGGCGCGACGACAGGCGTCGGCGGAATCCTGCGCGACGTCTTCACCATGGGCGCGCGTCCGATCGCCTGCCTCAATGCGCTCAGCTTCGGCGCGCCCGAGCATCCGAAGACGCGGCATCTGGTCTCCGGCGTGGTGGCGGGCGTCGGCGGCTACGGCAATTCCTTCGGCGTGCCGACGGTGGGCGGGCAGGTGCGCTTCCACACTCGCTATGACGGCAACATCCTGGTCAATGCGATGGCGGTCGGCCTCGCCGATGCCGACAAGATCTTCTATGCCGCGGCCTCCGGCGTGAACATGCCGATCGTCTATTTGGGCTCCAAGACCGGCCGCGACGGCATCCATGGCGCGTCGATGGCCTCGGCCGAGTTCGACGACAAGTCCGAGGAGAAGCGTCCGACCGTGCAGGTCGGCGATCCCTTCGCCGAGAAGCTGCTGCTCGAAGCCTGCCTCGAGATCATGGAGAAGGGTTGCGTGATCGCGATCCAAGACATGGGCGCGGCCGGTCTGACCTGCTCGGCGGTGGAGATGGGCGCCAAGGGCGATCTCGGCGTCGACCTCGACCTCGACGCGGTACCGACCCGAGAGACCGGCATGAGCGCCTACGAGATGATGCTCTCGGAAAGCCAGGAGCGCATGCTCATGGTGCTCAAGCCCGAGAAGGAGAAGGAAGCCGAGGCGATCTTCAAGAAGTGGGGCCTCGACTTCGCCGTGGTCGGCTACACCACGCCGAGCAAGCGCTTCGTGGTCAAGCATGGCGGCGACGTCATGGCCGACCTGCCGATCAAGGAGCTCGGCGACGAGGCGCCGGTCTATGACCGGCCGCACGTCCCCTCCGCCGTCCTGCCGGTCGTGCACGCCCGCGACGTGCCGGCGCCGATGGACCTCGGGCCCGCGCTGGAGAAGCTGATCGGCACGCCGGATATGTGCTCCAAGCGCTGGGTCTGGGAGCAGTACGACCACGTCATTCTCGGCAATACCCTGCAGCGTCCCGGCGGCGATGCCGCCGTGGTGCGCATCGAGGACGGACCGAAGGGCCTCGCGCTCACCGTCGACGTCACGCCGCGCTATTGCGAGGCCGATCCGTATCAAGGCGGGATGCAGGCGGTCGCGGAAGCCTGGCGCAACATCACCGCCGTCGGCGGCAGGCCGCTCGCCATCACCGACAATCTCAACTTCGGCAACCCCGAGCGGCCCGAGATCATGGGCCAGTTCGTCGGCTGCCTGAAGGGCATCTCGGAAGCCTGCCGCACCCTCGACTTCCCCGTCGTGTCCGGCAACGTCTCGCTCTACAACGAGACCAACGGCCGCGCGATCCTGCCGACGCCCTCGATTGGCGGCGTCGGCCTGCTCGACGATTTCACCAAGTCGGCCTCGCTCGCCTTCAAGGCCGAGGGCGAGGCCATCCTGCTGGTCGGCGAGACCCATGGCTGGCTCGGCCAGTCGGTCTATTTGCGCGACATCTGCGGCCGCGAGGAGGGCGCACCGCCACCGGTCGATCTTGCCGCCGAGAAGCGCAACGGCGATTGCGTGCGCGGCATGATCCATGCGGGCACCGCAACCGCCGTGCATGACCTTTCCGACGGCGGCCTCCTGATCGCCCTGGCCGAGATGGCGATGGCGGGCGGCATCGGCGCCAAGCTGCTGGCGGCGCCGACCGCGCTGGTGCCGCACGCCTACTGGTTCGGCGAGGACCAGGCACGCTATCTCGTCACCGTGCCGGAAACCGAAGCCGGCCGCGTGCTCGCCAAGATGCGCGGCTGCGAGGTGCCGTGCGTGCGGATCGGCACCACCGGCGGCGACGCGATCGCGATCGCGGGCGAGGCGCCTGTGACGATCGACAGCCTGCGCCAATCGTTCGAGCGCTGGTTGCCGGATTATATGAGCGGGAAGGCGGCGTAAGGCGCAGCGACAACCTCGGTGCCGTAGCCCGGATGAGCGAAGCGGCATCCGGGTCTTGGTCGAAATGGTTTCCCGGATATCGCTACGCTCATCCGGGCTACGACCTTATTCATAACACGTGTGAGGCCCCCGGTATCTTTCGCAAGCCCGCCGTCAGGCCCCAGCTCAGGATCACCGTGAGCACGAAGCCGACCGCGGCCTTCACGATGGCGGGCAGCTCATAGTCGAACAGCGCATACTGGATCCACAGCGCGATCGGATAGTGCACCAGGAACATTCCGTAGGCGTCCGGCTGCATGCGGTCGAGCAGGGTCGGTCCCGGCGACCTCCCGTGCAGGAAGAAGGCGAGGATTGCGAGCAGGATCGAGGCCGAGAACAGCACGAAGAAGGTGCCGTAGAACAGATGGTACCAATCCGGCAGGTGATCGGGATTTCCGAGGATTACGCGCTTGATATAGATCATGCCCCACAGCAGGCAGTAGGGGATCAGCGTGACGATGACCCACAGCCAGCGGCTCTTCGGCAGCTGCCCTTCGGTGCTGAGGATGCCGCGATCGAAGTTCGCGGCACCGACGCTGGCGCCGATGAAGAAGTATGCGAAATAGAGCAGGATGCGGCTTGCCTGAACCGAGAACGGCCCGAGCTCGAACCATTTGTTGGGGCCGAAATAGACCAGCGCCGGCACATAGGTGACGATGCTCACGGCGACGAGGGTCAGCCAGAACACGGCAGGCCGCTCGAATCCGCGCAGCGAGACGCGATTGATCGGATCGACCAGACGCGCCGAGACCCGGTAGAGCAGGCTCGCCGTCAGGTCGAAGGCGAGCAGGACCCACACGAACCAGATCGGGCCGCTCGGCCATGGGCCTGCCGTCACTGTCTTCCACCAGAACGATGCGAAGGTCAGCTCTGGCTCGGCCCGCAATGCGATCGCATAATAGGCGAGCGGGATGACGGTGAGGGCCGCGATCGCGAACGGAAGTCCGAGCCGCAGCAGGCGGTCGCGCAG
This sequence comes from Bradyrhizobium sp., assembly GCA_035575945.1. Classification (GTDB taxonomy): domain Bacteria; phylum Pseudomonadota; class Alphaproteobacteria; order Rhizobiales; family Xanthobacteraceae; genus Bradyrhizobium. Next base: position 109,074 of record DATLXF010000015.1, on the reverse strand, counting down.
GAAGACCGACGGTGCCTTGCGCGCGATCCCGGGCCAGGTGAACAGGCCCGACAGGAAGAAGAACATCGCCATGAAGAAGCTGTCGGTGGCGAGTACGATCATGTCGAAGCCGGCAAAGGAGGCCGGGTCGGTGTGACCGAAATGGGTATAGGGAATCACCGCATGATGCAGCAGAACCACGAGCGTCAGGAAGGTGCGGGCGCGGTCGAGCGACAGATTGCGCACGCGGCTCTTCGGTTCGGCGTGCGTCTCCGCGCCAAGCGTCGCCGAATGTGACATCGTGATCATGGGCTGCCCCGTTATAAGTGCCCGGCCGGACCCTGCCGCCGGGAACCGGATTCAGCAAAGTCGTTTCAGCCGTAGTTTTGAGCTTGTTCCCGACTCCCTCGGGAACCAGTTCCGCATAGCGAAGTTAGCGTTCGCAAAAAAGCGAAAGCTGCGCGAAAGCGGCAGTTCGGAGTTGACGATGACGATCCTGAAATGGGCGCTGATCTTCCTGCTTGTCTCGATCGTGGCCGGCGTGCTCGGCTTCACTGGCATATCGGCGGCCTCTGCCGACATCGCCCGCTTCCTGTTCTACGTCTTCGTCGTGATCTTCCTGGTGTTGCTGATATTGGGACTTACGATCTTCAGGGCGTAGCTGTCCCGATTGTCATGCCGGGATGGTGCTCAAGCACCAGACCCGAAATCTCGGGATTCTCAGGTGCGCAAGGATGCACCTGAGCTCGGTCCTGCGGACCGCCGCGGAGGGATGTCGAGGCTACCCCACTTCCTCGACCTTCACCTTGTCCGGATAGAAGGCCAGATGTCCGGAGATCTCGGCCATGGCGGGGAAGGGCGTCTCATAGGTCCAGATCGCGTTGTCCAGCGTCTTGCCGCCGGCCTTGACGCTGTAATAGCTCGCGTCGCCCTTGTAGGGGCAATGGGTGGTGCGCTCGGTGCGCTCCAGCAGCGCCATGTTGGCGTCCTCGCGCGGCACATATTGCACCGCCGGATATTTCGCCTCTTTCAAGGTCAGGGCCTTGCTGGTCTCGGCAATCACAATGCCGCCCGCGGTCACCCGGACGCGCCGGGGATTGGGGGTGATGGTGATGGGGTGGTCCGGCCCTGGAAGCTTCATGATGTCACGCCTTTTCGATCGACCTGCCGCGCGCGGCACTTTGTCGTGCCTTTATCCTGATGGGATCACGGATATAGTACCGGAAGGCGTGACCTAGAAGTCCGTTCACGCTAAATTTGGTCCCTGCCGGAGAGGGGACCCGGCAGCGATTCGAACGATCGACCAAAAGGAGCAAGACCCGAATGCCCATGGACGCCCACGATATCGAGGCGATGATCAAGGCGGCGATCCCCGATGCCGAGGTGACCATCCGTGACCTCGCCGGCGACGGCGATCACTATGCCGCAACCGTGATCTCGGAATCTTTCCGGGGCAAGTCGCGCGTCCAGCAGCACCAGATCGTCTACCAGTCCCTGCGCGGCCAGATGGGCGGCGTGTTGCACGCACTGGCGCTGCAGACCGGCGTACCCGGCGCCTGACCTGAACCGCGGATCGGAGTGATGATGGCTGCCGACAACCCGCGCGGCGCGATGTTCCGCGTCATCGTCCCGAACCAGCACAGCCGCGTCACCTTCGTCGAGCTGTTTTTCGACCTCGTCTTCGTCTTTGCGGTCACCCAAGTCTCGCACACGCTGCTGCACCATTTCACGCCACTCGGTGCATTGCACGTCGCGGTGCTGTTTCTTGCGGTGTGGTGGGTCTGGGTTTTCACCGCCTGGGTGACCAACTGGCTCAATCCCGAGCTGACGCCGGTCCGCCTCCTGCTCTTTGCGATGATGCTGGGCGGCCTCGTGCTGTCGACCACGATCCCGACCGCCTTCGAGGGGCGAGGCCTGTGGTTTGCGATTGCCTATGCCGCCATGCAGGTCGGACGTACAGCGTTCTGGCTGCTCGCAACGCCGCCGCATCGCACGGCTGTGCGGCACAACGCGATCCGCATCCTGACCTGGCTGTCGGTCTCGGCGATCTTCTGGATTATCGGCGGCCTCGCTGATCACGAGGCGCGACTGTGGTTCTGGATCGCGGCACTCGCGATCGAATACATATCACCGGCGGTCCGCTTCTGGATCCCCAGGCTCGGCTTTTCCTCGGTCGAGGCCTGGGCCGTCGAGGGCGGGCACATGGCCGAGCGCTGCTCCCTCTTCGTCATCATTGCGCTCGGCGAAGCCGTCATCGTCAACGGCGCGACCTTCGCGGAGCTGGAATGGACCACAGCCAACATCACGGCCTTCGTCTCGGCGCTGGTCGGTGCCATCGCGATGTGGTGGGTCTATTTCCACAAGGGCGCGGAAGCCGGCGCGGAATGGATCTCGAAGTCCGTTGAATCCGGCCGTCTGGCGCGGCTCGCCTACACCTATCTTCACCTGCCGATCGTTGCCGGCATCATCCTGACCGCGGTGTCGGACGAACTGGTGCTGAAGCATCCGACCGGCCATTCGGACATGCGCACCATCATCAGCACGATCGGCGGTCCGCTGGTGTTCCTGGTCGGCACCATCCTTTTCAAGCTCGCGGTCCGCGGATTCCTCCAGCTTTCGCACGGCGTCGGCATCATCCTGCTGCTGGTGCTGTGGTGGTTCGCCGCCGACCTTTCACCGCTTTGGTTGTCGGTCGCGACGAGCGTCATCATGATCGTCGTCGCGGTGTGGGAGTCGGTATCGCTGGGATCACAGCTGGAGGAAGCGGAGCGGCATTGACCGGCTTTCGGCCATCTACTCCGCCACTTCCAGCGCGTGCACCGAGAACATCTTTGCCGCATCCGTCCAGCTCTCGCGCACGCGCCAGCCGGCGCCTTGCGCCAGCGCGGCGAAGCGTTCGAGGCTGTATTTGTAGCTGTTCTCGGTGTGGATGCTCTCGCCGGGGCGGAACGCGAAGCTGGTGCCGAGCAGGCGCACCGTCTGGCTCTTCTTGCTGATCAGGTGCATCTCGATGCGGTGCCGCTCGCGATTGTAGATGGCGCGATGGGTGAAGGCGGACAGATCGAAATTGCCGCCGAGCTCGCGGTTGATGCGCACCAGCACATTGAGATTGAAGCGGGCAGTGACGCCGGCCGCATCATTATAGGCGTCGAGGAGGATCCGCTCGTCCTTCTCGAGATCGGCGCCGATGATCATCTGCGCGCCCTTGCCGAGGATCTTGCGCGCGCTTCTCAGGAAGGCCTGCGCTTCCTGCGGCTCGAAATTGCCGATGGTCGAACCGGGGAAGAAACCGACCTTTGGCATGGAAGCGACGGCCGTCGGCAGCTCGAACGGCGTGGTGAAATCGGCCGCCACCGGATAGATGCCGAGCGAGGGGAAATCCCGCTTCAGGCCGCTCGCCTGTGCCTTCAGGAAGTCGCCGGAGATGTCGACGGGGACATAGGCCGCGAATTTGCAATGATCGAGCAGCAGGCGCACCTTCGTGGTCGCGCCGGCGCCGAACTCGACCAGCGCAGCGTGCTCCGGGATGATCTTCGCAATCTCGCTGCCGCGCTCCTTCAGGATCGATAGCTCGGTGCGCGTCGGATAATATTCCGGCAGCCTGGTGATCGCCTCGAACAGCTCCGATCCGGTCGCATCGTAGAAGTATTTCGGCGACAGCTTCTTCGGCTGTTGAGAGAGGTCTGCGATCACTTCGCGGGCGAAGGCGGTGGTCTGCTCGTCGGGAAGATGGGCTGCGGCCAAAGCGCTGGCGTGCACATTCATGATACTCTCCTGAACGCGCTGTCCGGCGCGCATGTCTCGTCGGGAAGAATGTTACTCGTAGTCGGCGAGCCGCAGCCCCGTGAATTGCCAGCGGTGGTGCGGATAGAAGAAGTTGCGGTAGGTGAGACGGCTGTGGCCTTGCGGAGTTGCAAGCGAGGAGCCACGCAGCACCAGCTGGTTGACCATGAACTTGCCGTTGTACTCGCCGAGCGCGCCTTCGACGGCGCGGTAGCCGGGATAGGGCGAGTAGGACGACCGTGTCCATTGCCAGACGATGCCGAAGGCGTCGTTGAGCTGGCCTGCGCGCGCCGCCACTTCCCATTCCATTTCGGTCGGAAGATGCTTGCCGGCCCAGCGCGCATAGGCATCGGCCTCGTAATAGCTGATGTGGCTGACCGGCGCGCTCGGATCGACCGGCTCGAGGCCGGCGAGCGTCATCACCTGCCAGGCGCCATCGACTTCGCGCCAATAGCCCGGCGCTTGCCAGTCTTCCCTGCTGGCGGCCGCAAAGCCGTCCATCAGCCACAGCGTCGCGCGCCGATAGCCGCCGTCGCGCATGAAGTCCAGCCACTCGCCGTTGGTGACGAGGTTGCGTGCGATCCTGACCGGGCCGACCAGGGCGCGATGCGCCGGCCGTTCGTTGTCGAAATGAAAACCGTCATCGGCATGACCGACGGTGTGGATGCCCTCGTTCAACGCCAGCCATTGCTCCCCGCTGCGTGTGGCGGACGGGAAGCGCCAGTTCCGGTCGTAGGCCGGATAGAGCGGATTCTGCGCGAAGGCGTGCAGGATATCGGTGAACATCAATTCCTGATGCTGCTGCTCGTGGTTGAGCCCGACCTCGACCAGCGGCGCGATCTCGCGCAGCTTCTCGGCACCGGCCTTGCGAAAGAACTCGACGACGGCCGCATCGACATGTCTGCGATAGGCCCCGACCTCGCCGGCGCTCGGACGGGTGATGTCGCCGCGATGGTTGCGGGCATGGCGCGGGCCAGCACTGACGTAATAGGAGTTGAAAAGGAACGCGAAATCGGGATGGAACGGCTGATAGCCTGCCGCGTGCTCGCCAAGCAGGAATTGCTCCCAGAACCAGGTGGTATGGGCCCGGTGCCATTTCGTCGGACTTGCATCCGGCATGGACTGGATCTGCTGGTCCTCCGGCGAGAGCGGGGCGGCCCGACGTTCGGTCTCGTTCCTGACGGCCATGAACGCGTCTGATAGCCTCTGGGCGAGGCCACCCTGAGCGGACAGTGACGAAAGCGGGGCGGTCGCCGTGGCTGAGGCTTGTTTCGTCACGTTTTTCTCCAGACAGGACAAGAGAACGTTGTTGGCGTGACCCGGTTCCATGAACAGGGTTCGTCCTAGATAGGGGCTCCGTTAAGGTATGAAAGTCCTCGCCGCCGATGATATTGATGCCATCAGGCTATGGACCGGGACGGGGGCAAACCGGCCGCAGGACCCGTCGCCGCCATTTTACTTTGGATGCACAACGGTTTGGGCTACATATATAGGCAGGTATCGGGTTAAATCGGCTGAGCGGCCCGAAGCAGTTGGCAAGGCTCTGCCCCAGAAGGACACGGATATGAGCATCGCGGAATTCATCGACAATGAAGTCAAGTCGAACGACGTGGTTCTGTTCATGAAGGGTACGCCGCAATTTCCGCAGTGCGGTTTCTCCGGTCAGGTCGTCCAGATCCTCGACCATATCGGCGTCGGCTATAAGGGTCTCAACGTCCTCGAGTCCGCCGAACTACGCAACGGCGTCAAGGAATATTCGAACTGGCCGACCATTCCGCAGCTCTATGTGAAGGGCGAGTTCATCGGCGGCTGCGACATCGTCCGCGAGATGTTCCAGGCTGGCGAGTTGCAGCAGCTTCTCTCGGAGAAGGGCGTCGTCGTCGCGGCCTGACACGTGACCGTGCTGGCGCGCCGGATTGGCGGCGCGGAGCTCGAGGTCACCGTCGCCGACATCACAACTCTCGGCGTTGACGCCATCGTCAACGCCGCCAATACGTCGCTGCTCGGCGGGGGCGGCGTCGATGGCGCGATCCATCGGGCTGCTGGGCCCGAACTCGTCGCCGAATGCCGGATGCTGTACGGCTGCAAGACGGGCGACGCAAAGATCACCAGGGGTTATCGGCTCAAGGCCGCGCATGTCATCCACACCGTCGGACCGGTCTGGAACTGCGGCACCCTCGGCGAGGACGATCTCCTCGCCTCCTGCTATCGTCGCTCGATGGAGCTGTGCGGCAAGCACAAGCTGACCTCGGTGGCATTCCCCGCGATTTCGACCGGCATCTACCGCTTCCCCGCCGGCCGGGCCGCCGACATTGCCGTGCGCACGACGATCGAAGGGCTCCTTTCGGCGCCAACCCTCGCCCGCGTCGTGTTCTGCTGCTTCTCCGAGCCGAGCGCCAGGCTGCATGCCGAGGCGCTTGCGCGACACGGCGGCCCTTGTGCCTGATGACGCGGTCAGTACACTCCGAGGCGCCATGTTCCGGGGAGGGGATATGATTTCACGATTTGGATTGCGTGTGCTCGCCTGCGGCGCGCTGTTCTCGCTTGCCGCGATGTCGCTGGCTCGCGCGGAAGGCACCTACGAGATTCCAGCCGGCGCGCGTTTCAATCAGGAAAAGCTCGGCAGGATCACAGAGTTCTTCAAGAACGAGGTTGCGACCGGCAAGATCGCCGGCGCAAACGTGCTGATCCAGCAGCATGGCAAGCCGGTCTATCACGAAGTCTTCGGCGTGCAGGACGTGGTTAGCAAGGCCCCGATCACCGACAAGACGATTTTCCGTCTGTCGTCGCTAACCAAGGTGATCACCTCCGTTGTGGCGATGCAACTGATCCAGGATGGAAAGATCAAGCTCGACGATCCCGTTTCGAAATACATTCCATCCTTTGCAAATGTGAAGGTCGGTGAGGAGAAGAAGGCCGAGGACGGCACCAAGACGCTCGAGCTGGTACCACTGGTCCGGCCCATTACCGTTCTCGATCTGATGCGCCATACCTCCGGGATAACCTACGGCTTCTACGGTGATAGTCTGGTTCGCAAGGCCTATCGCGACGCTAACATCTACGCGGGCGAATTCGATCTCGCCGAGTTCGCCGAGCGGATCGCCAAGCTGCCGCTGCACAATCAACCCGGCGCACTCTGGCAGTACGGCCATTCCACTGACATTCTGGCGCGGATCATGGAAATCGTGTCCGGAAAGACAGTGTACGAACTCGAGAAGGAAAAGCTGCTCGATCCGCTCGGTATGACCGATACAGGCTTCTTCGTCACCGAACCGGAGAGGCTGAAACGGCTCGCCCAGCCGCTGCCGAACGACAGCAATTTCCGGGTCGGCCGGGAGTACAGGACTGAGGTTCGCCAGAAGTGGGAATCCGCCAGCGGCGGCATGGTTTCGACCATGGCGGACTTTTCCCGCTTTGCGCAAATGCTGGTCAATGGAGGAACGTTCGAGGGCAAGACCTATCTCAGCCCGCAGACGTTTGAGCTGATGGCATCCGACCATGCCGGCAAGGACTCCGGCGTCGAGCGGGACTACTTCTATTTTCCCGGTGACGGCTTTGGCATGGGACTTGGGTTTGCCGTGCGCACCGATCCGGGTAATGCAAAACCTCCGCCGCCCGGCAACCTCGGGGAATTGAAATGGGATGGCGCCAGCGGCTGCTATTTGGTGGTTGATCGCAAGCAGGACATGTTCTTCCTGCTGCTGGAGCAGACCCCGAGCGAGCGCCAGCGCGTGCAGCGAACGTTGAAGCAGCTGGTCTATGAAGCCATGGAGAAGTGAGGCGCTCGTTCGGATCGTCCTCGCCGCTGCCTTTGTCTTGCTCATTGGCGCGGCGGGCCAGCTCCGTGCCGAAGCGCCGGCGGCCCGCAGCTTCTCGGCTGCGGGACTTGCGCGAGTCAGTGCGCTTCTTGACGATGCGGTCGCCGCCGGCAGGATTCCCGGCGCGATCCTGCTGATCCAGCAGCACGGCAAGCCCGCACTCTATCGCAAGTTCGGCCAGCGCAACGTCGTAAGCGCGCAGCCGATGACGGACGACACCATCTTCCGCCTCTATTCGATGTCGAAACCGATCACCTCGGTGGCGGCGATGATGCTGGTCGACGACGGCAAGCTTGCGCTCGATGACCCCGTCGCCAGATACGTTCCTGCCTTTGCCGACGTGCAGGTCGGCGTCCCGCAAGCGGACGGCAAGCTGGCCCTCCAGCCGCTGGCGCGACCGATCACGGTGCGCGATCTGCTCAGGCACACGTCCGGCATCACCTATGGCTTCTATGGCAGCAGTGCCGTCCGCCGGCTCTACGCGGAAGCCGGCCTTTTCGACGGCGATCCCGACAATGCGCAATTCACCGAGCGGCTCGCGCGATTGCCGCTGGCCGAGCAGCCGGGGACGCTGTGGGACTATGGCCATTCGACCGACGTGCTGGGCCGGGTGATCGAGGCGGCGTCAGGCCGGTCGCTCTATCAGTTCGAGAAGGAGCGGCTGCTCGATCCCCTTGGCATGCGCGACACGGCGTTCTTCGTCGCCGACGATGCCAAGCGGCCGCTGATCGCCGAGCCCTTGCCCGGCGACTGGTTCGATCGTCCGGTCGCCGGCATCGTCGAGGTGACCGCGCCGCATCGCTGGGAATCCGGCGGTGCGGGGATGGTCGGCACCATCGGCGACTATGCACGTTTCGCACAGATGCTGCTCAATGGCGGCGAGTTCGACGGCCGCCGCTATCTCAAGCAGGAGACTGTGGCGCTGATGGTGTCGGACCAGCTCGAGGGCGGGATCGCGAAGGATCCCGAGTTCTATTTTCCGGGCCCTGACAGCAGCTTTGGTCTTGGCTTTGCCGTGCGCACGCGCGCGAAGCCGCCGCTGCCCGCAGGCGAATATTGCTGGGATGGCGTCGGCGGCACTTTCTTCTTCATCGATCCCGCCGACGACATGTTCGTGATCTGCATGATGCAGTCACCTTCGCAGCGCGGCCCGATCCAGGACGAGCTGAAGCGGCTGGTCTACGAGGCGATGGGACGCTGATTACGCGCCGCGCACGATCTCGCGGACGTATCCGATCGTCTCCTCGATCTGGCTCGCATTGACGTCGAGATGTGTGCAGGCGCGAATGCGGCCGTCCATCATCGCCAGCGTGACGCCGCGCTGACGGAGGGCCGAGACCATCTTGTCGCCGGGGATGCCGGCGCCGTCGGGCTTGAAGAACACGAGATTGGTCTCGGGCTCCTGCACCTCGATGCCTGAGATCTGCGACAGTCCGCGGGCGAGCGCCCGCGCATTGGCGTGGTCGTCGGCGAGGCGCTCGACGTGGTGGTCGAGCGCGTAGATGCAGGCCGCCGCGCAGATTCCGGCCTGCCGCATCGAGCCGCCGAGGCGCTGCTTCCATTGCCACACGGCGTCGATGAAGGCGCGCGAGCCCGCAAGCACGCCACCGATCGGTGCGCCGAGGCCCTTGGAGAAATCGATCCAGGCCGAGTCCCAGCCCGCGGTCATGTCGCGCGGGGAGATGCCGCTCGCCACGGTGGCGTTGAGGAGGCGTGCGCCGTCCATGTGGGTGACGAGACCGTGCTGCCGGGCGATCGCGACGATCTCGTCGAGCGCCGCCTTCTTCCAGATCGTGCCGCCGCCGATATTCGCCGTCTGCTCGACGCTGACGACGGTCTGCGGCGGCTGGTAGCGCGTGCGCGGATGCAGCGCTTTGCGAAGAGTTTCCGGCGTGAACTGGCCATCGGGGCCTTTCAATTGCGTCACCTGGAAGCCGCCGATCGCGGCATGCGCACCGCCTTCGCGGGCGATCATGTGCGCGGTCTCATGCGCGAGGATCTCGTCGCCGGGCCGGCAATGCACCAGTGTCGCGGTGACGTTGCACATCGTGCCGGAGGGCATGTAGACCGCCGCTTCCTTGCCGAGCAGATCCGCGACGCGCTCGCACAGCGCATTGACGGTCGGATCGTCGCCGACCTGCTCGTCGCCGACCTCCGCCCGCGCCATCGCCTCGCGCATGCCAGCCGTCGGCCTGGTCTGCGTGTCCGAGAGCAGATTGATGCGTACCGGCGGCGCCTTGGGATCGATCGGGGGAGGGATGTAGAGCATGGCTGGTCTCGTCTAGTCGAACAGTTGCGGCCTGATGTCTTGCGCACCGTGGAGAATGGCGCGGATTTCGACGTGGTCGGATTGCACCGTGTAGAAAATCAGATGTGATTGGAAGCGGAAACGCCGATAGCCAGCCGCGAGTTCATCCACCTGTTGGCCAACGAGAGGGAAATCGGCGAGAAGCCCGAAGGAGCGGATCAGACCTGCATAGTAGGCCTCGGCCTGATATTTGCCGAACCGGCTCTCGGTGAAGTCGTAGATTTCGATCAAATCGGCTCGGGCACGCTCCGATAACCGGTACTCAGCCATGGCGGCGGCGTTGAGCAACGCGTTGGCGTGCGGCAGTCAGAATGTCGTCCGGCGTGTCCGAGGTGAACTTGTTGCACTCGGGCTGCTCAAACAGGGCTTGATATCGGCGGACCTGTTCGTCGCGGGGCAGCTTGGCCCACGCCTCGAGCTCCGCCTCGCTAGGCGTGGCCGATGGGGTGATTTTGGCGAGCTCGTCGGTCGTCCTGGACATTGACAACACGTTACCACAACAAAAAGGCCCCGGATACCGGGGCCTTTGTACGTCGATCGGCTGAAATGATCAGCGCGAATAGAACTCGACGACCAGATGCGGCTCCATCTGCACCGGGAACGGCACGTCGGAGAGGTTGGGGACGCGCGTAAATTTCGCGGTCATCTTGCCGTGGTCGACTTCGAGATAGTCGGGCACGTCACGCTCGGGAAGCTGGCTGGCCTCGAGCACGTGGGCGAGCTGCTTGGAGGCTTCCTTGACCTCGACCACGTCGCCGACCTTGAGCTGATAGCTCGAGATGTTGACCTTGCGGCCGTTCACCTTGACGTGGCCATGGTTGATGAACTGGCGGGCTGCGAAGATCGTGGAAACGAACTTGGCGCGGTACACGACAGCATCGAGACGACGCTCCAGGAGGCCGATCAGGTTCTCGCCGGTGTCACCCTTGAGGCGGCTCGCCTCGACATAGATGCCGTGGAACTGGCGCTCGCTGATATTGGCGTAATAGCCCTTCAGCTTCTGCTTGGCGCGCAGCTGGACGCCGAAGTCGGAGAGCTTGCCCTTGCGGCGCTGGCCGTGCTGGCCGGGGCCGTATTCCCGGCGGTTGACGGGGCTCTTCGGGCGGCCCCAGATGTTCTGGCCCATACGGCGGTCGATCTTGTACTTCGCCTCACTGCGCTTAGTCATCGCGTCCTCTTCGATTGCATGGTTTGAGGAAACGCGCCCTCCTGTGTGACGGGCGTAGCCCGGCACCGACAGGTCCGATCCCCAAAGCTGAAGGGAGAGGACCACGGGTCGCGAAACGCTTCGCGGGCCGAAATCGGCCCGCGAGCAGGCGGCTTTTAGGGGAGTTTCGGGTTGGTTGTCAATGCAAGCGTCCCGGGCATCAAGTCCGCACCGCCCGGACCGGCTTCGTGCCGGCCGCGCGCAATTCGGCAGCAATTTCAGTGTTCAGGACCTGTTCCAGCCGTGTCAGCACCCGGGCGATCGGGGCGGCGTCGGTGACGCGGTGATCCCAGCGGATCACGACATGGATGGTCTGGTCCGGCTCGACCATCCCGTAGCTCACGACAAAGGGGCCTGGCGTGATGGGGTGGAGCTCGCCGCCGCCATAGGCCGCCACCGAGCTCACGCCGAAGCTGCCGAACCAGTTGGCGCGCTGGCGGCCGAAGTTCAGGCCGATGGCCCAGGACAGGCGCCTGAGCGGCAGCGGCAAGCGTGTTGCCCGCATGATCTTGCGGAACATGGGGACGTCCTCGATCGGGGCGGATTTGCCGCGCCGAATTTCGGCATCGACCGCCGCCAGCGAAAGGGCCTCAGGCGCCGCTATTCGCTGCGGCAGCACGCATTCCTCGCCGTCGTCGACCCGGGCGATCGCAACCGTCGCAACGCTCTTCGGCAGCTCATAGAGCGTCGGCCAAGGCCATTTCACGTAGACCGTGCGCAGGATCGGCTCCTCCTTCGCAACCAGGGCAAAAGCCTTGACGAACATCGCAGCCCAGCCGGCCGGCGCCGTTGCGCCGGCGCGGGCCTCCAGCAAGGAGCGAATCTTGAGCGAGCGGGCTAGCGAAACGAACGGCACGTCCATAGAGGCGTGCATGAGGTCGCAGATCAGGCGACGCCGCAGTGAAATGGTCTTGGGCGTCCCGCGCATTGTCTCCAGTTCCAATCAAAGCCTAAAATATGTGCAGCGAGCGGGCCCGCCTGCTTGCTCTAGCATGAACCAACCCGGCTGGGGACGGTCGGTTCGCCGCATCATTGTCCCCGAGAAGGTTCAGCAATTTGACGTAATGTATAGCTTTCAATGACTTAACCGAGGTCTGAGCTGATGCGACTTAGGCTTGAGCTAGTTTTCAATCTGACCTGGCATCTCCGCAGCGCAGCGGTGACCGGCACGGCATCACCTCAGTTATTCGGTTCAGCGTTTCACCCCCTCGAACGCCGCCGTGATGCCGCGCTGGAACAGCAACCAGTCGAAGCCTAGCGCGATGGCGCGGTAGCCGCGGTCGATCAGCCGATTGGCCTGGTCGGCGGTGCGGGCCACGCCGCCGATCGGCACGCCGCTCCTGAGGATGCCGGCTTCGGCGCGCGCGATCAGCTCCAGCAGCTCGGGGTCGTCCATCTGGCCGCGCTTGTTGATGGAGGTGGCGAGATCGCCGGGACCGATCACGGCAACGTCGATGCCCGGCGTCGCCATGATCTCGTCGATGCGGTTGACCGCCTCGACGTGCTCGATCGTGATCATGCAGATCATCTCGTCGTCGGCAGAGGCCATGTAATCGGGCATCGACTGGCCCCAGCGGAACGGCGCGTGGAACGGGCCCCAGAGCCGGTCGCCGCCCGGCGGATAGCGCACGCTGCGGACCGCCTTCTCGGCTTCGGCGGGCGTGGTGATCATGGGGAAGTTGATGCCGAAGGCGCCGATGTCCATCGGAGCCTTCGCGAGCCACGGCTCGTTCGCGGCGATCCGAACCAGGGGGGTGCATGGCGTACCCGTCGTCGCCGCGATCATCGCATGCGCTTCAGTGAGCCCGATCGGTCCGTGCTCGAGATCGACGATGATCCAGTCGAGCGAGCGCGCCATGATCTGCACCAGCTGCACGCTCGGGATGGTCGCGATGGCGCCGAAGGCGGGGCGACCCTCGCGCCACAATTGGCGGAGACGGTTGAGCTGCATGGACGGGACCGACATGGGAGGCCTGCGGCGAGGTGATGACGGCAAAACCTAGCAGCGCGCCGCCGCGGCGCAAGCTCAGGCGACGGCGCGCCCGCCGAAGAACGGCGTCAGCGTGGCCGAAAGGCCATGGACGCGGTTCGAGGTGAAGATCATCTCGGCGCCGGACTGCGCGAGACCGCTGGCAGCAGGACCAAGCAGGTCGGACACGCGGCGGGCGATCGCAGGCGCCGGATCGATCCACTCGACCGGCCAGGGCGCGAGCTGCTTCATCCGATCGAGCAGGAGTGGGTAATGCGTGCAGGCAAGCACCACGGTGTCGGTGCGCGTGCTCGCATCCGTGGCGTCGCCGACGAAGCAGGGGGCAAGCTCGGCGAGGATGTCGCCGTCGCTGACCGGCTCGCCGCCGAGAGCGGCCTCGGCCAGCGAGGCGAGCTCGGGCGAGCCGACCAGCGTCACATCGCATCCTTGCGCGAAATCGCGGATCAGCGCCTTGGTGTATTCGCGTTTCACCGTGCCCTTGGTGCCGAGCACCGACACGCGGCGGGTCTTCGACTGCGCGCAGGCCGGCTTGATCGCCGGCACGGTACCGACGAAGGGCAGCGAATAGGCCGCCCGTAAGTGCGACAGGACCAGCGTGGACGCGGTGTTGCAGGCGATCACGGCGAGGTCGGGATCATGCGTTCCGATCAAGTCGCCCATCAGCGGCACGACGCGGGCGATGATCTCGTCCTCGCCGTGGTGGCCATAGGGGAAGAAGGCGTCGTCGGCGACGTAGACGTAATGCGCATCCGGGCGTGCGGCCACGACCTCACGGAGCACGGTGAGCCCGCCAAGGCCGGAATCGAATACCAGGATCGTCGGAGAGTTGGTCACATGGTCACCCTACGCCCGCATGGTTACCATTCGGTTTTTGGGGCGGTTTTGCAGCCGGCTCCGCGAAGTTATGGAGGCCGGCGTCATGTGGCCGCGCAACCTTCAAGCGATCTTGTTCGTCGTCGCTGCGCGCTCCGCAGCCAGCTGCTTCTGCAGGCGATCGATGTTCTGCAGGAGGCGCTGGCTGGTCAGCACCAGGAAGTAATAGCCGAACTGCGGATCCTGGAAGTAGATTTCGAGCAGCCGGTCATAGGTGATCGTCAGCACCTGTCCGTCTTCGATGCATTCGACCGTGCCCGTGCGCCGGTTGTCCGGCGTGAGGAAGCCGAGTTCGCCCATCAGCGCTCCGGGCCCGATCTCGACGTTGATCTCCTTGACGAGGAACTTGCCGGTGACCGTGAGGAACATCTCCTTGGCGGGATCGCGCAGCTTGAAGAGGGTGTCGCCGCGCCGATATTTGCGCTCGGTCATGAACGGCTTGAGCCATTCCATCGACATGTCGCCTTCGGCCGCATGGCGCGCCTTCTTCACCAGCTTGAGCATCTGCCGCAGGCGCAGGGCGTTGATCGGAAGCATCAGGAGATAGAGCAGGAACGTCGCCACGTTGGCGGAGAGCGCGCCGAAGATAGCAAAGAATGCGCAGCCGATCATGTTGGCGACGCGCAGCGGCACCATCGTCCGCATCAAGAGGGTGGCGACGAAAAAGACCGCCCCGACCACGGCGAACAGATTGGCGAGCGTGATGTTGTGGACGAAGATCTCCAGGAGCCGATTGAAGATCGCGTCGTAGGTGACGTTTTCGGGGTCGAGGCCCATCTGGACCAGGATTTTCGCGATCCTGAGGTTATCGGTGGCCGCATCGAGGATGCGGTCGAGGATCGACGAAACGTCTGCGCTGCCGGACGGCATGGTACTAACCCCACGTAAGGCATTCAGTCCTGGTCGGCCCTCGTATAGCCGAAATCGGATGACGACCGCTTGAATGGCGCTTCCGGCCAGCGTGCCGCAAGAGGCAAATTCTAGCCTGATCAGGCGTTTCGGCAATTGCCCGATGGTTGCGCGCCTGGCCGAAGCGGCAGTGATTCGGGGCGGCCTCGCGGGTTTTGGCGGCGCGGACGACGAGGCGGCGGGAGCGGCCCGTCGCCTACGGCTTGGTGGCGGGCTGCACGACCTGCTGTTCGACCAGGCCAAGGCGTCCCGGTAGCGAGCCAGCGCGCATCAGCATGGCGACACTGTTGGCCTCTTCCAGGGTGAAGTCGCCGGAGATCTGCCCTGAGCCGCCGGTGATGGGCTCGCGGATCAAGGGAGCGGAGATCACCTTGTCATCGAGCACGATGGCAAAGGGCCTTCCGACGTTCTCCGCAGTGATGTGGGCGAAACGCCGCGTGCCGCGGCCGTTGAAGCGGAACGAGGCAATCGGCTCCTTGGTGTCGCCGATGAAGCCCGGCCCCGCATAGCTGATGTCGGAGCCGTCGATCGCGCTGTCCTTTGCGACGAGATAGGGGAGCTTGTCCTTGAAACCGAGCAGGACTTCCGAGCCCGCCGGTGGCGTGCCGGATTGCGCCTGCTCTGCCGACATCGAAAGGTCGATCAGCCGGAAGCCGACCTTGACCTTTCTGGCGAAGATCGCGGTGACGCGCTCGGGCTCCATCACGCCGGGCAGGACAATGCGGATGCGGTCCGTCCCTTCGGGCTGGACGCTGGCGAGCTTGACACCGGCATCCTTGAGGCGCTGCTCGATCATGGCGATGGCATCCTCGACGAGATCGCGCAGCCGCGCGGCGGCCGCGGCATCGGTCGGGGCGAGCCTGAGTAGCCCGCCGCCGGCGTCGGTCACGGTGAGCGCGTGTGTGGGCAATCCCTCCGCCGCCGCGGCGAGCTTGCGCGTGAGCTGTTCGCGGCCCTTGGCATCCGCGATCTTGACGTCGACGCCGCCGTCGCGAATCGCAAGCCCGGAGAACGCGATCTTGCCTTCGCGCAGCGTCCTGTAAACGTCGTCGCGCAGTTCCGTCGTGACCGCCTCCCGCAAGGCCGCGCTGTCCACCTTGTAGAGGATGCGCGATCCGCCCAGCTTCTCCATCTTTTCGGCGATGAAGGCGGCGACCTTGACGCGCAGCTTGTCGAGCTGCGTGTCGGCAAGCGAGGCACCGGGCAGCGCGATCGCCAGGGCGAGGCCAAGCGCCACAGCGAGCCGTCTCGTTCGATCCTGCAGCGACTTGGTCATGTCGTCCTCGCGTGCCATGGCGCGGCCTTCTGGGGAAGCACTCCATCCTTGGTTCGCACGTCGTACGGCGAGGTTCATCGTGTCCGTCAATATCGATATTAAGTACATGATTATAAACGAATTATTTTGTAACCGGGATATGGTGTCGCGTAACCGGGATACATGTGCTAGACCATCTCGTCACCGAACGAGGCAGTCGATGAACCCTGCGAGCAAACGCGTTAGGAAATACCGCAGCCAAGGCGGCGCAGCCGACCTCGTACGTGTCGAAGTCCTGGTTCCGCCGGCTGCACGTGATGACGTGCTGGCGCTCGCCTCGCGCATGCGCGCTGAGCATCGCCTGACCAAAGAACTGCAATCTCTGCTCGACAATGCACTCCGTCTCTATGGACCGCGCATTCTCGACAATGTCGATCTCGATCGGCTTCCCGATCTGCGCTCCCGTGCCGCCGTCGCGGCGCGCGCGATGATGGAGCGTGGCGATGCGCGGGCCTTTGCGATGGGCAGGAAGATGCTCGACCGCGCAACGGAGAGCTGAAATGGCCCTGAGCAAGTTGCAGAGCGACATCCTGAGACTTCTCGCCAAGAACCGCTCGGACAGTAGCTATCTTGCCGGCGGCCTCATGCTCAACAAGGACTGGCAGCGACGATCGGACGACATCGACATCTTCCACGACACCGACGAAGAGGTAACCGAAAGCGCGAAGGCCGATCTTGCCATCCTCGATGCCGCCGGCTTCAAGACGCATCGCGACTTCATCATCTATGGCTGCGTCGACGCGACCATTTCGCGCGATTCCGAAACGACCATCGTGCAATGGTTTGCCGAGACCCGACTTCGGTTCTTCCCTCTCGTGAAGGACGAGCAATGGGGGACGCGGCTCCATCAGGCAGACCTGGCCGTCAACAAGGTGCTCGCTGCTGCCGGCCGCTCGAAGGCGCGTGACATCGCCGACCTCGTCGCGATCGGACGCGACTATTGCCCGCTCGGACCGCTCGTGCTTGCAGCGGCCGGCAAGCCGCCCAATTTCTCGCCGCGGCGAACCATTGACGAAATCCGCAGGCACGCGTTGTCGATCCCGGGGGAGGAGTTCGCCGCCGTGAAAGGGCTGCCCGCTGAATGGTCGACGGCCTTCATTCGCGACGAGGCGCTTCGCCTGATCGAAGCTGCGGACGGTTACGTGATGACCGCACCGACCGCATTGACGGGACTGCTCGCGGTCAACAAAGCGGGCCTTCCGGTCGAGATATCGGATTCAAATCGTGCAGACGCAATCATGCGGCAGGCAACTGCAGAGCCCGAGGTGATGCCGGCCCCCGCTGACTTCAACGCGGTCGGCTGGTCGCGGGACCATAGCTAAATCGGTGCTTGGCTGACCTCTTTCCGCGCGGGCCGGTTCTCGGCCATGGACGAACGGCAAATCATCCAGCATTGTATGTGCGCTCGGCCGGTCAGCGGCCGAGGCCCCGCCGAACCAAAATGTCAGAAGATATTGGGCGGGGACATGCATCTGAGGGAGGACGGAATTTCATGGCGGGCATTCACGCGCTCGATCGGTTGATCGGCAACGACTATCCGGATCTCGCGACGGATGAGGAGGTCCAAGCGTTCGAGCAGGTCCCCTATGCCGACCGCGTCGCGGCCGAGAGCACCTATGATGCCATCAGGCTCGGTGCCGAGCGCAATCCCGACGGGGCAGCGATCCAGTTCCTGCAAAACGCCGATCCCGCCGATACGCCAATGGTCGTCACGTATCGCGATTTCATCTCGCGCGTCACGCAGGCCGCCAACATGTTTCACGGGCTCGGCGCCGAGAAGGGCGACGTCATCAGCTTCATGTTGCCCTTGGTGCCGGATGCCTTCGTCACGCTGTTCGGCGCGGAGGCCGCCGGCATTGCCAACCCGGTCAATCCGCTGCTCGAGCCGCACCAGATCGCCGAGATCCTGGAGGCCGCGAACACAAAGATCCTTGTGGCACTCGGGCCGATGCCGGGCACCGACATCTGGCAGAAGGTCGAGCAGATCAGACCGCAACTGAAGCATCTCAAGGCGATCGTGCAGGTGTTCGGCGGCGGGGATCCGGCCAAGGGCATCTTCGCCTTCGGCGACCTGATCAAGCAGCAGCCGGCCGACCGGCTCGTTAGCGGGCGCCAGATTCGCGGCAGCGACATCGCCGCCTATTTCCATACCGGCGGCACCACCGGCACGCCGAAGCTGGTGCGGCACACGCATGCCAACCAAGTCTATCAGGCCTGGGCGCTCAATCTGCTGCTGAAGGCGAAGCCCGGCGCAAACCTGCTGTTCGGCATGCCGCTGTTCCACGTCGGCGGCTCGCTGACGCAGGTGCTGCTGACGCTGTCGAGCGGCGGCTCGCTGGTGGTGCTCTCGCCGAGCGGCTGGCGCAATCCGAACGCGGTGAAGAACATCTGGCAGCTGGTCGAGCGCTTCAAGCCCGAGGCGCTGTCGAGCGTGCCGACGGTGCTTGCGGCCACCTTGGCCGTGCCCACCGGCAATGCCGACATTTCCAGCCTGAAATATGCGGCCGGCGGCGGCTCCGCGATTCCGGTCGCGGTCGGCTCTGCGATTCAGGAGAAACTGAAGCTGCCCGTGATCGAGGTCTACGGCATGACCGAGACCTCGAGCGTGCACACTCTGGCCTATCCCGGGCGGCCGATCCGGCTCGGCTCGGTTGGCCTTCCCATGCCTTATGCGCGGGTGCGCATCGTGCAGCTCGATGCCGAGGGGCGCCTGATCCGCGACTGCAAGCCTGACGAGATCGGCGTGGTCATCATGGCCGGGCCCGGCGTGTTCAGCGGCTATCTCAACGACGAGCACAACAAGGGCGCGTTCGTCGAGGAGGTGTGGGTCAACTCCGGCGATCTCGGCCGCCTGGACGCCGACGGCTATCTCTGGATCACCGGCCGCGCCAAGGACCTCGTGATCCGCGGCGGACACAACATCGATCCGGCGCCGGTCGAGGAGATCATGTTCAGACATCCCGCGGTCGGTTTCGCCGCGGTGGTCGGCCAGCCCGATGCTTACGCAGGCGAATTGCCGGTGGGCTACGTGCAGCTGAAGCCCGGCGCGAGGGTCGAGCCGGGCGAGCTCGAGGCCTGGGTGCGCGAGCGCACGCCGGAGCGCGCCGCCGTTCCGGTGCAGGTCATTCCGATCGATCCGATGCCGGTGACGGGCGTCGGCAAGGTGTTCAAGCCGCAGCTGCGCTGGGACGCGGCCGAGCGCGTGTTCACCAAGGTGCTGGCGCCGCTGGTCGAGCGCGGCATCGATTGCAGGGTCAAGGTCGGTCCGCACGGAAGCCACGGCTCGATGGCGACCGTGACGCTTGCGGGCTTGCCGCAGGACCAGCGCGAAGCGGTGGAGAGCGAGGTGCACGCGCTGCTCGCCCCGTTCGTGATGCGCCACGAGGTGGTGCAGGCGTAGACGCTTGCGTTAAATCGTAGCCCGGATGAGCGAAGCGATATCCGGGACTATGAGACGACCCAGCGTGGTTTTCCCGGGTGTCGCTTCGCTCACCCGGGCTACAGGCGACGAGCGAAGGCGGTGCTAACCCGCCGGCATCCGCGTCTCGACAAGCCGCGCCCAGAACGAGGCGCCGTGGCCGAGGATGTTGTCGTTGAAGATGTAGGCCGGGTGGTGGCACTCATTGCCGTCGCCCATGCCGACCAGCACCATTGCGCCCGGGCGCGCTTCCAGCATGAACGAGAAATCCTCGGCGCCCATCATCGGGATGAGCTTGTCGTTGACGCGTTCGATGCCGACGATGTCGCGGGCGACGTCGGCGGCGATTCCGGCCTCGCGGGCGTGGTTCATCGTCACCGGATACATCCGCGTGTATTTCGTCTCGGCCGAGCCGCCATAGGCGCGGGCGATGCTGTCTGCGACTTCGCCGATGCGGCGCTCGACGAGATCGCGTACCTCAGGGTCGAGCGTGCGCACGGTGCCGCCGAGTTCGGCGACCTCCGGGATGATGTTGAAGGCAGTGCCGGAGTGGAATTGCGTAATCGAGATCACCGCCGATTTCAGCGGATCGACGTTGCGCGCGACGATCGATTGCAGCGCATTCACGATCTGCGAGCCGATCAATACGCTGTCGACCGATTTGTGCGGGCCGGCGCCGGCGTGGCCGCCCTTGCCGCGAACGGTGATCTGGATGTTGTCGGAGGAGGCGAGCATCGCGCCGGGCGTGGTGGCGAAATGTCCTTCCGGCAGGCCGGGCATGTTGTGCATGCCGTAGACCTCCTGGATATTCCAGCGCGTCATGAGGCCGTCCTCAACCATGGCCTTGCCGCCGCCGCCGCCTTCCTCGGCAGGCTGGAAGATCACCACGGCCGTGCCGTCGAAATTGCGCGTCTCGGCGAGATATTTGGCGGCGCCCAGCAGCATGGCGGTGTGGCCGTCATGGCCGCAGGCGTGCATCTTGCCGGGTACCTTGGAGGCGTAAGGCACGCCCGAGGTTTCCATGATCGGCAGCGCATCCATGTCGGCGCGCAGGCCGATGGTCTTGCCCGACGCGGACTTGCGGCCGCGGATCACCCCGACCACGCCGGTGCGGCCGATGCCGGTCACCACCTCGTCGCAGCCGAACTCCCTGAGCTTGTCCGCGACGATGCCGGCGGTGCGGTGGACCTCGTAGAGCAGTTCGGGGTTCGCATGGAAGTCATGACGCCAGGCGGCCATTTCGTCGGAGAGGGCGGCAACGCGATTGACGATGGGCATGAGGGGATCCGTGCTTGATTGGGTTTGCCGTCATTCCGGGGCGATGCGAAGCATCGAACCCGGAATCTCGAGATTCCGGGTTCACGCTGCGCGTGCCCCGGAATGACGAAATCTTAGCTTTCCCCGAACACGCGCTTGAAGATCGTGTCGACGTGCTTGAGGTGATAACCGAGGTCGAACTGCTCCTCGATCTCGGCGTCGGTGAGATACTTCTTCACTTCCGCGTCCTTCTTCAGCAGCTGGAGGAAGTCGCCTTCGCCGCGCCAGACCGGCATGGCGTTGCGCTGCACCAGCTTGTAGGCGTCCTCGCGGCTGGCGCCCTTCTGCGTGAGCGCCAGCAGCACGCGCTGCGAATGCACGAGGCCGCCGAGGCGGTCGAGGTTCTTCTGCATGTTGGCGGGATAGACGAGCAGCTTGTCGATCAGGCCGGCGAGGCGAACCAGCGCGAAGTCGAGCGTTACCGTGGCATCCGGGCCCATCATGCGCTCGGCGGAGGAGTGCGAGATGTCGCGCTCGTGCCAGAGCACGACATTCTCCAGCGCCGGCGTCACATAGGCACGCACCATGCGGGACAGGCCGGTGAGGTTCTCCGACAGCACCGGATTGCGCTTGTGCGGCATCGCGGACGAGCCCTTTTGCCCTTCCGAGAAGAACTCCTCGGCCTCCAGCACCTCGGTGCGCTGCATGTGGCGGATCTCGACCGCGATGCGCTCGATCGAGGAGGCGATCACGCCGAGGGTGGAGAAATACATCGCGTGGCGGTCGCGCGGGATCACCTGGGTCGAGATTGGCTCGGGGACGAGACCCATGGCCTTCGCGACATGCTCTTCGACGCGCGGGTCGATCTGCGCGAAGGTGCCGACGGCGCCCGAAATAGCGCAGGTTGCGACTTCCTTGCGCGCCGCGATCAGGCGCTCCTTGGCGCGGGTGAACTCGGCATAGGCGTAGGCGAGCTTGAGGCCGAAGGTCACGGGCTCGGCATGGATGCCGTGGCTGCGGCCGATGGTCGGCGTCATCTTGTGCTCGAAGGCGCGCTTCTTCAGCGCGGCCAGCACCTTGTCGAGGTCGGCGAGCAGGAGGTCGGCGGCGCGGGTGAGCTGGACGTTCAGGCAGGTGTCGAGCACGTCGGAGGAGGTCATGCCCTGGTGCACGAAACGCGCCTCGGGGCCGACGATCTCGGCGAGGTGGGTGAGGAAGGCGATGACGTCGTGCTTGGTTTCGCGTTCGATCTCGTCGATCCGGGCAACGTCGAAAGTGGCGTCCTTGGCCTTGGCCCAGACCGTTTTGGCCGCCTCCTTGGGGATGGTCCCGAGCTCGGCCAGGGCGTCCGCGGCATGCGCCTCGATCTCGAACCAGATCTTGAACCGGGTCTGCGGTTCCCAGATCGAGGCCATTTCGGGACGGGTATAGCGGGGGATCATTGGAGCGGCTCCAGGAAGGTGGGCGGGCGGTCCCAGGGACGCCGGCCAGAATGCTTTTTACGCCGTGATGTAACAGAGCGGCCAGGGTGAAACAAACGGTCTGGGCTGCGGGAGAGTGGGGTCGCCGTGCTTTCCGCCGGGCCGATGCGTAGGCCCCGCAGCCCCCGGCTGCAAATATCGACTGTCAATCACGGATCATTGACTGACAGATATTGAAATCTGTCAGCGAGACGTGTATATCCGTTTCCGGACGCTCCCGTTGGGCGTCCCGCGACAAGCCCCGGGGAGCCCGACATCCGAGAAGCTCGGATCGGAAGGCGGATCGAAGAACGGGACCGCGGACGAATGGAGACTTAGGACAATGACCACCGAAATCATCAATCTCACCGGCGTGATTGGGCAATGGCTCAATTTGCTGGTGGCGCGCCGGATCGCGGCGCAAGCTGCAAAACTGCCGCATTAAGGCATAGGCTTCCGAACGACCGGCAAGGGCGCTTCGGAAGTGGCCCTACTGCCGGGAAACTGAAGCCCTGAACGGGAATATGGTGCTGGCATGAATGAAGCCGTTGTCTTGACGCCGGAGCGGATCCTCGAAGTCACCGAGGACGTGCTGAGGCGTTTCGGGCTGGCCAAGGCCACCGTGGTCGACGTTGCCCGTGCGCTCGATGTCAGCCACGGCAGTGTTTATCGCCATTTCCCGAGCAAGGCTTCGCTGCGCGAGGCCGTTGCCAAACGCTGGCTCGACCGCATCGACGCGCCATTGCGCGCGATCGCGGAGGAGCAGGGGCCTGCGCCCGCGAGGCTCGACCGCTGGCTGCGGACGCTGTTCGCCGCCAAACGTTCGCGCGTGCTCGACGACCCCGAAATGTTCGAAACTTATCTGACCCTCGCGCGCGAGGCCTGTGCGGCCGTCAAATGTCACAAGGACACCATGATCGACCAGATCGCGGCGATCCTGACCGAGGGCGTCAAGCAGGGCGAATTCGCCGTGGGCGACGTGAAGGCGACCGCGCGCGCGATCTTCGATGCGACCGTTCGCTTCCATCATCCCGCCCATGCCGAGGAGTGGAAGGACGCCGATCTCTCCGCGCGCGTCGATGCGACGCTGGCGCTGCTGCTGCGCGGGTTGAAGGCGGCCTAGACCGCAGAACCCGTTCAGCCCTGGTGCTGTCAATCAGCCTCGCGCTTTTTGGAGAGCGGCGCCGTCGCGGGATGGGGACGCCGATGCTGAATGTCTTCGCGCGTGGAAGGCAGGATCGGACGATGGCACGACCGGCGGACTATCCGGAAAGGCGTTGACTGCGATTTCGACCGCGTCCTTCGACCGCTTTCGCAGCCGGTCGAATGTCAGCTCCTGATCGAACATCGGGCAGCGAAAGTGGACGATGGCGGTGTCCGGCAGACGGCAGAGTTCGTCGATGAGTTCGCCTACCGTAATGATCGGGGGATGGCTGACGGCCTTGGGGTTCGCCTTGGAGTGTGCCTTGGGGTGATCCTTACTCATGACCGTTTACTCCTTCTCTGCCGTAATAACCGAAGCCGGATCGGAACCGTTCCAATTTCGTTCGGCAGATCGCGCGAGTTCAAGACAGAGGCCGCAGGCTAGACACCTTGTCAGCCCGCAGGTCGCGGCGTGCCGCATCAGCTGCGCGCCAATCTCCGACTTGATCTGGTCCTTGATGAGTCCTGTGCGTGCCCTCTGCGAACACGTGTCCGAGGCCGCCGCTCATTCCTCTCTCGCCAGGGCGCCGTGTTGACCCCTCTGCTGCCGCCCCCGGATGCCGCCAAGGGACGAGCAATGGCCCTTCACCATCACCGGAGAGCAGCGCTGGCAAACGGCCCAGTGCTGGCGCATGGTGTTGACCTCCGTCAATTTCGCCTGGTCGGCTTCCAATAAGAGTCTGAGGGTGGAGGGTGCGTGCTTCTCGCTGTCTTCTCGGATATCCATGGCAACAGGCAGGCGTTCGAGGCCTGCCTGAAGATTGCGCGTGCGAAGGGCGCGGAAGGCTTCGTCCTGCTCGGCGACTTCGTCGGCTATGGCGCCGATCCGGAATGGGTCGTGGACACCGCGATGGAGCTCGTCGCGCAAGGAGCCGTCGCGGTGCGCGGCAATCACGACCAGGCGGTCAATTCCACGGCGGAGACCATGAACGCCGAGGCGCAGATCGCGATCGAATGGACCCGCGGCCGGCTCGACACCGCGCAGCGGCAGTTCCTGGCCGAGTTGCCAATGCAGGTGGAGGACGATGGGCGGCTGTTCGTGCACGCGGAAGCCTCCCATCCCCAGCGCTGGCACTATGTCCGCTCGACCGGGGACGCCGCCAAGAGCCTGATCGCGACCCACGCCCACGTCACGTTTTGCGGCCACGTCCACAGGCCGGCGCTCTATTCGATGTCGGTGACGGCAAAGATGACGAGCTTCGTGCCGAAGACCGATGTCCCCGTGCAGCTGCTGCGCGGGCGGCAATGGCTTGCCGTCCTGGGTTCGGTCGGGCAGCCCCGCGACGGCGATCCGTCGGCGTCTTTCGTGCTGTTCGACACGATTTCCTGCCAGATCACCTATTGCCGCGCACCCTATGACGTCGAGGCCGCAGCGAGCAGGATCCGCGACAACGGCCTCCCGCATTGGCTTGCCGACCGTCTGTCGCAGGGGCGCTGACGGCAATGCCGAGGCCATTGGTCAAGTCAGGTGCGGAGATCGACGGTTACATCGTCGGCGAATGCGTGCATGCCGGCGGCATGGCGACGCTGTGGACCGTCACTCATCCCGGCATCGACGTGCCGCTGCTGATGAAGATCCCGCGGGTGTCGGAAGGCGAGGACCCCGCCGCCATTGTCTCCTTCGAAATGGAGATGATGATCCTGCCGCGTCTTGCCGGGCCACACGTCCCGACGTGTTTCGGCACCGGCGATTTCTCCCGTCAGGCCTATGTCGTGATCGAGCGCATCCCGGGTGCTACGCTGTACAAGCGCCTGCCTGACCTGCCGCTGCCTTATGACGAGGCGCGCCAGCTCGTTGCCAAGATCGCCACCGCGCTGGCCGATCTGCACCGGCAGAACGTGATCCACCACGACATCAAGCCGAGCAGCATCATGTTCCGCGCTTCCGGCGAGGCGGTGCTGATCGACTACGGCCTGTCGCATCACAACCATTTGCCGGATCTGTTGCAGGAGGAGTTCCGCCTGCCTTACGGCACCGCGCCCTACATGGCACCCGAGCGGCTCTCGGGCGTGCGCGACGATCCGCGCAGCGATCTGTTCTCGCTCGGCGTGCTGCTGTATTTTTTCACCACGGGCGAGCGCCCCTTCGGCGAAGGCGAGACGCTGCGGGCGATGCGCCGCCGCATGTGGCGCGACCCGCATCCGCCGCGAAAGCTCCGCGCGGACTATCCCCCCTGGCTTCAGGAGGTGGTGTTGCGGTGTCTGGAGATCGAGCCGGTGTGGCGCTATCCGACCGCGTCCCAGCTCGCCTTCGATCTCGCCCATCCGGACCAGGTCAAGCTCACCGTGCGCTCGGAGCGGGTAAGACGCGATTCCCTCGGCATCGCCTGGCGCCGCCGCTTCAACCAGGGCGTCATGGCGCCGCGCGCGAAATCGGACGTCGCAGCCCAGATCGCATCCAGTCCGATCCTCGCAGTAGCGCTCGACACGGTGGAGGGCGCTCCGGAGCTGAACGAGGCGCTGCGCGTGACCACCGAGCGCATCCTCGCCACCTTGCCGTCTGCGCGGCTCGCCTGCGTCAACGTGCTCAAGCTGAACCGGATCGCGATCGACCGGACGCTGGACGAGCAGGGCTCCAACAAGCACATCGACCGCCTGGTGGCGCTCAGGCACTGGGCGACGCCGCTCAGGCTGGACGAGAGCCGGCTGTCGGCTCATGTGCTGGAGGCGGTCGATCCGGCCGCCGCGATCCTGGAGTTTGCCGAGGCCAACCAGGTCGACCACGTCATCATCGGCGCGCGGCAGAGCTCGTTCAAGCGCACGCTGCTCGGCAGCGTATCGGCCAAGGTGGCCTCGGAGGCGACCTGCACCGTCACCGTGGTGCGGCCGCCGCGGATGGCCGGCGATCCCGGCGAAACGGCGGGATAGGCCAAGCCGGTTGGTGCAAGCTGTATCAGGCTGCGTGGGCGGCGGGGTGAGCGGCGCGCTTGCGGCGGATCGGCCAGCAGAATTGCGGCACTGGCTCGCCGTGATCCGCGCTGCCGCCGAAATACTGGATGATCTCGCGGCAGGGCTCGCAATTGAACAGGTTACGTGACGCGGACGCCTTGGTCATTTCGTTCAGGCAGGTCGGGCAATGCGGTTTCATGTGGCGGTCCGTAAAAGAAGTCTCAGTGTCGGCGCGGCGAGGCAAACGAATGGTCGAGGTCCGTCGTGTCGAGCCCGCCATCGTCGGCCAGCGTGCCATCGGCGCGTTCGAGGCGGGCAAAGAAGTCGTCGAGGTTTGGATGCGGGCGCCGCGGAATACGGCATCTGCGCTTCGGCTGACGTTTCACGAGGGAGAGCTGCATGGCATCACCGGCGAGGATGAAGGTGGATGCAGCATGCAACCTTCACCGGTCGTGCGACGCAGAGGGTGCGAGCTGCAGTCGCCGCATTCGGTCCGAACCACAACGCCACTCCAGTCCAGATCAGGGTCGTCGTCATGATGCGCTCCCGTCAAAAGCAGGCAGAAGTTACTTGCAGTGATTTGCGCGAATCAGGGAAGCCCGGATGAGTACGGATTCTCGTTGCAATTTTTGACATTGCGCGCTGCACGATCCGTAGAAGCCGGTCTTTCCGGATGCGGCCGGCGTGTCTTGCCGCTGCGCGCATCGTCGAGGATGTCGCGCACGTGCGCAGGGTTGCGAACGCAGCGAAACCCATAGCGCCCGGTGTAGTCGGTATCGGGCGAGCGCGTCGAACGACCCGAGGCGAAGTTGAGGTGGCCGGCGCCGCGGCCGATGTCGAGGATTTCGAAGGCTGCATCCATGGCCTCGAACGAGGTCTGGCCGACCGTCCGTCTGCCCCAGGCGGTGCGCAGGATCAGCGCGCGGCGATCCGTAATCACGTAAAGCGTCTGCAGGTCGTGCAACAGCATCACCAGCGGGGCGGCAATCATCGCAAGCCCGACCATGACGAGAGGTTGAGCCGCCTCGTCGATCCAGTCGGCCCTGAGTGCGAGGATGGTCAGCAAAAGCCAGGGAAATCCGATCCACCAGAGAAATCGCCACATCGCCGCGCGGGCGATGCCGTCCGGCTGCCCCCGCCAGACCACCCGCTCTCCCTCATGCAGGGACTCAGCGAGAAGGCGAAGCAGGCCGGCAGAAAACGGAGTCGCGCGGAGTTCATCCATTGCCGTTGGTCGCAGCGGCTGCCGCCCAAGTTCGGACGGCGATAGCCTTATATCGCTTCGCCGCGGGCCCCCAGCGCCGCATTGCGGATCGCGGCGATGTTGGTCCTGTAGGCTTCCTGCGTGCCGCCCTTGAACACGGAGGTGCCGGCGACGAAGGCGTTGGCGCCGGCCGCGGCAAGCGCGCCTGCGATGTCGGGGCCGACGCCGCCGTCGACCTCGATGTCGATCTGGCGGCCCGCCGTCATGGCGCGAATGTCACGGATCTTGCCGATGGCGGAGGGGATGAAAGCCTGGCCGCCGAAGCCGGGATTGACCGACATCACCAGAACGAGGTCGACGAGGTCGAGGACGTATTCGAGCACGCTGATCGGCGTCGCCGGGTTGAGCGAGACGCCGGCCTTCTTGCCGAGCGCGCGGATCGCCTGGAGCGAGCGATGCAAATGGGGGCCTGCCTCCGCATGCACGGTGATGTGGTCGCAGCCGGCTTTCGCGAACGCCTCGAGATAGGGGTCGCAGGGCGAGATCATCAGATGCGCGTCGAAGACCTTGTTGGTGTGCGGGCGCATCGCCTTGATGACATCAGGGCCGTAGGAGATGTTGGGAACGAAATGTCCGTCCATCACGTCGAGATGGATCCAGTCGGCGCCGGCGGCGTCGACGCTTCGCACCTCCTCGCCGAGCTTGGAAAAGTCCGAGGCCAGGATCGAGGGCGCGATGGCCAAAGGGCGGGGGACGAAGGCTTGGGTCATGGCGCGTTTTCCCGTGGCGACGGACGACGAATGGCCTCGCCTAACATGGGCCCCCGTGGCGGGCAATGCAGGAGCGACGGGGTCCTGTGGGCGGAAATTTCTGCCGCGACCGGCACGAATTGCCGGTGTTCCCGCGGCCTGCATGGCCCGGCCGATGCGGATTTCGTTGAGCTTTTCGCGATGGCACGGCGCTTGCTGACTTCAGCCGCAGAATGTTGGTCGCGGCATGCCGCACCTCGTTGGAGTTGTGCAATGTTGCTCGCCCTTGGTGCAGTATCGAGCGCGTTCGGCGTGATCCAGTCGCTGACGAGCGCGAAGTCGTCGTCATCGACGCAAAAGAGCGGAGCCTCACAAGGCGTCACCAATCCGTTCGCAATCGACAGCGGCCGCAGCACGACCACCGGCGCCACCTCGTCGGTGAGTTCGGGCAGATATCCGCAGATCTCGCCGGAGACGATGAACGCGCTGTTCGCGGCGCAGGGCCGGTCGACGGACACGAGCGGCGCGACCAACTCACTCTCGACTGGGTCGGCATCTTCGGCATCGAAGAGTCCCGAGGAGGCGCTGAAGGACCTGTTCTCACAGATCGACGGGAACGGTGACGGCAAGATCACCAAGTCCGAATTCGGGGACGCCCTCGGCGCGGGCGGCACCAATCTGGCCAAGGCCGACGAGGTGTTCTCGAAGATGGACGCGAATGCGGATGGCGACATCAATCTCGGGGAGATGACGAAGGCGCTGCGGGGCGGCCAAGGCCATCACGCGCAGGGGGCCGGCGGCTCGGGCGGTGGTTCGGACTCCTCGTCGCAATCGGGCGGCGGCTCGACGTCGGCCACGACGACCAATGCCGACGGCTCGACCACCACCACCGTCACCTATGCCGACGGCTTCAAGATGTCGACGACGGTGCCTGGCGCCTCCAGCAGTTCGAATGCCAACGGCGGCGGCAATTCGCCTTATGACTGGTTCGGGCAAATGATGCAGCGTCAGGCGCAGGCTTCGGCGGGGTCCGCTTCATCGATGTCGATGAGCGTGTAAGCGCGCTCCGGAGCTAACCCGCATACTCGTGCGTGATGTCACGATAGGCATAGCGGTCGCGGATCTCGCGATTGAAGAACGTTCCTTTCGAGCGTGAATCCCTGAACGCGGCAGCGACCTCGGGCGGAACGTCCTCATAAACATAGAGTCGCCCGCTGACGAACGTGACCTTGAGCTCGCGTTTCTCTGGCGCATAGCGAAAGAACCGGATCACGGACGACGGCATGACGGAACACTCTGGCCTGCCGGGATAACGCCGTGTCCGCCGTTTCGTTTCTCGCCTAGCCGAACCGATCCTTCCACGCCGGCTGCGCGTCCGGAAACGGCAACGCCGCCGCGTTGTACACGCCGCTTGCGATCGCACGCGCGACAACGTTGGCTGCGACCATGCCGAGCTCGGTGAGCTCCACCAGCGGCTCGATCGGCTTCTCGCAGGTGGCGGCCGCGAACAGCACGTCGCCGTCGAGCGGTGCGTGCACCGGATAAATCGCGCGGGCAAACCCGGTCTGCGCGATCATCGCGAGCCGCTTGGCCTGGGCCTTGCTCAGAATGGCGTCGGTGACGACGACGCCGATCGTCGTGTTCTCACGCTCACTCGCCGCCGGCCCGCCCTTGATGCGCATCGCCAGCATGTCGGGCGTGAACGCAGGCGGTAGACCGCGCCCGCCCAACTCGCCGTCCACCTCGAACGGCGCGGCCCAGAACCACGGACCGTTACCGACGGTGACGCTGCCGACCGCATTCACCACCATGATGGCAGCGACCTTGACGCCGTTCGTCGTGACGGCCGACGCCGAGCCGATGCCGCCCTTGAAGGTGGCGGTGGTTGCCCCCAAGCCCGCACCGACGCTGCCGAGCGCGAAGTCGGTGCCGGCGGCAGCAGCGGCGGCATAGCCGAGATCGCGATAGGGTGGGAAGCGGCCCCAGGCCTTGTCGCCGCCATTCAGGAGGTCGAACATGATCGCCCCCGGGACGACGGGGATCACGGCCTCACGGATCCTGAAGCCTCGCCCCTGTTCGGCGAGCCAGGCCTGCACGCCTCCGCCGGCATCGAGGCCGAAAGCGGAGCCGCCGGAGAGCGCGATCGCATCGAT
This sequence comes from Bradyrhizobium sp., assembly GCA_035575945.1. Classification (GTDB taxonomy): domain Bacteria; phylum Pseudomonadota; class Alphaproteobacteria; order Rhizobiales; family Xanthobacteraceae; genus Bradyrhizobium. Next base: position 78,559 of record DATLXF010000015.1, on the reverse strand, counting down.
GCGTTCGACGGTGTTGGCCGGATCGAGCAGTGCATCCTCGCGCGTGCCGGGACCGCCGCCGCGGACGTCGATCGCGGCGACCGCGGGAGAATCGAAAATGACGGCGGTCGTGCCGGAAGCGACCTTCGCGTCTTCGGCATGGCCGACCCGGACGCCGGCGATATCGGTGAGAAGATTCTTCAAGTCGGCCTCGTCATTGAGGGAATTCACGATCTGCGATAGCGCAGCGATGCCGCAGGCTCAACTGGAGAGCGCGGTCCTCAGCATCTTGGCGAGCTCGGACTTGCGGTAGGGCTTGGCCAGCAGCAGCACGCCGGAATCGAGCCGGCCGTGATGGACGATGGCGTTTTCGGTGTAGCCCGAAGTGAACAGCGTCTTCAGGCCGGGGCGGCGCTTGTGCGCTTCGTCGGCCAACTGGCGGCCGTTCATGTTGCCGGGCATGATGATGTCGGTGAAGAGCAGCTCGATGGTCTCGTCGCTGTCGATGATCGCGAGGGCCTCGGCGCCGTTGGCGGCCTCGAGCGCGATATAGCCGAGGCTCCTCACCTGCGTCACGACATACTGTCGCACCAGCGCGTCGTCCTCGACGATCAGGATCTTCTCGTTGCCGCCGGCGATCGGCGCGTTCTGGAGCGCCTCGAACTCGGTCTCCTGCACGCCGGTCGAGCGCGGCAGGTAGATCTTGACGCTCGTGCCGTGGCCTTCCTCGCTGTAGATCTTGATGTGACCGCCCGATTGCTTGACGAAGCCGAACACCATGCTGAGGCCGAGGCCGGTACCCTTGCCGACCTCCTTGGTGGTGAAGAACGGATCGAACACCCGGTCGATCAGCTCCGCGGGGATCCCGTTGCCGGTGTCGCTGACCGCGATCATCACGTAGTTGCCGGCGGCGACGTCGGGATTCATGCTGGCATAGCCGTCGTCGAGGAAGATGTTTCGGGTCTCCAGCACCAGGGTACCGCCGTCGGGCATGGCGTCGCGCGCGTTCAATGCAAGATTGAGGATCGCGGTGGACAACTGGCCCGGATCGACCAGCGTAGGCCAGGCATCCTCGGTGAGCTGCGGCATGATGGTGATTTGCTCGCCGAGCGTCGGATGCAGCAGCTTGGCGGCTTCGAGCATCAGCGCGTTGACGTCGATCTCGCGTGGCTGGAGCGGCTGCTTGCGGGCGAAGGCGAGCAGATGCCTGGTCAGCTGTGCGCCGCGCTCGGCCGCGTCGTCGATCAGCTTGGTGATGGCGGCAAGGTCTGGCCGGTCGGCGACCGCGTCGCTGAGAATGCCGATCGTGCCCGTGATGACGGTCAGCACGTTGTTGAAATCATGGGCGACGCCGCCGGTCAGTTGGCCGATCGAGTCCATTTTCTGGACGTGCCGGAGCTGAGCCTCGGCGGCCTGCTTGTCGGTGAGGTCGCGGCCGATGAAGAAGTGGCGCTTCACCGGCTCCGACCAGGTTCCCATCCAGTTCAGCGCGACCTCGTGACCATCGTCGTGGTAGTAGCGCGCCTCGAAGCTGCGCTTGACCGCGCCGCGCCGGGCTGCGCGCATCTCGCTCCGCGTCTTCTCGAGATCGTCGGGATGGATGAACTCGATCGCGCTGCGCCCGACCATGTCCTCGGGGCTGTAGCCGAGAATGGTTTTCACGCTGGGGCTGACCTGGACGAAATTGCCATAGCCGTCCGTCACCAGGATCAGGTCCTGCGACGTCTCGAAGATGCGCTGGCGCTCCTCCGTCTCCCGTCGCAGCTTCTCTCGCGCCTGCTTCTCTTCGGTGATGTCGTGGGCGATCTTGGAGGCGCCGATGATCTCACCGTCATCCGTCCGCAGCGGCGAGATGTTCAGGACGACGTCCAGCGGGCGGCCGTCTTTCCGGATCCGGACCGTCTCGTGTTGAGCGATCGACTCATTGCCGGAGATCCGGTTGAGGATGCCCCTGACTTCGTCCTTGCGATCCGGCGGCACGATGATGTCGATCGGCTTGCCGACGGCCTCTGCGGCGGAATAGCCGAACAGATTTTCAGCGGCCTTGTTCCAGCCGGTGATGATGCCGTCGAGCGATTTGGTGATGATGGCGTCATTGGACGACTCGACCACTGCGCCGTAGAGGGCAAGGCGCTTGCCGTAGTAGTCGCGTTCCGAGGCCGATTGCTGCCGCAGCCTTCCGACGAGGCCCACGGTGCGCGCCTGGAGGCGGACATTCTCGATCAGCAGCACCGCAAGCACGAAGGTCGCGGCGGCGAGGCCGTAGAGCCTCCCGGCATAGAAGCCGAGATCGAAGCGCGCGACGTTGACGATCGCCGACAGCGCGATGTCGAACAGCCAGGCGCACATGACCACCATCAGCCAGACGTCGATCACCGTGTGCGGCTTGCGGAACCAGAGCGAGACCAGAGCGGCAAAGCTCAGCGACCAAACGAAGGACACGACTCCGATCATGGTCGTCGTGTAGCGGCCCTCGCTGAGCAGGACCGGCAACAGATCGTGTTGCGCGGTGACGATCCAGGCGAAGACTGCCGTCGCGGCGACGACGCCGAGTGCGCTCGCCCAAATCGCGCGGCCTGCCGTGCCGCGGATCCGGGGGCCACCGTCCCCGTCCTTGAGCCAAGCGTAGCCCATCACACACAGCGGAAAGCCGGCGTGCCAGATCATGTAGAGCCAGACCGTGGTCTGCCGGCCCGCGCCAAAGAGCCCGGTCGGTGCGAAGAGTCCGGGAAAGGTGAGGGCATGTATCAGCGCCGCCGCAGCGGTGAAGAGGTAGCCGTTCGCGAGCCACAGCAGCGCGCGGGTTCGCAAGATCACGAATTGCGACAGCAGCAGCACTGCCGTGACGATGTCGCTGACGGCGAGCGCGGATTGATAAGTCGCCACGAAGGCGGGGACCGGCAGGAGCGGCGTCCCCGCGAAGGGCACGGCCGCCGCGAACAAGACAGAGGACACGCCGACGATCGTCAATGCTGCAGCGCGGTCGGTCGCGGTGGCCGGCAGGGTCGAAAGAAATGTGCTCCGGTCCATCATTGCAACCGTGTCCGCCTCGCGCAGGCGGGTCTTGGGCAGATCCTTGGCCAAATCTTTGGCTAGATCCTTGGGCGAACCCTTGGGAAAATCGGTCTCGAGCATCACCGCAAGTCTCATTCGGACCGGCATTTCCCCATGGTTAGCCGGTTCTCTGGCCCGCATCGTCAACGCAACGGTCGCGACTCAACCGAAGGTTACAGCTTCCTTAATTCCGGGGGGAGCTCGGAACAGAGGCGGGGTAAGGTGAGCTTTACTCGACGGTGCCACAATGCCGGTCCGTTGCGGCGGGTTCCATGACTGGATCCGGCGATTTGACCGATGTCGGGAGTTGTTCCCATGCCCCGCGTTCTCATCATCGACGATCAGAAGGACGTCCGTGCCATGGTCGCGATCGTGCTTCGGGTTCATCATTTCGAGGTGGTGGAAGCAGAAAGCGGTGCGGCCGGGCTGAAGGCGTTCGGGCAGGCCCCCTTTGACGCGGCGATCGTAGACATCTTCCTCGGCGACTCCAGCGGCATCGACGTCATTACCGCCCTGCGCGAGGGCGCACCGGCGCTTCCCGTCATCGCGGTGTCCGGGATGACGACGTTCGATTTCATGGACCAATCGCCCCACCTTGCCAATGTGGTCTGCCTGCAAAAGCCGTTTCGGCCGAACGATCTTCTGCAAGCTTTGCGAAAGGCCCAGGCAGCGGCCGCCGGCGCGCTGCCCGCGGCGGTCTGATCCTGTCGCAAGGAGAAGCGCCCCGGGGGTCGCCGGGGCGCGGGCATGTTCGAGGGCGGTCCAGAGCCGGCAACGCGCTCAGGTGCCGTTGCCGGTGATCTCGGCGTAACCGCCCTTGGCGTCCCACTTGTAGACGACGTAGTCGATCTGCTTGATGTCGCCCTTGGCGTCATACTCGATCGGGCCGATCACGGTGTCCCACTTCCCGGCCTTCATCGCCTCCATCACCTTCTTGGCGTCAGTGGTGCCAGCCTTCTTGGCCGCCTGCGACCACACCTGCATCGCCGCATAGGTGTAGAGGGTGTAGCCCTCCGGGTCGATGTTCTTGGCCTTGAAGGCCTCGACGATCTTCTTCGCGGTCGGCTTGTTGCGCGGGTCGGGGCCGAAGGTGAACAGCGTGCCCTCGCCGGCGGGGCCGGTGATCGAGGCGTACTCCTTGTCGGCGAGCGCGTCGCCGGCCATCAGCACTGTCTTGAGGCCCTGGTCGCGCATCTGACGCAGGATCAGGCCGCTCTCCTGATGGTAGCCGCCGACATAGACGAGATCGATGTTGTCGCGCTTCAGGCGGGAGACGATCGCGTTGAAGTCCTTGTCGCCCTTGTTGTAGGACTCGTACATTTTCTCGGTGACGCCGGCCTTGTTGAGCGCCTTCTTGGTTTCGTCGGCAAGACCCTTGCCGTAGGTGGTCTTGTCGTTGAGGATCGCGATGTTCTTGCCCTTGTAGTTCTTGGCGATGTACTGCGCCGCAATCAGGCCCTGCTGATCGTCACGACCGCAGACGCGTGCCACGTTCCAGAGCTTGCGCTCGGTGAACAGCGGGTTGGTCGAGGCCGGCGTGATCTGGAGCACGTTGCCGTCCGCATAGGCTTCGGACGCCGGGATCGACGACGACGAGCAATAGTGCCCGGCCACGAACGGGATCTTGGCGCCGGCGATCTTCTCGGCGATCGAGCGCGCCTGCTTCGGGTCGCAGGCGTCGTCCTCGACGGAGAGTGCGAGCTTCTTGCCGTTGACGCCGCCGGCGGCGTTGATGTCGGACACAGCCATCTCGGCGCCGTTCTTCATCTGGCGGCCGAAGGCGGACTCGCCGCCGGTCATCGGGCCTGCGACTGCGACGGTGACATCCTGCGCGAATGCCGCGCTCGACAGCGCGAGCGATGCGCCGAATGCCAGACCGATGAGCTTCAGTGATTTCATGAGATACCTCGCGGGTGGTCGCCTGTGGAAGTTACCGGGCATGCCCGGTTCAAACCGGCACCATTCTTGAATGAATTCGAGGAGAAGTCACCGGCAAAATACGGGCATTTGCGGAGATATAGCGCCGCAATCGGCCGCACGCGCCGACCCCAGGGCTCCGTCAGCCGTGGCGGCCGCCTTCCAGATAGGCGGCGCGAATCTCGGGGCGCTGCAACAATTCGGTGCCGGTCCCGGCCAGCGTGATCAGGCCGTTGACCATGACGTAGCCGCGATGGGCGAGCTTGAGCGCATGGTTGGCGTTCTGCTCGACGATCAGGACGGTCAGGCCGTCCTGACGGTTGAGGGTCCTGATCGCGTCGAAGATCTGGCGGGCGATCAGCGGCGCCAGTCCAAGCGAGGGCTCGTCGAGCAGGAGCAGACGGGGGCGGCTCATCAGCGCGCGGCCGATGGCCAGCATCTGCTGCTCGCCGCCCGAGAGAGTTCCGCCGCGCTGGGCGTAGCGTTCCTTCAGCCGCGGAAACAGCGTGAAGACGCGTTGCAGGGTCGCCTCGCGTTCGGCCTCCGTGCAGTCGGTGGCATCCGCCCCCATCTGGAGGTTTTCCGCCACGCTCATGCGCGGGAAGATGCGGCGTCCCTCCGGCGACTGCGCGATACGCAGGTGCGCGATCTCGTGGGTCGGCACGGCGGTGATGTCGCGGCCTTCGAACAGGATCTGCCCGGCGCGGGCACGCGGCTTGCCGAAGATCGTCATCATCAGCGTCGACTTGCCGGCGCCGTTGGCGCCGATCAGCGCCACGATCTCGCCGGCATTGATCTCGACGTCGACGCCCTTCAGCGCCTCGATCTTGCCGTAGGCGGCCCGAAGACCGCGGATCGCGAGCAGGGGCGACGTCACGTCCCGCTCTCCATCACGGCTATGGCCTCGTCCTCGTCCGCGCCGAGATAGGCGGCGATCACCTTGGGATCGTCGCGGACCTCGCGCGGCGTGCCTTCGGCGATCTTCACGCCATGGTCCATCACAACGATGTGGTCGGAGATCTCCATCACCACCGACATGTCGTGCTCGATCAGCAAAATCGAGGTGCCGAGTTCGTCCCGGATCGACAGCAACAGCTCGCTCAGGGCCGCGCTCTCGCGCGCATTGAGGCCGGCGGCGGGCTCGTCCAGGCACAACAGGGCAGGCTCGGTGCACATGGCCCGGGCGATCTCCAGCCGGCGCTGGTCGCCATAAGCGAAATTGCCGGCGGCATCGTCGGCGCGTTCGAGCAGATTGACCCGCTTCAGCCAGTCGGCGGCGAGATCGATCGCGCGCTTCTCGGCCTCGCGGTAGGCGGGGGCGCCGACAAGGCCGAGGAAGGTGAAGCCGGAGGCGCGCATCAGCGCGTTGTGCTGCGCCACCATCAGGTTTTCCAGCGCGGTCATGCCCGGAAACAGGCGGATGTTCTGGAACGTGCGCGCCACCCTGGCCTGCTTGGCGATGCGAAAATCGTTCAGCCGCTCCAGCGCGACCACCTTGCCGTCGTCATGGCTCAGGTGAATGGTGCCGCCGGTCGGCTTGTAGAACCCGGTGATGCAGTTGAAGACCGTGGTCTTGCCGGCGCCGTTCGGCCCGATCAGCGCGGTGATCTTCTTCCGCTCGGCGGCGAACGACAGGTCCTGCACGGCGATGATGCCGCCGAAGCGCATGGTGAGCCGCTCGACGCTGAGAATCGTGTTGCCGCTCATCCGTGCCCTTCCTTCACGAGGTCGGAGGAGATCGCTTTCGCCTTGGTCAGATACACGGTGGGTGCGCGGTGGCCGACCAGGCCGCGGGGCCGCCAAATCATGATCAGCACCATCGACATGCCGAACACCAGCATGCGGTAGGTCTCTAGGCCGCGGAACAGCTCGAAGCCGCCGATCATGGCGAGCGCGGCAAGCGCGACGCCGAGCTGCGAGCCCATGCCGCCGAGCACGACGATGGCAAGCACCAGCGCCGATTCCTGGAAGGTGAAGGATTCCGGGCTGATGAAGCCCTGGCGGGTGGCGAAGAAGGCCCCGGCGAAGCCGCCGAACATGGCGCCGGTCGCGAACGCCGTGAGCTTGGTCGTCGTGGTGTTGATGCCGAGCGCGCGGCAGGCGACCTCGTCCTCGCGCAGGGCTTCCCAGGCCCGGCCGATCGGCAGACGGCGCAGGCGGATCGTCACCCAATTGGTGAGCAGCGCAAGCGCCAGGATCAGGTAGAACAGGAAGATGATGCGGTGGGTCGCCGAATATTCGATGCCGAGCCTGGCGGCGAGCCCGTCATCGCTGTTGTCGAGCGGGATGCCGAAGAACGTGGGGCGCGGAATGCCGGAGACGCCGTTCGGGCCGCCCGTCAGATCCTGCCAGTTGATGATGACGAGCCGGATGATCTCGCCGAACGCGAGCGTCACGATGGCGAGATAGTCGCCGCGCAGGCGCAGCACGGGGAAACCGAGTAGCACGCCCCAGAACGCGGCGAGAATGCCGGCGAGCGGCAGGCAGATCCAGAACGACCAGCCGAAATTGGTGGCGAGCAATCCGTAGGAATAGGCGCCGACCGCATAGAAGGCGACGTAGCCGAGATCGAGCAGGCCGGCGAGCCCGACCACGACGTTCAATCCCCAGCCCAGCATCACGTAAGTGAGCACGAGGATCGCGAGGTCGAGGATGTAGCGCTGGTTATAGAAGATGACGGGCACCAGCACGGTGAAGATCAGCAGCGCCGGCGCGATGTAGCGGCCGAGCAGGGACATGCCGCTCTGCACGGCCGGCGGCACCAGCTTCTCGGCGCCGGTCGTCCCGATCCATTGCCGCAGCAGCTCGATCACGATCGAGCCGCCGAACACCGCGGCGACGAGCCAGGCCAGCTCGCCGAACCGCGTCCAGTAGGTGAGCTGACCGTCTGAGCCCGCCTCGGTCCGGATGCCGACCATCAGCGAGAACAGCACCAGCGCGATGAGCGCGTTGATGAATGCGGTCTTGAGGAGGGCGGAGATGCCCGCCGCAGGTCTTGCCGTTTGGGTCGAGGGAGCTGTCACGCGGCCGGTCCGTCAGACTTTTTCGACTTCGGGACGGCCGAGCAGGCCGGTCGGCATGAAGATCAGCACGACGATCAGGATCGAGAACGCTGCGACGTCCTTGTACTCGACCGAGAAATAGGCCGACCAGAACGTCTCGATCAGGCCGATCGCCAGGCCCCCGAGCATTGCGCCCGGCAGCGAGCCGATGCCGCCGAGCACGGCGGCGGTGAAGGCCTTGATGCCGGCGACGAAGCCCATGAAGAAATCGACCAGGCCGTAATAGAGCAGGTACATCAAGCCCGCGACGGCGGCGAGCGCCGCGCCGATCACGAATGTCATGGAGATGGTGCGGTCGACGTTGACGCCGAGCAGCGCCGCCATGGTCTGGTCCTGCTCGCAGGCGCGCATGTCGCGCCCGAGCCGGGTGCTCGACACCAGCCAGGTGAAGATCGCCAGCAGCACGATGGTCGTGATGACCACCATGATCTGGATGTTGGAGAGCTGGATCACGAAGCCGTCCGGGCTCTCGTGCAGCGTGTAGCCGCCGGTAATGAAGGGCGGGATCGGCTTGACGCGCGCGCCCTGTGCAACCTGCGAATAGTTGGTGAGCACGAAGGACATGCCGATCGCCGACAGCATCGGGGCAAGGCGGAAGGAATGACGCAGCGGCCGGTACGCAATGCGCTCGATGGTCCAGCCATAAAGCGCGGTGATCGCCATCGAGACCAGCAGCACCACGAGCAGGATCAGCGGGATCGCAGTGAGCCCGAACGAGATCAGGATCAGGAAGGTGATCAGGGCGATGAAGCCGCCGATCATGAAGACGTCGCCGTGGGCGAAGTTGATCATGCCGACGATGCCGTAGACCATCGTGTAGCCGATCGCGATCAAGCCGTAGATGGAGCCGAGCACGAGGCCGTTGATGAGCTGCTGGGCGAAGTAATCCATAAGCTGCCGTACCCAAACTTGACGCGGCTCAAAGGGAGCTCTTGCAGAGAGTTCTCGGGCCCCGGCAGCCCTTGAGCGTTCTGAAGGTTTTGTAACAGGAGGGAACTGGAGGCTGCAACTGGCGCGGTCTCCGCCTTAAGGCTTGTACAGAGATCATTTTGCAGCCGAGTTCCTCGCAGCTGCGAGGAACTTGGTTCCAAGGGCAACCAAAGACGGTGCCGCCCGTTATCTCGTTACTGACGTCCAACAAGGGAGTTTCCCGAATGACGAAGCAGCAGAACCAGCAGCCGGGTCAGCAGAATCAGAATCCCGGCCAGCAGCGCCCCGGGCAGCAGCAGGGCGGCGGTCAGAAACCCGGACAGCAGCACCAGGATCCACGTCAGGGCGATCGGCCCGGTCAGCAGCAGGGCGGCCAGCGCGACCAGGAATAGTGAGCTTGAAGCCCAGGAGTAAGGAAAGGCCCCGCCGGAAGGCGGGGCCTTTTCTCGTTGCTGAAGAGCCGTTTTGGGGCGCTTGAAGAGACCTCCCGTGCGCCCGTCGCACAGCTGAGACTTTCGAGCTTCCGGCTTTGGTGCTGCGCATCATTCCGGAATGGCGCGGCGCGAGCGGGCGGTTAAGGTAAACAAAGGGTTTAAATTGCTGCCGCAGTCTGATGCGAGTTAGCTCCGATATGGCTGTCGCCTTTCATCGAAGGCTCGGCAAACCAGGCGGGAAGCGGCATGTTCAGGAATTGGCGGATCGGCTCGGTCAACGGCGCGCTGCTGGCGGCCTATTTCATTCCGGTCTGGAGCCTCGCCGCCTTCAGCATCATCGTCGCCCCTGTGCACGGCCTCTATGAGCGTCCGAGCGTCGCGGTGGCGCTGTACCTGAGCGACCACCTGCAAATGGCGGGCATGGACACGGTGCGCGCGGCCTGGCTGCTGGCGCTGGGACGCCTGACGGTCGTGGCGTTCTTTGCGATCTACCTCGTGCTGCTCTGCATTCCGCGAACCCGTAGAAGCGGCGGCAGCGACGAGGCACTCGGCATTGCGCTCGCAATCGGCAGCCTGATCTCGTTTGCCAGCATGGTGATGGCCTCGAAGGTCGGCGAGTTGGCCGCGCTGCGGCTGCATGCCACCGAGCTGCTCATGCTGCTCGGTGCCGCCGTCGTGCTCGTGATCGAGAAGCCCGCGGCCGGGCCGAAGGTGGCCGAGGTCGCCGCGCCGCCGAATCTTCAGCCGCTAGGGCTTGAGCAGGCCGAGCTCCTGAACAATCGCTGAAGCTTCCTTGACGGCGTGGTTCGCCGCCGGCACGCCGCAATAGATCGCCTGCTGCAGCAGAATTTCCTTGATGTCGTCGGGGGTGAAGCCGCCCTCGGCCAGCGCTGCGCGCACGTGCAGGCGGAATTCGTCCCATTGGCCGAGCGCGACCATGGTGCCGATCACCAGCACGCGGCGCGTGCGCTCGTCGAAATGCGGCCGCGTCCAGATCTCGCCCCAGGCGTAGCGGGTGATCAGGTCCTGGAAGTCTGTGTTGAAGGCATTGCGGTTCGCGATCGACTTGTCGACCCAGGCATTGCCCAGCACCTTGCGGCGCACGTTCATGCCGGCATCGCGGCGCTTCTGATCGTCCATGGTGTTCTCCGGATCAGTCATTCCGGGGCGATGCGAAGCATCGAACCCGGAATCTCGAGATTTCGGGTTCGCCTCTCCGAGGCGCCCCGGAATGACGGTGATTAGCAGTTAGCGCTGCGTCAGGAACCCCACCACCGCATCCGTGAATGCGTGCGGCTGCTCGACATTGGATATGTGCGCGGCATCGATGATGGTCATGCTGGCGCCGGGAATGTTGGAGCGGATCAGCTCGGCCGCCGAGATCGGCGTCGCCACGTCGTGGCGGCCGGCGATCACCAGCGTCGGGCTCTTGATTTTCGGCAGCAGCGCGCGCTGGTCGAGTGTCGAGAGCGCCTCGCAGCAGGCAAGATAACCCTCGACAGGGGAAGCAAGCAGCATCGATTTCATTTTCGCGGTGATCTCAGGCTCGCGCTCGCGAAAATCCTGGGTGAGCCAGCCCGCGATCACGGTGTCAGCGACGGCAGCGATGCCGCCCTCCTTCACTGCCTTGATGCGGTTGTGCCAGTTTGTTGGATCGGGATAGTAGCACGACGTGTTGGCGAGGATCAGCTTGCCGAACCTGTCAGGCGCGTTGGCGCCGAGCCATTGCCCGACCATGCCGCCCATCGAAAGGCCGCACCAATGCACCTTATCGATGTTGAGGTCGTCGAGGATCGCGAGCACGTCGCGGCCGAAGCGCTCCATCGAGTAAGGACCGGGCGGAACGTTGGACTTGCCGTGGCCGCGGCGGTCGTAGCGGATGACGCGGAACAACTGCGTCAGCGCCTTCATCTGCGGCTCCCACATCTGCAGCGTGCAGCCCAGCGAGTTTGAGAGCATCAAGGTCGGCCCGCCGTCGCGGCCTTCGACGGAGACATTGAGCAGGCAACCGTCGGCATCGATCATGGGCATGCGGCGTCTCCGTCGTATCTTATTCGCGGTCGAGGCTGTCGAGCAGCCGGTCGATCAGGGCTTGGGAAGCCCCTTGATAGGCCATCGGCTCGAACAATGCCGCAATTTTCTCGGGCGCCAGGTGCACGGTCACCTGCGAATCGGCCGAGAGGACCTCGCGCAGATGTTTCTTCTCGGCGACCGCGCGCTTGCTGGCGGCCTCGATCAGATGATGCGCGCCGCTTTTGCCGATCTTGCCGGCCAGCGCGAAGGTGACAGCTTCCGCCATGATCAGCCCCTGCGTCGCATCGAGGTTGCGGAGCATGCGCGCCGCATCGACCTCGAGGCCCTCGGCGATGTCGACGATGGCGGCAAGTGCCCCGGAGGTGACCAGCATCAGTTGCGGCAGCGTCGGCCATTCGGCGTGCCAGGGGCCGGCGCTGCGCTCATGATCCTGCACCTGGGCGGCGAAGATCGTGGCGGCAAGCTGCGGCGCCATGGTGGCGGCGCCGAGCGCGCTCGCAGCCGCGACCGGGTTGCGCTTGTGCGGCATGGTCGAGGAGCCGCCGCGGCCTTCGCCGGCTGGCTCGAACGCCTCGCCGACGTCGGTCTGCATCAGCAGCGAGACGTCGCGCGCGATCTTGCCGCAGCTGCCGGCGAGGATCGCGAAGCAGGACGCAGCTTCGGCGATGCGGTCGCGATGGGTGTGCCAGGGCGCCTCGGGCAGCGGCAGATCGAGCTCCTGCGCAAGCCGTTCGGCCACCGCGAGCCCCTTGTCGCCGAGCGCGGCGAGCGTGCCGGCGGCACCGCCGAATTGCAGCGCGAGGCCCTCGCGGGAGAGCCGCCGCAGGCGGCAGCGCGCGCGGGCGAGGCTTGCGGCATACTCAGCCGCCTTCAGCCCGAACGGCATCGGCAGCGCGTGCTGAAGCCAGGTCCGCGCCACCATCGCGGTATTGCGGTGGCTGCGCGCAAGCGCGGCGAAGCCCTTGATGGCGCGGCTGAGGTCGACATCCAATGCTTCGATGCCGGCGCGAAGCGTCAGCATCGTCGCGGTGTCGATGACGTCCTGGCTGGTCGCGCCCCAATGCACGTAGCGTGCGGCCTCCGCGTCGGCCTTGCCGACATTGGCAGTGAGCGTCTTGACGAGGGGAATCGCGAGATTGCCCGACCGCGTCGCGGCCTCGGCCAGTGCGGCCATGTCGAAGGAATCGACCGTGCACGCGGCCTCGATCGGGGCGACGGCCGATGCCGGAATCACCTCTGTCGCGGCCTCGGCGCGTGCCAGGGCTGCCTCGAAATCGAGCATGTTCTGCAGGGTAGACCGGTCGTCGCAGACCGCGCGCATGGCTGGGCTCGACAGCATCGGCGCGAGCAGGGGGGAGAGGGATGTGCTCATGTTGTACGCGACCTAATCATCACGGCCCGGCTGTGCCAATCCCCCACCTCCCACACATCTTTTTGCAGTTGCGAATATGCACGGCACCTCCTGGCCCACCCTTTCCTTTGTCGCGTCCGTGCGTTACTTGATCTGCGCTAGAGTTGCGGAATTCGGGAGAGACCTCATGGCCATGACAATGAACGGCGAAGTCCAGCTTGCGGCGCCGCGCGAGGCCGTGTGGGACAAGCTCAACGATCCCGAGGTGTTGAAGGCCTGCATCCCCGGTTGCGAGGAGCTGGAGAAAACCGACGACGGCGGCTTTCGCGCGACGGCGAAGATGAAGGTCGGGCCCGTCTCCGCGCGCTTCAAGGGCAAAGTCACGCTGTCCGATCTCGACCCGCCGAATGGCTACAAGATCTCCGGTGAGGGCGAGGGCGGGGTGGCCGGATTCGCCAAGGGCGGCGCGGTGGTCAGGCTCGCGGAGAAGGACGGTGGCACGCTGCTGTCGTACGACGTCGAGGCGCAGATCGGCGGCAAGTTGGCGCAGCTTGGCCAGCGCCTCATCAACGGCGCTGCCAAGAAGCTGGCCGACGAATTTTTCGCGAACTTCGCCAAGGCTGTACAGGGTTGAAGGCTATCGCCTTTCGGCATGGCGCCTTGCGTTCCGGGCGATGTTGCCCCCGGGCATATTGGCCCATATGATGGGTTGGAATAATTATAAGAACCGCTTCGACGGGACCCGTCGGGGCGTTGATAGAGAGTGCTTATGGCAAAGATCTCCCTCATCGTGAACGGCAATCCTGTTACGGCCAATGTCGATCCCCGTACGCTTCTGGTGCAGTTTTTGCGTGAGAATCTGCGGCTGACCGGCACCCATGTCGGCTGCGACACCTCGCAGTGCGGCGCCTGCGTCGTGCATCTCGACGGCAAGGCCGTGAAGTCCTGCACCACGCTTGCCGTGATGGCCGACGGCCACGAGGTCAAGACGATTGAGGGACTGGCCGCCGACGGCGCGCCGCTGCATCCGATGCAGGAGGCCTTCCGCGAGCATCATGGGCTGCAGTGCGGCTTCTGCACGCCGGGCATGATCATGACAGCGATCGACATCGTGCATCGCAAGGGCCACGAGCTCGACGATCACACCATTCGCGAGGAGCTCGAAGGCAATCTCTGCCGCTGCACGGGCTATCAAAACATCGTCGCCTCGATCTCCGCCGGCGCCAAGGCGATGGCGAAATCCGACCTCGCGTAACGCGCATCCCGCGATCAGGACATTCAGATGTATGAATTCAAATATCATCGCCCTGGGACGGTTCGCCAGGCGGCCAACCTCCTGGTGAAGAACGAGGATGCCAAGCTGGTCGCCGGCGGCCACACGCTGATTCCGGTCATGAAGCAGCGCCTCGCCAGCCCCCCGCATCTGGTCGACCTCTCCCATATCGAGGGGCTCAACACGATCGAGATGAAGGGGCGCTCGCTGGTGATCGGCGCCACGGCCAGGCACGCCGAGGTCGCGACCTCCGCGATCGTCGGCGAGGCCATCCCGGCGCTGGCGAATCTCGCGAGCCAGATCGGCGATCCCGCCGTGCGTCACAAGGGCACGATCGGCGGCTCGCTCGCCAACAACGATCCGACTGCGGACTATCCGGCCGCGGTGCTGGCGCTCGGCGCCACCATCGTCACCAACAAGCGCCGGCTCAAGGCGGAAGAGTTCTTCCAGGGCCTGTTCACGACCGCGCTCGAAGCCGACGAGATCATCACCAAGGTAATGTTCCCGCTGCCGAAGAAGGCCGCCTACATCAAGTTCCGCAACCAGGCCTCGCGCTATGCACTGGTCGGCGTGTTCGTGGCACGGCGTCCGTCGGACGTGCGCGTTGCCGTCACGGGTGCCGGCGCCGAAGGCGTGTTCCGTGTCGCCGCGTTCGAGGAGGCCCTGAAAAAGCGCTTCGCCTCGAAGGCGCTGGAGGGCATCACCGTGCCGGCAGAAGGCCTCAACAGCGATATCCATGGCAGCGCCGAATACCGCGCGCACCTCATCGGTGTGCTGACGCGGCGCGCCGTCGACGCCGCCAATGCCAAGGAATGAGCTGAGCTCATTCCAAGGTCCAAACCTGTCCCCGGCGAGGGCGTAGCGAGACTGGCTTCCTTATGACTTCAGCGACCAGTTCTTCCGGTGCTTTGCCGGCATCGGTCGATGCGATGCTCGAGCTCCTGACATCGCGCGGCTATCTCGCCGAACGGTCGCTGGCGACGGTGACCTACCTGTCGTTGCGCATGGGCCGGCCGCTGTTCCTGGAAGGCGAGGCCGGCGTCGGCAAGACCGAGATCGCCAAGGTGCTCTCGGCGGCGCTGGGGCGAAAGCTGATCCGCCTGCAGTGCTATGAGGGCCTCGATGTCTCCTCGGCAGTCTACGAGTGGAACAGCGCTGCGCAGATGATCGCGATCCGAATGGCGGAAGCGGCCGGCGACACCGACCGCGACCAGCTCTCGAGCGACATCTTCGCCGACCGCTACATGATCAAGCGGCCGCTGCTCCAGGCGCTGGAGCCCGACGTCGCCGGCCCGCCGGTGCTGTTGATCGACGAACTTGACCGCGCCGACGAGGCCTTCGAGGCCTACCTGCTCGAAATCCTCAGCGACTTCCAGGTGACCATCCCCGAATTCGGCACCGTGAAGGCGCCGCACCCGCCAATCGTCATTATCACCTCCAACCGCACCCGCGAGATCCACGACGCGCTGAAGCGGCGCTGCCTCTATCACTGGGTCGATTATCCCGCCGCCGAGCGCGAGCTTGCAATCGTCAAGACGCGCGTGCCTGGTATCTCCGCGAAGCTGTCGCAGCAGGTGGTGCGCTTCGTCCAGGCGCTGCGCAACCAGGACTTCTACAAGTCGCCCGGTGTCGCCGAGACCATCGACTGGGCGACCGCGCTGTCGGAGCTCGATGCCCGCTCGCTGACCCCGCAAGTGGTCGGCGACACGCTGGGCGCACTGCTCAAGTACCAGGACGACATCACCCGCATGCAGGGCGAGGCCCTGCAGAAGGTGCTGAAGGAAGCGACGAGCGAGAATTGATTTTTCGTCATTCCGGGGCGCGCGTAGCGCGAACCCGGAATCTCGCGCCAACTTCTGGATTCCGGGTTCGTCGCTTCGCGACGCCCCGGAATGACGGAGCGAGGATAGACTCATGGCCATCAATCACCTTGCCCCTGACAAGACCGAGCAGTTCGCCGACAACATCGTCGGCTTCGCCCGCGCGCTGCGCTCCGCCGGGATGCCGGTTGGGCCGGGCGCCGTGATCGATGCCATGAGCGCGCTGCAGGTGATCGACATCGGCAACCGCGCCGACGTCTTCACGACGCTGGAGGCGATCTTCGTCAAGCGCCATGAACATGCGCTGATCTTCAAGCAGGCCTTCAACCTGTTCTTCCGCGCCTCGGAGGAGTGGAAGCACATGCTCGATTCCGTGCCGCTGCCGGAGGAGGCCAGGAAGAAGCCGCAGGCCGGCGCCCGTCGCGTCCAGGAGGCGATGTCGCAGCCGCGCATGACCGAGACGCAGCAGCGCCAGGAGCAGGATTTGCGCTTGTCGGTCTCGGACAAGGAGATCCTCCAGAAGAAGGATTTTGCGCAGATGAGCGCGGCCGAGATCGCCGAGGCGCTCCGCGCCATCGAGCGCATGCACCTGCCGCAGGCTCAGCTTTTGACGCGCCGGCACCGCTCGGACCCGCGCGGGCTTCGCCTTGACCTCCGCCGCACGCTGCGTGCCTCGCTCCGCACCGGCGGCGACATCATCGACATCCATCGTCTCGGGCGGATCGAGAAGCCGGCGCCGATCGTGGCGCTGCTCGATATCTCGGGCTCGATGAGCGAATACACCCGCCTGTTCCTCCACTTCCTGCATGCGATCACGGATGCGCGAAAGCGCGTTTCGGTGTTCCTGTTCGGCACCCGCCTGACGAATGTCACCCGCGCGCTGCGCCAGCGCGATCCGGACGAGGCGCTGGCGAGCTGCTCGGCCTCGGTCGAGGATTGGGCCGGCGGCACCCGGATCTCGGCCTCGCTGCACAACTTCAACAAATTGTGGGCGCGGCGTGTGCTGAGCCAGGGCGCCATCGTGCTCCTGATCTCCGACGGGCTGGAACGGGAGGCCGATTCCAAGCTCGCCTTCGAGATGGACCGGCTGCACCGGTCGTGCCGGCGGCTGATCTGGCTCAACCCGCTGCTCCGGTTCGGCGGTTTCGAGGCCAAGGCGCAGGGCATCAAAATGATGCTGCCCCACGTTGACGAATTCCGCCCCGTGCATAATTTGAGTTCGATCCAGGAGCTGATCACGACGCTCTCCCAGCCGCTGCCGCCGCATCACCGCGGCCTGATCCGCTCCGCAGCTTGAGAGGCACCCCATGCTCGATCGCGACGAGGACATCCTGAAGGCTGCGGAAGACTGGCAAAAGGCGGGCCGTGGCGTTGCGCTCGCCACTGTCGTCGAGACCTGGGGCTCGGCGCCGCGTCCGGCGGGCTCGAGCCTCGTCATCAACGACGAGGGCACCTTCCTCGGCTCAGTCTCCGGCGGCTGCGTCGAGGGCGCCGTGGTCACCGAGGCCATGGATGTGATCCAGAGCGGAAAACCGAGGATGCTGGAGTTCGGCGTGGCCGACGAGACGGCCTGGAATGTCGGGCTGTCCTGCGGCGGCACCATCCGCGTTTTCGTCGAGAAGGTCGGTTAGCCGTGAAGCTCGAGATCCTGCACGAACTCAATGCCGAGCGTGCCGCGCGCCGCCCGGTGATCCTGGTCACCGACACCGAGAGCGGCGAGCAGCGCCTGGTGAAGGCGAAGGATTTTGCCGGGGATCCGCTGCGTGCCGAGCTGGAGAAGCAGCTTCGCATGGGCAAGAGCGCCAGTGTCGAGGCCGGCGGCAAGAAGCTGTTTCTCAACGTCTACGCGCCGACGGCAAAGCTCGTCATCATCGGCGCGGTCCATATCAGCCAGGCGCTCGCGCCGCTGGCGCGCTCGCTCGGCTATGACGTCACCGTGGTCGATCCCCGTACCGCGTTTGCGAGCCCGGAGCGCTTTCCCGACATTCCGCTGATCGCCGAATGGCCTGATACTGCGCTGCCGCCACTCAACGTCGACGCCTATACGGCCTTCGTCGCGGTGACGCACGATCCCAAGATCGACGATCCCGCGCTGCTGCACGCCTTCGAGCGCAACTGCTTCTATATCGGCGCGCTCGGCTCGCGGAAGACGCATGCCAAGCGTGCCGACCGGTTGCGGGCGCAGGGCGCCAAGGAGAGCGACATCGCGCGGATCCACGCGCCCATTGGCCTTGCGATCGGCGCGGTCTCGCCATCAGAGATCGCGGTGGCGATCATGGCCGAGATCACGGCGGTGCTTCGGCTGCCTCCGAAAGAAAATGAAGAAGCGGCATGAAATTTGGACCGGCGAGCCCGAGCGATGCGATCGGCGGGGTGACCGTCCATACCCTGCGCCAGGGATCGCTGGTTCTGAAGAAGGGCACGACGATCGGGCCGGCCGAGGTCGAGGCGCTGGAGCGCGCCGGCATCAAGGACATCGTCGTGGTGCGCATGGAGGCGGGCGACGTCTCCGAGGACGTTGCGGCCGCGAGCATCGCGCTCGCCGTCGGCGGCGAGGGCATCCATGTCGAGCGCGCCTTCACCGGCCGCGCCAATCTGTTCGCCGCGCGAGCGGGCGTGCTGGTGATCGACCGCGCCGCGGTCGACCGCATCAACAACATCGACGAAGCCATCACCTTTGCCACGCTCACCGCGTACAAGCCGGTGGTCGAGGGCGAGATGGTCGGCACCGTCAAGATCATCCCGTTCGGTGTCGAAGGAACCTTGCGCGATGCCGCGGTGAAGGCGGCCGGCAAGGACGTGCTGAAGGTCGCGCCTTACGTGATCAAGCGCGTCGGCGTGGTCTCGACGCTGCTGCCCGGCCTGTCCACCAAGGTGATCGACAAGACCCTGCGCGTCACCGCCGAGCGGCTGGCGCCGGCCGGCGCCAGCATCATTGCGGAGCGGCGGGTTCCTCACGAGGAAGAGGCACTGTCGGCCGCAATCAAGGAATTGCTCGGCCTCGGCGCCGAGCTCGTGATCGTGTTCGGTGCCTCCGCGATTGCCGACCGACGCGACGTGATTCCGGCGGCCGTCACCGGCATCGGCGGCGAGATCGAGCATTTCGGCATGCCGGTCGACCCCGGCAATCTCCTGCTGATCGCCCGCGCCGGCGACGTGCCGGTGCTGGGCGCGCCCGGCTGCGCGCGCTCGCCGGTCGAGAACGGTTTTGACTGGGTCTTGATGCGGCTTCTCGCCGGCATCAAGGTGACCCGCTCCGAGCTGATGGGCATGGGCGTCGGCGGCCTCTTGATGGAAATCGTGACGCGGCCGCAGCCGCGCGCCAAGCCGGAGACCGAGGGCAACAGCCGGGTCGCGGCCATCGTGCTCGCGGCCGGCCGTTCGACCCGGATGGGCGGGCCGAACAAGCTGCTCGCCGAGCTCGACGGCAAGAAGCTGGTGCGCCTTGCGACCGAGCAGGCGCTGGCCTCCAGGGCATCCGAGGTGATCGTCGTCACCGGCCATCAGGCCGAGCTCGTCGAGCAGGCGCTGCAAGGCCTGAAGGTGAGGTTCGTCCGCAATCCGGAGTTCGCCGGCGGCATCGCCAGTTCTGTGAAGGCCGGCATCGCGGCCGTGCCCCAGACCTGCGATGGCGCCGTGGTTTGTCTCGGCGACATGCCGCTGATCGACGCCGGCCTGATCGACCGGCTCATCGACAGTTTTGCACCCGACCGCGGCAATCTCATCGTCGTGCCGGTCAGCGAGGGCCGCCGCGGCAATCCCGTGCTGTGGTCGCGCCGCTTCTTCAAGGAATTGATGACGCTGGACGGCGACGTCGGCGCGCGCCATCTGATCGCCAAGCACACCGAAGCCGTTGCCGAAGTGCCCGTCGAGGGCGAGAGCGCGTTCCTGGACATCGACACGCCGCAGGCATTGGAGGCCGCAAGGCAGGGATGAAGGTGCCACCGCCGTAGGATGAGCAAAGGCGCAGAGCGCCGTGCCCGCCATCTCTCCGTTGTGATCGACAATTGGTGGGCGCGCTTCCGCCTTCGCTCTTCGAGCTACGGCGGACAAGTCGCTTCGCCCAAGCTCCGGCTCCCTTCAAGCCTTCTGATTTCAACCGCCGTTCACCATCTGGAAACGACCGCGGCTTAGAGTCGGCGGCACCTGCCTTGGGGGGGGTTTTCCATGGCTTCGAATGTCGTCGCGCGCCGTTGCGCGATGTTTTGCTTTGTCTTGTCGGTTGCTGTTACCGGGGCCCGCACCATCAGCGAAGCCCACGCCGCTGGCGCCATCGCGGTCGGCAAGTGCGGTGCTTATGGCCAGGCGTATGATTATGGCCATGAGCACGAGGCGCGCGCCGCGGCGCAGAAGCAGTGCAAGGGCGATTGCACGACCGTGACGATGAAGCGGGCCTGCGCCGCCATGTCGGTCGATCTCACCAATCCGTGCGGTGCCTATGGCTACGCCGTCAAGCCGCAGATCTCGGCCTCTCTCAATGCCGCGACGCGCGAATGCTACAAATTCGGCGGCAAGGAATGCGTGATCCGCGCCTGGGCCTGTGATGCCAAGGGTTGATGTCGTCGAGTGTTGATTCCTCTTGCTGTCATTCCGGCGCGATGCGTAGCATCGAGCCCGGAGTCCATACTCCGATAGTGGTTGTGGATTCCAGGCTGGCGCCAAGCGGCGCGCCCCGGAATGACAGTCGAGGGAATACATGCAGTTCGATACCAAGATCGCCGTCGTGATCCGCACCGATCTTCAGGCCTGGCAGAAACTGAACGTCGCGTCCTTTCTCACCAGCGGCATCGCCGCGGCTTTTCCGGACTGCATCGGCGAGGCCTATCAAGACGCATCAGGGACGGAGTATCATCCGCTGATCGGCCAGCCGATCATGATCTACGGCGCCGATGGTCCCGCATTGTCGCGTGCGCTGGACCGCGCGCTCACCCGCAACGTCAAGCCGGCGGTCTACACCGAGGACATGTTCAAGACCACGCACGACGCCGCCAACCGCGAAGCGGTCAGGGCCGTTGCGCGCGCCGACCTCAATCTCGTCGGCATCGCCATGCGCGCCGAGCGCAAGGTGATCGACAAGATCATCGATGGTCTCAAGTTCCACAGCTGAGTGCGCTGGACGTCGAGGCTCCGGTGTCATCTTGATGTCACGATACGCGGGCGCTTGCGGAAACTTTGTGCTCTTTGACGCCCATCAAAACCAAGGCCGTCGGCATCGCTAATCTGCCCAAGCAACGCGAAGGAGCAGACCGATGCCGACCATGAAAGCCGCAATCGTCAAACAATTCGGCAAGCCACTCGTGATCGAGGACGTGGCGGTGCCGCAGCCCGGTCCGGGCGAGGTTCTCGTCAAGGTCAAGGCCTGCGGCGTTTGCCATACCGATCTGCACGCGGCCTCCGGCGACTGGCCGGTGAAGCCGGTGCCGCCTTTCATCCCCGGCCATGAAGCCGCCGGCACCGTCGCTGCAATCGGGGCCGGCGTGAAGAATCTGGAGGTCGGCGATGCCGTCGGCGTCGCCTGGCTGCACGATGCCTGCATGTCCTGCGAATATTGCGAGACCGGTTGGGAGACGCTGTGCGAGCATCAGCACAACACCGGCTACAGCGTGAACGGCGGCTTTGCCGAATATGTCATCGCTTCGGCGGCCTTCGCCGCCAAGCTGCCGGCGAGCGTCGATTTCGCCGCTATCGCCCCGATCCTGTGCGCCGGCGTCACCACCTACAAGGGCTTGAAGGAGACGGAAGCCAAGCCCGGCGAGTGGGTGGTGATTTCGGGCGTCGGCGGGCTCGGCCACGTCGCGGTTCAGTACGCCAAGGCGATGGGACTCAAGGTCGTCGCCATCGATATCGCCGAGGACAAGCTCGACCTCGCCCGCGAGACCGGCGCTGACCTTGCCGTGAACGCGCTCGCAGCCGATGCGGTGGACAAGGTGCTCGCAACAACCGGGGGCGGAGCCCACGGCGTGCTGGTGACGGCGGTCTCGACCCCCGCATTCGCCCAGGCGCTGAAGATGGTGCGTCGGAAAGGCACTGTCAGCCTTGTCGGTCTGCCTCCCGGCGAATTCCCGACGCCGATCTTCGACGTCGTGCTCAAGCGCATCACCGTGCGCGGCTCGATCGTCGGCACGCGGCGCGATCTCGACGAAGCCATCGCCTTCGCTGCCGACGGCAAGGTGAAGGCCGAGGTGACCAAGGTGCCGCTGGCAGAGATCAACGAGGTGTTCGACCGCATGAAAGCCGGCAAGATCGACGGCCGCATGGTGCTGGACTTCGCATAGCCGCTGCCAGCATGGTCGGCCGAACGAAGATCGTCTTTCTCGGCGCCGGCAGCGCATCCTTCGGGATGAGCATGTTCCGGGACTTGTTCTCGACCCGCGATCTCGCCGGTTCGACACTGGTCTTGGTCGGACGAAGCCTCGACCGCCTCAGCCGGCCGACGCGGCTCGCCAGACTGCTCAACGAGAAATCCGGCGCCGGTTACCTGATCGAGGCCACGACGGACTGGCGTGCGGCGCTCGATGGCGCCGAGTTCGTCGTGCATTCCACCGCCATCGATCGCAATCGGCTGTGGCGGCTCGACTTCGAGATTCCGCGCAAGTTCGGGATCCGGCACACGCTGGGTGAGAACGGTGGGCCCGGCGGGTTGTTCTTCACGCTGCGCACCTTGCCGGTGGTCTTCGATTTCGTGCGCGAGATGGAGGTCCGCTGCCCGCGCGCGACCTTCATCAACTTCTCCAATCCGGAAAGCCGCATCATCCTGGCGCTCGGCCGGTACAGTCGAATTCGCAGCGTCGGCCTCTGCCACGGAATATTTCTGGCCCGCGCCGATGTCGCGCGACTCCTGGGTCTGCCGGACAGCAGGCTGGACGTGTGGGGTGCAGGCCTCAATCATTTCCAGTGCTTGACGGAGATTCGGGATCGCGAGACGGGCGAGGACCTCTATCCGCTGTTGCGTGAGAAGGAGCGGGAGTTCGACCCCGCCTTCTCACCGCTGACCCGCAAATTGCTGCGCGCCTTCGGCTATTGGCTCGGCTGCGGCGACGGTCACGTCGGCGAATATCTCTCGTTCGGCTGGGAGGCCGGCGAGGGCGGCTACAATTTCGACTGGGACGAGAGCGAGCGCGCCAAGCTGACGCGGTTGATCGACGACGTGCTCGCAGGTCGGGCCGGCATGCCGGACTGGTGGTCGATGCCCTCGGGCGAGCGGGCGATCAGCATCATCGCCGCCATGGTGCATAACCGCAAGCAACTCGTCGAATCAGCCGTGCTCTACAATCGACAGGTGATCCCGAACCTGCCGGCCGATGCTGCGGTTGAGGTGCCGGCGGAGGTCGATGCCGCCGGTATCCATCCCGTCTCGCTTGGGCCGCTGCCCGACAGCGTTGCAAAGCTGATGACAATCCAGGTTCAGGTTCAGCAGATGACGGTAGAGGCGGCAATGCATGCCTCGAAGGAAATGGCGCTGCAGGCACTGCTGCTCGATCCCGTCGTCCACTCCGAGCAGGCCGCACGCGGCCTGCTCGAGGAGTTATGGGAGATCAACCGGCCCTACATCCGGCCATGCATCTGAGTGACCGACCGCCGTCCGGCAGCGTACCGTGCCTTATGCCGGCGGCATGCCGACAAACTTCGGCAGGTCGGGGTCGAGTCGATCCCAGTCGTAGCCGCGCGCGACGAAAGTGACCGCCTGCGGCTTGTAGCGGGCGGGCTCGTCGAGGCTCGCGGCGCGAATGGTGAAGATATCCGGCTGGGCCGCGAAGGTCAGGTAGACGGGCACGCCGCATTTCGTGCAGAAACCGCGCGTCTTCACCTTGCCGCTGTCGGCGACCATGTCCCAATGCCTGGCATCGCCGGTCAGCGTGACGCCGGCGCGCGCGAACGTCGCGTAGGAGCCATGGCCGCCGCCGCTTTCGCGCTGGCAGTCGCGGCACTGGCAGTGATTGCTGAACAGCGGCTCGCCGACGATCGAGTAGCGGATCGCGCCGCAGGCGCAGCCGCCGGTATAGGGCTTGTCCATCGCGATATTTCCCACTCACTCTTCGCCGCTGATCTCGTCGAGCTTGCGCACAACCTTCTTCCAGCCGCCGCTCATCACCGTGTAGGCCGACTCGTTCCTGGGCAGGACAAAGCCCGCATGGACGAGGCGGATTCGCGTGCCGGCTTCGACCGGGATGAGGGACCAGGTCACGATGGTGTCGAGCGGGGCGCCATAGCCGGTGTTGCGCTCGTCGCCGCCCTTCCAGGCGTAGACGAGGCGGCGATGCGGCACGACCTCCAGAACCCGGCAATGGATCACGCCGTCCCAATTGCCTCCCGGGGTGGTCTGGAAGGTGAAGGCCTTGCCTTCGACGGCCTCGAAGCCGGTCGGCTGCATCAGCCAGCGTCCGATCAGCTGCGCGCTGGTCAACGCCTTCCAGATCGTCTCGGCTGTGTGGGGGAAGACCTCGTCGATGACGATGTCTCTGGTTTCGGCTTTCAACGCGGCAGCACTCACGGGTCGATCTCCTTCAAGAGGTCACGCAGGTTCTGGAAGCGCTCGCGCCAGAAGACGCCGTAATGGTCCATCCAGGTGACCAGTGGCTCCAGTCCCTGCGGCGCGGCGCGGTAATAGACGTTGCGGCCCTCGGCGCGCTCGGCGACGAGGCCCGCCTGCTTCAGCGACTTGAGGTGCTGCGAGACGGCGCCTTGCGTGACGCCGCTGCCGCGCGTCAGGTCGGCGACGCTGATTTCCTTGCTGTCGCACACACGCTCGAACACGGCCCGGCGGGTCGGATCGGCAAGGGCGCGCAGCACGGTGGTGACGGGGTTTGGAACTGCTTCAATCATGGTATCAAATTAGCGGAAACTAATAAATTAGTCAACGCTAATTTATCCTCGGGCTGCCGACCTGTTGACTTTGACTGACTAGTCAGTCATTAATGGCGCATGAGAAAGAAGCCGACCAAAGCCTCCCTGCCATCGTCTACTCCCGCCTCGGCGAACAGTCCCGCGGCTGCAAGCTCCGATGCGGCGCCTGCCTCGAGCCGTGCCACGCGGGCCGCGGAGCGGCGTGCAGCGATCGTGGAGGCCGCGATGCAGGAGTTCATCGCGCGCGGCTTTGCCGCGACCAGGCTCGACGACATCGCCAAGCGCGCCGGCGTCGCCAAGGGCACGATCTACCTGCACTTCAAGGACAAGGAATCGATGTTCGAGGAGCTGGTGCGCATCGTCATCGTTCCCGTGGTCGCACGGCTCGCCGCGCTGCCGCCGCCGGCGGGCTCGGTGCGCGACCTCATCGAGACGTTCGCCGGCAACTTCCTGAAGGAGGTCGTCGGCACGAGGCGCGGCGATCTAGTGCGCTTGATCGTGGCGGAGGGGCCGCGCTTTCCTTCGGTCGCCGACTTCTACTACCGCGAAGTGGTCTCGCGCGGGATCGCCGCCATGCGCGCGCTGATCGAGCTCGGCATCGCGCGCGGCGAGATCCGGCAGAAGGATCTCGCGCGCTATCCGCAGATCCTGGTCGCGCCGGTGATGATCGCCGTGATCTGGCAGAGCCTGTTTGCGCGCCATGCGCCGCTCGACGCGCAGGAGATGCTGCGCGTTCATCTCGATTTGATTTTTGGCGAACGGAGGGCGACATGAGGTCGTCGCGCTTTTCTGCATTTGCCTTGGTCGTCGTCCTCGCAATCGGGCTTGCCGGGTGCAAGGAGAAGCGCGATCCCGGCTTCCAGGGCTGGGTCGAGGCCGACATGATCTTCGTCAGCCCGGACGAGGCCGGGCGGGTCACCAAGCTCAACGTTCGCGAGGGCGACGCGGTCAAGGTCGGCGATCACCTCTATTCCGTCGACGACGATCTCCAGCTTGCCGACCTCAACCAGCAGAAAGCGACGCTCGCGAACGCGCAGCAGACCTATGACCGTGCGGCCTCGCTGAGCAAGACCGGTTCGGGCACGCAGGCCAACCTCGATTCCGCTGTGTCCGCCTTGCGCGTCGCGGAGGCGCGGGTGGCGACCTCGGAGACGCGGATGGCGCGGCGCAAGGGCTTTGCGCCCGTTGCGGGTACCATCCAGCAGATCTATTTCCGCGAAGGCGAGATGGTGGCGGCGCAGCGGCCGGTGCTCTCGATCATGCCGCCCGGCAACATGAAGCTGCGCTTCTTCGTGCCGCAGACCGAATTGCCGAAGCTCGCGATCGGCGACACGGTGCGCGTCTCCTGCGACAATTGCGCCGCCGACCTCACCGCGAAGATCTATTTCATCGCGACCTCGGCCGAATACACGCCGCCCGTGATCTACAGCCTCGAAGAGCGAAACAAGCTGGTCTATCTGATCCAGGCGCGACCCTCGCGGCCCGATGCCTTGCGCGTCGGACAGCCGATCGACGTCCACCTCAATCCCAAAACTCCTGAGACCGCGACACCGGTGGCGGACAAGCGATGAGAGGCGAGAGCGGCATTGCGATCGACGTCAAGGGCCTGACCAAGTCGTTCGGCGGCCGCGAAGTCGTGCACGATCTGTCGATGCAGGTGAAGCGCGGCTCGATCTACGGCTTCCTCGGTCCCAACGGCTCGGGCAAGACCACCACCATCCGCATCCTCTGCGGGCTGCTGACGCCCGACAGCGGCGAGGGCACCTGCCTCGGCTACGACATCCGCCGCGATGCCGAGAAGATCAAGCGCCAGGTCGGCTACATGACCCAGCGCTTCAGCCTGTACCAGGACCTCTCGGTGCGCGAGAACCTCGAATTCGTCGCGCGGCTCTATGGCCTCACCGATGCGCGCGGCGCCGCGCGCGACATGATCAGACGGCTCGGGCTGTCGGGACGCGAGGAGCAGCTTGCCGGCGAGCTCTCCGGCGGCTGGAAGCAGCGGCTGGCCCTGGGGGCCTGCACGCTGCCCAGCCCGCAGCTCCTGCTGCTGGACGAGCCGACCGCCGGCGTCGACCCCAAGGCGAGGCGCGACTTCTGGAACGAGATCCACGCGCTGGCCGCCGAGGGCCTCACCGTGCTGGTGTCCACTCACTACATGGACGAGGCCGAGCGCTGCCACGAGATTGCCTACATCGCCTACGGCAATCTGCTGGCGCACGGTACGGTGGAGGAGGTGATCGCCAAATCCGCGCTGACCACCTACACCGTCACGGGCGAAGACCTGAACGAGCTTGGCGCCGCGCTCACGGGCAAGCCCGGAATAGACATGGTGGCGCCGTTCGGCACCTCGCTGCATGTCTCGGGGCGCGACGTGGCCGCGCTCGAAGCCAGCATCGCGCCCTGGCGCGCGACGAGCGGTCTGCACTGGCGGAAGTCGCCCCCCTCGCTCGAAGACGTCTTCATCGAGCTGATGGGGCGCTCCAAGGACAATTTCCAATGAGCGCGGTCGAGCATGCCGCACCGCGGCGCGAAAGCCGGGACCGGTTCGGTTTCCTGCGGCGCTCCTATGCAATGCTGGTCAAGGAGTTCATCCAGCTCAAGCGCGATCGCGTCTCCTTCGCCATGATCGTGATGCTGCCGGTGATGCAGCTCATGCTGTTCGGCTATGCCATCAACACCACGCCGCGTCATCTGCCGAGCGCGGTGCTGCTCCAGGAGGATTCCGATCTCGCCCGCTCGATCCTGAAGGCGCTGGAGAACACCGCCTATTTCCGCTTTCTCTATGAAGTGCACGACGTCGACGATTTCGACAACCTCCTGAAGTCCGGCAAGGTGCTGTTCGGCGTCGAGATCCCGCGCGGCTTCGAGCGGGCGGTGCGGCGCGGCGACCGGCCGGCACTGCTGGTTGCAGCCGACGCCACCGATCCGGTCGCGGCCAGCGCTGCGATCGGCTCGCTCGGCATGGTGGTGCAGACCGCGCTCAAGCACGATCTCTACATCGGCGATCCCCCGGAGATGCCGTTCGAGATCCGCGCCCATGCCCGCTACAATCCGGCAGCCAGCTCCAGCCTCAACATCGTACCGGGGCTGGTCGGCACCATCCTGACCATGACCATGCTGATCTTCACCGCGCTCTCCGTCACGCGCGAGGTCGAGCGTGGCACCATGGAGAGCTTGTTGTCGATGCCGATCAAGCCGGTCGAGGTGATGCTGGGCAAGATCGTGCCCTACGTGCTGGTCGGCTTCATCCAGGCCTTCCTGATCATCAGCATCGGCGTCGGACTGTTCGGCGTGCCTCTGCTGGGCAATTTGTTGCTCCTGGCGCTGCTCTCGACACTGTTCATCACCACCAATCTGTCGATCGGCTACACCATCTCGACGGTGGTGCAGAACCAGCTCCAGGCCATGCAGATGTCGATGATGTTCTTCCTGCCGAGCATTCTGCTGTCCGGCTTCATGTTCCCATTCGCAGGCATGCCGGCCTGGGCGCAATATCTCGGCGAATGCCTGCCGCTGACCCATTACTTGCGGATTGTCCGCGCCATCATGCTCAAGGGCGCGACCATGGAGAACCTGCGGTTCGACACGCTGGCGCTGGCGGCCCTTATGCTGCTTGCCATGACCATCGCCGTGACGCGCTTCCGCCGCACGCTGGATTGAGGCAAACTGTCTTGTGAGAGTCATTCCGGGGCACGCGGAGCTTGAACTATGGTGCGCAATTGCGCACCTGAGAATCTCGAGATTCCGGGTTCGATGCTGACGCATCGCCCCGGAATGACAAGGGGGGATGATGGTTCGTTTCGCCAGCAGGAAGACGCAGCAGCATGCCGCCTTATCGGAGGATTTCGAGCGCGAGCTGACGCGGGAGGTGCTGCGCACCGAACTGATCCGGGTGCGCGCGCTGATCATGACCGGCTGCATCCTGATGCTGCTGTTCACCGCGATCTATCTGATCGACCCTGCCGTGGTGAACCGCGTCTGGCGAGGAACGGGAGGGCTCTTCGAGGTCTATGGCCTGCTTGGCGGCTTCATCCTGTTCGAGGTCTGGGTCCACGCCCAGATCAGGAGGAATCTCCGGCTCGATCGCGACCTGCCGGTGATCAGGCGCTATCTCGGCACGCTGATCGAGACCTCGCTACCGACGGTGATCCTGATCCTGCAGACCCGCACCCTGGGCCCAAGCCAGGCTCTCGGCTTTGCCGTGCCGCTGATGTACTTCATCTTCGTCATTCTCTCGACCTTGCGGCTCGACTTCTGGCTCTCGGCATTCACAGGGTTGGTCGCAGCGGCCGGGCTTTTGTCGGTCGCGCTGTACTACAACGCGGCAGACGATACCGGCGATCCCCTGATCTATTTCCACGCCGTGCGCAGCGTCGTGATCCTGATCTGTGGCGTGCTTGCGGGCGCCGTCGGCGCCCAGCTGCGCCGCCAGTTCGCCGCGAGCATCGCGGCGGCGACCGCGCGCGACCGCGTGACGAATTTGTTCGGCCAGCACGTCTCCCCGCAGGTGGTCGAGCGGCTGATGGCGGCGGGTACCAGCGGCGGCGGTGACGTCCGCCGCGTCGCCGTGATGTTCGTCGACTTCCGCGGCTTCACCGCCGGCGCGCAGTCGCGCACGCCACAGGAGGTCGTGGACCGGCTCGACGGCGCCTTCGCCGTACTCGTCGACATTCTCGACCGCCACGGCGGCATCGTGAACAAGTTCCTGGGTGATGGCTTCCTCGCCCTGTTCGGCGCGCCGCTGGAAGCCGCCGACGCTGCACAGCGCGCGGTCGCCGCCGGCCGCGAGATGCTGAGCGCGATGGACCGCATCAACGCGCAGACGAGCTGGCCGCTGCGACTCGGCATCGGTATTCATTTCGGCGAGGTCGTCGCCGGCAACATCGGCTCGCCCCGGCGCAAGGAATACACCGTCATCGGCGACACCGTGAACTTCGCCTCGCGCCTCGAGGCGCTGAACAAGGAATTCGGCTCGCAATTGCTGATCTCCGCGACGGTGCGCGACGCGCTGGGCGATGACGGCAGCGATGCCGTCGCGCTCGGCGAGGTCGAGGTGCGCGGCTATCAGCAGAAGGTACCGGTGTTTCAGCTAGGGTAGGGCGCTACGGCTGCGGCTGCGTTCTGGACGCCCCCGAAGAAATCTTCCGCTTCTGCGCTTTCGCTTCGGGCCTGCTGCAAAAAGTCAGGCAAGCGGTGTGAATGCGTCGCGGAGGGCGGCGTGCTGCCGCCTCCAGCACTGGTCTAGCCTTTCCATTCGGGAAAGCGCGCTTTCCAATAGTCCTTGATCTTCTGAACCAGATCTGGCGGTAGCGAGACGTATTCAAGTGCGGTCGCTTGCTCCTCGCCGTGATCCAGGGCCCATTTGAAGAAATCCATCGCGATGGCGGCGCGTTCCGGCATCTTGGCATGCTTGTGCATGACGACGAACACCGTTGCGGTGATGGGGTAGGCGTGCTCGCCGGCCGCATTGGTCAGGACGAGAGCGAAGTCCTTTGCGGCGTCCCAGTTCGCGGTCGACGCTGCCTCCTTGAAACTGCGCGCATTCGGAAAGCTGTAGTTGCCGGATTCGTTTTCGACGAGAGCAAAGGCAATCTTGTCCTTCATCTGCATCGCATAGGAATATTCGACATACCCGATCGCTCCCGGCGTCAGCGCGACCAGCGAAGCAACGCCGTCGTTGCCCTTGCCCCCGACGCCGACCGGCCATTGCACCGTGGTGCCTTCTCCGACCGAGGCCTTCCATCGCGCGCTCACCTTCGAGAGATAGTTGGTCCAGTTGAATGTGGTGCCTGACCCCTCGACGCGACGAACGACCGTAATCGGCAGATGGGGAAGTTTGAGCCTGGGATTGAGCTTTCTCAGGACCGGGTCATCCCAGAATTTGATGCTCCCGAGGAATATTTCCGCGAGCGCGTTTCCGGTAAACCGCAGGTCGCCCGGCTTGATCCCCTGGATATTCACCACCGGTACCACGCCGCCGATGACCAGAGGGAATTGCGCCATTCCCGCCCGATCGAGGTCCTTGGACGATAGCGGCATGTCGGTGGCGGCGAAGTCCACCAGTTCCATCCGGGCCTGGGTGATTCCGACACCCGATCCGACCGCCTGATAGAGGATCTTGTGGCCGGTCTTCGCCTGATAGGCGGCCGCCCACTTGGCGATCAGGGGATAAACGAAGGTTGAGCCTGCACCGCTGCTTTCGGCTGCGCGCGCGTCCGCGTGGAAAAACAGCACGGCGAGAACCAGCGCAATCGTTGACTTCATCATGACTTGCCTCGCGCCAGAGCCAAATGGACATGCTCACTAGCACGGTCGGCGGACGGGCCTGTGACATGACGATGACAGGGGTTGCGGAACCGGAGCCTGGCCGAGATGTCTCGATCGGCTGATCGCCGGGCGCGGGCTCGCCCACCTCCTCCGACGGCATTTTGCATCTGACTCCCGTGATTGCTCCGATTGCTCCGAATTTAGGGTCATGACGGGCGATCTGTCCGGCCTGTACACTGCCGCGCGTGCGGCTGGCCGCGGCCGCGACTTTCATGGGGAAGACGATGCAGCGCCGCTACATCACCGTCGACGTGTTCACCGACCGCGCCTTCGGCGGCAATCAGCTCGCCGTGGTGCTCGACGCCGCCGGGCTCACGACGGCGCAGATGCAGGCGATCGCCACCGAGTTCAACTATTCCGAGACGACATTCGTGCTGCCGCCAAGCGACAAGGCCAACGACGCCGAGGTACGCATCTTTACCCCGGTCCGCGAGCTGCCGTTTGCGGGCCATCCCAATGTCGGCACCGCCTTCGTGCTGGCTACGATCGCGAAGGAGCCGAAGCCGCGGCTGCTGTTCGAGGAGACGGCGGGTCTCGTCCCCGTCGATATCGTTCGGGAGCAGGGGAGGGTGATCAGCGCCGAGCTCACCGCGCCACAGCAACTGGCGAGGCTTGCGCTGCTGTCCACAGCCGACGTCGCCGCCTGCATTTCGCTGACGGCGGACGACATCGGGAGTGATCATCATGCGCCGCAAGTCGTCGGCGTCGGAACGCCGTTCGTGGTGGCGGAGGTGGGATCGCGCGAAGCCGTGCGCAGGGCCAAACCCGATGCTGCAGCGTTTGGCCGGATGCTGCCGCGCGACGGCGCTTTCTCGGTCTACTTCTACACGCGGGATGTTCCGCCAGCCGAGGCGCCCTGCGAGCGTCAGGCGCGGATGTTCTTTCCCGGCGCCAGCGGCCTGATCGAAGATCCCGCCACTGGCAGCGCCACGGTCGCCGCCGCCGCGCTGTTCGCCGATCTCGATCCCATGCGCGACGGCGAATTGAAGCTCACCATCGGCCAGGGCTTCGACATGGGCCGTCCCAGCATGCTTCTCACCCGCGTAAGCAAGCAGGACGGAAAGATCGTGTCCGCCCATGTCGGCGGGCAATGCGTGCAGATGATGGAGGGGACGTTCCGGCTCGAGGGGAAGGGCTGAGCTCTTTCGACCCGTCATTCCGGGGCAGCGCGAAGCGCTGAGCCCGGAATCCATCGGGCGGCAGAATAAGTGGATAAATGGATTCCGGGCTCGCGCTACGCGCCCCGGAATGACGGGTGTAGCTACACCTGCCGTCCCGCCAGATTCGTCACCGTCACCCCGTCGCGCTCCTCGATGATCTCGGCGATCATCTGGCGGTGGCAGTGGGTGTGGTCGCGCTCGTAGCAGAGCAGGCAGACGGGGCCAGCCTTCATCACCAGCGAGGAGAGCTCATCCATCGCTTCCCACGCGGCGGGTGCTTTCAAGTGCTTCGAGAAGATCTTCTCTAGCACGTCGTACTGGCCGCTGCGGGCGGCGAGGCGGCCTTCTTTCGGCGTGCCGAGCGGGGCGAGATGGACATAGCCGATGCCGCGCTCGTCGAGGCCTGCCGACAGCTGCCTCTTGGAAAAGCCTGGCCGGCGCGACGACGTCACCGCGCGCACGTCGACCACGAGCTTGACGCCGGCCTGTTCGAGCTCGTCCAGCACGGCCTTCGGCGGCGTCTGCTCATAGCCGATGGTGAACAGCTTCTTCGCCTTGGCCATGGACCCCTCTCAACTCACCCGCGCAATCAGTTCCATGGCGCCGTGCGGCGCGCGCACCTTGCCCTCGTGGATGACGTAGGCGAACACGTCGCGGGGCTCCTTCTTCGGTTTGGCCTTGTCGACCTTCGGCAGGTCGTCGGGTTCACCGCCCGAAGCCCAGGCCTGGAAGCGCTCGGCCCAGGCATCAAGCTGCTTGGGTGGATAACAGGTCTTGATTTCGTCATTGCCCTTTTGGAGTCTTGCATAGACGAAATCGCCGGCGACGTCCGCGATGGCCGGGTATTTGCCGTGCTCGGCGAACACCACGGGCGTCTCGAACTCGCGGATCAGCGCGACGAAATCCGGCGTGCAAAAGCTGTCGTGGCGAACCTCCACGACATGGCGCAGCGCGCGCCCTTCGAGCTTGCGCGGCAGCAGCTCCAGGAACTTGCCGAAATCGGCGCCGTCGAACTTCTTGGTCGGCGCGAACTGCCACAGCACCGGCCCGAGATGATCGCCGAGCTCCAGCACGCCGGAATCATAGAATCGCTTGACGGAATCGCCGGCCTCGGCGAGCACGCGACGGTTGGTGGCAAAGCGTGGCCCCTTCACCGAGAACACGAAGCCATCGGGTACCTCGCTCGCCCATTTGCGGAAGCTCTCCGGCTTCTGCGAGCCGTAATAGGTGCCGTTGATCTCGATCGAGGTCAGCTTCGAGGCGGCATAGGACAGCTCCTTCGCCTGCGTCAGCTTCTCCGGATAGAACACGCCGCGCCAGGGCTCGAAGGTCCAGCCGCCGATGCCGATGAAGATGTTGCCGGAATTTTTGGACGCAGTTTTTGCTTTGGCCACGGGAGGAACTCGCATCACGGGAGGGCCCTCATCCTAGTCAAACCAGTTCTGGTTGGCCAGTTGGCCGCTCGCGTCTAAGCTCGCGCCGGGACCCGCTCAAGAAGGAGAACAAGATGCGGATGCTGATGATGGGAGCGGCGGTTGTCGTGATGACATCTGCTGCCATGATGTCGTCCGTCATGGCGGATGACGACGATGCGAAGGATGCGCAGAAGCTCGCCAAACAGGGCCGCGACGATTATTGGCATTGCCTCGCGCGGGAGTATTCGCGCGACCGCAATCAGGGCCTGTCGGAGCAGGATTTTGGCCGCTCGGTCGCGAGCGCCTGTCCATCGGAGCGGCAACATTACCGGGTGGCGCTGCTCGACTATCTCACGACGCAATATCCCGAGATCGATGCCGGCGCCCATCTCGCGACCGCGAACAGGGCGGTCGAGGCGGCGCAGAAGGACATCGTGACCGGCTTCGTCAAGCGCCGGCCGCCGGCGAGATAGGGGCTCGGGGAGTAGCGAGTGGCGAATAGCGAGTAGGGTACGAACCCCCTCGACGCATTCGGCGCCCGCTACTCGCCACTGACATTGACCCTTTGGCGCCCCGCGCTCATCCGTGGTATCACTCGCCGCATCTGGAGCAGGGATGGACTTGCATGGCGTCCGAATCGGTAGGGGGCATTTTGGGCGCGATCGTTGCCGCGATCGTGCTCGCGGTTGCCGTCATGTTCGGGCCGATCGGCCAGTATGGCAAGCCGCCCAAGCCGGCAAAGGTCGAGCCGGCGCCGGCTGCGGCACCGGCAGCCCCCGCCGCGCCCGCGCCGCGCGGCCCGATCATCCGGGAAGTGCCAAACCAATAGGGCACAAAATGCGAGTCCGCCCCTTGCGAAGCGCTTTCGTCGTCCCCATCTAGTTCCTAACGGCGCCGTTGAGCGAATAACTCCGGCGCTGGGACGACCTTGGAATAGCTTGGGCTTGCGCCGGATGTACGCGCGGTCCGCCGTTCCGGGGTCGTTGGCATTTTAAGCCCCCTTTCTGGGGCGTTTCCCGCAGACCTCCCGGCTTGGCAGCGCAGGATGTGGCGGATATACGCTGCGTCATGAATGAAGCGATCAGACCGGGCGTCGACCATCAGGTCCAAGAGGGGCCGGAACTGTCGGTCATCGTCCCGACCTTCAACGAGCGCGACAACGTCACGGTGCTGTATCGGCGGCTGGAGGCGACGCTCGCCAACGTCGTTTGGGAGGTCGTATTCGTCGACGACAACTCGCCCGACGGCACCTGGGACGTGGTGCGCGCGCTGGCCCAGCGCGACAGCCGCGTGCGCTGTGTCCGCCGCATCGGCCGCCGCGGCCTGTCCGGCGCCTGCATCGAGGGCATCCTGGCCTCGAGCGCTCCCTATGTGGCCGTGATCGACGCCGACCTCCAGCACGACGAGACGCAGCTGCCGAAGATGCTGTTGCTGCTCGCAAGCGACCAGGCCGACCTCGTGGTCGGCAGCCGCTACATCGAGGGCTACACGAGCGAAGGATTCAACAAGAAGCGCGCCGGCGCCAGCGCGCTGGCGACCGAGGTCGCGCGGAAGATGCTGCGGGTCGACATCGCCGACCCCATGAGCGGCTTCTTCATGATTCGCCGCGACCGCTTCGAGCAGCTCGCGCCGCAGCTCTCCGTGCACGGCTTCAAGATCCTGCTCGACATCGTCGCGACCGCGCATGGCGGCTTGCGGGCCGTCGAGATCCCCTACACGTTCGGCGCCCGCCAGCACGGCGAGAGCAAGCTCGATTCCATGGTCGCGCTCGACTTCCTCGGTCTCGTCTTTGCCAAGCTGACCAACGACGTCGTCTCGCTGCGCTTCATCCTGTTCGCGATGGTCGGCGGCATCGGCCTCGTGGTGCATCTCGCCACGCTGTTCATCGCGCTCCGCCTGTTCAACGCGCCGTTCGCGGAGGCGCAGGCCGCCGGCGCCATCGTCGCCATGACCAGCAATTTCGTCCTCAACAACTTCCTCACCTATCGCGACCAGCGGCTGAAGGGCTTTGCGCTGCTGCGCGGCCTGATCGCGTTCTACATCGTTTGCAGCGTCGGCCTGCTCGCCAATGTCGGCGTCGCCTTCTCGGTGTACGACCAGGAACCGATCTGGTGGCTGGCCGGCCTGGCCGGCGCGCTGATGGGCGTGGTGTGGAACTACGCGATGTCCGGACTGTTCGTCTGGCGCAAGAAATAGCCGCACGATGAACGGGGTCGACGCGCGGATCGTCCGCAACACGGCGCTGACGGTCGTTGCGCTGGTCGTGTTGCGGCTGGTCGCAGCCGCGTTCACACCGATTACCTTCGACGAAGCCTATTACTGGATGTGGTCGAAGAATCTCGCCGGCGGCTATTACGATCATCCGCCGATGGTCGCGTACGTCATCCGGGCCGGCACCCTGATCGCAGGTGATACCGAGCTCGGCGTTCGCCTGGTCTCGATCCTGCTCGCGCTGCCGATGAGCTATGCGGTCTATCGCTCCGCAGCGATCCTGTTCGGCGGGGTGCGCGTGGCGGCGACCAGCGCCATCCTCCTCAACGTGACGCTGCTGGCCTCCGTCGGAACGCTGATCGTGACGCCCGATGCGCCGCTGCTGGTTGCCTCCAGCTTCGTACTGTTCTTTCTCGCCAAGGTGCTGGAGACCGGCCGCGGCGCCTGGTGGCTCGCCGTCGGCGCTGCCGTCGGCGCGGCGCTGCTGTCGAAATACACAGCGATGTTCTTTGGCGCCGCGATCCTGATCTGGCTCGCTTGCGTGCCGAAGCTGCGGCGCTGGTTCCTCTCGCCCTGGCCCTATCTCGGCGGCCTCGTGGCGCTGGCGTTGTTCTCGCCCGTGATCCTCTGGAATGCGGACCATCAATGGGTCTCGTTCGCAAAGCAGCTTGGCCGCGCCAGGATCGAGGACTTCCGCCCGGTCTTCATCGCCGAGCTGATCCCGACCCAGATCGCCTTCGCAACTCCGCTGGTCTTCATCCTCGGCGCGATGGGATTGCATGCGTTGACGTGGCAGCGCACGGGTGCGCTGGCCTCGCGCGTGCTGATCGGGACGATGTTCTGGACCATCGTCGCCTATTTCGTCTGGCATTCCTTGCATGCCCGGGTCGAGGCCAACTGGTTCGCCCCGGTCTATCCCCCCTTCGTCGTGGCCGCGGCCGCTGCGGCCAACCTCGCGCAGTGGAAGCCGCGCCAGCGCCGCCTCGTCGACTTCTGCCTGCGCTGGGCCGCGCCTGTGGGCATCGTGATGTTTGCTGCCTTGATCGTGCAGGCCAACACCGGCTGGTTATCCGGATATCGCCGCGATGCCACGGTGCGCAGCGTCGGCGTCGGCTGGCGCGAGCTTGCCGCCGAGATCGAAGCGGTGCGCGCGCGCAATGGCGCCACCTGCGTGCTGGCGCAGGATTACGGCACCACGAGCTGGCTCGCATTCCATCTGCCGCGCGGCACCTGCGTCGCGCAGCAAAGTCAGCGCATCCGCTGGGTCAACATGGCCGAACCCGATCCCAGGCTGCTCGCCGGCAAGCTGCTCTACGTCGACGAGCTGCGCGCCGGGGGGCGTCCCCACCTCAACGAGCTCTTTGCCAAGGTGACGGAGGTCGCGCAATTGCAGCGCAAGCGCGGGCCGCTCGTGATCGAGACCTACGGCATCGATCTGCTCGAGGGCGCCAGGGGCGGGGTGCTCGATCGTTCGCCGCCGCCGGAAGCGCGCTAGCCAAGCTCAGCCGATGATCTCGGCCTTGGTCGCAACCCGACCCCGGTCGCCCCGGTCGCGCCAGAACCAGACGGTTACGATGCCGGAGCGACCGCGGACCTGGGCGAGCAGGGGGCCGGACAGGGCGCCGTCGGGCGCGCCCTGGAACTCGGCGGCATCCAGCAGCGTATCGCTCAGCGCGAGCTGCGCACCGTTCCGGGCCGCAACTTCCATCAGCCGGCTCGCGACGTTGACGGTGTCGCCGGTCGCGGTGATGTGGTGATGGCTTTCGCCGAGCCGGGACGCGACGATCTCACCGCAATGCGCGCCGATCTTGAAGCCGAGCTGTGCTGCGATCGCCGGCGGCAGCGATGCGATCCAGCGCTCGGTGCCACGATGCAGATCGATCGCGCATTTCAGCGCCCGCGCCGCGTCGTCGGGCATTGCGCGCGGAAGCCCGAACAGGATCATGGCGCCGTCGCCGAGAAAGCCGGTGATCATGCCGCCGCAATCGGCCGCGGTCCTGTCGATCAGTGCGTGAAACCCCTTCAGCAGATCCCTGAGTTCGTCCGGATCGATCCGCTCGCTCAGACCAGTGAAACCTGAAAGGTCGATGAAGACTACGGCGGCATCCTGCCGGACCGGCTGCGACAGGAAGTTCGGGTCGTGCGCCAGCCACTCCTGCACCGCCGGCGCCTGGAATTGCGCCAGCGACCTGCTCTTGGCGGCGAAATATTGCGTGCGGCTGCTTCCGGCCCATAGCTGTACGCCGGCA
This sequence comes from Bradyrhizobium sp., assembly GCA_035575945.1. Taxonomy (GTDB): domain Bacteria; phylum Pseudomonadota; class Alphaproteobacteria; order Rhizobiales; family Xanthobacteraceae; genus Bradyrhizobium. The sequence continues at coordinate 40,499 of DATLXF010000015.1, read as the reverse complement.
AAGACGACGACGGGCGGTACCGCCGCGGCGAGCGTGGTTGCAGCGTTCAGCCAGACCCCGTGCGTGAACGCGAACAGGTTGAGCCCGGCCCAGGCCATCATCACGGCGGCCGCCGCCATGATGCCGAGCGCGCTACGCCGCCAGGCGAGCAGGCCGACCAGCGCCATCGGCAGCAGGATTGCAGTGAGCGCATCGGCGATGCGGACCCTGCCGTCGCGCAGGATGCCGTCGCCGGCGACGAGATGCGTGATCGCGGTCGAGATCACCTCGACGCCAGGCATCAGGGAATCGAACGGCGTGGGAAAGAAGTCGCCGCCGCCGGCGACCGAGGCGCCGATCACGACGATCCGGTTCTCGATCGCGGCGCGGTCGAGCGTGCCGTCGAAGATGCTCTGTGCGCTGATGGTGCGGATCGTGCGGCGGGGGCCGTAATAGGTGATCGGCAGCGCGAAGTCGCTATCGGTCGGCACCACGCGCCCACCCAGTCTCAGATGGTCGGGCGCGACCGTTAGCGGCTCGTCGAGCGCGCGGGCGGCGACGCGCAACGGGAACGACAACTCGACCTTGTCGCGCGTCCGGAACAGCATCGGCACCGAGAGCGGCGAGCCGGATTGTCCGGTCGCGACGTTGACGACGCCGACCTCGGCGTGATCGGCAAACGTGGGCAAGGGCTCCAGGAAGCGTTCGGCCTGCGGCAGAACGGAGAGGGGACCCTCGCTCTCGGGTGTCACGGTGTCGCTGTCGGAGGGAAAAATTGCCGCGGCGGCAAGCACCATGGGGCCGGTGGCGAGCGTGTTGGCCAGCGTGGCATCGCCGATCGGAGCGCTCCGGTCGACCAGCAGGAGGTCGATGCCAACGACCTTCGGCTTGAACTGCACGATGGTGTCGACGACGCGGGCGAGGTCGGCGCGCGGCAGCGGATAGTTGCCGCCGCGCTTTACGACGGTGTCGTCGATCGCGACGATGGTGACGAGATCGGGCGGCCGCTGCACGCCACGGATCTGCGTCCGCCAGTCCGTCAGCGTGGCTTCGAGGCGGTCGAGAAAACGCAATCGGCCGTTGGCGTGCGCGGCATAGATGCCCGCGCCCCACAGTGCGGTGAGGACGAGTGCAGCCAGCATCTGAGCGTGTCGCCTGCGCATGCGGTCGTCCTGCAATCGCCTTGCCCAAATCTCGTGTGCAGTGCCTCGTCGACCCCGCCTTATTGCCGAGCCCTATTGTCCGAGCCTTGCCATCAGCGCGTCGACGCGCGGCTGGCCCCAGGTCTTGACGGTCAACGGGCCGGTCGGCTCGACATCGACGCCTTCGCCGGGTCCGAGGACGACGCCGCGCCCACCAGCCCTGCGGGTCACGCCGACCCGGCCGTCGGCGACGAACACGGAGGTCTTGGCGTCAGCGGCATCGACCGCCCATTTCGTGCCGCGCACTGCGGCAATCGCTTGCGGCGTCAGCACCTTGAAGGGGGTGCGCCGGGTCTTCTTGGGCACCTCGACCAGCAGGGCTTTGCTGCTCAACTCCACGGAGTCTATATGTCCGTCGCGGTTGGCGTCCTTAAGTTCAAATCTGGCGCCATTTTCCGCAACGATCGTGATGCCGTTGTCACAGCGCCAGACCTGGGTGCCCGCGGCCGCCAGCGAGGCCGTGCAGCCGCTATTGGCGGCAGGTTGTGCACTCGCAAGCCCGCTCGACAGCGACGACCATACCAGGGCGCAAAGCCCGGCCCGCGAAAAGCCCCTCATGCCAGCCTCCGTTCAAAGTGCTCGGCACCGTTCAAGGCGAAGTGATACGGTACCGTATCACGCGCGGAGGCAGCCGAATGGTGCCGAGGTTGGGAGCTACTTTGTCGCGGCGGCGATTTCCAGACGGGGCGCGATCAACTTTCCATCACGGCGCCGTGGCGCCCGGTGCATTATGCGCGATGATGCTTGATGCCGCCGCCAGTGCACCGAGGGCCGCGCTGCTGCTCGAGCGAAGCGTGCGCAGTTCGCACCAGCTTCGCGCAACGCTTCACCATTATTCGAGGCATCGACGATCACGAAAACGACTAGGTTGAATGGCCTTGGAAACGTGGCACCAGGCGCCGATTGGAACGAGAAACATAGTTAACAGATGCGACTAAGCCCGTAATTCTGCGGGTCTTTTCCCAGAATGAGACAGCCTTGCCGCGTTGCCTCACATCCGCCCGAACTTAATCCGCATTTAACTAAAAGTCGCCTTAATGACGCTCCGACCCTCTGCGAGATGCTGTTCCCGGATCGTGACCAGCGGCACTTTGAAGGGGGACCGAGTGACACCGTCCTGGACGCAAGGCGAATGAGTACGAGTATCGCTGCGCAGAGTAACGCGGCACGGAAATCCAAGAATTTCTCGAAGAACAATTCGCGGAAATCTTCCCGGAAGACGACCACGACCAATCGGCTCGGTGCCTTGGCGATCGGCTGCGTCGTGGCGGGCGCCGGCTGGACCGTCCACAGCAACATCTTTGGCGCGAGCGTTTATCCGACCGTTGGCAAGGTCTACGACGAGCCGGTGATGAGGCGAGTGCCAAAGGTCGTGCTGCGCGAAGCCGGCGAGGCCATCAAGGAGACCTTTGCCCTGCTGCCCGACCGGCTCCAGGTCGCGGCTCCGATATCGCGTGAGATGTTCAACGAGCGTTTTGCGGCGGCTGCGACGCAGGGTGTACCATCGAATGCGGCGAGCGTCGCGCCCGCGACCCAGATGGCTGCCGTCCAGGAGACCCCGAAGGAAGGCCCGAAGCAGGGCGTGATCGCGAAGGTTGCTGACGCGCTGAAGCCGGCCCCGAAGACCACTGACAAGTCTGCAGACAAGACCAGGCGCGCACCGGAGGGGCAGGTCCAACTGGCCTCGGCGGATCCGGCCCAGATCGTGCCGGCGCCCGAGGCGAAGCCGAAATCCTTTGCCGATCGCGCCAAGGCGGCCGTGCTGTCGATCACCACGCCGCGCCAGTCGATGGTGGAGAAGCTCTGGGGCAAGCGTGAGCCGTCCGGCGGGCTCCTGGCCTATGCCTCTGCCGACGCCAGCATCACCGCATCCATTGCGCCGAAGGAGCAGAACCCGATGTTCGGCGGCGCGCCGCCCTACGAGCGCGACACCGCGGTCTACGACATCGCGGCCAAGATGGTCTATCTGCCCGACGGCACCAGGCTCGAGGCGCATTCCGGGCTCGGCGCCAACCGCGACGATCCAGACTCCCGCCGCCTGCGCATGCGCGGCGTGACGCCCCCGCACATCTACACGCTGAAGCCGCGCGAGGCGCTGTTCCACGGCGTGCCTGCGCTGCGCCTCACCCCGGTCGGCGGCGAGAGCGCGATCTACGGCCGCGACGGCCTGCTCGCCCACACCTACATGCTCGGGCCGAACGGCGATTCCAACGGCTGCGTGTCGTTCAAGGACTATTACGCCTTCCTCGACGCTTACCGTAACAAGGGCATCCGCAAGCTGGCGGTGCTGGCGCGGGTGGAGTAAGGCGCGGTCACGCCCCGCACCGCTCGCCGCCGCGCCTGCATGCTTGCGGGGTCGGCCGTCAAGGGCGGCCAAGGCGATGTCGATGCTCGCAGAGCTCCGTCACACCAGGGCGTCGGTGCGCGCGATGATCGCGAAGCGGTCCGATAGTTCAGCCAGCGCGACCTCGTGAACGGTTTTGGCGGCGAGCGCGCCGCCGCTTCCGTCGGGAAGATCGCGGGTGGCGCAGGCATCGGCCGCGATCGTCGTGCGCAGGCCGAGATCGAGCGCGGCGCGGGCGGTGGACGACACGCACATATGCGTCATGAACCCCGCCAGCACGATGTTCGTGCGTCCGGTGGCGGCAAGCCGGGCTTGCAGATCGGTGCCGGCGAAGGCGTTCGGCAACGCCTTCTCGATCACCGGTTCGCTCTCGCGCGGCGCCAGTCGCTCGACGATGGCCCCGCGTGGCGCCTCGCGGTCGAACAGGCCGCCGGCGCGGCCCTTGTGCGCGACATGGAAGATCGCCGCGCCGCTCTCCCGTGCCCGCGCCAGCAAGCGCGCGGCCGCCGCGATCGCGGCTTGCGCATCGGGCAGGGCCAGCGGACCGACGCAATATTCGTTCTGGATGTCGATCAGCACGAGGCAGGCCTCGTTGAGCTTCGGCGGATTGAGATCGGCGCCGGCGAGTTCGAGCAGGGTCTTGGGAGCGGTCATGCAGGTCAGGCCTTTCAGGGCTGTCGGACGGCGCGACACTAGCCCAGCCTCGGCCTGCCATTGTGCAGGACTATTGCAGCTGATGGCTGCAGATTTGCAGGGGTCTGCATCGGCTGCTAGCTTGCGCCGATGAACTGGGACGATCTGCGCATCATCGCCGCGGTGAGAGACGAGGGCAGCTATGCCGGCGCCAGCGCGCGGCTGCGTATCGACGAGACTACCGTCGGTCGCCGGCTGGCGCGCATCCAGCGCGATCTCGGCGTGCCGCTGTTCGATGCCGTGGACGGCTTGCGCCGGCCGACGCGCCATTGCGAGGCGGTGCTCGAACATGTCGGCGCCATGGCCGCGCATGCCGCGGCGATCGATCGCATCAAGGAAAGCCAGGCAGGGCCGGTCGGGCGCCTGCGCATCGCCTCGACCAATGCGGTCGCCGAAGAACTGCTGGCGCCGCGGGCGGCCGGCTTCCTGCGCGATCATCCCGGCCTGACCCTGCAGTTCCTGACCTCCAGCGGCAACGTGAAATTCTCGCGCTGGCAGGCCGACCTTGCCGTTCGCCTGCGCAAGCCCGAGAAGGGCGACTTCACCATCTCCAGGCTCGGCGACGTCAGACTCTACTTCTTCGAGCCGGCGGACCGCAGCCGTGGCGAGCCCGTCGCCTGCGTCTATCCGGACGAGCTCGACGCGATTCCGGAAGCGCAGTTTCTGCGTGCCAAGCGCCTGACCAACGCGCGCTGCGTCACCGACAATATCCGCATCATCAGCACCATGATCCGGTCGCATCAGGCCGTCGGCGTGCTGCCCGAGCACAGCTGCGCAGCCCTGCTCGCCGACCGCGGCCTGCGCGCCACGCTGCTGCCGAAGCGCCGCGACGTCTGGCTTCTGGTGCAGAACCACCTCAAGCGCGATCCGGCAACACGCGTGACCATCGACTGGGTGAGGGCCTGCTTCAACGACGTCCCGAAGGCCTGACCGCGGCGACGGCCGAGGCGTTGAACGCAGTCTGCATGACCTGCGACCAAGACCACGAGCGGGGATTGCGCGCGTGCCTGGGTTGCGTAATCTCATGACGAGACCTGACGGGGCAAGCGCATGGCTACTCTTTCCGAAACGATCCGGCCGTCGCGGGCGCAATCGCGGGAATGGAAGGCGATTGTCATCCTGATCCTCATGATCCCGGTGCTGTGGTCGCCGCTGATCCTGTTTCGCTTCGTCCTGTACCAGCCGTTCAAGATCCCATCCGGTTCGATGACGCCGACGCTGATGGTCGGCGACTACGTTGTCGCTGCGAAATATGCCTATGGCTACGGTCGCTACTCCGTTCCTTTCGCGTCGTCCGTCATTTCGGGCCGCATTCTCGCCGCCGACCCAGAATACGGTGATATCGTGGTGTTCCGGTCGCCGAAGGACAATTCGACCGACTACGTCAAGCGCGTGGTCGGCCTGCCCGGAGACCGCATCCAGATGCGGCAGGGCCGGCTCATCCTCAACGACCGTCCGGTGACCCGCGTCGCCCTGGCGGAAGAGCTTGCCGGCTCCACCTGCGGCGTGGACGATGGCGCAACCGTCAAGCGCTGGCGCGAGACGCTGCCGAACGGCGCGAGCTACGTGACGCATGATTGCGTCGAGAACGGCTATCTCGACGACACCAACGTCTTCACGGTGCCGCCCGGCCACCTCTTCGTTCTCGGCGACAACCGCGACAACTCCACCGACAGCCGCATGCTGTCGACCTTCGGTTTCGTGCCGATGGAAAATCTCGTCGGCAAGATCACGCGGATCATCTGGTCGCTCGACGAAGACGGCGAGCCCCGCTTCGAGCGAATGGGGAAGGTGGAGTGAGGGCAAGACCGTCATTCCGGGGCGCGCCTTCTTGGGCGCGAGCCCGGAATCCATAATCACAGGCAGATCGATGGCCCGCTATGCCTGTCGCCCGTGAGTTTCGTGGTTATGGATTCCGGGCTCGCGCCCAACGGGGCGCGCCCCGGAATGACGCGTGGAGAGAACGGCGTCCCCAAAAACAAAAACCCCGGCATCGCTGCCGGGGTTTCGTCGTTCTTGAGTTGGTTGGACCTTAGAAGTCCATGCCGCCCATGCCGCCGCCGGGGGGCATCGCCGGGCCGGCGCCGCCCTTCTTGGGCAGCTCGGCGACCATGGCTTCCGTGGTGATCAGGAGCGCCGCCACGGAGGCTGCGTTCTGGATCGCGGTGCGGACCACCTTGGTCGGGTCGATGATGCCCTTCTTGACGAGGTCGGCATATTCGCCGGTCTGGGAGTCGAAGCCGTAAGCGTAGGTCTTGTTCTCCAGGATCTTGCCGACGATCACCGAGCCGTCTTCACCGGCGTTGATCGCGATCTGGCGAGCGGGAGCCGACAGCGCCTTGCGCACGATCTCGACGCCGGTCTTCTGGTCGTCGTTCTTGGTGCGCAGGCCCTTGAGCTGCTCGGAGGCACGGAGCAGGGCGACGCCGCCGCCCGGGACGATGCCTTCCTCGACAGCCGCGCGGGTCGCATGCATCGCGTCATCAACGCGATCCTTGCGCTCCTTCACCTCGACCTCGGTCGCGCCGCCGACGCGGATCACCGCGACGCCTCCCGCGAGCTTGGCGAGACGCTCCTGGAGCTTCTCACGGTCGTAGTCCGAGGTGGTCTCCTCGATCTGCGCCTTGATCTGGGCCACGCGCGCCTCGATGTCGGCCTTCTTGCCGGCACCGTTGACGATCGTGGTGTTCTCCTTGTCGATCATCACCTTCTTGGCGCGACCGAGCATGTTGAGCGTGACGTTCTCGAGCTTGATGCCGAGATCTTCCGAGATCGCCTGGCCGCCGGTCAGGATCGCGATGTCCTGCAGCATGGCCTTGCGGCGATCGCCGAAGCCCGGAGCCTTGACGGCCGCCACCTTGAGGCCGCCGCGCAGGCGGTTCACGACCAGGGTCGCCAGCGCTTCGCCTTCGACGTCCTCGGCGACGATGACCAGCGGCTTGCCGGTCTGCACCACGGCCTCGAGCAGCGGCAGCAGCTCGTTCAGCGAGGAGAGCTTCTTCTCGTTGATGAGGATGTAGGCGTCGTCCATCTCGACGCGCATCTTGTCGGCGTTGGTGACGAAGTAGGGCGAGATGTAGCCGCGGTCGAACTGCATGCCCTCGACCACGTCGAGCTCGGTCTCGAGCGACTTGGCTTCCTCGACGGTGATGACACCCTCGTTGCCGACCTTCTTCATGGCGTCGGCGAGGAACTTGCCGATCTCGGCATCGCCGTTGGCCGAGATGGTGCCGACCTGGGCGATCTCGTCGTTCGAGGTGACCTTCTTCGAGTTCTTCTCGAGGTCGGCCACGACGGCTTCGACCGCGAGGTCGATACCGCGCTTGAGGTCCATCGGGTTCATGCCGGCGGCGACCGACTTGGCGCCTTCCTTCACGATCGCCTGGGCCAGCACGGTGGCGGTGGTGGTGCCGTCGCCGGCCGCGTCAGCGGACTTGGAGGCGACTTCGCGCACCATCTGCGCGCCCATGTTCTCGAACTTGTCCTCGAGCTCGATCTCCTTGGCGACGGTGACGCCGTCCTTGGTGATGCGGGGAGCGCCGAACGACTTGTCGAGCACGACGTTGCGGCCCTTCGGACCGAGCGTGACCTTCACCGCGTTGGCGAGGACGTCGACGCCGCGCAGCATCTTGTCGCGCGCTTCAACCGAGAATTTGACTTCTTTGGCTGCCATCTGGATTTTTCCTTGAGGTTTGAGGGAGGAGAGGGGCTCTTAAGCCGCCTTCTTCTTGGACTCGCTGACTTCGAGAACGCCCATCACGTCGCTCTCCTTCATGATCAGCAGGTCCTGGCCGTCGATCTTGACCTCGGTGCCGGACCACTTGCCGAACAGCACGCGGTCGCCGACCTTCAAGTCGATCGGGATCAGCTTGCCAGCTTCGTCGCGGCCACCGGGACCAACGGCGACGATTTCGCCCTGGGAGGGCTTTTCCTTGGCAGTGTCGGGAATGATGATGCCGCCAGCGGTCTTCTCTTCGGCGTCGATGCGCTTGACCACGACGCGGTCGTGAAGCGGACGGAATTTCATGCAGTCCTCCTAAGCAATTGCTCGGGTTGAGGTTTTGAGATTGTTAGCAATCCTTGCCCGTGAGTGCTAGCACGAGCGAGCTTGAAATAGGCCAGGAATTTTGCGGGGGCAAGGGTTTCTAGCAGAAAAATTAGCAGCCGAAATCGCGGACTGCCAGGATCCCTTCACCATCGTTAACCGTCGCCCGGGGCCGTATTAGCACGGGACCATTACTGCTGCTAACGCATTGAATTTCAACAGCTTGTTAAACTTTTGGTCTTGAGATGAATTGTCGTTTTGCGTCACATTTCTCGTGTGAGCGCATCAGCAGCCGGGTGGCTCCCCGGGGCACGGATCAAGCCACCCGCCGAATGCGCTCCTGCAAAGGAGGTTTGGCATGGGACTGCGCGTTGGGGGTGTTTCCGACGATTTCCGGAAGCAAATGCTGGGCTACGGGCTGACGACGGCACAAATTCTCTATCGGATGCCGGATCATCCCTCGCTGCTCCAGACCTATGTCTGGCAGAACTACGACATGTTTCCGAAATTTCCGGCGCTGAAGGATTTCCTGGCGTTCTGGCAGGAAAAGCTCGACGGCCCCCTGCACTCGGTCACCGTCGCGCATTCCAAGCTGATCAAGCCGACGGAGCTCCGCGCCGTCGACGGCGTGTTCCGGCTGCATTGAGCCGTCGTCAGGCGCCGTTGCAATAGCGTCGCCACATCGCGCGATAGGCGTCGTCCACCGCTCGCGCATATGCGACAGGGTTGCCCGCGGCCGCGACGTCGATCCGACCGGGCAATTCGCGGCGCAATTTGTCGAGCTCGCTGATCTCGGCCGCGCGGCTGGCCGCGATCTCGACGTAACCCTCCTCGCTATCGGCGACCCAGTCCGGCTGGCCGAGCGCCGTCAGGATCGAGCCGGCCGCGCGGCCGGGCAGGCTGTTGCCGAGCTTCGCCACCACAGGGACGCCCATCTGCAAGGCTTCCCAGGTGCTGACGCCGCCATTCTGCGGGAAGGTGTCGAGGCAAATGTCGACGCGATTGAACGAGGCCAGATGGTCGTCCCGGGAGGTGGCGCCGAGCAGCTCGACCCGGTCGGCAGGCAGGCGGCACGCGGCAAACCGCGCCAGCAGGTTGTCGCGCACCAGCCCATCGTCCAGCGCGAAATCCTTGATCAGCAGCCGCGAACCCGGCGCGCGCTCGAGAATCCGGGACCAGGCTTCCACCGCCGCGTCCGAGATCTTGCTGATGCGGTTGAAGACGCCGAACGTGACGAAGCCGTTCGTGATCGCCGGCGCCAGTGCCCGCACCACGCCCCCCGGCAGCGGCGCCAGCGTCACGAAGCACGGCAGGTCGACGACGGTCTCCGCAAACAGATGCCGGACCCCGTGGGGAATCGCGACCGGGTCGGAGAAAAGATAGTCGATCGTCGGCAGCCCGGTGCCGGTGCCGTGGCCCCAGCCATGGACCTGGATCGGCGCCGGCTTGCGCGCAAACACGCCGAGGCGGTTTCCCCTGGTGTGGCCGGACAGATCGATCAGGATATCGACGCCATCGGCGCGAATCTGAGCGGCAAGGCGATCGTCGGCCCATTGCGATGCGTCGCGCCAGCGGTCGGCGATGCCTTGAAATTCGCGCGTCGTCGCGTCCACCTTCGACGAACATGCGTAGCACACGATCTCGAACTGCGCCGGGTCATGGTGCTGCAGGACCGGCTTGAAAATGAACGCGGCCGAATGCGCGTTGAAGTCCGACGAGACGTAGCCGAGCACGAGGCGGCGATCGGGATCGCGCCTGTTGTCGTGCAGCGCCGCCGCTTCCGAAGCGATGTTTGCCCCGATCCGCTCCCACCACAGGCGTCGCGCCTGCTGCTGCTGCTCGACGGTGGCGTCCGCCACGAAATCGAGCGTGAAGATCCTGCTGGAGATCGCGCTCTCGAGGTCGGGCCGGATCTCGAGGGCTCGGTCGAAGCTGGCAAGGGCTTCGCAGGCCCGGCCGAGTCCGGCAAGACAAAGGCCGAGGACCAGATGAGCTTGATCGGAATCGGGCGCGATCGCGAGCGCCCTCTCGCAGTCGGGCAATGCCTGGGCGATTTGCCGGGTCTGGAGCAGGATATTGGCGCGGCAGAGCCAGCCATTCACGTCGTCGGGGGCCAGGGTGATGGCCCGGTTGCAATCTGCCAGCGCCTCGTCAAATCGCTGCAGCTCCCGCAATGCAACGGCACGGTTCGCCAGCGCGGCGGCATCATCAGGCTTGATTGCAAGCGCGCGGTTGAGGCTGGCGAGAGCCTCGTCGTGGTGGCGCAGGCGGCAAAGCACGGCGCCCCGGCCGTTATGGGCCTCGGCGAGGTTTCCGTTTACGGCGAGTGCCCGATCGTAGCTGTCGAGCGCCTCCAGGTGCAGATCGAGCGCCGCGCTTGCGTTGCCGAGATTGGACAGGGCCAGCGCAAAGTTCGGCCGCAGGGCGAGCGCCGTTCGATAGCTCTCGCGGGCCGCATCGTGACGCTTCAGCCCGTTCAGTGCGACGCCGAGGCTCATGTGGGCATCGGCAGATCGCGCATCCACGGCAACCGCGCGGCTCAGCAGGATTTCGGCCTCCTGATAGTTCCTGGCATCCGACTCCAACGCGCCGAGCATATGCAGCGCGATGAACTGGTCGGGGGCGAGCTGCAGGAGTTGGCGATAGGCCGCCTTGGCCTCGGGGAGGCGTCCCTTCTTGTGCAACTCCAGCGCTTGCCTGAGCAAGGGCAGCGCTTCGGCCTTTTGCCGTTTCTGAAGACGGGCATTCTGAAATGCACGCTGACCGACGCCGTTGCCCATGAATCAAGTCCCCCGGATCTCCCGCCAAGACTAGTTCAGCGGGAGAGCGGAGACGAGACGCCGGCCGTCCGCCACGACAGCCTGGGACAAGCTACGACCGAGCGGGTCATCGCGTGGTTGGGCTCGGCTCCGCAATTGCTGCCTCGCCCGGGACTGGATAATCTGCTCCGAAGATCGGACCCGTGCGCCGGGCGCGGCAGAGATCAGGGAGGAGACAATGGCGAGGCAAAAGGCATCAAGACCCGCGATGAAGACCGCAGTGAAGAAGCGCAGTGCCGCCGAGGCTGCGGCGCTATCCACGGCTCGCAAGGCAGCGAAGGCGAAGCCGCTCACCGTTGTTGCGAACAAGCCTGTGCGGCCGAAGCAGCGCATCGCCGTCAGTCATCACCGTGAGGAAGATTTCAAGTCCGACGGCCTGCGTGCCTATGCCAGCTATCGCGATCTCGGCATCGCCGAGGCGACCCATGGCCTGGCACAGGCGCATGTGATCCGCTTGCAGGGCCCCTGCAATCCGGCCGAGGTGTCCAAGCTCCACTATCACGACGTCGAATTCCAGATGGTCTACGTGCTCAAGGGCTGGGTGAAGACCTACATGGACGGGCAGGGCGAGACCTTGATGAAGGAAGGCAGCGCCTGGACCCAGCCGCCGAAGATCAGGCACATGATCTTGGATTACTCCGACGACGTGGAGCTGCTGGAGGTGATCCTGCCGGCGGAGTTCAAGACGGTGGAGTTGAAGGCGTGATGTCATTCCGGGGCGCGCGTAGCGCGAACCCGGAATCCACTCTCCGTTTGTGTCGTGGCGCGATGGATTCCGGGCTCGCGACTTCGTCGCGCCCCGGAATGACGGCGGGAGAGATTACGCCAACACCCCCACCACCGCGCCCATCAGGCACGTCGTCAGCGTCCCCGACACGATCGACTTCAGCCCGAGCGCGTTGATCTCCGCGCGCCGCTCCGGCGCCATCACCCCGAGGCCGCCGATCATGATGCCGAGGCTGGCGAAATTGGCGAAGCCGCACATCGCATAGAGCATGATCAGGCGCGAGCGCGGGTCGAGCGCATCGGGCGGCAGTTTCGAGAAGTCGACATAGGCGATCAATTCGTTGAGCACGGTCTTGGTGCCCATGAGGCTGCCGGCGGCAATGGCCTGGTCCCACGGCAGACCCATCAGCCAGCACACCGGCGCCATGACGAGGCCGAGCAGCCGCTGCAGCGAGACCGCGGCGCCGCCGACCTGCGGCAGTAGGCCGAGGATGGCGTTGACGAGATAGACCAGCGCCACCAGCACCAGCAGCATCGCGACGATGTTGATCAGCAGCTCGATGCCCGCGCTGGTGCCTTTGACGATTGCGTCCATCGTGCTGGCGACCTCCATTTGCGGATCCTCCAGCGCGCCGCCGGTGCGCGTGTCGGAGGTTTCAGGGACCATGATGAGGCTGACGAGGATCGCGGCGGGCGCGCCGAGCACCGAGGCGATGACGAAATGCGCGGCGGCATCGGGGATGAGGGGCGCCAGCAGCGTCGCGTAGAGCACCAGCACGGTTCCGGCAATGCCCGCCATGCCGCCGGTCATCACCAGGAACAACTCGCTACGGGTCATCTGCGCCAGATACGGCCGCACGAACAGCGGCGCCTCGACCATGCCGAGGAAGATGTTGGCGGCAGTGGACAATCCCACTGCGCCGCCGACGCCAAGCGTGCGCTCCAGCAGCCAGGCCATCCCGCGCACGATCGGCGGCAGCACCCGCCAGTAGAACAGCAGCGTCGTCAGCACGCTCATGACCAGCACGATCGGCAGCGCCTGGAACGCCAGGATGAAGTCGGCGCCGGGCACCTTCAGATCGAATGGCAGGGCGCCGCCGCCGATATAGCCGAACACGAAGGCCGAGCCGGCGCGCGAAGCGGCGGAGATCACCCCCACGGCGTCGTTGATGGCGCCGAAGCCATGCGCGACCACCGGCAGCTTCAGCAGCACGATCGCGGTGGCGAAAGTCGCCGCGAGGCCGATCACGGCGTGGTGTAGCGACACCGCGCGGCGCTTCTCGCTCAGCAACCAGGCGATCAACAGCAATGCGAAAATGCCGAGTGCCGATTGCAGCCGCAACATGATGTCCCCGAACCCTCGGCGATTATGGCCGCACCGGCCTTGCAAAGGCAATGCCGTCAGGGCGCGGAAGTACGCGCTGGCCTCATGTCCCGGACCAGCCGCAACGCATCAGCGTTGCGGCCCCGAGCCGGGATCCAGAAGGCCAAGCACGAGATCGCGGAGGCTAGCCCCGGCCCAGCAGCGCGTCATTGCACGCCGCGCTGCGTCCGGGGCATGAAGGCGACTAGCCCCGACCGACGAACGGCATCTTGGTCGCCATCACCGTCATGGTCAGCACGTTGGCGTCGAGCGGCAGGCTGGCCATGTAGGCCACGGCATCGCCGACCGCCTTGGAGTCCATGCGTGGTTCGTGCTTGGTGGTACCGTCGGGCTGCAGCACGCCGGGGCCGTTGACCATGCGGTCGGTCATCGGGGTCGCGGCATTGCCGATGTCAATCTGGCCGACGGCGATGTCGTACATGCGGCCGTCGAGATTGCTCGCCTTGGTGAGGCCGGTGATGGCGTGCTTGGTCGAGGTATAGGCCGCCGAGAACGGTCGCGGCGCGTGTGCCGAGATCGAGCCGTTGTTGATGATGCGGCCGCCGCGCGGGGTCTGGTCCTTCATGATGCGGAAGGCGTGCTGGGTGCAAAGGAACGGGCCGGTGAGGTTGGTGTTCACCACGGCCTGCCATTGCTCGAGGCTGAGGTCCTCGAAATTGACGGCCGGCGCGCCCATGCCGGCATTGTTGAAGAGCACGTCGAGCCGGCCATAGGTCGCCTTCACCTTGTCGAACAGCGCGGCGATGGAGTCCGGCTTGGTCATGTCGGCGGTGACGCAAAGGCTTTGTCCCGCGGGGCCGAGCTTCGCCGTCTCCTCGAGCATGTCGAGCCGGCGCCCCGCGAGCACCACGGTGAAGCCGGTGTTCATCAGCGCCAGCGACGCCGCGCGCCCGACGCCGGTGCCGGCGCCCGTCACCAATGCGATCTTTTTCGCCTCACTCATCGTTTCCTGCCTTTTCTCTTCTGCTATCAGGTTCTTGGTTCTTTGTCGTTCTTGTAGGGCGGGCGCGGAATGTTCTGATGAGCCGCACGCAAGGCCGCCGACCAGCGCGAGCGCAGATCGTGGAAATAGGGCTCGCCCGCCTCGATGCGATGGTTGAGATCGGCTTCGCAGGCATCGTTGCGCACCACGAGCACGTCGATCGGCAGGCCGACGCCGAGATTGGACCGCATCGTCGAGTCCATCGAGATCAGGCCGGTCTTCAGCGCCTCGTAGAGCTCGACGTCGTAATGCATGGCCCGGTCGAGCACCGGCTTGCCGTATTTGTGCTCGCCGATCTGCAGGTACGGCGTGTCGGTGGTGCACTCGATGAAATTGCCGGCGGTGTAGACCATGAACAGGCGCATCCGCGCGCCCTTGATCTGGCCGCCGAACAGGAAGGAGACGTCGAAGGAGACGTCCTCGGATTTCAGCGCCGGTCCTTCGGTTGCGTGCACCGCGCGGATCGCCCGGCCGATGCGCTGGGCGGCCTGGAACATGGTCGGCGCGTTCATCAGCGTCTCGATCTCGCCGGTGTCGGGATCTTCGAGGCCCTCGGTCAGCGTTGAGAGCACGGACTGGCTGATGGCGAGGTTGCCGGCGCTGGCGATCGCCATGATGCGCTCGCCGGGCTTGGAGAAAATGTGCAGCTTGCGGAAGGTCGAGACGTTGTCGAGGCCGGCATTGGTGCGGGTGTCGGCGATCATCACCAGGCCGTCCCGAACCAGGATTCCGCAGCAATAGGTCATTTCCAGTCCCCGAACGCGTTTGCGCGGAATTACTAGCCAATTTCAGGGGCCGCTCCAACCCCCGATTCCCGTCGTCATTCCACGGCGCGGCGAAGTCGCGAGCCCGCAATCCACTCCATTCCCGCACCAACTTTGCGGCCGGATGGATTCCGGGCTCGCGCTACGCGCGCCCCGGAATGACGGTGCGAGACGCCAACCTATTCAGCCGCATCCCCCAGAAAGGCCGTATCGACCGGCACGCCGAGCGCGGTCACCAGCCGGTTCGTCTCGGCGGCCATGCCGACGATGGCGAGCAGCTCGCCGTATTCGGCCTCGCTCATGCCCTTGGCCCGTGCGGCGGCGGTGTGGGAGTGGATGCAATAGCTGCAGCCATGCGCGATCGACACCGCGACATAGAGCATTTCCTTGACTTTGGGATCGAGCGCACCCGGAGCCATCACCTCCTTGATGCTCTCCCAGGTCCGCCGCAGCGTCTTCGGATCATGCGCCAGCGCGCGCCAGAAATTGTTGACGAAGTCCGATTTCCGCACCTTGCGGATGTCGTCGAAGACGGCGCGGGCCTCGCTGGAGAGTTCTTCGTCCGAAAGCAGTTTCACGGTGGCCATGGGTACCTCGCGGGACAGGTCTGATCCCGCGAGTGTAGCACGGCACACGCGCTCGGCCGCCGTGCCTAGCTCTGCCGCTGCGACTGCGACTGCGAATGGCCGCCGCGGCCCGCCTGTTCGACCTTCACGGCCACCGCCAGCGTTTCCGTGCCGCCGCCATAGCGCGTGCCGCGCACCGGCGCTGCGCCGAGATAGTCGAGCCCGATCGCAACGCGGACATGGGCGTCGGTGGCGCAGATGCTGTTGGCGGGATCGAAGCCGACCCAGCCGAGATCGGGCACGTGAGCCTCCGCCCAGGCATGGCCGGCGTCCTGATGCATCATGCCGTCCGCTCGGAGAAAGTGACCGGAGACGAAGCGCGCCGGCACGCCGCCGGCACGGGCGCAGGCGATGAAGATGTGCGCATAATCCTGGCAGACGCCGCGCTTGAGCGTGAACGCCTCGGCCGCTGACGTTCCGCTGTTGGTGGGGTCCTCGTCGAACGTCATGTGGTCGCCGATCTCGGTCATCAGCGCGTGCAGGAAGCCGAGCGTGTCGCTCTCGGCCTCGCTGCGCAGCTGGCGCGCGACCGCCGTCATCGCCGGGTTGACGGAGGTGAGGTCGGTGGACCGCAGGAACATGCCGGCCGGGAAGCGCTCGTCGGCGCCGCGCAGCACGCCGCCGGTGTCGTGGGTCTCGATCAGCCCTTCGGCGGTGATCTGGATGTCGCCGACGGGCCCGCAGGACAGCACGTGGGTGACGTTGCCGAACGCGTCCTCGTGCATCTCGAGCTTGGTGTCGGTGGAGACGTCGATCTGCCATTCCGCGACGTATTGCCCATCATGGCTGCCCGGCGTCATGCGCAGGATCTGGATCACGCTGGTGGCCGGCGGCTCGTAGCGATAGGTCGTGGTGTGCAGGATTCGCAGGCGCATGGTGGTTCTAGCTCGGTCATTCCGGGGCGGCTCGCGGAGCCGAACCCGGAATCTCGAGATTCCGGGTTCGATGCTTCGCATCGCCCCGGAATGACGAAGGGGTGAGTGGGGCGGTCTGACTAGATCAAATACTGCTTCGTGATGATTTCGCCCAGCCTGGAATTGTCGGAGATGAATTCCTGAATGAATTCATGCACGCCATGCTGGAAAATGTCGTTCATGTTGCTGTGTTCCAGTCGGTTGCGGATGCCGCGGGCGTGGCGCTGGGCTGGGCCCTGGCGGCCATAGGCGACGCCGATCTGGTCGAGGTTGCGCACGAGGTTGCCGTAGCAGCTCGCCAGCGAGCGCGGCAGGGTGTCGTTGAGGATGAGGAGATCGGCGATCAGCCACGGCTTGAGCGTCTCGCGGTAGACCCAATGATAGGCGGTCAGCGCCGAGACCGAGCGCAGGATCGAGCTCCACTGGTAGAAGTCGAGCGGGCCGCCGACATGCTCCTCCTCGGGCAGCAGGACATGGTACTTCACGTCGAGGATGCGGGCGGTGTTGTCGGCGCGCTCCAGGTGCACGCCCATCCGCGAGAACCAGTAGGCGTCGTTACGCAGCATGGTCCGGTAGGCCGAGCCGTCGAAGCGCAGCGAGGTCTCCTGCACGAAGCGGAGGAATTTGGCGAGGTCCTCGCGCGTCGAGGTCCCCTTGCTCCACACTGCCTGGAGTTCGATCCAGGCCGAGTTGATGGTGTCCCACATCTCGCTGGTGAGCGCGGTGCGCACCGAGCGCGAGTTCAGCCGCGCCGCCTCGATGCAGTTCCGGATCGAGGAGGGGTTGTTTGGCGAGAACGAGAGATACTCGACGACGTTGTGCTCGTTGGCTTCCTCATAGATCTGATAGAAGCTCGCTGCGACGCCGGCAGTGAGCAGCGCCGAATCCCATTCATTGGTCTTGCCGATATAGGCGGCGGGAAGCGCGGTGACGCGCAGCGTCGCATCGATGGTGCGCGCGAGATATTCGGCACGTTCGACGTAGCGGGCGAGCCAGTAGAGGTTTTCGGCGGTGCGCGACAGCATCTCTCTACTCGTCCAGGATCCAGGTGTCTTTGGTGCCGCCGCCCTGGCTCGAATTCACCACCAGCGAGCCTTCCTTGAGCGCAACGCGGGTGAGTCCGCCGGGCACGATGGTCGTGCTTTTGCTGCCGGTGAGCACGAAGGGCCTGAGATCGACATGGCGCGGGGCAAGGCCCGAGGCGGTGCAGGTCGGGCAGGTCGAGAGCGCCAGCGTCGGCTGGGCGATGAAGCCCTCCGGCTCGCGCTTGAGCTTGTCGCGGAACGCTTCGATCGTCGCTTTGGTCGCGGCAGGCCCGATCAGCATGCCGTAGCCGCCGGAGCCGTGCACTTCCTTGACGACGAGCTCGCTCAGATTGTCCAGCACATAGGCGAGGTCCTTCGGCTCGCGGCAGCGCCAGGTCGGCACGTTCTTCAGGATCGGCTCCTCGCCGAGATAGAACTTCACGATGTCGGGCATGTAGGAGTAGATCGCCTTGTCGTCGGCGATGCCTGTGCCGACGGCGTTGGCGAGCGTGATCGTGCCGGCCGCATAGGCCGACATCAGGCCGGGCACGCCGAGCACGGAATCGGGACGGAAGGTGAGGGGATCAAGGAAATCGTCATCGACGCGGCGGTAGATCACGTCGACCCGCTTCAGCCCCTCCGTCGTCCGCATGAACACTTCGTTGTTCTTGACCACGAGGTCGCGGCCTTCGACCAGCTCGATGCCGAGCTTGTCGGCCAGGAACGAGTGCTCGTAATAGGCGGAGTTGTAGACGCCGGGCGTGAGCAGGGCGACGGTCGGCTCGCCGGATGCGCTCTGCGGCGCGACCGAGCGGAGCGCAGCCAGGAGCTCGTCCGGATAGCGCTCGACCGGTGCCACCCTGTGGCGGGCGAACAGGTCCGGAAACAGCCGCATCATGATCTCGCGGTTTTCCAGCATGTAGGACACGCCCGACGGCGTGCGGGCGTTGTCTTCGAGCACGATGAAGTCGTCGGCATCGACGCGGACGATATCGATGCCGGCGATGTGCACGTAAACGTCGTGCGGCACCTGCTGGCCGTTCATCTCGGGCCGAAACACCGGGTTCTGGAAGATCAGATCGTCAGGCACGATTTCGGCGCGGAGGATGTCGCGCCCGTGATAGATGTCGCGCAGGAACATGTTGAGCGCCCGCACGCGCTGCTTCAGGCCCTTCTCCAGCAGCGCCCATTCCTGGCCGGACATGATCCGCGGAATCACGTCGAAGGGGATCAGGCGTTCGGTGGACTCGGAGTCGCCGTAGACCGCGAAGGTGATGCCGATGCGGCGGAACAGAAGCTCGGCTTCCTGGCGGCGATATTCGAGCGCCTCGGGAGGCGTCTCCTTGAGCCAGCGGGCCAGCTCCTGGTAGGCGGGACGAAGATCCCCGCCGGGAATGTTCATTTCGTCAAACGCGACTGCCATAGATCCCGACTGCTCTCCCCTAGGCGTAGCGCCACCGGTCAGGTCGTTCGGCCTTGCGCGAGACCGCAACGTCCTGTGGCCATGCGGCAAGAGTGCATGACTTTCATGTGGTAGCAAGGGCCGGGCCAGCGCGATAAGCATGGAGGAACGGCATTTGCGGGCGAGGGCCGGCGGCCTGCCTGAAAAAATGGCTGAGGACTGCTTATTTCAGAAGCAAAACCACGTGACTTCAACGCGTTACCTCGGCAAAGTCGGCGTCACAGGTGAGGGACTTAAGGCATGAGCGACATCGTCACGGCGGGCATTCTGGTCATTGGGGACGAAATCCTGTCGGGCCGGACCAAGGACAAGAACATCGGCTTCATCGCCGAATACCTGACCAATATCGGCATCGACCTCAAGGAGGTCAGGGTCGTCTCCGACGACGAGGCCGACATCATCGCGGCCCTGGACGCCCTGCGGCATCGCTACAGCTACGTCTTCACGACGGGCGGCATCGGCCCGACCCATGACGACATCACCGCCGATGCCGTGGCCAAAGCGTTCGGCGTCCGCATCGACCATCATCCGGAAGTTGTCGCCCGCTTCCGCGAGCGCTGGAGCGAGCAGGACCTCAACGAGGCCCGTCTGCGCATGGCCCGCATTCCCGACAGTGCCGAGCTGATCCAGAGCGCGACCATCCTCGCGCCCGGGTTCAAGATCGGCAACGTGATCGTCATGGCCGGCGTGCCGTCGATCATGCAGGCGATGATGGACATCGTCGCGCCCAAGCTGAAATCGGGCGTGCGCATGCTCTCCGAATCGGTCCGCGCCAATGCGCGCGAGGGCGACATCGGCGGCCCGCTGCGGGAGATCGCCGCCGCCCATCCCGACACCATCATCGGCAGCTATCCCTTCATGGACGAGGAGCAGAAGCCGAACACCAACCTGGTGGTGCGCTCGCGCGATCCGGAGAAACTGGCGGCGGCGATGGCGGCGGTGAAGGAAATGCTGGCGGGATTGAACGTCACACGCTAGCACCGCCCTGACGCAGCAGGAGACGACAATGGCTGGTGAAGCACCGGAACTGAGTGCGCAGGAGCGGGCGGGCAGGGCCTTTCCGGTCTCGTGGGACCAGTTCCACCGGGACTGCCGGGCGTTGACCTGGCGGCTCAACGAGGTCGGACCGTTTCATGCGATCGTCGCGATCACCCGTGGTGGCCTGGTGCCGGCTGCGATCGTCGCGCGCGAACTCGGCATCCGCATTATCGATACCGTCTGCATTGCCAGCTACGACCACACCAGCCAGGGCGACTTGCAGGTGCTCAAGGGCGTATCCGATGATGTCGCCAGGCTCGGTAGCGGCACCGGCAAGGGGCTTTTGATCGTCGACGATCTCGTCGACACCGGCGCCACCGGGCGGATGGTGCGCCAGTTGCTCCCCGACGCGCATTTCGCCGCCGTCTACGCCAAGCCGAAGGGTAAGCCGCTGGTCGATACTTTCATCACCGAAGTATCTCAGGACACCTGGATTCACTTTCCCTGGGATACCGCGCTGTCGTATCAGCCGCCGATCAGGCCGTGAGACGTTCGTCATTCCGGGGCGCGAAGCGAACCCGGAATCTCGAGATTGCGGGTTCGATGCTGCGCATCGTCCCGGAATGACGGTTCAAATGCCCCTGCAAAACCGCGTCACCCCCACCGGAGATATCATCGCCACGCCGCATCGCGGCATGTTCACCGGCAACCGCGGCATCATCCACGATCCCGCGACGAAGACGCTTTTGAAGAAGCGCTGGTCTTCGCCCGCCTGGATCATATGCCTGTGCGAATTCCGTGGCTGGCGGCGGCCGGTGATGGCACGACGCAGTTGGACCGAGCTGTTCTTTCTCGACGAAGCCACCGCCTTTGCGGCGGGCCACCGGCCCTGCTTCTTCTGCCGGCGTGACGATGCCAAGCAGTTTCGGGCGGCCTGGGAGAAGGGCAATGATGCGAGCGATGTCAGCGCGAAGGCGATGGACGCAGCCCTGCATCGAGAGCGGCTCGACCGCCGCAAGAAGCGGTTGCACCCACTTGCGATGCCGCTGGCAGACTTGCCCGACGGCGCGATGGTGCAGCAGGGCGAAGACAGTTTTCTGGTGACGCAGGGCAGGACGCTGCTTTGGTCGCCAGCGGGCTATTCCAGCGTTGGGCGTCAGCCCGATGACGCAAAGCTCCTGACGCCACCATCAACGCTTCGCGCGCTGAACGCCGGCTACCGGCCCACGCTGCATCCGACGGCGCTGAGCTAGGCCGCGGCCAACGCAGCACGAATGGCGATACCATACCCCTGATCTTTTATTGCAAACCATGAGGCATTGTCCGACATTTTCTTATCCTCTTGGGCAGAGGTGTCCGCGGACGGCTATACCGTCCTTATTTCATTGGCCAGGCCATCCCATCGATCGGCTACACGCGGCAGCTTATCTTCTCCTGCAGCATCGAGGAGAGTCAAATGCTGAACTTTCTGAGCCGTATTGACCAATACATGACGAATAACATGCACGAGCACGGCCGAAATCTGCTCGGGCTGGAGGTGCACGACGAGCAGTCTTGCAAGGCTGATCGCCCGAACGACGTCAGCAGCACGACTGCGGCCAGCGACGAGCGCCATGACGTTGCTGTTGCGAAAGCAGCGTGACTTCCAGCTTTCCTCGGCTGCTCACCCCAATCGCTGGCGCGCCAGCGCCGCGCCGGCGCCGAGCGCCATCAGCTTGGCTTCGGCGATCTCGCGCCGCATCGGCGCCATGCCGCAATTGGTGGTGGCGATGATGTTGCTCTTCGGCACGAAATGCGACACCGCGTCGATCACCTTCACGACGTCCTCGGCGGTCTCGACCCTGTCGCTGGCGACGTCGATCACGCCGGCCTGCACGATCTTGGTCTTGAGCAGCGCGAGCAGGTCGAGCGGGACCTTCGAATTCCGGCACTCGATCGCGACCTGCTGGATCGGGCTGGCGTCGATCGCCGGGAAGATCTGCTCGTACTGCCGCCACTGGCTCCCGAGCGTCTCCTTCCAGTCCGTATTGGCCTTGATGCCGTAGCCGTAGCAGATGTGCACGGCGGTGGCGCAGGTCAGCCCCTGCGCGGCGCGCTCCAGCGCCTTGATGCCCCAATCGTTGACATCGTCCATGTAGACGTTGAAGGCGGGCTCGTCGAACTGCACGAGATCGACGCCGTCGGCCTGCAGGGCCTTGGCCTCCTCGTTGAGCAGCTCGGCGAAGGCAAACGCCATCTTGACGCGATCGCCGTAATAGCGGTCGGCAATGGTGTCGATGATGGTCATCGGGCCGGGCAGGGTGAATTTCAGCTTCTTCTTCGTGTGCGTGCGCGCCACGCGCGCCTCGAACGCATGGACGCGGTCCTTCAGGCGGAGCGGCGCCACCACCTGCGGCACCATCGCCTTGTAGCGGTCATTGCGGATGCCCATCTCGACCTTGTGGGCGAAATCGATGCCCTCGATCTTCTCCAGGAAGCCGTGGACGAAATGCTGCCGCGCCTGTTCACCCTCGGTGAGGATGTCGATGCCGGCGTCCTCCTGGATCTTCAGCCAGATCAGCGTCGCGTCGCGCTTGGCGCGGGCAAGCTCGTCGCCTTCGGACTTCCAGGGCGCCCAGAGCATGTTGGGCTCGGCGAGCCATTCCGGCTTCGGCAAGGAGCCGGCGATCGTGGTTGGAAACAGCATGGCGGCCCTCCCGGCAGGTTCTGTTGCGCCTCTTCCTGCCATGTCCTAACGTCGAGGTACAGAACAACGAAAGTCGCTCTCTGAACCAGCGGCGGCGATGGGGAATACCAAGGGAAAGGTCATGATCGACCTCTATTACGCGCCGACGCCGAACGGCTGGAAAATCTCGATCATGCTGGAGGAACTCGGGCTGCCCTACACGGTGAAGCCCGTCAACATCCGCGCCGGCGAGCAGTTCGGCCCCGAATTTCTGGCGATCTCCCCGAACAATCGCATTCCCGCGATCGTCGATCACGACCCGGCTGATGGCGGCAGCCCGTTCTCCGCCTTCGAGACCGGTGCGATCCTGATTTATCTCGCCGAAAAGACCGGCCGCTTTCTGCCGGCGGACTTGCGCGGGCGCTCCACCACGATCCAGTGGGTGATGTGGCAGATGGCCGGGCTCGGTCCGATGCTCGGCCAGCACGGGCATTTCGCGCTCTATGCAGCCGAGAAGCTTCCTTACGCGATCGCGCGCTATCGCGACGAGGCGGCCCGGCTCTACGGCGTGCTCGACCGCCAGCTGGAAAAGACCGCTGCCTATGTTGCCGGCGATTATTCCATCGCCGACATCGCGTGCTTTCCGTGGACCATGACCCACAAGGCGCAGGGCTTTACGCTCGACGACTATCCGAGCGTCAAGCGTTGGTACGCCGAGGTGCGGGCAAGGCCGCAGGTGCAGGCGGGGCTCGCGATCGGAAAATTCGTGAAAGAGCCCTTCGACGAGGAATCACGCAAGATCATGTTCGGGCAACGGGCTAAGGAAGTGCTGGGAAAGAGATGAGCTCCTCTCTCTCCACGTCATTGCGAGCGAGGTCTTTCGGCGGAGGCAGACTGGATTGCTTCGTCGCTTTCGCTCCTCGCAATGACGAGGAGAGAGCAGCAACATAAGGAAACCGCTATGATCGAATTTTTCTTCGACTGCTCCAGCCCCTGGACCTATCTCGCCTTCCACAACATCCAGCCGCTGGCCAAGGAGGTGGGCGCCGAGATCGTTTGGCGGCCGATCCTGGTCGGCGGCATCTTCAACACGGTCAACCCCAGCGTCTACGCTCAGCGCGAGAAGCCTGTGCCGCTGAAGGCGCGCTACATGAAGAAGGACCTCGCCGACTGGGCGCGCTCGGCGGGCCTTGCGATCAAGATGCCGCCGACGGTGTTTCCGGTGAACAGCGTCAAGGCGATGCGCGGCTGCATCTGGCTCGGTCAAGGAATGGTGCCGTTCGCGACATCCGTGTTCGGGGCCTATTGGGGCGAGGACAAGGACATCTCGCAGGACGCGGTGCTCGCGGAAATCTGCAGGAAGGTCGGCATCGACGAGGCGAAATTCTTCGCAGGGATTGCCGAGCAGGGCATCAAGGACCAGCTCAAGGCCAACACCGAGGAGGTCGTCGCGCGCGGCGGCTTCGGCTCGCCGACGATCTTCGTCAACAAGACCGACATGTATTTCGGCAATGACCGCCTGCCGCTGATCCGCGAGGCGCTTTTGCGCAGCAAGGCGAGCGCGGCCTGATGGTGCGCGCCGTCGTTTGTCGTGAGCTTGGTCCGCCCGAGCGTTTGCTTTTGGAGGAGTTTCCGTCCCGCGCGCTGAAGCCGGGCGAGGTGCGCGTCGCGATCCGCGCCGCCGGTCTGAATTTTCCCGACGTGCTGATGGCTGCCGGCGAATACCAGCTCAAGCCGGAGCTGCCGTTCACGCCGGGCATGGAAGCTGCCGGCGACGTCGCCGAGGTGGGATCGGAGGCAAGCGGCGTTGCCGTCGGCGACAAGGTCATCGTGAAGATGCGCCATGGCGCATTCACGGACGAAGCCGTGGTCTCGTCGTCCCAGCTGACGCCGATGCCCTCGACCTTCGATTACGCGGAGGCTGCGACCTACCTTGCCGGCCACGGCACCGCCTATCATGCGCTGATCGACCGCGGCCGGGTCGCGCCGGGCGAGGTACTGCTGGTGCATGGCGCCGGCGGCGGCGTCGGCCTTGCCGCGGTCGAGATCGGGAAGATGCTGGGTGCGACCGTGATCGCGACCGCCTCCAGCGACGAGAAGCTCGCGATCGCGAAATCGCGCGGCGCCGATCATCTCGTCCGCTACGACCGCGAGCCGTTTCGCGAGGCCGTCAAGCGCATCACCGACGGTCGCGGTGCGGACGTCGTGTTCGATCCGGTCGGCGGCCAGGTGTTCGAGGACTCGATGCGCTGCATCGCCTGGGGCGCGCGGCTGCTGGTGATCGGCTTCACCGGCGGGATCGGCTCGGCCAAGACGAACCTGTTGCTGATCAAGGGCGCCAGCGTGCTCGGCGTGCGCGCCGGCGAAGCGGTGCGCA
Organism: Bradyrhizobium sp.; assembly: GCA_035575945.1. GTDB lineage: Bacteria > Pseudomonadota > Alphaproteobacteria > Rhizobiales > Xanthobacteraceae > Bradyrhizobium. The sequence goes on along the minus strand of DATLXF010000015.1, from coordinate 15,514 downwards.
AGAATCCGGCGCTGGGAGAGGTGCGTCTGAAGGCGCTCTTGCAATGGGCGGAGGAGGGCAAGCTACGTCCCAACGTCTCGCACCGCCTGCCGCTGGAAGAGTTTGCAAAGGCGATGCGGCTTTTGATCGATCGCAAGGCGATCGGGCGCGTGGCGCTGATGGTGGAGTGACCTCTATCATCGCCATTCCGGGGGCACCCGAAGGGCGAACCCGGAATCTCGAGATCCTCAGGTGCGCAAGTGCGCACCATAGTTCGATGCTTCACATCGCCCCGGGATGACGCTTCGCGTCACTTATACTCCCGCTCCGTCCACCATGGGAAATAGTCCGGCATGTCGCTGGACACCTTGTTCTTGAACTGCGCGGGGCGCTTCTCCAGGAACGACACCACGCCTTCCTTGACGTCGTCGGAGCGGCCGCGGGCATAGATGCCGCGGCTGTCGACCTTGTGCGCCTCCATCGGATCGTCGGCGCCCATCATGCGCCACATCATCTGCCGGATCAGCGCGACCGACACCGGCGCGGTCTTCGCGGCGAACTCCTTGGCAAGCGCGCGCGCCGTTGGCAGCAGATCATCCGGCGGCACCACCTTGCTGACGAGACGGCCCGCAAGCGCCTCCTGCGCCGGGAAGACGCGGCCCGAATAACACCATTCCAACGCCTTCGAGATGCCGACGATGCGCGGCAGGAACCAGCTCGAGGCGGCCTCCGGTACGATGCCGCGCTGGGAGAACACGAAGCCGAACCGCGCCGCCTCCGACGCGATGCGGATGTCCATCGCGAGCTGCATGGTGACGCCGATGCCGACGGCCGGGCCGTTCACCGCGGCGATCACGGGCTTGAGGCACTTGAAGATGCGCAAGGTCACCTGGCCGCCGCCGTCGCGCACCTGCGGATCGCTGTAATCGACCTTGCCGTCGGCGAGGCGCTTCACCGGTCCGCGCCGTGCATCGCGGTCGAACGTGTCGGCGCCGGAGGAGAGATCGGCGCCCGCGCAAAAGCCGCGGCCGGCGCCGGTGACGATGATGGCGCGGACATCGTCGTCCTTGTCGGCGGCGTCGAACGCGTCGATCAGCTCTGCCTGCATCTGTGCGTTGAAGGCGTTGAGCTTGTCGGGCCGGTTCAGCGTGATGGTGAGGATCTGCTCGGCGACCTCGTACTTGATCGTCTCATACGCCATGGTGGTTTCCTTCCTTTGTCTTTCGCTGCGCAGACGGCAGAGGTGTTCTCTTGACCCTCCCCTGGAGGGGAAGGGTCGATCGCGCGTAGCGCGAGCGGGGTGGGGTGATCTCTCCACCCGGGCAGTGTCGGACGCCGAGAGACCGTCACCCCACCCCGTCTCACATTTCGCTGCGCTCGATGTGAACCGACCCTCCCCCTCCAGGGGAGGGTAAGCAAGGGTCTTCGTATGTTGCCCGTCCCAAATCAGTCGGACTTGCGCCTAAAGGGCGCGCTGTCCCCGCATGACGAAAGCGTCTACTTCGCCGGCGGCTGCGGCCAGGGCCGCTGCGGGCCGCGCAGGCCCTCGAACGCCTTGGCCATGCCGAGCACGCCGATGTCGTCGAAACGGCGGCCGACGATCTGCACGCCGATCGGAAAACCCTTGGCGTCGAAGCCGCCGTTCATCGAGATGGCCGGGTTCTCCGACATATTCCACGGCACGGTATAGGCGATGTGCTCGAACGGCTTCATGGGATCGTTGGTGGGGGAAGCCCATTCCGCGGGATAGTTCGCGTTCGGCGCGGTCGGCGAGATCACGTAGTCGAGCTCGCAGAACAGCTTAGCCGCCGCCGCACGGATTGCCATCGTCTGGTTGAAGCCGCGGATGACGTCGACACCCGACAGTTTCGCGCCGGACTCGCCCCAGGCGAAGATATAGGGCAGCACCTTGGCCTGCTCGGCCGGCGTCAGCCTGGACAGATCGTCCCACATCCGCGCGCGCCAGAAATTGTCGAGGCCGTCGAGCATCTCGCGCGTCAGGATGCCGTCGATTTCGGTGACAACGCTGCCGGCGGACTCGAACGCCTTCGCGGCCATCACCGCGACGTCGCGCACCGGCTTTTCCGGCGGCAGGCCGCAGCCCGCATCGAGCATCAATCCGATGCGCAGCTTGCGCGGGGATTTCTCCAGTCCCTTCCAGTTCAGCGGCTCGGCCGGCAGGCTCATGCCGTCGCGCCGGTCGGGTTTTGCGATCACGCTCATCATCAGCGCGCAGTCATCGACCGTGCGGGTCATGGGACCGGCGACGCGGCCGACATAGCTGGGGTCGATCGGCACGCGGCCAAAGCTCGGCTTCAGGCCGACGAGGCCGCACCAGCCGGCAGGCAGGCGCACCGAGCCGCCGATATCGGTGCCGAGATGCAACGGGCCGTAGCCGGCCGCGGCTGCTGCACCCGCACCCGCGCTGGAGCCGCCGGGATTCTTGGAGAGGTCCCAAGGGTTGCGCGCCAGCGCATGGAACGAGGAGAGCCCGGAGGACAGCATGCCGTAATCGGGCATCGTGGTCTTGGCGAAGATGATGCTGCCTGCCTCGCGCAGACGCGCCGCAGGCGGGGCGTCCTTCTCGGCCGGCACCAGCTTGACGCTGGCGGCGCCCAACGGCACCGGCACGCCCTTGGTCGCGATGTTGTCCTTCACCGTGACCGGGACGCCGTCGAGCGCACCCGACGGCTCGCCGCCGCTCCAGCGCGCGGTCGAGGCCTTGGCGGCCTCGCGCGCGCCATCGGGGTCGAAGGCATAGAGCGCCTTGAGATGCGGCTCCCACGCCGCGACATGTGCGAGCACGTCCTCCAGCACCTCGCTCGGCGAGAATTGCTTGGCGCGATAGCCCGCGATCAGGTCGACCGCTGACAAATCGTGCAGCGAGGTAACCGCGTCCTCGACGCCCTTATGCATTGCCGCCCACCGGCATGCGCGTCTCGACGATGCGGGCGAACATGCTGGCGCCGATCGGCAGGATCTTGTCGTCGAGCACGAAGCCGGGATTGTGCACCGGCACCGAGCCGTCATGACCGACCCAGAAATAGGCGCCTGGAATCGTCTCCAGCATGTCGGCGAAATCCTCGCTGCCCATCTTCGGCTGGAGGCGGGTGATCACGTTGGCGGGATCGACGATGGTGCGCGCGACCTCCTCGACCACCTTGGACTGCTCGGCCTGGTTGACCAGCACGTTGAATGTGTCGCGGATGTCGACGTCGATCACGCAACTATAGGCGCTTGCGATGCCGGCGCAGATGGTGCGGATGCGCTCGCTCACCAGGGCGCGAACCTCCTTCGAGAAGGTGCGGATGGTACCGCACAGATGCGCATCGCCGGGAATGACGTTGTAGGCGGAGCCCGCATGGATCTGGGTGATCGACACCACCGCGGCCTGCAGCGGTTCCACGTTGCGGCTGACGATGGTCTGGATCGCCTGCGCCAGCGTCGTCGCGATGATCACGGCGTCCTTGGAGCGCTCGGGCATCGCGCCATGGGCGCCGTAGCCGGTGATGCGCAGATCGAAGAAATCGGCGCTGGCCATCGCAGGGCCCGGCAGGATGGCGATCTCGCCGTGGTTCAGGTCGGGTGCGTTGTGCAGGCCGTAGAGCTCGTCGCAGGGGAACTTCTCGAACAGGCCGTCCTTGATCATCGCGCGGGCGCCACCGAGACCCTCCTCGGCGGGCTGGAAGATCAGGTGCACGGTGCCGTCGAAATTCCGGGTCTCGGCGAGATAGCGCGCGGTGCCGAGCAGCATGGTGGTGTGGCCGTCATGGCCACAGCCGTGGAAGCGGCCCGGGATTTTCGAGCTCCATTTCAGGTTAGTGTTCTCCTCCATTGGCAGCGCGTCCATGTCGGCGCGAAGACCGATGCGCTTGCCGCCCGAGCCCTTGCCCTTGATCACGCCGATCACGCCGGTGCCGCCGAGGCCGCGATGCACCTCGATTCCCCAACTCTTCAGCTTGTCGGCGACGATGCCGGAGGTGCGCACTTCCTCGAAGCCGATCTCGGGATGGGCATGGAGGTCGCGCCTGATGGCGGTGAGTTCGTCGGCGTAGCCGTCGATGCGGTCGATCGTGGGCATATGGTGCTGTCCGGGTTAGCGTGGAGGAGGATTGAAAACGGGGCCGTTCGGCTTGATGCGGATGCCTGGCCGCAGGCGCGTCCAGGGCAGGGCGGCGGTGTCGGCCGGCATCGCGCCGGGTGCGGCGCAAATCAGCAGCCTTTCCGCGATCGGCTCGAAATCGGCGCGGAAATGTACCGAGCTCTTGTTGACCAGGATCTTCTCTTGGGTGGGCTCGATGCCGACATAGCGATACATCGCCTGGTCGGCGAGCTGGGCCTTGTGCGAGGAGACGACGATACGGACGTCGCCGATGCGCAAGGCTGCGGACGGGCCCATCTCCATCTCGCGGCCACCATAATAGGGACCGGGCGCAACGAAGCGGCCGTCGGAAAGGTTTTCGACGACGAAGGTCTCGCGATAGGGCTCGTCGCCGGGAATGCCGGACTTGCCGCCGAGCGACAGCGTCACGGTGGCGCCGACGCCGGCCGCATGCGCGGCCTTGGCCGAGTCCGGATCGTAGATCGCGCCGGTCGCGGCGCTCGCCCTGTTGCGCACAAGCGCGCGCAGCATGCCCGTGGTGTCGGAATCGCCGCCGGCGCCCGGATTGTCCTGGGTGTCGGCGATGATAATCGGCTTGCTGGCGGTCTTCGCAAGTTCCATGGCGTGGCGCACGCCGTCGTCGGGCGACCAGATCTTGCCGTCGAAATCGTCTTCGTGGCTCTCGATAAGCTTCACCATTGCGTCCGCCGCGCGATCGGCGTCGGCTTGCGTCGCTCCATAGGCGAACACACTCGGCCCGCAGTCGCGGAAATCCGCGGCCGGGAAGCCCGGCGCGAAAGACAGCGTCGGAACCGCATCGCACTCCAGGGCCGCGAGCTTCTCGTAGATTCCCTTGGTCGGCTGGTCGTTGGTGCATTGCCAGCTGATCGGGATCAGGAACGGCAATTGCCGGAACGCCTTTGCGAAGCGCTGCTTGGTCTGCAACAGCACGGCCAGATGCCGCGCGCAGGCGCGGCCGGTCTCGGCCATGTCGACGTGGGGATAGGTGCGGTAGGCGATCAGCGCATCGGCATGCGCGATCATCTCGGGAGTGACGTTGGCATGCAGGTCGAGGCTCGCGACCAGCGGAACATCCTTGCCGATGACGCTTCGCACACGCGCCAGGATCTCGCCTTCGCCGTCGTCGAGATGCTCGGTCACCATCGCGCCGTGCAGGTCGAGATAGACTGCATCGAGCGGGCCCGCGGCGGCGATGCCGTCGACCATGACCGTGACGATGCGCTCGAAGGCATCCTTGGTGACATGCGCCGAGGGGCTCGCGCCGCAAGCGATGGTGGGAATGAGTTCCCAGCCGTTCGCCTCGGCACTGTCGACGAAGCCGGCGAGGCCGACATTGATGCGGCGCATCACCTTCAGCACGTCGGCGCCCTCCGTCATTGCCGGCCAGCCGCCGCCATGCTGGAAGTCCGCGAATGTCGCCTTGGTCGGAGCGAAGGTGTTGGTCTCGTGCAAGAAGCCGCCGACGGCAATACGTGTCATTCCGTTCAGTCCCAATTGAAAGTACGCGACGTTAGCCTTGGCCTTGCGAGAAGAGCAAGGCAGGAAGCAATCGCGCGGCGCATGGGGTCAGATCGTTTTGGGAATGCTGCGCTCTCTCCTCGTCATTCCGGGGCGCGCGTAGCGCGAACTATGGTGCGCAATTGCGCACCTGAGAATCCATCGTGCGACGGAGTCCGCGGCTAAATGGATTCCGGGCTCATCGCTGCGCGATGCCCCGGAATGACGACAGAGAGTGTCGCTATGCGCTCGCCGACACGCCCTCGGCCACCGGCCGGAAGTTTGCAAAGTCCCAACCGCGCCCGGGTGCAGCATCCAGCAGCGCCTTGGTGTAGGCTTCCTTCGGATGCGTCAGCACCTCGCCGGCGGGGCCCTGTTCCACGACGCGGCCGTGCTGCATCACCACGACCTCGTCGCAGATCTGCGCGGCGACGCGCAGATCATGGGTGATGAACAGGATCGCGATGCCGAGCCGTTTCTGGATCTCGTCGAGGAGTTCCAGCACCTGCGCCTGCACCGAGACGTCGAGCGCGGAGACCGCTTCGTCCGCGACCAGCACGTCCGGATCCAGCGCGAGCGCCCGGGCGATCGCGATGCGCTGGCGCTGGCCGCCGGAGAACTGGTGCGGATAGCGCGACACCGCATCCGGCGGCAAGCCGACCAGCTCGAGCAGCTCGCGCGCGCGCTTCATCGCATCGGCATGCGCCACCCCGTAATTGACCGGGCCTTCGGCGATGCTCTCGCCGACGGTGACGCGCGGGTTGAGCGAGCGATAGGGATCCTGGAACACGATCTGGATCTTCTGCCGGTGCGGCTGCAGCAGGCGGCGCGAGATGTCGGCGATCTCGCGGCCGGCAAGACGCACGCCGCCGGAGGTCGGATCGATCAGGCGAACGATGCAGCGCGCCACCGTCGACTTGCCCGAGCCGCTTTCGCCGACGATGCCGAGGGTGCGGCCCTTGCGCAGCGTCAGCGTGACCTTGTCGGCGGCCACGACCTCGCGGCCTTTGCCGAAGAAGGCGCGCTCCTTGTAGACCTTGCTGAGCTCGTTGGCCTCCAGGACGACGGGCTCGCGGCTGTCCTCGCGCGGCGGCCGCGGCACGAGGCTCGGCACCGACGAAAGCAGGTTGCGGGTGTATTCCATGGTCGGATTGCGCAGAATGGTCTCGAGCGGACCGGTTTCGACCAGCCGGCCCTGTCGCATCACCGCGACGCGGTCGGCGATTTCGGCGACCACGCCCATGTCGTGCGTGATGAACAGCACGGCGGTGCCGTGATCGCGCTGCAACTCGCGGATCAGGGACAGGATCTGCTTCTGCGTGGTGACGTCGAGCGCCGTGGTCGGCTCGTCCGCGATCAGGAGCTTCGGCTCCAGCACCAGGGCCATCGCTATCATGATGCGTTGGCGCTGGCCGCCCGAGAGACGGTGCGGGTAGGAGGCGAAGATGCGCTCGACCTGGGGCAGGTGGACCTGCTCCATCATGTCGAGAATGCGCTTCTTGCGGGCCTTGGCGTCGAGCTTGGTATGCGCGCACAGCACCTCGTCGATCTGCCGGCCGACCGGCACCACCGGATTGAGCGCGGTCATCGGCTCCTGGAAGATCATTGCCATCTGCGTCGCGCGAAGCTGGCGCAGGCGGCGGTCGGTCGCGGTGAGCAGCTCCTCGCCGACCAGCTTGATGCTGCCGCCGGTCGGCACCAGCGTGCCCTTCGGCAGCAGGCCCATCGTGGTGAGCGAGGTCACCGACTTGCCCGAGCCGCTTTCGCCGACGAGGCACAGCGTCTCGCGCTCGCGCACCTGGATCGAGATGCCGTCGAGGATGTTGGCGCCGTTCGGCCTCTTGCCGACCGAAACGACAAGGTTGTTGATGTCGAGGATGGTGTCGGTCACGTCAATTCTCTCCGTCATTCCGGGGCGCGCGTAGCGCGAACTTTGGTGCGCAATCGCGCTCCTGAGAATCCGTGGGCCGCAGCGTCGGGATGAAATGGATTCCGGGCTCGCGCCAAGGGGGCGCGCCCAATGACAGGCATGATCTCATCACTTCCCCTCCCGCTGCTTCATGCGCGGATCGAGGGCGTCACGTGCGGCGTCGCCGATCAGGTTGATGCTGAGGATGGCGATCGAGAGCAGAAGGCCCGGCCAGAAGATCAGCGACGGCTTGATCTGGAAGTACTGGCGACCCTCCGCCATGATGTTGCCCCAGGTCGGCGTCTCCGGCGAGATGCCGGCGCCGAGGAAGGAGAGGATGGCCTCGGTCAGGATCGCGGATGCGCAGATATAGGTGCCCTGCACGATCAGCGGCGCGATCGTGTTCGGCATCAAATGGCGCCACATGATCTTCGGCAGGCTCGAGCCGACCGAGATCGCGGCCTCGACGTAGGGCTCCTCGCGTGCCGACAGCACCACCGAGCGGACCAGGCGTGCCACGCGCGGAATCTCGGGGATCGTGATCGCGATCAGCACGGTCCAGAGGCTGGCGCCGGACAGCGACACGACGGCGATCGCGAGCAGGATGCTCGGCATCGCCATCAGGCCGTCCATGACGCGCATCATCACGGCATCCACCAGCTTGAAGAAGCCGGAGACGAGGCCAATCAAAAGGCCGATCGCGATCGACATGATCGCCGCGCCGATGCCGATCAGTAGCGAGATGCGGCCGCCATAGATCACGCGTGACAACAGGTCGCGGCCGTAGGCGTCGGTGCCGAGCAGGTATTGTGCCGAGGACGGCTTCAATCGCTGCGACGGCGCGAGCTGGATCGGGTCGTGCGGTGCGATCAGCGGCGCCAGGATCGAGAGCAGCACGATCAGGGCGAGCAGGAAAGTCGCCGCGGCGATGATCGGCGTCGAGGTGAGGAATCCGAATCGCGGCCGCAGCGGCGAGGTGATCGGAATGGAGGACTGGGGAAGGGTATCGACCGACATTTTGTTGTTGTCCTTGCCTCAGTACCGGATCCGGGGGTCGAGAAGGGTGTAGGCGACGTCGATGATCAGATTGACGACGACGTAGATCAGCGAGGTCAGCAGGATCATCGCCTGGATCACCGGATAGTCGCGCGCCAGCACCGCGTCGACGGTCAGGCGCCCGATGCCGGGGATGTTGAACACGCTCTCGGTGACGACGACGCCGGAGATCAGCAGGGCAAAGCCGGTGCCGATCACGGTGATCACGGGCACCGCGGCGTTGCGCAGCGCATGGCGCAGCATCACCGCGACCTCGTTGATGCCCTTCGCGCGTGCCGTTCGCACGTAGTCTTCGCCGAGCACGTCGAGCATCGCCGCGCGCGTCATGCGCGCGATCAGTGCGATGTAGATGAAGGAGAGCGCGCAGGTCGGCAGGATCATGCGCTCGAAGAACGGACCGAAGCCGTTGAAGATGCTGCGGAAGCCCTGGACCGGCACCCAGCGTAGTTCGATCGCGAAGACCTGGATCAGCACATAGCCGACCACGAACACCGGCACCGAGAAGCCGAGCACGGACAGGCCCATCACGAAACGGTCGATCCAGGTGCCGTGCTTCCAGGCCGCTATCACCCCCAGGGGAACGGCGACGATCACGGCGAGGATGATGGTGCACAGCGCGATCGAGATCGAGGGTTCGACGCGCTGGCCGATCATCTTCATCACCGGCAGGTTGGAGATCAGCGACGTCCCGAGGTCGCCGTGCAGCAGCTTGTTCACCCAGGTGATGAATTGCACGATCAGGGGCTCGTTGAGGCCGAGCGAATCGCGGATGCGCTCGAGCCGCTCGGGCGTGGCGTTGTCACCGGCCAGGATCGCGGCGGGATCGCCCGGCGTCAGCCGCAGCAGCAGGAACACGAACAGCGCGACGACGCCCATCACGGGCACCGCGGCCAGAACGCGGCGAATTAGATAACCCAGCATGCACCTATCTCCGGCTGCTTGACCTGTGGGGCCTCGAGGCGCCCGTGAACTCTGTCCTGTCTATCATGCCTGTCACTTGGGCCGAAAAGGCCGTCCGGAGACGCCGTCCTCTTGGGGCAAATTGTGTGCCAAGGGCAACGCTGTCGCAAGAGGCGGGCACGCTTCCGGTGTGGCCACTCAGGATGCATGCCGGAGCTCCCGCTCAACCCCAAGTGAGGCAACGGCCTGCAGGGCGTTGAGTCCGCGCCAGCCGTCGATGGTCCCGGCGATCATCTGCGCGGTGGCGGCAGACAAGGTCCAGCCGAGATGGCCGTGCCCGGTGTTGAAGAACACGCCCGGCATCCGTCCTGCGCGGACCACCGGCATCATGTTCGGCATCATCGGGCGCAGCCCGGCCCAGGGCACAACGCGCGAGGTTTCGACCGCGGGGAAGTTGTTGCGCACCCAATCGATCAGCGGCTGTACGCGGTCGGCGCGGATGTCGCGGTTGAAGTCGTTGAACTCGGCCGTGCCGGCCACGCGGAAGCGATCCGCGCCGAGCCGGCTGGTGACGATCTTGGCGGCCTCGTCGAGCAGGCTCACGGTCGGGGTGGCGCTCCGACTCTCGGCCGTGTCGAGTTGCACGGTGATCGAATAGCCCTTGACCGGATAGACGTTGACGCGCTCGCCGAGCAGGGCGGCGAAATGACGGCTGGCGACCCCGGCGCAGACCACGACGCCGTCCGCCTTCAGCATGCCGCGTGCGGCGGCATCGCTCCGGGCAAGATCGGCCCAGCCGAGCACGAAGCCCCTGCCGGCACGCGCGATCGAATCGATGCCGGCTTCGTGGATGAAGGTTGCGCCCCGCCGCTTGCAGGCGTCCGCCAGCCCGCGGGTGAACTTGTGGATGTCGCCGGTCGCATCCGACGGCGTGTAGAAGCCGCCATAATAGTCGTTGCGCAGCGTCGGCTCGATGCTGCGGATTTCCTCCGGCGTCACCGGGCGGCGGTCGAGACCGCCTTCCTGCAGCAGCGCGTTGACGCGCAGGCCGGATTCGAAGCCGGCCTTGTCACGATAGATGTGAAGGATGCCGCGGCGCTCGAGATCGAAGTCGATGCCCTCGCGCGCGGCAAGGTCGAACAGGTATTTGCGGGCTTCGATCGCGAGCCGCGTGGTCTCGATGGTGTTGGCGCGGTAGTTGCCGATGTTGGCGACGAACTCGCTCATCCACGAATATTTGTGCCAGTTCGGCCGCGGATTCATCAGCAGCGGCGCGTCGCGCCGGAACATCCAGCGCAGGCCTTTCAGGATCGTCGCGGTGCTGTTCCAGACCTCGGCGTTCGATGCGGAGAGCTGTCCGCCATTGGCGAAGGACGTTTCCATCGCGGCGTAACGGTGCTTGTCCAGCACCGTCACCTTGTAGCCGCGTTCGAGCAGGGCATAGGCGGTCGTGACGCCGGTGATGCCGGCGCCGATGATGGCGATATGGGTCATGACAGGTTCGGGGCTCCCGTGTTTAGAGTCGGCTAACCGCCGGCCAAAGGCCGTTGGCGGCGCCCCATCTGTCACGGTTACCTGAGAGCTTGACCCGCCGCGGATTGCGCAGCGGATTATCCCCTTCGGTGGACGTCACGACTGCCTGCAATCGCGCCGCCTCTCTCCAGATCGTCCTGACGATACGGTCCTTTTGCCTGAGAGTTTCCGGGGCGGTTGCTCCGTCGGCGCCGCAATGAAGGCCGAAAGCCTTCGTTGCGATCTCTCCCGCGTCGTCGCGTGGACAAGCGAGCAGTACGATACGCCTCATTTTTGGACAAGGCTAAATTTAAACCGCCATTGCCAACGTATTGTGCAATGCAATGTTGATTTAATTCATTCCAATGTCGCCAGCAATCCCGCCATCAAGCGGCCGCGCTCGACCAGGCTGTCGACCTCGATGAACTCTTCGAGCGTGTGGCCATTGCCGCCGCGCACGCCGAGGCCGTCGAGGGTAGGGATTCCCATCGCGCCGGTGAAGTTGCCGTCCGAGCCGCCGCCGGAGCTTGCATGCGGCAATTCCATGCCGAGAGATTTGGCGATGCCGCGGGCCTGTTCATACAGCGCCATGGTGCCGGCATCGGGCACCCAGACCGGCCGCGTGACGCCGCGCGTGACCTTGAAGGTGACGTCGTTGCTGGTGCCTGACAGCGCCAGCATTTGTTCGACACCGCGGTCGAGATCGGCCTGGCGCTTGGCCATGGAGAGCGCTTCGCCGGTCGCCGTGGTGGCAACGCAATTCACCCATTGGCCGCCATGGACCACGCCGACCGAGAAGGTGCAGTCCTCTGTCGTCATCGCGTCGATCGCGAGGATCTGGCGCGCCATCTCGCGGATCGCCGAGCGTCCCGCCGACAGCGTCGCGCCGGCGTGGCTCGGCCGGCCCGTCGCCTCGAGATTGAAGCGCGCGATGGCGTAGCGTCCGGTGGTGACGCCGTTGTCGGCACGGCCGGGCTCCGGCACCAGCACGTACTTGTTGCGCGCGGCTTCTGCCTCGATGATGTCGCGCGTGGAGGGCGTGCCGACTTCCTCATCAGGCGTGAACAGCACGGTGATCGGCAGCGGCGTCGTGAACGAGGCGCGCGCCAGCTGCCGGATGGCTTCCAGCGAGAGGTAGTTGCCGCCCTTCATGTCGTAAATGCCGGGGCCGTAGCACTTGTTGCCCTCGCGCCGCCATTTCAGTTTCTCGATGGTGCCGACCGGATGGACGGTATCCATGTGCCCCGCGATCAGGATGCCCGGCTCGCCCTGCTTCGGATGCGGAAAACGCGCGCGGATGACGCCGCCGAAGCCTTGGCGGCCGGCGATGCGTTCGATCGTCGCACCCATGATGGCCATATCCCGCGCTGCGATATCGAGCATGCGGTCCACGGCGCCGGAGTCCCAGGTCGGGCTTTCGCATTCGACCCAGCCGCGCAGGCCCTCGAGCATGGCCTCGGAATCAAAGGGAAGATTGGCAGGATTCATCTCGATGTCTCTCAAGCGTGGAAAGATGGAACGCGCATTGCATCGGCGCGGACGGGACAAGCGGAGGGTGTTGTAGTGCCAAACCGGTCTTTGTGGAGCCCGTGCGCGCGCCGCAAGGGCTTGCACGGAAACCGGATTGACGCGCTACGCGCTGTCTGCAAGTCTCGAAAAGATAAAGGCATTGCATGAGGTTAGTCCGCCCAACGAACGAACCTCATGCTCAACCAATAATCTGCCTTTGAACAGTTTCACGTCAGGAGAACTTTCTATGTTCCACTTCATGCGCCGGGGGCCTCGCGCGTTCGCCTCCACACTTGCGCTGTCGGTCGTCGCGCTTTCGACCGCGCTGGCCTCGCCGGTGCTTGCAGCCGGCAAGACTCTCACCGCGGTGCTGCATTCGGATTTGCGTATCATCGATCCGATCTTCACCACGGCCTACATCACGCGTGACCACGGCTATATGGTCTACGACACGCTGGTGGCCACGGATTCCAACTTCAAGGTCCAGCCGCAGATGGCGGACTGGAAGGTCTCCGACGACAAGCTCACCTACACCTTCACGCTGCGCGACGGCCTGAAGTGGCATGATGGTGCGCCGGTGACGGCGGAGGATTGCGTCGCTTCGCTGAAGCGCTGGGCTGCGGTCGACGGCATGGGCCAGAAGCTCATGGACTTCACCGCCAGCATCGAGGCCACCGACGCCAAGACCATCACGCTGAAGCTGAAGGAGCCCTACGGCCTGGTGCTCGACTCCATCGGCAAGCCGTCCTCGCGCGTCGCCTTCATGATGCCGAAGCGCCTTGCGGAGACGCCGCCCGACAAGCAGATCCCCGAGCAGGTCGGCTCGGGTCCCTTCAAGTTCGTGCAGGGCGAATTCCAGCCCGGCGTGAAGGCGGTCTACGTCAAGAACACGGACTACGTGCCGCGCAAGGAGCCGGCGAGCTGGACCTCCGGCGGCAAGGTGGTGAAGGTCGATCGCGTCGAGTGGATCACCATGCCGGACTCGCAGACCGCGGTGAACGCGCTGCAATCGGGCGACATCGATTTCATGGAGAACCTGCCGTTCGACATGCTGCCGGTGCTTGAGCCGAACAAGGAGCTCACCATCGAGGTCCTCAACAAGTTCGGCTTTCAGACGCTCGGCCGGATGAACTTCCTGCATCCGCCGTTCGACAACGTGAAGGTGCGCCGCGCCGCCTTGCTGGCCCTGAACCAGAAGGACGTGCTCGATGCGCTGGTCGGCAACGCCAAATACCAGAAGATCTGCGGGGCGTTCTTCATTTGCGACACACCGCTCGCATCCGATGTGGGCTCCGAGACCCTGGTCAAGGGGAACGGCATGGCGGAAGCCAAGAAGGCGCTCGCCGAGTCCGGCTATGACGGCACCCCGATCGTGATCATGGCTCCCGGCGACGTCACGACGCTGAAGGCGCAGCCGATCGTCGCGGCCCAGCTGCTGCGCGAGGCGGGCTTCAAGGTCGACCTCCAGGCGACCGACTGGCAGACGGTTGTGAGCCGCCGCGCCAGCCAGAAGCCGCCGAAGGAAGGCGGCTGGAACATGTTCTTCACCAACTGGGTCGGTGCGGACATTCTCAATCCGATTTCGAACGTCCCGACGTCGGGCCGCGGCACGAAGGGCGGCTGGTTCGGCTGGTTCGAAGACGCCAAGATCGAAGAACTACGTGACAAGTATGCGCGGGCAGCGACGCCTGCAGAACAGAAGGCCATTGCTGCTGAAGTTCAGGCCCGTGCCCTCGAGCAGGTCGCGTATCTGCCGCTTGGCGAATACCAGATCCCCAGCATATGGCGGAAATCACTGACCGGCGTCCTTGGCGGCGCGGCAACGCCGGTGTTCTGGAATATCGACAAGACGGAATAGCCGACGCTGCTGCGGCGGTTCGGTCTCACCAACATGAAGCGCTGGCCTGAGAGATCAGGCCGGCGTTGTTGTTTGTTTTGATGAATGACCTCTCTTCGTCATTGCGAGCGCAGCGAAGCAATCCAGGAGCAACAAGCGAAGATTGGATTGCCGCGTCGCTTCGCTCCTCGCAATGACGGGGGCTGATGCTCTACCGTTCCGGCGATGCCGCTGACACCACGAGCAGCACCTCGGCCTTCGGCTTGCCGACGCTGCGCACCCAATGCGGTGTCTCGCCGGAGAAGTACAGGCAGTCGCCCTTTTTCAGGCCGATCTCTTCGTCCTCGATCTTGATCACCATCTCGCCCGATATGACGAACAGGAATTCCTCGCCTGCATGTGATGAGCGTCGCGCGAATTTCAGCGGCGGCCGGATAAGGAACGGTTCCATCATCTTGCGCGTGCGTCCCGCCGCCAGCGCCAGAAGGTCGACACCTTCGTTCTGCATGGGCGTCTGCTGCTCGCTCTGGCGAAACAACGTGTAGCGCGGAGCCGGCGTCGGATTCGGATCGAACAGATAGGTGACGTTGACGTCGAGCGCCGCGGCCAGCCGCAGCAGCGCGTTCACGGATGGCGTTTTGAGATTGCGCTCGACCAGCGAAATATAGCCGCGTGTCAGCTCGCTCTGGGTGGCGAGCTGATCCAGCGTCAGTCCCTTCGCCGTGCGAAGCTGACGCAGGTTGAGGCCCACAGCATTTTTGCTGACATCAAGCAATGTCGGTCTCCTGATCAGGCGCCGTTCTTCGAGCGAAGGCTTATCTTGTAAATAAAGCGGGGCGACGGCGGAAGGGTCTGCACCCTCCCATTCGCGTGACGGCGCGGGGACGGCGTTTTGGTGTTTCCTATGGAAAACACTGCTGCAGATATTTCCAGCAAATACAATGATGTTTTAGGCAAAGTTCCTGAGATCTAGCGATTTTTCGCTTCTGAAATGTGCAGTTTGCGATTTTTGCCGCTTCCCTCATCAAATGCCGATTTTGGTAGCCTTGATTTCCAACAGTAAACATGTTGGATTTTAGACCGTCGTTGAGAGGTCGCCGGCCCCCCGCCGGAGCGACCGAAGGATCAGAGGAAGTTCACGAGAAGACCCTGACTGCGCCGCGAGATGTCGCGACGCGGAACGAGACCACGC
>DATLXF010000014.1:0-1930 GCA_035575945.1 Bradyrhizobium sp. | reverse complement strand
CGCAAAGCCGCGGCCGGCTTCACCGGCCCGCGCGGCCTCGATGGTGGCGTTCAGCGCCAGAAGATTGGTCTGCTCGGCGATCGCCGTGATCAGCTTGACCACCTCGCCGATCTGCTGGGCCGCATGCGACAGCTTGCCGATGCGCCCGTCGGTCTCCTTGGCCTGCATCACGGCGGCCTCGGCGATGCGGCTGGAATCGCGCACCTGGCGGCCGATCTCCTCGACCGAGGCCGACAGCTCTTCGGTCGCGGTGGCGACCGACTGCATGTTGGAGGAAGCCTGCTCGGAGACGCCGGCGACCTGGCTCGACAGGCTCTGGGTCGTCTCGGCAGTGCGGGTCAGCGTCGAGGCGGCCGATTCCAGCTGCACGGCCGAGGCCGAGACGTTGGAGACGATGGTGCCGACCGCGCTCTCGAAATCGTCGGCGAAGCGGATCAGCTCGGCGCGGCGGCTGGCGGCCTGCTCCCGGTTCTGGACTTCGCTGGCGGCGGCATCCCGCTCGGCCTTGGCGACGGCCTGAACCTTGAACTCCTCGACGGCGCCGGCCATCTCGCCGATCTCGTCCTTGCGGCCGAGGCCGGGCAGCACGACGTCGAAATTGCCCGAAGCCAGCTCGCGCATCGCCTTGCACATCGCGATCATCGGACGCGAGATCCCGTTGCCGAGCCACAGGGCCAGCACGGCGCCCACGGCAAGCCCGCCCAATGCCATCATCAGCATCAGCTGCTGGGTCTCTCCGATCGTCGCATTGGCGCTCGCCTCGATGCGTTGCTGGTCGGCAGTCAGATCCGAGCGCAGTTCGGCGGAGAGCTTGAGGATCGTCGCCGCCGTCTTGGTCATCTCGCCGTTCAGCTTGACGATGACCTTCACGTTTTCGGTCAGCTTCGCGAACGAAGCGCGATACTGCTTCAGGAGATCGCCGATCTCCTTGACGCGCTCGGTGATTTTCTGGTCGTTGGCATAGATGGAGACCAGCAGCGTCTCCAGGAACTTGATGCGGGCGATCACGCCGTCGGCCGTCTTGGGCTCCGGCTTGGCCACGAAGGCACTGACGGAGGTGGAGACTGCCAGATATTGCGAGGTGATGTCCTTGGCCGTGCTCTGGACCGAGTTCAGGCCCGCCAGCGCCGCCGTGTCGGCAAGATCGTCGAATTTGAAACGGATCTTGTTGCCGACACTGTTGAGCTCGTCGGCCGCAATCTTGTTGTTCTCGCGCGTCAGCGTGATGATCTCGCCGAAGACCTTGGTGAAGCTCTGGAACTCGGCCTCGAGCTTGCCCACCTGCTCGCGCCGGGCGCCGCCCGTCGTGGCGGACGTCGACTTGGCGATCGCATTCTTGAGATTCGCTTCAGCGGCCTTGGCCGCGGTCTCGTCATCTGCCGCGCCGGTCAAGGTATAGGCCCGTGCCAGCCCCTGATAGGCGACGAGTTCGCGATCGACCGTCCGCGCCAGATCGGCCTCCGCTACGCTGGTGCGGTAGGATGCCACGGCGCCTGCGATTCGCTCGAAGCCGAAATAGGCAAACGCCATGCTGACGGCGAGAATGGCGAGCACCGCCACGAAGCCCAGGATGATTTTTGCGCGGAAACGCAGCGTTGGCAGCTTCGATTTGCTCGACTTCGACGTAGCAGACATTCCCCACCCCATTCCATTCGCGGAAAAACCAGGCGCAGTCCGGAAGCAGCCCGCTTCCCGACCCCTGCACGTTACGGGGCAAAGGATAAGCTGTGGTAAATTTGTGGCGCCGCAACTGCCGGTGGCGCGGGAATTGATTGCGCTCAAAACGGTGTCGTCCCGGACACGCGCGCCCTGGCGGCGCGGTTGGCCGGGGTTCGACAGCGAGGCTGCGGCGACAGCGCGGACCAGAGACGCCTTACGCCGCGCGGATATTGGCCATGAAGCGGTCGAGTTCGGCGCGCAGGCGGGTGCT
>DATLXF010000013.1:0-5484 GCA_035575945.1 Bradyrhizobium sp. | reverse complement strand
TTCCCATCATCGCGAAGTGCGCGGCGTCGTAGCGGTTCTGATACTTCGCGGCCAGCGCCCACTGCGCACCCTTGATGGAATCCGGCGTCAGAATCGGCCAATCCTTATAGACGAGGCGAATCTTGCCGTCGGTCTTCACCAGCCGCTCGAGCTCTGGCTCCGCCTGTTTGCAGAAGGGGCAGTTGTAGTCGAAGAAGACAACGATGGTCAGATCGCCCTTCGGGTTTCCCGCGGTCGGCGCGGCGGGATCGTAGAGGATGGCTTCGCGCGATATGTCCGCTTCGCTGAAAGCGTCATCGGCGCGCGCGGGGCCGACCAGGTCGCGGACGCCCGCGACGGCGATCATTTGGGCGAGCGTGCGTCTGGAGATGTATCGAGGCATGTTCGGCTTCCTTTTCTGTAGATTGGGCTCAGTCGACCGAGGCGAGGGCCGATAGTTTTCCGAGCAGGGCGCCGGCATCGACCGCGCCAATGATTTTGACCGTCGGATCGACGCTTCCGAGCGTGCCGAACAGCAGAATGGTCGGCGGCCCGACGATGTCGAAGCGCTTCATCAGGGCTCGGCTCGCGTCGTCGACGGCGGTCACGTCGGCACGCACCATTCTGAAGGCTTGCAGGCGTGCACGGACTTCAGGTTTGCGCAGGACGGCATCCATGACCCTGCATTCGACGCACCACTCGGCGGAGAAGTCGAGCATGACGGGCTTCCCGTCCGTGCGGGCCGCAGCGAGTTCGTCGTCCAAGGCGGCGACCGATCGGATCGTTCGGACGGGATCTTCGGATCCGGTCTCGCGCGTCACGAACCGATCGAGGATGCGGGTCGCGTTGAGACTGTCGTCACCAGCCGATCCGATCATCAGGACCGAGCCGCTCAGAAGCGAAATGCTCGCTAGGCTCATGGACACAAAGCGCCATCGACTGTGCGTCATCAGGAATTGCGTTCCGAGATAGACGGAGACACCCGTCGCGAGCGCGCCCCAAAGCTGCAGCGTGGTCTGCTGCGACAGAACGCGGGAAAAGATCGAGATCGCGACGGCAAGCAGGATGAAGCCGAAGGCATGCCTGACGCGGACGAGCCAGCGACCTGGCTTCGGCAGGAACCGCGGTCCCAACGCTCCGAAGACCAGAAGCGGCACGCCCATGCCGACGCCGAACAGGAAGAGGGCCGCCATGCCGCGCATCACGTCGCCGGTGCGAGCGACGTACAGCAGGGCCGTGGCCAGCGGAGGTGTCACGCAGGGGCCGGCGATCAGTGCCGATCCGAATCCGAGAACGGCGGCTGCGGCCAGCGGTCCGCGACCGCCTCCGGAGGCCGCGCCCGATATCCGCTCGACCAAGGCGGCCGGCAGCTGGATCTCGAACAGGCCGAACATGGACAGCGAGAGGGTGACGAGGACGGCGCTCATTACGCCAAGCGCAACCGGCGTCTGCAGCAGGATCTGCAGGTTCTCTCCGGATCCGGACCAGGCTGCGAACGCACCCAGCGTTGCGTAGGCCGATGCGGACGCTCCGACAAACGTCGCCGCGAGGGCAAGCCCCCGGCCGAACAAAAGACGCTCCTGCGACCGGGCCATCAGACCGAAGAAGATCGGCACCAGCGGGAAGGTGCAGGGTGAGAACGACAATAGAATGCCGAAGCCGAAGAACGAGGCCAGCATGCCGCCGAGCGTCACCCAGTAGGAGATGCCCTCGCCAGGTGCGGGCGCGATCGTCGCCGAGACGCCGTCGCTCGCTCCAACCGCGGCATCCGGAGCGTCCACGAAAGATGAGGATCCGGACGAGGACGGGGCGGTGGCGTCGCGGTCCTTGATCGCCAGCGTTTCCAGATTGATCGTCTTGGCGACCGGGGGGTAGCAGATTTGGTACTGTTCCGCACAACCCTGATAGGTCACTGCGATTTCGCGCAGCCCTCGCAGGTCGGCAGATGGGATCTGGGCTTTCGCCGAGTTCCGATAGATCTCCTGCGGCCCGAAATCCGGATCGTCCTTGGGTTCTCCCTGGGGCGTTTGGACCGTGACAGGTGTCCCGGGAGGCACCGCGTTCTTGGCGGCGATCATTGCGCGGTAGAGGTAGCTGCCCGGCCCAATCGCCCAGGTGAGCGACAGCCCCGCGTCGTCGCGCGAAACCTTCAATTGGAACGCTTGGTCGGCGGACGGCGGCGTTCCCGCCCGGGCCAACGCGACGGAGGACAGGAGAACGAACAATATGACCGATAGTCGATGAAAGCCCGGCATGTCGGTGGCGGCCCTGCATTTTTTGTGAGCGGATGCCACGACTTGGATAGGCTACCTTAAGCCAGCCTTAAGGCTGGGGACCGAGAGGAACCTCGGAGGTACTGATGCGCATACTCGTCGTCGAAGACGATCCGATCCTGGCCGATGGTCTGCGGGCGGGACTGTCGTTGACCGGCGCCACGGTCGACGCGGTCGAAACCTGCGAGGACGCCGACCACGCGCTCGCGACGTCGCGCTACTCGGCAATCGTGCTCGACATCATGCTGCCGGATGGAAGTGGCCTGGATCTGCTGCGCAGGCTCCGAGGACGGCGGGACGCCACGCCCGTTCTGCTCCTGACGGCGCGCGACCGCGTCGGCGACAAGGTTTCGGGCCTGGATTCCGGAGCTGACGACTACCTGGCGAAACCCTTCGACCTCGATGAACTGGCAGCGCGCCTGCGCGCCATCGTCCGCCGGGAAGGCGGGCGTGCGGCCCCGACCATGACCTACGGCGCCATCGTGCTCTCGCCGGCTGATCTATCGGCGACCGTCGCCGGCGAGCCGATCAACCTGTCGCGCCGCGAGTTCGCGATTCTGGCGGCGCTGATGGAGCGTCCGGAGCAGGTCCGTTCGCGCGCCGAACTTGAGGAGCGCCTCTATGGATGGCAAGAGGACGTCGAAAGCAACGCGATCGAGGTTCACATCCATAATCTCCGCAACAAGATCGGCAAAGACGCGATCCAGACGCTGCGCGGCGTAGGCTATCGGATGGGGACGGGCCGATGAGGTCCTTGAGGCTAAGGTTGTTCGCGATGCTACTTGCCGCGACTGGGATCGTCTGGTTGGCGGCGGTCGTCTGGATCTACGTCGGAACCAGGGACGAAGTGGAGCATGTTCTCGACACGCGCCTGCAGGAGGCCGCGCGCATGGTGGCTTCGCTTGCATCCGGCTTCGATGCTCTCCCCGCAGGCTCGACACCCGCCGCGCTACAGCCGCTCGGCAGCTACGAACGACAATTGTCGTGCCAGATCTGGTCTCTCGATGGCCGCATGGTCGCGAAATCGAGCGGCGCACCCGATCAGCAGCTCTCACCCGCCGCCTCAGGGTTCTCGGACCGGATCATCAACGGCGAACCCTGGCGCGTGTTCTCGGTTGAGGACGCCGATCACAATCTGCGCGTGTTGGTGGGGGACCGTGTTGGGCTGCGGGAGCGGCTGGTGACCGACCTGATCAAGGGGCTGATGTGGCCGGCGCTGCTGATCGCGCCGCTGCTCGGCGCCGCGATCTGGGCGAGCGTGGGGCAGGGTCTTCGTCCCTTGCGGCAGATGGCCCAGGACCTCGGCGCGCGCGAGCCGGACGACATGCGGCACGTCGAAACCGAACGTGCTCCGACCGAGGTCAGGCCGCTCGCAGTCGCCCTCAACGGGCTTCTCAGCCGGGTTGAGGCCGCGCGCCGGCATGAACGCGAAGTGACCGCCTTCGCGGCGCACGAACTGCGCACGCCGCTGGCAGGACTGAAGACGCAGGCCCAGGTGGCTTTGGCCGCCGACGACCCGAAGGTCGTGCGGGGGGCGCTCGAACAGATCGTGAGAGCCGTCGACAGGAGCACGCGCCTGGTGCGCCAACTGCTGACGATCGCAAGGCTGGACTCCGAAACGGTCGATGCACCGTTGGCGCCGGTCGCGGTCGGTCCGATCCTCGAGGAGATCGTCGTCGCCACTCCAAGGCACGAACAGACGACGGTGACGATCGACGCCAGCGTCCGGGCTATGGTGCTGAATACGAACGCCGACTGCCTCCAGCTCGCGCTGCGGAACCTGCACGAAAACGCGATGCAGTACACTAGCGAGGGACGGGTCGTCTGGATGGCCCGGGGCAATGCCATCACCATCGAGGACGAAGGGCCGGGTATCCCCGCCGACGAACTCGATCAAATCGGAAAACGCTTCTTCCGGGGTAGACTGAGGAGCCCGATCGGAAGCGGGCTGGGCCTTGCCATCGTCAAGCTCGCGCTCGCAAAGGTCGGAGCGAAACTCACCATATCGAACCGCGAAGGTGGCAGCGGCACCCGGTCGGAGCTGACGTTCGACGTCTGATCAGCGACCGGTGCCGCGGCATGAACGATCGCCGGGGGCCTACACGCAGGTCTGCGCGCCGCCCTTGAGTTTCACGGGGATCGTGAGATAGCGCACCCCGTTGGCTTCGGCCGGCGGGAATTTGCCGGCGCGGATGTTGACCTGAATGGAAGGCAGCAGCAGCCTCGGTGCCGACAGTTTGGTGTCGCGCGCCTGCCGCATGGCCACGAATTCATCTTCGGTGACGCCGTCCTTGACGTGGACGTTTCTCTCGCGCTGCTCGCGCACCGTGGTTTCCCAGGCAAACGTGTCGCGGCCGGGAGCCTTGTAGTCGTGACACATGAAGAGCCGCGTCTCCTGCGGCAGCGCCAGCAGCCGCTTGATCGACCGGTAGAGCCCGTGTGCATCGCCGCCGGGGAAATCGGCGCGCGCGGTGCCGTAGTCGGGCATGAACAGAGTGTCGCCGACGAATACGGCATCCCCGATCTTGTACGAGATGTCCGCCGGCGTATGCCCCGGCGTGTAGAGAATCTCGACCTCGAGTTCGCCGATCTTGAAGCGCTCGCCGTCGCGGAACAGATGATCGAAGTCGCTGCCGTCGGTCTTCAAGTCCGTAGCGTTGAAGATCGGTCGGAAGATGCGCTGCACGTCCTTGATGTGCTCGCCTATGCCGATCTTCGCGCCGGTCTTCGCCTTGATGAAAGGCGCGCCCGAGAGATGGTCGGCATGAGCATGGGTCTCCAGAACCCATTCGATGGTGTTGCCCGCTCGTTCGGCGGCTGCCAGCATCGCCTCGACAGAGCGCGTATCCACCTCACCGGAATTGTGGTCGTAGTCGAACACCGGATCGATGATCGCGGCCTTTTTGGTCGCCGGATCGGCGACCAGGTAGCTCACCGTGTTGGTCGGCTCGTCGAAGAACGATCGGATCATTGGTGGTGACATTCTGGAACTCCCTGATGCCATTGCTCGGTCGGACTTGACGGATATATTAGCAATATCTAATTAAGCAATGGCTCAAATAAGGGGAACAGGACGATGGCCTCCTCAACATTCGATCCGGAAACTTTCGAGAAGCAGGCAGTTGAAGTGGCCTCCGTCCTGCGGGCTATCGCAAACGAGCGCCGGCTGATGATCCTGTGCAGGCTCGTTGAATGCGGGGAGGACAACGTGAGTTCCCTCGCCGAGGCCGTC
>DATLXF010000012.1:0-2122 GCA_035575945.1 Bradyrhizobium sp. | reverse complement strand
CGCAGTCGTCAGGGCTGCGCGACAGCTTTTGACCGATCTCGAACAGGGACGTCGCATCGATGCCGCCGTTCTGCGCCACGCCATGCAGGCAGCGTTCGGCACCTCCGATGCGACCGGCGCCTGGAACTGGAAGACCGCTTACGACGCCTGCGAGGCGGCGACCGTCCTGTTCCTGCGGCGGCATGGCGCCGCCATGCGCGCCAAGGCGGCGTCGCCAGCCGACATGCTGTCGATGCTGATGCGGATCGCAAGCCTCCTTCCGACCCAGACACGCCGGTCCGAGGAAAGCGAATCGCTCCAGCAGTTCTCGACGCCGATCGGATTGGCGTATGTCGCGAGCGTGGCCGCCGCGATCACGCCAGCCGATGTCGTGCTGGAGCCGTCGGCCGGTACCGGCCATCTGGCCGTTCTCGCGGAACTGGCTGGCGCCTCCCTCGTCCTCAATGAGTTCGCCGAGAGCCGCGCCGGCATTCTCGGGCAGATCTTTCCTGCCATCTCCACCACGCGGTTTGACGCCGCACACATCAACGACCACCTCGATGCGCGTACCGTGCCGAGCGTCGTGCTGATGAACCCGCCGTTCTCGGCCGCAGTCCACGTCGATCGCGCGATGGCAGATGCGGCATTACAGCACGTCGGCTCGGCGTTGGCCCGTCTTCCAGCAGGCGGGCGCCTGGTCGCCATCACCGGCGCGAACGTCGCCCCCGACAACCCTGTGTGGACCGACTCCTTCAAGCGGCTTCAGGATCAGGGACAGGTCGTGTTCTCGGCGGCGATTGACGGCGCCGTCTATGCCAAGCACGGTACCACCACCGACACCCGCCTGACCGTTATCGATCGGGTGCCGGCGGGCGATATCGCGTTGTTGCCGGCATCCGCTGGCATCGCGCGAGACCTGCCGACTTTGCTCGGCTGGGTCATCCGGGACGTGCCAGCACGTCGTCCACTTGCTGGCAAGCCGATTGCGGTCGTGCCAGCAATTGCCAGCCCGTCCACGCCGCGGACCGTCCGCGCCTACGTCGCAAAGCGCCAACCGGCGACCGCGGCGCCAGCATCCGATCTCGTGGCGACGGAAGTCATCTATGAGCCCATCGACTGGATGCCCACTGATGCCAGTACCATCACCGATGCGCTCTATGAAGCCTACACACTTCAGTCGATCCGCATTCCCGGCGCGCAGGCCCATCCCACAAGGCTCGTGCAGTCGGCTGCAATGGCGTCGGTCGCGCCGCCAAAGCCATCCTATCGGCCGCATCTGCCGGCCAATGTCATAACGGATGGCATCCTCTCGGACGCGCAGCTCGAGAGCGTCATCTACGCTGGCGAAGCCCATTCGGAGTTTCTCGCAGGTTCCTGGACGGTCGATGCCACCTTTGACGTCGTGGCGGCCGCGCGTGATGACGCTGAGAATGCGGTTCGTTTTCGCCGCGGTTGGTTCCTGGGCGATGGCACCGGCGCGGGCAAGGGCCGGCAGGTCGCCGGTATCCTGATCGACAACTGGCTGAAGGGCCGGCGTCGTGCGGTCTGGATTAGCAAATCCGATAAGCTGATCGAGGATGCGCAGCGCGATTGGTCGGCACTTGGGGTGGAGCGGCTGCTCGTGACGCCGCTTTCCCGCTTCCGGCAGGGCACGCCGATCCGGCTTGCGGAAGGCGTCCTATTTACCACCTACGCTACGCTGCGCACCGACGAGCGTGGAGAAAAGCTTTCGCGCGCGCGTCAGATCGTTGAATGGTTGGGCTCCGACTTCGACGGAGTGATCGTCTTCGACGAGAGCCACGCCATGCAGAACGCGCTTGGTGGCAAGGGCGAGCGGGGTGACCTCAAGGCGATTGCTTGCAATCGTCCGGGGGCGGCCTCTCAGCAGGGCCGCGCGGGCCTGAGGCTGCAGCATGCTTTGCCGAATGCCCGCGTCGTCTACGTCTCGGCCACCGGTGCGACTACGGTTCATAATCTCGCCTACGCTCAGCGTCTCGGAGTGTGGGGCGGTGACGACTTCCCATTCGCGACGCGGGCCGAGTTTGTCGAGGCGATCGAGGAGGGCGGTGTCGCCGCCATGGAGGTTTTGGCGCGCGACCTCAAGGCGCTCGGCCTTTATGCCGCGCGTTCGCTATCTTATGAG
>DATLXF010000011.1:0-23410 GCA_035575945.1 Bradyrhizobium sp. | reverse complement strand
TGTCGACGGCATCGGGAAAACTGCGGCGAAATGGCGGGCCGTGCGTACGGCAAAACCGTGTGGTCCTGGCCGTCGTTGCTACGGTCAAGCTCTTGCGGATGCGGCTCTCGTGTCAACCGGTGCGAGAGACGGTGAATTCCGCGGGGGCGAGGGAGGCCAGAAGGAACTCGGCTCCCGGGAGAGCGCGGCATAAGCCGTCCGACCATCGCGCAGGGAAGGCCGAGTGATCGGCACCACCTGTATGCTGCTGTGCGGTTCTTCTGCGTGTGCCTATTGCGCAGCAGACCGCGGGTGCGTTGTCAGCACCCGGCCTTCCCTGCGCCCTCTTGGTTTTAGAGGGGTGAAAGATGAAGCAAAGCTCGGGCGAATTGCGCCGCGAGGACGAGAAGGCGTGTTCTGCGCTGAGCCGCGTGATGATGTCGAGGAAGCTTGCGCCACACTCCGCTTTTGCCCCGCACCGTTTCCAGTCCGATCCTCCGCCGCAACACTCACGCCGGCCATGCCTGTCCGCCGCCGTCGATCCGCAGCACCTGGCCCGAGACGAACGCGCCCATCGGGCCGGCAAAGAACTCGACCACGCGCGCGACCTCGTCGACGGTGGCGATGCGGTCGAGCGTGCCGGTCTCGACCATGCGGGTAGGATCGACGGCGCGGGTGCCGAGGAAGCGGCCGGTGCGGGTGTCGCCGGGCGCGATGCAGTTGACCGCGATGTCGAAGGGGCGGAGCTGGTCGGCGAGGCAGCGTGTATAGTGCGTCACGCCGGCCTTCGACACCGCATAGATCGCGCCGTTGGTGCGGCCCTTGAACGCCGCGACCGAGCCGAGCGTGACGATGCGGCCGCGGCGCCGCTCCATCATGCCCTTCGCGACCGCCTGGCAGGTCAGGATGGTCGAGAGCAGATTGCGCTCCAGCACCGCGCGGACGTCTGCCTCGCCGATGTTCACCGCGTCGTTCGGATCGGGCTTGCCGCCCGCGGCCGCGATGTCGCCGCCGGCATTGTGCACGAGGATGTCGATCGGCCCGAGCGCGGCTTCGGTCTCGGCGACGACGCGCGCGATATCCTCGCTCCTGGTGAGATCGCCGAGCACGCGCTGGGTGCGCACGCCGTACTCCCGGCCGATCTCGGCGGCCACCGCGGTCAGCGTGGTGCCTTCGCCATATTCCGCCGGCCCGTTCTCGCGCATGCCGTGGATTGCGACGCCGGCGCCGAGCGCGGCGAGCTTCTCCGCAAAGGCGCGGCCGAGCCCTCGCCCTGCGCCTGTGACCAGCGCCACCTGGCCGGCCAGAATCCGCGTCCCGTCATGCGATGCCATGATCTTCTCCGTTGTGAAACGTCGCGATCGCCCGCACCTGCACGAGGCCCATCGGCGCCACCAGCGTGCGCAACTGCAGTCGCGCAGCATCAAAGTCTACCAGACGGAGTCGGGGCTGGCGAACATGGTGCGCCACCTGCGTCGAGTCTTGCGACGCCGCGCCGGGCAGCCGACGACTTGCGGGAAACCGGACTGCTTTTTCCAGCCGGTTAATTGCGCCGGGTGCGCGTCGCGCCGTCCTTGCCGTGAGTATCATAATGGAATGAAGCGGCTGGAAGCCGTACGGTTCGTCGTTCGGTCAGCAACAGCATCGAATTGCCAAATGAAATCACTGTATTTGCTTGAACCGCGCAACCAGCGATGGCCAACGCATGCCTGTTGCGGTTCCGCAATGACCATCTCCTCCACTTGACGAGTTCAAAAAAAGAACTGTATGTTGCCACGAGACGGTCGGGTTCAACGGCCGCAAGCTCGGTCGGGTGCGCAGCGGTTTCGATCGCATCGACGCTCCGCGCGGGTAAGCAACAAGGGAGGACGGGTCATGCTGACGAAATGGAAGAGTCTTGCTGTTCTGGCGCTGCTGTTGAGCAGCCCGGCCTTCGCCTCGGACGAGCCGGGGGTTACCGCGACGGAGATCAAGATCGGCGGGGTGTTTCCGTTCAGCGGACCTGCCTCGTCGATCGGCGTCGTCGGCAAGGGCCTGATGGCCTACATCCAGTCCGTGAACGATCGCGGCGGCATCAACGGACGCAAGATCAACTATATCGCCTACGACGATGCCTACAGCCCGCCCAAGGCGGTGGAGCAGGCCCGCAAGCTCGTCGAGAGCGATGAAATCGCATTCATGTTCGGCCAGCTCGGCACGCCCGGCATTTCGGCCACGGCAAAATATCTGAAGGCGAAAAACGTCCCCAGCATCGCGATCGTCAGCGGCTCGTCCAAGTTCACCGATGTCGCCAGCCACCCGCTGACCACGACGGGCCTCGTCAGCTACGACACCGAGGGAAAGATCTACGCCAAATATCTGACGCGGGCGCTGCCGAACGCCAAATATGCGGTCCTCTATCAGAACGACGATCTCGGCAAAGATTATCTCAATGCCTTCAAGACGTTTCTCGGCAAGGACTTCGATCGCAAGGTCGTCGCCGCCTCCTATGAGGTGTCCGAGCCCACCATCGATTCGCAAATCACCAGTCTGAAGAGCTCCGGCGCCGAGGCCCTGGTGATCGCAGGCACGCCGAAATTCGCCGCACAGGCGATCCGGCAGGCTTCCTTGATCGGCTGGAAGGCGACGGTCGTCATCAACTTCCCCTCCAGCTCGGTCGGCGGCACGCTCACGCCTGCCGGTCTCGACAAGTCGGTCGGCGTGATCGTCGGGACCATCAACAAGGACCTGCTGGATCCCGCCTGGAAAGACGATCCCGGCATGCAGGCGTACCGCGCCTTCCTCGACAAATACCTGCCGGGCGTCGACGTCACCAACGGCAGCTATCTGACCGGCTATCAGCAGGGCATCCTGCTCGAGCAGATCCTGAAGCAATGCGGAAACGATCTGTCGCGCAAGAACATCGTGGCGCAGGCCAAGAACCTGCGGGATTTCGTCGTCCCGACGGCGCTGCCTGGAATCAAGGTCAACACCAGTGAAACCCAGAACATGATCTGGACCCAGATGCGCCTGCAGCGATGGACCGGCGCGACCTGGGAAGCCTTCGGGGACGTGCTGGACGCCAAGTCAGAATGAGCGCGCGACGGCAATCGTAACGGCACGCGGAACCGGCTTCCGGCAAGTCAGGAGATCATGTTGATGTCGACGACGGCACTGAAGTTTGCGCCGAGGGAGCTGCACATCGAGCGTCGCTCCGATGGCACGCTGGTCCTCAGCTCGCCCCTTGCTTGGAAACCCTGTGACTGGCGCGTCACCGATTTTCTGCCGAGCTGGGCAGAGGCCGCTCCGGACCGGGTTTTCCTCGCACAGCGCAATACGAAAGGCGGATGGGACGAGATCACCTATCGGCAGGCGTGGTCGCAGGTCCAGGCGGTCGGCCAGAGCCTGATCGAGATGGGCGGCAAGCGGGGCGACAAACTGGCGGTCCTGTCGGGAAACTCGATCGAGAACGCCGTGATCTCGTTCGCGGCGATGTCGGTCGGTATCATCCTGGCGCCGATCTCGCCGAACTACACGCTGATGCCTGGCGGACTTGCGCGGCTGAAGGAGGTCGCCGAAGTGCTGCGGCCGAATCTCGTGTTCGTGCAAAGCGGACGCGACTTCTCCGCCGGCCGCTCCATTCCCGAACTGGCAGAGGCGACATGGATCAGCGTCGACGGCGCGCCGGACACGGTCCCCTTCCGCGTCCTGACCGACCGATCCGGTCACGAAGGATTTGACCAAGCATCCCGCATCGTTGCTTGCGACGATGTCGCCAAGATTCTCTTCACGTCGGGCTCGACGGGCTCTCCGAAGGGCGTGCTCAACACGCACCGCATGATGGCGAGCTCGCTGCAGATGAGCAGTCTGCTGGTGTCGCCGCCGACGGCGCCGGTCCAGGTGGAGTGGTTGCCCTGGCACCACACCATGGGCAGCAACGTCATCCTCCACGGCATCCTCAAGAACGGCGGGACGCTCTATATCGACGACGGCCGGCCGCTCCCGCAGCTGTTTCACAAGACGCTCGCCAACCTCAAGGAGATCTCGCCGACCGCCATGTTTAACGTCCCCGCCGGTTACAATCTGCTTTGCGACGCGGTCGAGCAGGATCCCGAGCTGGGCGCTTGCGTGTTCAGGCGGATGGACCGCATGACATACGCAGGTGCTGCCATCTCGCAAGGCACGCTGGAGAAGCTGTATCGGTTGACCTCCTCGATCACGGGACGGCGGATTCCGGTGATGGCGGGCTACGGCACGACGGAGACCGCGCCGACCATCAGCACGACGCATTGGGCGACGGACCGGCCGGGCGAGATCGGGCTTCCGGCGCCCGGGCTTCAGCTCAAATTGCTCCCGGTGTCCGATTCCTACGAGGCCAGGGTGAAGGGGCCCAACGTCACGCCGGGCTATCTCGGCCGGCCCGATCTGACGGAAAAAGCCTTCGATGAAGAAGGCTTCTACCGGATCGGCGATACGGTCTCGTTTCTGGATCCGGAGAAGCCGGAGCTGGGGCTGCGCTTCACCGGCCGCATCTCGGAGAATTTCAAGCTCGCGAACGGCACCTGGGTCCCGGTCGGAAACATGCGCGCGGCCGTCCTCGCCGCGACGGGGGGAGTCCTGCTCGACATCGTCGTTGCCGGTGAAAATCGCGAGGCGTGCGCGCTGCTCTGCTGGCTGAACCCGACCGAGGCGGCCCGGATCGCGGCAGCTCCCGCGGGAGACCTGACCTCCGATCCTCTCGTCATCTAGTTCCTGAAGGAGCGCTTCCGGAGCTACAACGAGGCGGTCGGAAGCAGCGAGAAGATCTGCTCCGTCATCCTGCTGAAGGATCCGCCCTCAATGGCGGCCGGAGAGATCACCGACAAGGCCTATGTCAATCAGCGCGCCGTGCTGAAAGTCCGCGCGGAGCAGGTTGAACGTCTCTACGCGCGCGAGGCGGCGGGCGATGTGATCCGGATATGGGAGTAACGCCGGCGGCCCGCGGGTGCCGAGAGTGCTTAGGCTGCGCGGGAGCGCGTCTTGGTCTTCGCGGCCGCGGGCGCCGGGTTTGGCGGGGTGCTTCGCGCGCCCGGTCCGGGATGCGTGTGAACCTCCTTGGCCGACAGCGGCTCGCCGCACTCCGAGCACACCATGACCGGATCGAAGTCCTTGCCGCATTTGCGGTGCTGGTGCAGCAACGGCCTGCCGCGCTCGTCGACCATGTGGGTATCGCCCCAATGCACGATCGCCATCATGATGGGATACAGGTCGAGCCCCTTCTGGGTCAGGATGTATTCGTGACGCTTGGGCGATTCCTGGTAGGGGATGCGCCGCAGGATGCCCTGCCGCACCAGCTTCTTCAGCCGTTCGGCCAAAAGGTGGCGGGTGATGCCGAGCGCCGACTGGAAGCCCTCGAAGCGGCGGGTGCGCAGGAAGCATTCGCGCAGGATCAGAAGCGTCCAGCGGTCGCCGATCACGCCGATGGTCCGCGCCATCGAGCACGGCTCTTCCTCGAGTTCTTTCCACTTCATTCAAACACTCCAGCAACCCGCATGCGGGCCTCGAATCGTCCCGGAGACCAGTCCAGCCTTTCTCGCATTCTAGATAGGTACTGAGCTCCAAACAATAGACCCGGGCTACTGCGTGAGGGGCCAGCGGCCAGGCGAATTGACAGTTCTATTTTAGAACTGTAGGGTGATGCAAAGTAGGCTGGCGCTGCAGACCGAGACCAGACCACGCCAAGGAGGAAGCCGATGAGCCTGAAAGTTGAATTCCAGTTCGATTTCGGCAGCCCCAACGCCTATCTGGCGGAGCTGGCCATCCCGGGTATCGAGCAGCGCACCGGCGTCAAGTTCGACTACGTGCCGGTGCTGCTCGGCGGCATCTACAAGGCGACCGGCAACATGTCGCCATTCGACTCGCTTCGCGGGATCAAGAACAAGCCGGAGTACCAGGCGCTCGAGACCCAGCGCTTTATCCGCCGCCACAAGGTCACGACATTTCGCCAGAACCCGTTCTTCCCGGTCAACACGCTGATGCTGATGCGCGGCGCCGTCGCGGCGCAATTCGAAGGCGTGTTTGAGCCCTATTTTCGAGCCGCCTACCATCACATGTGGGAAGAGCCGAAGAAGATGGACGATCTCGACATCTTCAGGAGCGCCTTCATCTCCTCCGGCATCGATATCGATAGGCTGATCGCGCGTGCGCAGCAGGACGACGTCAAGAAGAGGCTCATCGATCTGACCAACGACGCCGTCAGCCGGGGCGCGTTCGGCTCGCCGACCTTCTTCGTTGGAAAAGAGATGTTCTTCGGTAAGGATCAGCTTCGCGACGTCGAGGAGTCGATCCTCGAGCAAACCAGACAGCCGATCGCCAGGACGGCATAGAGGCGCCGGCCGCCTGCCAGAGAACAGCTTCGACACGTTCAATCCAACCGGGAGACGACCCGTGCAAAAGAGAAACGCGACCGTGGCCGTGATTGGTGCCGGCGACTACATCGGCGGCGAAATCGCCAAGAAGTTCGCTTCGGAGGGCTTCACCGTCTTTGCCGGACGCAGGAACGGGGCGAAGCTCGAGCCGCTGGTCAAGGAGATCGAGGCGGCCGGCGGCGAGATCCATGCTCGCTCGCTCGACGCGCGGAAGGAGGAGGAGGTCATCTCCTTCCTCGATGACGCCGACAACCATGCGCCGCTGGAGGTCTGCATCTTCAACATCGGCGCCAACGTCAACTTTCCGATCCTCGATACGACCGAGCGCGTCTTCCGCAAGGTCTGGGAGATGGCCTGCTATTCCGGCTTCCTGGCCGGCCGCGAAGCGGCGCGGCTGATGCTGCCGCACGGCAAGGGCAACATCTTCTTCACCGGCGCGACGGCGAGCCTGCGCGGTGGGATCGGCTATGCTGCCTTCGCCAGCGCCAAGTTCGGCCTGCGGGCAGTGGCGCAGGCGATGGCGCGGGAGCTGGGCCCGAAGAACATTCACGTGGCGCATCTCATCATCGATTCCGGCGTCGACACCGAGTGGGTGCGCCAGCGCCGGCTCGAAGCCCTCGGTCCGAACGCGCTCGACAATCCCGACCTCCTGATGCCGCCGTCTTCCGTCGCGGAATCCTACTGGCAGCTCTATCAGCAGCCACGCAGCGCCTGGACCTTCGAACTCGAGATCCGCCCCTTCGGTGAGAAGTGGTAGCAGGGCGATGGAGCTCAAGCTTTCCCCCGACGACGCAGCGTTCCGCGACGAGGTGCGCACATTCATTGCCGAGAACTATCCGGAGGAGATGCGCGTCCCGAATCCCGAGACCGATCTGACCAAGGAGCAGTCGCTGCTCTGGCACCGGATCCTCTACAAGAAGGGCTGGATCGCGCCTCTTTGGCCCAGGGAGTATGGCGGTCCCGGCTGGTCGATCACGCAGCGCTTCATCTTCGAACAGGAGACCTCACGGGCCGGGACGCTGCCGCCGCTGGCCTTCAGCGTCACCATGGTCGGCCCCGTCATCTATACTTTCGGCAACGAGGCGCAGAAGAAGCGCTTCCTGCCGCGTATTCTCTCCGGCGAGGATTGGTGGTGCCAGGGTTATTCGGAGCCCGGCTCCGGCTCCGACCTCGCGACTGTCAGGACCAAGGCGGTGCGCGAGGGCGACCATTATATCGTCAACGGCCACAAGACCTGGACCACGCTGGCGCAGCACGCGGACTGGATCTTCTGCCTGGTGCGGACCGATCCGAACGCGAAGCCGCAATCGGGAATCTCCTTCCTGCTGATCGACATGAAATCGCCTGGTGTCACCGTGCGGCCGATCATCACCATCGACGGCAGCCACGAGGTCAACGACGTCTTCCTCGAAGACGTCCGCGTGCCCGTGGAGAATCTGGTCGGCGAGGAGAACAAGGGCTGGACCTACGCCAAATTCCTGCTCGGTAACGAGCGCACCAGCATGGCCGGCATCGGCCGCTCCACCCGCTACATCAGCAAGCTGAAGCAGATCGTGAAGGCCGAGATACCGGCCGACGATCCGGCGCATCTCGAGTTTTTGCGGGACATCGCTCGCGTCGAGCTCGATGTGCTTGCGCTGGAAGCCACGGAATTGCGCGTCGTCGCCCAAATGGCGCGCGGCATCGATCCGGGCCCGGCGGCTTCGCTGTTCAAGATCCGCGGCACCGAGATCTTCCAGGACATCACCGAGCTCACCCATCGCGCGATCGGCAATTACGGCCTTGCCATTCGCGAGCACCCGGCCGGCGCCAACCACTTCATGCCGGGGCCTGAGCACGCTCATACCGCGTCGGAGAAATATCTGAACGCGCGCAAGCTCAGCATCTACGGCGGGTCCAACGAGATCCAGCGCAACATCATCGCCAAGGCCGTGCTCGGCCTCTAGCCGCGGCGCATCGGGAGGATCGGATGGACATCCAGTTCACGGAAGAGCAGGAGTTGCTGCGCTCCAGCGTGCAGCGGCTGCTGCGCGATCAATACGATTTCGAGGCGCGGCGCAGGATCGTGGCGAGCGAGGAGGGCTTCAGCCGGACGCAATGGCAGGCTTTCGCGGAGCTCGGCCTGCTCGCGGCACCGTTTTCAGAAGAAGCGGGCGGTCTCGGCGGCGGTCCGCTGTCGACCATGATCATCATGCATGAGTTCGGCCGTCACCTCGTCGTCGAGCCCTTCGTCGAGACGGTGGTGCTGGCCGGCGGATTGATCGAGCATCTGGGCACGCCGGAGCAGAAGCAGCGCCTCATTCCTGGCATCATCGACGGAAGCAGGCTCTGGGCATTGGCCTGGACCGAGAAGGCCTCGCGGTTCGATTTTGCCAACGTCGCCACCAAGGCGCGGCGCGAAGGGGGCGATTACCTTCTCACCGGCGAGAAGACCATGGTGGTGGCGGCGCCCTGGACGGATCATCTGATCGTCTCGGCCCGG
Organism: Bradyrhizobium sp.; assembly: GCA_035575945.1. Lineage (GTDB taxonomy): Bacteria > Pseudomonadota > Alphaproteobacteria > Rhizobiales > Xanthobacteraceae > Bradyrhizobium. The sequence continues at coordinate 14,563 of DATLXF010000011.1, read as the reverse complement.
ATCTCGGGCGACCAGCGCGATCGCACCGGTGTCGGGTTGTTCGTGGTCGACCGCCGCGCTGCCGGCGTCGATCTCCAGAGCTTCAAGACCATCGACGGCCGGCGCGCCGCCGAGGTCAGCCTGCGCGAGGCCCGCGGGCAGTTGCTTGGGCGGGAAGGCGAGGGCGTTGCTGCGCTGGAAGCCTGCCGCGACCGCGCCATCGGGGCGCTCTGCGCGGAAGCCGTCGGGGCCATCGGCGAACTGAATTCGGCGACGCTGGAGTATTCGAAGACGCGCAAGCAGTTCGGCACGACGATCGGCTCGTTCCAGGTTCTCCAGCACCGCATGGTCGACATGTTCATCGCGCATCAGGAGGCACTCTCGCTGATGCAACATCTGACCCTCAGCCTGGGCGCCGGCGATGCCGCGCTGTCGCGGCTCGCCTCCGGCGCGAAGTCGAAGATCGGTTACGCCGGCAAGTTCGTCGCCGATCAGGCGGTGCAGCTGCACGGCGGCATGGGCATGACCGACGAACTCATTGTCGGGCACTATTTCAAGCGTATCTCCTCCATCAACATCCAGTTCGGCGATCCCGCCTTCCACGTGCTGCGCTACGCGCAGCTGGACGCGGCCGCATAGAGAGAAGAGGCCAACATGACCACCGAAGCAGTCATCGTTTCCACCGCAAGGACCGCCGTCGGCAAGGCCTATCGCGGCGCGCTCAACAACACCGACGGCCCGAGCCTGGCCGGGCATGTGATGGCCGAAGCGGTGAAGCGGGCAGGCATCGCGCCCGGCGAAGTCGAGGACGTTGTGATGGGCTGCGCGATGCAGCAGGGCACCATGGTGATGAACGTGGCGCGCAAGGGCGCGATCCGCGCCGGCCTGCCGGTCACCGTCGCCGGCACCACCATCGACCGGCAATGCGCCTCGGGCCTCCAGGCCATCGCGGTCGCTGCACGCTCGGTAATGCTCGATGGCGTCGAGGTTGCGATCGGCGGCGGCATCGAGTCGATTAGCCTCGTGCAGAACGAGCACATGAACAGGTTCCACGCCGTCGACGACGATCTGATGGCGTTGAAGCCCGAAATGTACATGTCGATGCTCGACACCGCGGAGGTCGTGGCCGAGCGCTACAAGATCGGCCGCGACAAGCAGGACGAATACAGCCTCGAATGCCAGCGCCGCGTCGGCGCTGCACTGCAGGCGGGCCGGTTCAACGACGAGATCGTGCCGTTCACGACGAAGATGGCGCTCGTCAACAAGGACACCAAGGAGGTCACCTATGAACAGGTGACACTCACCAAGGACGAAGGCCCGCGTCCGGACACAACCGCGGAAGGCCTCGCCAGGATCAAGCCGGTGTTCGAGGGCAAGACCATCAGCGCGGGCAATGCCAGCCAGCTGTCGGACGGCGCTTCGGCCTGCGTAATCATGAGCGACAAGATCGCGGCGAGGAAGGGCCTCAAGCCGCTCGGCATTTTCCGCGGCTTCGTTGCCGCCGGCGTCGAGCCGGACGAGATGGGCGTCGGTCCGGTTGCCGCGATCCCGCGCCTGCTCAAGCGCCACAATCTGAAGATCGATGACATCGATCTGTGGGAGCTCAACGAAGCCTATGCGGTGCAGGTGATCTATTGCCGCGACAAGCTCGGCATCGATCCGGACAAGCTCAACGTCAATGGCGGCTCGATCGCGATCGGCCATCCCTACGGCATGACGGGTTCGCGGCTCACCGGCCACCTTCTGATCGAAGGCCGGCGGCGCAAGGCGAAGTACGGCGTCGTCACCATGTGCATCGGCGGCGGCATGGGCGCCGCCGGACTGTTCGAAATCATTCACTGAGCGGAAAAGCGGGGAGGTCATTCGTGAAGACAGCGATCACTGAACTGTTCGGCATCGAGCATCCGATCGTCCAGGGCGGCATGCACTATGTCGGTTTCGCCGAGATGGCGGCCGCGGTGTCGAACGCGGGCGGGCTCGGCCTGATCACGGGCCTGACGCAGCGCACGCCGGAACTGCTGGCCAAGGAGATCGCGCGCTGCCGCGACATGACGGACAGGCCGTTCGGCGTCAACCTGACGTTCCTGCCGACCTTCAGCGCGCCGCCCTATCCGGAATACATCGCCGCCATCAGGGAGGGTGGCGTCAGGATCGTCGAGACCGCCGGACGCAGCCCCGAGCAATACATGCCCGCGCTGAAGGCAGGCGGCATCAAGGTGATCCACAAATGCACCTCGGTCCGGCATTCGCTGAAGGCCGAGCAGATCGGCTGCGATGCCGTCAGCGTCGACGGCTTCGAGTGCGGCGGTCATCCCGGCGAGGACGACATTCCGAACATGATCCTGTTGCCGCGGGCTGCCGACGAACTGAAGATCCCCTTCATTGCGTCCGGCGGCATGGCCGATGCGCGCAGTCTGGTCGCGGCGCTGGCGATGGGGGCTTCCGGAATGAACATGGGCACGCGCTTCATCGCCACAAAGGAAGCGCCCGTGCACGACAACGTCAAGAAGGCGCTGGTGGCGGCGTCCGAGCTCGACACCCGCCTCGTCATGCGCGCGCTCCGCAACACCGAGCGGGTGTTGAACAACAAGGGCGTCGAGCATCTGCTCGAGATCGAGCGCGAGAAGGGCAAGAGCCTCAAAATCGAGGACATTCATGACCAGGTCGCCGGCGTCTATCCCAAGGTGATGGTGGATGGCGAGATGGATGCGGGGGCCTGGAGCTGCGGCATGGTCGTCGGGCTCATTCACGACATTCCGACGGTCAAGGAACTGATCGACCGGATCATGGCGGATGCGGAGCGACTGATCAGGCAGCGGCTGACGGGATTTCTCGACGCCGACGGCGAGGCTGCGTTGAAGGTGGCATGAAGCGGCCAAAAAAGGATTTCCGCCGACAGGGCCAAGTGGAAGGAACTCTTGCCCATGGTCGACGCTTGACTCGGCGGGTCAGCGTCGCCGCCGATGGCTGGCCTGCACGGCCCCGCCTCCAAGCCCCCCATACCCCCCAGGGTGGGGCCGTGCTTCCAACAGGAGGTGCAAATTGTCCGAGCCGACCGAACAAGACATCAGAGAACGCGCGCATCGCCTGTGGGAGCAGGCCGGCAAGCCGGAAGGGCGCGAGGAGGAATTTTGGCACGCGGCCGAGCAGGAGCTGCGCAACGAGGACAGGTCGGACACGTTGCGGACCCCGGATACACTGTGACCGACAGGACCTGCCCGTTCTGCCAGGGTCTCGGATGGGTCTGCGAAAACCATCCGCTCCGGGTCTGGAGTGACAAACTCGGCGGCTGCCGCTGCGGCGAAGGCATGCCCTGCGCCTGCAACGCGGCGGAAGACCCTGAAGTCAGGGTGGTGATCGTGGAAGCGGACACTACCTGGCATTAGCGGGACGAGTTTAGCCTTGATGCCGTGCGTGGGATGGTAAGATCCTTGCGAACCATCATGTGTCCGCGTTCGAGACAAATTGATGGGTTCGCTTTCGATCTAACCCACCCAAAAAGAAAAGCCGCCGGGTTCTTCACCCTCGCGGCTCAGCAAAGTCCGTAGCTGTTGATCGTCTTCCCAGCCTCGTGCGTACCGCCGTTACCTTGTTTGCGGCCATGCCCGGCCCTTGTAGGCGATGCTGCATGATTCCGCTGTGATCTGGCGCACACAGTGGAAGGAATTGTAGGCTGCAAGTGCACTGCAACGTCATGGGTTACGTTGGATTGCAATGTTCAACTCGTCCGGGACGTGGAGATCCTTGGCCGGGTTCCCTCAAGTGCGATGCCACGCCGCCAAATTCCATGTGATGGTGTCCCAGCCCGAGATGTCGATCATCAAATTGTTGACGCTGGCGTTGACGATGTGGCGCGAGAGCAGCGGCAGGAACACGTTGGCTCCGCAGAAGATCTCGTCGACCTTCATCAGCAGCGCGGCGCGTTTGACCGGATCGAGCTCGTTCTGGGCGGCCTTGTAGGCCTTGTCGGCTTCGGGATCTGAATAGCGCGAGTTGTTGCGGCCGAGCCATTTGTTGTCCTTGGTGGCGATCTCCCAGGACACGCACTGGTTCAGCAGGCGCTCCGGATCGGGCTGCGGCTGCGTCGTGTTGTACATCTCCATGTCGGCATAGAATTTCGAATAGGTGTCGGGGTTGCCGACGTCGGAGGAGAAGAACACCGAGGCGGTGACCGCCTTGATCTCGATCTCGATGCCGGCCTTCTGGCAGGCCTGCTTGATGATGGCCTGGGTCTTCTGCCGCGGGGCGTTGGTCGAGGTCTGGAACACGTATTTGAGCTTCTTGCCGTCTTTCTCGCGGATGCCGTCGGCGCCTCGGGTCCAGCCGGCCTCGTCGAGGATCTTGTTGGCCTTGTCGATGTCGAACTCGTATTTCAGCTTCGGCGACTTGAACTGCTTGGGGGCGTTGACGAAGCTCGCGGTCGCGATGGCGCCGCGGCCGTAGATGAACTTCTGGATCGAATCGCGGTCGATCAACAGGTTGATCGCGCGGCGAACGGCGGGATCGGACAGCGTGGGGTGCTTGGTCTTGACGCTGGAGCGCTCGCCGTCGACCTCGGTCCAGGGGTCCGTCGTGTTCAGGATGATGAACTCGACGTTGCCCGAAGGCGTGATGTCGAGCTTGCCCTTGCCGCCCGCCTCCATGCGCTTGAGGACCTCTTCCTCCACCTGCATGTTCCAGGCAAAGTCGTATTCGCCGGTCTGCAGCACCGCGCGCGCAGCGGAGACCGCGTCGCCGCCGCCCTTGACCTCGACCATGTCGAAATGCGGCTGGTTCTTGATGTGATAGTCGGGATTGCGCTCGGCCCGGATCATGTCGCCCGGCTTGAACTCGACGAACTTGTACGGCCCGGTGCCGACCGGCTTCAGATTCCCGGGAGCCTCGCGCGACTTCGCACCGACATAGTCGCCGAAATGATGTTTGGGCAGGATCATCCCGACCGAGCCGACGAACGGATCGGCCCAGAACGGCGTCGGCGCCTTGAAGTTCACCTTCACCGTATGGTCGTCGATCTTCTCGACCTTGATGTCCTTGTAGGAGCCGGTCGTATAGGCCGCGGTTGCGAGATCGGCGGCGTACTGCCAGGTGAAGACGACGTCGTCGGCCGTGAACGGCTTGCCGTCATGCCATGTCACGCCCCGCTTCAACTTCCAGATCACGCTCAGGCCGTCGGCGGCAAGGCCGCCATTCGCCTTGCTCGGAGCCTCCGCGGCGAGGCAGGGGATCAGGTTGCCCTCCTTGTCCCAGCCGGCGAGCGGCTCGAAGAAGATGCGGGCGGCGATCTGGTCCTTGGTGCCGAGCGCGAAATGCGGATTGAGCAGGGTGGGCGCCTGCCAGAGCAGGATCTTGAGCGTGCCGCCGCCGCCGGCCTTGGTCGGCTTGTACGGCAGCGTGGCGTTTGCCATGGCCACGTCGTGCCAGGCCAGGATCTGGCTCGCGATCGGCCCCGCGATTCCGACCGCGGCCATGGTCCTGATGAACGAACGCCGCGACAGCTTGCCCTGCTTCACCTCTGCGGCCAGATTGCGGATCTCGTTCTCGTTCATCGGATGCCTCCACTTCGCGAAGAAACGTCGTCACCGGCTCAATGCTCGCCAGTTCAGCACGTCAGGCTTGGGGGTGTCAAAGAGAGCTGGCGGGCCAGAGCGCCGCAGCCGCACTGGAGCGAGCGCAATGCTCATCGTTGCGCCCTGCACTCGGGAATCGCACGGAGACGACGCCGCGAGCCAGCTGCAGCCTGCCTGCTTGTCTGGAACCGCGGCAACCGACATCATCCGGCCGTGACCATCCTCGCAGGGGCCGCAATGAAACGCTTTGCAAACCTGAAACGCCTGGGCTTCTTCACACGGCTGCTCGACGAGGCTCCGGCCGCCGAGCGATATCGCTTCGCCGTCGAGCAGATCGTCCGGGCCGAACAGGCGGGGCTCGATTCCGCGTGGATTGCGCAGCATCATTTCCACGAGCGCGAGGGTGGCCTGCCGTCACCCTTTGCCTTCCTCGGTTACGTCGCCGCCCGGACCTCGCGCATTCGACTTGGCACCGGCATCGTCACACTGCCGCTGGAGAATGCAATCCGGGTGGCGGAGGACGCCGCGGTGCTCGATCTCATCTGCGACGGCCGTTTCGAGCTTGGTGTCGGTACCGGCGGCAATCCCTCGGCCTTTGTCGCCTTCGGTCTCGACAGCGCCCGCCGCAACGAGATCTTCGCGCAGAACCTCGACATCGTCCGCACGGCCTTGCTCGGCAAGGCGCTCGCCGGCGGCGATACGCTCTACCCGCAGCGGCCGGAATTGGACAAGCGCATCTGGCAGGCGACATTCTCGGCCGCCGGCGGCGCCCGCGCAGGCAAGGCCGGAGACGGGCTTTTGCTGTCGCGCACCCAGCCGCGGGCGAAGGAGGCGCCGCAAGCCACGCTGGCCGAGATCCAGAACCCGATCATCGATGCCTATCTCGAAGCGCTGCCGCGCGGCTGCGACCCCCGCATCATGGCCTCGCGCAGCGTCTTCGTCGCCGACGACCGTGATGAGGCGATGCACCTTGCGGACATCGGCTTGCGCCGCGCGCTACCGCAGTTCCTCAAGGGCGGCCACGCCAACCCCGGCGAGTCGCTGGAAGAGATGATCGCGGCGTTCGACACCCATGTCGGCCATGCCGGCGACGTCATCGCCTCGCTCGCCTCGGATGCCGCGCTGGAGCGGGTGACGGATCTGGTGTTCCAGGTGCATTCGGTCGATGCGCCGCATCCCTATGTCCTGCGCTCGATCGATCTCGTTGCAGAAAAGGTCGCGCCGGCGCTGGGCTGGACGCGCGCCTCTGCCGCCTCGCCGCACGCGCTGGACGGCTCGAAGCGGACGAGACCGTCGCAATCAGGCGCTCCTGACGCCGCAGCTCAGAGCGAGGCCGCGCGCGGTGCGGACTCCGCCGCCGGGTCGTCGGCATGAGGATCGCCCGGCGCGGTCGCCCAGGCAAGTTCCACCAGCGTGACGATCCTTCGGCCGGAGCCGTCGAGCTGGACCACGATCAAGCCCTGCTCCTCCATGTAGCCCAGCAGCCGCTGCGCCCGGCGCAGCGAATGCGAGCCATAGGCGCGCGCGATCGCGGCGTCGCCCGGGCAGGGCCAGCCTTCCTTGGCGGCGCGCGCGATCATCATGAACACGCCCTGCATGTCGTCGGGCAGGATCGAGGCGCGCAGCGCTACGTCCTGCCAGGCATCGTCGTCGGCGAGATCGGCGCCGAGCCCGGCGCGCGCATGGGTCAGCATGCGGCGGAATTCGGTGAGGTCGGGCACGGCCGCGCCGAGCCCCTCGATCCGGCAGCGGACCACGAACTCCTGGTAGAGCACGCCGATGGCGCGGAAGCCGGCATCGGGCTCGGCGAGCACGGCACGGAGGGTACGGTCGACGCGCTCGCGCCGCGCGGCGAGCTCCTCGGCGCTGACCGGCGCCTCGATGGTTTCGGGCCGGATCTCCGGCGCCGCGGCCTTCGCCGCGCGCAGTTGCTCCAGCAGATCCGGCGCGGGCCGCCGCTGGGGCCGGCTGGCGTCCGGCGGCGGCGCCGCCAGGATCACGGCACGCGCATCTTCCAATGTCGCTTCCGGCAACGGCAACAGCCGCGGCGTCGAGTTGCGCGGTGAGGTCTCGGTGGCGCCGATGTTCAGGCGTAAGGGACGGCGCGACAACGCCGGACCGAGCGCCATGAACTGGCCGCGCTCGAGGTCGCGAAAGGCTTCGGCCTGCCGTCGCTCCATGCCGAGCAGGTCGGCGGCGCGGGCCATGTCGATGTCAAGGAAGGTCCGCCCCATCAGGAAGTTCGAGGCTTCCGCCGCCACGTTCTTGGCGAGCTTGGCCAAACGTTGCGTCGCAATGACGCCGGCAAGCCCGCGCTTGCGGCCGCGGCACATCAGATTGGTCATGGCGCCGAGCGAGAGCTTTCGCGCTTCGTCCGAGACTTCGCCGGCGACGGCCGGCGCAAATAGCTGCGCCTCGTCGACAACCACCAGCATCGGGTACCAGTGGTCGCGGTCGACGTCGAACATTCCGCCGAGGAACGCCGCAGCGCGGCGCATCTGGTTCTCGGCATCCAGGCCTTCGAGATTGAGCACGGTGGAGACGCGATGCAGCCGCGCGCGCTCGCCAGCGGCCTGAAGGCCGCGCTCGGTGTGGTCCTCGGCCTCGATCACGAGGTGGCCGAAGCGCTCGGCCAGCGTGACGAAGTCGCCCTCGGGGTCGATGATGGCCTGCTGCACCCAGGGCGCGCTCTGTTCCAAGAGCCGCCGCAGCAGATGCGACTTGCCGGAGCCCGAATTGCCCTGCACCAGGAGACGGGTCGCCAGCAGTTCCTCGAGGTCCATGGCGGCCGCGGCGCCCGCCGTGGTCTGCCCCATCTCGATCGCAACCGTCATGTCTTCGACTCATACCCCGTCATTCGCGGACAGGGGCTTATCAATCCGCCCGGGGCGCGTCGAGCGGCGTGGGGTGAATCATGCCGTGTTGCCCACGGCAGCGTTCAGGCGTGGCCGGACAACCGTAGAAGTGCGGGCCGGTACGGGGCCTGCGGATCGTCGTCCTCGTCCGCTGGAATCGCGCAGGAGCCGAATTCCTGCCTGACCCGCTCGATCTCGGCGATGCGCTCGTGCAGGCGCTGCAAATGCTCGGGCGAGGTCGCCCGCCAGAACCGGAAGGTGTCCGCCGTGAGCGGCAGGAAGGCGGTGCCTGATAGCGTCGGCTCGGGAACGATGGTGCGTCCGAGCAGCAGGAAGCGGTCGTTGCCGGAGACCACGAGGGTGGCATAGCCCCGGCTGTCGATCCGTCTGATTCCCCTCAGCGACCATTCGGCCAACCGGCTGAAGTACGGCTCCTCGCGCCAGCGGTCCGGGCAATCCCGGTCGACGGTGACATTGACGGCGTCCTGGCTGAAATGCACCACGAGACCCGCCTTCTCCGGGAACCAGTCGTCATCGAGATGGCCCTGCAGCCAGGCGCAGGTGAACGAACGGCACATCTGCGGGCGGCGGTCGTAGATGGTGCATCCGGTCCCGTCTTGCCAATGCCTGCAGAGCTGGTTCACCGGCTTGTCGACGGCCGCCACTTCGAGGATATCGCAGCAGGCGTTGCATGAGCCGCATTGCCGGGCCGGACGCGCCGCCTTCGGCAGGCCGCTTGCGCGGAAGCCCTGGCCGTTGCGGACCAGCAGCTTCTGCTTTTCCAGTGCGGTCAATGCACGTTCGATCTTGAGGCGGGATAGTCCGGTGGCGTCGATCACGCCCTTCATCGTCGTTGCGCCTGCCTCCACTGCGCGGACGACGGTCAGCATCGCCTGGTCCATTCTTCTTGTTCTTGTTCTCTCAGTCGCATTGCGATCGCGCCGGACGACAGACCGGCAAACAGGTTTCAAACACCTGACTCAGAAACATATGGCGCTCATCTCCCTGGCGCTGGCAAGGATGTGAGCCTTCCGTGCGCGCATGCGGCGCTTGCGGGAATGAAGGGCCGGCGGTGAGGGAGGTCGATTCGCCCCGAAATCGGCGCGCTTCGCCGCCGCGAAGCGCCGGCGATGACGCTGCGCATGCGATTGTCTCACGCAGTCGTGATTCACCGCTCCGCGCAACCGCGCGACGTGAGGCGCCTTTGATCGTCTGGTTCCCTGAAGGGCATCGTTGAGTTCATGCCACACCGGGAACAGCGCCGCGCCGATGCTCGGCCGAAAACGACGCAGACCAAGATCCGCGCGGCCTGGACCTGCCGCGCGACGGCGCTGCGGAGTCGTTCGGTCAGGTCACGCGAACCGGCGCGGCGACGCTGGTCGCCGTGACCGGCCTGATCTGGCTGCAATCATTCCTGACGGCCTGAGCGCCGGCGTCGCTGGACGCGGCGGCGCTACTGCGCGCCGGAGCCGCCTTGGACGATCCTCTCGTTCAGCTTCTGGTCCACGGTATCGACCGTGCGGTCGATCTCGGCGTTCGGCACGCCGAGCTGATGCGAGATCAGCTTCACCAGGAGATCGACGCGCTCGATGAAGGGCGCGCCGCTGGCGACCGCGCGCGCCGCCGAGGACGGCTTGAGCAGACTCTCCGCGGCCTTTGCGTATTTCGCGAACGGCACCTGGTCCTGGGGATCGGCGCCGAGGCGGCGGGCAATCGCATCGACATGGTCGTATATGGACTGCGAACGCGCGAGATCGCCATGCACGGCGTCGCGGATCGACTGCGGCTCGTTCGGCGTGATGCAGCGGTAATTGCCGGTCAGCAGCATCGACCATTTGGCCAGGGGCACGAACAGCGAGTCGAACACTTTCAGCTTCACCGGCACGTCGTGGCCGTCGAGCGCTACCGCGTCGATGTCGGCCTCGAGCTCGCGCAGCAGCTTGTTGTGCTTCTCGTCGGCGAAGACCGATGCCTTGAAATTGGTGGGCAGTCCGACATGAAGCACGTTGGCGGCCTCCGCCGGCGGACGAAACGCCTGCGGGTCGGGCGAGCACAGCGTCACCAGGCCCGGCTCGAACCGCTCCCACACCTGCGCATTGGTGTAGGCCTCCTCGAGAGCCATGTCGGCGAGCGTCGGAATCCGCTTCAGATAGGGCAACGGCGGCATGTTCATGATCGACAGGCACGGCAGCCTCGCCGCGGCGATCTTGATCATGAGCACGCGCACGGTGTGGTTGGTGTATTGCGGCTCCTGCATCGCAAGGCCGACCAGATCGTAACGGGACAGGTCGACATTGGCGGGCGTGACCGCATCGAGCTTGCCGGGCAGGTCGCGCGAGAAGATCGCGCGGTGCACCGCCTCGTCGCGCAACTTGATGCGCACCTCCGTACCGTCGCGGTTGATCAGCTCCGCGGTCTTGGCGCGGCAGACCAGGGTCACGTGATGCCCGGCCATCAGCAGCTTCGTGCCCAACAGCGAGCCGTAGGAAGCTCCGAGAATCAATATGTTGCGCGCCATGCTCCGTCCCTGTGAAGATCTGTCTGATTTTCAGCCCCATCCGTCATCCGCGGTCGGGTTTGGCGGCATGTAAAGCGAAGTCCGGGACGATGGCAACTGGGATAATGCATACAAGGGGTCGCCGGTCGCAGTCAAAGCAAGATCCGGAAGCGGTGTTTCGGACAGACCAAGCGCAAACAACCCTGCGAGACGATTCTCCAAATCTCATCGCGCCTTAGCAAAGGTTCGACCTCGGAAGGCCTGTTGGGCTTGCCGAATGGGCCTGGCGTTTGGCTAACCCACTCGATTGTAAGCAGCCACCGCCGTCACATATTGTTCGTGAACGATTGTCATAATGGGAGTTCTTGGCGCGTCCGTGCGGGCTTGGTCTCGGTGATAGGGCGCTACATCTTTCACCATATCGTGCTTTCACAATCGAGGCTTACAGAGGCATGTCTCTTGTGTCGGCACGGTTGGTTTTTGATGCCGATCGCAACAGAAGCGACAAAGGCCGCGGCGCAGATGAGGGAAGGTTGCCCGGCGCAAGACTGTGTATCAGCGACGGAGCTGGGGACGTGACGATTGGGGTGAGCCGGCCGCGACTAGATGCCCAGGTCCGCTCATTTGGAATGCAGACCGCTTCACGCAACCGTTTTGCTGCGCGGCGCCGCGCACAACGTGACGCCGGCAAGTCTGGACGCAAGTCCGGGCGGTCGTTGGCGGCGTCGTTTGGGGGCTGACATGCAAACTGAACATTCGCCTCACCGTTCGTGCGACGGCGCCGGACGAGATCTTGCACATTTGCGGGATCGCGCCTCCCATTTCTTCGAAAGCCTGTCCGTCGCGGAGCTGGCGCGCGAGTCGGACCGGCATCTGTGGATTTCGGACTGGTTGAGGGTCGCCGACGACTACCGGACATTGGCCCAATCTGCGCGCGGTGCGCGTGCGGCTCAGATTGCCGGCGAAGCGTGGCTGTGCTCGCTAACGGCCCTCGAAGTCGTCAGAAGTCTTTGTCATCCGGGCGATGTCGAGAGTGCCGACCTCGCAGACGAGGTTGGTACCGGCCTGCGAGGCCTCGAGACGGAGGCCGGTCTGCCGATCGAGCGCGTCAAGATCGACTGCTTCGATCAAGGCGCGCTGTCCGGCTTTTTTCTGCCAGCGCTTCGTCACGGCTCGGCCGCTCCGGCGCTGATCTGCGTCAGTGACGACGATGCCACCCTTGGCTCGATGATCAGCAGGCTGTTGCCGGTCGCACTCTGCGGGACCCTGTCGCTGCTGTTCGTCGATTCCGGCAATTCGACTGTTCATCGCTCCTTCAAGCCGGAGCACAGGCTTCAGTTCTGGTTGGACTATCTGGAAGCCCGCCCTGATGTCGACCCGGAGCGGATCGGAATTTATGGCGAAGGGGCGGGCGCCGCTCATGCCTCCCGCCTTGCGCTCTCGGACCGCAGGATCGCAGCCGCCGTGTGCGACGGCGGGCTCGTCAGCCCGGTCATGTGTCAGGCGTCACTTCGCTGGATGACCGGCTTCGGCCGGTCCGTCCCTGACGGGCCCTCGAGAGAGGCAGTGCTGCCGCAGCGTCGAGTCCCGTGCCCGCTCCTCATGGTCGTCGGGAGTCGCTCCATGGTCTGGGAGCAGGATGCTCTCGAACTGCAAGCCGACTACCGGAGGATTGGAGCCGACTGCTCGGTGGTCGTGCCCAACAACGTCCCGCATCCGCTCGGCGAGGTCGAGAACTTTGTCGCCGTTGACGACTTCATTGTCGAGTGGCTCGCCAGCAAGCTGGGAACTGCCCGTAAGCTCGACCCGGCGACCAGCCCGTAAGCGGACGGCTTTAAAGGCGAATCGATTGACGCGGCGCTCGTTCACCGCTCCCGCTCTCGTCAGCCGAAGCTTGTTCTGTGCTCGGCATTGGCGGATCAGGACGCATCGATGGCCAGCAATCGCGCAGCCAGCCGGGCGTTCTTGGCGATTGTTGCGAGTGATGCGTTCAGTTCAGCCAGGGCCTTCTCGTCCAGATCGTTGAACATCGTCGAATTCAGGGCGAGCTTTCGCTTCGATAATTTCTCGATCTCGGTCGTCGCCTTTGCCGTGAGCGACATCAGGACGAAGCGGGCGTCGTTCGCCGCCGGTCGTCGTGACAGAAAGCCGCTTTTTTCGAGGGTCTTGGTCTGGTTGGTCACGAAGGCCGGGTGGACCCGCAGCTTATTGGCGATGTCGATCCCGGCGACGCCCCGCCCATCGTCCAGTTCGGTGATCGCCATCAGGATCAACCATTGCGGCTGGGTGATGCCGAGCAGTCCGGCCCAGCTGGTGTGAATGTTCTCCAGCTGGGAGTGAATTTCGACGACGTTCCAAATAAAGTCTGTAATCGCCCTGTCGAGTTTCCTCTCGATCATCCGGCTCCCCCAATTCTGCTCTGACCGTTTTTCTTATCGTTCTTGCACCAGTGTTCTAGCCGGATATCGGGAAGCCGTCTCGGACTTCGCGCAGCAAGGGCACGGTTGACCCTGCATCTCAGAAACAAACCGGTGATTTTGATGCTTGCAGAAAACAATTAATTGGATTACGTCTCCTCCCACTCCGGATTTGCTGCTCCTGGCCGTTGCGATCGGCAGCGATGTGAGACCTCGAAGAAAGCCCTCGGGATGCCCCCTGAGGGCTTTTTCTTTTTTTTCAACACGTTAGTGGTTGTGCCGGGGCGCTGCCTGTTGCCCCCGGGCAACATGCCCGGCCGAAGTTTCAATTCACGAGATCAATAAATTGAGGCAATGGCTTTTATAAACTATACGTGAATCACGACGGAGGGGGGGCACCTCACTGTCGTTTCGGTCCGGACCTTCAGTACGGATCTGAATTGAACGGACATTAAAGAGGGTAGAGCGGCCTCCGCCGAGGAGCCGAGCCCCCTGAACCGACGTGGAGGTTTACTAATGAAGTTGACGAAAACGCTCTTTCTCGGCTCGGCAGCCGGCCTGATGGCCGTCTCCGGCGCGTTCGCAGCCGATCTTCCCGTGAAGGCCAAGGCCGTCGAATACGTGAAGATCTGCTCGCTGTACGGCGCGGGTTTCTACTACATCCCGGGCACCGACACCTGCATCAAGCTGGGTGGTTACCTGCGCGCCGAAGTCGCGCTCAACACCAACAGCAACTACGGTATCTCGAACGGTGCTCCCGCCGGTGCGCACAACCGCCTGAGCAACTACTACAATATGCGCGCTCGTCAGGATCTCAACATCGACACGCGCACCGCGACTGAATACGGCGTCGTTCGCACCTACTTCGACGCGGTCTTCACCTGGACCACGGGTGGCTACGTCGGCACCGGCTCCGGCACGGGCGCAACCGGTTACACGGGTACGACGGCTGGTACCACCAACATCAACCCGACCGACGGCGGCACCTCGGGCGGTTCGCTCGGCGTGTACTTTGCCTTCATCCAGTTCGCCGGCTTCACCATGGGTAAGGCCATCTCGCAGTTCGACGCGCCCTGGACCAACTATCCCGGCAACAACATCGACAGCCTCGTCGGCGGCAGCGGCACGGTCACTGGTGTCAACCAGTTCACCTACACCGCTGACTTCGGTCAGGGCGTGACGGCGGCCTTCTCGGCCGAAGACGCGACGGCCTATTACCAGGCCGGCAACCTCAATCTGGCCGGCGCG
>DATLXF010000010.1:0-5659 GCA_035575945.1 Bradyrhizobium sp. | reverse complement strand
GACGATCACATCACCCGCGCTCGTCTCGCCTCCGCTATCCCGACCAGCTTCGACGAGACGAGCGCTACCGCCAAACCCCGCCGCCCAAAGGGGTCAAAATTGGACGCCGATGAGGGGTCAAATTTGCAAGCCGATTGACACCCGGCAGCTTCGAGTTGTTTTACACCAATCCTCCATGGGGCCAGCACAATGATGGCGAGAGCGTTAACGTGTTCGCTCAGCGGGGTATGGAGGCGGTCGGCTACGATGGCGATGGGATGATCGTGATCGCGGACGACAAGGAGCTGAAATGGCCGAAGCTGGTGTTGGGCAAAGTGCAGCGCTTCGGAGCGGAAAGCGGATATTTTGTGTCGAGGATGATGCCGCGTCTCCACCTCTACCACCTAGACGATGCTCCCGACTTGCAATCGTGCAATCTGATCTTGTCCTCGCTGCCCGGAGCCGACAGAAAGATCGGTAGCGTGCCGATCGTCGAGTTGGAGCGGCTCAACAATTTCTACGGGCGGTCAAAGGCCCCTCGGGTCCGGTACGTCCGCGAGAAGAAGCGGCTGAACTACGGTATGGCGAGCGAAGACGAATACGAATTGATTCTGCTGGAGGGACAGTCATGACATCCATCATTCGTCCTGGGGCGGGCATTCTGTACATGAAGGTGGGAAAGCATGCGCAGGAGTCCCTCGCTGACATCATCAAGCGGAAATCCGAGGAGATCCGCAAGGCCGGTTTCACCATGTGGGGTTACGGCGGCAACACTTGTCATCCGACGACGATGGTACAGCCTTTCGCCGAGGAAGCGCAGAAGAAGGGGACGCCGATCTTCCTCTGCATGCAGGCCATGGATTCGAAGCACGATGCCGAGCCTCTGAGAGCCCAGGAATACTCGGTCGATGGGCTAAAGTGGCAGGAAATACCGAAGGCCATCAATGTCCTGGGATCGCGCTATGCGCTGATGATTAAAAACCTTAGAGAAGAAGAGCACGTCCTGAAGCTGCACCAGACGCGAGTGGCCGTCGGCGCGAACGCTGGGCGCGTCGGTAGCCGCTACATTAAGGGGCGGATCGACAAGGCCTGCCTGCTGGTCGACGAGAAGCCCGAACTGGCGAACGAGGCGGAGACCGCCGAAGTCAACATCAACCTGATTGCGGATCTAGTCGATCCGTATTCCGTGTTCCTGAGAGATCCACGCTAGGCGGGAAGTCGGTCGCACAACAATTCGCCACTATTGCCGCGCAGATGCCCGATATAGCTGCCGAGTCCGTCCCGCATAGTCTGCTCGTCGAATGTCGATGAGCAGCCGAAACAGATGGACATCGCCTTGTCAACGGCCGGCTCCGTGCAGACTAAAGTCGCGACGGTCCTGCCGCCCTTCTTGTTGCAGATGTCAAGCATAGCCTGTTCGAAGCATCCGAGCCGTCCCGCGAGGGTGGGAACCATTTCGAGGTCCGTAGCCAGTTGCCAAGCAGCAGCTACGGCCCGCTTATCGCCCGTGACCAGAACTCGAGCCGTTCGGTTGACTAGAATCGCCAAAAGCTGGCTTTCGCCAGAATCGAACGCGTATCCGGCGGAGAGAGCGTGCTCTTCGTACTGGGCCGCCAGCTTCAGTTCTGCATCGTCGGGTTCGAGAGCCGAGATGGAGGCGAGCACGGCGTCCAACGCCTTCGCTGCCTTCTCCCGATCGACGACACTGCTCGATTTCTCGATCTTGCGCTTGAGCACGAACTTAGCCAGGGCGAGCCCTGCCACAGTTTGCTCTTGTCCGGAGAGAATGTCGAGAAGATCCGCCCCAAGATCGTAGCAGCAAGCTTTCATCAGGACGTCGTTGTCGACGAGCACGAGTTCAGCCATTCGGCATACCCATGATCGTGCGCAGAAACTCCGCAGAATCTTCACTCATGGCGGCCCAATCGATCTGGCCGTTTGCTACCTGATTGACTTCAGACCACACAGGCTTCCGGTCCGTGTAGATGTATCGCAGCGCGGCCATTGCGCGAGCCCAATTTTCCGTGCGGTAGGCGTAGCAGAGCGCCAACGTTCCAGGTTCGATGCCTCGCTTCGGGCCCGCCTCCTTGACCGCGTCCGCAAGCTGACGTGCGCCGAACTTGTCGATGTTGGTCTGGATGTCGGGTTCGGGAGAACCTGTCAATAGCGCAAGCGCATATCTGTCCGCGGCCTTCTCGTCGTCGTCCTCCTGCTCGCTTTCGATCGGATCGTCGAGATCGATGATGGCAGAAGCGCCGTTGAGATGTCCGAGCGCGGCATGCCCGAGTTCGTGTGCCAGAGTGAATGCGACCGGCGCCGGGTATTGCGCGTCCTTTCCCAAGAGCACCGCGAAGCGTCCATTGGCCTCCACGATCATCGCGTGCATCGCCTTCGTGGCGAGCGGAAATACCCGAAGATGGATGACCGGAATGCCCAGTCCCCAGCAGGTTGCGAGCAGCGACGTTAAGTCGACAAACGGTGCCCCACCTTCGCGGATCGCATTTCGGAGGTCATTCGCCGGCGGAGGATGGGCGGCGCCTCCACCGACGCCCTGCAGCAGTAGGTGGGCGACCGCGACGCCGAAGGAAGCAAGTGCGGCCTTCTGCGCAGCTCCCTCTCCCGACAAATGCTTAAATCGCGCGGTGTCGTGCCAGACGAATTCGACATGATCGTCCGACAAGGCCTTCGGCGACACGCCAAGCTTGCGGGCCAAGGCGAAGCGCAATTCGGCGCGTGCCGAAGCCGACCCATCCGCCTCCTCGCTCCACCACGTAGGCCATGCGGCATCGATGGCTTGATCGCTCAAGCCGGCGTCCTTCAGATCCTTCCTGAGCTTGCTCGACTCGGCCATCACCCTGCCACCACTCATCGGTCGATGATTCCCGTTTCGTTCTACACGCTTCCGACAACTTAGAATAGCCTCTGCTGAGGGTCGGTCACGTTCGAGGGCCCCGACCTTAGGTCGGAGACGATGCGGAGCCATTCCCGAGGGGTAACGGATAGCAAGTTGCCCAAGACGCGTTCGAGTAGGGCTCGGCGATCAGGGGGCAGGTCGAGCGCGTCGCCCAGCCGAACCCAGTAGCCCTGTCCGAGCTTGGCCCTTAGGTTTACCTTGTATGAGGTTTCGTGCACTTCTCGACAGACGCGTCGAAGCAGCGCTGTGACTTGCGATGCTCCGACGGCTCCCCCTGTATCCGAGACATTGCGGTAGGCGTTCGGGTCGAACGGACCGAAATCGCCCAACGTCAATTTCTGCTCCGATCTGCACATCAATGCGTAATGGACGGTCTTGGCTCGATTGCCCGTGTCGGCCCGACTCGTGATCAGAGTAGCCGGCGGCAGCGGTAGTTCACGGCCTGAATGGTCGAAATATGACCTCCAGATGCGAAGGCGATTGGGCGCGATATCGACCTGCTTCGGGCGGGATTTCATGATCGAAAAGACCACATCGACGTCTGCGCCGGTGCGAGCTAGGTCCGGGATCGATCTGGAGGGTGCGTTACCTACGCCCCAGCAAAAAATGCCGTTCCCGGCCGAGCGCTCAAGTTCCTTCCTATCGACGATCGCCTGAAGCTCCTGACCGGCCTCGGTCTGCATGCGCGACCAGCAGACCGTCTCCGTTAACGACCCGCGCGGAGGGCTTTGGAGCGCGAGGGATCGAGTTCGGGCGAGCAACGGTGTCATCCTCAATTATTCCCAGACATCTTAACTTTCGATCAAGCGCGGCGCAAACGATCCTTGGTGACAGGGCCGGTATTTGCTGTGTATACGTTTGTTGAAAGCCGGTGGAAATCCTGTTCGTTAATTTTTCCCATTATGTCCCATGAGCGCTGGCCGTACGCCTAGTTGGAGCCCGGTATCACAGGTCCACCCGTCGGTTTGGACTGAGGTCGTGCCCTTGTCGTCTAAGGATCGGATGTCGATTCCGTTGATGGCCCGCCGACGCCTCGAATGGCTATCGGTCGGCACGACCGATCTGCTGGCAGTCTTGGAGGCGGACGGATCTGCGGAAATCATGTCTTGGAGAGTAGAGGGAGTGGAGAGGATCGCGCAGGTCGAAGCCGTCCTGTCAGAACTTTCCGAGCCCGAACGGAGCGAAGTCGCGCTCGCCGCGATGGATCGGTATATTCGCCTGCGCCTCGATGGCACGGGCCGCATGGTCTTGCCGATGACGCTCCTTTCTCACGTCGAAGCGATCGAGCCGGCCTCGCTCAGGTTGGTGGTCCGCCAGGGTAGATTGTGGTTCTGGTCGGAGCGGCACTGGAGAGCGCGCCAGTTGCAGCGATATCTGCAGATGGCGAAAGTGATCGAGGACCGCAATCGGAATTTAAGGCCGCAATAGCCTTGTGACGAGCTGGTCGGCCAATTGCTCGCCTTGCAAGGCGGAGTCGAAGAAATGGATTGCGGTCCCGAGATGCATCCCATAGGTGATGGCGACGCTGGCTTGAAGGTGCGTATGGAAGCGCGCTTCCTCTACCGTGATCTGCGGCCGCCCCTGCGCGTCGGTGGCGATCCGTTGGGTCGCTAACTCCGGGGCGGTGTAGAGCACCCATATCTGCGTCGGCTGGAGTCTTTCGAACTCCTTCAAACTGTAAGGCGTGACACGGTAGCCATAGCTTTCCTTCGTGACGGCGTGACTGTCGATGATGACCGGGCGAGTGGGCCTATGTGTTGCAACGAAATCGAGTAATTCTTCATCGACCGCACGGACATCTTCCAAGGTTATCGCTCGTGCCGATTGAGATCGAAGGTCCGCCTGATCTTTGATTTTCCGATCGTTTGAGAGCCTGGCTGTCAATCGCTCGCCGAATTCGAAGATCTGGAGGTCTGCGACGCGATCCTTCAATGCTTTTGTTAAGGTACTCTTGCCGGTGGCTGGCGCTCCGGTTAGATAGATCACTTCGGCCATGCCAAAATCCCTCAGCTATCCTTGTGCGACGGGGGCCACACAAAGCAATCTTAGATTGCTTAATGGATTGGCGCCATAGAAAGCTGTGAGGCCCGTGGTTCGATCCGCGGCGGACAAGCCGGAACTAGGTCGGTTAGGCATGCAGCCATTGATTGCGAGCGACCGGACGCTATCGGCGCTCAGTGCGTGGACGATGCGCGAGCGCGGTCAGCTTTGCTGTATGCCCGTCGAGGCTGGGCAAGTATTCGGTCGGCGTTCGAACGAGTGGAATCTTATTCTCGACCGGGTTGGTCGGTGTGAAGAAAGCTTCCCGACACCGCTCCGACTCGGCGCATTGGAAATGATCTGCTAGCGGCGAATGCCTGTCGCGAATACTTGCCCAGCCTCGTCGGGCAAAACACCCGCCACCCCCGTCAACCCCTCCCCACGAAAATATTCTACTTTACCGAATTTCGGTTTTGACGTATGTGTCGCTCATCCCGGCTCATCCTTGAGGGGCGATCGTGAGGTCGTCATGTTCGCGAGCCGGGCTTGCGGTGGACGCAGCAGCGTCGGGCGCGAAAGGTGCGGGCAGGGAGGGTAGTCCCCGGTGAGCTCGCGGCCGCGCGTGGACGAACGGCGCTGCCAGGTTTCGTCTCGTCTGTAAGTTTCCGGCGCTGTCGACGGCATCGGGAAAACTGCGGCGAAATGGCGGGCCGTGCGTACGGCAAAACCGTGTGGTCCTGGCCGTCGTTGCTACGGTCAAGCTCTTGCGGATGCGGCTCTCGTGTC
>DATLXF010000009.1:0-2259 GCA_035575945.1 Bradyrhizobium sp. | reverse complement strand
AAGGGATGCAAGGGCTGGCGCTGTTGGTGCAGCAGGGGTTGAACCGCGATCCTCACGGCGGCGATCTGTTCGTGTTCCGGGGGCGTGCCGGATCGCTGACCAAGATCATCTGGCACGACGGTGTCGGCATGTCGCTCTATGCCAAGCGGCTCGAGAAGGGCCACTTCATCTGGCCATCGGCAAGCGATGGCGTGGTATCACTGACGAGTTCGCAGCTGGCCTGCCTCCTGGATGGGATCGACTGGCGCAACCCGCAATATTCCTGGCGTCCGGCGCGCGCGGGATAACGCGCGTATTTTCTTCGTCTGATCGGCATTTTTCACTTCACTCGGGCGGCTTTATGTGATTCCATCATCGTCCATGGAAGCGGCCGTTTCGCCCCTGCCGGACGACGTCACAGCGCTAAAAGCGCTGTTGGTTTCCACGGTCCAGCGAGCCCACGATGCCGAGGCGCATCTGGCCAACGCGCTGGCCCGGGAGAGCGCCACCGAGGCGATGATCGCGCATCTCAAGCTGCAGATCGCCAAGCTGAGGCGCGAGCAGTACGGACCCAGTGCGGAGCGCAGTCGTCGCCTGCTCGACCAGATGGAGCTGCAACTCGCCGACCTCGAGGCCGATGCCAGCGAAGGCGATCTGCTCGCCGAGGCAGTCACCAACAAGACGACCAACGTCGTTGCCTTCGAACGCAAGCGTCCCGGCAGGAAGCCGTTCCCGGAGTACCTGCCGCGCGAGCGCGTAGTTGTCGCCGCGCCCTGCTCGTGTCCGGCCTGTGGCAGCGCGCGGCTGTCGAAGCTGGGCGAGGACGTGACCGAGACACTCGAGGTGATCCCGAGATCGTGGAAGGTCATCCAGACCGTGCGCGAGAAGTTCTCGTGCCGGGACTGCGAGAAGATCACGCAGCCGCCAGCGCCGTTCCACGTCGTGCCGCGAGGTTGGGCGGGACCCAGCTTCCTCGCCATGCTGTTGTTCGAGAAGTACGGCCAGCACCAACCGCTCAACCGGCAGGCCGAGCGGTTCGCTCGCGAGGGTGTGCCGCTCAGCGTGTCGACACTCGCCGACCAGGTCGGTGCCGCCGCCTTCGCGCTGATGCCGCTCTACCGGCTAATCGAGGCTCATGTGCTCGCCGCTGAGCGATTACATGGCGACGATACCACCGTGCCGGTCATGGCCAAAAGCAAGACCGATACCGCGCGATTATGGGTCCACGTCCGCGACGACCGGCCATTCGCCGGGGCCGATCCGCCTGCCGCGCTGTTTCACTATTCGCGCGACCGGCGGGGGGAACATCCGCGCGCCCATCTCGCGTCCTGGTCGGGGATCCTGCAGGCCGATGCCTATGGTGGCTATGGCGAGCTCTATGCTCCGGCCCGCCAGCCCAGCCCCGTGCGCGAAGCCGGCTGCTTCGCGCATGCGAGGCGCAAGTTCTTCGAGCTTGCCGACGTCGAGGCTGCGGCCCGCAAGAAGAGCCGCGGCGAGCGGACCGGTCAGATCTACCCGATCGCGCTTGCTGCCGTGCAGCGGCTCGACGCCCTGTTCGATATCGAGCGCGCCATCAACGGCAAGGGCGCGAGCGAACGTCTCGCCGTTCGCCAGGAGCTCAGCGCGCCGTTGATGACCGACCTCCACACTTGGCTTGCAGACCAGCTGGCCAGGCTGTCGCGCAACCACGACCTCGCCAAGGCCATCAACTATATGCTTCGCCGCTGGGGCGCGTTCACCCACTTCCTTACCGATGGCAGGGTCTGCATCACCAACAATGCAGCGGAACGCGCGCTGCGCTGCGTGCCGCTTGGCAGAAAGGCCTGGCTGTTCTGCGGCTCGGATCGGGGCGGTCAGCGCGCCGCGATCCTCTACACCCTCATCCAGACTGCACGTCTCAACAACGTCGATCCCCAAGCGTGGCTCGCCGACGCGCTCGACCGCATCGCCGGGCAACCGGTCAGCCGCCTCGGCGAACTGCTGCCTTGGAACTGGCGACCGAGGCTCACCGCGATCGCCGCGTAATGGCGCACATCAACAAAATCCATTCCGTCCGCACCATCGCGCTCGTTGCGCGCGAGCTCGGCGAGGAGGACGATTGGATTGCCGATCGCTGGCGAGATGGGGCCGGAAGAAGGCTTGATCTGGGTCTACGGCCCCGACGACGAAGACGGCGTGATTGCCTTCTCTCGCGACGGCGAGGTCAACCTAGCCAACCTCATCGCCATCCGCCGCGAAGCCCCGGAATAGCTTCTTCCGCGGCCCTCAGCGGATGGATAC
>DATLXF010000008.1:0-1505 GCA_035575945.1 Bradyrhizobium sp. | reverse complement strand
CAAGGCGAAATCAATCGGTCGTCGCAACACCTCGACTTCGGAGGTGTTCGAGGATGGCGACGAGCGACTGGAGCAAGAAGACCAGCGATGCGCCGGAGGGGCTTCGTCGGCAGTGGCGTGCTGATCGGGCGCTGAGGCCGGCGATGCGCTCGCCCGGGCGGCCGGATCCTTCGCGGGTGGTGCAGCGACAGTTCTGGCGACAGATCGCCACGGGCGTCACGACGGTAGAAGCGTCGATGGCCGTGGGCGTGTCGTGGCCGGTCGGTGCCCGCTGGTTTCGCCACGCTGGCGGCATGGCGCCGATCTCGTTGGCCGAGCCCACTGGCCGTTATCTGAGTTTCGAGGAACGCGAGGAGATCGCGATCCTGCGCGCCAAGGACAAGGGCTTGCGCGAGATCGCCCGTGCGATTGGGCGTGACCCTGGGACCGTCTCACGCGAACTGCGCCGCAATGCCGCGACTCGTGGCGGCAAGCAGGAGTACCGCGCCGGCGTGGCGCAGTGGAAGGCGCAGCAGGCAGCGAAGCGTCCCAAGACCGCGAAGCTGGTGACCAACGAGCGGTTGCGTGAGTACGTGCAGGATCGGCTCGCTGGGAACGTCCGCCGTCCTGACGGGACGGTCGTGGCGGGGCCGACACCGCCGCCGTGGAAGGGGCTGAACAAGCCGCATCGCCAAGACAGAAGGTGGTCAACGGCGTGGAGCCCGGAGCAGATCGCCCAGCGTCTGAAGGTCGAGTTCCCCGATGATGAGTCCATGCGTATCAGCCACGAGGCGATCTACCAGTCGCTGTTCATCGAGGGCCGTGGTGCGCTCAAACGCGAGCTCGTCACCTGTCTGCGCACCGGGCGTGCGTTGCGGGAGCCCCGGGCGCGATCAAGGAACAAGGCGCAGGGGCACGTGAGCGCCGATGTCGTCCTCAGCGAGCGCCCCGCTGAGGCCGACGACCGGGCCGTCCCGGGTCACTGGGAGGGCGATCTGATCATCGGCACGGGTCGGTCGGCGATCGGCACCCTTGTTGAGCGCAGCAGTCGCTCAACGCTCCTGGTCCACCTGCCGCGACTGGATGGCTGGGGTGAGAAGCCGTACGTGAAGAACGGGCCATCACTCGGCGGCTACGGAGCCGTCGCGATGAACGCCGCGCTGAGCGCGTCGATGACCAAGCTGCCCGAGCAGCTGCGCAAGACGCTGACGTGGGACCGCGGCAAAGAGCTTTCCGGGCACGCGCTCTTCGCGTTGGAGACCGGGACGAGGGTGTACTTCGCCGACCCGCACTCGCCGTGGCAGCGGCCCAGCAACGAGAACACCAACGGCCTGTTGCGCCAGTACTTCCCCAAGGGAACCGACCTGTCGCGCTGGTCGGCTGAGGACCTCGAGGCTGTCGCCTATGCGCTCAACAATCGGCCCCGCAAGGTCCTCGGGTGGAAGACACCTGCTGAGGTCTTCGAGGAGCAACTACGCTCCCTTCAACAACCCGGTGTTGCATCGACCAGTTGAACTCGCCCAATT
>DATLXF010000007.1:0-143365 GCA_035575945.1 Bradyrhizobium sp. | reverse complement strand
CTCGTCAGCTTCATGCACTATGATCTCGGATATTTCGACCTGGAGCAGAAAACCCTGCAACCCCTCGACAACCCGTTCGGCACGAGGTTGTCACCCATGTCTTAGGTACGATCCGTTACCTATGTGTCCGGGCTGGACAGCCTGAGGCTGGTGCCGGCTGAGGGGATTGAACCCCCGACCTTCGGTTTACAAAACCGCTGCTCTACCGCTGAGCTAAGCCGGCGACGCCTGAAGATGCGGGGCGAAGCTCGGCTTGTGCCGGCCGTCCGCCCGTGCGCGCCGCAATACCAGACTTGATGGGAAAGTGCCAGAACCGGAGGGACGCTGCCGAAAGATGCGAATCAGGCGGCCTTGCGGGCCGCCTGACATGTCCTGTTCGCCTCGGACGCTTTACTGGCAGAGGTGCGGGCGGCCGTCCTGGCCCTTGAAGTAAGTCCCGGGCGTGCAGACGAAGCCGTTGCGCTGGGCATAGGTACGGGTGTCCCAGCCGCGATTGTCCCAGCCGCGGTCCCACGAATTGTCATAGGCGTAGGAATTGTCCCAGGCGCGGAAGGGGGCGCTGGCAATCGCGCCGGCGGTGCCGATCGCGGCACCGGCGACGCCGGCCGCGACGTCGGTCGGCCAGAAACCGGTACGGCTCCTGTTCCAGTCATTATTCCAGTCGGAGCTGGTTTGCCGGTAGGCGCGACGATTGCGGTATCCGCTATCGGTGTACGGGTTTCCGGGGCCGAGATTCTGGCAGTTGGCGTTGGGGAATTGCGCCGAGCAGCGGGCCGGATTGGTGACGACCGCCTGCGCCATGGCCGCGCCGCCCAGCATGGTCGCTGCAATCGCGGTAGCTCCGAGAAGCTTGATGTTCATGGTTCTTCTCTCCCAATTGTTGACGGGAGCTAAAATTCCGAGGGCGCGTGACGTTCCGATGCAACGGCGGGATTTTCGCGGACGAACGGTCAAACCGATGTGAGCATGCGGGCGCGGGTTCCGTTGCAAAGTGCCGCCGTTAACGCTTCGCTAGTTCGCTGCCCAGCATTTGAGCGGCGCGCGATTCCTGCACGTTAGGCTTACCGGAATTTGGTCGGCGCCCCTTAACTCTCTCTGCGTTGCGATCGGCTAGGTTGTCGCCGGACAACCGGGATCCCCTCATGCGCGCCATGATGCTCGTCGCCCTTGTGATCGGACTGCCTGCGACCGCGATGGCCGGCGAGGGCTTCGATGTCGTCATTCCCGGCCGTCCGGGCGTGCCGATCATCATCAACAACATCGACGCCTCCTATGCGGTGGTCGAAGGGACCTGGGGTCTCGGCAAGAACCAGCAGGTGCAGCCCACGATCTATGGCGGACGCTATGTCGCCGAGCGGCAACCCGACCATGTCGGCCACTACTATCCGACGCTGGGCCTGCGGCCAGGCTATGGCCGGCTCGAGGTCGAGCCGCCTGCCAACCGCAAACTGCCGAAGCCTGCCGAGAGCTATCACGAGAGTTGGGGCGCTTCGTCCGCGCCGCTGCCGGCGCAGATGGACCCGCCGGTCGATGCGCCGCCCCTGATCTACGCACCCGAGATCAACGAGCGACCGCGACCGCGGCCGCGCACCGAGATACCCGGCAGGCGGCCGGGCTGAGAAACGTGAAAATCCAAAAAACGGAAATCAACAGGAGAGAGTTATGCGTCAGATGATTTCGGGATTGATTGCGGCAGCTGCCGTGACGTTCGCCGCCACCGCGCCCGCCGCGGCCTGCGGCTTCAGCACCTGCGCGCCGGTTGCGCCGGTCTATTCGGGCTGCAACACCGGCTGCGGCGGTTATGGCTACGGGTATGGCTACGGCTACGGCGCCTATGAGCGTCTCGCCGCGCCGACCACGCAGTATTACTACGTCAACCAGGGCCCGACCTATACCGGCCCGGGCGCCTTCGCGCCCTATCCGACCTATCGTGAAGACGCGGTCGTCGCACCCGCCAATTATGGCTATGGCTATGGCTATGGCTATCGTGCCGCTGCGGTCGCACCGCCGGCCGCCTATCCCTATCGCCGCCCGTACTACCGTCCGTATCGCTATGGCTACGGCCCGCGTTACGGCTATCTGCCGCGCGTGCAGTACGGCCATGCTCATCGTTACGGGTACGCCCATCGCCACGGCTACGCCCACCGGGCCGCGCCGCATTATCATGGCGGTCACCGCGCGCTGCGCCGCTATTACTGATCTCTGATCGGCGAATGCCGACTGGAACGCCCGTCCGCGCGAAGCGGCGGGCGTTTTGCTTTTTCTTCAAAACAACCCCATGCACAGTAGCCGGGAACAGCGAAATCAAGGGCTTGAAGCGCAATGAGTCCGACATGGGCGACCCTCGCTCATTGGCTCGTGTCCGAATCCCAAAATTTCGGAAAAACAGAGATTTCGATTGATCGTCGGGCAAAACAAGCGTAGTATGGCATCGTCGGGATGTGCGCGGTGCCGAGAGCGCTAGCGCTTCATCAGGCCGAGCCGGCTCGCACCGACATAGAGCGCGAGCACGGCGGCGTTCGAGACGTTGAGACTCTTGATCTCGCCGGGCATGTCGAGCCGCGCCACGACGCTGCAGGTCTCGCGCGTCAATTGCCGCAAGCCTTTGCCTTCGGCGCCCAGCACCAGCGCGAGCGGCTCGCGCAGTGTGACGTTCGAGAGGTCCTCGGTCCCCTCGCTGTCGAGGCCGACGGTCTGGAAGCCGCGCTCGTTCAGCGCGGTGAGTGCACGGGCGAGGTTTTGCACGGTGATCATCGGGACCAGCTCCAGCGCGCCGGACGCGGCCTTGGCCAGCACGCCGGTCGCTTCGGGACTGTGCCGCGCCGTGGTGACGATCGCCTTCACCGCAAACGCCGCCGCCGAGCGTAGGATGGCGCCGACATTGTGCGGGTCGGTGATCTGGTCGAGCACCAGCACCATGCCGTCCTGCTTGAGCGTCTCGATGTCGGGCGAGGGCAGGGGATCGGCCTCGGCCAGAAGGCCCTGATGCACGGCGTCGGGCGACAGCAGCCGGTCGATCTCCTGGGGGCGCACGATCTCGGGCGCGATGCGGGTTTCGATGTTTTCGTCCGCAAGGCGCCTTGCCGCGTTCTCGGTCAGGGTCAGCTTGCGGATCCGCCGCTGCGGGTTGGCGAGCGCCATGGTGACGGTGTGCCAGCCGTAGAGAATGACGGGACCGTCGCCTTGCGAATCGCGATCGCGCCAAGCCGGGCGGCCGGTCGCTTTTCCGGGCCTGTTGAAGGGCTTAGCTCCACCGCGGGCCCCCCTGGGGCCGAATTTTCGATCCTTCATGGCTCGGTTCTGTCACGGGTTCCAGAATATGGCAATTTCCCTGCCGGCGAGGGCGATTTTAGCTGTTTGCCTCGGTTGACTCTGCCCCACCGCATCGCCCATAAACGCGCCCGGTCGCGCCCCGATCCGGGTTGTCGCGGCCTTCACGTTCCATGGCCGACTTCGGTCGCCGGCAAGGCCCGGCCCGATTGTGCTGCCGTCGAGCGGGGGAGTGTCCCGAGTGGCAAAGGGAGCTGACTGTAAATCAGCCGCCTCATGGCTTCGCAGGTTCGAGTCCTGCCTCCCCCACCAGCCTTTTCAATAGGTTAGACGAAGAATCAGATGACGCCTCGCACGGCAGATTTTTCGGATGGCTACTGAGCCCCACTCCAAGCCCCACTTATTTCACCGCTTACTGAATTGAGGTTCCAACAGCGTCTCGACGCATTGTAAGGCGCCTTAAAGTTTCGATCAGGCGAGCCTCGCTGCAAAGTTGCATGTCCGCCGTCCAAGAGGGACAATCCTCGGGGGTGGATTCGATGTATTTGAAATCGATCGCGCTGCGCAATTTTCGTTCGTTCGACATGGGCGAAGTGGAGCTTCAAAAAGATCTCACGGTATTCGTCGGCGAGAATAATGGGGGCAAAAGCAACGCCATCGACGCCATCCGACTTCTTACTCAGCCGCTCGGGGGACGTCGGGAGATTTATTGTGAGCCCACCGATGTACGCTTCCAAAGCCAAACTGGAGGCTTTGAACTCGAAGCTGTCTTCACCGATCTCAGTGTAGGCCAGCAGGGGCGGCTGATCTCTGCAAGCACGGACGCGACGCTTTCCGAAGCCCGGTTCGGCCTACGTCATAGCGGCGGCCTCAGCGATCGACCAGGCCTTTGGGCAGGCAAGCCGGGCAACCAACCGGAGCCCGGCTGTCATGACATGATCCGGCATGTTTACTTGCCGCCTCTCCGCGACGCCAAGCGCGCTTTGGCTTCCGGGAATCCCTCGCGGATCACAGCCCTCCTAAATCACTTTCTTGGGGATGTGTCGGCATCGGACCTAGCGCGCGACTTAGCTCGACGCGCTGACCATGCCGTGCTCTCCAAGGTGGATCAGGCCGTCGGCAAGAGCCTGACAGCGCTGACTGCTGGTGTGCGGCCTCAGTCGGCCGCCCTCGGCTTCGCTGCGCAAGAAACTCTAGTCGATATCGCGCGCGATCTAAGATTCAAGCTGGCCGACCACGGCGTCCATCCAGAAGATCTGCAATACTCGGGCCATGGCTACGCGAACCTTTTATTCATGGCGACTATCGCCGTTGAGTTAGAGAAAGTGCGCAATTCTGATCTGACTTTGTTTCTAGTGGAGGAGCCTGAAGCACATCTTCATCCGCAGCTTCAGGCGGCGGTCCTCGCATTCTTAAAGGATCAAGCTGTTCAATCCGGAGTCGGCACGCCTGAACATGGGCCGGCAGGCCAAGTGCAGGTTATCGTTGCCAGCCATTCGCCAAACTTGTCCGCCTGGGTTAGCAGCAAGCAGTTGGTGGTCTTCAAATCGGTCTTGCCTGCGGCCCCGACGAAATCTGACACTCTTAACGAAGAAGGGACGCCGGCCGCCGCCGATGCGGCTGTCATTGAGACCGGAATAGCAGAGGGCACGGGCGATCCAGCCGATTCTATCGAAGGGCTAGTGACGACTGCCGCCGCAGCCGCGCTTCGTCGATCAACCCGCTGCATCCCCCTCGCTCAGATAGACTTGAACGACCTCGAACGACGGAAGATTGATCGCTACCTCGACGTGACAAAGGCGGCCTTGCTGTTCGGCGGACGCGTTCTCCTAGTGGAGGGTATCGCGGAAGCCCTTCTGCTCCCAGTAATCGCTGAATACTTCATCCTCAAGGATGAGCCGGAGAAGCTACGCATGTTTCGTTCAGCCGTTTTTGTTCCGATTGATGGAGTCGACTTCAGTCCGTATGCCAACCTTTTAACACGCCCGATTAATGAGGCGCGCATCGCTGAGCGGGTCGTAATCATGACGGACGGTGACGGTGTGGCCGACCAAGACGAGAATGAAGATGACGATCCAAGCGCTGACGAAAGCCGACCAACGGGCAGCGCATCCTCGGTGGCGAACGAGGAAAGGATAATCCCCGGAGAACGACGCAAGCGCGCTTTGGATGCGCTCGCGATCGAAAATGGTGCATCCGAAATTATGGCCGCGATCACCTCGCGCTACTCGCTGGAAAGCGAACTGCTTGAGGCTGGCAACGGAGCCATTCTCCGCGCCGCCTACCTGAGTATGCATCCCCGGTCTGCCAACAAGTGGGACAGGGCCGCAGCACTTGCAGGTGACGAGCGCGCAAGAGCCATCGGAGCTATCTTCAAAAATGCACGCAAGGGCGACTTCGCTCAGAAGTTGGCCGATCTGATAGAGAAGAAAGCCTTCGCTTTCATTGTGCCGGCCTACATCGAAAAGACTATCCGCGAGGTCGTGGCGTGACCGATGGCGCTTTCCTGCCGACTAAGGAGCAACAGACGATTATTGGGCACGAAGGCCATGCATTCGTGCGGGCATGCCCCGGCGCGGGGAAAACACGCACCATGGTCGAGCGCGCGCGACATCTTTTATCAAACGCAACTGATCCACGCGGCGTTGCTTTTCTTTCATTTACAAATGCGGCGGTCGAGGAGTTGGAATCGCGTTTGCGCAATTTCGGCATTCTTCCGTCGCCGCTGTTTCCGAGCTTTGTCGGCACGTTTGATCGATTTCTCTGGCAGTTCTTCATTGCACCACTCGGTGTGGACGGGTGTAACCAACTCCCAAGACTTGTGCCTGACAAGTCTGAATGGGAGGTCAAGCCTTTCGATGCAGCGCACACACTCAAACTAAAACATTTCGACAGGGCTACCGGCACACTACTCGCTGATAAAGCAGCCGACACAGGGTTTGCGCCCAAGCATGGACCAGCTGCGTGGGAGACGAGGGCGCGCAATATTATCGCGCGAGCGTTGTCTAATGGACATCTAGATTTCGACGATGTTCGCGACAGCGTCAGTAAGCGCCTTGCCGACCGGACTCTCTCAACCCGGCTGGGCGCGGCTTTCTGCGGTCGATTCCGCGAAATCGTCATTGATGAGGCCCAGGATTGCAATCCGACGGACCTAGAAATTGTCGAATGGTTGCGAGCCTCTGGCATTAAAGTCAAAGTCGTTTGCGATCCCAACCAAGCGATCTACGCGTTTCGGGGCGGCCTCACCGATGAGCTTCTAAGGTTTGCGAATAAGTTCGACGAAATCGATCAGTTGCAAATTAGCGGCAATTTCCGTTCATCTCCCGCGATCTGTGCCGCTATATCCCAATTGCGCCCACCCGCCTCGCGCGGTGCAGTTGACCAAGCGGTAGGGCGATATAAGAACGAGACTGTGCCGGTTTATATCCTGGCTTATGGTGGCACGAGTGTTCCCGCATCGATCGGCACTCAATTCCAAAAGATCGCATCAAACCTCGGCATTCCGCCGGAGCGGGCATTAGTGTTGGCGGCTACTTGGGCCAGCGCGGGGAATGCGGTTGGACGGGCGGTGCCCGATGCAGGTAATGATAAGACCCTTCTGTTGGCCGAAGCCGTTATGGGCTTCCACTTCGCCTTCGCGGCGGGTAATCGCCGGGAAGCGCTTGCTGTCTTGCATCGAGCAATACTGCAAGTGCGCGGTGAAATCTCCAATGCGGGAGCCTATTCAACTCACGTGCTCAACAGCGGTCTTGATGATGGCCGTTGGCGTCCGGGCGTTATCGCCATAGGTCAGGCGTTGAAAGTGCTCGCCGGAGAGAACGCCGAGGAC
Organism: Bradyrhizobium sp.; assembly: GCA_035575945.1. Classification (GTDB taxonomy): domain Bacteria; phylum Pseudomonadota; class Alphaproteobacteria; order Rhizobiales; family Xanthobacteraceae; genus Bradyrhizobium. Next base: position 136,263 of record DATLXF010000007.1, on the reverse strand, counting down.
TGGCTCAAGCGTGCTCGCGATTTGCTAGGCTCCGATCTCGTCGGCTCGACTAGCATTGGTCAGCGGTTGCGATACAATCAAAAGTTAACGGCAGTGCTCGCGGAGGCATCCCCGACGGCCCTCCCGGCCAAGGCGATTCATTCGGTCAAAGGCTTAGAGTTTCCGGCGGTCTGTGTCGTGCTTACCGTCAGAACCTCGGGAGACATCCTGAATGTCCTGACTGGCGCGGAGACAGCCACCAAGCCAGTCGAAGAAGCTCGGAAAATCTACGTCGCCGCATCCCGTGCTGAGCGATTGTTGGCGATTGCCGCTCCCAAGAACCGAGTCGCTACGTTGAAGGGGATTCTCGATGCTGGTGGCCACGCCGTGCAGATCGTGACGCTTTAACCTTTCGGAACCGATTTTGGTCGGGATAAAGTGGTGAAGAGCCAAGTCTATATGACGAAGTCAGAGTAGATCGAAGTCCTCTACAAGCGCGTCGCACTGCTCGCCGGCGCGGCCACGGTACAAGAGCGGCGCGATGTTATGTTTGAAAAGGAGAGGCGGGTCATGACCGAGAGGTGGATTACTGGACGGCTACGCGACGATGAAGGCGACTTGTGAGGTCGCTGCGGAGTGGCACGCCGGCTTGAAGGCTTTGCGTGCGGCGGCAAACCGATCGTCGAGTGAGTCAAGCCAGGAAGAATGAATAGCAGACGACGGTGATACTATTGCGTGCCAAGGCAACCGGTACAATCTCAAGAACGATTACATATCCTTAGAAACGCCTCTGCCAGCCAGCAGGCGACGGCATGCTGATGACTGTGCTCAATAAGTCAGGCCGCCGCTCCTAGTCGAGTGGCGCTCAATCGCTCAACAGCCCCCGCTGCTCGCTTTCAAGCTCGCGCATGAGCACGGCGAATCCGGAGCGATCTGATTCGCCACCGCGCGGGGATCATTCGCATCATGGTGTGGTTGGTGACCGCGATCGCGCCACGGGCGCGGCTTCCGGCCTCGCTCGAACTCGCGACCGCCGACGCGCCATCCGAGGTCAAGCCGCGCAGCTTGTCATTCGACTCGATGCGGCCGGACATGCCGGGCGCGAAAAGCTCGGGGCCGTTCTCGCCGACGAGTACGACTTGCCGGAGCTCACGGACGGCCCAGGGCGCGAGCGCTTTCAAACTGGTCCAAATGGGCCGAGGGGGTTGGTTTGCGATCCGCCCAAGAGAAACGAATATCGTCACTTCGGTTTGGTTTTTATCGCCGGAGGCCGCCCCGGTTTAACGCGGAGCAAAGGTCTGCTTTCAAGGCGAGATCAGGCAGTTTCCAGTCAACAGCGGACGTGACCTTGGCCACGCGGGAAGACGAGCTGAACGCCCGGGAAGCGTTTCGATTTCAGCCGGTGAAGACGGCGGGTTTCTACCTCGCGTAGCCTCAAAAGTTCGACAGCACAAGAGTGTCATCAACAGCTAGAAGTTGTGACAAACTCGAAGCGAGCACCACGTCGCGCATTGGCCTACCCGGCGAGATGCACTAGTACTATCCAGATGGCCCATACCACGGCGCCGTTGCGCAGCAGGATTCGACAGGGCTTCGAGCTAAATATGCGCCGATCTTTGGTTTCGATAGTGTTTTTGATGTTGATTCACAACGCTCAGGCCCAGCCGCTCACCGTCGATCCAGAAACGATCGTTCCGTTGCCGGACAAGTTCGACATGGAGATGCCGGCGCCTGACGTGCCGCCCGAGATTGCCCGCTTTCAGGGCGCGTGGATCGGAACCTGGCACGACGATAGACACATTCTCGTGGTTGAGCGCGTCAGGCCCGACGGGCATGCGAACGTGGTTTTCGCTCAGTCGGATTCGGCGTTCTACGGCATGAATCGCGAATGGTGGCGAGGCGAGGCGACGATCGTCGAGGGCGTGCTGACGATGACGGGCTTTCGCACTTTCCGATACGCTTTTGATGGTCCCGACAGGTTGTACCTGACCGCAACCATCGCGTCCGGCGTCGCATCCGGCAACGTCACCTCCGGGGCACTGGTCCGCGCTGACGCGGCCCGGCTCGCCGCCGGCGATCGACCGTCGGAATGGCCGTGGCCCGGAGAGCGGATGTGGATTCCGCACCTCACGATTCGAACGCCCGATGGTGCCCGGCCGATCATGCTCGAAGCGACCTTCTACCCGCCGGCTGGCTCCGATCCAGCGCCGCTCGCGATCATCACGCATGGATCCGACGTCGGCCGCAATCAGCTCAGGAGTTGGTCGTTCTCAACCGAGGCGCATTGGCTTCGGGACAACGGATTTGCCGTGCTGGCGCTGATGCGCCGCGGACGCGGCAGGTCCGAGGGGATCAATGGCGAGGAGAATTTTGGGCGTGATCACGACGGTTCTCTCATTGATGTGTCGGCCGGGATCACCGAAGCTGTCGAGGATTTCTCCTCGGCGATTGCTTATGCCGGCAAATTGCCCAACGTGCGGCCGGGGCCCGTGCTGCTGGCAGGCCAATCGCGCGGCGGGTTTCTCTCCATGCATTATGCGGGCTTGAAGCCCGACGAGATCATGGCCGTCGTCAATTTCTCCGGCGGTTGGTACCCGTATGGACCGGTGACCACGCCGTACTACGCTGCCGCAGGCCACAGCGCGGCGAAGAAGGTGCCACAGCTTTGGCTCTATGCGGATAACGACAAGTTCTATAGTGAGGGCCTGATCCGCGAGTACTATCAGGCCTTTGCGGCCGCCGGCGGTAGCGCGCGCTTCGAGCTGCTCCACGGTGTTCCTGGCGACGGCCACCTCTTGAGGCTTTATCCCGATAGGTGGCGGTCGATTGCTGATCGATTCCTGACCTCACTTAATCGATAATGGCGGTGACGCGCTCCACTCGTATCCTGTATCGGATAACCTTCCGGTGCGAGAAGTCGCTCGCCTGACAGAAATTCTGCCCATACGAAATTCCCCGCATGTCCGCTGCGGGTCAAAAGGGTCGGTTTGGGCTCGGCGACAAGCTTCCGGTCCACTCACATCAGCAGACATGTAGCTGCACGGCTCAACGGAAGCTATGGGCCGACTACCCACCCATGGCAAGCTAGGATACGCTTGCCAAAACAATTTCCCGCAGCACGCGGGTTGGTGGAATCCACTGATCTTCGGAAGAGTAGTTTCCAGCCGTCAAAGCGATGACGAGCTGCAATGCGGGAATGATGAACAGGCGTTGGCCGCCTTCCCCTTGCGCCATCCACATGCGCTCCAAGCGCCCGGGAGCCCATCCCTTCGGCCTGCCGAAGGCCACGTCGAGAAGAAACCATTGATAGCCGTAGCGACGCAGCTCGTCGGAACTGACCACCGGCGTCGTGCAACGCGTGATCCACTCCGCAGGAACGATCTGTTTGCCGTCGAGCTGCCCATCGGAGAGCATCAACGTTCCGATCCGCGACAGGTCGCGAACCGACATCCGGGCGCCTGAAGCGGCAAATGGCTCGCCATCAGGCCCGGCGGCCCATTGCGTTGGCCCCATCCCGAGCGGATCGAAAAGAGACTCACGTGCGAAGTCGTGCAGTGACTTGCCTGTCCCTTTTGCGATCAAGCGGGCGAGCAACGCGGTTGCTCCGCCGCAATAGGTCCAGTGCGCACCGGGCCTATCGACGACCGGGCGCTCCAAAATGTAACGAAAACGGTCGGGAGCGGCGTCCATTGCCGTTTCGCTGTTGCGAGGATCGACATAAGGTAAGCTGCTCTCATCCCAGTCCGTTCCCATGGTCATTGAGAGCGCATGGTGGATGGTCACACGCGAGCGTTCCTCGTTGGCAAGATCACGATACTCCGGGAAAGCGGAAAGCAGGCTCGTCTCCGGCGCGGGCACCTTACCTTGCTGAAGGGCGATCCCATAGAGCAAGGCCACGACGCTCTTCGAGCAGGATCGCAGATCATGGGGCGTCTCCGCCGAAAACGTGACTGTCCCCAGGTCGCCGACGCCTCTCTCGCGATCTTGACCAGTAAAATAGCGTTCGACGATCAGCTTTCCGTTCTGGAGAACGACAAGACCATGAATATTCCATACGCGCCGCTCGGCGACCGCTTGATCGAGTCGTCGGATCACGTCAGCGGCGAAGTTTTCTGGAACGAGCGGAGGTCGTTGCTGGCCCAAAACAGGCAGGATCGGCGAACCCATTGCTGCTGCTCCTAATCCTGAGAGCATCTGGCGACGATTTAGCACGGGCGACACCCCATCTGGTAAGGGCTCTCTATATCAGGCGAGAGCCTACCCGTGAATTGTCCGGGTCATAAGCGGCGTTTTGCGGGCGAAGCGTTCACTTCCGGTCTACCCTGAGCAGCAGTCGTTTTGACCGGCTGTTGACGGATCGCTAATCCGACAAACGTCTGTAACGGGTCAAAGGCGGATGACTGAAATTGGCCCTTAGCCGACTTGCGGCGAGGTTCGCGGATCTGCCCGCCTTTGATCCGGAGCGGGCGTTCTCGTTCCTTCTTTTCGTGCGTGCCCGCTGGAGAACCCGCAAAGTTGTTGTACTGTTGGGCGCGTAGAGCGGGGGTGGATGGGTAGCATGTCGCAGAGTGAGGGTTCGCCCACCGGCCTGAACGTCGTTTCTCGCGCCGGCTTCGAATGGCGTCAGAGCACCATTGCTTTGATGCTGGTTCTAGCCCCTATGGCGTTAGCCGTGATCCTGATGATCATCGGAGTTGCCGCCTGGGAGACGTGGCTCATCCTGCACGGCGCGCCCGCGACGCCGATCCAGGTTTTCAGCTTGCCGTTCTCGACCGGCGGATAGACCAGCTGGTCCCGCAGCGGCGGACGCAGCTTGCCGTCCCAGCTCACAGGCTGCTGCGGCAACAGCGCGGCGAACAAATCGAGCTTCTCCTCGAACAGCTCTTCATACTTGCGCAGGTCGAAGCCGAACAGCGGAAAGGATTCGGTGAAGGAGCCGCGGCCGAGGATCACCTCGGCACGTCCGTTCGAGACCGCATCGAGCGTGGCGAAGCGCTGGAACACGCGGATGGGATCGTCCGAAGACAGCACCGTCACGGCCGAGCCGAGATGGATGCGCTTGGTGCGCGATGCGATCGCCGCGAGCACGGTTTCCGGCGAGGAGATCGCGAAATCGGCACGGTGGTGCTCGCCGAGGCCGATGAAGTCGAGCCCGAGCTCGTCGGCCAGCACCGCCTCGTCCACGACGTTGCGGATCACCTGCGCATGCGTGATCATGGCGCCGGACGCATCTCTCGTGACGTCGCCAAAGGTATCCAGTCCGAATTCGAGCGGTGCGGTCATCGATCAGGTCTCTGTGGGATGATCGGCCAGATCTAAGGGACCGCGGCCCGGTCACAAGCGCACGCGCGGAAATGCTCGGTTTCCGTTTGTGCGTGCTATCGCGCGATCCGCACCACCATCTTGCCCAGCGCAGCGCGCGTCTGCATCGTCTTGAACGCCTCGCGGAAATCTTCGAAGGCGAAGACCTGGCCGACCACGGGCTTCAACTGGCCGCCGCCAAGCCAGTCCGTCAATTGCGACATCAGGCGCCGCTGCACGTCGGGCTCGCGGGTTGGAATCTGCGCAAGGTCGACGCCGAGCAGGGCGCCGCCTTTCAGCAGCGGCAGATTGAACGGCAGCGCGGGAATCGCGCCCGCGGCAAACCCGACCACGAGATGACGACCGCGCCAGGCGATGGAGCGAAAGGCCTGCACGGAGATCTCGCCGCCGACGGGGTCGAAGATCACGTCGGCGCCGTGTCCTCCGGTCAAGTCCTTCAGCGTTTCGCGCCAGCCGGCCTGGGTGTAGTCGATCACGGCGTCGGCGCCGTGTGCCTGCGCGAACGCGCGCTTGTCCGGCGTCGATGCCGCTGCGATCACGCGCGCGCCGAGCAGCTTGCCGATCTGGACGGCCGCGATTCCGGTGCCGCCGGCTGCGCCCAGCACCAGAAGCTGTTCGCCTGCGTTGAGCGAGGCGCGTGCGCCGAGCGCATAGAGCGCGGTCAGATAATTGGCGCGAAACGAGGCGGCGACCTCGGGCGCGACGCCGTCCGGCAGGGGATGGAGCGCTGCGGGGCTGACGACGATCTCCTCGGCAAGCGCGCCCGAGCGCATCATGCCCATCACGCGCATGCCGGGATGATAACCGCCAGGTGCGCCCGGGGCTTCGTCCACGATCCCGGCGAACTCCGTTCCGGGAATGAAAGGCAGGGGGTCCTTGGTCTGATAGAGACCTTGAATCTTCAAGCCGTCGACGAATCCGATCCCGGCAGCTTCCACGCGGATGCGCAACTGGCCCGGCTCGATGGACGGGGCCGGGATGTCCTTCAGCTCGATCTGATCGATGGGGGCGTAATGCTCGACGACGACGGCTTTCATGTCGGACCTCTGCTTTTCCAGCCATCCTGACAGGTCCCGGCACCAGCCTCTTGCGTCTACCGCCACATGCCTCGCATCCGCGCCCCGATGTCGATCTTCGGCCCCTGCGCCGCGGTGCGCGCCGTGCCTGCCGTGGCCTTCGGCCAGGCGGTGCGCTCGAACAAATGGACCAGCTGCTCCGGGATGAAGCGGGTGCGCGAGGCGTAGACGTGGCGGTCGCCCTTGGCGGCCTGGCCGTGGGTGAAGAAGCGCTGGGGAACGACGAGGTGCAGGTCGTCCTTGGCGCGCGTCATCGCGACATAGAGCAGGCGGCGCTCTTCTTCCAGCTCGGCCGAGGTGCCGGCGCCGAGATCGGAGGGCATGCAGCCGTCGACGACGTTGAGCACGAACACCGACTTCCACTCCTGGCCCTTGGCGGAATGGATGGTGGACAGGATCAGATAGTCCTCGTCACGCAATGGCGGACCTGATTTGTCGCTGGTCGCATCCGGCGGATCGAGCGTGAGCTCGGTCAGGAATTTTTCGCGGCTGGCATAGCCGCTCGCGATCTGCTCGAGCTGCATCAGGTCGGCGCGGCGCGTCTCGGAATCCTCGTGGATGCGGTCGAGGTGCGGCTCGTACCAGAGCCGCACGCGCTCGAGATCGACGGGCCATTCCGAATAGCGCAGGTTCGCCACCGTGCGGACGAAGTCGGTCCAGTCCGCGCCGGTGCGCGCCGGGACCGGAAGCTGGCCGAGCGCGGCCAGCGGGTCGGTGCTCTCCGCCATCTGGTCGAGCACGCGCTGCGCGGTCGCGGGGCCGACGCCCGGCAACAGATGCAGGATGCGGAAGCCGGCGACGCGATCGCGCGGGTTCTCGGCAAAGCGCAGCAGCGCCAGCACGTCCTTGACGTGCGCGGCGTCGAGGAATTTCAACCCGCCGAACTTGACGAAGGGGATGTTGCGGCGGGTCAGCTCGATTTCGAGCGGACCCGAATGCGAGGACGTCCGGAACAGCACGGCCTGGTGCTTGAGCAGCGCGCCTTGCTCGCGGTTCGCCAGCACCGCTTCCACGATGTAGCGCGCCTGGTCGGCTTCGTCGTGTACCGTGACGAGCTGCGGCTTCTGCCCCGAGCTGCGGTCGGTCCAGAGATTCTTGGTGAAGCGCTCGCGGGCAAGGCCGATGACGCCATTGGCCGCTGCCAGCACCGCCTGCGTCGAGCGGTAATTGCGGTCAAGCGTGATCATCTCCGCGCGCGGCGAGAAGCTCTGCGGAAACTCCAGGATGTTGCGCACGGTGGCGGCGCGGAAGGAATAAATCGATTGCGCGTCGTCGCCGACCACGGTGAGGCCGCGCCCGTCGGGCTTGAGCGCCAGCAGGATCGAGGATTGCAGGCGGTTGGTGTCCTGGTATTCGTCGACCAGCACGTGATCGAAGCGGCCCCCGATCTCTTCGGCGATCAGCGCATCGCTCATCATCTGCGACCAGTAGAGGAGGAGATCGTCGTAATCGAGCACGTGTTGGGCCTGCTTGGCCTCGACATAGGCAGCAAACAGCCCTTTCAGCTCGGTGGCCCAGCCCGCGCACCAGGGATAGTGCTGCCCCAGCACCTTCTCGATCTCCATCTCCGCGTTGACGCAGCGCGAGTAGATCGACAGGCAGGTGCCCTTGGCCGGAAAGCGGCTCGAGGTCTTCGACAAGCCGCGCTCGTGCCGCACCAGGTTCATCAGGTCGGCGGAATCCTCGCGGTCGTGGATGGTGAAGGCGGGATCGATGCCGATGCGCTCGGCATATTCGCGCAGCAGCCGTGCGCCGATGCCGTGGAAGGTGCCGGCCCAGGTCAGCGCATCGCGCATGATCGCGGCATTGGTCTCGCCGAGCACTTTTCGGGAGATGCGCTCGACCCGGCCCGCCATCTCCGCGGCCGCGCGGCGGGAGAACGTCATCAGCAGGATGCGGCGCGGATCGCTGCCGGCGACGATCAGATGCGCGACGCGGTGGGCCAGCGTGTTGGTCTTGCCGGAGCCGGCGCCGGCGATGACGAGCAGGGGGCCGCCAACGCTCGCGCCATCGGCCACGCCATGCTCGACGGCGCGGCGCTGCTCCGCATTGAGCGTGTCCAGATATGTCGCCACGAATCGCCCCGGTTAAAGGCTGAGAGTCGGCCATTCCAGCGGCGATCGCAATGCAGCTGGACGAAGCCGGGTTTAGGTTCTAGGGGGAAAGACAGGCGGAAGTTCCCGCAACCCGTGACCGAGATGACCGAGCTCAAACCCGAACAGTTCGAGATGCGGCGGCTGGAGTCGCTGAGCAACACCATTTTCGGTGTCGCCATGACGCTGCTGGCCTACGATCTGCCAAAGGCGGCGGTATTCAGCGGCGCGCCGGACTGGAGTGATCTGGCGCGAGTCTATTCCGGCAAGCTCGCCGGCTTTGCGCTCAGCTTCATCATCGCCGGCGTGTTCTGGATCAGCCATCACCGCCGACTGGCACGCCAGCCCCTCGGCAGCCGCGGCATGGTGGTCCTCAACCTGTTCTTCCTGCTCTCGATCGTGCTGCTGCCGGTGACCAACGGCCTCTACACCAATTACGCCATGAGCAGCGCGGTGGCGGTGCTCTATGGCCTGCATTTGACCGCGATCGCCAGCCTCAATGCCCTGCTGTGGTGGACGATCCTGCGCGGCTGGGGCCGCGAGATCGTGGGGTCGCTGTTCCCGGTTGCGATGTTCATCCCCGGCACGGTGGTTGCGGCGTTCGCGCCGCATTTGGCGCCCTTCGTGTGGTTCCTCGCGTTTGGCGGGCTCCTGATCCAGCGCTTCTACGTCGCGCCGAACCCATCGGCCGGCACGTAAAGCTTGACCGGGCGAATTTCGTAGACCGCCGTCGGGTTGACCGCGCGCAGCTTCCGCGCCGCCGCGACCGCTTCCTCCTCCGTGGCGCATTGCATCAAATGGAAGCCCAGAAGCTGCTCCTTGGTCTCGGCAAACGGCCCGTCCAGCACCATTCCGGCGCCGGGCCCCCGCAGGGTGCGGGCCTTCCGGGTCTCGTCCAGGCGGGCGGCCGGTCCAAACTGGCCGCTTTCCCTGAGGGGCGCCTGAACCCCGATGACTTTGGCGACGACCGCCGCGTCCTGCTCGGGCGTCCAGGACATGACCTCGTCTTCCACGTGATAGGCCAGGATGGCATACAGCATTGTCACCTCGATGTTTTGCCAGACAACTCCAAGGACGTAGCACCTGAGGCGGAGCCGACAAATCCCAACCGGAATACTGCATTGCGAGCCTGCGACGAAATGGTCCTGAAACCCGATTGCGGCCTTGCCGAATGAACGCCGCCGAAAGTGGTCGCGACTGATGGACCATAAACAACACGTTCTTTGCTGGAGGCGGCAATGTCGGGTCACACGATCAAGATCATCTGCGACGCGCGGCGGACCGGCCAGTCGGAGCCGACCGATTTGCACGACCGGACCGGTCACCACCGCTATTACGGCAGTTCGGCCGAGAATGGCGGCGAGCGGATCGTGGAGAGCCGGCGCGGCAAACGGCGGCGCGTCCTCAGCATCTTAGGCTTCTGAAGCGCTGCGCAAAGACAGGCGTTCCGGATGGACGTCCTGCAAATATCGATTGCGGCGATGCCGTTCCTGCTCGCGCTGATGAGCCGGATCGGCAAGGCCGTCGCGCCATGCCTTCTGGCGAGCCTCTTCACGGTGCTGCTCCGCGGGGAGCCGCACCGAGCAGTCGTGGCCTGGTGCGTCGGCATGCTGGTTGCCGCCGTCGCGCTGCGCGAGCGGCTTCGCGCGGGCTGATCAAGCGATCGATCAAGCAGATAACGCAAGAAAAAAGGCGCGGCGGGAAGGCCCCGTCGCGCCCGATTTTTGCTCGCTGGTCCAGGGCTGAGACCGCCCCGATGCCAGGCCCTTGTTCAGAGCTCAGCGGGCGATCCCAGCGAGGTGACAGCGCTTGGTAAAACACACTGGATCACCTCCTTTCGTTGGTTTCGGAAGACCTCAATATAGGTGGCGAATGCGTCGCTGTTAAGGGGCGGGCGTTCCCAGGAACCGACGCGCGCCCGGCAAGGCGGGACGGCGTCGGAAGCGACCGCCTCGGCAGTTGAGACCGTCGCCCGGCCGTGTTAGGGAGCCCTGACGCGGGTGTAGCTCAATGGTAGAGCAGCAGCCTTCCAAGCTGAATACGAGGGTTCGATTCCCTTCACCCGCTCCAATTCTCGGCGCCGGCTGGGCCTCGATCAAGTGATCAAGAGCGACGAGGTCTGACGCGCGGTCGGGCTGAAGTACGGCCAGGCGCTTCTGTTCCTGTGGTCGTTGATTTCGGCGGCGACCTGGTTCGAACATACTGGTGTGGGCAAGCACCGATCCGGCCGCCCAAGTCCCTGCCATATTGGAGGCAAGGATCAGGATCCACAGCTTGAACACGTTGCCCAACGTTGCGAAATCCCGGTTGTGCGGCAGGATCTGTGTCAGCATATTCTCGGTGAACAGCTTCTGCCGTCCGAGCAATCGCCCTGGCGATCAGCGACAACGCCGGCCTTCGTGCTGTCCGGTTTTGCCGCCGACCTCACCATCGTCGCTTCAGGTCGTGCTGCTGCAGAATGATCCACCGAGGACTTCGGATGGGCCCATTCAGTTCCTCGATAACGGCGCGGCCCGGCCGGGTGTGCGGTGCAGAATGGCGAGGAACCTTGGCCGTGAGCGGGAGTTCGCCGTAGGTCAAGCGTGAACGTGACGAGGCCAATCCGTGCAAGACGACATGCGCGTGCGCTCCACCGCGCAAATCGCGGGTCATCCCATTCATCCGATGCTGGTGCCGATCCCGATCGCCTGCTTTGTCGGAGCGTTGCTCACCGACATCGCCTATGTCGCCAGCGCCGAGATCATGTGGGCGAACTTTTCCGCCTGGCTGCTGCTTGCCGGCGTCGTCTTCGGCGTTCTGGCGGCGATCGCCGGCCTGACCGACTTCCTCGGCAGCAGGATGGTGCGGGCGCAGCGGCCGGCCTGGCCGCATCTGATCGGCAATGCCGTGGTGCTGATCCTGGCGATCCTCAATCTGATGATCCACATGCGCGACGGCTGGACCTCGGTGTGGCCGAGCGGGCTCGCCCTGTCTGCGGTCACCGTGCTGATTCTTCCGGTCACGGGCTGGCTCGGCTGGGCCCTGGTCTATCGCCACGGCGTAGGAGTTGCGCGATGAAGTTTTCGATTGTCCGCGCGCTGGTATGTTGTTCGCTGCTGTCACTGGCCGGATGCAATGACGGCAGCGGCGATCCCAGTGCCCAAGTCGGCCCCAAGCCGACGCTGCCTGAGATCCGGCAATATCTGCTGCCGCCGATCCACATTGCCCGCATCGTCGGCTGGAAGAAGGACGAGACCCCGACAGTTGCGCAGGGCTTGCAAGCCAAGGCCTTCGCCACGGGCCTGCAGCACCCGCGCTCGCTCTACGTGCTCCCGAACGGCGACGTGCTGGTGGTGGAATCCAAGGCACCGAAGCGCGCGCCGGTCAGCCGGCCCAAGGAGATCGTGATGGGCTTCATCATGTCCTTTTCGACGTCGGGCGGTGGCGACACGGGGCCGGGAAACCGCATCACGCTCTTGCGCGACGGCAACGGCGACGGCGTGCCGGAGACGCAGAGCGTCTTCCTCGACCATCTCAACTCGCCGTTCGGCGTTGCGCTTGTCGGCAACGAGCTCTACGTCGCCAACGCCGACGCCATCGTCAGATATCCCTACACCGAAGGAGATACCAAGATCACAGCCCCGGGTACGACGCTGACGCCGCTGCCGGGCGGTCCGATCAACCATCACTGGACCAAGAGCCTGGTCGCCAGCCCCGACGGCTCGAAGCTCTATGCCGGCGTCGGCTCCAACAGCAACGTCGCCGAGAGGGGCATGGAGGCCGAGCACAATCGCGCCGCCATCCTCGAGGTCGACCGCGCCAGCGGGCGGTGGCGCGTGTTCGCGAGCGGACTGCGCAATCCCAACGGCCTCAGCTTCGAGCCGCAGACCGGCGCGTTGTGGACGGTGGTCAACGAGCGCGACGAACTCGGGCCCGATCTCGTCCCCGACTATATGACCTCCGTGAAGGACGGCGGCTTCTACGGCTGGCCCTACAGCTATTTCGGCCAGCACGTCGATCCCCGCGTCAAGCCGGAGCGGCCGGATCTCGTCGCCAAGGCGATGATGCCGGATTACGCGCTGGGCTCGCATGTCGCTCCGCTCGGGATGGTGTTCAACACCGGCGCCGGCCTGCCGGCCGCCTACCGGGGCGGCGCCTTCGTCGGCGAGCACGGCAGCTGGAACCGGGATGTGCTCAACGGCTATAAGGTCGTGTTCGTGCCGTTCACGGACGGCAAACCGAGCGGTCCGCCGCAGGACGTCGTCACCGGCTTCCTCAACGGCGAGAACCAGGCGCGCGGCCGCCCCGTCGGTGTCGCCATCGACAAGACCGGCGCGCTTCTGGTCGCCGACGACACCGGCAACACAGTGTGGCGCGTCACCGCTGCGCACCCGCAGCTGACGCAACATTAAGCGCGCAGGCGCGTTGTCGGGCAGATCTTTTTCTGAGACCCGAAAGCCAGGAGCTGGACAATGGGCCTTGCGCAATATGCCATCGTGCCGGTGCGGGACGAATGGGGCGTGCTGCATGACGGCGACGTCAAGAACACCTACGCCACCAAGGAAGCCGCGTTCGAATCGGCGGTCGCGGCTGCCTCCCTGGCGCTGCGCGAGGGACATGAAATCCATGTCACCGTGCCCGGCCGCGAGGCGGGAGGCAATGCGCTCGGCATCAAGGACAACGCTTGAGACGAGGAAGCCGCATGACCAAGCCCCGCGAGCCGAACGGCGTCGAGCCGCCTAACTCCGAGGACGACATTCAGCGCGACCAGCTCGGTCCTCGCGGCGTGCCCGGCGCGCCCGACCCGGCGAAGATGACGCCGCAGCGCGAGAAGAAGACCCCAAAGCACGTCGACCCCGGCCATACCGCGTGATGCAGGTTTGTTCTGCGGCCAGTGCCGCGCTGCTATTCGGAACCGGCATTCCCGCGACATGGGTCCGCAGGTAAGACGGGCGCGCCGGCGCAATCTGCGCCGGGCGGGCAGGCGACCTTTGGAATGCAATTCTTGAAATCTGACCGCAGGCTCATTGGCATCCTGCTGGTGCTCGCCATCACCCAACTCGTTGGATGGGGCACGATCGGCCTTCCGGCCATCGTCGGCCGTGACATGGCGGCGGATCTGGGCATGAGCCTGCCGGCGGTGTTCGCCGGCACGTCGGTTCTTTATGTCACCATGGGGCTGAGCGCGCCCTGGCTTGCCAAGGCCTTTGCACGGCACGGAGCGCGGACGGTCATGATGGTGGGCACGGTCGTCACCGTGCCGGGCTTCGTCCTGCTGTTCTTTGCGCGCGAGCCGGTGCTCTACTTCGCGGCCTGGGTCGTCTTTGGCCTGGCGGGCAGCGCCACGCTGTCGACCGGCGCCTACATCATGCTGAACGAGGTCGCCGGGCGGCAGGCCAGGAGCGCGATCGGCGCGCTCATGCTGGTGACGGGGTTGTCGAGCAGCATCTTCTGGCCGACCACCTCGTTCCTGAGCGGTCATCTCGGCTGGCGTGGAACGTGCCTCGTCTACGCCGCGATGATGCTGCTCGTTTCGCTTCCGCTCTATGCGTTTGTGGCGCCGCGCCGCAGAGTCGGGCAAGGCGATGCTGTCGAGCCGGCCAAGCCTTCGCCGCCGTCCGCGATTCCAAGGAGCACGTTCGGCCTCGTCGTCGCCGCGATCACGCTGAATGCCTTCGTCACCTTCGGCCTCAGCGCCGTGTTCGTCGAATTGCTGCGGACGGAGGGGCTGACGCCGGCGCAGGCGATCGCGTTCGGCTCGATGCTCGGCGTGATCCAGGTCAGCGCCCGCGGGCTGGATTTCCTCGGCGGCGGGCGCTGGGACGGGATCACGACCGGTCTCGTCGCCGGCACGGCGCTGCCGGTCGCGATGCTGCTGCTGATGCTGAGCGAGGGCGCCACCTGGGCGGTCGCCGTCTTCATCCTGCTCTATGGCGCCGGCAGCGGCGCAATGGCGGTTGCGCGCGCCACCATCCCGCTTGTGTTCTACGACCAGGCCGAGTTCGCCAAGGCGTCCTCGATGATTGCGCTGCCGCTCAATCTGGCTTCCGCGCTCTCTCCACCTGTCTTGGCCGGTCTGCTCACCCACTTCGGTGGTCGCGGCGCGCTTGGCCTTGCCTTTGTGTTCTCCTGCGCGGCGGTGCTGATCCTGGTTCTGCTTGCTCGCCGCCGGCCGGGGGTGGCTGTTGCGGCCTGAGCCGACCGCCGCGGCGCGGAATTCGGCCGCGACGGCCTGAGGGTGGATGGCCGTATGAGCGGAGTGCAGTGCTCATGGCGCGAAAATGGTGGTATCCGCAGAGAGCGTGGCCTCGCAATCTCGCCACCGCGCCAAGACCAGTTTCCGGAGGAAATCGACATGTCGGCCTTGCCGCTCTCAGGCATCAAGATCCTTGACCTCACCCGCGTGCTTGCCGGGCCCCTGTCGGCCCAGATGCTCGGCGATCTCGGCGCGGAGGTGATCAAGATCGAGCGGCCGGGCACCGGCGACGATGCGCGCGCCTTCGGTCCGCCCTACCTGAACGACCCCGAGGGCAAGGCCAACAACAACAATTCGTTCTATCTCTGCGCCAACCGCAACAAGAAGTCCGTGACGGTCAACATCGCCAAGCCCGAGGGGCAGGCGATCATCCGCGAGCTCGCCAAGGATGCCGACGTCTTCATGGAGAACTACAAGGTCGGCGATCTCAAGCGCTACGGTCTCGACTACGAGACCATCAAGGCGATCAACCCCGGCATCATCTATTGCTCGGTGACCGGCTTCGGCCAGACCGGGCCTTATGCGCCGCGTGCCGGTTACGACGCGATCCTCCAGGCGATGGGCGGCCTGATGAGCGTCACCGGACACATCGACGGCGAGCCCGGCGAGGGCCCGATGAAGGTCGGCCCCTCCATCGTCGACTACATGACGGGCATGAACTCGTCGATCGGGATTCTCTCGGCGCTCTACCATCGCGACGCCAATGACGGGCAGGGACAGCACATCGACGTCTGCCTGTTCGATACCGTCATCGCGTCCCTGTCGCACTGGCTGCAGATCTATCTCGTCAACGGCAAGACGCCGCCGCGCCGCGGCACCTGGGGCAATGGCGGCATGCCGGCCGGCGTGTTCCGCTGCGCCGACGGCGAGCTGATGCTGGTGGTCGGCAATGACGGCCAGTTCCAGCGCACCTGCGCCGTGCTCGGCGAGCCCGAGCTCGCGAACGATCCGCGCTTTTTGAAGAACAACGACCGCGTCGTGCACGGCAAGGAGATCATGGCGATCTTCGCGGGCCTGTTCCTGAAGCAGAAAGTGGCCTACTGGCTGGAGAAGCTGGAGGAGGCCGGCGTGCCCTCGGGCCCGATCAACAATTTCGAGCAGGTGTTCTCCGATCCGCACGTCCAGTCGCGCGGCATGCGGGTGAAGGTCGACCATCCCTTCGAGCCCAATCTCTCGCTGGTCCGCAACGCGCTGACGCTCTCGGAGACGCCGATCAAGGACTATCGCGCTCCGCCGCTCCTGGGCGAGCACACCCAGGAGGTGCTCGGCGGCAAGCTCGGCTATGATGCCGAGAAGATCGCGGCCCTGAAGCAGCAGGGCATCATCTAGCGCGCTCTGCCCCTCGCCTGAGCTCGATGGAGAGGGGCCCGCGTCGTGCAGAGCCGCGCACCATGTCGGGGCTTGCCTGAAGCTTGCGCGCAATCCCCAGATAATCCCGGTCCGTATTCGCACAGGCTTCCGGTTCATGCGCGACTCTGATTCGATCTCTC
The DNA here is from genome assembly GCA_035575945.1 of Bradyrhizobium sp. GTDB lineage: Bacteria > Pseudomonadota > Alphaproteobacteria > Rhizobiales > Xanthobacteraceae > Bradyrhizobium. The sequence goes on along the minus strand of DATLXF010000007.1, from coordinate 120,068 downwards.
CACGTGAGTTCCGGGAGGGAAGCGAATGTCCTACACGATCGGATTCCAGGCCAAGGACCAGAACGCCGTTCTGGCAACCGAGGCGGCCACCGCCAACCAGGCCGTCGCCATCATTGCCGCGTTGCGGCAGAGCGCCGACGAGATCAAGTTCATCCGCTCGCCGCAGGAAGGCGAGATGGGCATCGAGATGCTGCTGCTGCTCGCCAAGGAAGAGGCCGAGGAGATGCCGCAGCGGGTGTAACCAGCGCCTGGCGATCACTCTCCGATGAGATCGCGACTGCTCCGGCTGATCTGGAGGCGCTTACTTCACCTCTCCCCGCTTGCAGCAGCGCTCCCGCATTTGAGAGCTTTCCCCTGCGGCCATCCTTCGAGACGCCCGCTTTCGGCGGGCTCCTCGGGATGAGGGCAGAGTGCGCGGCCACAGCTTCAAAGGGCACTGAGGCTGATTAGCCTCATCCTGAGGAGGCGCGTAAGCGCCGTCTCGAAGGACGAGGCGTGCGAGCAGACCTTCGCAAGGTCGCATGCGATTGCCGGTCAACGCGCCGCTACCTTCGCCGGCGCTTTCGTTTCGGGTCGCCCCGCCGTCAGCGCCATCGTCGCCACGCTGACGACGCGCGCAACCACGTCCTCGACGTCGTCGAGATCGCATTTGCCTTCCGACAGTTTCGTGAGACGCTCGCTTTCGCGGATGGTGTGATGCGCCATCGCGAGCGCGAAGTTCAACCCCCAATAGATGTCGACCTCGCTGCGGTCGGGCAGGGATCGCCGCATCGCGCCGGCGAATTTCCGCAAATGGTCGATCTCGCGGTTCTTGATGCGGCGGATCGGCGGCACGGATTCGATCGAGGCGCGGATCATGAAGCGTGCCGCGGTCGAGCGCTGGTTCTCAGGCCCCAGGCAGCCGCGCAGCGTCGGGCCGACCAACGCGCGCAGGATCACCTCGATCGGCGCGCGGCCGCCGCCTTGCTCCTCCGCCGCCTTCAATTCGCGCAGGCGTTCGCGGTTGGTGGCGATCGAGCGGGTGACGAATAATTCCGCGATCAATTCGTCCTTCGAGCCGAAATGATAGTTGACCGCGGCGAGGTTGACGCCGGCCTCCGCGACGATGTCGCGCAGCGTCACGTCGCCGAAGCCGCGATCGGCATAAAGCCGTTCGGCGGCGGCGAGAATGGCAGACCTCGTATGATCGCTGGCCATGACCTGGATCCCGTCATTCCGGGAGTTGCAATTCAAACACTTGTATGAAACTATCGTTTGAAGGCCGGAGAATGTCAATCCGCAATCGAGACGCGTTCGCAACTTGCGAGCCGGCTCGGGAAGGCTCGTCAAGCGCGTCTTCGCGCTTGCGGGCCGGACCATGCGGGAGGACAGTCCGGCGCAAAACCAGATCGCAAACAGAGACGAGGAGCGTCCCATGGACTTCGATATGTCGCCCAAGCAGAAGGAATGGCTCGACCGCGTGCGGTCCTTCATGACCAAGCACGTGCGCCCGGCGGTGCCGATCTACGATCAGCAAGACCACAGCGGCGAGCGCTGGAAGGTGATCCCGGTCCTCGAGGACCTCAAGAAGAAGGCCAAGGCCGAGGGCCTCTGGAACATGTTCATGCCGCCGAACGAGCATGAAGATGACGAATTCCGCGGCGCGGGATTGACTAATCTCGAATACGCGCTGCTCTCCGAAGAGATGGGGCGGATTACCTGGGCCTCGGAGGTGTTCAACTGCTCCGCGCCCGATACCGGCAACATGGAAGTGTTCATGCGCTACGGCACCAAGGAGCAGAAGCGCAAATGGCTGCGTCCGCTGATGGACGGCGAGATCCGCTCGGCCTTCCTGATGACGGAACCGGCGGTGGCCTCGTCGGATGCCACCAATATCGAGACCCGCATCGAGCGCGACGGCGACCACTACGTCATCAACGGCCGCAAATGGTGGTCGTCCGGCGTCGGCGACCCCCGCTGCAAGATCGCGATCCTGATGGGCAAGACCGATTTCAAGGCGGCCAAGCACCAGCAGCAGTCCCAGATCCTGGTTCCGCTCGACACGCCAGGCATCAAGGTCGAGAAGATGCTGCCGGTGTTCGGCTTCGACGATGCGCCGCACGGCCACGCCCAGGTGCTGCTCGAGAACGTCCGCGTGCCGAAGGAGAACATCCTGCTCGGCGAGGGGCGCGGCTTCGAGATCGCGCAGGGCCGTCTCGGCCCCGGCCGCATCCATCACTGCATGCGCACCATCGGCAAGGCCGAGGAGGCGCTGGAGAAGATGGTGAAGCGGCTCACCTCGCGCACCGCGTTCGGCAAGAAGATCGTCGAGCACAGCGTGTGGGAGCAGCGCATCGGCGAAGCCCGCACCAACATCGACATGACGCGTCTTCTGTGCCTGAAGGCCGCCGACATGATGGACAAGGTCGGCAACAAGACCGCGCAGGCCGAGATCGCCATGATCAAGGTCGCCGCGCCCAACATGGCGCTGAAGATCATCGACGAGGCGATCCAGGCCTTCGGCGGCGGCGGTGTATCGGACGAGGCGGGTCTTGCCAAGGACTACGCCCATATCCGCACGCTCCGTCTCGCCGACGGTCCGGACGAGGTGCATAACCGCGCCATTGCCAGGCTCGAAGTTCGGAAGTATGCAAATTCTCCAAGTCACTGAGAACGGTTGAGAGCGCTCCGTGCGCTCTCCCTACCGTCATTCCGGATGGTTCGAAGGACCAGACCGCAGGTGCGCAATTGCGCACCGGGGAATCTCGAGATTCCGGGTTCGCCTCTTCGAGGCGCCCCGGAATGACCGACAAGAAGAAGAGGGAGCGTCACCGTGGCTGACGGCGTCAGGAAGGACGAGGAGTTTTCGGGTACCAAGCCGGTCGAGGAGCGTCACCGCTTCGACGAACCGCGGCTCGAGGCCTGGATGCGCGACAACGTCGAAGGCTATGAGGGACCGCTGGTCGTGCTGCAGTTCAAGGGCGGCCAGTCCAATCCGACCTACCGGCTGAATACACCGAACCGTTCCTACGTGATGCGCAGGAAGCCCTTCGGCAAATTGCTGCCGTCGGCGCATGCGGTCGACCGCGAGTATCGCGTGATCGCGGCGCTCGGTAAGCAGGGTTTTCCGGTCGCGCGCGCCTACGCGCTGTGCCAGGACGATGGCGTGATCGGCGCGGCCTTCTACATCATGTCGATGGAGGAGGGGCGGGTGTTCTGGGATCCGACGCTGCCGAGCCAGGACCCGGAAGCGCGGCGCCAGATCTTCACCAGCAAGATCGAGACGCTGGCCAAGCTCCACATGTTCGATCCCGTTGCGATCGGCCTCGGCGACTTCGGCAAGCCCGGCAATTATTTCGCGCGCCAGATCGATCGCTGGACCAAGCAGTATCGCGCCTCAGAGACCCAGCACATTCCGGAGTTCGAGAAGGTCGCCGAATGGCTGCCGAGGACCGTGCCAGAGCAGGCGCGCGTCTCGATCGTCCACGGCGACTACCGCCTCGACAACATGATTTTCCACGCAACGGAACCGCGCGTGCAGGCCGTGCTCGACTGGGAATTGTCGACACTCGGCGATCCCATGGCCGACTTCACCTATCTCCTGATGCAGTGGATCATGCCGGGCCTCGAGGGCGCCGACCTCAAGGCGCTCAACATCCCGAGCCTCGACGAGGCCGCTCAGATCTATTGCAACGTCACGAAGATGACGGTGCCGGACCTCAACTGGTACTTCGCCTACAATTTGTTCCGCCTCGCCGGCATCACCCAGGGCATCGCCGGCCGCGTCCGCGACGGCACCGCCGCCAACGCCAAGGCGCTGGAATCAGCCAAGCGCACCGTGCCACTGTCGAAGTCGTCATGGGAGTACGCGCAGAAGGCCGGCGCGGCGTAGGAATCGCCGGCGTGCCGCGCCTTCTGTCTTATGTGGAGCGCCGCTGTTTCCACGTATTCGCTGTCATTGCCCGCGAAGGCGGGCAATCCAGTGTTCCAGAGACGTGAGCGATTGACCGCGAAGCCGCGGCGTACTGGATGCCCCGATCAAGCCGGGGAATGACACCGGCGTTGAGGCGAGCTTGCTCCACCAGTCATTGCGAGCGGAGCGAAGCAATCCAGAATCCTTCCGCGGTGCAGCCCGGATTGCTTCGTCGCTTCGCTCCTCGCAATGACGACGAGCTACCCCTTCGCACAATGCGCGATCAGTCGCTCCACGAAGCCCGCGCATTTCTCCAGCTCCGCCATCTCCACGAACTCGTCCGGCGTATGCGCCTGCGCGATCGAACCCGGGCCGATCACCACCGACGGGATGTCGGCGATGTCGGCGAACAGGCTCGCCTCGGTGCCGAAGGCGACCTTGGCGTGGTCGTTGCGCCCCGCGAGGCTCTTGGCCAGCGTGACGATCGCGGCATCGGCGGCCGTGTCGAGGGCGGGGTAGTCGAGGATCTCCTCGAAATCGATGCCGCACTCCGGATGTCGTGCCTTCATCGCCGGCTCGATCTCGGCCCTGGCCCAGGCGACGATCGCATCGGTCACCTCGCGCGACTCGGTGATGCCGATGCCGCGGCATTCGAAATCCACCGTGCAGGTATGTGGCACGATGTTCAGCGCGGCGCCGCCATGCACGATGCTGGTGAGCAGCGTCGAGTGCGGGACGTCGTAGAGGCTGTCGGTCGCGCGCACCGCCGCGAGCGCGACGGCACGGCGGCGGATCTCGACGATCAGCTCTGCTGCATATTCGATCGCGTTGACGCCCTCGGGCGCGATCGAGGAATGACGCGCCAGCCCGCGGAACGTGGCGCGCACGCCGTGCTTGCCCTTGTGGCCGATGATCACCTGCATCTGGGTCGGCTCGCCGATGAAGGCACCGATCGGCTTGACCCTCTTCTTCGCGACCTCGCGCAGCATCGGCCGCACGCCGACGCAACCGATCTCCTCGTCATAGGAGATCGCCAGATGAATCGGCGTCTTCAGCTTGGCCTCGGTCATCTCCGGCACCATGGCGAGGCAGACAGCGACAAATCCTTTCATGTCGGTGGTGCCGCGGCCGTAGAGCTTGCCGTCGCGCTCGACGAGCTCGAACGGATCATGGCTCCAGTCCTGGCCCACGACAGGCACCACGTCGGTATGGCCCGACAGCACGAAGCCCGGCCGCTCCTCCGGGCCGATCGTGACCCAGAGCGACGCCTTCGCGCCGGTCTCGTCGACGATGCGCTCGGCCTTGATGCCGAACGCGGCGAGGTAGCTCTCGACATGGGCAATCAGGGGCAGATTGGTGCGGTCGCTGACCGTGTCGAAGCCGACGAGGTCGGCGAGCAGCTTGCGGATGCGGTCGGGTCTTGGGGTTGGCATGGGCACGGTCTTGTCAGGAGACTACGGAAGCTGCGGTCGCTTGCAGGAACCATACCAATGCTCAGGCAAAACACCCAGCGCTCAGTCATCCGCGGTGCGCAAAATGTCCGCTTTAGCGAATTCGGAAAGGGCGCATGTGTCGCGCAACCCGGCCCGAGGAAGATGGGCGTATCGCGATCGTCAGGAACGCGGGCCGGGTGGCGGTGGATGCGGGCCACACCGGCGCGCGAAACGGCTTCGCCGGGCGGGCACCTCGCGTCCGGGGCGTGTCAAACCGGCTTGCCCGTATACGGCATGGACGCCGTCAAGCCGCCGTCGACCGGGAACGCCTGGCCGTTCACGTAAGACGCCTCGTCGCTGGCCAGGAACAATCCCATCGCGGCGAGCTCGTGCGGCTGGCCGGGGCGCTTGAGCGGATTGAGCTGGCCGATCTTGTCCTGGGTGCCGCGCTCCTTGGCGCGGTCGAAGATCGGCTTGGTCATGCCGGTTTCGATCAGGCCCGGGCAGACCGCATTGATGCGCACGCCGGTGCCGGTGAGCGAATAGGCGGTGGTCTGCACGAGGCTGATCACGCCGGCCTTGCTCGCGGCATAGGGATGTCCGCTGGCGCCGGCCTTGAGGCCCGCGACGGACGCCGTCAGCACGATCGCGCCCGACTGCTGCTTGATCATGTGGGGCATCGCATGCTTCACCGCGAGGAACGGCCCGATCAGATTGATGCGCAGGATCTCCTGCCAATGCTCGACGGTCTGCTCGGGAATCGGAACGAGTCCGCCGGAGATGCCGGCATTGGCCCAGATCACGTCGAGCCGGCCATGGGTCCTCACCGCCTTGTCGATCATGGCGATGACGTCCTGCTCGGAGCCCGCATCCGCGATCATGGCTTCCGCGACACCGCCGGCCTTCTTCACCTCCTCGACGGTCTCCTTCACCGCCTCGGTGCGATCGACCGCGATCAGCTTGGCGCCTTCCCGGGTGAACAGCAGCGAAGCCGCGCGGCCGATGCCGCTGCCGGCGCCGGTGATGATGACGGATTTGCCTTGCAGGCGGCCCATGCGTTTCTCCCTTTTGCTCGCGCGCGACGCTTGCCGCGCGACGGAATTTCAAACAAGATTTCAAACGGTAAAGTGTCTTGAGACACGTTCGCTACTGACGTACAGCGACATCAGACGGGATGGAAGGGTTTCGATGGCGGGTGCAGACAAGCCGAATGTGGTCGTCACGCGATGGTGGTGGGTTCGGCATGCGCCGGTGCGCAACGACGGCGGCAACATCTATGGGCAGAGCGATATCGCCTGCGACACCAGCGACACCTACGTGTTCAATGCCGTTGCCAAGGTGCTGCCACACAAGGCCGTCTGGTATTCGAGCAATCTGATGCGCACGCACCAGACTGCGGAGGCGATCTGGGCGGCCGGCTTCCCCAGGCCTGCATCGATGACATGGGAAGCGGATCTGGCGGAGCAGAATCTCGGCCGCTGGCAGGGCATGAACCGCGCCCAGTTCATCGCCAGCCGTCCCGTCGGATCGAGCTGGTTCGCCGACATCAACGAGCCTGCGCCCGGCGGCGAAAGCTTCATGGACCTCTACAACCGTACGCGCCGCACCATCGAGCGGATCAACAATGAGGCGGCCGGGCAGGACATCATCGCAGTCGCGCATGGCGGCACCATCAAGGCGGCGCTGGGCCTCGCGCTCGACGGCCAGCTGGAAAAGGCGTTGTCGTTCGACATCGACAATTGCTCGATCACTCGGCTCGACCATTTTGCGAGCCCCGAGCGCACGCTCTGGCGGCTGCCGATGGTGAACCAGCAGCCGTGGATCGCGGATGCTGCGCACGCGGCGATGCACCAGCCGGCGGGACCGGAAGTCAAGAAGCTGGCGTGAGTAAGCCGTCATTCCGGGATGGTCCGAAGGACCAGACCCGGAATCTCGAGATTTCGGGTTCGATGCTGTGCATCGCCCCGGAATGACATCGAATACGAAGATCAAAATCTGGGAGAGACACATGACCTTGTTCGACATGAAGGGAAAAGTCGCCGTCATCACGGGATCGACCCGCGGCATCGGGCTCGCGATCGCCGAGCGCATGGCCGAGCACGGCGCCAAGGTCGTGATCTCCTCGCGCAAGGCCGACGTCTGCGAGCAGGTCGCCAAGGGGATCAACGACAAGTTCGGCAAGGGCACCGCGGTCGCGGTCGCCGCCAACATCTCGTCGAAGGAGAACCTGCAAAACCTCGTCGACGAGAGCAACCGCGCCTTCGGCAAGATCGACGTGCTGGTCTGCAACGCCGCCTCGAATCCGTATTACGGGCCGCTCGCCGGCATCTCCGACGATCAGTTCAGGAAGATTCTCGACAACAACATCGTCGCCAACAACTGGCTGATCTCGATGGTGGTGCCGCAGATGATCGAGCGCAAGGACGGCTCCATCATCATCGTCTCCTCGATCGGTGGCCTCAAGGGCTCGACCATCCTCGGCGCCTACGCGATTTCCAAGGCCGCCGACATGCAGCTCGCGCGCAACCTCGCCTGCGAATACGGCCCGCACAACATTCGCGTGAACTGCATTGCGCCCGGCCTGATCAAGACCGATTTCGCCAAGGCGCTGTGGGACAATCCGGAGAACCTGAAGGCCTCGACCTCGCGCTCGCCGCTGCTGCGCATCGGCATCCCCGACGAGATCGCGGGTGCGGCGGTATTCCTCGGCTCCAAGGCCGGCGACTTCATGACCGGCCAGACCATGGTGATCGACGGCGGCGCGACGATCAGTTGATGGTTTCGTGTCCCGGACGCGGTGCGGCACGCAGTGCCGCTCCGCAGAGCCGGGACCCAGAAAAGAAAGCCAAGGGCGAGATTGCAGAGGCATGGGCCCCGGCTCTGCACCGCTACGTGCTGCGTCGCGTCCGGGGCACGAGCGAGACCTCACTCCACCGCTGCGTAAACCAGATTCCGCACCAGGGTCCGCGTGTAGTCGCGCTGGCCGGGGCCCTGGCTCATGAACACCGCGAACAGATCCTCCTGCGGATCGATCCAGAAGAACGTGCCGGCAATGCCGCTCCAGAAATATTGCCCGACGCTGCCGGGGAAGGGCGCGATGCCGGCCTCGCGGCGCACCGCGAAGCCGAGGCCGAAGCCGTGGCCGGGCGACAGCAGCGTGCCGTTGATGGCAACGCCCGGGGCGAGGTGATCGGAGGCCATCAGCTCCAGCGTCTTGCGGCCGATGATCCTGTTGCCGTCCAGCGTGCCGCCATTGCGCAGCATCAGGCAGAAGCGGGCATAGTCCATGGTGGTCGAGACCAGGCCGCCGCCGCCGGATTCCATCACCGGCTGCTCCAGCATGTTGAACAGCGCGACCTTGTCGCCGGTCCAGGGATCGGCCGCGAACGGCTCGGCGAGCCGGTCCGCATTGGCCTCGCTGGTCGAGAAGCCGGTCTCGGCCATCCGGAGCGGCGCGAGCACGCGCTCGGCGAGGAACAGGCCGAGCGACTTGCCGCTGACGACCTCGATGATGCGGCCCAGAATGTCGGTGGACCGGCTGTAGTTGAACTCCGCGCCGGGCTGGCAGACCAGCGGGAAGCTCGCCACCAATGCCGCGTGCTCGGCGTTGCTGATCTTGCGGCTGCGGACACGGGACTCCTGGTAGAGCTTGTGCACGGGGCCGTCGCCCTGGTGCTCGTAGGTGAGGCCGGAGGTGTGGCGGAGCAGGTCCTGCACCGTCATCGGCCGTTTCGGCGGCACCAGCTCCAGCCTGCCGTCCTTGACGACGCCGACCTGCTGGCTGGCGAACTCGGGAATGAACTTGGCGACCGCGTCGCCGAGAAGCAGATGGCCGTCCTCGACCAGCGCCATGATGGCGACCGAGACGATCGGCTTGGTCATCGAGAAGATCCGGAAGATGGAATCGCGCGCCATGGGTGCGGCGGCCGACGGGCTCTGTTTTCCGAGCGCCTCGAACCAGCCGACCTGGCCGCGCCGCGCCACCAGCACGGTCACCCCGGGCACGGTTCCCTTGTCGATTTCCCGCTTGAAGGCGTCCGACATGGCTTGGAGGCGGGCACGCGACAGCCCGAGCGTCTCGGGGCGAGCTTCGGGTACAGGCGGAGTCTGCAGCGCGGTCGTGGCCTGTGAGGCGGCTGTGGCGGTCGCTGTCGCGGTCATGGGCACTCCCGGTTGGTTTTTGTTATCGCCAACGGACTGTGGCCCAGAAAGCCCGGCACAAACAAGCGAAGCCGGCGCGGTTCACCCTTGCAAAGCGGCCGTCCCTTGTGCTTGAAAGCGCGCCTGATCCCGTTGCGACGCGGGGTCCGTAGGAGTGTAGCTCAATTGGTAGAGCACCGGTCTCCAAAACCGGGGGTCGCAGGTTCGAGCCCTGCCACTCCTGCCAGCAAAATCAATCGCTTGAGTGAGATGCTGGCGGGATAGGGACGCGTGCGTTCCAACGACTTGGCGCCAGCAGCAGGTCCCAATTCTCAACGTCCAATGCCAGGCTCGCCTAGCGTGCCGGGACCCGCTCGCGGTCGCCGGGAACCTGGCTGAGATCGACGTGACGGATGGGGACGCGGCGGATCAGCGAGAAGATCGTCCCGATGAGCTCGAAATAGGTGCGCAGTCGCAGCGCGCGGGACGAGCCTTTCAGCTCCGCGTTCAGGCTGACGGCACCTGAACGTAGGTGAGGCCGAGCTGGAGCAGCGAGATCAGCGCGCAGATCTGATAGCCGTAACCGTCGGCCTTCACCGCGATCTGGCGCAGCCATTTCACGGGATAGACGATCATGCTGTGGTAGTCGGACAGCCAGAAGCCGAACACGCAGTTCAGGACGAACCGCAGCGAATGCGATTGCAGCGAGCGGTTGATGGAGCGGTCCGACTGGTTGTCGCGATAGGTGATGACGAGGTCGGCGGCGCCAGCCGCCTTGAACATCCGGGCAACGCCCTCGTTCTGAAAGGCGTGATCGCCGGGAATGAGCGTGATGGCATCGAATTTCGCGCGCGCCAGAGCGTATTCGAAGCCTGCGCCGACGCCCCGCCGTTCGGGGTTGTGATGCACGATGATGCGCGGCTCGCCGGCGGCGAACTCGTCCATGATCGCGCCCGTGGCATCCGTGCTGCCGTCGTCGATCAGGAAGATCTCGAAATCGTCGAGCAACTGGCGGGCGAGCGGCAGCACACCGCCGATGGTGTCGGCGATCTTGTCCTGCTCGTTCAGCGCAGGGATGACAATCGTAAGCCTTTTTGCCGCTCTGGAAGGTGTCATCATATGCCGCCCGTTGCGGGCCACTTTTTCCCGGTGGCCCCTACGCAAGTCTAGGTCATCTGAACGGGCCGAACAATGCGGCTCCCGGGTATGCCCACAGGACCAGCGCGAAACATGGAAGGTGTGTGTTCCGCGCAACTAGTCGGAAAAATCATAGAGGCTGGTATCGCCAATCCCAAACGCGCGGCGCAGCCGCCCGATGTGGCTCGCCATGTTTCGGCCCGCCGCCGTTGCCGCAAAGTGCGAATCGGAGCGTTCGACCAAGCCGCCATCGACCAGGTTCCCAATTCGTCCACGAAACAGATCTGGAACCTGCGTTTCCACGATTTCCGACAGCGGTGCCCTGCGACCGGGGCGCTCGACGAGATTGAGCAGAATGCCCAGCGAAACCGATTTGTACACGGCGCCAAAGGCGAAAACGTAAGCCATCACGAAAAAACCGAAAACCGACGCGGTGTCCCAATACTGAAACTGCGGGACAACGAGAATACCGAGTGTCACTCCGAGGCCGTGCGAGACAACCGCGGCAATCGCGAGCAGGGTCACGGCCCCGAGCGACCATGCGCGCGCGCGCGCCATGAATTGCAGGGCAGGCGCCAGCAGGGCGAACACAATGACGGCGGCAAGCCCGACAGCAAAGGACATCGCCTCACCCAAGGCCTGTCGACAGACGAACGAGCTTGACGAGATGCGCGATCGCAACCCCTCTGGAGGTGGGGGCAAGTTGGCCGTCCGCCGTAACGACCATCCCGGCTCCGATCAGGAGCTTCAGGCGATTGTGCGTGAAGGTGCCGAGGTCTCCACCTTGCATGTAGGCTGTCGCCCATTGCTCCAGGGTGAGAGGACGTCCGGCCTGAACGAGTGCGGTGAGCAGCGTCAGCGTGAAGCCCCAGGCCAGCAGGCTGAACAGGATGTAGCAGAGCATCACTGCGGTCCCGAGCAGGAACAGACCGCCAAGCACGTCGCTGGCGTGGCGCTGACCTGGAAGGGCGAGGCAGGCGACCGCGTAAAGGATGACGAGGCTGACGCAGCCCAGCCGGAAGCGTCGGCCGGCTCCGCCGGTGGCGGCGATGCGCGCGTAAAGCAGCAAAAGCAATGGAAAGGCGAGGCTGAGACCAATCGCAGCAGCTTGCGCCGGGCCCGGTAGCAGGTTCATTGCGGAAAATCGTCCCGGACGCCTCTCAGGCCAGCCAGAGCGGAAGTCTATAGGGGGTCGTATTTTTCAGGTCAAGGCAGCCCGGCGCCTCTGACTGGCCGTCGTCACGCGAGCTTGCAATGACGTGCCGCGACGGAAGCGACTGCACAGACTTGCAGCTTCATGCTGTGTCGCCAGCCTGCCGCTTGTAGATCATCTCGGCCAGTGAGATGTCGCTCACCGAGTCCGCGCCGGGCGCCAGCGGTGTTTTGCGGTCCACGATATCGGCGACGAAGGCGTCGGCCTGGCGCCGAAATGCCCAGCTGGCTGCGCGCGCCAGCCGGGTGGATTGGCCGCCGTGATCGACGATGACCTGCGCCTCCTGTTCGGCGAAGGGAGCCGGCAATTCGAGGGTCAGGCTTCCGCGCTCGAAATCGACCGCCAGTCCCTCGCGCCAGGCGCCTTCGGCTCCGTTCACGAGATCCAGCGTGCAGGCAATGCCCTCGAAGTCGAGGACCAGGCGTGCGGCTCCGGAGGTCTCGATCGCGCTTTCGAGGAGCGTTGGTGATGGTCCGAGCAGGAAGCGCGCCAGATTGATGATATGGCTGAAGACGTTCAGGAAGTTGTCGTAGCCCTGGCGCAACGCGCGCGGCATCCAGTCGGGGCCATCGTCCCAGAGTTCGAGCCCGTCCGGCCGTGCTTCGCCGGTCATCACGAAATTGTCCTGCGCTCGGCCGGTGTCGCCGCCGAGGCACCAGGCGCGCGCGGCGACGATGCGCCCGAGCGAGCGGTCTGCGCGAAGACGCGCCAACGCGGCCAGCGCGCGTGCCACGCCAGCGTCGTGTCGTTTCATGTAGCCGATGCTGTAGATGAGGTCCTGTCGCCGCGCCGCCTCGACCAGCGTTTCGGCCTGGGCCGTCGTGTAGGCCATCGGCTTTTCCGACAACACGTGACGGCCGCTGTTCAGCGCGTCCAGGACGATCGGCCCGGTCGCGCGCCGCTTCGTGACGACGACCACGGCAGAGACCTCGCTGTCCGCAAGCAACTCCCGGTGCGTGCCATAGACCCGCGGGACGCCGAACTTCTGCGCTGCGGCGGCCGCCAGATCCGGGCGGAGATCGGCGACCGCGACGACGCGGCAGGCCGGATTGGCAGCGAAATTGGCCAGGTGGCACATCTGGCCGACCATGCCCGTCCCGATGATGCCAATGCCCGGCTTCACTGGCTATGATTCCCCGGAGCGCTTTCGGACGACGAGGAAGTGCGCCGGCTGCCCCCAGGCGTTGATGAACGCTGGATCCGTCCGGGTGAAGGCAGTGACCGCGGACGCATCCCGTCGCTCGATCGCGCCAAAGATGCGATGGAAACTGTCGAGCGTCGTAGCGATGGCTTCGATGTCGGCAGCATCGTCGGCGAGAATGTCCGTCGTTCGGATCGTCTCCCGCAACGAAGCGAGGCTCGCGACCACGCGCGGCAGGCTCGCGCCGAAGGGATCGTCGATCAGCGCGTCGACGTCGAGAACCAGCGCCTCGATCGATGCCGAGATTGCCTCGACGGCATCGGCCCTGCCGACCAGGTAGAGCTTGCGTCCGCCCAGGAAGCTGAGGCGGCTGCGGTCGAGATGGCGCACCGTGCGCCGCAGCTTCTCGTCGCCGGACAAGACCTTTTTGTGCCAGTAGATGTCGAGGCTGTCGCGATAGGCCGGCCACGCCGAATGGACATCGAATCCCTGCGCATGCGCCGCCGTGCACAAAGCTGCCGCGTCGAGGAAGTACCTGTGCCGGACGAAAGGATTTTCGAGAACGTCCATCAGCCAGGATTCGAAGCTGCGGGTGTGCGGAATGCTGTCCCACTTCGGCTCGAACAGCAGCCTCGCCGTTTCGAGCGCAGGACGACCCGTCAGCGCCTTGCCGGCCGCATGGATCGCCTTGAGCGCGAGCTCGAAGAAGCCGCCATAGCGCTCGTAATAGGACACGACGGCGTAACCGTCCGGATTGAGCAGGCCGTGGAAGATGCCGAGCCAGTTTTCGGTCGGCTGCACCGTGTAAATGAATCCTTCGGCATCGATGATGTCGAAACGGCGATCGCTGCGGAACCCCTCGACATCGGCCAGTGCGAGCTCGCGCAGCCGTTCCGCCAGGCCGAAATGCGCGAAATAGGCCTGGATCTTCGGGTGTGCATGCCGGTTCGGCTCGGCAAGCGCCAAGTTCGCGCCCCAGCCGGCAAACACCAGCGCGTTCTCGCCGGAATCAGGACCGAACTCGAGCACATCGGCATCGCGGAACAGCCGCGGGGACAGCACCAGCTTGTCCGCAAACAGTTCGCGCCGCTGGCCGGCATAGGCATCGAGCTCGGCCGACGACTTGAAATCTCCGAATGTCGGCAGGACGTCCTGACGTTCGTAATAGTTGAAGAGCTTGTCTTCAGCCATGCTGCGACCTGATCGCCGCCTCGAGACGGTCGAGCTCGCTCCAGATGTCGGACGGCGCGAAGATCGAAACGATGTGGAGCGGGCGCTTCACGTTCTCGCGCAGCCGGCTGCTCACCTTGGCTTCGTTCTCCTGGTTCACGGCGAGGAGACAGACGAGCGGCCCAGGCTTGTCGGCGAGATCGTCCGGCGAGCGGATCGGAATCCCGGTGCCCGGCAGAAACAGGCCCTGGCGCTCCTTCTGGTCATCGACCGAGAGGTCGACCAGATCGGCCAGCTCGTGGGCATTGGTGAAGGTACAGGCGCGGCAGCCGGCGCCATAGATGGCGATCTCGGCACCGTCGGCGCGGGCTTTGGCGAGGATCGGACGAAGACGAGCGCCATATTCCCTTGCGCGCTGACCGAATGTCTCGCCGACGCCGGACGGTGCGGGCGGAGGCGTCACGCTGCCCGCGGCGCGGCGGGCTGCGACCGCGAGGCTGCCGCCGCTAAAATTGTATTTCTTCACCGACACGGCCTCGAAGCCGTGCCGCGCCAGCAAAGCGAGCAGGGTGGGTTCGGTGAAATAGCTGACGTGCTCCTCCCAGAGGACGGAGAGGTCGCCTACGGCCGAGCCGGGCGCGAAATCAGGCACGTCGATGAACAGCAGCCCGTCGTCGCGCAGCGCGATCTTCACGCAGTCGAAGAAGTTCTCGAAGTCGACGATGTGCTCCAGCACCTGACGTGAGACCACGAGATCGAACTTGCCGGCCTCGGCGACTGCGTCGTGACACAGGGCCGGGCTGATCATGTCGGAATAGACCTTGATGCCGCGCTCGCGGGCAATCTTGCCCGACACGGGGTTGGGCTCCACGCCCACGAGGACCTTCGCGCCGCGTTCGCGCAGCTTGTCCATGAACAAGCCGTCGTTGCATCCGATCTCGAACACGGACTGGTGCTTCGAGAATTTGGTGATGGTGTCGAGTTCGTCGACCTGGTGCGGCTCCGGCTTCCAACTGCTGAAATTGTAATTGAACTGGCGATACAGGATGTCTGGATCGATCGGCTTGACGATTTGCGGCAGGCCGCATCCGCCGCAGGCGAATACCTCGAACGGATACCGCTCCTCCTGCTCGTTCCGGCTGCGCCGAAGCCGATGTGCGATCGGCATTTGCCCGAGGTCGATGACCGGTCGCAGGTCGGTCGAATGGCAGAGGCGGCAATGGTCGGTCACTGATTGTTCTCGCATTTGGGCAGGTCTGACGAGCGACCTTCAATGGAAACCGGCGCGGCCGGCAATGAGTCCCGGATGCAGTCTATCCGGGTTACGCGGAGCATTCCTCCGGCCTATGCGTTCTCGGCCGAAGCAGGTAGCAGCCGTGGATAGGTCTTGCAAGACGTGCCGCCGTCCCTCAATCGGAGGTGGATTCGGCCGGCCCTGTGCGCGCGCGACGGCTACGAGGGCGGTCGACGTCAAGGCCGCCGCCGCTCGTAGAGTGTCAAAGTACCCCTGGTCTCCACCGCCACGAAATCTCGCTTGATCCGCTTCGTGACCTCTTGAACGTGGTGGTACTCCGGCCTGCGCTCAACCATGCTATCATAAAACAGCCGGTCCGCCGGGTTCATCGAGCGATCCAGGAACCGCGCGTCAAAGGACACCAGGAACGGCATGAAATAGGCCATGGGCGCCCGATGGGCCTGCGCCAGATAGGCCCAATCCTTGGTAGCAATGACCAGGACCCTCTCGTCCGGGCCGGTTTTGTCCTGGATGAACTTCGCATCGGCCTCGGTGATCTGCTCGAGGTCCTCCTGCCAGGTGACCGGCGGGGTCGAGACGAACGGCCACCGCAGAAGGCTGGGATAAGTTGCATACGATCTCAGGCCGTAAAGGTGGGGGTTGTTCTTGTCCTGCACGAACAGCAGCGCAAGAATCGTCGCAGCGGCGGCCATGGCGCCGGCGGTTCTTTGGAACGACGGTTGCCACCCCGATGAAAACTGGCGAATCCACCAGGCCGAGACCATCACCAGCGGCAACGCGTTCTGGTGCCAGACAGCGTCCAGCGTCCGGTTGACCCATTTGATCATCAGCGCCATGCCGATCATCGACAGCGTCAGCAGAAGTCCAGTGACGAACCGCTCATGCCAGGAATCGGAGGGCCGTGACAGCCGAATCGCGGCCCAGCCGACGGTGATGCATCCGACGATCTGGAGCGGCAGATTGTAGATGATGCCCCAGCCCAAGTCCCATTTGATGGGCGTGCTTCCCCACCCGGTCCCGTAGAGTACGAGTGGACGGAAGCATTCGATCAAAAATTCCAGGGAGAAGGCTCTCGCGCCGAACAGCATCAGGCACATCAGGATTGCGGAACCAATCGACGTGGCGGCGAACACGAGTGCATTGCGATAGCTCGGAAAGCCTCCGGCGATCGCCGCGACGAAGGTGCCCGTCACAAGGAAGAACAGTCCGATCTCCGTCTGCCAGAGCAGCGAGATGGCGCACATGATGGCCGATATGATGAGCCATGTCTGGCGCCCGGGAGCCGTGCAGTGCAGGCTGATCGCGAGCGCAAAGACGATCAAGAGAGGAAATCGCGTCGGGTAGGCGGACGGCGAGTAGAATTGGCCGGTCGTGGAGAAAGCCAGCACGGCGAGCGCCGTGATGATGGCGATCGCGGCAAGTCTCGACCGGATCATGTAGTTCAGAAGAAAGTAGGCCTGGATGTAGGTCGCGAGCGTAACCGCGATGTTCAATCCGACCGCTCGCATCGCCGCTGATTTCCAGCCATCTCCCATGATGAGATGGAACAACCAGCCGAGCG
Source organism: Bradyrhizobium sp. (assembly GCA_035575945.1). GTDB lineage: Bacteria > Pseudomonadota > Alphaproteobacteria > Rhizobiales > Xanthobacteraceae > Bradyrhizobium. The sequence goes on along the minus strand of DATLXF010000007.1, from coordinate 103,126 downwards.
CGGGGCCGTAATGCGAATGGAAGTCCAAGCCCGGAACGAGACCGGGGGCGTAGCCATAAAGCGCCGGACCGATGAAGTAACTTACCTTGTGGGCTTCGTCCCTCACGGCCGCGGTCAGGCCCTCGAGGTCGGAGGGGATCAGCAGCAGGGCAAGGAATATGATCGCGAGCAGATCGGCGGCCCTCACCCTGAAACTGGTGTCGGCCGAGGGTTTTTCGGCAGGAAAGGATTTGTTGGCGCCTCGATTCAGGGCGACGGTGATGGCCGCGGCCGCCAGCAGGGCGATCGCGATCCCGGGGCTCCCCCAATCATTGGCGGCGTCGAGTGCAAGATAGACGAAGCTTGCCGTGATGGCGCTCAGTGCGAGCGAGCCCGACGATCGATACGCCGCATACAGTGCCGCTGCTGCCGCAATCGGCCCGGACAGGAAGAACGAGCCATAGAATGCCTTCTTGCAGAAATCGCAATTCCTGTCGGCCAAGGCCATATCGAAGCCTTCGACGAAATTCGATCGAAACGACGGGAGGTGGTTCTTCAGTAGCAGCAGCACCACGTAGGCGGCGGCGCACGCGAGCAGGGCGGCCACAACTGCTCTGGCGGCGACCGAGAATTCCCTTGTGTATTGCACGAGGAGATCTCGCGTTCGGTTATGATCGACGTCGGGGAGGAAGCTGCGTCGAACGCAGCGGAAATCCAACTTTCTCTGAAATCACGTCCAGTCCCCAATTGCCTGAACTTCCCATCGCGAGGCGCTTCTACCACCACAGTGTTTCCCGAACAATCCCGCGAAGCCTGCGGCTGCTTCCGGCATGGCAATGTTCGCGTCTGGAATGATGACGCGCGGCTTAGCGAACTCCAGAGGCGGCGCCTTCACATGCCGGGGCCGGCAGCGCCAGCAGCCAGGCTGCTCCGCGGACGCCGGGCCGGTTGCAGGGCGGCCGATACTCGGCTCTCGCCAGAGGGACCGGCTCTCCATCCCTCAACTGCATCAATTCCCCGCGGCCTTCCGTGGCCGAGGAGTTCCTTCCGAAGATCGCCGTCAAAAGCTCGACAAATCCAATGTCGTCGGGCCGCGGAATCCCCGGGGCGGGGCGATAGCGCCAGGTCTCGCGGCGGGGCGGGCAAGGAAAGGTTTCGAGGTAGGAAACTGGGCAGTGGCCGTTCACGACGAAGTTCGGATCGGTAAAATCCCCGCAAAAGTCCGTATAGACAAACGACCGCTCGCGATTTTCGTCCCGCAGGATCGTCTGTGCCACGTTCATGTCGTTGGCGCCGAGGCATCGTGAGCGGAACGAGAAGACGTGCCAGTTCTCGAACTGGAGCTTCACGACCTTTGGCTCGGGGTCCGCGAGCAAGGCTGCCCGGACTTGCCGCAGCATGTCGCTGCTGAGCAACCCGTCGTAGAGCAGCCATTTGGAATCGTGAGCCGTCGACAAGGCGAAGATCGCGATCAGGGCCCCGGCGGCTGCTGCCCGTACGCGCAATCCCGGGATGGCCTGTATGACCGTCGCCAACAGGATCAGGATGCCGAACTGCGAAGGAAACAGGAGCCTGGACTCGCCCCGCGTCACGTCACCATAAAGCCCGGCAAGTGCGTAGGGCACCGCGCCGACAAGGGCAATCGCGGCGCCCAGCATCAGCAGCAGGAGCGTCGCATTCCTGTTCGAACGTCCGTTCAGCACCCACGGCGTCCACAATGCGGTCGACGAGAACCGGGCAAAGACGGCAATCGCGGCGAATATCACGACCGCGGACCCAGGAAGCCCCAGCAGCGCGAAACCGCGAGAGCAGACGTAGCTCAGGCCGCGGGGAAAGGCCATGAGGTGGGTATAGAGTGCATTGGCTATGATCGAGAAATCGTTCGCGAAACTATATTGACCGGCGTAGTGACCGCTCTTCCCCAGAATTGTCAGTCGCAGAACGATCATGGCTGCAACGGCCAGCCAGAACGGCACGAGACGCGCGAGCGTCTGCCTCCAGCGCTCGCGGCCGGACCAGGCGAGAACGACGCGAAGCGGTTCGAGCGCGATCAGGGTCTCGAGCGACAATGCGAATAGCAGACAGAATGGTGCGCTCCATCGAAGCGCGCGCACCTTCGAATAGGACAGCTCGTAGGACAGCAGATAGAAGATCAGGAAGAAGTCGTAGACCGCGTTGAGGGTCAGGCGGATCGCATAGAACGGGCTGAGCAGGAACAGAGCCGTGACAAGACCGGCGATCCGTCTCGTGTAGGATGATCGCGACAGGACGGAGTGAAGCAACACCCCGTTGACCAGGTGGCAGGCCAGTCCGGCAATCCGCGCAGAGACATCGGGAGTGTCGTTCAAAAGCGCCACAAGCAGCGTCATGGGGATCGCGAAGCCCGCGTGCGCCGATTCCCACAGCACGCGAGCGACGCCGGCTGCACCTTGGGTCCAGTAGATGTAGTACACTGTCCAATCGTCGCCGAAGACCTCACGCGCGAACAGCGCGGGCGCAGCCGTGACGAAGGCGAGAGCCAGCCCTACGTAGACGTATGCGATGCCTGCCCGCTTCGCTCGTCGGTGGGCGGCAGCGCTCGGATCGGCATTCATGCGAGCATCATCGAGCCCGACGGGGATGGCCATGCTCCTAAGCTTTGCCTCGCATGTTCAAATGTTCCGCAGCGAGGGTGCCAGTTTTCGCCACGTAGGCTTGGACCTCGGCAGCGTCGCCGCCGTCGGGCGCCCAGTCGGGGAATGCCGTGCGGGATGGATCGAATGGACCGGCGGTGGTCTCGTGAAACACCAGCCATTCAGAGGTGATTAGGATCGAGTGGAACACCTTTTCCGGCATGCGATAATAGCAGCGCTTGCCCTGACCGTAGGGCGCCATCTCGAGCACCTCGCGAATGCGGCCATCGTCCTCGAAGATCACGACCTGCGCAGTGCCTTCGATCACGTGGAACGATTCCGGTTTGCCGATGTGCTTGTGGGGCCGCACATAGGCTTCGCGATGATGCACGATGAGCATTTCGTGCAGGCCGGACGAGGGATCGGGATGTGTGCACAACCGGCTGCGCAGACGCGGATTGCCGGCGGCGATCCGCTTCAGCTCCGCGATCGTGGCGTCATCCGCCGTGACGATCGAGTCGTCCGAATAGTACACTTCCGGATTTTGCGCGCGCAAGGATGTCGGCCGGCGCAGGCCTGCGTCATTCGAAGAAGATGAACCCATGGTCGCCCCGGTACCCGCATTTGTCGTAGATCCAGGCCCATGTTTGCGGACCGTGGAAGCTCAGGCAGGTGAGCTGCCAGTAAAGCAAATTCGCCTTCTCGCGCTCGTTGCGGAAGGATTCGACCATCAGATATTTCGAGGCGCCGCGTCCGACGCGCTCGATCTCGGGCACCGCGCGGAAGACCTCCTCGAGCGGGAGATTGTGCAGTACGCCGAGCGACACCACGAGATCGAAGCTGTGGTCGGGGTAGGGGAGCTCGACGGCGCTGCCGACCTTCAAGTGCGGCCGCACCTCCTCCTTGGCGTTGGCTATGCCGTACTCGGAGATGTCGAGGCCGGCGATCCTGAGGTCGGACACGAGCTGGGTGAACTCATAGAGCAGGTAGCCCTTGCCACAGCCGACGTCGAGCACACTCATGCCCGGCTTGATGCCGTAGCGATCGATCAGGGCCTGGGCCAGCGGTCGCCAGCGTCCGTCGTAGCGGTAGCCGCCATAGCCGTAGCGCCGGTCGCCGTCCCAATAGTCGCGGCCCCATTGCCGCGCGATGGTGGCGGATTCCGCCTTGTCGTGCTCGACCACGCGCTGGACGTAATCCCGCTTCGTCGATGCGTGCATCGGCTGGAGCAGGTTGATCTCGGTCATGGGGCCCAACCGGTCCGTGGCATCGTCACAGGATGGTTGCGAACTTGTTGACGAGCAGGATGTCTTCGACGGCCTGGATGTCCTTCTGCGAGGCCAGCTTGATCTCCTCGACCGCGGCGTGGAGATCGCAGCCCTGGCTCAGCACGCGGTCGTAGATCTGCCGCCGCCGCGCCTCGTCGGGTGGCAGCATGAAGATGCTGTAGAGAATTAGCCCACGCAGCTGCGGCAGCTCGTCGAGAATGTCTTCCAGCACCATGTAGCTGCCGGGCATGGTGTGCTCGGCGGCGCTGAGCAGATAGTGCAGGTTCTTGCGCCGCGCATAGTCACGGATCACGATGTTCTGGACGTGCTGCGGGGTGCGGCTGCCGTTCAGGGGCCGGGCGCCGATGTAGCCGCGGTGGCCGGCTCGCTCAGCCATGGAAACCTCCCGGCAGCTTGTACTGCATCCCGACCCGGGTCGCCGGGCGCAGCAGGATCGGCTCGAAGAACTCGCCGAAGCGCTTGTCCGCGTAAGGCGACATGATGCTCTTGAAGCGGCAGTTCATGCTCCAGCGCGTGCCGGCTTCATCGTTGACGCGATTGCCGTGCATCAGGGTCTGGTTGAACAGCATGACGTGACCGTAGGGAATCTCGATGAAGGTCGCGTGCGGTGCGATAGTCTTGTACAGCTCTTCGGCGCTGCGCAGGCTGGCCATGCGGTCCTGCATCTCGCCGTTCAGGGACGGCGGCAGCAGATACATCGACTTGGTGCGGTGGACGTCGACCAGCGGCACCCAGACCACGACCTCGAACGGCGAATCGCCGGACCAGACGTCGGAATGGGTGGCGAGCAGCGAGGAGCTGTCGCCGGGAAGCTGGATGCTGAGATTGACGCGGCGCTGCATGCAGAGCTCGTTGCCGACGATGGTCTCGATCGTCGAGCGCGCCAGGCGGAAATAGGTCGGCCGGAACCAGGGCTCGGCGTTGAGGCCGTTGAAGACGTGCAGCCGCAGGCCGTTGAGATCATCCACGCTCACCCGCGTGTGGATGGTGTCGAGCATCGCATAGGGATCGTTGCTATGCGGCAGCTTCAGATAGTCCGCGGCGAGCTCGGCGGCGCGGCGCTGGATCCGGTCGAGCCCGGCGCGGTCGTCGGCCGGCGTGGTGACGAAGCCGTCGTCGATGAAGCGCTGCGCCAGCGCCTGCTCGTCGGCGTGCAGGAAGTCCGTGTCCGTCATGCAAAATACTCCCGGGCGGTCGCGCAGATATAGCTGATATCGGCGGCCGACAGGAACTGGTTGATGGGAAGAGTGAGGATCTGGTCGGCCTGCCGTTCCGTCACCGGGAACGCGCCGCGGCCATGGCCCAGATGCGCCGCGGCCGGCTGCAGGTGGATCGGGACCGGGTAGTGGATTGCGGTCTCGATGCCCTTGTCGGCCAGATATTTCTGCAAGTCGTTGCGGCGCTCGGTCTGCACCACGAAGGTGTGGAAGGTGTTGAACTCGATGTTCCGGCAGGGCGGAATGAACAGCGGCAGGCCGGCGAGTTCGGCGCGGTATTGAGCGGCGTTGCGCCGCCGGCGTTCGATCACCGATGGCAGGTGGCGCAGGCGGATGCGCAGCACTTCGGCCTGAAGCGTGTCGAGCCGTGACACGATGCCCCATTCCTGGACGTCGCTACGGTTGATCAGGCCGTGGTTGCGCAGGCGGCGGATTCTCGCGGCAAGCTCGGCGTCGGCGGTGACGAGGAAGCCGGCATCGCCTGCGGCATTGAGATTTTTCAGGGGGTGCGCGGAGAAGCAGCCGAACGTGCCGATGGTGCCGCTCATCCGGCCGTCATAGGTCGAGCCGATGGCCTGGGCGCTGTCCTCGATCACGGCGAGCGCGTGCTTGCCGGCGATCGCCATCAGCGGGCCCATGTCGGCCATGCGCCCGGTCAGGTGCACCGGCATGATCGCCTTGGTGCGCGACGTGACGGCAGCCTCGACGGCGGCGGGATCGATGTTCTGGTCCGGCAGCACGTCGGCAAAAACGGGCGTGGCGCCGACCGCGATGATCGCGGCGGTCGATGCCACGAACGAATTCGGCGGCGTGATGACCTCGTCGCCGGGACCGATGTCGAGCGCCCGCATGGCGAGGATCAGCGCGTCGGTGCCGGAATTCAGCGTCACCACGTGCGGCGAGCCGAGATAAGCCGACAATTCCTCCTCGAGCTTGGCAACCGCCGTCCCGCCGATGAAGTCGCCGCGCTGGAACACGCCCTCGACCGCCTGCATGATCTCGGCGCGCTCTTCCTCGAACTGCGCGGGAAGATTGACGTAACCGATGCGCCGGCGGCCGGTGTCAGCGTCCATGGCAGAACTTCCCGACAATCTCGATGACGCGGTCCTGCTGCGCGCGCGTCAGATGCTGGTCGACGGGGAAGCTGATGACTTCCCCGGCGTGGCGGTCGGTGACCGGGAAGGTGCCGGGCGCGTAGCCGAGATGCTTGAGGCCTTCCTGCTGATACAGCGGGATCGGGTAGTGGATCTTGGCCTCGATGCCGTTCTCAAGACAATATTTGTACAGCTCGTCGCGACGCTCGGCGAACACCATGTAGAGATGGTAGACGTGCTTCACGTTGGGACGACGCCGCGGGATGCGCAGGCCGGGCAGGCCGGCGAGGCCCGCGTCGTAATAGGCCGCATTCTCGATCCGGCGCCGCGTGATCTCGCCGGTCTGGCCGATCAGCCAGTTGCCGACCACCGCCTGGAGAGAATCGAGCCGCGAATTGCAGCCGAGGATCGCGATCTCGTCGCGGTTCTTCATGCCGTGGTTGCGGATCAGGCGGAGCTTCTCGTTCATGCCGTCGTCGTTGGTGACGACGACGCCCGCATCGCCCCAGACGTTGAGGTTCTTCAGCGGATGCAGGGAGAAGCCGGCCGCGATGCCGTGGGTGCCGGAGCGCTTTCCGGCAAACTCCGACAGGATGCCCTGGCAGGCATCCTCGACCACGGGCAGGTCATGACGCTCTGCGATCGGCATCAGCTTGCCCATGTCGGTGACCTCGCCGGTGAGCTGAACCGGCATGATCGCTTTGGTTTTCTCGGTGATGGCCGCCTCGACCAGGTCGACATTCATGCAGAAGGAATCGTCGCAGTCGACCAGCACCGGGGTGGCTCCGGTTTCCGCGATCGCGCCGACCGTGGCGATGAAGGTGTTGGCGGCGGTGATGACCTCGTCGCCATGGCCGATGCCGAGCGCCTTGAGCGGCAGCTTGAGCGCGTCGGTGCCCGATCCGACCCCGATGGCGTGCCGCACGCCGATCAGCTCGGCAAATCGCTTTTCGAATTCGGCGACGGGCTTGCCAAGGGTGAAGTCGCCGGTCGCCACCAGCCGGCCGATCTCGGCCAGGATCGGGGCGGGGTCGGCGAATTGCTCGAGCAGGTAGGAATAGCGAACGTCGTACATGGGACCCGTCAGGTGGAATGAAGTTGAGGGGAAGTGTGCGAGGCCAGCGCGTGTTCGATCGAAGTCGCGATCGCGCTGGGAGCAAGACCGTGCTTCTTCAGCAGCGAGTCCTGCGAGCCGTAATTGTGCATGAAGCGGTCCGGCAGCGACAGCCGCAGCATCGCCGGCAGACCCGAACCGAGCTTGTCGATCAGCGCCTCCGCAACCGCGCTGCCGAGGCCACCGGAAGGCACGTGCTCCTCCAGCGTCGCCACGAGCTTGACCCCGCGGATCGCCTGCAGCAGCGCCGCGGCATCGAGCGGCTTCACCGTATGCATGTGCAGGATGCCGGCGCGAACGCCATGCGCGGCCAGCAGGTCGGCCGCGGCGAGGGCGCGCTGAAGCATGATGCCGGTGCTCACCATGAGGACGTCGCCGGCGGGGCGCATCAGGATGGCCTTGCCGATCTCGAAGCCGTGCTCGGCCTTGGAGACGATGGCGTCGCCGCCCTTGCCGAGCCGGATGTAGATCGGACCCTTCCAATCCAGCGTCTGCTCCATCATGCGCGCGGCCTCGTCGGCGTCGCACGGGCAGATCACCGTCATGTTCGGCAGTGCCCGCATGATGGCGATGTCCTCGATCGCCTGATGGGTGGGACCGAGCGGGGCGTAGACGAGGCCGCCGCCATTGGCGATCAGCCGCACCGGCAGATTGTGGAGGCAGAGGTCGACGGCGACCTGTTCGTAGCAGCGGCGGGTCAGGAAGGTCGCGATGGTGTTGACGTAGGGCACGAAGCCCTCCATCGCGAGGCCAGCGGACATGCCGATGATGTGCGCTTCCGAAATGCCCTCGATCAGGTGGCGCTTGGGAAATTCCTTGCTCATCGCGCGCAGGGTACCGGCGCCGGGATCGGAGCCGATGTAAAGCACCCGCTCGTCGCGCGCGGCGAGCTTGTGGACCATGTTCATCGCGGTGTTGCGCATGGGGAGCCGATCAGAAATCGCCGACGGCGACGCGGATGGCGTCGAGCTCGCTGTCGGTCAGCTTGTTCTTGTGATGCCAATCGGCGTTGGATTCGGCCTGCGGCAGACCCTTGCCCTTGACGGTATGGCAGATGATCGCGGTCGGTTTGCCCGCAACGGCCGGGACCTGCTCGAGCACGCCGCGCAGGGCGCCGACGTCGTGGCCGTTGACCTCCTGCACGGCGAAGCCGAAGCTGCGCCACTTGTCCGCGAGCGGCTCCAGCGGCAGCACGTAGTCGGTGGGCCCGTAGCTCTGGAGCTTGTTGTAGTCGATCATGGCGACCAGATTGTCGAGGCCGTGCTTGGCCGCGCCCATGGCGGCCTCCCACACCGATCCCTCGTTGATCTCGCCGTCGCCGAGCAGCACGAAGGTCCGGTAGCTGCGCTCGCGCATGCGTGCGGCGAGCGCGAGGCCGACACCGATCGAGAGGCCATGTCCGAGCGCGCCGGTCGAGGCCTCGACCCCCGGCACCATGCCGTATTCGGGATGTCCGCCCAGAATGCTGTCGGGACCGCAAAAGCCGTCGAGCTCCGACAGCGGAAAGAAGCCGCGATCGGCCAAGAGCGCATAGAGAGCGAGACAGCCGTGTCCCTTGCTGAGGATCGCGCGGTCGCGATTGGGATCGCGGGGGTTTTGCGGGTCGATCCGCAGCACGTCGTCGTAGAGCACGCGGACCATCTCGATCAGCGACAGGGCAGGACCGACATGGCCGCGTCCTGCCGAGCGGACGGAACCGAGGACGAGGCGGCGCAGATAAAGGCTGCGCTCGTCGAGCGTGCAGGTGAGGGCGGCTTCAGCGTGGGGTGAGATCTGGATCACGTTGGCAAATCGTTTGGTGGAGCCGGCGGGCTTTGTCGAGCTGGCCGGCAAGGCGGACCGTCAGATCGCCGCCTTGTGCAGTCAGGGCGCGCCGGGAGCGGCTTTCCGGCAAGTAGGCATTCAGGACAATCAAGCACCAAATCGCCCCGAACACAGGATACAGTACGTCAAGGCGGATCGCAAACGCGTCATCCCCGGCCTCGAAGGAGCGCGCGAGGCGATCGATCAATCGGTTCGCGTCGGCCGCTGGGAGATCGCTGCCGGGGTGGATCGCGGTGTCGGACACGAGTTTCACCGGATCGTCCCACCCGAAATACTCGAAGTCGATGAATCGCAGTTGGCCGTCGCGGGTGCGCAGCGCGTTGTGCAGTCCGAAATCCGACGGGCTCAATGCGCGATGGGCCGGGGCCAGGTCCGCCGCGGTATCCAGGCCCAGTTCCGCATAGCGCTTGCGGAGTTTGTGGATCGCGATGGCGGTGCTCGGAACCAGACTGCCGTCCATGAACGCACGCAGGTCCAAATGATCCTGCGACGCGCGCCGCAGTTCGTCCAGGCGCTGCTCGTACTGGGCGATGGCTTGCTCGGGCGAAAAGATGCTGGCTGAGGCGTTCCGCAAATTCTGCGCGCCTTCCGCGTTTCGCAGCTGCTGCAAGCCGATCAAGAAATCCGCCAGCTGGTCGGAATCGTCGTGCCGGGGCTGCAGGACCGCAGGGTCGCCGTCGAACCATTGATACAATGCGCAGAATGCAGCCGGATCCTTCGCGATGGGGCTTGGCGTCGACGTGACGCCGTGGCGCGACAGAAACGTGAGCGCCTCATATTCCTGTCCCAGGCGATCACGCCCGTCGGACGGATAGTGCTTGAGGGCGAGCGGCGGTCCCTCCGCCATCTCCAGCCGAAACACCCGGTTGTTGCCACCGGACCGCGCCGGTTGTGCGGCCACGACAGGCGCCCCGGAGAGGCGGCTGCCGATCGAGATCGCATCCTGTACGCCGATGTCCGGCTCGCTCATTGCGCGAACACTCCGCGCTGGATATCGGCCCAGGTCCCGATCGGCTCGCAGTGGTCGGGGTAGGGAGGCGGCGACTGCGTGAACAGGATCGATCGCGTCGTCTTCGGAAAATGCGGCTGCTCGAACACGTCGACCAGATCGTCGATGAAGATATCGAGCTCCAGGCTCGCGAGCCGCTCGACCTTGGCCGCGAGCGTGGCCTCGAAATAGACGTTGCCCGGGACCAGCGCCGCGTCCGCGGCGTCGATGAGACCCGCGCCTCTCAACCAGCCGCGCGCGGCCTCGCGCAAATCGACGCGATCGGGGTCCTGGTGGCCGAACTGCGTCTTGTGGCTGACGATGAAGACGGTCGTCCCGGCCTTGCGGCACGCGGCGAGGAACTCGCGGACCCCTGGATAGATCTCGGCGCCGCCGATGCCCTTGCCGTAAACGAAGCCCTGCAACCCTTGCCAGGCCAGTTCGCCCCCGGCACGGGAGCGCAGGTAGTCCCGTACGTCCGTCTTCAGCCCGTCCCAGCCCTCCGGCACCAAGCCGCGATCGCGCGCGGCGGCGGCAAAGACCTTGTCATAGCAGATGATCGTGTTGTCGAAATCGATGCCGATCCGCACGCCGCTCACTTTAGGCTGATGTTCTGCATCATCTTGATGTTGAAGTACCGGGGATCGTTCAGCGAGTTGGGCAGGCGGCCGGCCTTGAACGCATCCACCAGGCCGGACACGGCCTGCTCGATCGTATGCGTCGGCGCAAATCCGAGTTCCCGGCGGATCTTCTCCGAGGAGACGTGGTAGGAGCGCAGATCGTCCGTCGGCTCGACCGCCACCTCGACATTGTTTCCGACCACCGACTTGACGATGTCGGCGATCTTCATCAGCGAGTGGTTCTCGTAGCCGATGTTGTAGGTCTTGCCGTCGATCTTGGCGTCATCCTGCTGCAGCAGGAACAGGTAGGCCGCGGACATGTCCTCGATGTGCAAATTGGGCCGCTTCTGCGTTCCGCCGAACACACGGATGCGGCCCGTGTTGACCGCGAGATTGGTGAGGATGTTGACGACGACGTCGAGCCGCTGCCGCGGAGCGTAGCCGCAGACGGTGGCGGGACGAACCGTGCAGGTGACGAAGCCGGAGGCGGCCTCTTCGGCGAGATCGGTTTCGCACATCGCCTTGAATTTCGAATAGTCGGTTAGCGGCTCGCAGGACAGTTCCTCGGTCACCTCGGGCTCATCCTTGATGCCGTACACGCTCGAGGAGGATGCGTAGATGAAGCGCTTGATGCCCGCTTTCTTGGCGGCGCGCACCATCGGCCGGAAGCAGTCGTAGTTGATGGACTTGCCGAGCGCCGGATCCAATTCGAACGAGGGGTCGTTGGAGATGCACGCGAGGTGGATCACCGCGTCGTTGCCGCGCAGGGCCTCGTTGACGGCGGCCTCATCGCGGATGTCGCCCTTGACGAGGCGCAGGTTCGGATTGCCGCGAACGGCGTCGAAGACGTCGTCGCCATACATGAACAGGTCGAGCACGGTGACCTTGTGGCCGGCCGCAAGCAACTGGGGGACCAGCACGCTGCCGACATAGCCGGCGCCACCGGTGACCATCACGTTCCATTTCCGATCAATCACTGTCGCTCTCCGGAATCTATCTCTTGCGCTATTTCAACAACGCGGTAACGAACTTGACCAGCGGCGCCTTCTCGACCGAACTGCGGTGACCGACGATGCCGACCTTGATGGCGCCCGCAGCGTTGCCGATGAAGGCGACGTCCTCGATGTTGCCGCCGGCCGCCACCAGCGGTGCCGTGATCGTCAGGAAGGCATCGCCCGCACCGACGGTGTCGACGACGGTCTTGGTGAAGGCCGGGACGCGTGCGACGCCGGTCTTCGACGAGAAGGGGTAGCAGCCGAAGGAGCCGTGCGTGATGATCATGTTGTCGCATTCGATCTTGCGGTGGAGGCCGTCCTGGATCACCGATGCGATGTCGCTGAACTTGTCGGTGGCGGCCAGACGGGCTTCCGGCGCGTCGATGCAGATGTAGTCGGCTCGCGGATACTTCGTGATCAGGTTGTAGCCGTGGTTGCCGCTGTTGCTCTGGGCGTTGACGGCCAGGAAACTCGAGTTCGCAATCAGCGCGTCGATCGTGCTGGATGCGATCATGCCGTGACCGAAATCGGTGACGATGACGACATCCGCCCCGCGCACGCGCTCGGCGGTCACGCGGTCGATCTCCGTGCGCGCGGTTTCGTCGAGCGGCGTGTCGTCCATGGTGTAGACTTCGAACAGCTTGTGCAGGTATCCCATCTCGACGTACCGCAGTTTGCGGGTCGTCGGGCGGCCCTGAACGCGGATCGGGGTGAGCGTGACGTTCGGGCGGACGTGTGCGCGAATGAACTCGTCGGGGTAGTCGCTGCCACCCAGCGTCGTGACGATCTCGACCGACTTGCAGAAGCTCGCAACGTGGTTCGCGGCGGCGATCACGCCGCCGGCGAATTGCTCGCGATTCTTGAACAAGGTCGCGACGATGTTCTCCTTGGACGCCTTTCCGAGCGCGGTGACGTATTGGTACTCGTCGATGATGGTGTCGCCGACCAGCACGACGTGCATGTCCTGGATCTTGTCGATCAGCTTCAGCAGCCGTTCGGCGCCGCCGCTTTCGCGGACCTTCTGGAGGTAGTCGCGCAGAGGGGGGTCGTAGATGTCGAAATAGCGGTTCAGCAGCGATGACGAGCTGAAGGTCACGTCGCGCGTGAAGACGATCCGGCCGCCATGGCGCTCGACGGCTTCGCGCTCGACCGCGATCTTGCCGGTAACGTCATCCTCCGGATTCTCGTAGTCCGAGCCCTTGACGTAGATGTCGGGGCGCACGGTATCGAGAACCGGCTCGGCGCTCGAGGTCTGGTTGATGCCGACCCAGTCGACCGTGCCGAGCGCCGCCAGCATCTCGGCGCGCATGTTCTCCGGAAAGATCGGCCGTCCCGGCCCCTTGTTGACGTAGCGGTCGGCGGTGATGGTCACCATGACCACGTCGGCCTCGTTGCGGGCTGCCAAAATGTGCCGGACGTGGCCGAGATGCACCAGATCGAACACGCCGTGGCAGAGCGCGACGGTCAGGCCCTTTGCCTGCGCGGCGCGCGCGATCTCGCCGAGCTCCTCGACCGTCTTGATCTTCTCGTGCGGTACCGGATGCCCGGTCGGCTTGTCTGCTGCACTGCCCATGCGAGTTATCCAAAGCGCCAGCAAGTCTCAGATGGCCGGTCCGGAAATGACCGGCTGGCGGCAAATGCCACGACGTGAAAGAGCCTGCTCAACGGCTTGCCTTCTGCGAGATGGCCGTGTCGTCACCGAGATACTTGAACCAGTCCTTGGTGGCGTCCGCGATCTTGTCCACCGTCCACAAGGGAGCGTCCTTGTACTGATCCATCGACTTCAACATCGTCGCGACGCCGTCCTCGAACTTCACCTTCGGCGTCCAATTCAGCACCCGCTTGATCTTGGTGATGTCGGCGTATGTGCAGTCGGGCTCGCCGGGACGCTTGGGAATGTGGACCTTGTCGCCGCCGAGAAGCTCGACCAGCCGGTTGACGCTGTAGGTGTTGTCCGAGCCGACGTTGAACACATCGTGCGAAACCTCGGACTGTGCGGCAGTCACAAACGCGTCGGCGACATCGCTGACGAAGGTGAAGTCGCGTGTCTGCTCGCCGTCGCCGACCACGGTGAACGGCTTGCCGGCGAGCTTCTGCGCCATGAAGACGCCAAACACGGCACCGTAGGTGCCGGTGGTGCGATGGCGCGGGCCATACACGTTGAACAGGCGCAACGCCACCCCGGGCAGCTTGTAGACCTGGCACCAATGCATGACGCATTGCTCGCCGAGATTCTTGGTGAGCGCGTAAGGATACATCGGCCGGATTTCGGCGGTCTCCGGCGTTGGATAGACGTCGGGAATGCCGTAGCAGGAGGAGGATGCCGCGTAGACGAAGCGGCTGACGCCGGCGTGCCGAGCCGCCTCCAGGACGTTGACCGTGCCGTCGACGTTGGCGCGATGATAGGGAATCGGCGACTCGATCGAGGGTACGATGTCGGCGAGCGCGGCGAGATGGAATACCCAATCGACACCGTGGAAATACGGTCTGATCGAATCGAGGTCGGTGACATCCGCCCGTACGACCTTCAAGCGGCTCAAACTGCCGCGCGCGGCCAGATTTTCGGCGCGTCCGATGACGAAGTTATCGAGTGCAATGACCTCGTGGCCGTCATCGAGGAGGCGATCGACGAGGTGACTGCCGATGAAGCCGGCGCCGCCAGTAACGATGCATTTCATGGGGAACATCCGTGACGCGAATGCCCAGCGAAACAGGCTCGCCAATGTTGTGAAACCCGAAAGCCGACTATCAGCCGCTCACAAACTTTGCAAGTATTATACCTTTGCAATCCTTGGTAATAGCCGGTATCACCCGGACATGTTGCAACCGAGCCGCCAGCCCATGACTGTCGAGTCCGTGGATCCCGATCACAAGGCTTTCCTCGACGATTACGTGGGACGCCTGCATCGGGCGACGGCGGCCGACGACGGAGTATTTGCCCGCATATCCGCGACCCGCGCGTCCTGGTTGCGCACGCGCGAGCGGGGCGGCCGGGTCATCTTCATCGGCAATGGCGGCTCGGCCGGCATCGCCTCGCATCTGGCGATCGATCTGGCGAAGAACGCGTCTGTGCCTGCGCTCTGCTTCAGCGACGCTAGCATGATCACGTGCCTCGCCAATGATTACGGGTTCGAGGACTGGATCGCTCACGCCGTGAGACTGAATGCCCGCGCCGGCGATTGCCTCGTCTCCATCAGCTCGTCGGGGCGCTCCAAGAACATCCTCAACGCGGTTGCGCAGGCGCGGACGATGCAACTCGACGTGATCACGCTGTCGGGCATGAACGCGGACAACCCGCTGCGCAAGCTCGGTGACGTCAATTTCTGGGTCGACAGCAGCAGCTACAACATCGTCGAGACCACGCACCAGTTCTGGATGATGGCCGCAATCGACCTCGTCATCGGTCGTGCGGAATATCCGGCGTCCTGAGGCGGGCAATCGATGCAGTCGCGAGTCAAGCAGGCGGCCTTGTTTTCAGTGAAGCTGCTGCTGTCGGTCGCGGTGCTGGTCTACATTGCGCGCGGTCTCGACCTGCGCCAGCTGCGCGACCATCTCGTCTCGGTCGATCCCGTCCTGTTCGCCGTCGCGCTAGCGCTGATCTTCTTGCAGACCTTCGTGCTCAACGGCCGATGGGAGCTGATCATGCGCGCGCTCGGCGTGTCGTTGGACTGGCTCGCGGGTTGGCGGATCCTCATGATCAGCCTCTGGTTCAATCAGGTGTTGCCGTCATCCGTCGGCGGCGACGCGGTGCGGATGTGGCTGCTGCGCCAGCGCGGCGTGCAGTGGTCGGAGGCCGTCAAGGGCGTTGCGGCCGACCGCTTCACGGCGCTGATCGGGTTGATCGTGCTGATGGTGGCCGGATTGCCGTTCCTGCTGTCACGCGTGTCCAATCAGGCCGCGATCCTCGCCATCGGCGGACTGACGCTGGCGGGCGTCGCCGGCACCGTGGTTCTGCTGACGCTCGACCGTCTGCCGAAACGTCTCATCGCGCTTCCCGCGATCGCAAGCTTCGTGCGGTTCGGGACGCTGGTCAGATTTCTGCTGCTGCAGTCCGAGCGCCGTGCGCCGCTTTTCGGATCGGCGCTCCTCATCCATCTCGTCACCGCGACGGCCTGTTACACCCTGGCACGCGGGGTCGGAGCGCAGCTCTCCGTCCTCGACGCAGGCATCCTGATTCCGCCGGTGGTGCTGTTGACGGCCGTGCCGATCTCGATCAGCGGCTGGGGTGTGCGCGAAGGGGCGATGGTCGCCTGCCTTGGTCTGGCAGGGGTGCCGTCCGAGCAAGCGCTGTCAGTTTCGCTGCTGTTGGGCGCCATCAGCGTGATCATCGGCGTTGTCGGCGGCGTGATCTGGCTGGCAAGTCCGGAGCGAGGCTCTTATTCGGCGGACAAGGCCAAGGCGGCCGAGGAAGCTCCCGGCTACGCGCTGGCCAAGGAAGCCTCGAGCCACCCATGACGCGCTTGAGCCCATTGCCGATCTGGTCTTCACAGGGTGGGATTGTCTCACTCGCGCGCGTATCTCATCTTTCGGTTCCATGATGAAAAACCTGTTCTACGTCCGCAATACCTGCCGCCTCTGTCATTCGGACAAGCAAGAGCTGGTCGTCCCGATGGCCGGTATGCCCATCGGCACGCCGAACTTCCAGGTGCCCAACGCCAGTGTCGACGATCCCGTGTTCCGGGCTGCGGTGCCGATGGCGCTGCATCTGTGCCGGGACTGCGGCCACCTCCAGATCCTCCATGTCGGCAATCCGGAGATCCAGTACCGCAACTATGTCTATACCACCTCGCTGTCGCTCGGCCTGCGAGAGCATTTCGCCGGCTATGCCAACGACGTCGTCAGCCGCTTCGGCATTGCGCCGGGCTCCCTGGTCGTCGAACTCGGCAGCAACGACGGATCGCTGCTCGGCTTCTTCAAGGAGCGCGGCATGCGGGTCCTGGGGGTCGATCCCGCCGTCGACATCGCGCGGCGCGCGACCGAGGCGGGGATCGAGACCATCGGCGATTTCTTCACCGACGACATCGGGCGGCGCATCCTTCAGAGCCACGGCGCGGCGAGCGTCGTGATCGCGAATAACATGATCGCCAACGTCGACAATCTCGATCCGCTGGTGATCGGCGTTCGCGACGTGCTCGCGCCGGACGGATTGTTCGTGTTCGAAACGCAGTATGGCGTCGACGTTACCGAGAAGAACCTGCTCGACACCGTCTATCACGAGCATCTGTCGTACTTTAACATCAAGCCGCTGACGCGCTTCTTCGCCCGGCTTGGCATGGAAGTCATCGACGTCCAGCACATCTGGACCAAGGGCGGCTCGATCCGAGTGACGGTCCAGCGTGCTGGCGGTGCGAAGACGCCGTCCGCGGAGGTCGCCCGATTCATCGCCGAGGAAGACCGGCTCGGCGTCGACCAGCCGGCCTATTATGCCCCCTATGTGAAGAGAATCGCCGCCATCCGCGACGAATTGGTCGCGATGGCCGATGCCGCCCATGCGCGTGGTCAACTGGTCGCCGGCTACGGCGTCTCGGTCGGTACCACGACGCTGCTGCCGCAGTTCGGCCTGGAGAACAAGATCGACTTCCTGGTGGACGACGACCCCAATAAGGGAAACGTGATGGCCGGCCCGGGATACGACATTCCGATTTTGCCCCCCGTCGCCCTTTACGAGCGCAAGCCCGCGTTCGTCGTGGTCTTCGCCTGGCGCTATGTCGATCCGATCCGGGCCAAGCACGCCCGTTATTTCGCCGAAGGCGGGAGGTTCGTGGTGCCGCTGCCGGGCATTTCCATGATCGACCGGCCCGACTGACGGTTCGGGGCCGCCCGTTTGCGGGATCGACCTTTCGGGCGGTGGATAACCCCTTGATCCCCATGGCTTCCGCTCCGGGGGCGGGGGACGGCGGATTGCCGCGCGAAATCTCTTTACCTTGACCTTTGGCCCTATCCGCAGTAGATACCCCGCACTCGCAGCCGGCCCGTTAGACGCGGATTTCCGGCGCGGCTTTGAAATCCCCGAACAATCGAGCCCGGTTTCCGGCTCATCCTTCGAGACAGAGGGCTGGGCCAACGGCGGCTGTTCGGATCCCTGAAATTCATTTGCGTCTGTCGACGGACGCTGGACCTCAAGCGATGGCAGTCAGCCCGTTCAAGTTCTTGCAGGAAGTGCGTTCGGAGACCGCCAAGGTCACCTGGCCGACCCGCCGTGAGACCACGATCACCACCATCATGGTGTTCGTCATGGTCGCCGTAGCCTCGATCTTCTTCTTCGCCGCCGATCAGATCATCCGCTACCTCATCACCTTCCTCCTGGGCATTCACTGATGGCAACAGCAACCGCTCAAGTGTCCGACAAGCGCTGGTACATCGTCCACGCCTACTCGAACTTCGAGAAGAAGGTCGCCGAATCGATCCGCGAGCAGGCCAAGCAGCGCGGGCTCGAGGAACTGTTCGAGCTGGTGCTGGTTCCGACCGAGAAGGTCACGGAAGTGCGCCGCGGCCGCAAGATCGACGCCGAGCGCAAGTTCTTCCCGGGCTACGTGCTGGTGAAGATGAAGCTGACCGACGAGGCGTTCCATCTGATCAAGAATACGCCGAAGGTCACCGGCTTCCTCGGCGCGGAAAACAAGCCGATGCCGATCTCGGAAGCCGAGGCCATGCGCATCCTGCACCAGGTGCAGGAGGGCGTGGAACGGCCGAAGGCGTCGGTGTCGTTCGAGATCGGCGAGAACGTGCGCGTGGCGGACGGCCCGTTCGCCTCGTTCTCGGGTGTGGTCGAGGAAATCGACGAGGCGCGCTCGCGCGTGAAGGTCGCGGTGTCGATCTTCGGCCGCGCCACGCCAGTCGAGCTGGAATTCGGTCAGGTCGAGAAGGTCTGATCGGGTAACGTGCGAGGCTTGGGCCTCGCGCAACAAGAGGCCGTGGGAGGGAGGGGCGGTTGCCAGCCGTATCCGACCCAGACCACGAACCTGAAACCGCCGGTGGCATGCCGGCAGAACAGGAGTGATACATGGCAAAGAAAGTGACCGGATACCTGAAGCTTCAGGTCCCGGCCGGTGCGGCGAATCCTTCGCCCCCGATCGGTCCCGCGCTCGGTCAGCGCGGTCTGAACATCATGGAATTCTGCAAGGCGTTCAACGCCCAGACCCAGAAGGAAGAGAAGAACACCCCGATCCCGGTGATCATCACCATCTATGCGGACCGTTCCTTCACCTTCGAGATGAAGACGCCGCCGATGTCCTACTTCCTCAAGCAGGCCGCCAAGATCCAGTCCGGCTCGAAGGCGCCGGGCCGCGACAAGGCCGGCAAGGTGACCAAGGCGCAGGTGCGCGAGATCGCCGAGAAGAAGATGAAGGATCTGAATTGCGACACCATCGAATCGGCCATGAAGATGGTCGAGGGCTCGGCCCGTTCGATGGGTCTGGAAGTTGCGGGGTAAGTGGTCATGGCAATCGGAAAGCGTTTGAACAAAGCCCGCGAAGGCATTGACCGGGAAAAGCTTTACCCGCTCGCGGACGCCATCAAGATGGTCAAGGAACGCGCCAAGGCGAAGTTCGACGAGACCATCGAGGTCGCCATCAATCTCGGCGTCGATCCCCGTCACGCCGACCAGATGGTCCGTGGTGTCGTGACCCTGCCGAACGGCACCGGCCGTACGCTGCGCGTCGGCGTGTTCGCCCGCGGCGCCAAGGCCGACGAGGCCAAGGCTGCGGGTGCCGACGTCGTCGGCGCCGAGGACCTGGTCGAGAAGGTGCAGAACGGCTCGATCGATTTCGACCGCTGCATCGCCACCCCCGACATGATGCCGCTGGTCGGCCGACTCGGTAAGGTGCTCGGCCCGCGCGGCTTGATGCCGAACCCCAAGATCGGCACCGTGACCATGGACGTCACCGGTGCGGTGAAGGGCGCCAAGGGCGGCTCGGTCGAGTTCCGCGTCGAGAAGGCTGGCATCCTGCAGGCCGGCGTCGGCAAGGCCTCGTTCTCCGAGGAGAAGCTGGTCGAGAACATCAAGGCTCTGGCTGATGCCGTCTCCAAGGCAAAGCCGGCCGGTTCCAAGGGCACCTACATCCAGCGCGTTGCGGTGTCCTCGACCATGGGCCCCGGTGTGAAGGTCGAGCCGGGCACCATTCTCGGCTGAGGTTCGGAAATTGCATGAGGTGAGGGGCGGAGTCGGGCGACCGATTCCGCCCCTCGTCGTTTGTGGCTGCGCTCACTGGAAGCAAGAACAATGGCTGACAAGGTCCTGATCTATTCGCGCTTTCCCAAAACGATGATGGCGCGTTTCGCCGAGCGATTCGAACTGCTCGACACCGGCGGCAACCCCGCGCGCGAGGTGTTTCCGGCGGACGAGCTCAGGGGTATCCGCGCGGTGCTGACCGCGGGCGGGACCGCGCTCGGCGCGGAGGCGATGGATCTGTTTCCCAAGCTCGGCGCCATCGTCTGCTACGGCACCGGATATGATGGCGTCGACCTCGAGGCAGCTGCCGCCCGCAACATTGCAGTCGCCCACAGTCCGGGTGCCAATGCGGCCTCCGTCGCCGATATCGCGATGACGCTGATGCTGGCGACGACCCGGCGGCTCTTGGTCGCCGACCAATACGTCCGCAGCGGCGATTGGGCGGCCTCGAAGCAATCGCCGATGATGCGGCCCCAAGCCGGCATGCCCGGCCGCCGCGTCGGCGTTTACGGCATGGGCGAGATCGGCCGCAAGATCGCCGCCCGCTGCGCCGCCTTCGAGAGCGAGATCGGCTATTTCAGCCGCACCAGATATGATCTGCCCTATCAATATTTTCCCTCCCTGGAGGCGCTGGCCGACTGGTGCAGCGTGCTGATGATCGCGGTCCGGGCAGGGGCCGAGACCCAGCACGTCGTCAACGCCGACATCCTCAAGCGCCTCGGCGCGGACGGCCATGTCGTCAACATCTCCCGCGGCTCCGTCATCGACGAGAAGGCCCTGGTCGAGGCGCTCGCCGACAACACTATCGCCGGCGCCGGCCTCGACGTCTTCGAGGAGGAACCGCACGCCCCGGATGCGCTGACCGCGCTCCCGAACGTCGTGCTCGCCCCTCATATCGGCGGCCACACCCTGGACTCGCACGTGGCCATGCAAAACTGCGTCCTGGCGAACCTGACCGCGTTCTTTGAGGGCAAGCCGCTGCCTTACGTGGTCAAATCGGCCTGAATGGGTCCTTGTTGGGCCATCTCAGGCCCGGCCGCCGGCAACGGATTGGAACTGGTGTGAATTTTGCTCTTGGCAAGCAGGCAGAGAGCGGTTAAAGAACCGCCTCCGGACGTGCCGGCCTCGGCTGGCGCGTTCGTGCACGCATTCCGAAAACCTGACACGACAGGAGATCATTCCTTTTCAGGACGTCCGCAAGGATTTACCCGGAAAGGAAGGAAACCCGTCGGTTGGGGGAATGCGGGCAGAGGTCGGGCGGTTCGCCGTCAGGCCTCGTCCTGTCCAAGACTGCAGGCGCCTGCGGGAAATTACGATTTCTCAACGGCTTAATCGCATGGCCTGCATAGACGGGTGAAGACCGGATTTCACTTCGCCTTCCACCTTAACGGTGGTTGCGGAACGGGTCTGGTTCGGACCTCGACACGCCGTGGGCCTCAAACGGGCTCCCGGAGGGCAGGCTTTGAATTGTCGTCTCGCCCGGCGCGTGTCCTTAGGGGTTTTGGTCCCGAGGTTCAGGTTTTGGGTGGGACGATGGGTGCAACCCGGCGGTCCCGCTTTTTGCGATGATCGCCAACCGGAGAGAGCTTGCTGTGGAACGAGCGGCAAAAAAAGAGGCGGTCGAACAGCTCAATGAGGTCTTCAAGACCACGAGCGTCGCGATCGTTGCTCAATATTCCGGCCTCACCGTCGCCCAGATGCAGAAGCTGCGCCAGCAGATGAAGCAGGCGGGCGCTGCGGTGAAGGTCTCGAAGAACCGTCTCGCCAAAATTGCTCTTGAAGGCACTGACGTCGTTGCCATTGGCCCCATGCTGAAGGGACCGACCGTGATCGCCACTTCGAACGATCCGGTAGCGGCGCCAAAGGTCGCCATCGAATTCGCCAAGGCGAACGAAAAATTCGTCATCGTCGGCGGGTCGATGGGAAAGACCGTCCTGAATGTCGACGGCGTGAAGGCGCTTGCCTCGTTGCCGTCGCTTGACGAACTGCGCGGCAAGATCGTCGGCCTCATCGTGGCCCCGGCGACCAAGCTGGCCCAGCTCGCCAACGCGCCCGCGGGCAAGCTCGCGCGCGTCATCCAGGCTCATGCCTCAAAGGGCGAAGCGGCCTGACGCCCTTCGCAAATACTCAAACCCGAACCAGACTGACACGTAAGGAACTGAACAATGGCTGACTTGCAGAAGATCGTTGACGACCTCTCGAGCCTCACCGTGCTCGAAGCTGCCGAACTCGCGAAGCTCCTCGAAGAGAAGTGGGGCGTTTCGGCTGCCGCGGCTGTCGCCGTGACCGGCCCGGCTGCCGGTGGCGCCGCTGCCGCACCGGCCGAAGAGAAGACGGAGTTCACGGTCGTTCTCGCCAGCGCCGGCGACAAGAAGATCGAGGTCATCAAGGAAGTCCGCGCCATCACCGGCCTGGGCCTGAAGGAAGCAAAGGACCTCGTCGAGGGCGCGCCGAAGCCTGTCAAGGAAGGCGTGAACAAGGACGAAGCCGAGAAGCTCAAGGTCCAGCTCGAGAAGGCTGGCGCCAAGGTGGAACTCAAGTAAGCAACGCTTGCTGGTGCGAGATCCCGGGCGAGCGTCAGCGCAGCCCGGGATCTTGGTCCGCCCTCGAAGTGCGAGGGAGATGCAAAAGGCGTGCGACGGAACGTCCCGACGCGAGCCGAACACGAAAAAGTGTGGGGATTCGCGGGCCTAACCCTCGAATCTGCACTATTGTCGCCCCATATCGGGTCGGCAGCACGAAAGCGCGGTGGGCAGGGAGGCCGGATTTCCCTGTAAGCCGTTGGGAGATCAGGCTATTTCGGGCTTTTGCAGTCCGTGAAGACGATGGTTGTGACGGGCGGGCGCGCCTCTGCGCCCCGCGCGTCGTTTTGCGTTTTGAAGGTCTGTAGAACGGATTCAGGACATTGGCGCCTGAAACTGAGTCTGCGGCCCCAAGACGGGTTCGAAAAATTCAACCCGGGAAGCGGTGGCAGCCGCGGTCCGGAGGGCGCGCCCAAAGCGGGCGACGAAAATGAGAGGCCACGATGGCGCAGCAGACATTCACCGGTCGCAAACGCGTTCGCAAGTTCTTCGGACACATCAAGGAAGTTGCCGAGATGCCGAACCTCATCGAGGTTCAGAAGGCGTCCTATGACCAGTTCCTGATGGTCGATGAACCCCAGGGCGGCCGCCTCGACGAGGGTCTGCAGGCGGTGTTCCGCTCGGTGTTTCCGATTTCCGATTTCTCGGGCACCTCGATGCTGGAATTCGTCCGCTACGAGTTCGAGCAGCCGAAATACGACGTCGACGAGTGCCGCCAGCGCGGCATGACCTTCGCTGCGCCGCTCAAGGTGACGCTGCGCCTCATCGTGTTCGATATCGACGAGGAAACCGGCGCCAAGTCGGTGAAGGACATCAAGGAGCAGGACGTCTACATGGGCGACATCCCGCTCATGACGATGAACGGCACCTTCATCGTCAACGGCACCGAGCGCGTCATCGTGTCCCAGATGCACCGGTCGCCCGGCGTGTTCTTCGACCACGACAAGGGCAAGACCCATTCCTCGGGCAAGCTGCTGTTCGCTGCCCGCGTCATCCCGTATCGCGGTTCCTGGCTCGACATCGAGTTCGACGCCAAGGACATCGTCTATGCGCGTATCGACCGTCGCCGCAAGATTCCGGTGACGTCGCTGATGTTCGCCCTCGGCCTCGACGGCGAGGCGATCCTGTCCACGTTCTACAAGAAGATCCTCTACAAGCGGACCAAGGAAGGCTGGCGCGTTCCGTTCGACGCCAACCGCTTCCGCGGCTACTCGACCGTCAACGACCTGATCGACGCCGACACCGGCAAGGTCGTGCTCGAGGCCGGCAAGAAGCTCACCGTCCGTGCCGCACGCCAGCTCCAGGAGAAGGGGCTGAAGGCGCTGCGCATGGCCGACGAGGAATTGGTCGGCAACTACGTCGCCGAGGATCTCGTCAACCCCAAGACCGGTGAGATCCACGCCGAGGCCGGCGAGGAAATCACCGACAAGCTGATGAAGGCGCTCAACGAGCAGGGCTACAAGGAGCTGCCGCTGCTCGACATCGACCACGTCAATGTCGGTCCCTACATCCGCAACACGCTCTCGGCCGACAAGAACATGACGCGCGAGGACGCGCTGTTCGACATCTATCGCGTGATGCGTCCGGGCGAGCCGCCGACGCTGGAGTCGGCGCAGGCGATGTTCCAGTCGCTGTTCTTCGACGCCGAACGCTACGACCTGTCCGCGGTCGGCCGGGTCAAGATGAACATGCGCCTCGACCTCGATGCGCCCGACACCCAGCGCACGCTGCGCAAGGAAGACATCCTCTCCGTCATCAAGACGCTGGTGGATCTGCGCGACGGCAAGGGCGAGATCGACGACATCGACCATCTCGGCAACCGCCGCGTGCGTTCCGTCGGCGAACTCATGGAGAACCAGTACCGCATCGGTCTCCTTCGCATGGAGCGCGCGATCAAGGAGCGCATGTCCTCGGTCGACATCGACACGGTCATGCCGCAGGACCTGATCAACGCCAAGCCGGCGGCTGCCGCCGTGCGCGAGTTCTTCGGCTCCTCGCAGCTCTCGCAGTTCATGGACCAGACCAACCCGCTGTCCGAGATCACCCACAAGCGGCGCCTGTCGGCGCTCGGACCGGGCGGTCTGACCCGCGAGCGCGCCGGCTTCGAGGTGCGCGACGTGCATCCGACGCATTACGGCCGCATCTGCCCGATCGAGACGCCGGAAGGTCCGAACATCGGCCTGATCAACTCGCTCGCGACCTTCGCGCGCGTGAACAAGTACGGCTTCGTCGAGACGCCGTACCGCAAGGTCAAGGACGGCCGCGTTACCGATGAGGTCGTATACCTCTCGGCAATGGAAGAGGGGCGCTATTCCGTCGCGCAGGCCAACGTGCCGGTCGATGCCAAGGGCCGCTTCACCGAAGACCTGGTGGTCTGCCGCTCGAGCGGCACCCGCGACGTGGTGCCGATGACGCCCGACAAGGTCGACTACATGGACGTGTCGCCGAAGCAGCTGGTTTCGGTCGCCGCGGCGCTGATCCCGTTCCTCGAGAACGACGACGCCAACCGCGCGCTGATGGGCTCGAACATGCAGCGCCAGGCGGTGCCGCTGGTCCGCGCCGAGGCGCCGTTCGTCGGCACCGGCATGGAGGGCGTGGTTGCCCGTGACTCGGGCGCCGCGATCGCGGCGCGCCGCTCGGGCGTGATCGACCAGATCGATGCCACCCGCGTCGTCATCCGTGCGACGGAAGATCTCGATCCGACCAAGTCGGGCGTCGATATCTACCGCCTCATGAAGTACCAGCGCTCCAACCAGTCGACCTGCATCAACCAGCGTCCGCTGGTGAAGGTCGGCGATGTCGTCAAGAAGGGCGACATCATCGCCGACGGTCCGTCGACCGACCTCGGCGAACTCGCTCTGGGGCGCAACGTGCTGGTCGCGTTCATGCCGTGGAACGGCTACAACTTCGAAGATTCGATCCTGCTCTCCGAGCGGATCGTGAAGGAAGACGTCTTCACCTCGATCCACATCGAGGAGTTCGAGGTGATGGCCCGCGACACCAAGCTCGGGCCTGAGGAAATCACCCGCGACATTCCGAACGTCTCGGAAGAAGCGCTGAAGAACCTCGACGAAGCCGGTATCGTCTACATCGGCGCGGAAGTGCGCGCCGGCGACATCCTGGTCGGCAAGATCACGCCGAAGGGCGAGAGCCCGATGACGCCGGAAGAGAAACTGCTGCGCGCCATCTTCGGCGAGAAGGCTTCCGACGTCCGCGACACCTCGCTGCGCGTCCCCCCGGGCGTGCAGGGCACGATCGTCGAAGTGCGCGTGTTCAACCGTCACGGCGTCGACAAGGACGAGCGTGCGCTGGCGATCGAGCGGGAAGAGATCGAGCGCCTCGCCAAGGACCGCGACGACGAGCAGGCGATCCTGGACCGCAACGTCTACAACCGTCTCGCCGAACTGCTCGAGGGGCGGCAGGGCATCGCTGGTCCGAAGGGCTTCAAGAAGGACACCAAGATCACCCGCGCGGTGCTCGAGGAGTATCCGAAGTCGCAATGGTGGCTGTTCGCCTCGCCCAACGACAAGTTGATGGCCGAGATCGAGGCCATGCGGAAGCAATACGACGAGTCGAAGAAGGGGCTGGAACAGCGCTTCCTCGACAAGGTCGAGAAGCTTCAGCGCGGCGACGAACTGCCTCCCGGCGTGATGAAGATGGTCAAGGTCTTCGTCGCGGTGAAGCGCAAGATCCAGCCCGGCGACAAGATGGCCGGCCGCCACGGCAACAAGGGCGTGGTGTCGAAGATCGTGCCGATCGAGGACATGCCGTTCCTCGAGGACGGCACGCACGCCGACATCGTGCTCAATCCGCTGGGCGTGCCCTCGCGCATGAACGTCGGCCAGATTCTCGAGACCCATCTCGGCTGGGCTTGCGCCGGCCTTGGCAAGCGTATCGGCCAGACGGTCGATGCCTATCTGTCGAAGCAGGACATCAAGCCGCTGAAGGAAACCTTGAAAAAGGTCTACGGCGAGGACGAGACGATCAAGTCGCTCAACGACAACGAGCTGCTTGAACTCGGCCACAACCTCAGCCGCGGCGTGCCGATCGCGACGCCGGTGTTCGACGGTGCCAAGGAAAGCGACATCGAGGAGATGCTGAAACTCGCCGGTCTCGACGCCTCGGGTCAGTCGACCGTTTATGACGGCCGAACCGGCGATCCGTTCGATCGCAAGGTGACCGTGGGCTACATCTACATGCTCAAGCTGCACCATCTGGTCGACGACAAGATCCATGCGCGTTCGATCGGTCCGTACTCGCTCGTCACCCAGCAGCCGCTGGGCGGCAAGGCGCAGTTCGGCGGCCAGCGCTTCGGCGAAATGGAGGTGTGGGCGCTCGAGGCTTACGGTGCGGCGTACACGCTCCAGGAGATGCTGACGGTGAAGTCGGACGACGTTGCCGGCCGCACCAAGGTGTACGAGGCGATCGTGCGCGGCGACGACACGTTCGAGGCCGGTATTCCGGAATCGTTCAACGTGCTGGTCAAGGAAATGCGCTCGCTCGGCCTCAACGTCGACCTGCACAATTCCAAGATGGGTCCGGCGCCGACGTCGGAAGCGGCCGAGTAATTCGACCCGTCATGCCCGGCCTTCGCGGCCGGGCATTGGCGCCCCTCCCGAGGCCTTGAGGGCAGGGCGCCGTGCAGAAGTGATTTTCGAATTTGCGGCCGGAGGCGACCGGCACGCGAGGAGAAGACGATGAACCAAGAAGTTATGAATCTCTTCAATCCGACGACGCCGGCTCAGGTCTTCGACCAGATCCGGATCTCGATCGCGTCTCCAGAGAAGATTCTGTCCTGGTCCTACGGTGAGATCAAGAAGCCGGAGACCATCAACTACCGTACCTTCAAGCCCGAGCGCGACGGCCTGTTCTGCGCCCGCATCTTCGGGCCGATCAAGGACTACGAATGCTTGTGCGGCAAGTACAAGCGCATGAAGTACAAGGGCATCATCTGCGAGAAGTGCTCGGTCGAGGTCACGCTGTCGCGCGTCCGGCGCGAGCGCATGGGCCATATCGAGCTGGCAGCCCCCGTCGCCCACATCTGGTTCCTGAAGTCGCTGCCCTCGCGCATCGGCCTGCTTCTGGACATGACGCTGAAGGATCTCGAGCGGATCCTATACTTCGAATATTACGTCGTGCTGGAGCCGGGCCTCACCGCCCTGAAGGATCGCCAGCTGCTGTCGGAAGACGAGTATCTGAAGGCGCAGGACGAGTACGGCCAGGACAGCTTCACCGCCATGATCGGCGCCGAAGCGATTCGCGAACTGCTCAAGGGCATGGACCTCGAGAAGCTCGAGGCTTCGCTGCGTGTCGAGATGCAGGAGACCGACTCCGACATCAAGCACAAGAAGCTCGCCAAGCGGCTGAAGATCGTGGAAGCGTTCCGCCACTCCGGCAACAAGCCGGAATGGATGATCATGACCGTGATCCCCGTGATTCCGCCGGACCTGCGTCCGCTGGTGCCGCTGGACGGCGGCCGCTTTGCGACCTCCGATCTCAACGACCTCTACCGCCGCGTCATCAACCGCAACAATCGTTTGAAGCGGCTGATGGAGCTGCGCGCGCCGGACATCATCATCCGCAACGAGAAGCGCATGCTTCAGGAGGCGGTCGATGCGCTGTTCGACAACGGCCGCCGCGGCCGCGTCATCACGGGCGCCAACAAGCGCCCGCTGAAGTCCCTCGCCGACATGCTCAAGGGCAAGCAGGGCCGGTTCCGCCAGAACCTGCTCGGCAAGCGCGTCGACTATTCGGGCCGTTCGGTGATCGTGGTCGGTCCCGAGCTGCGCCTGCATCAGTGCGGCCTGCCGAAGAAGATGGCGCTCGAGCTGTTCAAGCCGTTCATCTATTCGCGGCTTGACGCCAAGGGCCTGTCCACCACCGTGAAGCAGGCCAAGAAGCTGGTCGAGAAGGAGCGGCCCGAGGTCTGGGACATCCTGGACGAGGTCATCCGTGAGCATCCGGTGCTGCTCAACCGCGCGCCGACGCTGCACCGCCTCGGCATCCA
This sequence comes from Bradyrhizobium sp., assembly GCA_035575945.1. Taxonomy (GTDB): domain Bacteria; phylum Pseudomonadota; class Alphaproteobacteria; order Rhizobiales; family Xanthobacteraceae; genus Bradyrhizobium. The sequence continues at coordinate 74,635 of DATLXF010000007.1, read as the reverse complement.
GGCGTTCGAGCCCGTCCTGATCGAGGGCAAGGCGATCCAGCTTCACCCGCTGGTCTGCTCCGCGTTCAACGCCGACTTCGACGGCGACCAGATGGCCGTGCACGTTCCATTGTCGCTCGAAGCGCAGCTGGAAGCGCGCGTCCTGATGATGTCGACCAACAACATCCTGCATCCGGCCAACGGTCAGCCGATCATCGTGCCGTCACAGGACATCGTGCTCGGCCTGTACTACGTCTCGATCATGCGCGAAGGCCTGCCCGGCGAGGGCAAGGTGTTCGGCGACATGGCCGAGCTCGAGCACGCGCTGCACGCCAAGGTCATCCACCTCCACACCAAGATCAAGTACCGGTGGGAAGGCATGGACGAGACCGGCAAGGTGTCCAAGCGCTGGATCGAGACCACCGCCGGCCGCGTCATGCTCGGCAACCTGCTGCCGAAGAATCCGCGCATCTCGTACGAGATCATCAACAAGCTGATGACCAAGCGCGAGATCTCCGGCGTCATCGACCAGGTCTATCGTCACTGCGGCCAGAAGGAGACGGTGATCTTCTGCGATCGCATCATGGCGCTCGGCTTCTACAACGCGTTCAAGGCCGGCATCTCGTTCGGCAAGGACGACATGGTCGTGCCGCACGGCAAGTGGAAGATCGTCGACACCACCCGCACGCTGGCGAAGGATTTCGAGCAGCAGTACAACGACGGTCTGATCACCCATGGCGAGAAGTACAACAAGGTCGTCGACGCCTGGTCGAAGGCGACCGAAGAAATCGCCAAGGCGATGATGAAGGAGATCTCCGCCACCAAGAAGACGGCGAGCGGAGCCGACGCCGACATCAACTCGATCTACATGATGGCTCACTCCGGTGCCCGTGGTTCGCCGGCCCAGATGCGTCAGCTCGCCGGCATGCGCGGCCTGATGGCCAAGCCGTCGGGCGAGATCATCGAGACGCCGATCATCTCGAACTTCAAGGAAGGCCTCTCGGTGCTCGAGTACTTCAACTCGACCCACGGCGCCCGCAAGGGCCTCGCGGACACCGCGTTGAAGACCGCGAACTCCGGCTACCTGACCCGCCGTCTCGTCGACGTGGCGCAGGACTGCATCATCACGCAGAGCGACTGCGGCACCAAGCTCGGCATCAAGATGCGCGCCATCGTCGATGCCGGCACTGTGGTCGCCTCGCTCGGCTCGCGCATCCTGGGCCGTACGGCCTGCGAGGACATTCGCGACAGCTCGGGCAAGGTGATCATCAAGCGCGATACGCTGATGGAGGAGAGCCATCTGGAAGCCATCCAGCAGGGTGGCGTCCAGGAGGTGAAGATCCGCTCGGCGCTGACCTGCGAACTCGTCAACGGCATCTGCGGCAAGTGCTACGGCCGCGACCTCGCCCGCGGCACGCCGGTCAACCACGGCGAAGCGGTCGGCGTCATCGCGGCGCAGTCGATCGGCGAGCCGGGCACCCAGCTCACCATGCGCACCTTCCACATCGGCGGTGCGGCGCAGCTCAACGAGCAGTCGTTCGTCGAGGCCAACTTCGACGGCAAGATCGTGATCAGGAACAAGGCCATCGCCCGCAACAGCGAGGGTCACCTGATCGCGATGGTGCGCAACATGGTCGTCGCGATCGTCGATGCGGACGGCACCGAGCGTGCGACGCACCGTATTCAGTACGGCTCGCGCTTGCACGTCGACGAGGGCGACATGGTCAAGCGCGGCCAGCGCATCGTCGAGTGGGATCCCTACACCCGTCCGTTGCTCACCGAAGTCGAAGGAACCATCGGCTTCGAGGATCTGGTCGAGGGGCAGTCGATCTCGGAAACGCTCGACGAGGCCACGGGTATCGCCAAGCGCGTGGTCATCGACTGGCGTTCGACCCGCGGCGGCTCGGATCTGCGTCCGGCCATCGTCGTCAAGGGCAAGGACGGCAAGGTGCTCAAGCTCGCTCGTGGCGGCGATGCCCGCTACATGCTGTCGGTCGACGCCATTCTCTCGGTCGACATCGGAGCCAAGGTCCAGCCGGGAGACATTCTCGCCCGTGTCTCGACCGAAAGCGCCAAGACGCGTGACATCACCGGCGGTCTGCCGCGGGTGGCGGAACTGTTCGAGGCTCGGCGCCCGAAGGATGCGGCGATCATCGCCGAAATCGCGGGCACGATCCGGTTCGGGCGCGACTACAAGAACAAGCGTCGCATCTCGATCGAGCCGATGGACAAGACCGACGAGCCGCGCGAGTACCTGATCCCGAAGGGCAAGCACATCCACCTTCAGGACGGCGACGTCGTCGAAAAGGGCGACTTCATCGTGGAAGGCAACCCGGCGCCGCACGACATCCTTGCGGTGAAGGGCATCGAGGAACTCGCGGCCTATCTGGTCAACGAGATCCAGGAGGTCTACCGGTTGCAGGGCGTGCTCATCAACGACAAGCACATCGAGGTGATTGTCCGTCAGATGCTCCAGAAGGTGGAGGTCACCGATCAGGGCGACACGGACATGATCTCCGGCGAGCAGGTCGACAAGATCGAGTTCGACGCGCTGAACGAGAAGGCCAAGGAGGAGGGCAAAAAGCCCGCCACGGGAACGCCGGTTCTGCTCGGCATCACCAAGGCGAGCCTGCAGACCCGCTCGTTCTTCTCGGCGGCATCGTTCCAGGAGACCACCCGCGTCCTCACGGAAGCGGCGGTCAACGGCAAGATCGATCCGCTCGAGGGCCTCAAGGAGAACGTCATCGTCGGCCGGCTGATCCCGGCAGGCACCGGCGCCTCCATGGCCAAGATCCGCGAAGTCGCCATGAAGCGCGACAAGCTGATCCTGGACGAGCGCGAGAAACAGGCGGCCGTCGTGTCGCCTGCGCCGGAAGCCGAACTTCCCGCGCTGCCGCCTGCGGAATGATCGCTCATCCGTAGGAATACCGGGTACAATGAAAAGGCCGGCTTTTGCCGGCCTTTTTGCTGCCTTCCTGGCTTGCTGCGTTGCAGGATCAGCCTTTGTTCATCTTTCCTTCAGCCGAAAAAGCGCTTCTGCTAGGAGTGCTTAGACCGGGGGTCCCGCGAAGGGGCTGTGCCGGGAGACCACGGAACTCTCATGCTTGATCTCGCAATCGTAGGCGGCGGCCCCGGAGGGCTGATGAGCGCCTGGTATCTGAAACGCAAGCTCGGCGACCTCTGCCGTGTCACGATCTACGAGGCTTCCGACCGACTCGGCGGCAAGATCGTCACCCGGAAATTCGATTCGGCGCCTGCGATGTACGAGGCCGGCGTTGCCGAGATCTACGACTACTCGATGACGGGCCCGGATCCGCTGCGCGAGCTGATCCAGCATTTCGGTCTTCAGACCATTCCGATGGACGCCGAGCAGGTACATTTCGGCGGCGAACTCCTCGACGACGTGCCGGGCATGCGCCGCAAATACGGCGCCAAGACCGCAGCCGCGATCGAGGCCTTCCGCAAGCGATGCACCGAGATGATGTCGCCGATCGAATATTACGAGGGCGTCGGCGCGCACGACAACGAGAATCCCTGGGCCTACAAGACCGCCGAGCAGGTGCTCGACGAAGAGGTCGCGGACGAGACCGCGAAGCGCTTCTTCAAGGTGATGGCGCGCTCCGACATCGCCACCGAGAGCCACAGCACCAACGGCCTCAACGCGCTCAAGAACTATCTGATGGATGTCGACGGCTATATCGGCCTCTACTCCATCCAGAATGGCAACGAGCAGCTGATCGAATGCCTGCAGTCGGAGGTCAATGCCGACATCCAGCTCAATCATCGCGTGCTCACCGTGGGCAAGGCGCCGACCGGCCGCTACCAGCTCAAGATGATGAACGGCAAGGGGCCGGAGACCCGCGACTTCGATCTCGTGCTGGTTTGCCTGCCGCATTCCTGGCTCGCCACGCTTGGCTGGGAGGGCGAGCAGTTGCGCAAGTCGATGGTCAAGCACGTGTCCTATTTCGACCGCCCGGCGCACTATTTGCGCGTCTCGATCCTGTTCGACCAGCCGTTCTGGGGCGAGAAGATCCCCGGCGCCTGGTTCATGTCGGAAGCCTTCGGCGGCTGCTGCGTCTACAACGAGGGCGCGCGTCACGACGTCGGCAAGCATGGTGTGCTGAACTGGCTCATCCCAGGTTCCGACGCGTTGGCCTACGCCAACCTGTCGGATCAGGAGCTGGTCGAGGCCGCGCTGAAATCGCTGCCGGCCTCGCTCGGCGATGCGCGTGCGCACCTCATGGAAGGCAAGGTCCACCGCTGGCTGTCGTCGGTGAATGCGGTCCCGGGCGGTCTGCCCGTTCGCGACGTCATGACCAATCACCGGCCCGAACCGAAGGACCATCCCGGCATCGTGGTGGTGGGCGACTATCTGTTCGATTCGACACTGAACGGCCTGCTCGATTCCTCCGACGCGGCGACCGACATCATCCTGACCGAGATGATGCGCCTGCGCCGTGAACGCGCGCAGGAGCACGTGCCCCTCTCGGACAAGATCGATCGCGACTATTTCGAAAACTATCGCGGTCTCGGCCCCTATCATAAGGCGTGGCGGCACTTCACCGATCCCGATTACCTCACGAGGCTGATCGGCATTGTCTGGGGCAAGGCGACGGGCGCCAAGCTGTTGGTGGCGGGCTCCGCCAGCGGCGAACTGGTCGGCGCGCTGCGCGATCGCGGCATCGATGCATGGGGTATCGAGAACAACCGCGCCATTCACGCCAAGACGCCGAAAGCGCTGAAGAAGTACAACAAGCTCGGTTCGATCACCGATATGCCGTTCAAGGACGGTGCGTTCGACTTCGTGTTCGAGACGAGCCTTTGCCATGTTTCTCCGAAGCAGGTGGTCCGCGCGATCCGTGAACTCAACCGCGTGGTGAAGAGGGGCCTCGTGTTCGGCTCGATCACCTCGGACATGGCACCCGCGCTGATCGACCGCTACGACCTCCTGCGCGGGGTGAAGAAGCTCGGCACCTGGTGGGAATGGTCCGAACTGTTCTTCGGGAACGGCTTCGACCTGGCGATGCACCGCAAGGATTGCACAGATGCGCTCTGGGAGGCGACGCTCGCCGCCAACAAGGGTCCGGGGCAATGGTACGCGGACGCGGACTCCTTGCGTTATTCCTTCTTCGACAAGGTCGAGGACGAGGGCTAGCCCCCGCGAGACGCCGATCGAATTCGCCAATTGTTTTGCCGAATTCGTCGTGATCGCATAGAATCGGGGCAATAGCGGTTTCCGCTGTTTTCCTGTTTCTCTCTGCGGTCATGCCGGCCGTCAGGATCGGTTGGTTTCATGGCGTCCAAGCCCCTCCCGCCCGACAAACAGAAGGCCGCCGCGGAAGAGGCGGCCGAGCTCGAGGACAAGCTCGCTTTCGCTAAGCCGGACCTCGACGAGGAAGATGAGGAGGACGACGGGCTGGAACTCGACGACGACGAAGAGGACGAGGACCTCGTCGTCTTTACCGCGCGCGAAGCGGCCGGCGCCCTCGCGACCATCGTCGGTTTCGTCAAGCCTTACCTGTCAAACTACAAGCGGATGCTGTCGTTTGTGGCATTCGGCGTCGTGGTCGAGACGTTGTTCAACGTCATCATGCCGCTCAGCCTCAAGTTCCTGATCGACGACGCGCTCGGCGAGGAGGATTTCCAGGCGCTCTACAAGATCCTCGGCGTACTCGCGGTCGCCGGCATCTTCACCTCGATCGTTGCCGTCTGGTACGAGCGCTGGGACGCCCGGCTCGCGGCGTGCATCATCTCCGACGTCCGCAACCGGCTGTTCGAGCACGTCCAGGATCTGCCGGCCGCCTATTTCGGCCGTACCAAGCGCGGCGAGATCCTGTCGCGCTTCTCGGTCGACCTCTCGGCCTTCGAAGGCTCGGTCAAGACGTTTGCCAACAGCGCCGCGCTGCCGTTCCTGGAGTTGATCGCCGGCATCATCCTGATGTTGTTCCTCAACTGGCAGCTTGCCGTGGTCGCGCTGCTGGTGTTCCCGATCACGCTGATCGGCCCGCGCATCCTGACTCCCAAGGCGGTGCAGGCCAATTACGAGCAGAAGCTCAACGAGAGCGCGCTGCTGGGTATGGTGCAGGAGAACGTGGCGGCCCAGGCCGTGATCAAGGCGTTCAGCCTGCAACGCAAGATGTTCGGCTTCTTCACCTTGCGCAACGACGAGACGCGCAACAGGATCGCTGCGGCCACGTTCCTCTCGACCATGGTGGAGCGGACGGTGACCATCTCGGTGCTCCTCTTGCACCTCGTGGTGCTCGCGATCGGCGCGTATCTGGCCACCACCGGCCAGATCACCATCGGAACCTTCGTCACTTTCGAGAGCGCGTTCTGGGAGGTCTCCTACAACATCGCTCATGTGATGCATTTTGTCCCGGTTTCGATCTCCTCGGCCGCCGCGATCCGCCATATCCAGGAATTGCTGGACGAGCCGACCCGTGCCGCCGATCGACCCGGCGCGCCGGACCTTCCCCGCATCACCAACGACATCACGTTCGATCACGTCACCTTCGGGTACGAGGGCAGTCAAACGCCGGTGCTGGACAATCTCAGCCTCAAGCTCAATGCCGGCAAGCGCATCGCCATCGTCGGTCCGAGCGGCTCCGGCAAGAGCACGCTGCTCAATCTGATCCTGCGGCTCTACGTTCCGGACGAGGGCCGCGTCACCATCGACGGCGTCGACGTCCGCAAAGTGACGCTGGATTCGCTGCGCCGGAGCATGGCGGTGGTGTTCCAGGAGAACATGCTGTTCAACATGTCGATCCGCGAGAATATCCGGCTCGGCAAGGAGGGCGCGACCGATGCCGAGGTGGAGGAGGCGGCCAAGAAGGCCGAGATCCACCGCTACATCATGAGCCTGCCGCAGCGCTACGATACGCCGGTGGGCGAGCGTGGCGACACGTTATCGGGCGGCCAGCGCCAGCGCATCGCAATCGCGCGCGCGATCATCCGTAACCCGTCGGTGTTGCTGCTGGATGAAGCCACCTCGGCGCTGGACCAGACTACGGAAGCGGCGATCAACCGGACGCTGCTCAAGGTCGCCAAGGGCCGCACCATGATCTGGTCGACCCACCGCCTGACCTCGGTGGTCGAGATGGACGAGATCATCGTGATTTCAGGGGGCAGGGCGATCGAGCGCGGCTCGCATGCCCAGCTGCTGGCCAGGAACGGGACCTACCGCAAGCTCTGGAACGACCAGATCCATCAGCCCCATGGCGCGGCGGCCCATGCCGACGACGGCAGGGACGAGGATGGCGAAGACGACCTCGATGATGACGATGACGACGATGAGGACGGCGACGATCGGGATTGACCGGGCCGCAGCGATTCGTAATTCCACTCATCTGCATGCCTGCGGTCCGCTTCTGACGTGGTCGATTCGAAGAATCGATCGGGTGGCTCCGGCAGATGGGTCGGCCAAAGGCTCAAGCGGCACATCGGCGGCCCGGTCATTCTGCGCGGATTGATGGCGGCGTTCCCTCGTGGAGCGAGGCGGCGGCCGAGAGATTAACGCTTCTTAACGCATTAGAAGCCTAAGCCCTGAGTTGGGGTTATATAATTACTTTGTGCCCGGATATAAATCGACGGCAGGGTGGCGGATTGAAGGCTGCGGCCTTATATCAGGGCGTTGCGGCGAGGCGGCAAACAGCGATTTTCAAAGGCTCTTGAAGCGCTTCGTGACTGTCGTTTCGCCTTGACTGGACCGATTCTCGCCTATAGAAAGCGCCTCACTTAACGACAGGCGGTGAGCATCGCCAGCGTCGGAACGGGCCACCCGTTTGATCCCAAGAATTCGATTTCCCAAGGATCGCTCAAGACGGGCACCAACCTCGACGAATGCCGCTCAAACGCTGTCGATCATAGCTAGGCAATGCCAGTGCGATTTTAGTTCTCTTGAGCTCGTTCTCTAGAGATCGAATTCGGATGCATGACCTCAGTGTGCGGGCCGCGGCTTTGAGCTGACCGGCCTCAAGACTGCGGTCCTCTGTGGCGTCGAAGCGCTTTCCGCTCGTTGATGGAGCGGTTGGCGCAATTTCGCTTTGCGCGGATCATTCCGCGAGAAGCGGCCCCGTCGGGCGGGTGGCTCGAAAGAATTTGCGGCCCGGAAACGGGCCGCGGCAAGACAGCGGATCCGAAAGGGGCCGCGGCAGAACAAAGGGTAAGGCCAGGATGCCGACGATCAACCAGCTGATCGCTCAACCGCGTGAAGTGCAGAAGTCGCGCAAGAAGGTGCCGGCGCTGCAGCAGTCGCCGCAGAAGCGTGGTGTTTGCACCCGCGTCTACACCACGACTCCGAAGAAGCCGAACTCGGCGCTTCGTAAGGTCGCCAAGGTGCGCCTGACCAACGGCTTCGAGGTGATCGGCTACATCCCCGGTGAGGGCCATAACCTCCAGGAGCACTCGGTGGTCATGATCCGCGGCGGCCGCGTCAAGGACTTGCCGGGCGTGCGCTACCACATCCTCCGCGGCGTGCTGGATACCCAGGGCGTCAAGAACCGTAAGCAGCGTCGTTCGAAGTACGGCGCAAAGCGTCCGAAGTAAGCGGGAACCAAGCCTATGTCTCGTCGCCACTCTGCGGAAAAGCGCGAAGTTCTGCCGGATCCGAAGTTCGGGAACATCATCGTCACGAAGTTCATGAATTCGGTGATGTACGCCGGCAAGAAGTCGGTTGCCGAAGGCATCGTCTATGGTGCGTTCGGCATCATCGAAAGCAAGACCAAGCAGAACCCGCTCGGCGTGTTCGAGCAGGCGCTGGAGAACGTCATGCCGACCATCGAGGTGCGCTCCCGCCGCGTCGGCGGCGCGACCTACCAGGTTCCGGTCGAGGTTCGCTCGACCCGCCGCCAGGCCCTCGGCATTCGCTGGCTGATCGCGGCTGCGCGCGAGCGCAACGAGAAGACGATGACCGAGCGGCTCTCGGCGGAGCTCTTGGATGCATCGAACAACCGGGGGAACGCCGTCAAGAAGCGCGAAGACGTGCACCGGATGGCGGAAGCCAACCGCGCCTTCTCGCATTATCGCTGGTAACGGCGAAACAAACGGACTCGCAAGGAACACCCCATGCCCCGCCAACATGCCATCGAGGACTACCGTAACTTCGGTATCATGGCGCATATCGACGCCGGCAAGACCACGACAACCGAGCGCATCCTCTATTACACCGGCAAGAGCCACAAGATCGGCGAAGTGCACGAAGGTGCCGCGACGATGGACTGGATGGAGCAGGAGCAGGAGCGTGGCATCACGATCACCTCGGCTGCGACCACAGCGTTCTGGAACGGCAAGCGCCTGAACATCATCGACACCCCTGGCCACGTCGACTTCACCATCGAGGTCGAGCGTTCGCTGCGCGTGCTCGACGGCGCGGTCTGCGTGCTCGACTCCAACCAGGGCGTCGAGCCCCAGACCGAGACCGTCTGGCGCCAGGGCGACAAGTACAAGGTTCCGCGCATCGTCTTCGCCAACAAGATGGACAAGATCGGTGCCGACTTCTTCAAGTGTCTGGCCGACATCGTCGATCGTCTCGGCGCCAAGCCAGTCGCGATCCAGCTTCCGATCGGTTCCGAGAACAACTTCAAGGGTCTCGTCGACCTCGTGAAGATGCAGGGCGTCGTCTGGAACGATGAATCGCTCGGCGCCAAGTTCGATTACGTCGACATTCCGGAAGACCTCGTCGACCAGGCCAAGGAATACCGCGAGAAGATGGTGGAAGCCGCCGTCGAGCTCGACGACGACGCCATGGCCGCGTATCTCGACGGCAAGGAGCCGGACGAGGCGACCCTGAAGCGCCTGATCCGCAAGGCGGTGCTGACCGGTGCGTTCTATCCCGTGCTGTGCGGCTCGGCCTTCAAGAACAAGGGCGTGCAGCCGCTGCTCGACGCCGTCGTCGACTACCTGCCGTCGCCGCTCGACGTGCCCGCGATCAAGGGCACCGACGACAAGGGCAACGAGGTCGTGCGCAAGGCGGACGACAAGGAGCCGCTGGCGCTGCTCGCGTTCAAGATCATGGACGACCCGTTCGTCGGCACCATCACCTTCTGCCGCATCTATTCGGGCATTCTGCAGAGCGGCACCGGCGTCGTGAACTCGACCCGCGAGAAGAAGGAGCGCATCGGGCGCATGCTGTTGATGCATGCGAACAACCGCGAGGACATCAAGGAAGCCTATGCCGGCGACATCGTCGCGCTGGCCGGCCTGAAGGAAGCGCGCACCGGTGACACGCTGTGCGATCCCGACAAGCAGGTGATCCTGGAGAAGATGGAATTCCCCGAGCCGGTCATCGAGATCGCGATCGAGCCGAAGTCCAAGGCCGACCAGGAGAAGCTGGGCGTGGCGCTGGCCAAGCTCGCCGCGGAGGATCCGTCCTTCCGCGTGTCGACCGACCACGAGTCCGGCCAGACCATCCTCAAGGGCATGGGCGAACTCCATCTCGACATCAAGGTCGACATCCTCAAGCGCACCTACAAGGTCGACGCCAACATCGGCGCGCCGCAGGTGGCGTTCCGCGAGCGCATCACCAAGCGGGTGGAGCACAGCTACACCCACAAGAAGCAGACCGGCGGTACCGGCCAGTTCGCGGCCGTGTCGTTCATCGTCGAGCCGAACGAAGCCGGCAAGGGCTTCGAGTTCGAATCGAAGATCGTCGGCGGCGCGGTGCCGAAGGAATACATCCCCGGCGTCGAGAAGGGCCTGGAGAGCGTGCTGTCGTCCGGCGTGGTCGCGGGCTTCCCCGTGGTTGACGTCAAGGTTCAGCTCGTCGACGGCAAGTATCACGACGTCGACTCGTCGGCGCTCGCCTTCGAAATCGCCTCGCGCGCCTGCTTCCGCGAAGCGCTGCAGATGGGCAAGTCCGTCCTGCTCGAACCGATCATGAAGGTCGAAGTTGTGACGCCGGAAGACTACACCGGTTCGGTCATCGGCGACCTGAATTCCCGGCGCGGTCAGATCCAGGGTCAGGACATGCGCGGCAATGCCAACGTCATCAACGCGATGGTGCCGCTCATGAACATGTTCGGTTACGTGAACAATCTGCGCTCGATGAGCCAGGGTCGCGCGACCTTCACCATGCAGTTCGACCACTACGCAGAAGCGCCGGCCAACGTGTCGGCAGAAGTCCAGAAGAAGTTTGCCTGATTGTCGTCGGTCTCAAGCTGACGATTGAACGGAGAGTCAAATGGCCAAAGCAAAGTTTGAACGTAACAAGCCGCACTGCAACATCGGCACCATCGGTCACGTCGACCATGGCAAGACGTCGCTGACCGCGGCGATCACCAAGATCCTCGCCGAAACCGGCGGTGCGACGTTCACCGCGTACGACCAGATCGACAAGGCGCCGGAAGAGAAGGCCCGCGGCATCACCATCTCGACCGCGCACGTCGAGTACGAGACGCAGAACCGTCACTACGCCCACGTCGACTGCCCCGGCCACGCCGACTACGTCAAGAACATGATCACCGGCGCCGCCCAGATGGACGGTGCGATCCTGGTCGTGTCGGCCGCTGACGGCCCGATGCCGCAGACCCGCGAGCACATCCTGCTCGCCCGCCAGGTCGGCGTGCCCGCGCTCGTCGTGTTCCTCAACAAGTGCGACATGGTCGACGATCCGGAGCTGCTCGAGCTCGTCGAGCTCGAAGTCCGCGAGCTGCTCTCGAAGTACGAATTCCCCGGCGACAAGATCCCGATCATCAAGGGCTCGGCGCTGGCCGCTCTCGAAGACTCCGACAAGAAGCTCGGCCACGACGCCATCCTCGAGCTGATGCGTAACGTCGACGAATACATCCCGCAGCCGGAGCGTCCGATCGACCAGCCGTTCCTGATGCCGGTCGAAGACGTGTTCTCGATCTCGGGCCGCGGCACGGTCGTGACCGGCCGTGTCGAGCGCGGCATCGTCAAGGTCGGCGAGGAAATCGAGATCGTCGGTCTCCGCGCCACCCAGAAGACCACGGTCACCGGCGTCGAAATGTTCCGCAAGCTGCTCGACCAGGGTCAGGCCGGCGACAACATCGGCGCGCTGCTCCGCGGCACCAAGCGCGAGGACGTCGAGCGCGGCCAGGTTCTGGCCAAGCCGGGTTCGGTCAAGCCGCACACCAAGTTCAAGGCTGAGGCCTACATCCTCACCAAGGAAGAGGGCGGCCGCCACACCCCGTTCTTCACCAACTACCGTCCGCAGTTCTACTTCCGCACCACCGACGTGACCGGTGTCGTGCACCTGCCGGAAGGCACCGAGATGGTGATGCCGGGCGACAACATCGCGATGGAAGTGCACCTGATCGTGCCGATCGCGATGGAAGAGAAGCTCCGCTTCGCGATCCGCGAAGGTGGCCGCACCGTCGGCGCCGGCGTCGTCGCCTCGATCATCGAGTAACCACGCGAATAGGGAATGGTGAGTGGCGAATAGGGATTTCCTACTCGCTACTCGCTACTCGCCACTCTACTCAAAGAAAGCACGGCAATGAACGGCCAAAACATTCGTATCCGTCTCAAGGCGTTCGACCATCGTATCCTCGATACGTCGACCCGCGAGATCGTGAACACGGCGAAGCGCACCGGCGCGCAGGTCCGCGGGCCCATCCCGCTGCCCACCCGCATCGAGAAGTTCACCGTCAACCGTTCGCCCCACGTCGACAAGAAGAGCCGAGAACAGTTCGAGATGCGCACTCACAAGCGCCTGCTCGACATCGTCGATCCGACCCCGCAGACCGTCGATGCCTTGATGAAGCTCGACCTAGCCGCCGGTGTCGACGTCGAGATCAAGCTCTGAGCAAGACCCCGAGAAGTGGGCGCCGGTTCTCGGACCGGGTCTTTGCTCACTACGAAGATTAGCTAGTCCGCAAGGACAGAAAGAACAGGAAGCAAGCCGATGCGCTCCGGAGTGATCGCACAAAAGGTCGGGATGACGCGGGTCTTCACGGAGGCCGGCGAACATATTCCCGTGACCGTGCTGAAGCTCGGCAATTGCCAGGTCGTAGGCCACCGCACCGAAGAAAAGAACGGTTACGTCGCGCTCCAGCTCGGTTCGGGCAGCCGCAAGACCGTTTACATGCCCAAGGCCGAGCGCGGCCAGTTCGCGGTCGCCAAGGTCGAGCCGAAGCGCCGGGTCGAGGAATTCCGCGTCACCGCGGACGCCATGATCCCGGTCGGCGCCGAGATCCAGGCCGATCACTTCGTCGTCGGCCAGTTCGTCGACGTCACCGGCACCTCGGTCGGTAAGGGCTTCGCCGGCGGCATGAAGCGCTGGAACTTCGGCGGTCTGCGCGCCACGCACGGTGTGTCGATCTCGCACCGCTCAATCGGTTCGACCGGTGGCCGTCAGGATCCCGGCAAGACCTGGAAGAACAAGAAGATGCCCGGCCACATGGGCGTCGACCGCATCACCACGCTCAACCTTCGCGTCGTCCAGACCGATGTCGAGCGCGGCCTGATCCTCGTCGAAGGCGCCGTTCCCGGCTCCAAGGGCGGCTGGATCCGTGTGCGCGACGCCGTCAAGAAGCCGCTGCCGAAGGAAGCTCCGAAGCCCGGCAAGTTCAAGGTTGCTGGCGACGCGGAAGCCGCTCCGGCTGCGCAGGAGGCGTGAGATGGAATTGAAGGTCACCACCCTCGAAGGTAAGGAAGCCGGCTCGGTCCAGCTCTCCGACGCCATTTTCGGACTGGAACCGCGCGAAGACATCATCGCGCGCTGCGTGCAGTGGCAGCTCAACAAGCGCCAGGCCGGAACGCACAAGGCCAAGGGCCGCGCCGAGATTTGGCGCACCGGCAAGAAGATGTACAAGCAGAAGGGCACCGGCGGTGCTCGTCACGGCTCGGCCCGCGTGCCGCAGTTCCGCGGCGGCGGCCGTGCCTTCGGTCCGGTGGTGCGTTCGCACGCCACCGACCTGCCGAAGAAGGTCCGCGCGCTGGCTCTGAAGCATGCGCTCTCGGCCAAGGCCAAGGACGGCGATCTCGTCGTGATCGAGAAGGCCGCGCTCGAGGCCGCCAAGACCAAGGCATTGCTCGGCCACTTCTCGGGCCTCGGGCTCACCAACGCGCTGATCATCGACGGCGCCGAGCTCAACAACGGGTTTGCCGCCGCGGCCCGCAACATCCCGAACATGGACGTGCTGCCGATCCAGGGCATCAACGTCTACGACATCCTGCGCCGTCAGAAGCTCGTTCTGACCAAGGCCGCCATCGATGCGCTGGAGGCGCGCTTCAAATGACGAAGAACATCGAGCCTCGCCACTACGACGTGATCCTGTCGCCGGTCGTGACCGAGAAGGCCACGATCGCCTCGGAGCACAACAAGGTGCTGTTCAAGGTGGCCGCCAAGGCGACCAAGCCGCAGATCAAGGAAGCGATCGAGAAGCTGTTCGACGTCAAGGTCAAGAGCGTCAATACGCTCGTCCGCAAGGGCAAGACCAAGATCTTCCGCGGCAATCTCGGCTCGCAGTCGAACAGCAAGCGCGCGATCGTGACCCTCGAAGAGGGCCACCGGATCGACGTGACCACCGGTCTGTAAGGTCGTACGACGATGGCACTGAAGACATTCAATCCCACGACGCCCGGCCAGCGCCAGCTGGTCATGGTCGATCGTTCGTCCCTCTACAAGGGCAAGCCGGTCAAGGCGCTCACCGAGGGCAAGCATTCCTCGGGAGGCCGCAACAACACCGGTCGCATCACCGTGCGCTTCCGCGGTGGTGGTCACAAGCAGACGCTGCGCACCGTGGATTTCAAGCGCGAGAAGACCGACGTCCCCGCGACCGTCGAGCGTCTCGAGTACGACCCGAACCGCACCGGTTTCATCGCGCTGATCAAGTATCAGGACGGCGAGCAGGCCTACATCCTGGCGCCGCAGCGCCTGGCCGTGGGTGACACCATCATCGCCGGCAATTACGTCGACGTGAAGCCAGGCAATGTCATGCCGCTCGGCAACATGCCGGTCGGCACGATCATCCACAACATCGAGGTCAAGATCGGGAAGGGCGGCCAGCTCGCCCGTTCGGCGGGCACCTATGCCCAGCTCGTCGGCCGCGACCAGGACTACGTCATCATCCGCCTGAACTCGGGTGAGCAACGCCTCGTCCACGGCCGGTGCCGCGGTACGATCGGCGCGGTGTCGAACCCGGATCACATGAACACCTCGATCGGCAAGGCCGGTCGCAAGCGTTGGATGGGCCGTCGTCCGCACAACCGCGGCGTCGCGATGAACCCGATCGACCATCCGCACGGCGGTGGTGAAGGTCGTACCTCGGGCGGCCGTCACCCGGTCACGCCGTGGGGCAAGCCGACCAAGGGCAAGAAGACCCGCACCAACAAGTCGACCAACAAATTCATTCTCCTAAGCCGCCACAAGCGGAAGAAGTAAGGAACGCCGGACATGGTTCGTTCAGTCTGGAAAGGCCCGTTCGTCGAGGGATCTCTGCTCAAGAAGGCAGATGCCGCGCGCGCGTCCGGCCGTCACGACGTCATCAAGATCTGGAGCCGTCGCTCGACGATCCTGCCGCAGTTCGTCGGCCTGACCTTCGGCGTCTACAACGGTCAGAAGCACGTCCCGGTGGCCGTCAACGAGGAAATGGTCGGTCACAAGTTCGGCGAGTTCTCGCCGACCCGGACCTTCCATGGCCACTCCGGTGACAAGAAAGCCAAGAAGGCTTGAGGATTAAACGATGAGCAAACCAAAGCGCGAACGGAGCCTCGCCGACAACGAGGCCAAGGCGGTCGCCCGGATGCTGCGGGTGAGCCCGCAGAAGCTCAACCTGGTCGCCCAGCTCATTCGCGGCCGGAAGGCGTCTGCCGCGCTCGCCGACCTGCAGTTTTCGCGCAAGCGGATCGCGGTCGACGTGAAGAAGTGCCTGGAATCGGCTATCGCCAACGCCGAGAACAACCACGACCTCGACGTCGACGATCTCGTCGTGGCGCAGGCCTTCGTCGGCAACGGCCTCGTGATGAAGCGCTTCGCCGCCCGCGGTCGCGGCCGCTCGGGCCGTGTGTACAAACCGTTTTCGCAGCTGACGATCATCGTTCGTCAGGTCGAAGCTGAAGCCGCTTAAGGGCGCAGGAGAACACGATGGGTCAAAAGATCAATCCGATCGGTCTGCGTCTCGGCATCAACCGGACCTGGGATTCCCGCTGGTTCGCCGGCAAGCAGGAATACGGCAAGCTGCTGCACGAGGACGTCAAGATCCGCGAGATCCTGCACAAGGAGCTCAAGCAGGCCGCCGTCGCCCGCATCGTGATCGAGCGTCCGCACAAGAAGTGCCGCGTCACCATCCATTCGGCCCGTCCGGGCGTCGTGATCGGCAAGAAGGGCGCCGACATCGACAAGTTGCGCAAGAAGGTCGCGGACATCACCTCGTCCGACGTCGTCATCAACATCGTCGAGATCCGCAAGCCGGAGCTCGATGCGACGCTGGTGGCCGAGTCGATCGCGCAGCAGCTCGAGCGCCGCGTGGCGTTCCGCCGCGCCATGAAGCGCGCCGTGCAGTCGGCGATGCGTCTCGGCGCGGAGGGCATCCGCATCAACTGCTCGGGACGCCTCGGCGGTGCGGAAATCGCGCGCATGGAGTGGTACCGCGAAGGCCGCGTGCCGCTGCATACGCTGCGTGCCGACATCGATTACGGCGTTGCGACCGCGTTCACGACCTTCGGCACCTGCGGCGTCAAGGTCTGGATCTTCAAGGGCGAGATCCTCGAGCACGATCCGATGGCCCAGGACAAGAGAATGGCCGAAGGCGAGACCGGCGGCAGTGGCGATCGCGGTGGCCGTCAGCGCCGCGAGACGGCCGCTGCCTGAAGCCAGACAGGAATTTGAGGGCTCAAAGCCATGATGCAACCTAAGAAAACGAAGTTCCGGAAGGCGCATAAGGGCCGCATTCACGGCGTTGCGTCTTCGGGCGCGACGTTGGCGTTCGGCCAGTTCGGCCTGAAGGCGACCGAGCCTGAGCGCGTCACCGCGCGTCAGATCGAAGCCGCGCGCCGCGCGCTCACCCGTCACATGAAGCGCGCCGGCCGCGTCTGGATCCGCGTCTTTCCGGACGTTCCGGTGTCGAAGAAGCCGGCCGAAGTCCGCATGGGCTCTGGCAAGGGCTCGCCGGAATTGTGGGTCGCGCGCGTCAAGCCGGGCAGGGTGCTGTTCGAGATCGACGGCGTCAACACCCAGACGGCGCGCGAGGCGCTGACGCTGGCGGCCGCCAAGCTGCCGATCAAGACGCGCTTCGTCGAGCGCATTGCGGAGTAATGGCCATGGCCCAGATGAAGATCGAAGACATCCGCGCGATGAGCCCCGACCAGCAGGATGATGCCATCCTGAACCTGAAGAAGGAGCGCTTCAACCTGCGCTTCCAGCGCGCCACCGGCCAGCTCGAGAACACCTCGCGCCTGCGCGAGGCCCGCCGTGACATCGCCCGGATCAAGACCGTCGCCGCGCAGACGCGCGCGAAGAAGAAGTAAGAGGCTTACGAAGATGCCGAAACGTACTTTGCAGGGCGTGGTCGTCAGCGACAAGCAAGCCAAGACCATCGTGGTGCGCGTCGACCGCCGCTTCACGCACCCGATCTACAAGAAGACGATCCGCCGTTCGAAGAACTACCACGCGCACGACGAGAGCAACCAGTTCAAGCCGGGCGACATGGTGTGGATCGAGGAAACCAAGCCGATTTCGAAGTTGAAGCGCTGGGTCGTGATCCGGGGCGAACACAAGAAAAGCGCCTGATCTGTTGGCTTTAGCCGGCTGACTTCAGGGAAATGTTGAGCGCCGGCTGGGCTGGCGCAAAGAGAAAGAGGACGAGGTGCATCAATGATTCAGATGCAGACCAACCTCGACGTGGCCGACAATTCTGGCGCACGCCGTGTCATGTGTATCAAGGTGCTCGGTGGCTCCAAGCGCCGCTACGCCACGATCGGCGACATCATCGTCGTGTCGATCAAGGAAGCGATTCCGCGTGGCAAGGTGAAGAAAGGCGACGTGATGAAGGCCGTCGTGGTGCGCGTCCGCAAGGACATCCGCCGCGCCGACGGTTCGGTCATCCGCTTCGACCGCAACGCCGCGGTTCTGATCAACAACCAGTCAGAGCCGGTCGGCACCCGTATCTTCGGGCCCGTGCCGCGCGAGCTGCGCGCCAAGAACCACATGAAGATCATCTCGCTCGCGCCGGAGGTGCTGTGATGGCTGCGAAGATCCGCAAGGGCGACAAGGTCATCGTGCTGACCGGCCGCGACAAGGGCCGCACCGGCGAGGTGTTCGAGGTGCGCCCCGACGCCGGTACCGCGCTGGTGCGCGGCATCAACGTGGTCAAGCGTCACCAGAAGCAGACGCAGGCCCAGGAGGGCGGCATCATCTCGAAAGAGGCGCCGATCCAACTGTCCAACATCGCGTATGTCGGCAAGGACGGAAAGCCGACCCGCGTCGGATTCAAGATTCTGGCGGACGGCAAGAAGGTCCGCATCGCCAAGAGCTCGGGAGCTGAGATCGATGGCTGAGGCCGCTTACACCCCGCGCCTGCGCGCGGAATACGACGCGAAGATCCGCACGGCTCTGACCGAGAAGTTCGGTTACGAGAACGTCATGCAGGTTCCGCGCCTGGACAAGGTCGTGCTGAACATGGGCGTTGGCGATTCCGTCAACGACCGCAAGAAGGCCGAGACCGCCGCTGCCGAATTGACCCAGATCGCCGGCCAGAAGGCGATCGTGACCTATTCGCGCATCGCGATCGCGACCTTCAAGCTGCGTGAGAACCAGCCGATCGGCTGCAAGGTCACGCTGCGCAAGGCCCGCATGTATGAATTCATCGACCGCCTGGTCACGGTGGCGCTGCCGCGCGTCCGCGACTTCCGCGGCCTCAACCCGAAGAGCTTCGACGGCCGCGGCAACTACTCGCTCGGCATCAAGGAGCACATCATTTTCCCCGAGATCGACTTCGACAAGGTCACGGAAGCCCGCGGCATGGACATCACCGTCTGCACCACGGCCAAGACCGACGAAGAGGCGAGGGCCTTGTTGACCGCTTTCAATTTCCCGTTCCGGCAGTGAGACGCTGACCTAGAGCCTCTCAAACGCGGATACCCAGGAGCCAAGCATGGCAAAGAAGAGTTCAGTCGAGAAGAACAACCGGCGCAAGCGGATGGTGAAGAACGCCGCCGCCAAGCGCGAGCGGTTGAAGGCGATCATCGCCGACAAGACGCTGCCGATGGAGGAGCGGTTCGCCGCGACCCTGAAGCTGGCGGGAATGCCGCGCAACTCGTCGGCGACCCGGATCCGCCTGCGTTGCGAGCTGTCGGGCCGCCCGCGCTCGAACTATCGCAAGAACAAGCTGTCCCGTATCGCGCTGCGCGACCTTGGCTCCAAGGGCATGGTCCCGGGCCTCGTGAAGTCCAGCTGGTAAGGAGGGTCGTTTAGATGTCTACGCACGATCCAATCAGCGATCTCATCACCCGTATCCGCAACGCGCAGATGCGTTCGAAGACCAAGGTCTCGACGCCCGGCTCAAAGATGCGCGAGAACGTGCTCGAGGTTCTGAAGGCCGAGGGCTACATCCGCGGTTACGCGACGCTCGAGCATTCCTCGGGCCGCAGCGAGATCGAGATCGAGCTGAAGTATTTCGACGGCGAGCCCGTCATCCGCGAGATCGAGCGCGTTTCCAAGCCGGGGCGCCGCGTCTACGCTTCGGTGAAGAACCTGCCGCGGGTGAACAACGGACTCGGCATTTCGGTGTTGTCGACGCCGAAGGGGATCATGGCCGACCACAGCGCGCGCGACGCGAATGTGGGCGGTGAAGTCCTCTTCACGGTGTTCTGAGAAGGATTTTCGATCCATGTCACGTGTTGGCAAAAGGCCTGTGGCGGTTCCGTCCGGTGTGACTGCGACCGTCGATGGGCAGACCGTCAAGATGAAGGGGCCGAAGGGCCAGCTTCAGTTCGTCGTCCATGACGACGTCGAGGTGAAGCTCGAGAGCGGCCAGATCAAGGTCAAGCCGCGCACCGAGACCAACCGCGCGCGGGCGCTGTACGGCACCGCGCGCGCCCAGGTCGCCAATCTGGTCGAGGGCGTCACCAAGGGCTTCGAGAAGAAGCTCGAAATCACGGGCGTCGGCTATCGCGCCGCGATGCAGGGCAAGAACCTGCAGCTCGCGCTCGGCTACAGCCATGACGTGATCTATCCGATCCCCGAAGGGATCACGATCACGGTGCCGAAGCCGACCGAGATCACGGTGGCGGGCAGCGACGTCCAGCGCGTCGGCCAGGTCGCCGCCGAGATCCGCGCATACCGTCCGCCGGAGCCCTACAAGGGCAAGGGCGTGAAGTATGTGGGCGAATTCATCTTCCGCAAGGAAGGCAAGAAGAAGTAACGGAGCCGGTCATGTCGAAAGCCAAGGTTACGAATGCCCGGCGCAAGCGGAGTGTGCGGCTGAAGCTGCGCCGCTCCGCCGGAGGCCGTCCGCGCCTGTCGGTGTTCCGCTCGTCCAAGCACATCTACGCCCAGGTCATCGACGACCTGAAGGGCGAGACGCTGGCCTCTGCCTCGTCGCTCGAGAAATCGATGCGCGACGGCGGCAAGACCGGCGCCGACATCGATGCGGCGAAGGCGGTCGGCAAGTTGCTGGCCGAGCGCGCGGCCGAGAAGGGCGTCAAGGAAGTCGTGTTCGATCGCGGCAGCTATCTCTATCACGGGCGCGTCAAGGCTTTGGCCGACGCGGCGCGTGAGAGTGGGCTGAGCTTCTAACGGAATTTGAGGATTGGGGCGTAAGCCTCTGAAGGATTGGAAAAACCATGGCAGCTGAACGCGAACAACGTGGTGGACGCGATCAACGCGGCGGCGGACGTGAACGCAGGGAGCGCGAGGAGCGCGACAGCGAGTTCGTCGACAAGCTCGTCCACATCAACCGCGTGGCCAAGGTCGTCAAGGGCGGCAAGCGCTTCGGCTTCGCGGCGCTGGTCGTGATCGGCGACCAGAAGGGTCGCGCCGGCTTCGGTCACGGCAAGGCGCGCGAGGTGCCCGAGGCGATCCGCAAGGCGACCGAGTCCGCCAAGCGCAACCTGACCCGCGTCTCGCTGCGCGAGGGACGCACGCTGCATCACGACATCGCCGGCCGTCATGGCGCGGGCCGCGTCTACCTGCGTGCAGCTCCGGCCGGTACCGGCATCATCGCCGGCGGTCCGATGCGCGCTGTGTTCGAGACGCTCGGCGTCCAGGACGTGGTGGCGAAGTCGATCGGCTCTTCGAACCCGTACAACATGGTGCGCGCGACCTTCGATGCGCTGAAGCACCAGGATTCGCCGCGTTCGGTCGCAGCCCGCCGCAACATCAAGGTGTCCACTCTGCAGTCGCGCCGTATCGGCGGCGATGCCGAGGCGGCCGCCGACTAACGGAAGCTTTTCGGAGTAGACCACGATGGCCAAGAGTGCCGTTACGACCGCAAAGACGATCAAGCTCGAGCAGACCGGCAGCGCGATCCGCCGCCATCACTCGCAACGCTCGACCCTGATCGGGCTCAAGCTCAACAAGATCGGCCGTACCAGCGAGCTGCCGGACACCCCGGCGGTCCGCGGCATGATCGAGAAGGTTCACCATCTCGTCCGCATCGTCGACGAGAAGTAAGCAAGGCGCGCGATCCCGGAAAGCGGGAACTGGTTTTCGGTGAAGATCGTGTGCAAGACACAAGGAGAAGGGCGATGAAGCTCAGCGATATCGCCGACAACGCCGGCTCGCGCAAGAAGCGTATGCGCGTCGGCCGCGGCATCGGTTCGGGCAAGGGCAAGCAGTCCGGCCGCGGCGGCAAGGGCCAGACCGCGCGTTCGGGCGTGCGCATCAAGGGGTTCGAGGGCGGCCAGATGCCAATGCATCGCCGTCTGCCCAAGCGCGGCTTCAACAACATCTTCCGCGTCGAGTTCGCCGAGATCAATCTCGACCGGCTCCAGGAAGCGGTCGATGCCAAGAAGATCGACGCCGGCAGCGTCGTCAACGTCGAAGCCCTGGTCAAGGGCGGCGTGCTGCGCCGGGCCAAGGGCGGCCTGCGGCTGCTCGGCCGCGGCGAGCTCAAGTCCAAGCTCGACATCGAGGTGCACGGCGCCTCGAAGACCGCGATCGCGGCGGTCGAGAAGGCCGGTGGCTCGGTGAAGATCCTCGCCCAGCCTAAGGAAGAAGGCGAGGCGGCGTAACAACTGCGTCATTGGCCCGCGCCTCGCGGGCCTTTACGCATGCGGGACGTGGACTTATCGAAGCCGAGCCCCAGATAATGTCCGGCGTCCGCTAATTCAGCCCGGCCGCGGGCATCAACGGCGCAACAGGCGGCGGGAGAAAGTCCAAGATGGTCTCTGCAGCGGAACAACTGGCAGCCAATCTCAATTTCGGCGCGTTTGCCAAGGCCGACGAACTGAAGAAGCGCATCTGGTTCACCCTGGGTGCCCTCCTCGTTTATCGGCTCGGGACCTACATCCCGCTGCCGGGCATCGATCCCAACGTCTGGGAGCAGGTGTTCCGCTCCCAGGCGGGCGGCATCCTCGGCATGTTCAACATGTTCGCCGGCGGCGGCATCCACCGCATGGCGATCTTCGCGCTGAACATCATGCCCTATATCTCGGCCTCGATCATCATCCAGCTCCTCACCACCGTCTCGCCGCAGCTCGAGGCGCTGAAGAAGGAGGGTGAGGCCGGTCGCAAGACGCTGAACCAGTATACCCGCTATCTCACCGTCATCCTGGCCCTGTTTCAGTCCTACGGCATCGCCGTCGGTCTCGAGGGCGCCGGCAACGTCGTCAGCGAGCCCGGGCTGTTCTTCCGCCTGTCCACGGCGATCACGCTGACCGGCGGGACCATGTTCCTGATGTGGCTCGGCGAACAGATCACCTCGCGCGGCATTGGCAACGGCATTTCGCTGATCATTCTCGCCGGCATCGTCGCCGAGCTGCCCGCTGCGCTCGCCGGCATGCTCGAGCTCGGCCGTCAGGGCGCGATGTCGACCGGCCTGATCCTGCTCGTCATCGTCATGGCCGTGGTCGTGATCGCCTTCATCGTCTTCATCGAGCGCGCGCAGCGCCGCCTCTTGATCCAGTATCCGAAGCGCCAGGTCGGCAACAAGATGTTCGAGGGCCAGTCCTCGCATCTGCCGCTCAAGCTCAATACCTCCGGCGTGATCCCGCCGATCTTCGCGTCCTCGCTGCTTCTGCTGCCGACCACGGTTGCGAACTTCAACACCGGCAGCGGGCCGGAATGGCTCCAGTGGATCACCACCCAGCTCGGCCATGGCCGCCCGCTGTTCCTGATCCTGTATCTGGCGCTGATCGTGTTCTTTGCCTTCTTCTACACCGCGATCGTGTTCAACCCGACCGAGACCGCGGACAATCTGAAGAAGCACGGCGGCTTCATTCCGGGCATCCGCCCGGGCGAGCGCACTGCCGAATATATCGATTACGTGCTCTCGCGCATCACCGTGGTGGGTGCGATTTACCTTGCGATCGTCTGCTTGATCCCCGAGATACTGATCTCCTACGCCTCGGTGCCGTTCTACTTCGGCGGCACTTCGCTGCTGATCGTCGTCAGTGTCACCATGGATACGGTGGCGCAGGTCCAGGGCTATCTGCTGGCGCACCAGTATGAAGGCCTGATCCGCAAGTCCAAGCTGCGGGGCCGCCGTAGATGAGCCGGGAGCTCGCGCGCCGGATCGCTTTCACGATTGGCGCGCTGCTCTTGTACAGGCTCGGCTCGCAGATCCCGGTCGCGGGATTGAATCTGGCGAGCTACTCGCCGATGGTCGACTTCATCAGCCGACTCTCGATCTTCGCCTTGGGCCTCATTCCCTACCTGACCGCAGCCATCGTCCTCAGGCTGCTTGCCGTTGTCTGGCGGGGCCTGAATTCGCTTGAGCAGTCGGGCGAGCGAGGCCGACGCAAGGTCGCCCGGGCGACGCTCGGACTGACCATCGGCCTGGCTGCCTTCCAGGCCTTCGGCATCGCTTCAGCTCTGACCTCCATTCCGGGCCTGGTCAGAAATCCCGACGGCTGGTTCGTGATCACGGCGACCGCTTCGATGGTGGGCGGCGTCTTCGTGCTGGTGTGGTTGAGCGAGCAGATCACCCGGCACGGCATCGGCAACGGTTTGGCCGTCATCCTGAGTGCCGGCTTTCTCGCCCCCATTCCGCGTGACATTGCCGGCATCGCCGGTCTTGTGCAGACCGGCGCGATCTCCGGCAATCTCGTGCTCGGCCATGCCGTAGCATGGGTGGTGACGTTCGTTGTCATCGTACTCGTCGAAGGTGCCCGGCGGGATATTCCCGTCGCGTTCGGCGCGCGCGAAATCGGCGCCCATCAGCTGCCGGCGCGCGAGGCATTGCTGCCGATCAAGCTCAACAGCGCCGGTTACCTGATTCCGGTCACCGTTGCGCCGTGGGTCTTGTTTCTGCCGCTCGCCGTTGCAGGCCTGTTTCTCGGCAGCGACCATCCCGTGGTCGCAGCGGCCTACCGGAATCTGCAAATCGGACAGCCGGCGTACCTCATCCTGGTGTCCGGTGCCGTGTTCGTGCTGGCCTTCCTCTATACGGCCTATATCGTTGATCCCGAGCATGCGGCCAAATCCCTGGCTCGCCATGGCGGTACCATCGCTGGCGTTGCGGGAGATGCGACGGCCGACCATCTCGACCGCGTCGTGTCATTGACGACGGTCATCGGAGCCGTCTACCTGACGGCGTTGCAGTTGATTCCGGGGGTGTTCGACCTTTACGGGATCGGTCTGCCTTATAGTATGATCGTCAATGGCGGTGCCGCACTGGTTGTGGTTGGCACCGCGCTTGATATCAGAGCACAGGTGCGCGACGTATCGCTCACCAATCCGGGGGGCGTACGCCGATGAGAATTATACTTCTGGGACCGCCGGGATCGGGCAAAGGGACTCAAGCCCAGCTCCTGGTGCAGCGTTATGGCATCGTCCAGCTCTCGACCGGCGAGATGTTGCGGGCCGCCGTTGCGGCGGGAACGCCCGTCGGACTGAAGGCCAAGGAGATCATGGCCAGCGGCGGTCTCGTGCCCGATGACGTCGTGGTGGGAATCATCTCCGACCGCATCGACCAGCCCGACGCCAAGAACGGCTTCATCCTCGACGGCTTCCCGCGCACCGTGCCTCAGGCCGAAGCGCTGGACGAACTGCTCAAGCGCAAGCATCTCAAGCTCGATGCCGTGATCGAGCTTCGGGTCAACGAGAGTGCGCTGTTGAGCCGCGTCGAAGCGCGCGTTGCCCAGATGAAGGAGCGCGGGGAGGAGGTCCGGGTCGACGACACCCCGGAGGTCCTGACCAAGCGACTCGCCAGCTACCGGAGCCAGACGGAACCGCTGATTCACTACTATTCCGAGCGCCGGAAGCTCTCGACCATCGACGGGATGATGGCAATCGACGAAGTCACCCGGGCCATCCACCGCCAGCTTCTGGCGCTGGGGGCAGTGGAACCCAAAACCCACGCCCGAAGCGCAGCCAGGACGGCGCCGGCCAAGAGGACCAAGGCGGCAAGGAAATCGGCCGAAAAGCCGGCGAAAGCAACCAAGAAGGCCGCAAAATCGGCCAAAACCACCAAGAAGGCAGCCAAGAAGGCCGTAAAAGGTACCCGGAAGGCCGCCAAGAAGACTGTCAAGAAAGCGGCCAGCAAGTCCGCCCGGAAGACAGTCAAAAAAGGTGCCAAGAAGGTGGCAAAAAAGGTCACGAAAAAGCGAGCCAAGCGCTAGCAGCGGTTGACGAAAGCCCCCGGAATCCCTAATAAGCCCCGCATCCAAGTCGGATAGTTTCAGACGATGCCGGGCCCCAGGAAGACCGGGGGTGGGCGTCGTGTTCGCGTTTGTGAACACCTGCCCGAGAACATAAGCACTTAAAGCCTGGTCCTGACGAGGATCGGCGACAGGAGAGAAGGCCGTGGCCCGTATTGCCGGCGTGAACATTCCCACCAACAAGCGCGTGCTGATCGCGCTCCAGTACATCCATGGTATCGGTCAGAAGATCGCCGGTGAGATCCTGGAGAAGGTGAAGATCCCGGTGGATCGTCGCGTCAATCAGCTCAGCGATGCCGAAGTGCTCCAGATCCGCGAAGTGATCGACCGCGATTATCTCGTCGAGGGCGATCTGCGTCGTGAGGTCGGCATCAACATCAAGCGTCTGATGGACCTCGGCTGCTATCGCGGCCTGCGTCATCGTCGCGGTCTGCCGGTGCGCGGTCAGCGCACCCACACCAATGCGCGCACGCGCAAGGGTCCGGCCAAGGCCATCGCCGGCAAGAAGAAGTAATTCGCGCGAATAGGTGGGTAGCGAATGGCGAGTGGGCATCCATTCGCTATTCGCAACTCACCATTCGCATTTTCAGAGGTGTAGCCGCTGGCATTACGGCGGCGTTTGAGATCTTCAGGAAAGGGACTCAATGGGCAAGGAAGCCACCCGCGTTCGTCGTCGTGAGCGCAAGAACATCGCCTCCGGCGTCGCGCACGTGAACTCGTCGTTCAACAACACGACCATCACCATCACCGACGCGCAGGGCAACACCATTGCCTGGTCTTCGGCCGGCACGATGGGCTTCAAGGGCTCGCGCAAGTCGACCCCGTACGCCGCGCAGGTCGCCGCCGAGGACGTGTCCAAGAAGGCGCAGGAGCACGGCATGCGCACGCTGGAAGTCGAGGTCGCCGGCCCCGGTTCGGGCCGCGAGTCGGCGCTGCGGGCGCTCCAGGCCGCGGGCTTCACCGTCACCTCGATCCGCGACGTGACCACGATCCCGCACAACGGTTGCCGTCCCCGCAAGCGTCGACGCGTTTGATTGTTGACGCGTTGCGGGCGCATCGGTGCCCGCAACGACTTTGCAAGAAGCCGCCGGTGCGACCTGCGGCCTTTCTCCAACGCCAGTATTTGATGCCTCAAATAGACTGGCCTGTATGGGTGAAACAGTGACGATCCAGAAAAATTGGCAAGAACTGATTCGGCCGAACAAGCTCCAGGTCACGCCCGGCAGCGATCCCTCGCGTTTCGCGACGATCGTCGCCGAGCCGCTCGAGCGTGGCTTCGGCCAGACCCTCGGCAATGCGCTGCGCCGCATCCTGCTCTCCTCGCTCCAGGGCGCGGCGGTGCAGTCGGTGCACATCGACGGCGTGCTGCACGAGTTCTCCTCGATCGCCGGCGTCCGTGAGGACGTCACCGACATCGTGCTCAACATCAAGGACATCTCGATCAAGATGCAGGGCGAAGGCCCCAAGCGCATGGTCGTCAAGAAGTCCGGCCCGGGCGTCGTCACCGCGGGTGACATCCAGACGGTCGGCGATGTCGTCGTGCTCAATCCGGACCTGCAGATCTGCACCCTCGACGAGGGCGCCGAGATCCGAATGGAGTTCACGGTCTCGACCGGCAAGGGCTACGTGCCCGCCGAGCGCAACCGTCCCGAGGACGCACCGATCGGACTGATCCCGGTCGACAGCCTCTACTCGCCGGTCCGCAAGGTCTCCTACAAGGTCGAGAACACCCGCGAGGGCCAGATCCTCGACTACGACAAGCTGACCATGACGATCGAAACCAACGGCGCGATCACGCCGGATGACTCGGTGGCTTATGCCGCCCGCATCCTGCAGGATCAGCTCAACGTGTTCGTCAACTTCGAAGAGCCGCGCAAGGAAGTCGCCCAGGAGATCATCCCGGACCTCGCCTTCAACCCGGCTTTCCTCAAGAAGGTGGACGAGCTCGAGCTGTCGGTGCGTTCGGCCAACTGCCTGAAGAACGACAACATCGTCTACATCGGCGACCTCGTGCAGAAGAGCGAGGCGGAAATGCTCCGCACCCCGAACTTCGGGCGCAAGTCGCTGAACGAGATCAAGGAAGTGCTGGCCCAGATGGGGCTGCATCTCGGCATGGAAGTGCCGGGCTGGCCGCCGGAGAACATCGACGAGCTCGCCAAGCGCTTCGAGGATCATTACTGAGCGAATGGCGAGTAGGGAGTGGCGGATAGGGGAAGAACTATTCGCTGCTCACCATTCGCCACTCGCGACCTAGGGCGAACGCAGGAAGCCCACCTGAAAACCAGTCGCTGAACCACCGCGACACAATCGAAGAAGGACTACTCACATGCGTCACGGCAAGGTTCATCGGAAGCTCAACCGCACGGCCGAGCACCGCAAGGCGATGTTCGCCAACATGGCGGCCGCGCTGATCAAGCACGAGCAGATCGTCACCACGCTGCCGAAGGCCAAGGAGCTCCGCCCGATCGTGGAGAAGCTCGTCACCCTCGGCAAGAAGGGCGGCCTCTCGCTGCGCCGTCAGGCGATCTCGGAGCTGCGTGACGTCGACATGGTCAAGAAGCTCTTCGACACGCTGGCGACCCGCTACAAGGACCGCCAGGGCGGCTACACCCGGATCATCAAGGCCGGCTTCCGCTACGGCGACAACGCGGCGATGGCCGTGATCGAGTTCGTCGATCGCGACGTCGACGCCAAGGGGCAGGACTCCGGTCCTGTGCAGGAAAGGGAAGCCGAGGCGGCGTAAGCCGACCGGCGTGTGATTTTGAAAGCGGCGCCTTCGGGCGCCGCTTTTTTGTTGCAGCTCATGCACGCTGTCTTGTCTATATCTCGATGATTGGGATCGTGCAGTTGGCTGCATTGCCGAGGCAAGGGCGATGTATCAATCGGAGTTGTGCCTTACATACCGGCCTGACGACGATCGATGGCTTGGTCAGTTGACGGCGGCAGTGAGATCAGGCGCATTTTCTGGTCAAGGTACGGCCTGGTTCAACCGAACAGAAATAGAGGAGGGGCTCGTCGCTCCTCTCAGCTCTTTCCCTTTGAGCTCGGCTGCGCTGCCGCAAATAGAAGGCGGTATGGGAACAGTCGACGATTTTCGGTGTCATCTTCGAGTGATGGTCAAGCCTTACAATTCCAGAGGTATCCTTCTCGTGCATGTCGACCTTGTTTCTGACGGTTCGCCTCAAGCTGCCGTTGAGGATGCACCGAATTCGGCAACTATTCGCTTCTTGACGGAGTATGCGCTCGTCAACACCTTCGCCAAGGATCTTCATCAGGTTCTGGAGGGCACGAAAGAATGCGCAGTCCTGAAAGGCTACCCCAGCTGAAGCTGCTTTTTCATTCTGGATCGAAAGCGCACCTCACGGCTCGGTGAATGCAATTGCGGCTTCTCAAGCCGCACCCGATATCTCCGCCAACTACAATGGAGATGACCCATGCACATCGACTTGTCCGGAAAGACCGCCCTCGTCACCGGCTCGACCGCCGGTATCGGCCACGCCATCGCCAAGGGCCTGGCAGCCTCCGGCGCCAGCGTCGTTATCAACGGCCGCGGCCAGGACAAGGTCGACGCTGCCGTGCGCAAGCTGGAAGCGACGGGCGCGAAGGTCCGCGGCATCGCAGCCGACGTCTCGACCGCTTCAGGCTGCAATGCCCTCGTTGCGGCGCTGCCCGATGTCGATATTCTCATCAACAATGCCGGCATCTTCGAGCCCAAGGATTTCTTCGAGATCCCGGACGAGGACTGGACCCGCTTCTTCGAGGTCAACGTGATGAGCGGCGTGCGGTTGTCCCGCGCATATATGAAGGGCATGCTGAAGCGCAATTGGGGCCGCATCGTCTTCATCTCCTCGGAATCCGGGCTCAACATTCCCGTCGAGATGATCCACTACGGCATGACAAAGACGGCCCAGCTTTCCGTCGCCCGCGGCCTCGCCGAGCTCACTCGCGGCACCGGCGTCACCGTCAATTCCGTGCTGCCGGGACCGACCATGTCGGAAGGCGTCGAGACCTTCGTGAAGGATATCGCCAAGCAGAACGGCCAGTCGGTCGACGAAGCCGCCGCCAACTTCGTTAGGCAGCATCGCCCCAGCTCGCTGATTCAGCGCTTCGCCAGCGTGGAGGAGATCGCCAACATGGTGGTTTATGTCGCCTCCAAGGAGGCATCCGCCACCAACGGCGCAGCGCTGCGCGCGGAGGGCGGCATCGTCAACACGATCGCCTGAGCGCCCGCGCGTCAACCGTCTGGCTTTTTGTTCGGGGCACGATCGGCTAGATTATGCCTCCATGCTCCGGACCTTCTCCACTCGCGACAAGCGGCGCGTCCGCTTGACCTATGCACGCTGGCGCCGGCGGGCGATTTTCCTGCTCGGCGGCGTGGCCGTCGGCGCAGCGGCCGTGGCGCTGGCGCAGGCCGCCGATCTGGCCCAGCAGGCCTTCGCGTTCCTGCTGGCGACGTCGCGCTATATCGTGCTGGCGATCACGCCGCTCGGATTCATGCTGTCGGCCTATCTGACCATCCGCCTGTTCCCGAATGCGCAGGGCAGCGGCATCCCGCAGGCGATCGCCGCCCGGCATCTGACCGACCAGTCTGCGCGCGAAAGCCTGGTCTCGATGCGGATCGCGGTCGGGAAGGTGATCCTCACTTTGTTCGGCCTGCTCTGTGGCGGCTCGGTCGGCCGTGAAGGGCCGACCGTCCAGGTCGGCGCGTCCATCATGTTCGCACTCGGCCGCGTGTCGCCGCGCCGCCAGCCAGGCCTGATCCTGGCTGGAGCGGCCGCCGGCGGTGCCGCCGCGTTCAACACGCCGCTGGCGGGGATCGTGTTCGGTATCGAGGAGATGAGCCGCGCTTTCGAGACCCGCACATCCAGCCTCATCATTGCTGCGGTCATCGCGGCCGGCCTGACGTCGCTCGCGCTGGCCGGCAATTACGCATATTTCGGCAGTAGCGCGATGTCGCTGGCGCGCGGCATCGATTGGCTGGCGGTGCCCGTCTGTGGCGTGATCGGGGGCCTCGCAGGCGGATTGTTCAGCCGCATCGTCATCGCCACGGCGCGGGGATTCAAAGGGCCGTTCGGGCGCGCGATGAAGGACCACCCGCTCTGGTTCGCCTTCGCCTGCGGTCTCGCCGTCGCGCTCTGCGGCCTCGCCTCCGGCGATACCGTTTACGGCACCGGCTATCAGCAGGTGAAGACGGCGCTGGAGCACGGCGCTCCGCTGCCGCAGGATTTCGGCATCCTCAAGATGATGGCGACGACGTTCGCCGCGATCAGCGGCATTCCCGGCGGCATCTTCGCGCCCTCGCTTGCCGTCGGTGCCGGGATCGGCTGCAATGTCGCCTCTTTCTTCCACGACGCGCCGCTCGGTGCAATCATGCTGCTCGGCATGGTCGCCTATTTCGCCGGGGTGGTGCAGGCGCCGATCACCGCCTTTGTCATCGTCACTGAGATGACGGACAATCACGGCATGGTCGTGCCGTTGATGGCGACCGCCCTGATCGCGCATCTCGTCTCGCAACTGGTCTGCGAGGAGGGCATCTATCACGCGCTCGCCAAGGGCTTCATCGAGCGGAGTATGGCGAAGACGTAGCAGCGAAGGTGTCGGGTAGGTTAGAGACACGTAACCTGCCATCCGTGTCGCGGTTTCAAAGGCGTGGGTGGGTTTCGCCTTCGGCTAACCCACCCGCCGGAGCATCTACCACCCCTCCAGCACGATCTTGCCGCGCGACTTGCCGCTCTCGAGCAGCGCATGCGCGCGCTTGAGGTTGGCCGCATTGATCGTGCCGAAGGTCTGGTCCAGCGTGGTGCGCAGCACGCCCTTGTCGATGAGGTCGGCCACATCATTGAGCAGATGATGCTGCGCGATCATGTCGGGCGTCTGGAACGAGGAGCGCGTGAACATCGATTCCCAATGCACCGAGATCGCCTTGCCCTTGAACGTGCTCATGGTGAACTCCGGGGGATCGTCGATCAGGCCGAACCGGCCCTGCGGCGCCATGAACTCGACGATCGATTTGTAGTGCTGATCGGTGAAGGTGAGGCTTGCGACCAGCGCGACCGGCGGCAGCTTGAGCTTCTCGATCTGCTCCTTCATCGGCTTGCCGTGGTCGATCACCGCATGGGCGCCGAGATCGAGGCACCATTTCTGCGACTCCGGCCGCGTTGCGGTTGCAAGCACGGTGAGGCCGGTGAGGCGGCGGGCGAGCTGGATCAGGATCGAGCCGACGCCGCCGGCGCCGCCCGTGATCAGAAGCGTGCGGGGATCGACGCTCTTGCCGGGCACCGCGCCGAGCCGGTCGAACAGCAATTCCCAGGCGGTGATCGAGGTCAGCGGCAGGGCGGCCGCCTGCGCGAACGACAGCGATTTCGGCTTGCGGCCGACGATGCGCTCATCGACGAGGTGAAATTCCGCGTTGGTGCCCTGGCGCAGGATCGAGCCGGCATAGAACACCTCGTCGCCCGGCTTGAACAGCGTCACGTCGGGCCCGACTGCATCCACAACGCCGGCCGCGTCATAGCCGAGGATCTTCGTCTCGCCCTCGGGTGGGGCGGCGCGCTTGCGCACCTTGTAATCGACCGGGTTGGCCGAAATCGCCTTCACGGCGACGCGGATGTCGCGTCCCTTTGGGTCGGGTTTGGCGGTCTCGAAATCGATCAGCGACTCCGCGTCCTCGATCGGAAGCGACTTCTTGTAACCGACGGCCTTCATGCTGTTGTCTCCATCGCTCATGCAGCGTCAAGCTCGGGCCTTAACTGTCCCGCTGGCGTCAATTTGGCAAGTACTGTAAAATTGGGGATATAGTCCCTGTTTGGATACTATCGGGAAAACACGCATGAAACGGCGCGATTTTGCCCGTCGTCCCGGCTGCTCGGTCGAGGCGACGCTGGACCTGATCGACGGCAAGTGGAAGGGCGTGATCCTCTATCACCTGCAGAGCGGCACCCAGCGCTTCGGCGAACTGCGGCGGCGGATGCCTGGCATCACCCAGCGCATGCTCACCAAGCAGCTGCGCGCGCTGGAGGAGGACAAGCTCGTCATCCGGAAGGTCTATGCCGAGGTGCCGCCGCGCGTGGAGTATTGCCTGTCCGAGCTCGGCGAAAGCCTCAAGCCCGTCATCGACACCCTGAAGGCCTGGGGCGAGAGCCATCAGGAGCGGCTGTCCTGCGCGCCGGCGCCGGAGGTGAAGAAGCCGAAGCGCGCGGCGTGAGTATCCGGGAGCGGACCTGCCGCTCCCGGACGAGAGTGTCTCAGAACGCGAACTGGGTGCGCATTGCGACCGCGTCGAACTTCGAGCCGACGTCCGCCGTCGAGATCGGGGAGGCTTGTCGCGACACCGTGCCGTGCAGATAGTCGAGCATGAAGCGCACGTTGCCGTTGACGTACCAGTTGAGCGCGAGCGTATAGACGGTCTGGCGACCGCCTGCGACGCCGCTCGCGGTTGCGAGCTGGTCGTTGAGGTCGATGGTCGAGAAGCGTCCTGCGATCTCCCACGCGCCCCAACCGCCGCCGTCGAGCGAGAACGGATGCGCCGGCTTGACGCCGCCATAGGCCGCGGTAGCCGCATTGTAGGACCGGCCTTCGCCGGTCAGCACATAGCCGGCCTGCGCGTAGCCGCCCTGGAACTTCAGGCTCGACGCTCCGACCAATGGCACACTGGTGTTGGCGGTGCGATCGACATTGTACCAGAAGTACTCGCCCTGGACGATCAACGGACCGTAGGTCGCCGCCGCCTCGATGCTATAGACCTGCGCGCCCGAGGCATTGGCGATGGCGCCGGTCGAGATCAGCGTGGTCGGGTCGAGACGCAATTCCGGACGATCGCTGAGGGTGACCGTCTGGGTGTTGGCGATCAGGTTGCGCGGCGGCTGAATCAGCCATTGCGCATTCGCGCCGATATGCACGGTGTAGTCCTTGGTGCTGATCGGATTGCCGGCCGCGCGCGCCACGGCGCCGTATTGCTCGCTGGTGCCCGGCGGCGAGACGCTCGAAGCGGAATGGATCGCGCCGGTCGTGGGGCCGGTGACATAGCCGCCGATCCAGAGCTGGTCGTTGAACCAGCGCGCACCGGCTGCGGAACGGAAGTCGCCGGCGGCGATGTTGGTCGCGACGACGCCGGGCGAGGCGCGTTCCATGAACAAGATGTCGTTGGAGCTCGTGGCATTGTCGAGCGTGTAGGGCAGGTCCATGATGCCGACCTCGACCGCCATCCTGCCGCCGAATGGCTTCAGGCCCGTGTAGCTGATGTAGGCGTTCTCGACGCCAGAGAGGCCGCCGCCCGGAAGCGATCCCGGCGCTGAGCCGCCAAATCCGTCGGACGATCCCCCGAAATCGTAGACCAGCGCGAAATTCCAGTCGTGGAAGAACTTGCCGGTGACGCCGATTCGCGCGCGGCGCACGTTCTGGCCGCTGTCGAGCTTCTGCGGCACCGTCGCCGCGGTGTTGGGACGATAGTCGTATCCGCCAACATCGTAATGCAGGCGGCTGGTGATCGCGACGCAATTGGCCTGATCGGCGGTGCAGATCGTCGGCCGGTTGTTCGGCATCGTCACGACGACGCCGGAGGCCGGTGCCGGTCCCTTGACGGGGATGGCCGCGTTGGCATTGGCAACCGCGGCCTTTGCTTCAGCGCGCGCCTCGGCCTTGGCCTCTGCCTTGGTTTCTGCTTTTGCCCTTGCCGCGGCTGCTGTGCTCGCCGCGGTCTGGCTCTGCAGCTTGTCGAGCTTCTGCTCGAGCATCTTCAACTGCTGCTTCAACAGCGCGATCTCCTGTTCGCTGCTGCTTGCCGATTGGGCCTGGGCCTGCGAGGCCACCAACGCGCCGGCGAGACCAATCGCTGCGACCGCAATTCTTGTTGTGCTCACGTAAGCCTCCGTCGTTTTGACTGTTTTCCAAGTCGCGAACGGACAGCCTAGGTGTGATCGATGACTGTCCCGCGACGCCGCGTGGGTTCCCACTGATGTAAATTCTCCTCAACCGAATCCACTTCACGCCACGATGCAAGATGATGCACATCATGCCAATCCGCCAACCGGGCAGATGCAGATTCGCACGCACCATTGATACGGCCGACGAAGCGACCGAATATTGCCGACCGGCGCCCTTCTATTGGAAGGCGAACGCGCCTATATTCCGTCGTCTTTTCCAAGAGGTAGGGATGTTTCGAGCGACCTGGACTGCCGCCGCCACGGCGCTGTGCGTGGCTTTTTCGGCCCATTTCGATCCGGCTGCTGCGCAGGACCGCCGTGTCCCGTCGTCGCAAGCCGAGCTGCGGCTGTCCTATGCGCCGATCGTGCAAAGGGTGCAGCCGGCCGTCGTCAACGTCTATGCCGCCAAGCTGGTGCAGAACCGCAATCCGCTGCTGGACGACCCGATTTTCCGCCGCTTCTTCGGCGTGCCGGGCCAGCAGCCCGAGCAGATGCAGCGCTCGCTCGGCTCCGGCGTCATCGTCGATGCCTCCGGCCTCGTCGTCACCAATGTCCACGTGATCGAGGGCGCGGACCAGGTAAAAGTGTCGCTGTCGGACAAGCGCGAGTTCGAGGCCGAGATCCTGCTGAAGGATTCACGCACCGATCTCGCCGTGCTGCGCTTGAAGGATGCCAAGGAGAAATTCCCGACGCTCGACTTCACCAATTCCGACGAGCTGTTGGTGGGTGACATCGTGCTCGCGATCGGCAATCCCTTCGGCGTCGGCCAGACCGTGACCCACGGCATCATCTCGGCGCTGGCGCGCACGCAGGTCGGCATCACCGACTATCAGTTCTTCATCCAGACCGATGCGGCGATCAACCCCGGCAATTCCGGGGGCGCGCTGGTCGACATGGCCGGCAGGCTCGCCGGCATCAACACCGCGATCTACTCGCGCTCAGGCGGCTCGCAAGGCATCGGCTTTGCGATTCCCGCCAACATGGTGCGCGTCGTCGTCGCCTCCGCCAAGAGCGGCGGCAAGGCGGTGAAGCGGCCGTGGCTCGGGGCAAAATTGCAGGCGGTGACACCCGAGATCGCAGAAAGCCTCGGCCTGCGCTCGCCGACCGGCGCGCTGGTCGCAAGCGTGGTGTCGAACGGCCCTGCGGCGAAGGCGGGGCTGAAATCCTCCGACCTCATCACCGGCATCGACGGCCAGATCGTCGATGATCCCAATGCCTTCGACTACCGTTTCGCGACCCGACCGCTCGGCGGCACCGCGCAGATCGACGTGCAGCGCGGCGGCAAGCCGGTGAAGCTGACCGTCGCCCTGGAGACCGCACCGGATACGGGACGCAACGAACTCGTCGTCACCGCGCGTTCGCCGTTCCAGGGCGCGAAGGTCTCGACGATCACACCTGCTGTCGCGGACGAGCTGCGTCTTGACGCCGACACCGAAGGCGTCGTGATCACCGAAATCGGCGGGGATACCGCGGCCGCGAGTGTCGGCTTCCAGAAGGGCGACATCATTCTCGCCGTGAACAACCAGAAGATCAGCAAGACCGCGGACCTCGAAAAGGCCGCGGGCGAACGACCGCGGATCTGGCGCATCACGGTGGTGCGCGGCGGCCAGCAGATCAACGTCACGCTGGGCGGATGAGTCCGAAGCGACCACAGCAGACGCCAACTCTCTTCGCCGCGGCGGGGCTCGACCACGACGCCCCGCATCCGCTGCCGGACCGGCTGCGCCCGCGCGCGCTGTCGGAGGTCGTCGGCCAGGACCACATCCTCGGCCCTGATGGTGCGCTGACGCGCATGCTGGAGACGCGCACGCTGGGCTCGCTCGTCTTCTGGGGGCCGCCCGGCACCGGCAAGACCACGGTGGCGCGGCTGCTGGCGGATGCGACCGACCTGCATTTCGAGCAGATTTCCGCGGTATTCTCCGGCGTCGCCGATCTGAAGAAGGCGTTCGATGCTGCGCGCGCCCGCCGCGAGATGGGCAAGGGCACGCTGCTGTTCGTGGACGAGGTGCACAGGTTCAACCGCGCCCAACAGGACTCCTTCCTGCCCGTAATGGAAGACGGCACGGTGGTGATGGTCGGTGCCACCACGGAGAACCCGTCCTTCGAGCTCAATGCGGCGTTGCTGTCTCGCGCGCGCGTGCTGGTGTTTCGTTCGCTGGACGCGGCCGCGATCGAGAAATTGTTCGCGCATGCCGAAGCCGTCGAGGGCAGGAAGCTTCCGCTCGACGCCGAGGCGCGCGCGGTGCTGGTCCGCATGGCCGACGGCGACGGAAGGGCATCGCTGACGCTCGCCGAAGAGGTCTGGCGCTCGGCGCGGGCGGACGAGATCTTCAATGCCGCGCAGTTGCAGGAGATCCTGCAGCGCCGCGCGCCGATCTACGACAAATCGGCCGACGGGCACTACAACCTGATCTCGGCGCTGCATAAGTCGGTGCGCGGCTCCGATCCCGATGCGGCGCTGTATTATCTCGCGCGCATGCTCGACGCCGGCGAGGACCCGCTGTTCCTGGCCCGCCGCGTCGTGCGCATGGCGGTCGAGGATATAGGGCTTGCCGACCCGCAGGCGCTCGTCATCGCGAATGCGGCGAAAGACGCCTTCAATTTCCTCGGCCATCCCGAGGGCGAACTCGCGATCGCGCAAGCCGTCGTCTATCTCGCCACCGCGCCGAAATCGAACGCGGTCTACACCGCTTTCAAGGCGGCGATGCAGACTGCCAAGCAGGCGGGATCGCTGCTGCCGCCAAAGCACATCCTCAATTCCCCGACCAAGCTGATGAAGTCGGAAGGCTACGGCGCAGCTTACGAATACGATCACGACGCGCCCGATGCCTTCTCCGGCCAGGACTACTTCCCGGAGGCCCTTGGCCGCCAGACCTTCTACGACCCGCCCGAACGCGGCTTCGAGCGCGAGATCCGCAAGCGGCTGGATTACTGGGCCAAGCTGCGGAAGGAGCGGGGCGGGACAGGCTAGATGCGGCCATTTCGCCGTGACGACAGCCGGCTTTTAGGGTACGCAGGCAGCCATGAGCCGCCGCATCAAAAGAACCGATCAGAAGCCGCGTTCGCGTGACGAGCGCAAGGAGGCACGCCCGTTCAAGGCACGTAGCGCCAAGAAAGCCGGACCGCGCCCGGGTGGCAAGGCGGGCAGCAAGCCCCCGCACTTTGCGGGCGAACGTACCGAGCGGCGTGCAGCCAACGTCGACGGGGAAAGGTTTGCACCCGTAAAACCCGTCGAGGCCTTGCTGCCGACCAAGGTGCAGACCGTCACCGTGACGGCGGACGAGAACAACATGCGCGTCGACCGCTTCCTCGAAGCGCGCTTTCCCGGCCTGTCGTTCTCCCACATCCAACGCGTCGTCCGGAAAGGCGAGCTGCGCGTCGACGGCAAGCGCGTCGACAGCAAGGATCGGCTGGGAGAGGGCCAGAGCGTCCGCATTCCACCGCTCAAGATGGACGCGCCGAAGGCCGTCGGCGAGCTTTCGGAGGCTGCGCAGAAGACCCTCAAGGCGCTGAAGGAGATGACGATCTACGAGGATGACGACGTCCTCGTCCTGAACAAGCCCGCGGGCCTAGCCGTGCAGGGTGGCTCGGGCATGACGCGGCACATCGACCAGATGCTGGAGGTGATGCGCGATGCCAAGGGCCAGAAGCCGCGCCTCGTGCACCGCATCGACAGGGAGACGTCGGGCTGTCTCCTGATCGCCAAGACGCGCTTCGCCGCCTCGCACCTGACCGGCGCATTCCGCTCGCGTTCGGCGCGAAAGGTGTACTGGGCTCTGGTGCCGGGCCTGCCGAAGCCGAAGCAGGGCCGCATCTCGACCTTCCTCGCCAAGGAGGAAAGCGAGGACGACACCATCATGCGCATTGCCCAGCATGGCGACGAGGGCGCCAGCCACGCCGTGACGTACTACGCCGTGGTCGAGACCGCCGGCAACAAGCTGACCTGGGTATCGCTGAAGCCGGTGACGGGCCGCACCCACCAGCTGCGCGCCCACATGGCCCATATCGGCCATCCCATCGTCGGCGATCCCAAATATTTCAACATCGAGAACTGGCAGCTGCCGGGCGGACTGCAGAACCGGCTGCATCTTCTCGCGCGCCGCATCGTCATCCCGCATCCGCGCGGCGGCGTGATCGACGCGACCGCGCCGCTGCCGCCGCACATGCAGCAGTCGTGGAACCTGCTCGGGCTCGATGCATCGAGATTTGATCCCATCGAAAACGCGCCTGAGGAATAGCCGGGTTGAACAGGGGCGCCGGGCGCACGACATGTCCCGCATGAGACCGCTCGTGCTATGCGTCGTGCTGTTGGCCACTCTTGGGCAGGCCGCCCAGGCGCAATATGTGGCGCCCGGTGCCTCGCAGCTCGCTCCCCCGCTGTCTCGGCCGCCACCGCCGCCGAAGATCGAAGTGCCGAAGGTGCCGCAATTCGATGCGCCGCCGCGCTACAACTACCAGCCGCTCCCGCGCAATTCGTTCAGCGATCGCGTCTCCAGGTGCCTCGACGACGCTGCAGCCGCGGGACTTGGCCCGGCCGATCGTGGCACTTATGCGCGAAGTTGCGCCAACTGACCGAACGCATGCAATTTGACTGACGACAGGGACTGATACGGCCATGCGCGAATTGTTCGAAGAAGCTGCGGGGCAACCTCCACCGGATCCCCGGGAATCGGCGCGCGCTTCCGCGCGCACGCCGCTGCGCAAGCGCTTCTACAAGGAGGCCGCCATCGCCGAGGCCGAGGGTGGTTTCGCCATCACCCTCGATGGCAAGCCGATCCGTACCCCCTCCGGCCGCCAGGTGGTGATCCCCTCGCGCGAGCTCGCCAATGCCGTAGCCGCCGAATGGGCCGTGCAAGGCGAGACGATCGATCCCGTGACCATGCCGCTGACCCGGATCGCCAACAGCGTGGTGGAGGGCGTGATCGACCGGGTCGAGCTCGTCAGCGACGATCTTGCGAAATATTTCGAGACCGACCTCTTGTTCTATCGCGCCGGCCATCCCGAAGGGCTGGTCGCCCGCGAGGCGGCGCATTGGGATCCCGTGCTGTTTTGGGCGGCGCAGACGCTCGGGGCGCATTTCATCCTGTCCGAGGGCGTCATGCATGTGAGGCAGCCGGACGAGGCGCTCAGGGCCGCGCGCGCAGCACTGCCGGGGGATGCCTGGTCGGTCGCGGCGCTGCATATGGTCACGACCCTGACCGGCTCGGCGCTGCTCGCGCTGGCCCTGGCACAGGGCGCGCGGGACGCCGACCAGGTCTGGGCCGCGGCCCATGTCGATGAGGACTGGAACATCGAGCAATGGGGCGTGGACGAGGAGGCCGCCGCACGCCGGGCCACACGCCTGAGGGATTTCCAGGCCGCGGTGACGGTTCTGGCTGCGGTTAAGCCGCCGGCCGTCGGAGGTCCTTAACGAGAGGTTTACGACGCAGCGGTAGGGTAGCCGGCGCTCCCTGAGGCTCCCCGAGATGCCGACGCCGGTCACCTCCATCGCCCCCGTCCGCGCCGCCAGCCCCATGGCTGATGCGGCGACGCCGGATCTTGTGCTGCAAGCGGGCCGGGTCGTGGATGCTAGGGTGGTCAGCGTGCTCGCCGACAATCTGGTGCGGATCGCGATCGCCAACCTCTCGATGGACGTGATGTCGGAGGTGGCGCTCACCCCAGGCCAAAATCTCCAGCTTGCCGTGTCCAAGGACGAGGGCACTATCCGGCTCGCGGTGATGAACGGAGCAGGCGAGTCGCTTCCAGATCAGGTCACGTTGACGCCTCGCGCCGCCTCGCTGGTGGAGAGCCCGCCGCTTGCGCCGTCCGCAAGCGCGGCGCGCAACACCCTCACCGCGGCAGAACACGTTGTCGTCAGCGCAGCCTCCGCCGAGGCCGCGACCAGGCAGGGCAGCCAGGCGCCGCTATTCGCCAATCTCGCCGCGGTAGTCACCGGCAGCAATCTGCCGGCGGGACTGAAGCAGGCCGTGCTCGACGTGCTGGCGCAGCAGACGCCGCTCGACACCGGGCTCGATGGCGGCGATATCAAGACCGCCTTTCAGAAATCCGGCCTGTTCCTCGAGGCCTCGCTGGCGGCAGGCGCCGCGCCGTCGTCGGGGGCGACGCCCGATCTCAAGGCCGCGCTGCTGGTCCTGCGCCAGACCCTGGCCACGCTCGGCACTGCCGCGCTCCCGGCTGGCGCGACGGCAACACCCGCACCGGCTCAAGCAACAAGTGGCGCCGCGCCGGCCGCCGTTCCCTCAACCGAAGCCGACATCGCCCAACCCGGGGAAACGCCGCGCAGTGTCGCACGCGCGGCTGCCGTCCTGGCCGATGCCGCCGCCGGCGCGTCGCAGGCCGCTTTGCCGCGCACCATGACCGCAGGCCTTGCCGCCAGCCTGTTGCAGGAGATGACGCAAAACCTGCCGCGCATGCTCGGCAATTTGCCCGGGTCCAACAAGGCGATGCCCGATGGCCAGCTCTTCGAGGCGGCCAGCCAGGCGACCACGCCGCCGCCGTTCCGCGGCGCATTGCCGGCGTCGCAGGCCATCGCCTCGCCATCGCTCGCGCCGAACACGCCACTTGCGGCCACGGTTCACCGCCTGCTTGATGATACCGATGCCGCGATCGCGCGCCAGACGCTGTTGCAGATTGCCTCGCTGCCCGATCGCACCGATGCCAGCGGGCACCGCATTGATCCGGCCGCGCCGCAATGGAACTTCGAAATTCCGTTCGCGACGCCGCAGGGTACCGCGATGGCGCAGTTCGAGATCTCGCGCGACGGCGGCAGCGAATCCGCAGATGCTGCCAACACGCGGGCCTGGCGCGCGCGCTTTTCGCTCGACGTCGAGCCGGCCGGTCCCGTGCATGCCTTGATCACGCTGAACGGTGACACCACGTTCGTGCGGATGTGGGCGGAGCGACCGGTCACCGCGCAGCAGCTTCGCGCCGGAATCGGAGAGCTCAACCAGGCCCTGACCAGAGCCGAGCTCAAGCCTGGCGACATCGTGGTGCGCGAGGGCACGCCGCCGCAGCCTGCACCGGCCCGCGCCGGACACTTCCTGGATCGGGCGACATGAGCGAGGCGCCCAAGCTCGCAATTGCCCTGCACTACGAGAAGGGCACCAACGCCCCGGTCGTCGTCGCCAAGGGCAGGGGCACGATCGGCGAGAAGATCGTCGAGATCGCCAAGGCCCATGACATCCCGATCGAGGAGAACGAGATCCTGGCCGGGGCACTGTCCAAAGTCGAGCTGGGCGACGAGATCCCGCCGGATCTCTACAAGGCCGTCGCGGAAGTCCTGGTGTTCGTGCTGCGGCTGTGGGGACGAGGGCGCTAGCGGGCTGTCATTGTTTCACCATGTCGCGACGGCATGGTCGCGGCGCTTTCAACAGTTCAACGGACATCGCCCTTGCTTACCCGCCGTTCCACCCTCGGCCTTCTCGCCGCATCTGCCATCCTGCCGCAGCGCGCGCTGGCCCATGTCGCGCCGCCGCGCAGCGAGATCCGCGATGGTCTCGCCAAGCGATTCGCCGATCTCGGCACGTCCGGCACCTTCGTCGGCTACAAGGTCGAGGACTATCTCATCATCGCCAGCGACAAGGATCGTTCGGGCGAAGGCAAGCTGCCGGCCTCGACCTTCAAGATTCCCAACTCGCTGATCGCGCTCGAGACCGGCGTCGTCGCGGACCCCGACAAGGACGTCTTTGCCTGGGACGGGGTCGAGCGGCCGATCGAGGCCTGGAACAAGGATCACACGCTGCGCAGTGCGATCGCCGTCAGCGCGGTGCCGGTCTATCAGGAGATCGCGCGCCGCATCGGCCAGGAACGCATGCAAAAATACGTTGACGAGTTCGACTACGGCAATCGCGACATCGGCGGCGGCATCGACCAGTTCTGGCTCACCGGGAATTTGCGCATCGATCCGGTCGAGCAGGTCGATTTCGTCGACCGTCTGCGTCGCCGCGCGCTGCCGATCGGCAAGCGCAGCCAGGATCTCGTCGCCGACATTTTGCCGGTGACCAAGGTGGGCGACAGCATCATTCGCGCCAGGTCGGGCCTGCTCGGCGCCGAACGCGGCGAGCCGTCGCTCGGCTGGATGGTCGGCTGGGCCGAGAAGGGCGGGGCGCACACCGTGTTCGCGCTCAACATGGATTGCAAGGAGCCGCGCCATGTCGGCGAGCGCATGCCGTTGACGCAAGCCTGCC
This sequence comes from Bradyrhizobium sp., assembly GCA_035575945.1. Taxonomy (GTDB): domain Bacteria; phylum Pseudomonadota; class Alphaproteobacteria; order Rhizobiales; family Xanthobacteraceae; genus Bradyrhizobium. The sequence continues at coordinate 31,830 of DATLXF010000007.1, read as the reverse complement.
TCACGGAGATCGGCGCGATTTGATCCGGATGACGTGATGGCCGACCGCCAAATTCTCCGGTCAGACGTCCTTCCGGCCGATCCGCCCCAGATGGGTGAAGCCGAACCCGGCCGAATATTTCAGCCCATAGCCCAGCGCCCGGTCGATGCCGATATGGGCGAGCCAGATCAAGGCGATGGACAAGGTCAGCGGCGACGCGAGACCGAAGCCCAGTGTCAGCAGGGTCACCGGCGCCATGTAGCTGTGGGCGGCGTTGTAGACCAGCGCGCCGAACCGGGCGTCGGACAGGTAGGCCAGGAAGCTCAAATCCGGGACGAAGAAGAGCAGGGCGAACACCAGCCACGAGCCGTCCCATGCCGCGTACAGCATCACCATGCCGGCGAACAGGGTCAGGCCCTCCAGCCGAAGCAGGATATTGACGCCGCCGGTCGCAGCGCCTGTCTCGATAGCTCGGTCGTCCATCTTCGTCTCCCAGGCAAAACTTTGTAATTCCTTGCGCTTTCACGCTGCGGCAAGGCAGCCCTGCGGTGCCGAAAGCAGCTTCCCGGCCTGCAAAATGCCGTGTTAGAACCCCGCCAAGTGTGGCTTAGTTAAGAACTGGCGGGAGCAAATGAAACACATCCTGGACGCCCTTGAAGATCGTCGTGCCGGTGCCAAGCTCGGCGGCGGGGAGAAGCGCATCGAGGCGCAGCACGCGCGCGGCAAGCTGACCGCGCGCGAGCGCATCGAGCTCCTGCTCGACAAGGGATCGTTCGAGGAGTTCGACATGTTTGTCGAGCACCGCTCCACCGAGTTCGGCATGGAGAAGAACAAGATTCCCGGCGACGGCGTCGTCACGGGGTGGGGCACCGTCAACGGCCGCAAGACCTTCGTGTTCGCCAAGGACTTTACGGTGTTCGGCGGCTCGCTCTCAGAGACGCACGCGCTCAAGATCACCAAGCTCCAAGACATGGCGATGAAGGCGAGGGCGCCCATCATCGGCCTCTATGATGCCGGCGGCGCCCGAATCCAGGAAGGCGTCGCCGCGCTCGCCGGCTATTCCTACGTGTTCCGCCGCAACGTGCTGGCCTCCGGCGTGATCCCGCAGATCTCCGTCATCATGGGCCCGTGCGCCGGCGGCGACGTCTATTCGCCTGCCATGACCGACTTCATCTTCATGGTGAAGAACACCAGCTACATGTTCGTCACCGGCCCGGACGTGGTGAAGACCGTCACCAACGAGGTCGTCACGGCGGAAGAGCTCGGCGGCGCCTCGGTGCACGCCACGCGCTCCTCGATCGCCGACGGCGCCTTCGAGAACGACGTCGAGACGCTCCTGCAGATGCGCCGGCTGATCGACTTCCTGCCGTCCAACAACAGCGACGGCGTGCCGGAATGGCCGAGCTTCGACGACATCGAGCGGGTCGACATGTCCCTGGACACGCTGATCCCCGACAATCCGAACAAGCCCTACGACATGAAGGAGCTGATCCTGAAGGTCGTGGACGAGGGGGACTTCTTCGAGATCGCGGAAAGCTTCGCCAAGAACATCGTGACAGGCTTCGGCCGCATCGCCGGCCGCACGGTGGGTTTCGTCGCCAACCAGCCGATGGTGCTCGCGGGCGTGCTCGACAGCGACGCTTCGCGCAAGGCCGCGCGCTTCGTTCGTTTTTGTGATGCCTTCAACATCCCGATCGTCACCTTCGTCGACGTGCCGGGCTTCCTGCCCGGTACCGCGCAGGAATATGGTGGCCTGATCAAGCACGGCGCAAAACTGCTGTTTGCCTACTCGCAGTGCACCGTGCCGCTGGTGACGATCATCACCCGCAAGGCCTATGGCGGCGCCTTCGACGTCATGGCGTCGAAGGAAATTGGCGCCGACATGAACTACGCCTGGCCGACCGCCCAGATCGCGGTGATGGGCGCCAAGGGCGCGGTCGAGATCATCTTCCGCTCAGACATCGGCGACCCCGACAAGATCGCCGCGCGCACCAAGGAGTACGAGGACCGCTTCCTGTCGCCCTTCATCGCGGCCGAGCGCGGCTATATCGACGACGTCATCATGCCGCATTCGACACGGAAGCGGATCGCAAGGGCGCTAGCGATGCTGAAGGACAAGAAGACGGAAATGCCGGCGAAGAAGCACGACAATCTGCCGTTGTGAGGGGTGGAAACGTCGGTGACAATCTGGCGTCGACGATCAAGCTTGTGGCGGAGCGCCAAACGATGGTGCATCCTGATATTGGGTGCGTTGTCCGCGGTCGTGGCGATGGACATATCGTGCTTCGCACAAGATACCGAGTTGACGGTTACCGTCCGAACGCCAGAAGAGACCGTTGTCGAAGGCTACGCCGACGCCGATAGCACCTGTGCGCCGATCGAGCTTCCCCGGCTCTTGCTCGTGAAGATACCAGAGCATGGGTTCATCTGTTATCGGATCGAGGATTTCGAGGTGGCGCGCGACTCTGGAGCGGATCGAGCTTGTGTCGGGCGCTGGGTTCGCGGCATAAGCGTTTTCTACTTGGCTCGACCTGGTTACAGCGGGCTCGATAGCCTACGATACGAAGCGATCACCGATCATAGGCGGGACCGAGTGGATGTTCGCGTCAGGGTGTTGCCAGGCTCTGCAAACGGTTCTCACGCACCGGCCGTGGCTGGGAGTTCTTCGGACGAGCCCGCTATGTCGATTGGACCTATTCCTGCTTGCGTTGCGGCGGTGTCCTAGACACCTGAAGTCATTGTCCCCCCGATTTGCTCGCTCACAGATCTCATGACCGAAGACGACCCGACCGACGAAATCTCTGACATCGAAGATCGGATCGAGCGGTTAGCCGAGATCGCCGAGCGCTGCCGGAAGTACATCCTGGCATCCAAGATTGCGATCGGTGGCGGGGCCGCGTTGTTGTTGGTGACGATCCTCGGTGTGCTGGGGACGGGCCAGACCGCGGCGCTCGGATCGATTGCGCTGGTGCTGGGCGGAATCGTGTCGCTCGGCTCGAACGTCTCGACGCTGCGGCAGACGGACGAGGCCATCAGCGTTGCGGAGGCGCGGCGTGCGGCGTTGATCGGCAGCATCGACCTCCGCGTCGTCACCGATGCGCCGCTGAAGCTGGTTTAGCGCATTCAGCGCCGGCACGCCTCACGCGGCCTGCTTGACCGTCATCTCCGACAATTCCGCGCGGCATTCGGCGGCGAAGGCTTGAAGCCGGTCCGCGGTCTGGCGGTCGAGGATGGCTTTGGCCAGCCGCTCGGCGCGGGCGATCTGTTGCTTGAGATATTCGATGCGGGTCATGTGTCACCTGTCGAATGGTGTCCTTCCATTGGCGACGATTGTACGCCGGGCCCCAGATCAATTGTGTGAGCCTTATCACGTTTCCCGCACCTTATCCGCCGCGGCGAAATGGGCGATCTGGTCGGCGTGGGCCTTGGCAAACGCCGGCCGACCGGTCGCGCGCGCGACGTAGGCACGGCAAGCCGGACTGTCCGTCAGCCCGCCAAAACCATCGACGATGCGCAGCACGTCCGCCATCAGGATGTCGGCGACGGAGAAGGAGCCGGCCAGCCATTCGCGGCTCGCCAGCACCGGTTCGAGACGCTTGAGCCGAAGCTTGAGGAAGTCGTCCACGAATGCCCATGCCGCCGTGTCGGTCGGATGTCCCATGAACTGCGACATGCCCCAGGGCAGGCTGGCCATCTCCACCGAATTGAGTGCCGCGAACACCCATTCCGTCGCCTCAGTGCGGCCGCGCGGATCTTTTGGCATCAGCCGCTCGCTGCGCTCTCCGAGGTGCAGCAGGATAGCGCCCGTCTCGAAGATCGAGAGGTCGCCGTCGGTCAGCCACGGAACCTGGCCGAACGGCTGGTGGGTGAAATGCGCGGGCCCGCGGTCGTCGAAGGGTACGCTGGCGACGCGATACGGCAAGGAGGCCTCTTCGAGAGCCCAGCGCACGCGGAAGTCGCGCACGAAGCCTCGCGGCGCTGCAGGAACCCAATCGAAGGTGGTCAGGGTGAGGTCGGCCATGTGCTGTCTCCGTGTCCTGCTTCGAGACAAAGGACGAGCGAAGGACGGCCATTCCGACACCGGCCCAAACTCTTTTTGTCGCCGACGGCTTAGCCGGCTAGTCTCGATTCAAACAACAGGAGGAATCCGATGCCCGCTGCATTCTTCGTCGTCCGCGCCATCGTCACCGATGCCAGCCAACGCGCCGCCTTCGACCGATGGTACGAGAGAGAACACCTGCCCGATGCGGTGAAGGCGTTCGGCGTCAGCAAGGCCTTGCGATTCTGGAGTCTCGATGATCCCTCGCTGCACCAGGCCATGTATCGGTTCGACGACGAGGCCAAGCTCGCGGCGATGCTGAAAGGGGACGCGCTGCAAAAGCTCGTCGCCGACTTCAACCGCGACTGGCCCGACGTGACGCGCACGCGCGAGACGCTGGTGCTGGCGCAGGAGTTCGCGGCCTAGCGAGATCTGTAAACCAAAGCGCAATCGCAATCCGCCGTCGTCGCATCAAGCACGAACCCCGGATTGCGCCGCGCTCCATCGAGGCTACGAATTCTTCATCTTTGTCGCCGCGAATCAGAACGCACTTTTCAGCTTCGGTTCATGCCACCACAGCGACACTCCTTCTGCATCACAAGCGATGATCCAAGAAGGAAGACACCATGGAGCGCCGGAACTTTCTGAAACTCGCGTTGGGACTGACGGCAGGAGCCGCTGCCTTCGCCGCGACCGCGGCGCAGGCAGTGCCGCTGTCACCGCAGCCGCTGGGTGATCCCAACCGCATGCCGCAGGGCAATCCCGACGCTCATCCTGCTGTCACCACCCGCGAGGAGGCTACCGACCTGAGCCCGGAGCAGGTTCACTGGCGTGGCCATCACCGCCACCGGAGCTGGCACCGCCGTCATTGGCGCCGGCATCGCCGGCGCTGGCACCGCCGCCATCATTGGTGAGATTGCGGCCATTCGCGAAACTGGACGGGGACCGCTGTCGGCGGTCCCCTTTCTGTTTCTGAACGAGCGAAATTTCAAAGCTGCCGAATCGCCTGTAACACCTCCGAAAAAAAGAATGGCCGCCGGCTTCCGCCAGCGGCCACTCTGCAACGCGAATGGACGAGATCAGTACGGACGGCAGCGGCCGGCGTACCAGCGGAAACCGTAGGGGCAGACGCGCGCGCGAGGCACAACGACGACCGGGGCCGGGGCGACCACCACGGGGGCGGGGCGCACGACCACCGCGCCACGCATCGGGCGGCAGTTACCATAGGGACCGCGGTAGAACCCTCGGCCGCAACCCTCGGCGGCGCTGGCCGCATCGCTGAAACCGACGATGGCCGCGCCGGCGAGCATGACGGCGGCAAACAGGTATTTCATGGGATATTCCTTCTCGTCCTTTGGAGCAGCTTAGGGGGCATGGCGCTTGGGGCACACAATCAATCAAGAGACACGACTGGAGGCGTTGAATCGGGACGCGCCGACACGTCGCGATCCAAACCTGCCAATCATGACCTGAATGCGGCATGAACGTTCCGCGTATCCGGCCTCAGACGACACGCAAGTGTCGCTAGCGGCCGAGAAAACCAAGCACCAGCTCCTTGTACCTCTCGAGTGCCTCCAGGAAGACGAGGTGACCGGTGTTCGGGATCACTTCGGCCCGCGCATTCGGCATCTTCGCCGCGAGCGCCTTCGCCAGGTCGGCGTTCTGGCCCATCTTGGCCCGCAGCGCCTCGGGCGCCAGTGGCCGGCCCGGCGCGTTGTGGTCGTCGGCCCCCATGATGAACAACGTCGGCAGCGCGATCAGCGGAATCTCGTGCGCTACCGGCTCCCGGTAGATCATCTGGCCGGAGCTGACGAAGGCGCGCAGCCAGCGCGGATAATCGGGGCTGCCCTTGATGTTGAAGCGGGCGTCGATGAACGGCGTGATCGCCTCGGCTGGCAGCTTGATCGCGTAATTGGTCTGGAGCTGCTTGCGATAGCCCTCCGCCGTGAGCCTGTCCTCGGTCTCGATCATCTTCTCGGTCGGCGTCGGCGGCACGAAGAGGCGGTAATCTTCGAGCCCGATCGGGGCGGTCAACACCAGATGGGCGATGCGGTCGGGATAGGCGCGGGCGATGCGCACGCCGAGCATGCCGCCGAGCGAGTGGGCGACGATCTCGGCCTTGTCGATCTTGAGGTGATCGAGCAGCGCAATGGTGTTGCGCGCCAGATTGTCGAAATGCAGTTCGCCCTGCGGCTTGGAGGATTTGCCGAAGCCGATCTGGTCCGGCACCACGACGCGGAAGCCAGCCTCGTTCAGCATCTTGATCACCGGCGCCCAATAGCTCGATGGGAAATTGCGCCCGTGCAGCAGCACGACGGTGCGGCCGTTCGGCTGCGCGGCGGCGACGTCCATGTAGGCCATGCTGAGCTGCTCGCCGTCGTTGATGACAGGCAGGAGCTGCACGGGGTAGGGATAGGCAAAGCCTTCGAGCGCGATGCCATAGGGCTCGCGGGGCGGCGCCTCGGCGGCGCGCGTGGGCGTGACGGGGGAAGCGAGAAGGGCGACCGCGAGTGCGGCGGAGAGGATGCGGTTCATGAGGCCTCGTGGCTGGAGGTCATTCCGGTCGCGCAGCGCGAACCCGGAATCTCGAGATTCCGGGTCTGGTCCCTCTGACCATCCCGGAATGACAGTGCGCATAAAGACGTCAACGGCCGGGTCAAGCCCGCCCACGACCAGATCGCGCATTCACACGCAAACGTGCGAGTCCGAGCGCGCTCTCGTGATCAGTCCTTCCCGCTGCCGAACAGCGCGGCAAACTGCTTCTCGCCGGCGCGGGTGAAAGTCACCACGCGGCTGCCGGGCGCCGGATCGCGTGCGGCCCATTTCAGCTCGGCAAAGCGTTGCATCAACGCTGCGCCCAGCGTGCCGGCGAGATGGTGACGCCGCTCGCTCCAGTCGAGGCATGCCTTGCACACCGGCCGGCGCGGATGCGTGAGCATGTCGGGCGAGATCTGCAGATGTCTGGCGAGGAAGCGTTCGCCCTCGGTCGTCAGCGCGATGTCCTGCTTCCTCTGCCTGACCAGGTTTCGCTCGCGCAAGGAGTCCAGCATCTGCACGCCGAGATCGCCGGCGAGGTGGTCGTAACAAATCCGCGCCCGCCGCATCGCGGGGTCTTTCGGTCCGGTGCGTACGCGCATGTGGCCGGTGCGCGCGGCAAGGCCCGCGAGGCCCTCGAGCACGCCGGCGACGTCGTCGTCGGTGAGGCGGTAGTAGCGGTGGCGGCCCTGCTTCTCCGGCTCGATCAGGCCGCCGGCCTCCAGCTTCGACAGATGCGAGCTCGCGGTCTGCGGCGTGATGCCGGCCTCCTGCGCCAGCTCGCTCGCCGTGAGCGCGCGGCCGTTCATCAGCGCCGTGAGCATGTTGGCGCGCGCGGGATCGCCGACGAGGGAGGCGACCATGGCGATGTCAGGGCCTGCTTTCATGCTTCGATGGTAGCCGAAGCATTGTCGCCGGGCAAGCGCGTAGCGTGTTGTCTCACCGTCGTCGTGAACGAACGGCGCAGCGAGGCTGCAAAACCGATCCTCACCCCGAGGAGCGCGCTCTTGCGCGCGTCTCGAAGGCGAGGATCGGCCGGGCCTGAATCCTTTGAGACGCTTGCTTCGCAAGCTCCTTAGGATGAGGAGCTCACGGTTGTTCGCGCAATCTCCAGAACAGGAAAGTTCAGATGTCCGTCACCGTCTTCATCCGCTACCAGCTCGATCCCTTCAAGCGCGCGCAGTTCGAGGAATATGCCAAGCGCTGGCTCACCATCATCCCGAGATGCGGCGGCGAACTGATCGGCTATTTCATGCCGCATGAGGGCACCAACAACATCGCCTCCGCGCTGATTTCGTTCGAGAGCCTGGCGGCGTACGAGTCCTACCGCAAGCGGCTGCGCGCCGATCTCGACGGCACCGCAAACTTCAACTATGCGGAGGCGGAAAGATTCATCCTCGCGGAAGAGCGCACCTTCCTGCGCAAGGTGGTAGTGTAGCCTGTCAAAAGCAGGAGATGCCCATGATCGCCGTGATCTTCGAGGTCTGGCCGAAGCCGGAACACCGCCAGGACTATTTCGACCTCGCTGCCGATCTGAAGCCGCTGCTGCAGACCATCGACGGCTTCATCTCGGTCGAGCGCTTCGAGAGCCTGACCGAGAAGGGCAAGATCCTGTCGGTGTCGTTCTGGCGGGATGAGGCAGCAGTCGCGGCCTGGCGCAACACGATGGAGCATCGCCGCACCCAGGCCAAAGGCCGCGCCAAGATCTTCGCCGATTATCATCTGCGCATCGCCAGCGTGATCCGGGACTACAGCATGAGCAACCGCGAGCAGGCTCCGAACGACAGCCGCGCGGTGCACGACCAGGCCGCGCGGTAGCCGCCACGAAAGCCTCAGAGTCGCGGATCGATCGGCTCGCTCTCGAGTGCTAGCACCGCGAAAACGCACTCGTGAATCCGCCGGAGCGGCTCGCGCGCGACAAAGCGCTTCAACGCCTCATGGCCGAGAGCGAATTCGCGCAGGGCGAGGTCGCGCTTGCCACCGAGATTGCGCTGGCGCAGCCGGACGAGGTGTTCGGGCGCATCGTATTCGGGACCGTAGATCAGCCGCAGATATTCGCGCCCGCGCACCTTTAGCGCAGGCTGGATGAGGCCCTTCTTCCCGCGGGCGATGAAGTCGCGGGGCTTGACCACCATCCCTTCGCCGCCCTGCTCCGTTATGGCCTCCCACCAGGCAATGGCGTCGCCAATAGCGCTCTCGTCGTCGAGAGCAACCGTGCGCCACTGCGTCTTCCTGATGACCGCATTGGGGGCGGCGGCCAGCCGGTCGACGAGCTTCATGTGCCAGACGTGATCATGGTCGAACCAGACGCGTCCCTCGCTTGCGAGCAGATGGAACGGCGCAACCCTGAGATCGGCAACGCCGGTTACCGGCCAGATATAGGGTGCCCAAACTTTGCCATAGCGCCGGGCGCGCAGAAGGCGGTCGGCGAAGCGGTCGCGAAGGCCAGCAACGTCGAGGCCGCGCTCGGTGGCACGCGTCAGCGCGGCCGCCACCGCGGACAGTCCCGCCGCGGACGAGGCGCCAACCGGTGCGTACTGGCTTTCGATCAGGCTACCGGCCTTGGCCGACCAGGGCATGATCTCGGCATCGAGCAGCAGCCAGTCACTGGCAAGCTCCTCCCATAAGCCAGCGCCGTCGACCGCGTGCCGCAGTTGTGCCAAAAGCGTCTCGGTCGTCGCGGCGTCATTGAGGAAGCCGCGCCCGGTCCGGGTCCAGATCGCGCCGGTCTCGCCGCCGGGCACGCCGAACCGGGCCGCGGCCGCGCTCGCCGTCCGGCACAGCGCGATGATCGCGCGCGAACCCATGTGCTTCTCCTCGCACACCACCTCGCTGACGCCGCGCTCGCGAAAATGCGCAAAAGCCTCTTCGGGCCGCTCCAGCCAGCCCTCGCGGGCGCTGGTTTCCGAAGGCGACATCGTAGGCGGCAAATAAGCGAGCCATTGCGGTGCGAGGGCGAACCGGCTCATCACCTCCAGGGCGGCGGTTGCATTCTCCTCCGCGACCACGATGCGGCCACGCAGCTCGGTCTCGATCCAGCGCCGTCCGATGACGTCTTCGATGTCGAGCACCTGATCGGCGTCGGCTTGGGCCGAGGTTGGGTCGGCGGGGCTTGCCAGCGGGCGCACCGGTTCTGACCAGACGCGCTTCGCTGCAACCTCGACGATCTCTTTCTCGGGCCAGCGCAAGGCCGTCAGCTTGCCGCCGAAGACGCAGGCTGTGTCGATGCAGAGCGTATTGTTGACCCAGTCGGCCCGGACCACCGGCGTGTGACCGTAGACGACGGTCGTCGACCCCCGGTAGTTGGCCGCCCACTCGGCGCGGACCGGCAGGCCGTAGGCGTCGATTTCGCCGGTGGTCTCGCCGAACAGCGCAAATTCTCGGACCGCGCCGGAGCCGCGGCCGATCATGTCTTCCTTCAGTCCGGCATGCGCGACAGCAAGCCGTCCGCCATCGAGCCAGACATGGCTGCGGAGCCCGTCGAGGAAGGTGGCGACGCTGTCGCGAAAGCCGCGGTCCTCAGCGGCGAGTTGATCAATCGACTGCTGCAAGCCATGCGCAACCGTCACCTTGCGGCCGGCAAGCCAGCGCTGGAGCTTGCGGTCGTGATTGCCCTGGACGACATACGCCGTGCCTGCCGCCGTCATGCTCATTGCGATGCGCAGCACATCCGGCGTGTTTGGGCCGCGATCGACGAGATCGCCGACGAAGACCAGCTTCCGCCCCTCGGGTGGTGTCACAGTGACGTTACGGTCAGCCGACCATTGCACGCGATAGCCGAGGAGTGCGAGCAGCGCCTGCAATTCGTCTGCGCAGCCGTGAACGTCGCCGATCACGTCGAACGGGCCGTGATCTCCACGTTTGTCGGTCCAGAGCGGCTGACGCGCGATGGTGGCGGTGTCGATGGCCTCGACATCCGACAGCTTCCACACCTGACGAAAGCCCTCGCGCTGGAGGCCGCCGAGGCCTCGTCGGATCTCCGAGACCATGCGTTGCACGACCTGTCCGCCGAAAGCGCGGTCGGGACGCCCCTTGTTGCGCGCGATGCAGACGTCGATGCCTGGATCGAACACGATGGCGATCGGCAGGGCGTGCCATTTTCGCGCCAGTTCGATCCAGCCTTTGCGCTCGGCGGAGCGGACGTTGGTGGCGTCGATGACCGCAAGCCGGCGATGCTTCAGGCGCTTGCCGGCGATCTCGCGCACGAGGTCGAAGGCGTCAGCACTGATGCTCTGGTCGGTAGCGTCGTCCGCCACCAGGCCGCGGCAATAGTCCGACGAGATCACCTCGGTCGGCAGAAAATGCTTTGCCGCGAAGGTGGATTTGCCGGATCCGGTCGAGCCGATCAGCACGACCAGCGAGAAGTCGGGAATTTCGAGTTTCATGTGTTTGAGGACTATCGCGTGAAGACGGCCAGTTGGGTGGGCGATCCGAGCGCCGGGTCGCTTGCGCCGATGCCGCTGAGTTCGGCGCGGTAACCGTAGGCCGTGCCGATCCTGTTCGCCCAGTCGCGAAACTCGGCGCGAGTCCATTCGAACCGATGGTCGCGATGGCGGAAGCTGCCCGCTGCGAGCGTCGGAAACAGCACGTTGTATTCGGCGTTGGGGGTGGTAACGACAACCGCGCGCGGCCGCGCCGCGCCGAATACGACGCGCTCGACGAGCGGAAGGCGGTCGGGATCGAGGTGCTCGATGACCTCGACCAGCGCTGCGGCATCCGCCTCGGCCCAGCGCTTGTCGTAGTAGGTGACGGAGCCGTGCAGCAGCGACACGCGGCCTTCCGGCGGCCCCCCGGGCAGGTTCAGCTTGAGGCGCCGTACGGCCCGCTGCAATTCGTTTACGGCAGGGTCGAGGCCGATCAGCCGGTCGGCCCAGCGTTCGCGGATGAGGTGCTGCAAGAGCTTGCCTTCGCCGCAGCCGAGGTCGGCCACGGTCTTGGCGCCCGTCGCACGCAGCGCCTCCACGACCGCGGCCAAGCGCTGGTCGTTGAGCCGGATCGGCGTCTCAAGCGTGTCTTCGTCGCCGCTGCGCTCGTCGGGCTCGCCAAGATCGTCCTTGGTCTCGGGAGCAAGGCGTTCCAGCGCAGCGCGTGCCAGCGTGCCGCGATGACGGAGATAACGACGGACGATCAACTCCTTGGCCGGATGATGCTCAAGCCAACCTTCGCCGCGCTTGAGCAGCTTGTCGATCTCCTCGTCGCCCACCCAATAATGCTTGGCGTCGTCCATGACCGGGATGAGCACATAGAGATGATTGAGGAGGGCGCTGAGTCGGGCCGTCCCGCTCAGGCGGAGGCGTGCATAGGCCTTGCCGGCCGCGTCGCCATTCGGGCTCGGGACCGGCTCGACGTCGACGCCCCAGCCGAGCGGTTCGAACAGCTGCCGCACCACGCGCTCGCCGCCGCGCATTGGCAGCGGAGTGACCACAGCCTCGAGCGGAAGATCGCTGTCGGCCAGTTCTTGCCGCGCGCTGCTCACGCCGTTCATCGCGGTCCGGAAAGTCTTGTTCAGCGCCACCGAGAGAAAGGAGGAGGCGGCGTACGAACGGTCGTTGACGTATTGATCCAGCAACCCTTCGCCGTGGCCCTTACCCCTGACGAGACCGACTGGATCGATGTCGAGCACCATCGCCGCCTCGCAGCGCGCTTCGCTGGCTTCGGGATAGAATACAAGGACCTTGCCATAGGTCAGCTCGAGCTCATGCATCCGCTCGGGGTGCTTGTTGAGCAGGAAGCCAAGGTCGGTGGCCGGCTGATGGGTGGTTGCAATCGATAGGAACATGCCGTCAGATAGCCGATAGCAGCCTTTACTTCCAGTGGTCTTGATCGCTCCGCTCGCCTTTCAGGGCGGAGACACTGGTGCGGCCGGGCGCACAGCCCTATCTCTGCGCGGCCAACAAGGGAGAGAAACATGCACGTGACGACCGCCGACAAGCGCGCGATGTTCAGGAAGATGCACGAGAGCGGCTGCTTCATCCTGCCCAATCCGGTCGATGTCGGCAGCGCGAAAGCCCTGCAGCATCTCGGTTTCAAGGCGATCGCATCCTCCAGTGCGGGTTTCGCCTGGACCATCGGCAAGGCCGACAACCGCGTCACCGTCGAGGACGTCTGCCAGCATCTGGCGGCATTGAGCTCGGCCGTCGACATCCCCGTGAATGCGGATTTCGAGGGCGGCTTTGCGGTCGAGCCGGAGAGGGTCGCCGACAATGTCGAGCGCTGTGTGCGCACCGGTGTCGCGGGCCTGTCGATCGAGGATTCCACCGGCGACAAGAACAATCCGCTCTACGACCGCGCGCTTGCGGTCGAGCGCATCAAGGCCTCGCGCAAGGCGATCGGCGACAGCGGCACGCTGTTGGTCGGCCGCTGCGAGGCGTATTTGTGGGGCGTCACGGATCTCGAGCTCGTCATCGACCGTCTGACCGCTTATGCCGATGCCGGCGCCGACTGTCTCTATGCGCCGGGGCTGAAGAGCCGCGAGGACATCGGCGCGGTGGTGAAGGCGGTGCATCCAAGGCCGTTCAACCTTTTGATCGGCGCAAGCGGCCTGTCGCTGAAGGAAGCAGAGGATCTCGGCGTACGCCGGATCAGCGTCGGCGGCTCCCTGGCCCGCGCCGCCTGGGGCGGCTTCATGCGCGCCGCGAAGGAGATGGCGGAGACGGGGACGTTCACAGAACTCGGCGGCGGCTATCCCGGCGGCGAACTCAACAAGATGTTCGGCTAGCAGGACAAGGAAAAGCGGCGGGACCGTGTGGATCCCGCCGCTATCTTAATCCGAAGTCATTCGCTCTTACTTCGCGCCCTCCGACGGCGCCGGCGTTACCGGCCTGCTCGGCGCTGCACCCGTGGTCACGCCCGGCTCGGTGTTGCTGCGCGGGGTCACGTCACGCATGCCGGAAGGTGCGGCCGGGTTGGCCGGAGCCGTCTGCGCCGTCTGCGAAGCCGGCGGGTTGCCGGCCTGGTTGGTCGTGGTCGTGTTGTTCAAGCCGTAGAACACGGCGCCCAACACCAGGGCGATTGCCACCGCAAACATCGCGACCTTGCCGCTGGACGCAGGGCCTTCGCTGAGCTGGGGATCGGCCTGAAGGTCGGCATCCCGGCGCGCCGTGCGAGCATACTCATCGTCGGCGAGGTTCGAGCGGTACGGATCGTTGGGAAAACGGTCGTCAGCCATCGCTTGGATCTCCTCGGTTATGACGCCGTGACAACCCTCAGATGTGATCTTCCGTTCCGCGCCTCCTATGCTTTCGTCGCATGTTGCTCTGGTGTCGGGAATCGGGAACCTGTTGGCGCAGGAACTGAACCGTCGAGTTCCATGCCGCGACAGGGGAACGAAGCCGATGTGGAGTCTGCCGCCGACCGATAGCGTGCTGCACTTTCTGGCCCTGGTCGCCATCACAGCGGAGGGCATGACGGCCGCATTGGCCGCGGGGCGGCGTAGCATGGATTATGTCGGCGTCTGTCTTCTCGCCTGCATTACCGCGCTCGGCGGCGGCACGCTGCGCGATCTGTTTCTCGGTCACTATCCGCTGATATGGGTGGCCAACCCGATCTACCTCGCATTGCCGGGCGGTGCGGCGCTGCTGACGATCCTGATCGCGCGCCTCGTCCATCGGCTGCACCTCGCCTTCGTCGTGCTCGATGCGATCGGCCTCGTCGTCTTCACCATGATCGGCTGCAACGTCGGCTGGCAGATGGACGCCTCGCTGCCGATCGTGATCGTCTCGGGCATGGTGACCGGCTGCGCCGGCGGCGTGCTCCGCGACGTGCTTTGCAACGACGTGCCGCTGCTGTTTCGATCCGAGCTCTACGCCAGCGTCTCGGTGGTGACGGGCCTGTTCTATGCGACCGCGTTCGCCTTCAACCTCAATGCCGAGCTCTGGACGATTTTGACCTTCGTGCTCGGGCTCAGCTTCCGCCTGCTCGCGGTCCGCTACAAATGGGAGATGCCGAAATTCGTGTTCGCAGGGGATGAGGAGAGGTGAGCGCTGTCGCGCGCGAATGGCGAACAGCGAATAGTCCTGGGCCATTCGCCACTCGCTATTGCCCATGCGCCTCTCGCTTCCTTGCCTTCGCCACCTGGGCCGGCGTCACCAGCAGGCCCGCATTGCCCCAGGAGTTGCGGATGTAGTTAGCCACCGCCGCGATCTCCTCGTCGGACAGTTGTTTGGCGTAACCCGGCATCTCGCCGGTGTTGGGGGCGCGCGGCGTGGTCACCGTGAAGGCGCCGTCGAGAATGATGCGCAAGGTGGAGGACGGGTTGTTGGCTTGCAGCAGCGCATTGCCCGGCAACGGCGGATAGATGCGCGGGGCTCCCGTGCCGTCGGCCTCGTGGCAGGCGATGCAGAGCTTTGCGTAGACCGCCTGGCCGGCCTTCATCGCGGCATCGTCAGGCGGCGTCACGATCGTCTCGCGTCGCGTCGGCGGCAGGCTCTTCAGGTAGACCGCGATCGCGCGTACATCGGCATCGCTCATCTTAGCGGTCGAGTTGACCACGACCTCCGCCATCGGGCCGGCGGCATGGCTCTTGGCGTTGCGCCCGCTTTGCAGATACTCGGTGATGTCTGCCTCGCTCCACGATTTCAGGCCAGTGCGGACGGCGCCATCGAGGCGCGGGGCAAACCAGCCTCCGATTTGGTTGCCGGAGAGCGCCTGCGCGTCCTTGTCGGCGCCGAAGTAGTTTTTCGGCGTGTGGCAGGCGCCGCAATGGCCGAGCCCGGTGACGAGATAGCCGCCTCGGTTCCAAGCCGCGCTCCTGGTCTGGTCCGGCTCGAACAGGCCGGGCTTGAAATACATCGCGTTCCAGAGCCGCATCAGGCCGCGATAGCCGAACGGCCAGCGCAGCTCGGGCGGCTTCTTGCTGTTCACGACAGGCGCGACCGTGCCGAGATAGGCGCGGATCGCCAGCGTGTCGTCCTTGGTCATGCGCGTGAAGTAGGGATAGGGAAACGCCGGGTAATAGTTGGAGCCGTCGGGCGCGATGCCATAGCGCAAGGCGCGGGTGAAATCGGCGTCGGTCCAGGCGCCGATGCCGGTGTCGCGGTCCGGCGTCAGGTTCGGCGCATAGATCGCACCGAAGGGCGTGTCGATGCGCCTGCCGCCCGCGAAAGGCTTGGCCGGATCGGCCGTATGGCAGCCCGCGCAGCCACCAGCCTCGACCAGCGCCTTGCCATGGGCGATCAGCTCGGGCGATGGTCCGGCCGCCCTTGCAGCCGCACTGCACAACGCCAGGCCGGCAAGCGCCAGGCCAGCCAGAATCGTCCGCATCAAAGCCACTCCTGCGACCAATCGTCCGCATCCCGCGCGAGGCAGCATCGATTCATTTCGCGATGCCGGGGGTATGGTGACACAAATTGAAAACGCCCAGCGTGTTTCAGGCCACGAAGTTGCGATTTTGTCCCGGCGGGCCCCTCAGCCCAGATTTGTGATGCGGAGCATGAAATATCCGACATAGAGTGGCGGTGGTGGTCGGCGCGCCCTAGCTAAAAACAACGGGAAGGCAACGGCTTAAGTCAGCACGTCCGGAACAGGGCGGCAAAAGAGGACAGCATGGGCATCAACCAGGGTCCGATCAGTCTCGATCAAAAATATACCCAGGAGACCGGACACGTCTTCACCACGGGCATCCAGGCCCTGGTCCGCCTGCCGATGGCCCAGATCCGACGCGACCGTGCCAACGGCCTCAACACCGCGGGTTTCATCTCCGGCTATCGCGGCTCGCCGCTCGGCGGCTACGACCAGCAGCTGTTCGCGGCCCGCAAGCACCTCGAACAGTACAACATCAAGTTCCAGCCCGGCGTGAACGAGGACCTCGCGGCCACCGCGGTCTGGGGCTCGCAGCAGCTCAACCTCTCGCCCGGCGCCAAATACGACGGCGTGGTCGGCATCTGGTACGGCAAGGGCCCCGGCGTCGACCGCTGCGGCGACGTGTTCCGCCACGGCAATGCCGCGGGCTCGGCCAAGAACGGCGGCGTGCTCTGCCTTGCCGGCGACGACCACGGCGCAAAGTCCTCGACCGTCCCGCATCAGTCCGACCATGCTTTCATGTCGGCCTTGATGCCGTATCTCTACCCGTCGAGCATCCACGAGATGATCGAGATGGGCCTGCTCGGCATCGCGATGTCGCGCTACTCGGGCTGCTGGGTCGGCATGAAGGTGATCACGGAGACGGTGGAGACCACCGCCGAGATCGATCTCACCGACGAGATGAAGCCCTTCATTAACCCCACCGACTTCGAGCTGCCGCCCGGCGGCCTCAACCTGCGCTGGCCCGACGACCGCTTCGAGCAGGACCGCCGCCTGCAGGACTACAAGGGCTTTGCCGCCATCGCCTTTGCCCGGGCCAACAAGGTCAACCGCGTCACCATGGATTCGCCGAATGCGCGTTTCGGCATAATGGCCTCGGGGAAGAGCTATGAGGACGTGCGCCAGGCGCTGCGCGAGCTCGGCATCACCGAGGAGGTCGCCGCGAAAATCGGCCTGCGCCTCTACAAGATCGGCATGCCCTGGCCGCTGGAGCCGGAAGGCGTGCATGAATTCGCCGTCGGCCTCGAGGAGATCTTCATCGTCGAGGAGCGGCGCGAGATCGTCGAGAACCAGGTCAAGCAGGTGTTGTTCAACTGGCGCGACGACGTGCGCCCGCGCATCGTCGGCAAGATGGACGAGCACGACAAGCGCTTCCTGACCTTCGCCGCCGAGCTCAGCGTCGCCTCGCTCGCGACCTCGCTGACCGAACGGCTGCTTCGACTTGATCTCAACCCCGAGATCGCGGAGATGCTCCGCGTCAAGGCCGACTGGTTCAACGGCCGCCAGGCGACCCAGATGCAGGCGGTCGCTCCTGTCTCGCGAACCCCGTATTTCTGTTCCGGCTGCCCCCACAACACCTCGACGAAAGTCCCCGAAGGCAGCCGCGCGCTGGCCGGCATCGGCTGTCATTTCATGGCGCTGTGGATGGACCGCTCGACCGAGACTTTCACCCATATGGGCGGCGAGGGCGTGCCCTGGGTCGGCATCGCGCCGTTCACCAGCGAGAACCACATCTTCGCCAACCTCGGCGACGGCACCTATTTCCATTCCGGGCTGCTGGCAATCCGCCAGGCGGTCGCTTCCAAGACCAACATCACCTACAAGATCCTCTACAACGACGCGGTGGCCATGACCGGCGGTCAGCGTCATGACGGCGATCTCTCGCCGCAGCAGATCACCTTCCAGCTCCATGCCGAAGGCATTCGCGAAATCTATCTGGTCTCGGAGAACCCCGATGCCTATCCGGCCAGCACCATCGCGCCGGGCGTGAAGCTGCATCACCGCGACGAGCTCGACAGCGTCATGAAGATGTGCCGCGAATACAAGGGCACCTCGGCCATCGTGTTCGTGCAGACCTGCGCCGCCGAGAAGCGCCGTCGCCGCAAGCGCGGACTGATGGAGGATCCGGCGCGCCGCGTCATGATCAACCCGGCGGTCTGCGAAGGCTGCGGCGATTGCTCGGTGCAGTCGAACTGCATCTCGGTGGAGCCGCTGGAGACCGAGTTCGGCCGCAAGCGCGCCATCAACCAGTCGTCCTGCAACAAGGACTATTCCTGCCTGAAGGGCTTTTGCCCGTCCTTCGTCACCGTGGACGGCGGCAAGCCGCGTCACCGTGCGCCGGCCGAGCTCAGCGAGATCGGCGAGCTGCCTGAGCCGGCCTCGCGGCCGACTCTCGACAAGCCCTACAACATCGCGGTCGGCGGCGTCGGCGGCACCGGCGTACTGACCATCGGCGCGCTGCTCGGCATGGCCGCCCATATCGAGGGCAAGGCCTCGATGATCCTCGACATGTCGGGCCTCGCGCAGAAGGGCGGGGCGGTGCTCAGCCATGTCCGCCTGTCGGATCATCCGGCAGAGGTGACCTGCTCGCGCATCGTGACCGGCACGGCCGATCTCGTGCTCGCCGCCGATGAAGTCGTCGCGGTCGCCAAGGACACGATCACACTTTGCGATACCAGCCGTACCCGCGGCATTATCAACAGCCACGTCATTCCCACCGCCGACTTCGTCCTCAACCGCGATTTCAATTTCCAGACCCGCAAGCTGAACGGGCTCCTGGAAACCGCGCTGCACAAGGACTCGGTGTTCTTCGACTTCACCAAGCCTGCCGAGCAGCTGCTCGGCGATGCCATCGCCACCAACATGATGATGATGGGCTATGCCTATCAGAAGGGTCTGTTGCCGCTCTCCGCGGAAGCGATCGAGCAGGCGATCGAGGTCAACGGCGTCTCGATCAAGATGAACAAGGAAGCCTTCCGCCTCGGCCGCCTCGCAGTCGCCGACCCCGAGCGCCTCGCCGACATGCTGAAGGGCACGGACGAGGTTGTCGCGCCCAAGACGCTGGACGCGATGACGCTGGACGAGGTCATCGAGCATCGCACCAAGCACCTGACCGCCTACCAGAGCGGCCGCCTCGCGAGGCGTTACCGCAAGCTGGTGGACCAGGTGCGCGATGCCGCGGTGAAGGGCGGCTATGGCGAGGCGCTGCCGCGCGCGGTCGCGGTGAACTACGCCAAGCTCCTGGCCTACAAGGACGAGTACGAAGTTGCACGCCTCTACAGCAACGGCGCCTTCGAAAAGCAGCTCCGCGACCAGTTCGAGGGCGACTTCAAGTTCAACTTCAATCTCGCCCCGCCGATCCTCAGCCGCGGCGTCGATGCCTTGGGCCGTCCCAAAAAGCGCGCCTTCGGCCCGTGGATGCTGAGCGTCTTCCGCATGTTGGCGAAGTTCAGGTTCCTCCGCGGCACCCCGTTCGACGTCTTCGGCCGCAGCGCCGACCGCAAGCTCGAGCGCGACCTCATCGCCGGCTACGAGAAGGACGTCGCCACCGTCCTCGGCCTGCTGTCGCCTATCACGATCGACACCGCGGTCGAATTGCTGTCGCTACCCGACCGCATCCGCGGCTACGGCCCGGTGAAGGAGAAGGCGGTGGCGGATGCCAAGGCCCGCTACGCCCAGCTCGCCGCGGATTTGGCCAACCCGCCGCCCGCCCCAAGGCAGATCGCAGCGGAGTAGGGAGGTCTCGTAGCCCGGATGAGCGCAGCGAAATCCGGGACGCTGCCAACGAAATCCCGGATGTCGCTGCGCTCATCCGGGCTACGCCCGACCACACCACCGCTCGTATTGCCCGCCAGGCAAAACACCCAAGCAACGGGTCAATCCGCACCCCAAAAACATTCCGTTTTACCGAAATTCGGAATTATCATATCCAACCGCCACCTCATCCCTCTCAGAGGGGCGTATCGCGATCGTCCCGAAACGCGGGGTGAGCGGCGGTGGACGCGGGCTGCGTCGCGCGGGCGATTGTCTCGTGCACGACGGACGCGGTCTCGCGTACGGCAAAATCGTGTGGTCCTGACGCCCGGGGTCTGTGCGTCAAGTCTTGCGGGTCTCTCGCAAGGCGACGGGGGCAATAGTGCATCGCTCCCCGGGGAGAGCGCGATATAAGCCGCCAAACCACTGCGCAGGGAAGGCCGGATGTTGGGCTTCACCTGTATGCCGCTGTGCATCCGTTCTTCGCGCAATTCGCGCACAGCGGACCGTGGGTGCCAGCCGGCACCCGGTCTTCCCTGCGCCCTCTGTTTTGGAGGAGCCAGACGGAAGCAAAGCTCGGGCGAACCCGCCGCGAGGATGCTAAGCTGTGCCCGCAGATTGCACGGGGATGAAAAGGACATGGATGTTGCTCGACGTATCGTCGTAAGCCTGCCGCTCGCCGAGCTATGGACCGACAAAGGCCCGCTTCATCTCCAGCGCGCGGAGAGAGTTGGGGATGCGGAGATCGTGCAATTGCTGCAGGGCGGCTCGACCTTCGTCGTTGCTGAGGTGGGGAAGCCGCTGCAGTGGATACTGGCCGCGGACCGTTTTGCTTTCTGGAAGACTGAACTGAAATGTCGACTTGTGCCTGCGGATGTGGACAACTTTGATATCGGCTCCTATCGGGGCGGCTATTGTTACCTGGCATCGGCATGGCGCAACCACTCTTCGTCACCAATCGTTGTCTTGGAAATGCATCATTGAATGTTGCTACCGAAAGCAGCGGGCAAACTCTCTCTCCCTCACCCTGAGGAGCCGCGAAGCGGCGTCTCGAAGGGCCGAGGAGCTCTATCCGGGCCCTTCATCCTTCGAGACGCGCGTTCCGCGCTCCTCAGGGATTGGGACTTCCGCACCTGCTGTCACATCACTTGCGCCCACCCGCCACCCTCTCGCGGGGCGGAATATTTCCTCGCTTGCCAATCCGCCCCCCGCGGTTCAGAAAAACGACGCCACAAGCCACGCGAGCGGAGACCTGAAGTTTGACCATCAAGGGCAAGGCCTACATTGCCGGGATCTACGAACACCCGACCCGGCATGCGCCGGACAAATCCACCGCCCAGCTCCATGCCGAGGTCGCCAAGGGCGCGATCGAGGATGCCGGGATCAGCAAGGACGATGTCGACGGCTATTTCTGCGCGGGCGACGCGCCCGGCGGCGCCTGGCCGATGGTCGATTATCTCGGCCTGAACACCAGGAAGCTCCGTCACATTGATTCCACCGAGACTGGCGGCTGCTCCTACATCATCCATCTCGGCCATGCCGCCGAGGCGATCGCCGCGGGCAAATGCTCGATCGCGCTCGTGACGCTCGCCGGCAAGCCGCGCACCGGCGCGATGCCGCCGCGCGCGGTCGGCGCCGAGGTCGATTTCGAGACCGCTTACGGTGCAACCACGCACAATGCCTACGGCATGTGTGCCATGCGCCATATGCACGACTATGGCACCACCTCCGAGCAGCTCGCCTGGATCAAGGTCGCGGCCTCGCATCATGCGCAATACAACCCGCATGCGATGCTCAAGGACGTCGTCACCGTCGAGGACGTGCTGAACTCGCCGATGATCTCCGATCCGCTGCATCGGATGGATTGCTGCGTCGTCTCCGACGGCGGCGGCGCGATGATCGTGACGACGCCGGAGATTGCGAAGAGCCTGAAGAAGCCGCTGGTCCGCCTGATCGGCCATGGCGAAGCCATGAAGGGCCCGCGCGGCGGCAAGGACCTCGATCTCACCTACTCCGCCGGAATCTGGTCCGGCCCGCGCGCGTTCGAGGAAGCCGGCATCACGCCGAAGGATATCAAGTACGCCTCGATCTACGACAGCTTCACCATCACCGTCTTGATGCAGCTGGAAGACCTCGGCTTCTGCAAGAAGGGCGAGGGCGGCAAGTTCGTCGCCGACGGCAATCTGATCTCGGGCGTCGGCAAGCTGCCGTTCAACACCGACGGCGGCGGCCTCTGCAGCAACCATCCGGTCAATCGCGGCGGCATGACCAAGATTCTCGAGGCCGTGCGCCAGCTGCGCGGCGAGGCGCATCCGAAGGTGCAGGTTCCGAATTGCGATCTCGCCATCGCCCACGGCACCGGCGGCTTGCTCGGCGTCCGCCACGCCGCCTCGACCGCCATTCTGGAGCGCGTGTGATGAGCGAAGCAAAGAAATATCCGGCCCCGGTCACCAACCCCGAGACCGCAGCGTTCTGGGACGCGGCGAAGGAGGGCAAGTTCATGATCAAGCGCTGCACCGCCTGCGGCGAAGCGCACTACTTCCCGCGCTCGATCTGCCCGTTCTGCTATTCCGACAAGACGGTGTGGGAGGAAGCCTCGGGCGAGGGCACGATCTACACCTGGAGCCTGATGCGAAAATCGCCGACAGGTCCCTACGCCATCGGCTACGTCACGCTGAAGGAGGGCCCGTCGGTGCAGACCAATTTCGTCGACTGCGATCTGGAGAAACTGAAGATCGGCCAGAAGGTGAAAGTGGTGTTCAAGCCGACCGACGGCGCCCCGCTGCCGTTTTTCACGGTGGCTTGATTGCTTTCTTCCTTCTCCCCTTGTGGGAGAAGGTGGCGCGAAGCGCCGGATGAGGGGTCTCTCTCCACGGAGAGATGCTTTGTGCGGAAGCAACCCCTTACCCAAATGAGTTTGCCGCACGGCTCTCATTGCCCTCTCCCACAAGGGGAGAGGGCACATCAACGGGCGCCGCTGCTCGCGGAAAGACCGGGAGGAAACAAACAAAATGTCCGCCAGATACGAAGAGCTCAAAGCCCTCAAGAACATCGGGCAGAAATACGCCTACACCGACCGCGAGGTGATGCTCTATGCCTATGGCATCGGGCTCGGCGCCGACCCCATGGACGAGAACGAGCTCGCCTTCGTAAACGAGGGTACGTTCACGCCGCGGCCGCTGAAGGTGGTGCCGACCTTCGCCTCGGTCGCGGCCTGGGGCTCGGGCCCGGGCGAGATGAACCTCAACCGCGTGATGGTGGTGGATGGCGAGCGCGACATCACCTTCCACCAGCCGCTGCCGGTGGCCGCGAACATCACCGCCGACTCCTCCGTGCTCGAAGTCTTCGACAAGGGCAAGGACAAGGGCGTCGTCATCGTTCACCAGACCGTGCTGAAAAACGAGAAGGGGGAGAAGCTGGCGACGCTGGTTGCCTCGCGCTTTGCCCGCGGTGACGGCGGTTTCGGCGGGCCGACCCTGAGCCAGCCCGATCCGCACAAGATCCCATCGCGCAGCCCCGACAAGAGCATCGACATCACGACGCGCCCCGACCAGGCGCTGGTCTATCGCCTGTGCGGCGACCGCAACCCGCTGCACTCTGATCCCGAATTCGCCAAGAAGGCCGGCTTCCCGCGTCCGATCCTGCACGGCATGTGCACCTACGGCATCACCTGCCGCGGCGTCCTCCAGACCTATGCCGACTACGACGCCAGCGCCTTCCGCCAGCATGTCGCGCGGTTCTCCTCGCCGGTCTATCCCGGCGAGACCGTGACCATGGACCTCTGGAAGGACGGCAATGTCATCTCGTTCGAAGCCAAAGTGAAGTCGCGCGGGGTCACCGTGATCAAGAACGGCAAGACGGTGCTGGGTTAGCCCTCTCGGTCATTCCGGGGCGCGCGAAGCGCGAAACCGGTATCTCGCGCCACAACCTCTGGATTCCGGGTTCAGCGCTGCGCGCTGCCCCGGAATGACGATAACAACAGGGAGACGCCACCATGGGACTACTCGACGGCAAAGTCGCGCTGATCACCGGCGCGGGCGGTGGGCTCGGTGAGGCCTATGCCAAGCTGTTCGCACGGGAAGGGGCCGCGGTCGTCGTCAACGATCTCGGCGGTCCCCGCGACGGCTCCGGCGCCGACACATCCATGGCGCAGCAGGTGGTGGACGCGATCAAGGCCGAGGGCGGCAAGGCAGTCGCGAACGGTGCCGACATTTCCACTATGGAAGGCGGCCAATCGGTGTTCGAGGACGCCATCAAGCACTTCGGGCGCGCCGACATCCTCGTCAACAATGCCGGCATCCTCCGCGACCAGACCTTTCACAAGGCAAGCGAGGCCGACTGGGACAAGGTCATAAAGGTCCATCTGAAGGGCACCTTTTGTTGCACCCTGCCGGTGTTTCGCTGGATGCGGGAGAACGGCGGCGGCGTCATCGTCAACACCTCCTCGACATCAGGGTTGATCGGCAATTTCGGCCAGACCAATTACGGCGCGGCCAAGGGCGGCATCTGGGGCCTGTCCAACGTGCTGGCGATCGAGGGCCGCAAATACAACATCCGGATCTGGACGCTGGCCCCGGGCGCCCTGACGCGCATGACCGCAGACCTGCCCCGCTATAAGGAGAACCCCGGCGCCGCGCTCGGCCCGGACGGCATCGCGCCGGCCGTGCTATACATGGTCAGCGACTTGTCCGGCGACCAGACCGGCAAGGTGCTGGGCGTGTCCGGGCCCCGCGGCGTGCGCGAGATGCGGATGATGGAAATGGAAGGCTGGAAGCCGCCGCATTCGGGCTGGAACGCCCAGGACATCGTCGATCACGCCGGGGAGATCTTCTTCTCCGAGGACCAGATCAAGATGGGGGCGCGGCGGTTTTAGGCTGAGTTGTCGTTCCGGGGCGATGCGAAGCATCGAACCCGGAACCTCGAGATTCCGGGTTCGGCTCTGCGAACCGCCCCGGAATGACGAAACAGAGGATACAAAGACTGATGAAACTCACCGCCGACGCCCAAGGCACCTTCGCAATCGCCCCGACGCCATTCCATGACGACGGCCGGATCGACGAGCGCTCGATTGACCGCCTGACCGATTTCTACGAGGAAGTCGGCTGCGACGGCGTCACCGTGCTCGGCATCCTCGGCGAGGCCCCGAAGCTCGATGCCGCCGAGGCCGAGCAGGTGGCGGTTCGCTACGTCAAGCGCGCCAAGAAGATGCAGGTGATCGTCGGCGTCTCCGCGCCGGGCTTTGCCACCATGCGCGCGCTCGCGAAGGCCTCGATGGACGCAGGCGCGGCCGGCGTCATGATCGCGCCCCCGCCCTCGCTGCGCACCGATGACCAGATCGTCGGCTATTTCAAGCAGGCGGCGGAAGCGATCGGCCCTGACGTTCCTTGGGTGCTCCAGGACTATCCGCTGACTTTGTCGGTGGTGTTTACCCCTGCCGTGATCCGCAAGATCGTCATGGACAATCCGAATTGCGTGATGCTCAAGCATGAGGACTGGCCGGGCCTGGAGAAGATCTCGACGCTGCGCGGCTTCCAGAAGGACGGCTCGCTCCGTCCGCTCTCGATCCTCTGCGGCAATGGCGGCACGTTCCTGGACTTCGAGATGGAGCGCGGCGCCGACGGCGCCATGACCGGCTATGCCTTCCCGGAGCTCCTGATCGACGTCGTCAACCTCTCCAAGGCCGGCAAGCGCGACGCCGCGCATGACATTTTCGACGCGCATCTGCCGCTGATCCGCTACGAGCAGCAGCCCGGTGTCGGCCTCACCGTGCGCAAATACGTGCTGCAGAAGCGCGGCATCATCGCCTCCAGCGCGCAGCGCAAGCCCGGCGCGACCATGACGGCGACGGCGAAGGCCGAGGTGGATTACCTGCTGTCGCGGGTCGCCCGTTTCGACAAGCGTGCCAATCTCGGCCCGCAATCCAGCGCCGCGGGTTAGTTGCATGGCCGAGACATCAGCATCACGCCCGGCCTCGACCATCCTCCTGCTGCGCGACGGCGGGAAGGAGCTGGAGGTCTTCATGATGGTTCGCCATCATCAGATCGAGTTCAACTCGGGCGCGCTGGTGTTTCCCGGCGGCAGCGTTGATGCCGGCGACAAGGAGCTCGTCGCCCGCGCCGATCTCTATTCGGGCGGCGAGGGCTTGAGCGAGGCCGACCGCGGTTTCCGCATCGCCGCGATCCGCGAGACCTTCGAGGAGAGCGGCATCCTGCTGGCCCGCTCGAGGCGGACGGGCGAGCCTGTCGATGCCCGGCGTGCTGGCGAGATCGCGGACGCGCACCGCGTTGCGCTCAACGAGCACAAGGTCAGCTTCCTCGATATCCTCGCCGATAACGACCTCCAGCTCGCGCTCGACACGCTCTTGCCCTACGCGCACTGGATCACGCCGGAGGGCATGCCGAAGCGTTTCGACACCTGGTTTTTCCTGGCCGCAGCTCCGCCCGACCAGCTCGGCGCCCATGACGGCCGGGAGTCCACCGACTCGATCTGGGTCTCGCCGCGCGAGGCGGTGGAGGGCGGCGAGAGCGGTCGCTTCAAGTTGCCATTCCCGACCACGCGCAACCTGATCCGGCTGGCCAAGCAGCCAAACGTGAGCGCGGCGCTGGAGCATGCCCGCGGCCTTTCCATCGTGACGGTGATGCCCGTGATGACAAGGACCGAAACCGGCCGCCAGCTTCGCATTCCCCGTGAGGCCGGCTATGACGGCGAGGTGTTCGAGGTCGGGGCTGCCGGCTGAGATCGGCCTGACCGCGGAGAGCGCGTCGTCGCAGGCGCGGGGAGGGCAACAGTCCGAAATATTAAGGATATTCCGTGTCCCGGGGCATGTTCCCCCAAGGCTGCAATACGTCGTATATAGGGCCTCCATAGCCCGGTCCCCAGCACGCACCAATGTCCGCCGAATTGACGCCGACCCCTGAGAAAAAGCGAATCTTCTCGCTCTCCATCGGCCAGCTCACGTTCGGCAGCTTTCTGTTGGTGCTGGCGGTAATCATCGTCACCTCGACCGCGAGCGTGATCGCGATCCGCCACATCGACACCACCTTCGCCGAGCTGCAGCGGCTCCAGAGCGTCGGGGACCTCGCCGAGGACATCGACCGCCGCATGAATGAATTGCGCCTCGCCGCGCGCGACTTCGTCACGGACCCCGGCGCCGGCATCCAGTTCCAGCAGGTGGGCGAGGCGGCATCGACGCTCAGCGAGATCCTGAAAAAGACCCGCATCGAACTCGCCCCCGAGCAGCAGGACATGCTCGACGGGGTCACCGAGCGGCTGGCGACCTATCGCACTGGCCTGGAGCGCATCTCAACCCTGATCGAACGCCGCGCCCAGCTGCTCGCCGGACTGCCGCCGCTGCGCGAGCAGTTCGACGCCGCCGTCGCGGGCACCGCGGACCGCGAGCTGGCGTCCCGCCTGTCCGAGGCGCAGAGCCGGATCGCGCTCGGGCTGCTCGCACGCAACCAGTCCGCGGCCGAGCAGGCCGCGCAGGGGATGCGGGCGCTCGCTATTGGCGATGCCCGGCTGAAGTCGGCGGTCAACGACTATGCCGAGGCCATCATGGCCGTGGCCGTCCGCGAGCGGCAGATCGCCGACATCGATCGCGAGGTGCTGGGAACCGAGGGCCGGTTGATCGGCCGCGTCACCGAGTTGTTGCGCGAGGTCAGCTCCCGGCGCGGCCATGTGCTGTCGCGCGATTTTGCCCGCACGCTGACCGAGGCGCGATGGCAGAGCATCGTGCTCGGTACGGTCGGTGTGCTGATCGGCATCGGCGCTGCGTGGTTCGTGGTGCGCAGGACGGTGCGTCCGCTTGCCCAGATCGCGCGGTCCATTCGCGCGCTCGCGGCCGGCCGGAAGGATACCTCGATTCCGTCAGCCGAGCTCGACAACGAGATCGGCGACATCGCGCGGGCGGCCGAAGTGTTCCGCCGCGCCCTGGAAGAGGCCGATACCGCGCGCGAGGCGGCGGTGCGGGCGCTCACGGAGCAGCGCCTCGCCGAAGAGAGCTACCGAAAGCTGTTCGAGGGGTCGGTCGACGGCATCTACGTGACGACGCCGGCCGGCGACCTTCTCAACGCCAATCCGGCCCTGGCGCGGATGATGGGCTATGACAGCCCGCAACACCTCATCGACAGCATCAACGACATCGCCCACACGATCTACGTCCATCCCGAGGCGCGCGTCGAATACCAGCGGCTGATGGCGCGCGACGGCATGGTGCGCGAGTTCGAGTACCAGGTGCGCCAACGCGACGGCAACATTCTCTGGCTCTCCGACAGCGCCACCGGCGTTCGGGACGAGCAGGGCAACATCGTCCGCTACGAGGGGACACTGCGCGACATCACCGACCAGAAGCGGGCGGAAGACGCCATCGCCGAAGGCCGGCGCCTGCTGCAGCAGGTCATCGATACCGTGCCCGCGGTCATTAACGTCAAGGACCGCAACCTGCGTTACGTGCTGATGAACCGCTACATGGCCGGCATCTTCGGCATCGAGCCCGGCGAAGCGCTCGGTCGCACCACGGCCGATCTGATGTCGCGCTACGGAGCAGCCAAGACCGACGAGAACGACAAGCGGGTGCTCAAGCATCGAAAAGGCCTCGGTTTCTACGAGGAGGAGTATCAGGACGCCTCCGGCAACATGCGGCAATGGCTCGTCAACAAGCT
The DNA here is from genome assembly GCA_035575945.1 of Bradyrhizobium sp. Taxonomy (GTDB): domain Bacteria; phylum Pseudomonadota; class Alphaproteobacteria; order Rhizobiales; family Xanthobacteraceae; genus Bradyrhizobium. The sequence continues at coordinate 3,564 of DATLXF010000007.1, read as the reverse complement.
GCCGCTTCTCGACGCCGAAGGCGAGATCGAGCGGATCGTCACGGTGGCGCTCGACATCGGCGAGCGCAAGCGCGGCGAGCAGGAGATGCGCAAGGCCAAGGAAGCCGCCGAGACCGCGCTGCGCAATCTGCGCGAGACCCAGGCCTCGCTGATCGAGGCCGAGAAGCTGGCTGCGCTCGGGCGCCTGGTCGCCGGCGTCGCCCACGAGGTCAACAATCCCGTCGGCATCAGCCTCACGGTCGCCTCCGCGCTGGAGCGCAAGACCGCGATCTTCACCGCCGAAGTCGAGCGCGGCGAACTCCGCCGCTCGAAGCTCAACGACTTCCTCGACACGAGTCGCGACGCGTCCTCGCAGCTCGTCTCCAATCTCAACCGCGCCGCCGAGCTGATCCAGTCGTTCAAGCAGGTCGCCGCCGACCGCAACTATTCGGACCAGCGCACCTTCGATCTGGGCGATCTCACCGAGCAGGTCGTCATGAGCCTGCGACCGGGCCTGCGTAAGCACAATCTGACGCTCAACGTCGAGTGCCAACCGGATCTGACCATGAACAGCTATCCCGGCCCGTACGGGCAGGTGCTGACCAACCTGTTTCTCAATTCCGTGGCGCACGCCTTCCCCGACGGCCGGCCCGGGACGATCGAGATCCAGGTGCGGGAGTGCGGCAAGGACAATGTCGAGATCATCTTTTCCGACAACGGTTGCGGCATGTCGCTCGACGTCCGCCGCCGTGCCTTCGATCCGTTTTTCACGACCCGGCGCGACCAGGGCGGCACCGGGCTCGGGCTGCACATCGTTTACAGCATTGTCACCAACCGTCTCGGCGGACGGCTCGATCTCGATTCCGAACCGGGGGGCGGGACGCGCATCCAGATGATCCTGCCCCGCGTGGCGCCGCTCGAGCAGGCTGCGGAGTAAGTCAGTCAGCCTCGGCGAGCTTGTGCAGGGTGGCGCCGAAGATCAGGCTGGCCTTGCCGACCAGCGCCGTGCCGGTCATCTCGGCGCGCGTGTCCGTGTAAGTGCCGCTGACACCGATGCCGACCGGTGCAGGACCGCCGAACAGGGGATTGTCATCGCCCCGCGGCGTCGTGTGCCGCTGCACCAGCACCTCGCCCTTGAAGGTGGTGCTGTCCTTCACCACGTAGCTGCCGGTGTAAAAAAGATAGGCATCGCCGCCAAGAATCTTGCCGTCGCGGAAAAGGATCACGCCGCTGCCCTTGCCGACTCGCCCATCGAGCAGGCTCACGTGAATCGAATAGAGGCCGTTCTTCATAACGTCCCACAGGCCGGCCGCCATCGCCCAATGGCGTAACCGGTCCGGCTTTTATGCCAAAGCCCTTCCACTGGCGCAACGCGGCAGTTTGGCGGCCAGCCCGGGCTGTCGCGCGAGCCGTCGGTATCCGGCCTGCGCCGGGGCCTCAGGTGTATTTCGGATCGCGCTCGAGCAGCTCGATGGAGATGTTTTCGGGGCCACGGAAGAAGCAGATGCGCACGCCGGGCCGGATGGTCGTCGGCTCGCGCGTGAACGTGACGCCCTTGGCCTTGATCTCGGCGGCCACGGCGTCGATGTCCTTCACGGTCAGGCCGAAATGGTCCAGACCCTGATGCGGGTGCGGGGGTGGCGGGTTGACAGCGCCATCGCCCTCGAGCGGTGCGATGAAGATCCTGGCCCCGCCGAGGTTCACGTCGATTCGTCCCGGGGCGTGCACGATCTCGCCGCCAAGGATGTCCCGCAGCCAGGCCGCCGTGGCCTCTGGGTCGGGGCTGCGCAGATGGACGTGGTCCCACGTGACGGCGAAAGGCATTCCATGTCTCCCAACGGGTCTTGCGATGTGCGCCGCATGTTACCGGTCTCAACCGGTTCTCGCCACCGCCGTTGCCCGCCTGCATGAGCTCGGGAACCTTAGTTCGTTGCCCGGATTGTTGAAGCTGTGGCCGTCCATCGTCGATGTGCTTCGGCCGCTATCGGTGATGCAATCATGAACGCCAGGCTCGACCGGATCGGATTGGGGCGTTTAGCCGGGACCGGCGAACGCGTGGCGCACGTCGTAACGATCGTGAGCGTCTCGTTCGGTCGAAGCCTTCTGTGGCTACTGGCGGCAATCGTCGCCGGCTGCGGAGTCTGGATGCTGCTGCCTATCTCCGAAGGCAACGGTGGCGAGTCGGCGAGGAATGAACTTGCTGCCGTTGAGGCGCCTCCCGCGGGCGACGCGTCCCCGACGGCACGACCGGCATCCGAAGCTCAGGGGCCCGCGGCAGCAGAACTCGGTCGGCTCAGGATTTCATCTCAGACATGGCGCCGCGGCGGCCTCGGCTCCAAAGTTCTGGTCACGTTCACGCTGCGAAACGACAATGACTATGCCGTAAGAGATATCGAGATCGTCTGCGCCTTCATGCGACGTGACGGCAGTCATCTCACCCAGCGCAGCCGCGTGCTTGGGGACCTCGTGGCACTGAAGAGCCGGAAGACCTTTGTGCAGATACCCGTCGGCTTCATCAACGTGAATGCCGATCAGGCGAAATGCTCTCTGGGTGCGGCACGCCGCGCATGAGAGCAACGGGTTCCGGTAGCGGAAAAGTTACCTTCCGCCGTCATTGGCAAAAAATGCGTGCATTGCCATTTGAACCCAACGGCTGGGCCAGGAACCAATTGTGAGATCGCCTGTTGAGGCGGAGAGAGCCAACGCGGGAATGCGGGGCCGGAGCGTGGCCAATGCCTATCTTTAGATATTTCGTGTTTGTCGGTGGAGCCTTGCTGGCACTGTTATTCGCCGTAGACTTCGGTTTCCCGGCGGCGCCCTCCGCCCAAATGGTCGCGGCCGACGGCAACGACCAGCCGCCGCTCATCCGAATCCGGTCCAACCGTCACCTGCCTGAGCGCGTGGTGCTCGACACCAGTCAACCGACGATCGCCGCTGTGGCGCCTTCCCAGCCGCCGGTCCAAGAGGGCGCGTCGCCTGCTTTCGCAGAGATATCGGCCAAGACGCGGGTGCGCGAGACGTTCGCCCAGTTCACGCCGGCTCCGAAGGCCGAGAGCGCTCCGGCACGGAAGGCAGAGGCTCAATCTGCTCCGGTACAGGGACAACCGAAGCGCAAGATGGTCAGGCCTCATCCGGCCCCGCAGCCCGGGCGCCCCATGCAGGTCGCTCAGCAGCCGCATTTTGGTCTCTTCAACACGACTTGGTGACGGCTCCTTCGGCTCAGTCTGGCCGGAGATCGGGAGGGCTTTTTATTGGCCCGAGTCTCTGCTAATTCGGAGCGATCCGAAACGCAGCACCGTGCGCTGGTTCGACCAGCCGGCCGGCCGGGCGGTCTCGGTGGCCTGGTAACCGGGTCAGGGCGCTCGTAGCTCAGCTGGATAGAGCATCGGATTTCGATTCCGAGGGTCGGAGGTTCGAATCCTTCCGAGCGCGCCAGGTCCTGATTTTGTCCAGCCCGGACACATAGGTAACGGATCGTACCTAAGACATGGGTGACAACCTCGTGCCGAACGGGTTGTCGAGGGGTTGCAGGGTTTTCTGCTCCAGGTCGAAATATCCGAGATCATAGTGCATGAAGCTGACGAG
>DATLXF010000006.1:0-2169 GCA_035575945.1 Bradyrhizobium sp. | reverse complement strand
GCGCGGGTCCGGCACGCTGTATTGATTGAGGGGATCAGCGAGCGTGCGGCGGCAGACCGTTTTGGCATTAATCCCAGAACGGTCTCGAAGATGCTGAGGTTCTCCGTACCGCCTGGATACGTGCGCAGGAAGCCGCCGTTGCGCCCGAAGCTCGACGAATTCACCGGCGTTATCGATGGGATTCTGGCGTCCGACAAGGATCGGCCGAAGAAGCAGCGGCATACATCCAAGCGGATCTTCGAGCGGCTCCGCGACGAGCACGGGTTTACGGGCAAGATCACGATCGTGAAGGACTACGTTGCTGGCTGGCGGCAGCGAACGCAGGAGATGTTCGTGCCGCTTGTGCATCCGCCAGGGCATGCCCAGGCCGACTTCGGCGAAGCGATCGGCGTGATCGGCGGCGTCGAGCGCAAGATCCACTTCTTCGCAATGGACCTGCCGCACTCCGACGCGATCTTCGTGGCGGGCTAGCCGGCAGAGACGACGGAAGCGTTCTGCGACGGGCACGTGCGAGCGTTCGCGTTCTTCGAGGGGGTGCCGCAGTCGATCCTGTATGACAACACCAAGATCGCGGTTGCCCGCATTCTCGGCAACGGCCAGCGTCAGCGCACGCGTGTGTTCAGCGAGCTGCAATCGCACTACCTGTTCACGGATCGGTTTGGCCGCCCGGGCAAGGGTAACGACAAGGGCAAGGTCGAGGGGCTCGTTGGCTATGCGCGGCGGAACTTCCTCGTGCCGATCCCCGTGTTCGCTGACTTCGAGGCATTGAACACGCATCTTCTGGAGGGTTGCCGCAAGCGCCTTGCGGACCGACTACGCGGCCATGAAGGCACGATCGGCGAGCGGTTGGAGCAAGATCTCGCCGCCTTCCAGAAGCCGCTGCCGGCTCCCTACGACGCTTGCGACAAGAGGCCGGGCAGCGTCAACTCGCTCTCGCTCGTGCGCTATCGGCTGAATGACTACTCGGTGCCGACGGCCTACGGGCACCAGACGGTGCTGGTCCGTGGCTACGTGCACGAGGTTATTGTCGCCTGCGGAGCCGAGGTGATTGCGCGCCATCCCCGCTCCTACGAGCGCGAGGACTTCGTGTTCAATCCGCTTCACTACTTGGCGCTCATCGAGCAGAAAACCAATGCGCTCGACCAGGCAGCCCCGCTCGCCGATTGGAAAGTTGCCCGAAGAGTTCGCGATGCTGCGCCGCCTGCTTGAGGCCCGTATGGGCAAGTCTGGCAAGCGTGAGTTTGTGCAGGTGCTGCGGCTGATGGAGGTGTTCAAGATCGACGATGTGGCCGCCGCCGTGCGCGACGCCATCGCGCGCGGCGCGGTCGGCTTTGATGCCGTGAAGCATCTGGTGCTGTGCCGCATCGAGCGTCGTCCGCCACGCCTCGACATGACGATCTATCCGTATCTGCCCAAAGCGACGGTGGCGACAACATCGGCGCGGTCGTACATGGATCTGTTGGCCGGAATTGAGGCATGACCGACACACCGCAGATCCTGCTCGCCCACCATCTGAAGGCGTTGAAGCTGCCGACGTTCTTGCGGGAGTACGACAAGGTCGCCCGGCTGTGCGCGGCTGAAGGCGTCGATCATCCGCGTTACCTGATGCGGCTGGCCGAGATGGAGATGATTGATCGCGAGCGACGCATGGTAGAGCGCCGCATCAAGGCGGCGCGGTTCCCAACCGTCAAAAGCCTCGACAGCTTCGACTTTCTGGCCTTGCCATCGCTGAACAAAATGTTGGTGCTGGAACTGGCGCGCTCGGACTACGTCGCGCGGCGTGAGAATATCATCGCCGTCGGCAACAGCGGCACGGGCAAGAGCCACATCGCACTCGGGCTCGGCTTGGCGGCCTGCCAGAAGGGTCTATCGGTTGGCTTCATCACGGCGTCGGCTCTCGTCCACGAACTGCTCGAAGCGCGCGACGAAAAACGCCTGCTGCGGCTTCAGCGTCAGCTCGCCGGCTACAAGCTGCTGATCATCGATGAACTCGGCTATGTGCCGCTCTCCGCGACTGGGGCCGAACTGCTGTTCGAAGTCTTCAGCCAGCGCTACGAACGAGGAAGTACGTTGGTTACGAGCAACCTGCCGTTCGACGAGTGGACGTCAGTGTTCGGCTCCGAGCGGCTCACTGGCGCGCTCCTCGACCGCCTCACGCATCACGTCCAT
>DATLXF010000005.1:0-1615 GCA_035575945.1 Bradyrhizobium sp. | reverse complement strand
CTAGTTGCCCCGGAAAAAGTCAGTGTTGCGGGTGGTGGTGCTGGGCGGCGGCGGCGCGCTCGAGTTCGAGCGGCGGGTGCGGGTTGGGGGCGGTCCCGATCGGCCGGTTCCTGGCCGGTCGGTGTCGTGTGCGTCAGGTGTAGCGGTGGTAGGTGTCGAGGTTGTAGGCGAGGGTTCCCCATCCGGCTGAGATGTCGGAGCCGGCTTGGCCTTTGAGGCGGGTGCGGTCCAGGCCGTAGGAGCGTTTGATGTGGCTGATTCGTCCCTCGGCTCCTGTTCTGTATCGGTACAGGCGGCGGCTGGTGCGTTTGGACCAATCGGTTGCTCGGCCTGTGATGTGTATCCGGTCGGGCTTCAGAGGTGTGAGTTGCTCGACTGTCTTGTGGTGGCCGAAGCCGCCATCGACGGCGACTTCGCGGATGTTCAGGCCGAGCGATTGGATCTGTTCGACGGTCTGGGGGAGCAGTTCGTTCTCGCCGGCGTTTCCCGGTAGTGATGCTGGTGGCAGCACGAAGCCGCGCGCGCCGCGTCGGGTGTGTGGGGTGATCTCGGCGATCTGCTTCACGTACCCGAATTGCGTTGGGGTCTTGAGCTTGCCCTTGCGGATCGGGCGCGCGTCGGGATCGCTCATCGACACGAGCCGGTCGGTGATTCGCTCGCCGGCCAGGCGCTGGGTGATCTGGCGCGCGACCTTCTCGGCACGCTCGAGGATCTGCTCGAAGCCGTGCGCCGCTCGCAGCTTTGCGCCAGCACCACGCCCACGCGCCGAGCGACGCGCGCGCTCGACAAGTCGCCGAGCTTCGCGCAGCGACATTTCCAAGAGTTTCCCGGCGTTGCCGGTCAACTCCAGCACCTGCTCCTTCGCGCCGCTCACGCGGCGCGTGAGACTGCGGTTGATCTGCAGGAGCTGTTTGCGCACCGACTGCGAGCGATCCCGAACCCGCCCCGTCGCGGTGGGCGCGATCTTGCTGAGCTTGCGACCCTCGCGCGCGAGGATCCTTGCGGCGTCCGCGGCGAGCTGCGCGTCGTTTGGATACCGAACGTCTGCTTCCACGACCGTTGAATCGATCCGCACCGCCCGCGCGCGAAACCGCGTCTCGCGCTCCGCCTTCGCGATCAACCGCAGCGAGATTGCCGCCACCGTTTCCGCACCGAGCCGACGTGTCATCTTGCGGGGCGTGGACTCGTCTGGCACCTTCTGATCGATCGCAATTCCGCAGAAGCGGCGCAGGTGCAGCGAGTCCGACACCTCTCGCATCAGCGTCTCGTAGCCCCAGCCATGCCGGTGCTTGATCACCATCAACCGCACGTACATGCCCATCGGGATCGTCGGCCGCCCGTGCACCAACCCGACAGGCGTCGTCTCGCGCCACAGCCGGACGATCGGCTCCAACAGGTGAAGATCGCCGAGTGCCTCGTCGATCTTCGCCAGATCCTCGGGCAACTGCCGAACCTCGACCGGCAGGACCTCGTCCCATAGACTCTCCACTTGCTCGCCCTGCAGCCGCAGCATCCAACGCCCCTATCACCCGTAATCTAAGCACTTGCAGGTGAATTCTTCAGGAAGCGCCGGACACCTGCCGGCCGCAGGGCGAGCGACTTTTTCCGGGGCAAC
>DATLXF010000004.1:0-2718 GCA_035575945.1 Bradyrhizobium sp. | reverse complement strand
GAGAAGCCTGCGGGCTCATGCGAGCACCGCGACGATCCGATCGCGTCTGGGATCGGAGGGGTTCCTGCGCCAGGACTATTTCACTACCACGGGCGCCTGGTCGTAGGGGGTGTAGCCCTCCCACGTCCAGGGCATGCCGGGATCCCCGAGCGTCGCCGCGGTGAGGCGCTGGTAGATGCTCTCGGCACGTACATCATTGCAGAGAAACAGCACGCACCGCCGGCTCCTCTCGACGCAGATCGCCTGGTTGCCGGTCGTGTCGTTATGACCGCCCTTGAAAAAGGCGGGCCCGAACCGGCCTTCAAAGGTGATCACGCCCAGGCCGGCCGACAGCTTGATGGCCTGCATCGCAGGCGAGGTCGCTTCCACGAGGGTCGGGAACTGACTCGGCGTGGCGATCGCGACCTGCGCCTTGAGCATCTCGGCACGCGACTTGATCGACAGGCCGTCGCCGCGCGAGAACCCGGCGAGGAACTTCGCGAAGTCCGCGATGGTGGTGTCCATCGACCCCGCCGCGCGCGGCCTGCTGCGCCGGTCGTGCGGCTGGGAGGAGCCGTCGATACCGTAGCCGTCCGCCAGGTTGCCGGCGAAATCCGCTCGCCACATCATGCTGGTTCGCGTCATGCCGAAGCGGTCGAACACGCGCCGCTGCATCTCGTCGCCGACCTTCAGACCCAGGCCGGTCTCGAGAACGAACTGCAGCAGGATGAAGCCCTCGCCCGAATACGCATAGCGGCTGCCGGGTTCGAAATGGAGCCGCATCTTCTCGTCTGGCTCGAGGAAGACGAAGTTGGCCAGGCCGCTCGTGTGGCTGAGCAGGATTCGTGGCGTCAGCGTGCGCCAGCGCTCGTCACCTGCCAGCGTTGCATAGAACGGGTACTCGGGCAGGGGCCTGCTCAAGTAGTCCGCGATTGATCGATCGAGGTCCAACGTTCCCTCGTCCACCAGCTGCATGACCATGTAGGCAAAGGCGAACTTGGTGAGAGACGCGCCGTACATGATGGTGTCGGTCTGAAGGGGGAGTTGTTTTTCGACATTGCGACGGCCCCAGCTCCGCACGAACACGACCTGGCCGCCATCAATCACGGCCATGGCCAGCCCCTGAACTCTGGCTTTAGACATCAGCCGTGTCGCTTCACGGTCGATGCGCGCGGCGGAGATCGGCTTCCCATCGAAACCGCGGATAATCGTGTCGGCGCCATCCGCGCCTGTCGCCAGCGCCGCGCAGGCCACCAGGGCCGCCATTCGTATTGACCGTGTCATGCCGCCTCTCCCGCTCAAGGCTTCTTCATGCCCGCTTCGATGATGAGCCCCGTGCCGAGCTCCCTCTCCGTGAGCTCCAGCCGGGAGTAGCCGAACGCTTCGGTCAAATACGCGGCGACGACGAGCCGAGGCAAGGCGCGATCGATATCCTTTTTCTTCTTGAGAACCTCGAACCCGCTGGCCTGGGAGGATGTGATTTGATGGAGCTTCCGCTTCAGGTCCTCGAGCGTCAGGACCCTTCCCTCGAGGTCGGCCGGCTCGAAGAGAACCTCCGCCATCTCTCCGAACTCGACTCCGACGAGCTTCTTCTTTCCCTTCATGAACGGGGCCTTCAGCACCTCCTGGCGCAGCCGATCTCGAAAAGCCAAAGAAGCTCTGGCACGCCGGTAAACAGCCCTCCGAACGAGGCGAGCGTCCGTAACTTGGATGCGGCCATCCGGATCGCGCCGATCAGGTCGGTCGTCCGTCGCTGAACTGGCAACCGGGCTTGCTGGTTCAGCGACGCGCCGGTGGTCCGTGCGGTCATGTCCCGACGCCGCAGTGTTGACCGACCCAGGAGCTCCCCGTCCGCGGACCCCATACACGAAAGGAATTCATCCAGACGGGAATAACCGTGAGCCGCGGGAGTCTCGATACGAAGGCTGCGCCTCATGTGCGGCGGCGCTGCAGCTCTATGAGGTGTTGCCACAGCACGGGCGAGGGCGAGCGCTTCCGCGATTCCCACTGGTACACCACGGCCTTGCCCGCAGCTCCTACCAGTCGGGCTAATCCCGCTTGGGTGAGGCCGAGCCGCCGACGAAGTTGCCGTACGCACGCATCGTAATCGACGGGAACGGTCGGCAACGGAGGCGGGCACACCTGCTGACCTCCAAACCGTCGGTAGTGCGTCGTGACAAACCGTTCCCCGGCCGCGCGCGTGGCGTACCGGATGGGGCGTCCAAACACGCACCGCACACTGAATGTCGCGTCGAGTCGGCCCGTGCGAGCGGCCGCCTGCAAGGTGCGCACGTGCACGTGGAGTTCGCGCGCCAGTCGGTCGAGCGGTAACAATTCGCCCTGACGCTGATGACGAGCGATCGCCGCCGCCGCTTGATGCAGCACGAACCCCGGCACAGGTCGGCGGCCGCTGTCCCACGTCCGAAACGTCTCGAGCGGCACGGACAGCAGGGCCGCAAACTCGCGTTGTCCCAAACCGACCGTGCGCCGCAATTGCCGAAGCTCGCTCATCGATGACACGACGATGCCATGGACGACGCCTGTCGTAAAGCGACCTCCGGCCTGCGTGGCCGGTGATCACGGGCCTGTCCGATGTGCCGCCGCGTGAGAACCAAACTCGATCAGCAACGAATGCTGAGGGAATTCGTCGATGCCAACTTCGTCGTGGTGGGCTTGCAGGCCGCGCGCCAGGGCGCTGACCTCTACTTGAGCGCATTGATGATTGCCGGATACTGCCGA
>DATLXF010000003.1:0-6983 GCA_035575945.1 Bradyrhizobium sp. | reverse complement strand
CCGCGCAATCGTCTCCACGATCAGCATCCCCGACCACCTGCTTCATTCCAAAGCAGGCAGCGCAACAGCCCAACCTTAGGGGGTCAATTTTGGACGCCGATCCCCCGGCTTAGGGGGTCAATATTGCAAGCCGAATGACACCCTGCGCCACGGCGCGCGCGCCAAAAGTCTGCGCCAGCTCGACGATGTGACGGCACACCGTGCGCTTCAGCCGGTCGCCGCCGCTGCCGGTGACGAATTGCCGGTCCGCCTTCAGCTTGACGAAGGGAATCGTGGTCAGCTCCATCAGCTGTGGCCAGTTGGCGCCGAGATTGTCGATCGACAGGCCGATATTGTGCAGGCCGACCTCGCGCGCGACGTCGGCGAGGAGGTCGAGGTCGCGGATCGCCTCCTCGCTGTCGATCTCGACCGTCAGCCCGCCGAAGGCCGGATGCGTCGGCACGCGGCGGCAGAGATCGCGCACCGCCTGCGGCTCGCTGAGATAGGAGGCGGGCAGGTTGATCGACAGGTCGACCGGGCTCTGGTGCTCGAGCAGGTAGTGCCAGTCCTGCACGGCGCGATCGACCACGAACTCCGACAGCGCGCGAAAATGCGGGTCGCTCGGCTCCGGGATGAAATAGGCCGGCGGCACCACGCCCCAGGTCGGATGCCGCATCCGCACCAAGGCCTCGGCGCCGCTGCGCACCAGCGTGCGCGCGTCGATCTTGGGCTGGTACCACAGCTCGAGCCAGCCGGCGTGCAGGGCCTCGCCGACATGCACGGCCGGGCTCGGCGCCGGCTCGTCCGGCAGCAGCATCGCAATGCGCTCGCGCAGCATCTCCGCGCCGAACGGCGTCGTCAGCGGCGGCAGCATGCTGAGGCCGTATTCCTCGCCGACCTGCCGCACCGCCTTGACGATGATCGAGTCGCGGGCGCCGACGGCGAGAACCTTGCCGGCGAATTGCTCGCGCACCAGGATCTCGAGGAAACGCCCCGGCTCGATGCCGTCGGCGGCGACGCCGAGCAGGATCAGGTCGGGCAATTCGGTGGCGAGCACGTTCTGCAGCTCGTCGGCGCTGGCGCATTCGCTGGTGACGAAGCCGAGGTCTTCCAGCACCTCGCTGAGGAAGGCCCGCAAGTGGCGCTTGCTGTCGGCCACGCAGGCGCGCGGCGTCACCTTCCGCCGTCCGAAGGTCACAGGCCTCCGTCCGACGAGTTCACTCGTCCCATCGTTCATCTGATACCACTCCCGTTCCGTGACGGTGTCATAAACGCCGAGCGTGGGTTCAAATAAGGAGAGGTTCGGAACGTCCCTGAATTATCTGAGTAACGTTAAGCCCTGCAATTCGAGCTAATTTGTCGAGGGTTCAGGCGGACTGCATTCCGTGTGAAGTGGATCACACGCGCGTTGCCGCAGTCGCGCTAAAGGACCGCCATAGCGGGTGGAGGGCTGTCGAGGATGAACAGCTATGACGACGCGGCGAATGATGGTTTGGTGGTTCAGGTTCGTGCTGTCAGGACGGTTTCTCGACCGCTTCCTCTGCCTGCCGCGCACGCCGAACTAGAGCATGATCCGGTCGGATCATGCTCGAGCGCGCCTATGTCTGCCCGATCAATTTGCGGAACGCCGCCGCGCCGTCCTGCATCGCATCGCGTCCCTTCCAGGCGAGATAAGTCAGCTTGCCGCCGATCGTGTCGTGGCTGCGCAGCCGCCGCGAGCCGAGAATGTGGCCGACATTGTCGGGGAAGCGGCTCACCTCGGCGGATACCAATGTTGTGATCGCGTCCATCAGTTGCTGGAGCCGGACGCCCCACTCGCAATGCTCGATGCCGTCGATGCGGACTTTCAGCGCATATTCGGTGTCGTAGATCTCGGCGAGCAGGTCCCTGGCGATCAGCACCCGGTTGTTGCGAAGCGCGACCCGAAGCGCGAGGCGCTTGTCGTCGAGCCGGTCGAGCACCATGTGAACGACGCAGGCATAGGGCGTGGCGGCGACGTCCGCCGCGGCCTTGCTGGGAGCAGCCTTGGTGGCAAGCCGCACCAATTGCCAGGACGTCTTCAGGCGGCGCGCCACCAGCGCCAGCGCGAAGGGAAGCGCCTGGGGATGCGCCTTCTTGAAGGCGTCCAGCTGCAGCGTGATCTGGGCGACCTGGCCGTCGTCGAACTTCGCGATCGTGTCAGGCAGCTTCTCGTTGAACTTCGGCAGCGCATCGCCTGATCGCAACACATGCAGCATCTTCACGACGTCGTCGAAGGCGGTGCGCGAGGCCGTGTATTGCCCGAGCTTGGCGCGCGCTGTCTCGGTGTTCTCGGCCGAGGTGAGGGTGTTCTCGAGGACCTTGACGACCTTGGTCTGGAAGGTCGACACGATCTTCTGCACTTCCTTCGGGTTCTTGGCCGCGACCTGGTCGGTGATCGCCTTGATGTAGTCGCGCGCCATGGTCGGCAGCAGGTCGCGGCAGATCCACTCCCAGATCGGCGTCAGCGTATTGCGCGAAATCCGCCCCATGTTGGCATGGTCGGGCGCGCCGTCGATCAGCAGCAGTTCGAGCGGCGCGAAGAAATAGCGCGAAGGAGAGGTGGCGCGCGCCTGGGTCGATCCGTCCTTGCGGAATTCCGCGCGCAAGCGGGCCTGGATGTCGGCCGAGCCCGGCATGTCGATGCCGCACAGCTCGAGCCGTTCGAGCTCGCTCAGCAGACAGCTGCGCGACAGCGGCGTCAGCCTCCGCAGGAATTCCGACAGCCGATCGATCTCGTCCATGGCACGCAATCTTTCGCAGCGTGTCCCGCGCGCTCGCAGGGGCAATGCGTGGAGGCATTTGCGCGCTCTCAACCTCCCTAGAGAAACAAGTCGCCGTTAATTATTCCGTAAAAACCGGGGCCGGGTTCCCCAGCAAGGCGGCCGGCCCGGCGGTTTCCGCCCGTTCGCCGACGGAACTCAACCCCTGCATGGTCGGTCTCGGCGCCTCGCAAGCACAAATTGTGCCTAAGTCGCCCTTTTTGCGCAAAATCGACGAAATCACCGTAGTCTTACGGAGCAAAAAGTTAATCACAGAGCAGCCCCGGTTCCGCTAAACCAGCGACATGGGGTCCCAGAATGATACGGCCATCGATTCGCGGCCGTCGGAATGGCACGAAAGCAGCGCTGCTTCCGCAGAAGGGACCGATTTCGTCCGCCTTAGCGCCGTACGTGCCAAGGCGGCCGACGAAATGGCCGCGGCCATCGCCCGCGAGCTCAACGGGCCCCTGACCGCGCTCCTGCTTTACATGGGCGAGATCAAGCATCACAGCGACCAGCTGACGCCCGCCACGGGCGATCGTGCCTATTTGCAGCGGGTGGTCGAGAACGCGCTGGCACAGACCGAACGCGTCTGCGGTCTGGTCAAGCAGCTGGCCGGCCCTCAAAGGGGCGGTGCGCCGACCCCGTCCGACCCCGCGCAGGCCGAATCGAAGGTGGCCCGCGTGCTGCAGCCGCAGCGCGCGCCGAGCGCCGATCTGCCCGGCCCGTCCGGCCAGAAGCGGCTGACCAAGCGCGAGCGCGAGGTCCTGAGGCTGATCAGCGAAGGCTACTCGAACAAGCAGGGCGCGCTGCGCATGCAGATCAGCCCGCGCACCTTCGAGAGCCATCGCGCCGAGGCGATGCGCAAGCTCGGTGCACGCAACACCGCGGACCTCGTCCGTGCGGCGCTGCTGCATCCGATCGATTGAGGCGGCCGGAGGCCCGTCCCGATATGTCTCGGAAAACGGTCGCGCTCAGAAATAGTCTTCGGCGAACGGACGTGCGCGTGGGGCGGGCCGCAGCGGCTTCATCGCTCCCTTCGGCGCGTTCGGAATGATCGTAATGGTCCAGCGGGGCGGCATGCTCGATTCCTGCTCCAGCACCGAACGCACGAAACCGGTCACGGTGGCCTCGCCAGACTTCACCGTTGCCATCCGGCCGTTGAACTGGGCGATGCGGAAGCGACGAACCTCCTTCTGGTCTGCGGTCTCGTAGGTGAACATGGAAAACCCTCCTGGTTTTCCCGGACTATCGCCAGCTATCATTAGACATCTGTGAACATCGCAAGCCGTAGAAGTACGGCGGGAATACACGCGGCGGTGGACCGGGCGCTCTGAAGCCGAGTTGCGCGACCAGGCGCGTTGAGGGAAGACCTAGCCTTCCGGCTCCTGCGCGCGTGCGTCCATGTAGGCGGCATCCATCACGTCAAGGAGCGCGCGGAATTCAACCTCGGAGAGGCTCTCCGCGGTCTTCTCCAGCCGCAGCGCCAGCGCTGCGAGCCTGACATAGCCGAACGTTCCGGCGGCGCTCTTCAGCGAATGCGCCTCGCGCGCGATCCTGCCGTGGTGCTGCGCGAGCGGGAGCGAGCGAAACAGTCGCAGGCGGGCGCAGGTCTCGCTCCAGAACATCTCGCGCACTTCACAGGCGCCCTCCTCGCCGATCTCGCGCACCAGCGCTTCGTAGGCGCGCGGCTCGCGCGCGGGCGCGGCATCGAGCGTCTCCTGCGCGGGCGCGACGGTTGCGTCAAACATGGCCTTGTCCGTCCAGATCATGGTTCGTCGTCGCACGGCAGCTGCCGACGCGAGGCATGTCCCTGTCTACGGCATTCGAATTTCGTTCCGGTAGCACGATGGCCGGTGTTTGCAGGCCGGCATTAGCCCGCGGTTTACCAAGCGGGCGCGGCGTTCAGCGCGGACTGAGCAACCGGTCGTACTGGGCCTTCACGGTGGCGTAGCATTCGCACGCCGTCTGGCGCAGGCCGTCCAGGTTGGTGACCTGGATGTGTCCGCGGCTGTAGTGGATGAAATTGGCCTGCTGCAAGGAGTTGGCGACCAGCGACACGCTGTTGCGCCGCGCTCCGATCATCTGGGCCATGGTCTCCTGGGTCAGCAGCAGGCGGGAATCGCCCGATAGATCATGAGTGTGCAACAGGCACCGCGACAGCCGGGATTCCACGGTATGGGCTGCGTTGCAGCCCGCGGTCTGCTGCACCTGGGCATAAACCGCCAACCCGTGGCGCGTGAGTTGCGTGCGTAGCGTGCTGCTCTGGTCGGCCGCAATGCGCAACCTGTCGAGATCCACCACCGAGGCGGTACCAGGGACAAGCACGATGGCGGTATTCAACGCGCATGGATCGCCCATGATGGAGAGCGTCCCCAGCAGGCTGTCGCGACCGATCATGGCGACTTGCACATGCTCGCCCTTGGCCAGTTCCACCACCAGCGAGATGACGCCGCGATGGAGAAAATAGGCACGCTTGAGCGTCTCGCCGGTCTCGACCAGCACCGCGTCATGGGGCAGATCTATCGTTCGCAGGTGCGGACGGATCAATTCGTAATCGTCCGCCGCCAGCGCAGAGAGAAAACCGTTGGGTGGACGCACAATGGTTTCCAAAGCTGCCTCCCCCCGTCTTGCGATCACGTTGCTCGAAGCCGTTTCCGGCCCGTGAGAGTCATCATCTCATCTCGGGATATCTTGGCAATTGGGACAAGTTGTCCCGCGGCAGGATTCGTCCTGCGGCGGTGCGCATTCCCGATACGCGAGGATGCGTCGGGCTCCAGTTGCCGGAGGTCTTGGCGATCCCGATGGGCAGATGATTTCACCGTGTGGCGGTTCGCGCTGGTGCGGTTCAGGCCTGCGCCCTCTAGCACGCTTGGTGCGACGCCCGTTCGTCATGCAGTTGCGATGAACAGAGACTAATCTAAAAGTTGTGATATTGTCCATATACCCGCTGCGGGGCAGACAGGATGTCGCATTTGCGGCGGAATTGAGCGGCGCACACTGATTCGCTCAGAAGGGGAAGCGCCGCTCTGCCAAGAGCAGGTGGGAAAAAATGGTAAGGGGGCCTTCCATAACCGGAAAGCATTGCATCCGCGCTCGCCGTCAGGCCGGGCGGAGACCGCGCAGCCGTCCGTCCCCGCAAACCGCGTTCGGTTTCCGCTCGAAGCAAAGGAGAAAGGTGTGCCCCAGGGTTCAATTGCTGAACTGCCGAAACACGACGCTCAAATGGGGTCGGAAGATCTACGTCATATTCTCGTCGTCGACGATGATCCGATGGTTTGCATGGCCATCGAGCTCTGTCTTCAGCGCAACAATTTCCGGGTGACGATCGCCGAGGGCGGTGAAGCGGGATTGCGCGCCCTCGAGCACGAGCCGTTCGATCTGATCGTCGTCGACATCTTCATGCCGCACATGCGCGGCTTCGAATCGATCCGGATCTTCCACGAGCGGGCGCCGGTCATTCCGCTGATCGCGATGTCCGGTTACGCATTCGCAAATCTGAATTCGCCCGCACCCGATTTTCTCAGGATGGCGCTGGAGCTCGGCGCCGCACGCTGTCTGCGCAAGCCGTTCACCCCGCACGCGCTGCTCGCGGCCATCAACGATTGCCTGGCAGAGCATCGTTCCGGTCGCGACATTGCCGCGTCCGCGCGGCTCCGTTAGCGCGGCACGAGCCGCTTTGGTCGCAAGGTAACCGTTCGCTAACCTCGAACGTCGACCGCGCAGGTCGCGGCGGCACCCGAATGCGCGGGCGACGAGAACGCGCGAAGTAGGGGGATCTGTCCAACACCGCGCAGGGCAATTTCTATCCTTCGTCGCGGGCAGGACTTTCCCGCGCGGTGCGCGTCGCGATTATCGGCCCGTTTACCTCGCCGGCACTCCCGGCAACTGCGGCGGAGCCGATCTGCCGAAAAGCGCTGGAGCCGCAGCCAAACCGCAAACTTCGCTTCAATATCCGTAGTAGCACGGAGGATGAAATTAACGGGACTGTGAAAGGGGATGTCTAACGATCCAGACTAGGACGTCCGTCCGTATCAACGGTGATCAGACCTCGCGTCTTGGTCGCGGTCAGTAAGGCGTAGCTCATGGATGATCTGTTGCGGGAGTTTCTGACGGAGACCAGCGAGAGCCTGGACACCGTTGACAATCAGTTGGTGAAGTTCGAGCAGGAGCCGAACAACGCCAAGATTCTGGATAACATCTTCCGCCTGGTCCACACCATCA
>DATLXF010000002.1:0-7658 GCA_035575945.1 Bradyrhizobium sp. | reverse complement strand
CCGCGCAATCGTCTCCACGATCAGCATCCCCGACCACCTGCTTCATTCCAAAGCAGGCAGCGCAACAGCCCAACCTTAGGGGGTCAATTTTGGACGCCGATCCCCCGGCTTAGGGGGTCAATATTGCAAGCCGAATGACAGGCTCATCTCGACGGAGGCATCATCGACGAGCAGGAATTGGCCTCGCAACGGCTTGCCGAACTCGTCGTCGAGATGGACCGCCGATATGTCCGCTTCAAGGAACGACGCGTGGCGAACATAACCGAATACAACGCGAAGGCGCCCGAAAGCGAACGGCTGCCGGTCATCTGGCTGGTCCACGACGAATTCGCCGAATGGATGTTGATCGACGAGTACAAGGAGGCCGTCTCCACGGTCGTGCAGCGGCTCGGGATCAAGGCGCGAGCGGCGGGGATCTACCTGATCTTCGCCGCGCAACGCCCCGACGCGAACGTCATGCCGATGCAGCTTCGCGCCAACCTGGGCAATCGATTGATCCTGCGCGTCGACTCGGAGGGCACGTCCGAGATCGCGCTGGGAGACAGAGGAGCCGAACGGCTGCTGGGCCGCGGGCATATGCTCGCGAAGCTCGAAGGCGAGCGCGGGCTTTGCTTCTCCCAGGTCCCTTTCGTCGACTCTCGGTTCATCGAAACGGTCGTCGGGCTTACGCAGGGGACCGCTCCGCTCCAAAGCCGGGAAGCCGCATTCACCGGTTGACGAGGTACAAGGTAGTTTGATCGCTCTGAAATGATCGTTTCTCGAACCTTCCGGTGGAAGTTTGGCTTTTAGGGTCGCTGCCAGAACCGTACTCGAGCTAGGTGCCGAGCTGATAAGCTCCGACGCCGTCGCCATCTATGAACTCGTGAAGAACGCCATCGATGCGAAATCGGCGGACGGCGTCGAAATCCACTTCTGCATAGCGATGAAGCATAGCGCCTTCGTGGATGCTCTCTCCAGCGCCGAAGAGCTGGAGGCGCGAAAGATCGAAGAGGACGATACCTCCGCCGCGCAGCAATTGGAGGCCGATTTCGCCGAACTGAAGTCCTCCACCAAGGCTGCCTTCATAGAGAACTCGCCGGCAGAGGCGCGCACGGCGCTGTCCACCGCCGTCGACCGGGCCGAATCGCCCGCCGATTTCCGTACGCGATTGACGAGCGCCTACCTTGCCGCGAACTGGATAGAATTCAGGGACACCGGGCGGGGAATGTCGAAGGAGGATCTGCTCGAGTCGTTCCTGGTGATCGGAACGCCGTCGCGGCGTCGCTCGCTCGACGTCGAGCTGCGCACCAAGGATGCGGAGCCCCGGTATCTGGGAGAAAAAGGTGTCGGCCGCCTCTCCGCGATGCGGCTCGGCTCCATACTGGACGTGACCACTTCGACCTCGGAAGACAAGCGGCTGAATCATCTCCATGTCGACTGGTCCGTATTCGACGACCTGGACAAGATGGTCCAGGACATCGAGCTGGTGCCGACGGTCGGCGCGAGGAAACCGGACCCGGAGAGCAGCGGGACGACGATCAGGATATCCGGGATCGCCTCCAACTGGTCGGCCAAGCGGATGGTTGGCATCTGCACGTCCGAGCTTGCGCGGTTGTCCGATCCGTTTTCCAGGTCGAAGCGCAGGTTCCGGATAGCGGTGATCTTCAACGGAAGCCGGGTCGACATCCCTCGGCTCGACCGGGCCATATTCGAGCTCGCGCACGCGAAGGCGACGGGAGAACACTCGATCGTCAAAGGAAAGCCTCAACTCGACGTCGAGCTGTGGTGCGGCGATCTGGGCAAGGGCAACCCTCCGGAAGAACGTCGGCTCCACTTCGAAAAGATCGATCTCAAGTCGCTGGCGGACGACGTCCCGGCGTCCGCCCTGAGGACGGTGGGACCGTTCTCCTTCGAGTTCTACTGGTACAATCGTCGCCTGTTCCGAAGTATAGACGGCATCGGGGATCGCAAGCACATCCAGGATCTGCAGCGGCTGTGGTCCGGGATCATGCTGTTCCGGAACGGCTACCGTGTCTTTCCGTACGGCGACGACGACAACGACTGGCTCGGTCTAGACCGCAAGGCGCTCGCCTCCCAGGGTTACAAGCTGAACAAGTCGCAGTTCATCGGGCGGGTTTCGATCTCGCGTACGAAGAATCCCCATTTGATCGATCAGACGAGCAGAGAAGGTCTCAAGGATTGCGACGAGAAGGAGGTGTTCGTCGAGCTTCTCAAATTCGTCATCCAGGACCGTCTTCTCAACTTCCTCAACGAGGTGGAGGAGCGGCACCAACCGAAGTCGATCGACTTCGACAAGGCCGAAAAGCAGGTCAAGTCCCTGCAGGAAAGAGCTGTTACCTCGATAAAGGAGCTCGGCGCGCGCCACGCGGAGGAGAAGCCGAAGCTCCGCGAGCTCATGTCGTTCGTGGACGAAATGATGGCCTATTTCGCGGCGGCGAAGGAGCGCGCCGAGCAGATCGAGGACGAGCGCGACCGCATGCTGCAGCTCGCCGGTGTGGGGCTAATGCTGGAGATAGTCGCCCACGAACTGGCGAGATCGACGGAAACGACGCTCGCGCTGCTGTCACAGAAACCCGCTGAAGGTCTCCCTGCGGAGGTAAACTCCCTCTTCAAGTCGTTGCGCGACGAGATGCAGACGATGAACCGCCGGCTTCGGGTCCTCGATCCGCTCAGCGTCTCAGGTCGTCAGCGGAAGGAAACCTTCGATTTCGTCGCGATGGTCCGCGACGTGCTTGCCGGACATGCTCCCCAATTCAAGCGCCACAACGTCTCGATCGACGTCACGGTGGAGCGCGGCGCCAAGACCGTCATGGTCCACGGCGTACGCGGCATGTTCGTGCAGATCATCGAAAACCTGATCCAGAATTCCATCTATTGGATGGATCTCCAGGCGCTCGACGAGCAGAAGTACAAGCCGAACATCGCGATCTCGATCGGCAAACTTCCGAACCTACTCGAGTACACCGACAACGGGCCGGGCATCCAACCATCCCTGCGCGACGAAGTCTTCAAGGCGTTCTTCTCGACGAAAGGAAAGTCGAAACGCCAGGGCCTCGGACTGTACATCGCGGCCGATTGCGCCAAGCACAACGGCGGAAGGATTTTTCTATCGGAGGAACGCAAGGTCCACCGCGGCCGCTTGAACACGTTCGTTCTCGAAATTCCAGAGCCAGAGAAATGATAGAGCAGGTAAAGCAGCTGCTGGCCGAGCAGCAGTTCACGATCGCCGCGATCGTCGATGATGCGTTCGACGACATGCCGCGGCCGGGAGATATTCCCAAGGCTCTTTGGGACAGGTTCTTCGACGACCTGAAGGACGCCGACCACGAAAAATTCGCCGCAACGTACCAAGAATACGACGCGAAGGACCCATCGGAGCTGTCCCGGGATCCCGCCTTTCTGAAGATCGCATGGGAACTGCGGGATGAACTGAAGCCGGCCGGCGCGGTGTTCGTCGAATTCATCGAAGTCCGCCAGAACAAGAGGGACCGGCTGGTTCCGCTGCAGGATCTGCTCAAGGGCGGACTTGGGCTGATCTGCAACACCTACGGCAGGGATGGACACGACGCGATCGATGACGCGAACATCATCTTCCTGGACCTTTTCCTCGGATACATGGAGGGGCCAGGCGCCGTCGACCAGGCGATCGAGAGAATAAAAGCCATCGTCGATCGCCGACGTGATTGCCCGCCCACGGTCATACTGCTCTCGGAGAGCCCCCGGCTGCACGAATTGGGGCCCACCGTGCGGGACCGAGCGGAACTCCTGGGTTGTCAATTCCGGATGGTGAGGAAAAGCGATCTCGGCGATGCCGAAACGATGGTGGAAAGGCTTTACGAGCTGGCGGTCTCCCGTCCGGATGCCCTGAAGCTCAATGGATTCGTGCTGTCGTGGGACAAAGCTCTCACGGGCGCACGCGAGAAGTTTCTCGCGAGCATTCGCACGCTCGACCTTCCCGACTACGCGAACATGAACGCCCTCATCCTGGAGGCAGAAGAGGAGCCGGTCGGAGATTACATCCTAGACCTTTACGACCTTCACCTGCATTCGATCCTGGAGGGCGATACCGACCTCGTGAGGGACGCCAAGCGATTGAACCAGATCGACTGGAAGGAATATCCGCCGGCTCAATTCATGCCGACCGAGGAATCGGACCGCATGATGGACGGTGCGCTCTTCCAGCACGGCGATCGCACGAGGATCGAAGCGGAAATAGATGCCAATCCGAAGGCCGCGCGATTGGGCGACGTCTTCCTCGCCGAGTCGAAGGCGGTGGCCGCAAAGGATGGAGTTCCGGAGCATGTCGAGCAGCACGCTTTCGTGGTGCTTTCGCAGGCCTGCGATCTGCAGCACGGCAACACGGATCGCCTGCTGCTTCTGAAGGGATCGGTGCATCCGTACGAACGATCGGCGAAGAAGATCGGAGGGAGCAGCATTCAGACGCCGATCATGATGGTCGACGGAAAGAAGTACTCCCTCGATTGGGATCCGCTCGCGGTCGAAACCTGGATGGTCGACGACCTGCCGGCCAGGCTGGATTCCGGCCTGAGGCGCGTGCGCCGGTTCCGAACGCCGTTCGCCCTTCAACTCCAGCAGGCGTTCATCGGCCGCTTGGGGCGGGTCGGTACCTTGGCCGCCATGCCGACCCGGCAACGCGTCGGCGTTCGAATGTTCCTGCGAGGAAGGAGTGGGGCAACTCTGCTTGCGGAGGCCACCATGGATCAGGATCTAGCGACCTGTCTGGCCGGACGGGACAAGTCCAAGGTCATAGAGTGGCTGCTGCTGTCCGAAAAGCTGTTGGATATCTTTCGCAAGGAGCTGCGAAACGTCGATCCCAACGAGTTCTTGCCCGGCTCGCCGTCGCCGCGAACCCTCAGGGACGATCCGGCCTTCTATCGCAAGCTCAAGGCGGGGCTTGCGATGAGGTCGGAATCGGCGAAGGGCGAGAAGCCCCTGAAGGACACTCCGTTCGACATCGTCCAGATCGTCCTCGGCCACTCCATTCTGCCTGGGAGCGAGATCCCCGGAAGCTTTCATCCGATCGTGATCGAGGTCCAAAAAGCCTGACCGGCGGAGCTCGGCGTCGGCACAGATCCCGAAGACGGGGCGGGCCGCCCGCATCCGCCGGGGCAAGCGGCCGATGATTCTCCGACGGACGTCTCTATCCCCGGTCGGCGAGCAGCTCGGCGTCCCTCAATTCATGCAATTGCAGTTTCCGAACCATTGCGTGTCGGGGCGTTCTTTTCGTTCAGTGTCACGGGAATCGGAGCCGAGGGATCGATCAACGATTGGAAAGCGAATTCCTGGATGAGCAAGAGCAGAAGACGACCCACGGCGTACATCCGGAAGATGACGAAGTTGGCCTTGCCCTTCCCGTTCTCGGCCCAGGCCGCCGTCGGCACGGCATCATGTCCGTGCGCAATGTGATTTCAATAGATGCGCGCAAGTCGGCCGCGGCGGCGAGCCCGCAAGTTTGTAGTCGTGCGCGATACGATCGATCTCGGAGTCGAGGTCGCCGCATTTCCGGCGGCACAATTCGGCGAACCGGTACAGTCCGTTGACGGTAGGAAACTCGTCTTCGGGTCTGGGATTTCCTTGGGCCAGTCGGCGGCCTCGGACGGCTACCTTGTCACGTTTGAATTGGCCGCCACCCGCAGCGCCGACCGCGGCTTCGTGGGCGCACCAAAGAAAATTGAAGATGCTCGGGCCCGCTACATATTTGGCGGCAATTTCGCTGCTCAGTTCCTCGAACTCCCATGCTGTGTCGCACCAGACGATGGATTCGCTATCATCGACATAAGCGGTGTCGGCGGAAGCGTCCTCAGAGGCTCGCCGCCATCTGGAGCGGGAAAGGATCGCATCCCAGTCCACTTCCGGATCTCGCGACGTCAGAAGCTCCAACTGATGTGCGACCGCGATTGCTCGACAGAGCCGCTTGATGTGTTCCCGAAACGGCCGCAGCCGGTGCATATGGCATGTGGTCTTTCCACACCGGCAAGTGAACAGCTCCGTTGCTGAATCGATCGCTGTGGAGTTCGTCCTGGCCATCAGCCACCTCTGCATGTCCGGATCGATATGGCCCATCGCCCATCCATCCGCACGCCCTAATTTAGGTTTCGGCGCGCAAGTCCGCGGCCGGTTGGCCCGCTCGGAAAGGGGTGCTGGCGGCCCGGACTGATGCGCCTACGATCTTGTCGCCGAAGTTCTCTTTTCCGGAATAGTCATGTGTCAGCCTTCACCGATCGCGTCGTCTTCGGAGTCTTCGCTGGCGTCAGGAGTTCGGCGACGGGCACCTTGAGCGCCTTGGCGAGGCTTTCGATCGCCACGATCGTCGGGTTTGAGCGCCGGTTTTCCATCAGGCTGACGGCGTTCTGGTCGATGCGGGCTTCGGCCGCCAGCGCATCCTGGCTCCAGCCGCGATCCTTGCGCAACCTGCGCAGATTGGCGGCGAGCGTCCGCAAGGCCGCCGACTTCCGGGCAGGGAATCGCTCCTTGAACGGCTTCTGTTCCGGCTTCTTCTGCTGTGCTTCGGTCACGCGGTCGGTCGGTCGTTGGAGTCAACCGCGATGATAGACACATCGCAGGGGATGACAAACATTTTCCCCCAGTTACTAACCGAAGCTAATCATGTGGACCAGTCCACAGCGTCCGACGGATGTGACGACCACTCGCTAAGTGGACTGTTCTTCTGTCCGATTCGCGCCGTCCTAGCGACTAAACACAGTTTAAGCGCGAGAGGAGGGGCTGGTCGCTTTCTGCGGTCTGAGGAAGATGTAATGAATTCTGGAAAATACGAGGACGTTCGGCGCTGCTCGCGGCGGGACATTTCCGGTCTTTGGCTCCGCCTCCGCGCAGAATGAAGTTGGATAACGACCGGACGTCGTGATGGATTTATCGGCGGCGTTCGAATCAGAGTTTTGCGATTTCGTCGGGGATGCATGCCGCAGACGAGAACTGCCCGTTGATAGACACCTGAGATCCAGGTCGAGCATTGATCTTTAGCCCGGATCCGTAAGCCGGATGATCCAATTTGCTTAGTCGATCATCGGCTTGCTGCGGCTTCTACCGCCTGTTGCGGGCTACTTTCCGCTCGAGCAGCCTAATCCCTGCTGAATTGTGCAGTTGGCCGTTTTACAATTGCGGCTTTCGATCCGCCGCGCGAGCCACAGTTTTTCACCCCAAGATGCCGTGGCGCTTGGGCGCGACGAACGCGTCTCGCCGCTGCGGAACGTGGAACGCATTGTCGCCGTCTTAGGATGCTGCCCCTCGCTGTCAGCTGGCAGACGGCGCCGATCTGCTCCTCGCAGACCGGGCAAACAGAGCGTGAGGTCGGCGGAGCATAGATGGCGCTAGTCTATTTGCACACTTGGGCCACTGGCGCCCGTTCGAGCGGCGCGGTGGCCTGATGAATCGCGCCGGCATGATCGGAAACCACGAACGTCTCGCGTCCCCGGCGAAAGCCGTCTCCGTCCCGGGTATCAGGCGGCGGTCCGTTCGCCGGCATAACGCTTCTGAAGGGCGTCGAATACTTCGACCGCCACGATCGGCTCGTGTCGCCCTCTGGCGATGTTCCATTCCGCGCGCGGCTTGAAGACCCGCATCCGAGCCCCGGTGGTTGCGTCTTCGAACGTGTGGTAAATTCCGGAGATGACAAAGCC
>DATLXF010000001.1:0-5552 GCA_035575945.1 Bradyrhizobium sp. | reverse complement strand
CAGGCCAAGTTCGACGGCGGGTCGCGGTGCCGGGCCGCATCCGGAGACGACCTGGCGAGGCTTCGCGATCTCGTGTCGCGCCACGCCCCCGATCCTGCTCTTCAGAGCGCCGCAGCGTGACCAGTCGGCGAGCCGGCGGCGCTCGCGCTCCCGTTGCACTGGGGGTATGCTGGGAATGCTCGCATGTATCGCGCTTAACCGGTAACCGACCCCTATCGCCACATCGTCGGCGCGTCGGAAAGCGCCTTCCGGCCGACCTGCCTCAGATTGGCCACCGAGGTCTCGCCGCTCCTCGCGGCTTCGAGGATCTTCGAGGCGACGTGAGTGCGAGCCATGGTTTCGTAGCGGGAAACGTTCTCGCAGACCTCGTCGAGGACCGCGCGCAGCAGCGCGGTGGTGTCGGCATCGAGCATTGGAGATCTCACCCATCCGCCGCCCACAGGATGCATGAACCCATCGGCGGTGGCAATCAATCTGGCTCGGTTTGCGAAAAAGATCAGCCGCCGTCACGGTCCCGAACATCCCTGCCGTAGCGCCCGAACGCTGGCCCATCACATTACCGAGCCAGTCCACCTTGGACTCGCAAAGCCGGATGCTATCATCGGCCTCGGCGCTCCTTGAGACCCCGGCCTGATTTCTTCCGGACCACTATTTCGCCGGCGGCCGCAGCGGGCTATCCACCCACTTTTGGGCGGCGGGATCATGCAGCGGATCGTCGCAATCCGGACAGACGTAGCGCTCCCTGCCGTTGGCCGCCTCGTCGCGCACAAGCTCCATCGGCCGCCCGGGCACCGTATTCCCACCCTGATGCCGCAGCGACATGTGACTTCCCCGCCCTGTTCAACCTAGTGCCGTTTTCCGGGCCGGCACAAGCGATGTCTTGACGCGGACCCCGCCCCGCACTCAAATCCAGCATTCACGGATGTTTTGCGGGGGGTAGCGTCGTGGAAGAGTTCTACAGAGGCTTCGCGCAGCGTGCGCGCGACCTGGCGGAGAAAGCGGACCCGTTCACACGCCGGCGGCTGCTCGATCTTGCCAAAAGATACGACGCCAAGAGCAAACCTCTCGGCAGCGCCCGGCCCTCGCCGCCACCTCGCACCAGCCCTCCCGCCACATACTTCGCCAGATCCGGCGAAGCATGACCAAGGACCCTTCCTCTGAGATCAAGTGCCACGCCTGCAACGGAACGGGGCGCGAGCCGGCGCGCGAGATCGCGCCCGGCCGCAGGATCTTTCCGGGCCGCTGCGCGAAGTGTGGCGGCAAGGGACGCTTACCCAAGGCGGAGTGAACTTTTACCGATACGCGGCCGCCCCTACTCTCGCGCCCTGCGGAGAGCGGTCTCAAGCTTTGCCTTCTGCTTTTCCCAGCGGGTCTTCGGCTTTCGCGCGCTCGTCCACGGAGGCGCGCTCAGCCTCAATGGCGTCCGCCTTCTCTTCGTGCTCCCGCTGGGCCTTGTTCAGCGCGGCCTGTGCTTGGCAACCGCCTCCTCGCGCCGCTCGCGTTCCTTCGCCCTTTCGGCATCCTCCTTGCGGCGTTCGGCATCCCGCCGCTTCTGCGCCCGCTCGAATTCCAGCGCCGCCTTCCGGGCCTGCTTGTCGCTGATCTTGGCTGAGGCGCGTCCCTTCGATTTCGAGCGACGTCTCGCCCGCCCTGCTTTGGCCTCGTCGGCCGTCAGCTCGGTCGGCAGCTCGGCGTGCTCCTTGAAGGGACCGTTCGATCCGACGGGCCGCTTGAGCACGACGCCCGGCTTCGCCATCGTCGCGGCGACGATCTCGGGATCGTCGGTTTCCTTCGCGACACCCTGGTGAAACAGGTTGCTATCGGCACCCCACGCCTCCAGAGCCGCCTTCATCGAAGGCGTCGCGATCGCCTGGTCGTACAATCCGAGCGACGTCTGGTAGGTCTTGAGTTTTCTTGCCATCAAGTCTCACGGCTCGGCCTCGCCTGAACTTCCCCGATTTGGGAGTGCGCCGATCGCTTTCCGCCGAAGCTTCGGAACTGCGTAAGGAGTGCGCAGTTTTCCATCAGTATCAGATGTGGGGGCATTGAGGAGCCCTAGTGAGAATTCTTCTGGTCGAGGACGACCCGCTTGTTCGGGAACTGGTCGTCGAAGCATTGCGCGAAGAAGGCTACGACGTGATCCACGCGAGCAACGGGGAAGAAGCGCTGGCGTGGTGCAAGCGGCGGGTGGCGGACGTACTGATCACCGACATCAGACTGCCCGGTCAGGTCGACGGCTGGCAAATCGCCGAACGCTGCCGCGAGCACGATCCCGGCCTGCCGGTGATCTACGCCACCGGTTTCTCGCCGGTCCAACCCCGTCCCGTCCCCGGCAGCCTCTTCCTGCAGAAGCCGTTCCATCCGCTCGAAATCATCGAGGCTTTGAAGAGCCTCTCGAAACAGCGCCGATCTTCCTGACCCAGGCGTATTCAAGAGTTCCTGTTTACTCGCCTTCCTGACGGCGCGCTGCCCGGCGGAGTCGGGGGCCGCACTTTCGCACCGCTCTCTGGCGCTCGCTGTCGGAGCGAACCTCCGTGCTTGGCATAGGCGTGCGTGATCTCCGCCCCCATCAGGATAATCTGTGAGGTGTAGTAGACCCAGATCAACACGACGACGATCGAGGCGGCCGCACCATAGGTCGATTCCAGGCCTTGCTTACCGATGTAGAAGCCGATCGCGGCCTTTCCCACTTCGAAGAACAGGGCGGTCAGAAGCGCGCCCAGCCAGACGTCGCGCCAGCCGACGGAGACGTCCGGCAGCCACTTGAACATCATCGCAAAGAGCACCGTCACCACGAGGAACGAGATCAGCAGGCTGACGATGTGCAGAACGCTGGCGGTCATCTGAAAGTCTCACCCTTGGTTATTGCCGCGCCGGCGCTGCGAGTTAGATCTTTGCCACCGCTTGCGGAGGACGTCCGTACCGGGAATAAGGTGCGGACCCCACAAGCTCAGCTCCGCGCCCTTCCAGCATGCGCTTGCGCATCTCGGCGCCCGAGATCTCGCCGGCTTCGTACAGGGTGAGCAGTTCGAGGCAGAAGGGGGAAGGACGAGCGCCTTCCATCGCGCAGAACTGGGCCAGCCCACGCCGGGCGCAGAGGCACCGTTACGGTTGAAGCCGTAGTCGCTTAGCTGCCGCGCGGACAAGAGCGGCGTCATAGTTGGTCCGGGTCGAGCCCCTTCATGAGGATGCAGACCGTCCCGATCTTGAGTGCTGCAACAATATAAAAGCGCCGTCGCCCAGGACTCCGGCGAGATCCGGCGCTGCTTATCGCCGCGCCGTGCGGTGTTTAGGACTTCGACGGTCACCGACCCGTCCTCTTTAATCGCGCGTTAACCGTCGCGGAAACATCGGTTACTTTATGCTACCGCTCTTTGACGCTGCATGTTATGTGACTTATCACATATACGTCGAGCGTGTGCGCGTTCCGATACGCACGCGGAATATTCGCCTGAGGAGAACGAGGATGAGGACCACTGCGAAGCAAGGCCGGAAACCGAAAGCAAAGATCAACTCGATCGCAACGGCCTCGTCGCCGATCAGGTGGTGGCGCTCCATCGCTGCGCCCAACTTCCACGCGGCGGCGCTGGGCGCGATGCGCTTTGCTGTCGAAAAGATCGAGATGGTCGGCGAGCCGCGCTGGCACGCCGCCGTTGCCGGCGACGGAGCCGCCGCGATCGGGATGGCGCTTGCGCTGAGCCGCGACGACTCGTTTCGTCACAAGTTCGATCTGGTGATGACCGCTCTGGTTCTGTGCGCCTGCGAAGGCGACGCTACGGCCTGCCTCGTTCTCTCCACCGTGATCCGGCGTCTGCCGGGCGCCGGCGCTCGCGAGGCGCGCCTGGCGACATCGTGGCTGGTGAAATCTTTCCGTCCCTTGGTGGCGAGGAAGTTCTCGGAGGAGACCTGATGATAAGCAACCCCGCTCATCCCGGAAGCGAGAGGTTTCTTCCCAGCCGCCGGCACCGAAGCGTTCGTCATAGTCCGCGACACGTGCCGGGGGCTTGCTTGGACGGTCGCGACGCTGCTGCAACGTCGACATCATGCGCCGCAGGTAACCAACCCGGCCACCTAGGCGGCAGACAAACGACGGTTCGATCCAGCCTTGCTCGTCGAACCTGCTGCCTACGGCTTCTTTCTCCGGACATCCGGAAGATCGATTTCATCCTCACTCCTTCAGAATCTCGATGAAAAACGAACCCACGCAACTCGCTACGCCCGAGACGCAAACGGACGAACCGTCACCTTCGATCGAAAGCTCGTCGCCCGTAGCCGCGCCCGCTGCGACGCCGACCGACAATCCGTCAAAAGGCGGCGATGCGCTGCGCGTACCGTCCGGCTTCGCCCGGCTGCTTGCCGCGCGTGACAGAGCGCGAAAGGCCGAGGATGGCGGCGATCCTGACTTCGATCTTTCTTCCGATGCCGCCGACGACGACGGCCCTGGGACTACGGCGGACGACGGCGGTGCGCCTCGGGACCCGCGCAAAGCGCTCGTTGCCGCCGCGATCACCGCGGCCGTTACGCCGATCGTCGACGAGGCGCTCTGGGGAAAGTCGACCCAGGCCGTGGTGGTGTCGGTCCCGGCAGCCGATTGGATCGTCCCGGTCAAGGAATTCTTCGAGCAACGTCCCTTCGGAAAAAAGTGGCTCTGCTTCGCGCGAGACGGTTCCGAGCGCCTTCGCCACAAACCGTCAATCGGCAACGCCGAGGTGGCTTCTGCACTGGCGAAAGGAAGATCCGTTATCGGCATCGCCGTGGATCCCGAGCAGGTACTCCCGTCGACGCTCGTCGCGGGCGCGGACCATCGCATAAAGATCAAGCTCGACGAGTCGGTCCTCGGTGGCACGCTTAGCGACCTGTACGGCGAGGCGCCTCCACGGATCGACGAGGTTCATCTGGTCCGCCTCGGGCTCGACGACATTGTGGCCGCCATGCGTCCGGGAGTTGATGCGCGTGAAGTCGCTTCTCGCATCGTGGCGGCCGCGACCGCGAGGGGCGGCGCCGGAAATGCCGCAGACGTTCCGGATCTTGCCACTGCGGTCGAGTACGGCGCCGCGCGCGCTTGGGGGATGGCCTTGGCACGCGACATGCGGGACTATCGCGCGGGCATCATTCCCTGGAGTGCGGTGGACCGCGGAGCCGTCTTCTTTTCCGGTCCCGGCATGGGAAAGAGCGTTCTCGCGAGGAGTATCGCTCACGCGTGTGAAGCCTCGCTGGTGGTCGGCAGCGTGGGCGAGCTTTTCGCGGCCAGTTCCGGGCATTTGGATGGAGTGATCAAGAGCATGCGCGAACTGTTCGCGCGCGCTACGGCTTCCGCGCCTGCGATCCTCTTCCTCGACGAAATCGATGGACTGCCTTCCCGCGAATCCTTGGACTCCAGGAATCGGGATTGGTGGATGCCCGTGATCGAAGATTTCATGCTGCAGTTGGACGATGCGACCAGCGGCAGGAGAGAGGGCATCGTGGTGATCGGCGCGACCAACCGGATCGACGCCATCGACCCGGCCATTCTCCGGCCCGGACGGCTCGAGCGCGCGATCGAGATCACCGCG